>CAVZOU010000023.1:0-161747 GCA_963776975.1 uncultured Actinomycetota bacterium | reverse complement strand
TCGTCAACCAGCTCGTCACCGGGGACACCGGCACGACCGTCGTCCTGGCGGGGCTCACCGTCTTCAACGCCGTGATCGGCCTTCGCCAGGAGTCCAAGGCGGAGGAGAGCGTCAAGGCGCTCGTCGCAGATGATGAAGACGATCGCGCGGGTCCGTCGCGACGGCCAGGCGGTCGAGATCGACGCGGAGGAGCTGGTGCCCGGCGACGTCGTGCTGGTCGAGGCGGGCAACCGGGTCCCGGCCGACGCCCGGGTCAGCCTGGCCGCGACGCTGGAGATCGAGGAGGCGGCGCTGACCGGCGAGAGCCTCCCGGTCGGGAAGTCGACCGAGCCCGTCCCGGGGAGGACGTCCCGCTCGGCGACCGGACCTGCATGGCGTACATGAACACCTCGGTCACCCGCGGGCGGGGCGAGCTGATCGTCACCGCCACCGGCATGGACACCGAGATCGGCCACATCGCCGACATGCTCGCCAACACCGAGACCAGCAAGACGCCCCTGCAGAAGCAGCTCGACTCGCTGTCGAAGATCATCGCGGCCATCGCTGCCGTCGCGCTGGTCGTGGTCGTGCTCCTGGGCCTGGCGCGCGGCGAGTCGTTCGACACGCTGTTCATCACCGGCGTCGCGCTCGCCGTGGCCGCGATCCCGACCGGCCTGCCCGGCCGTCGTGACCGCGCTGCTCTCGATGGGCACGCGTGAGATCGCCAAGCGCAACGCCATCGTCAAGCGGTTGCCGGCGGTGGAGACACTGGGCTCGACGTCCGCGATCTGCTCGGACAAGACCGGGACCCTGACCCTCAACAAGATGACCGCGCGAGAGCTGGTCATCCCCGGCCAGAACCGCTACACGGTCTCCGGTGAGGGATACAGCACCGACGGGAGAGATCAGCCATGTCGGCGGGCAGCGGCTAGACCTCGACCCGTACCTGCTGCCGATGGTGCTGTGCGCGGACGCCGTCCTCGACGGCGAGAGCCTGATCGGGGACCCGACCGAGGGTGCGCTCATCGTGCTGGGCGCCAAGGGCGGGCTCGACATCGAGGAGACCCGCAGCGGCGCTGCCCGCGGGTCGCCGAGGTGCCGTTCGACTCCGACTACAAGTTCATGGCGACGTTCCACGAGATGACCGGCGACGACGGCCGCCCGGTCGTCCGCTGCTACGTCAAGGGCGCGCCGGACGTCCTCATCGCCCGGGCGACGACGCATCCGGAACCCGGACGGCAGCCTGGTCCCGATCACCGACGACAACCGGCATCTCGCCATCGCCGCCAACGACCAGATCGCCGAACGCGGGCGAGCGGGTCATGGTGGTGGCGCAGCGGGACCTCGACCCGGGCGTGATCACGGCGGGCGGCGACCTGATCGACCAGGTGCAGGAGCTCACCCTGCTGGCGATGGTCGGCATCGTCGACCCGCCGCGCCCGGAGGCCAGGGTCGCGATCGCCGAGTGCCACTCCGCCGGGATCCAGGTCCGGATGATCACCGGTGACCACGCGACGACGGCGGCCGCGATCGCCCGGGAGCTGGGGATCGAGGGGCGGGCGGTCACCGGCACGCGAGTTCGCCGCGATGAGCGACGAGCAGCTCCTGGTCGAGCTCGACGACATCGGCGTGGTCGCCCGGGTGGCGCCGGAGGACAAGGTGCGCCTCGTCCGGCTGCTCAAGGAGAAGGGCAACGTGGTCGCGATGACCGGCGACGGCGTCAACGACGCCCCGGCCCTCAAGACCGCCGACATCGGCGTGGCCATGGGCATCACCGGCACGGAGGTCTCCAAGGAGGCCGCCGTGATGATCCTGACCGACGACAACTTCGCCACCATCGTCGGCGCGGTCTCCTACGGCCGCACGCTCTACGACAACCTGCTGAAGTACCTGCGCTTCCAGATGTCGACGCTCGTGGCCTACATCGCGATCTTCATCGGCGCCGGGATCATCGGCATCGCCAACGGCGCGCCCCTGAACCCGCTGCAGATCCTGTGGCTGAACATGGTCGTCGACATCCCGCTGGCCATCGCGCTCGGCTTCGACCAGCCGGCACGCGGCCTGATGACCCGCCCGCCACGACCCGTCGGTGACCCGGTGCTCTCCCGCAACAACTGGTTCCGGCTGTTCGCCCAGGGTGCCGTGATGACCATCGGTGCGCTCGCCGCCTACCAGATCGGCGACGAGATGGACGGTGCGGTGGTCGCGTCGACGATGCTGCTCACCGCGCTGTCGCTGTTCCACGTCGCCGGAGCGCTGCTGTCCCGCGACCAGCGCAACACCATCTTCGACCGCGACGCCGTGCCGGGCGTCATGCAGCTGCGGCGCTACGGCGCTGGCGCTGCTGGCGATCGTCCTGATCACCTCGCTCGACTTCCTGCAGCGCATCTTCGACACGACCGGGCTGAGCTTCACCCAGTGGTGCATCTGCGCCGGGCATCGCGGCGTCCCTCGTGGTCGTGGAGGAGCTGATCAAGCTCGTCATCCGTCGCCGCGTGCCCGATGCGGAACCGCAGCAACCTGTCCCCGTCCACCGTGCCCGCCTAACCGAGGAGAACGTCGATGTCCTTCAACCTCCGTCACCGCAGCTTCCTCAAGGAGCTCGACTTCACCCCCGACGAGCTGAAGTTCCTGCTCAGGCTCGCCGCCGACCTCAAGGCCGCCAAGTACGCCGGCTACGAGCAGCCGAAGCTCGCCGGCAAGGACATCGCCCTCATCTTCGAGAAGACGTCGACGCGGACCCGCACGGCGTTCGAGGTCGCGTCCAAGGACCAGGGTGCCAGCACCACGTACCTCGCGCCGGGCGGCACCCAGATCGGTCACAAGGAGTCGATGAAGGACACCGCGCGGGTGCTCGGGCGAACGTTCGACGGCATCGAGTACCGGGGCTTCTCGCAGGAAACGGTGGAGACGCTGGCGGCGTACGCCGGCGTGCCGGTCTGGAACGGTCTCACCGACGAGTTCCACCCCACCCAGATCCTCGCTGACGTCCTGACCATGACCGAGCAGTGCTCGAAGCCCCTGAGCGACATCGCCTTCTGCTACCTCGGCGACGCTCGCAACAACATGGGCAACTCACTCATGGTGGGAGGGTGCAAGTACGGCATGGACGTCCGGCTGTGCGCCCCCCGCGACCTGTGGCCGCAGGAGGACCTGGTCAAGGCGTGCCGAGCGATCGCGGAGGAGACCGGCGCCCGGCTGACCCTGACCGAGGACGTGGACGAGGGGGTGTCCGGCGTCGACTTCCTGTACACCGACGTGTGGGTGTCGATGGGTGAGGACAAGGACGTCTGGGCGGAGCGGATCAGGCTCCTCACGCCCTACCAGGTGAACCGGGACGTGATCGACCGCACCGGGAACCCGAGGGTCAAGTTCAT
This sequence comes from uncultured Actinomycetota bacterium, assembly GCA_963776975.1. Lineage (GTDB taxonomy): Bacteria > Actinomycetota > Actinomycetes > Propionibacteriales > Nocardioidaceae > Nocardioides. The sequence goes on along the minus strand of CAVZOU010000023.1, from coordinate 158,391 downwards.
GCACTGCCTCCCGGCGTTCCACAACCGGGAGACCAAGGTCGGGGAGGACATCTTCCAGCAGTTCGGGATGGATGGCCTCGAGGTCACCGACGACGTGTTCGAGTCCGAGCACTCGATCGTCTTCGACCAGGCCGAGAACCGTCTCCACACGATCAAGGCCGTCATGGTCGCCACGCTCGGCGACTGACCGGATCATCAGGATGACGAAGATGCGCGTGGTCGTGGCACTGGGCGGCAATGCCCTCCTCAAGCGCGGGCAACCGATGACCGCGGAGAACCAGCGCGTCAACGTGCGGTCGGCCGCCCCGGCGCTCGCCTCGGTCGCGGCGGAGCACGAGCTGGTGCTCTCCCACGGCAACGGCCCCCAGGTCGGCCTGCTGGCTCTGCAGGCGGCGGCCTACACGGCGGTCGAGGCGTACCCGCTCGACGTGCTGGGAGCACAGACCGAGGGGATGATCGGGTACGTCCTCGAGCAGGAGCTGGGGAACGCGATGCCCCCCGAGGCGCCCCTGGCGACGATCCTGACGATGGTGGAGGTCGACCCGGACGACCCCGCCTTCCAGGACCCGACGAAGTTCGTCGGGCCGATCTACACCGAGGCCGAGGCCGAAGCCCTGAAGGGCAAGGGCTGGGTCTTCAAGCCCGACGGTGACAGCTGGCGTCGGGTGGTGGCGTCGCCCGAGCCGCGGCACATCTTCGAGATCGACCCGATCCGCTGGTTGCTCGAGCACGACGTCGTGACGATCTGTGCGGGCGGAGGCGGCGTGCCGACGATGTTCACGTCCGACGACCCACCCACGCTCATCGGCGTCGAGGCGGTCATCGACAAGGACCTGGCCAGCGAGCTGCTGGCCCGCGAGGTCGCGGCGGACCTGTACGTCATGGCGACGGACGTCGACGCGGTGTACGCCGACTGGGGGACTCCGGAGCAGCAGCGCTCGGGCCGGGTGACCGTGGCGGAGCTGCGACAGCATGACTTCCCGGCCGGCTCCATGGGACCGAAGGTCGAGGCGGCGTGCCGCTTCGTGGAGATGACCGGAGGACGGGCCGCCATCGGCGCGCTCACACAGATCCAGCAGATCGTCGCCGGAGACGCGGGCACCCAAGTGGTGGCCTCGTGACCTCCCCGACATGACGAATGGAGAAGAGATGACGACGTTCGGCGTTCACTCCGAGGTGGGTCGGCTCCGGAAGGTGATGGTGCACCGGCCCGAGCTCAGCCTGCAGCGACTGACCCCGTCCAGCCATGACGGGCTGCTGTTCGACGACGTGTTGTGGGTCGAACGGGCGCAGTACGAGCACGACCAGTTCGTCGCCAAGATGCGCGACCGCGGGGTCGAGGTCTTCCTCCTCCGCGATCTGCTCGGGGAGACGCTCGCGGCGAGCGCCGAGGCGAAGGAGAAGCTGATCGGGCTCGCGGCCTCGGAGTTCACGGTGGGGATCTCCATGGTCGACGAGGTGCGCTCGGTCCTGGGGGCGATGGCCCCGGAGACGCTGGCCCGGCACCTGATCGGCGGACTGACGGTCGCGGAGTCCGGGCTGGACCTCGGGCGACTGCGGTCGCGGTCCGTGATCGCGGCGGCCATCGACGACGAGAGCATGTTCGTGCTGCCGCCGCTCCCGAACACGCTGTTCACCCGGGACTCGTCGTGCTGGATCTACGGCGGCGTGACGATCAACCCGATGTTCTGGCCGGCGCGGCGCCTGGAGGCGTACAACGTCGCGGCGATCTACCGCTACCACCCGATGTTCGCCTCGAGCGACTTCGAGTACTGGTATCCACAGCTCGGCGACGACGACCGCTTCAACGCCCTGGACTTCGGCAAGGCCTCGCTGGAGGGCGGGGACGTGCAGCCGATCGGCAACGGGACGGTCCTGATCGGCATGAGCGAACGCTCGCAGGCCCGCATGATCGAGCAGGTGGCGCGCTCCCTCTTCGCCACGGGCGGGGCGGAGCGAGTGGTGGCGGTCGTGATGACGAAGGACCGCGCCCACATGCACCTGGACACGGTGTTCACCATGCTCGACCGCGACGCGGTGACGGTCTATCCCCGAGTGATGGACCAGGTGCGGGCGATCAGCCTCCGCCCGGGCGTCAACGGCGCGGAGTTCCACGTCACCGAGGAGAAGGGCTTCCTGTCGACCGTGGCGGACGCCCTCGGTGTGCGCGACCTGCGGGTGATCGAGACGGGGGGCGACACCTACCAGCAGGAGCGTGAGCAGTGGGACGACGGCAACAACGTGGTCGCCCTCGAGCCGGGCGTGGTCGTCGCCTACGAGCGCAACACCTACACCATCGAGAAGATGCGGGCCGCCGGCATCGAGGTGATCACCATCGAGGGCTTCGAGCTGGGCAAGGGCAGGGGCGGTGGTCACTGCATGACCTGTCCGCTGCAGCGGGACCCGCTGTGAGGAGGCCCGACGATGAGCGTCGCGGTGAGGTGGGCCATCTGCGCGGTGGCGGTCGTGCTGGTGGTGTGCATGCTCATCTGGGCGCGCGGCGACGACCACCGCCGCGGCGACGACGTCGGCGCGCTCGGGATCACCTCAACCGTCATGGGTCCGTGAGGTCGTCATGCGCAAGCGTGCGCCCCGTTCCGGCCCGCGGCCTCCCAGCCTCCTGGACGCCCTGCTGCCTGTCTTCGTCCTGATCGCCCTGCTCGCCCTGACGATCGTGCTCTTCGGGGTGAGCGCGACGGACGGCCCCCTCCAGGTCGCGCTGCTGCTGAGTGCGGCGTTCGCCAGCCTGGTCGCCTTCAAGAACGGCCACACGGTCGCATCGGTCGCCGACGCGGCCGTCAGTGGTGTGACCGTGGCGATGAGCGCGGTGTTCATCCTGCTCGCGGTCGGTTCCCTGATCGGCACCTGGAACATGGCGGGCACCATCCCCACCGTCGTCGACTACGGCGTCAGGATCGTCAGTCCGAGCTGGTTCTACGTCACGGCGGCCGTCGTGTGCGCCGTGGTGGGCATGGTGACCGGCAGCTCGTGGACGACGGCCGGGACCCTGGGCGTCGCCTTCGTCGGCATGAGCAGCGTCCTGGGTCTCGACGAGGCGATCGCGGCCGGAGCGGTCATCTGCGGGGCGTACTTCGGTGACAAGATGACGCCGCTCTCGGAGACGACGATCCTGGTGCCGCAGCTCGTCGGCGGCGGCCTGACGGTCGGGCAGCACGTGCGCAACATGATCTGGACAGCGGGACCGGCACTCGGGATCAGCCTCGTCGCCTTCTTCTTCCTCGGGCGCGCCGCCGATCCCGACGCCTCGATCAGCACCGACGAGGCCCGCGCAGCGCTGGCCTCGGCGTTCAACATCTCCGCCCTCACCCTGCTGCCGCTGATCTTGCTGGTGGTGCTGGCGGTGCTGCGGATGCCGCCGTTCCTGTCGATCCTCGGATCTGCAGTGTTCGCCGCCGTGCTCGCCCCGTTCCTCCAGTGGGACGCCGTGGTGGCGTTCGTCGACGACCCGAGCCTGGGCAACGTGGCGACCGCCGTCAAGGCCGGTTACGCGGCGATGGCCACCGGCTTCGTGAGCAACTCCGGCGTGCCCCAGATCGACGACCTGTTCTCCCGCGGCGGCATGACCAGTGTGCTCACCACGATCTGGCTCGTCCTCGGCGCGCTGTCGTTCGCGGCCGTGATGGAGCGCGCCGGCTTCCTGCAGCGCATCCTGGAGCCGATCGTCTCGCGCACCCGGCGGCGCGGCTCCCTCATCGCATCGGTCACCGCCAGCGGCGTCGGCCTCAACGTGATCGCCGGCGACCAGTACGTCGCGGACGTGCTGCCCGCGCGGATGTTCCGCAAGGAGTTCGCACGTCGGGGACTCGCACCCCAGGTGCTGTCCCGCGCGGTCGAGGACTCCGGAACGGTCACCTCCGTCCTGGTGCCGTGGAACACCTGCGGTGCCTACATGTCGGGAGTGCTCGGCGTCGCGACCGCCGCCTACTTCCCGTTCTGCTTCTTCAACCTGCTCAGCCCCCTGCTCGACATCCTGTACGGCTATCTCGGCTTCAAGGTGCCTCAGGCGGAAGCGCCCTGGGAGGACGAGGCGAAGACAGCCACCTTTTCGGCAGTAACCGGAGGAGACAACGATGAATGACACGGGCACGACGGCGAGCGCGGCACCGAAGAAGGGGTTCAAGCTTCCCTCGGCGTACACGATCCTGTTCGCACTGATCGTGCTGATGGCGCTCGCCACCTGGCTGATCCCCGCGGGCATGTACGACCTCGACAAGAACGGCAGCCCGGTCCCCGGCACGTACCACTCGGTCGACTCGCAACCGGCGCGCATCCTGGTCGACTCGCTCACCGCACCGATCAACGGCCTGTACGGCATCGAGAACGCCAAGGGCAACATCAACTACTACAACTCGGGCACGCTCTTCGGGGCGATCGACGTGGCCCTGTTCATCATCGTGATCGGGGGGTTCCTCGGCGTGACCATGCGGACCGGCGCCATCCAGGCGGGCATCGGCCGACTGGTGGCCCGGCTCAAGGGCCGCGAGCGGTGGATGATCCCGATCCTGATGTCGCGTCTTCGCCCTGGGCGGGTCGACGTACGGCATGGCCGAGGAGAGCCTGGCGTTCTACGCACTCGTCATCGCGGTGATGATCGCGGCAGGGTACGACGCGCTCACCGGTGCCGCGGTGGTCCTCCTCGGATGTGGGATCGGGACGTTCGGCTCGACGATCAACCCGTTCGCCACCGGGATCGCGTCGGGTTTCGCCGGCGTGTCCATCAGCGATGGCCTGGTGCTGCGCCTGATCATGCTCGTCGTCGGCCTGGCGCTGGGGATCTTCTTCGTGCTCCGGTACGCCGACAAGGTCAAGGCCGACCCGTCGCACTCCGTGGTGGCCAACATGCGCGAGGAGAACGAGCGCCACTTCAGCGTCGACACCACGGAAGGGGAGGCGGTCGTCAGCGGGCGCCAGAAGACCATCCTCGCCGTGTTCGGCCTGGCGTTCCTCGTGATGATGTACGGCGTCATCCCCTGGGAGGACATGAACATCGGCCTGCCCACCCTGTGGTGGTGGTTCCCCGAGATGACCGCGTCGTTCATCCTGTTCAGCATCGTCATCGGTGTCATCGGCCGGATGTCGGAGGAGGACCTGACGTCGTCGTTCGTCGACGGCGCGCGCGACCTCCTGGGTGTCGCGCTCATCATCGGGATCGCCCGCGGCATCACCGTGATCATGAACAACGGGAAGATCACCGACACCGTCCTCAACTGGGCCGAGCAGGCCCTGGGTGACGTCGGTCAGGCGGCCTTCGCCGTCGTCATGTTCATGCTGTTCCTGCCCCTGTCGTTCCTGATCCCGTCCTCGTCCGGTCTCGCCACCGTCGCGATGCCGATCATGAGCCCGCTGGCCGGCTTCGCCGACGTCCCCGCCGAGCTGGTCGTCACGGCGTTCCAGAGCGCCTCCGGGATCATGAACCTCTTCATCCCGACCTCGGCGGTCGTGATGGGTGGCCTGGCGATCGCGCGGGTCCCGTACGGCGCCTACCTGAGATGGGTCTGGCCCCTGCTGGCGTCGCTCGCGGCGCTGAGCGTGGTGGGCCTGACCGCGGGCGCGCTGGTGGGATGAGGGGCTCGGTCAGTCCCCGACGGCCTCGCGGATCCGGTCGAGCATGCTCTGCTCGCCCTCGCTGACCAGCTGGGCCTTGAAGCCCATGAAGCCGCCCTCCTTGGCCGCCTCGGCGGCCGCCTGAGCACTCGAGACCAGCCAGGCGCCGAAGGCCGCCGTCTCCTCCGGGGTCGCCTTGGCCGCCACCAGGGCCTTGACCTCCCGCAGCTCCTCGAGCACGGCTTCTCCCGCCGGCTGGCTCGCGGGCTTGTAGCCCTTGAGCGGGTGCTGCCGCTGCTGTGCCATGGCCTGGACATCGAGCGCCACCTCGGTCAGCAGCTGCTCGCGGCTCGGAGGACTGGTGGCGGACTTCATCGTCGCCATCGTCTCCTTGGCTGCCTCGATCGGGCCGCCGGGATCGGCCAGGGAGATGGCCAGGCCGGCCACGAACGGTGCCCGCACGATCCGGGCCCACTCGTCCTCGGCGTAATCGCTCTTCATGGTCACAGGCGTGTTCCTTCCGAGGACGACGAATTCTCGCCAGTGTCCACGGTGATCGTGCGGATGTCACCCCCCACGACCAGACCCCCGCTCCGGGCCGCGACGGCGGCCGGGTCACCCGAGCAGGGTGAGGCACACCGCGCGAGCCACCGGTGAGGATGGGACGTCGACGTCACCGGCGTCCCGACCGACCACCGGAGGTGGCCATGCGCCCGAGCAGCACCTGCGCGGTGGCGAGGCGCGTCGTGGGCGTCCTGCTGCTCGTCCTGCTGCTGGCCTCGTGCAGCGACGGCGGCAGCGGGGACGGCACCCGGCCCTCGATCTCGCCGACCCGCACACCCACGGGGGAGCTCCCCACCACCACCGAGCCCACCGAGGAGCCCTCGACCGAGCCGACCACGGAGCCGACCGAGGAGCCCACGACCGAGCCGACCGAGGAGCCCACCACCGAGCTGCCCAGCCCGACGCGGACGCCGACCCGGACGCCGACCCGGACCGAGGAGCCGGAGACCACGCAGACGTCGGAGCCGACGCCGACGGAGACGCCGACGGAGACCGCCCCTGAGACGGTCACGGAGTCACCTGAGGCGCAGGAACCCGAGGCCGAGCCCGCCGAGGAGGACGTCCCGTCCTGGGTCTGGTGGCTGGTGGCGGCCCTCGTCCTCGGGAGTCTCGTGGCCATCCCCCTGGTGCTGCGGTCGCGGCGCCGCAACGCGTGGGACCAGGAGCTGGCCGCCGAGGAGGCCGAGGTCTCCTGGCTGGCGCGCGAGCTGCTGCCCGAGCTGCGCCGGGCCGCCTCGCGCGAGGAGGTGGCGGGCGGCTGGACCGTGAGCCAGGGGCGCGTGTCCGCCGCCGAGGACCGGCTGACCGTGCTGGAGTCCTCGGCGCCCGACGAGCCCCGCGGAGCACGGGCGCGGGTGCTGCGGGACGCCTCGCGAGCGGCCCGGGCACAGTTGCAACGGATCGTCGGCCCGGGGCCGCACGACACGTGGGCGCTCGACCTGGACGCGATCATCATCGACCTGGAGACGGCGCTGCGACCGGCACCGGCCCGACCTCGGCCACCGCGCCGCCCGACACCCCCTGACCCAGAGGGCAAGGACGCGGCGAGGGCCCGCCCGGTCAGCTCCAGAGCAGGAACGCGCCGACGAGCCCGGCGATGACGATCCCGGCCCGCAGCAGGGACGGCGGCAGCCGGCGGCCGATCCGCGCGCCGACGTACCCCCCGACGACCGATCCGGGAGCGAGCAGCACGCACCGCGCGCCAGTCGATCTCGGCGGCGAACACGAAGATCACGCTGGCGACGAGGTTGGCGGCCAGCACGGCCAGGGTCTTGAGGGCGTTGGCGACCCGGAACGGCAGGTCGGTCCCGAGGCCGAGCACGGCGAGCATCATGACGCCCGAGCCGGCGCCGAAGTACCCGCCGTACACCCCGGTGACGGTCGCGAAGACTCCCGTCACCGGCGAGACGTGCAGTCGGTCGTCGGCCGTCGCTCGCCGCGGCGCGAGCGCAGGCAGCGCCGAGAGTCGCGGCTGGATGCCGACGAGCAGGCAGGTGCCGAGGATGAGCCACGGCACGACGCTCTCGAAGACGGTCGCGGGCAGCGCGAGCAGCAGCACCGCCCCGCCGACCGAGCCCCACGGCGCAGGTGGCCAGGACGATCGCCGCGACGCGGGGGTGCTCGCGCAGCTCGGTCCGGTAGCCCCACGACCCGCTGATCGCGCCGGGTGTCAGGCCGACCGTGTTGGAGGCGTTGGCCACCACGGGGGGCAGCCCCACGGCCACCAGCACCGGAAAGCTCAGGAGCGAGGCGATCCCCGACCGTGGACGTCAGGATCCCGGCGCCCAGCCCGGCCAGCAGCACGACGACCTGCTCGAGCGGCGTCACGTGGGCGCGGAGGACGGCGACGTCGCTGACCATCTCGACGTGCGCGTGCATCGCGCGCGCCGCGCCGTCGGGGTCGCCCGCCCGGATCGCGTCGGCGATGGCCCGGTGACCGGCCAGGGAGGCGCGCGGCCGGTCGGGCTGCGACAGCGACTCGATGCGGGTCTCCCGGATCAGGTCGGCGATCTCGGCCATCAGCTGCGACAGCAGCAGGCTGTGGGAGGCCGCGGTCACCGCCGCGTGGAAGTGTCTCGTCGCCCTCGACGCCCCGACCCCCGGCCTCGACGTCGGCCTCCATCAGGGCCAGGGCGTCCTCGATGCGGTCGAGGTCGGCCTCGGTACGCCGCGCGGCCGCGAGGCTGGCGATCTTGGTCTCCAGCGCGTCGCGGGTCTCGATGATCTCGGGCAGCCGGTGGGCGTGCGCCCGGACCGCGTCGATGATCCGCGAGGGCCCGGGCGACCGGGCGACGACCGTCCCGTCACCGTGCCGGACCGCGACCGCGCCGATCACCTCGAGCGCGACGAGGGCCTGGCTGAGGGTGGCGCGGCTGACGCCGAGCCGGGCCGCGAGCTCCCGCTCGGCGGGCAGCTTGTCGCCGGGCTCGAGGTCGTGCTCGCCTGATCCACGCCGAGATCTGCTCGGCCACCTGCTCGTAGAGGCGGACCCGGGCCAGGGGCGCGGGGAACGACGGCTCGGGGCGTCGTGGCGGAGGCGGGATCGCGTCGGACATGACGCCCAGTCTATTGACAGATGGCTCAGAGGGCTATTGGCTAGGCCACTGATCCAGTACGTGACGCCGGTCACGTCGATGGCCTCGGGCATCACCGACAGAGGGAGAGTCCTATGGGACCGGAATGGGTGGCGATCCTCGCCTTGGTCGCCCTGTTCGTCGTGGGCACGCTGCTGCCCATCAACATGGGGGCGCTGGCGTACGTCGCCGCGTGGTTCGTGGGCATGTACGCCCTCGACCTGGACGAGAAGGAGATCCTCGCCGGCGTCAGCGGTGACCTGATCCTGACCCTGATCGGAGTGACCTACCTCTTCGCGATCGCGCGCAACAACGGCACGGTCGACCTGATCGTGCGTACGGCGGTCAAGGGCGTCGGCGGACGCGTGGCGCTGATCCCGTGGGTGATGTTCGCGGTGACCGCGGTGCTGACGGGCATCGGCGCCGTCAGCCCGGCGGCCTGCGCGATCATCGGCCCGATCGCGCTCGGCTTCGCCGGCCGCTACGGCATCAGCCCGCTGATGATGGGCATGTTCGTCGTGCACGGCGCCCAGGCCGGCGGCTTCTCGCCGATCAGCATCTACGGCGTCATCACCAACTCCGTCATGGAGGACGCCGGGCTGCCCTCCAGCGAGATCACCGTCTTCCTCGCCAGCCTGATCGTGAACACGATCATGGCCGCGATCCTCTTCGTGGTGCTCGGCGGCCGCAAGCTGATGGCGATGCGGATCGACCCCGACGAGCCCGACACCCTGGACGAGGACCTGCACCGCGGCGGCGCGATCGTGCCGGCTCGCGGCACGGGCACCTACGCGCCGACCGGCACCCAGGCCCAGGGCGTGCGTCGCGACCAGGTGCTCACCCTGCTGGCCTTCGTCGCTGTCGCGCTCGTCGCGCTGGTCTTCGACAAGAACATCGGCTTCGTCGCCATCACCGCCGCGGTCATCCTGGCGATGCTGAACGCCGAGGAGCACAAGGACGCGGTCCGGCAGATCGCCTGGCCCACCGTCCTCCTGGTCGCCGGCGTCAGCACCTACGCCACGATCCTGACCACCGCGGGCTCGCCGGAGTTCGTCGGCAACTGGGCCGCCGGCCTCGGCGCGGTGGCGATCGGCGCGCTGATCCTCTGCTACGTCGGCGGCGTCGTCTCGGCCTTCGCCTCGTCCACCGCGCTGCTGCCGGTGATCATCCCGATCGGCGTGCCGCTCATCGCCGACGGCGGGATCAACGCGGCGCTCTTCGTCGCCGCCCTCGCGGTGTCGTCGACCATCGTCGACGTCAGCCCGTTCTCCACCAACGGCGCGCTCATGCTGGCCAACAAGCCCGACTCCATCAGCGAGCCCGTCTACTACAAGCAGATCCTCACCTACGGCGTCATCGTCACGCTGGTCGGCCCGCTGTTCGTCTGGGCCGCGCTGGTCCTGCCGGGGTGGGGCTCGTGACCGCGCCCCTGGACGGCGTCCTGGTCGTCGACCTCTCCCGGGCCCTCGCCGGACCGCACGCCACGATGATGCTCGGCGACCTCGGCGCCCGGATCGTCAAGGTCGAGGCGCCCGGGCCACGGCGACGACACGCGGGGCTGGGGGCCGCCGTTCGTCGGGCCGGAGGACGACCGCCAGTCGACGTACTTCCTCTCGGCCAACCGCAACAAGGAGTCCATCGCCCTCGACCTCAAGGACGAGGCCGACCGCGACGTGCTGCTGCGGCTGGTCGACCGGGCCGACGTGCTGGTGGAGAACTTCCGCACCGGCGTCCTCGAGCGGCTCGGCCTCGGCATCGACTCGCTGATGGAGCGCAACCCGCGGCTCGTGGTCCTCTCGATCACCGGCTTCGGGCACGACGGCCCGGAGGGCGGGCGCGCCGGCTACGACCAGATCGCCCAGGGCGAGGCCGGCCTGATGTCGCTCACCGGCTCCGGTCCCGACGACCCGCAGCGGGTCGGCGTACCGATCGGTGACCTGCTCGCCGGGATGTACGGCGCGTACGGCGTGCTCGCCGCGCTGCACGAGCGCTCCACCACCGGCCGCGGGCAGGTCGTGCGCACGTCGCTGCTGTCGGCGGTCGTGGGCGTGCACGCCTTCCAGGGCATCGCGCTGGACGGTGGCCGGCGAGGTCGGCCGCGCCCAGGGCAACCACCACCCCTCGATCTCGCCGTACGGCCTGTTCCGCTGCCGCGACGGCGCCGTCCAGATCGCGGTGGGCAGCGAGGGCCTGTGGAAGCGGCTCTGCGCCGGCTTCGGCATCGACCCGGCGACGCCCGGGCTCGAGACCAACGGCGACCGGGTGGGGGCGCGCGAGCGCACCATCGAGGTCGTCGAGGCGGCCTTCGCCGACTGGGACGCCGAGCCCCTGCTCGCCCGCCTCGCCGAGGTCGGCGTACCGGCCGGCAAGGTGCGCACCCTCGACGAGGTCTACGAGTGGGACCAGACACGCAGCCAGGGGCTGCTCGTCGACGTGGAGCACGCGTCGCTGGGGACGGTGACCCTGCCGGGTCCGCCCCTGCGCTTCTTCGACGCAGCGGGCGGCGAGACCACCCGCCGCGAGCACGCGGCGCCGCCGCTGCTGGACCAGCACGGCGAGTCCGTCCGCACCTGGCTGGAGGGGTCGTGACGTCCACGCCCGAGGTACGCCGCCGCTGGGGCGCCGAGGAGCTCCTCGGCCTCGTCCTCGACGAGGGCTCGTGGCAGTCCTGGGACCGGCCGATCGACATCTCGGGGCACGACGTGGGCTACCAGCGCGAGCTCGTCGCGGCCCGGGAGAAGGCCGGCACGGACGAGTCCGTCATCACCGGCCGCGGCCTGGTCCGCGGTCGGCCGGTGGCGGTGGTGGCCAACGAGTTCCGCTTCCTCGCCGGGTCGATCGGGCGGGACGCGGCGGGTCGCATCACTGCCGCCGTACGCCGGGCGACCGCCGAGGGCCTGCCGCTCCTGGCGACCACGGCCTCGGGCGGCACCCGGATGCAGGAGGGCACCCCGGCCTTCGTCGAGATGGTCGAGATCACCCGGGCGATCGGGGCCCACAAGGCCGCCGGGCTGCCCTACCTCGTGCACCTGCGGCACCCCACCACGGGCGGCGTCTACGCCTCGTGGGGCTCGCTCGGCCACGTCACCGTCGCCGAGCCGGGCGCGCTGGTGGGCTTCCTCGGCCCGAAGGTCTACGAGGCGCTCAACGGCGAGCCGTTCCCGGCCGGCGTGCAGCAGGCCGAGAACCTCGCCGCCAAGGGCGTCATCGACGCCGTCGTCGCGGCCGAGGACCTGCCCGAGCTGGTCGACCGCTCGCTGCGGGTGCTGCTGGACCCGGCCGAGCCGCCGTCGCTCCCGCGCCGCGACCCCACCGCCCTCACCACGCGCACCGCGTGGGAGTCGGTCGGCATCACCCGCCTGCCCGGACGTGCGGGCGTGCGCGACCTCCTGCGGTACGGCGCCGCCGACACCCTGCGCCTGCGCGGCACCGACGAGGGCGAGCGCGACGAGACGGTGATCGTCGCGCTCACCCGCCTCGACGGCCAGCCCTGCGTGCTGGTCGGCCAGGACCGGACCCGCCAGGACGCCGACCGGGCCATGGGCCCCGCCGCGCTCCGCGAGGCGCGCCGGGCGATGAACCTCGCCGAGGAGCTCGGCCTGCCGCTCGTCACCGTGATCGACACCCCGGGGGCCGAGCTCTCGGTCTCCGCCGAGGAGCGGGCGGTGGCCGGCGAGATCGCCCGGTGCATCGCCACCATGACGCAGATGCGGGTGCCGACGCTCGCGGTCCTGCTCGGTGCAGGGCTGCGGAGGCGGGGCGCTCGCGCTGCTTCCCGCCCGCCGGGTGCTGGCCGCGCAGCACGCCTGGCTCTCCCCGCTGCCGCCCGAGGGGGCGAGCGTGATCGTCCACGGCGACACCACGCACGCCGAGGAGATGGCCACGCGCCAGCAGGTGCGGGCCCTCGACCTGGCCGCCAACGGGACGGTCCACCGGATCGTCCCCGAGCGCGAGGACGACGACGCCCGCTCGCTCGCCCGCGCCGTCGCCGCCGAGTGCGCGGCGATGCTCGTCAGCATGGCGGTCGACCGGGAGCGCGGCCGACGCTGATCTCGGCGACTCCTGCGTAGGTGTGGCTTCGGTGTCACCTGGTGGCACCGAAGCCACACCATCCTGCTGGCGGATGACGGATGAGCGGATGGCGGCCCAGCGGGTCCGCCGGGTGGACCGCAGGGGCCGCTGTCCCGCGCGCCGGCCAAGAAGCGTCCGGTCGGCGGGTTGGACGCGCCAGGAAGCGCCCGGTCAGGTCCGGGCGCTGGCGTAGCCCAGGGCCGCGGCGAGCCCGAGGGCGCTGCGGGGCTCGTACGCCGCACGCCACAGGCCGCCGTGCACCGCGGCGTACGCCTCGTCCTGCCACGGGTGGTCGTGCGTGGGCAGCTCGGTGCTGAGGTCGTGGACGAGGAGCGCGGCCATCAGGGTGTTGGCGGTGTCGGGCTCGAAGATCTCGACGCCGAAGCGGTGGGCGCCGGCGAAGGCGGCGGCGAGGGCGCGGTTCTTCACGACCGAGCGGGTCCGGGTGGACGGCGCGACGTGGAAGGACACCAGGGTGCCGTCGCGGCGGGCGACGGCGGCCCGCCAGCGCTGGATGCGCTTGGCCAGGGCGTAGTTGGGGCCCTGCACCGGCACGATCGCGTCGCTGATGCCGGGGTCGGCGGCGGGCGGGTAGGCCCGGTGCAGCAGTCGACCGCGGGTGGCCCAGCGCAGCGGTCGGCCGACCAGCTTGGCCGCGCCGGAGCGCTCGCGGTAGGCGCGGGTGGACTGCTCGACCGCCTCGCGGGGGACGACGAAGGCGTCGGTCGGGGTGGCGAGGAAGGCCAGCGCGGTGTCCGGGCGCGCGGCGACCAGCCGGGTGGCGAGGGCGTCGGCCGCCGCGGCGACGCGGACGTGGGTGCCGCCGTCGGCGTAGAGGTAGTTGCCCAGCACCAGGCGCCCGTCGAGCGCGGCCAGCCAGTCGGAGACCTCGGGCACCTCGGCGAGGAGGTCGGCACCGAACGACCCGTCCTCCGAGGCCGAGGCGTCGAAGGGGACGAGCAGCCGACCGGCCCCGGCGCGGGCGGTGCGCTGCACGCGCTCCCACAGCGCCGCGCGGGGGAGGTCGACGGCGGCGACGGTGGCGCCCCAGCGGAGCAGCGCGGCGAGCGGACCCATCTCCGCGCCCGCACCGAGCACGGCCACGGTCCGGCCCTCGAGCCGCAGCCACTCGGGGTGGTCGACGACGAGCCCGACGGCCGTGGCCACCGACGGCTCCATCACCCCGCGGGCCACCCACGCGTCGAGCTGGGCGCGGAGGTCGGCGCCGCGCAGCTCACGTCCGCGGTAGGGGACCACGAGCTCGACCTGGGCGGCACCCTCGCCGAGCACCTCGACCGTGCCGAGGGTCCGCTTCGAGGGCGCGGTGGCCAGCGAGTCCAGGGGTGCCTCGGACCCGTCGTCGGCCGCGACGACGAGGGTGCGGCGTACGGCGTCCAGGCCGGCGTCGGCGATGGCCAGCCACGCCTCCGGCCCGGCGACACCCGCCTCCACGAGCCGGCGGAGGTGCAGCACGTAGCCGCTGCGCCACGCCGTCTCCTGCTCGGCGCCGAGGGCCCCGACGGGGTCGACGGGCCGCAGGGCGTCGGCCACGATCGCCCGCCCGGCCCGGGTGGTGCTGCGGCGGCCGTCGGCGTCGGCGGCGAAGGAGACTCCATGCGTCATGGGTCCCATCATGGGCCAGCCACCCGCGGGGCGGGTCCGCGGCTACGGTGGGGGTCTCGGAAGGAGTACCCATGACGTCAGGTGATGACGTGAAGGACGCGGACGCCGCGCTGGTCAACGGCGAGGCACCTCCGTCACGGCACGTCCCGCTCGACCGCGGACGGATCCTCGACGCCGCGATCTCCTACATCGACGAGCAGGGACTCGCGGGGCTGACGATGCGTCGCCTCGGGCAGGCCCTCGGTGTCGAGGCGATGGCGCTCTACCGCTACGTGGCCGGCAAGGAGGAGCTCCTCGACGGCGTGGTGGACCGCCTCGTGGCCGGCATGCAGGCGGACGAGCAGGTGCTCGACCGCCCCAGCGACGGGTGGCAGGACTTCGTGCAGCGGCTCGCCCACGGCGTACGACGCGTGGCGCTGGCACACCCCAAGGCCTTCCCGCTCGTCGCGTCCCGACCGCCCGAGGCACCGTGGCTGCGACCGCCGCTGCGCAGCCTGGAGTGGGTGGAGGCGTTCCTGGCCGGCCTGGAGTCGGAGGGCTTCTCCGACGAGGCGGCGGTGGCGGCGTACCGCGCCTTCACCAGCTTCCTGCTCGGCCACCTCCTGCTCGAGGCCTCCACGCACGGTGCGGACCTGGGCCCGCTCGACGTCGTGGAGGAGTCGGTGGAGCCCGGTCTCGAGGACTTCCCGATCGTGCACCGCCTGCGCCACCAGCTCGCCGAGGACAAGGCGGCGGTGGAGTTCGAGGAGGCGCTGGAGGAGCTCCTCAACCGGATGGCGCTGGTCCGCCAGGAGGGCAACGACGGCTGACCGCAGCCGATGGAGCGGCCACCCCTAGGGCGGAGGCCGCTTTGAGGGGTGCCCGGGGTGTGCTTGGTTTACAACGTAAACCGCTTCATCCACTCCCTGTTGGAGGCACCACACTCATGGAAGACACTCTCCGGGACGGCCTGCGCGATGGCGTCAGCACCGTCAGCGAGTTCCTGCCCAAGCTGTTCCTGTTCCTCGTCATCCTCGTCGTCGGCCTGCTGGTCGCCAAGGGCATCGCCAAGGCCCTCAATGCCGTGCTCGAGCGGGTCGGCTTCGACCGCGCCGTCGAGCGGGGCGGCGTCAAGCGCGCCATGGCCAACTCGAAGATGGACGCGAGCGACGTGGTCGCCAAGCTCATCTACTACACGCTCATGCTCTTCGTGCTGCAGCTCGCCTTCGGCGTCTTCGGCCCGAACCCGATCAGCGACCTGATCGAGCGCGTGATCACGTTCCTGCCCAGCCTGATCGTGGCCATCATCATCATCGTGGTCGCCTCGGCGATCGCCGCGGCGGTCAAGACGCTCATCGAGGGCACCCTCGGCGGCCTGTCCTACGGCCGGACCATCGCCAACGTGGCCTCGGTCTTCATCCTGTTCCTCGGCGTCGTGGCCGCGCTCAACCAGATCGGCGTCGCCACCACGGTGACCCTGCCCGTCCTCGTCGCGATCCTCGCGACCGTGGCCGGCATCCTCATCGTCGGCGTGGGCGGCGGTCTCGTCCGTCCCATGCAGCAGCGCTGGGAGGGCTACCTCACCAAGGCCGAGGAGGAGGCGCCCCGCATCAAGCAGCACGCGGCCGCCGCTCCCTCGGTGGAGACGCAGGCCCGCCACCAGGCGGCCCGGGTCCACGACCACGTCTGAGTCGTACGACGCGCGCACACCGGCCCCCGTCTCCCTCCCGGGAGGCGGGGGCCGTCGCCACTGCGGGGGGTCAGTGGTCGGGGGGCTCCGGGTCGACCCCGGAGTCGTCGGTCACCAGCTGGAGCCGGGGGCGGGGAGGCTGCGGCTGCTGGCGGCCCAGCTCGCCGCCGATGCGACCGCCGTGCGGCCGGCCGTGGTCGGCGTACTCCTCGCGCAGGAAGGCGAGGATGCGTGCCGGCCCCGCGCCGAGCTCGATGCGGGTCGAGGAGCGCAGGATCGAGCTGGTGACGCGGCGGCCGTGCACCCGCACCTCGGCGTCGCCGAGGGCGGTGATGACGAACTCGTCCGCGTCGTCGTGGACCACCTCGGCGTGGACCGGGGCCAGGCCCGGCAGCACGACGTCGCACGCCGGGTGGGACCCGATCGTGGTGCGGTCCTGCTGGAGCCAGTGGACCGGGTGGGCGCTGCGGGTGATGCCGGGGCCGGGACGCTCGACGAGCCGCGGCAGGCCGCCACGGCCGGGGTCGTGGGTCGTCGTCACCCGGCGCACCGGGCGCCGCAGGAAGGTCGGCGCGACGGGGAACGGGGTGGGCGGCGGCAGCAGTCCCGGGCCGGGGAGGGCGGAGGTGTCGTGGCGCAACCGGCCCCGCCCGGCCGAGACGACGCCGCGGATCCCGGCGACGCGCATGTACGCACTGCGGGTGAAGGGACGTTGCCACCAGGGGCAGCGCACGTTGCCGAGGGTGACGAGCGGGACGTCGTCGGCGTCGCGCACCTGCACCGAGATGCCCAGGTCGGCCAGCTCGGTGGCGATCCGGCGCAGGCCCGCCGCGTCGGCGCCGCCGGCGAAGGCCGCCGGGTCGCTGACCCGGAGGGTGAGGGCGCTGCCGCGCCCGGTGAGCGAACCCGTGACCGGCGGGTGTCCCGGGGTGTCGACCCGGAAGCACACGTCCGCCTCGACGCGGGTCCGCAGCGTGGTCACGCCGCCTCCGGAGAGGGTCCCCGCGTGGTGTCGTCGTCGGTCGAGATGCGCAGCGTGCCGTCGATCTTCCAGGTCGCCCGCGGCGCCTTGGGACCGGTGTCGCGCGGCACCTCGACGGACATGTCGACGAACTGGTAGTTGATCGCTGCGCGGCGTCCGGTGAGGAACGACCACATCTCCCGACCGAGGTCGCTCCAGTCCACGACCGAGTCGGCACGGAATTCTGTCTGGTCCTGCGTCATGGTGAGCCTCCGGGTGATGTAGTGTCAGTCAAAAGTTAGACATCAAACTTCGACAAACTGTTTAGGTATGGAGTGAGTATGGGCACGAACGTCGCGACATCGCAAGGGGCGTCGCCCGAGACGACGCCCGTCGACGACTCGCTCATGACGATCGGTGAGCTGGCCAGGCACACCGGGATCTCCACCCAGCTGATCCGCGCCTGGGAGCAGCGGTTCGGCTTCCCCGAGCCGGTGCGCCTGCCCAGCGGCCACCGCCGCTACACCGCCGCCGACGTCCGTGCCGTCCAGCGCGTGGTCGAGGAGCGCGACCGTGGCCTGCGCCTCGAGGAGGCGATCTCGACGACGCTGCGCTCGGGCCAGGTCGGGGAGAGCAGCTCGGTCTACGCCGCGCTCGGTCGCCGCCACCCCGGGCTCGCGTCGTACACGCTCACCAAGCGCACCCTGCTCGCCCTGTCGTGGGCCATCGAGGACGAGGCCGTGGCCCAGTCCTCGAGCGGGGTCCTGCTCGGCACCTTCCAGCGCGGCCGCTACTACGGCCAGTCGCGGCGCCGGTGGGAGGACCTCGCCCGCACCGCGCAGGACGCGGTGGCGATGGCCGACTTCGAGGCACACGACGACGAGTCCCGACCGGCGACCGTGGCCCTGCCGCCGGACTCGCCGCTGCTGCGGGAGTGGGTGGTGGTCCACGAGGCGCCCGACTTCGCGGTGGCCCTGGTGGCCTTCGAGCTGCCCGGCCACGGGTCCGTCGGGGACGACCGGCCGTTCGAGGCGCTGTGGTCCGTCGACGGCCGGGTGGTCCGCGACGCCGCCGTCCTCACCGCGCAGGCGGGTGCCGCGGCCGGCTCGCTCGCCTCGGCCCGGGTGCTGGCCACGCTCGAGGAGAGCCCGGCCATGCCGAGCACCCCGCCGTCCGCCGCCACCGCGGTGTTCAACCGGATGGTCGCCTACACCGACGGCAGCACGCTCCGGGCCCGGCGTCCCTGAGGGTGGAGGCGGCCGCCCGCGCGCGCCGTACTGTCGACGACATGCAGACACGAACCCTCGGATCCCACCAGGTCGGCGCCATCGGCCTCGGCCTGATGACCTTCGACCAGACCGGCGCCCAGCCGCGCCAGCAGCTCCTCGACACCGTCACCGCGGCGCTGGACGCCGGCGTCACGCTCTTCGACACCGCCGACGCCTACGGCCCCGGTGACGACGGCGCGGCGGCGCAGGGCCAGAACGAGCGCCTCATCGCCTCGCTGCTCGACGAGCTGGGCGTGCGCGACCGCGTCGTGCTCGCGACCAAGGGCGGCCACGTCCGCACCGACAGCGGGGACTGGGCGACCGACAGCACGCCGGAGCACCTGCGCGCCGCCGTCGACGCCAGCCTCGAGCGCCTCGGCGTCGAGCAGATCGCGCTGTGGCAGCACCACCGTCCCGACCCCGACGTGTCGTACGACGACGTCATCGGCACGCTCAAGGAGATCGCGGACAGCGGCAAGGTCGCCGCGCGTCGGCCTCTCCAACGCCGACCCCGACCAGATCCGGGCCGCCCACCAGGTGCTGGGCGACGCGCTGGTGAGCGTGCAGAACCAGTTCAGCCCCAAGTTCCTCACCAGCCGCCCCGAGATCGAGGTGTGCGAGGAGCTCGGCCTGGCCTTCCTGCCGTGGAGCCCCCTGGGCGGGCTCAACGACGCCAAGGGCCTCGCCGACAAGCACCCGGCCTTCGCCGAGGTCGCGCAGGACCGCGGTGTCAGTGCGCAGCAGGTCGCGCTCGCCTGGGAGCTGGCGCAGTCCCCGTGCGTCATCCCGATCCCGGGCGCCAAGCGCCCCGCGTCGGTCCGTGACTCCGCCGCGGCCGCCGACCTGGAGCTCAGCGCCGAGGAGCTCGGCCGCCTCGACGGCTGACACGCACCCGTCGTACGACGGCCCGGGACCTCGTCGTCCCGGGTCGTCGGCGCGTCCGGGGACGGGGCTCTGGTGTGGCGGCGGTCACAGGGTGATGGCATGCTGGCTCTTCCGTGAGAGCGCTTCCACCATCCCCCCGAAGGATCCCTCATGTCTCGTGAACCCCTGTCGTCCCGTCGACCCGGACGGGCCCTGCGGCTCGCCGCGGTGCTCGGCACCCTCTGCCTGGCGCTGGCCGCCCTGACCGCCGCACCGGCCACCGCGATCCAGCCGGCCGCCGCGCCGACCGCGCCCGCCGCGCCGCCGGGAGCGCAGGTCCCCGACCTCGGCTCCCGGGTCGTCGTCTTCGACCCCTCCATGCCGGTCGCCGAGATCCGGGCGCGGGCCGACGCGATCCACGCGCAGCAGGTGGACGACGAGATGGGCACCGAGCGGTGGAGCCTGCTCTTCCGCCCGGGCACCTACGGCACCGACGCGGAGCCGCTGCAGATCAAGGTCGGCTACTACACCGAGGTGGCCGGCCTCGGCGCCTCGCCGTCGGACACCGTGATCAACGGCAAGGTCGAGGTCTACAACCGGTGCCTCACCGACGGGCCGACCCAGCCCTACTGCGTCGCGCTCAACAACTTCTGGCGCTCGATGTCCAACCTCACGATCCAGGTCAACGGGGCGGGCCAGGACGGCTGCCGCGCCTCCGCCAACTTCTGGGCCGTCTCGCAGGCGTCCTCGCTGCGCCGCGTCGACATCCGCGGCGGCAACCTCTCGCTGATGGACTACTGCACCGCGGGCCCGCAGTTCGCCAGCGGCGGCTACCTCGCCAACTCGCGTGCGGGCGAGATCATCAACGGGTCGCAGCAGCAGTGGATCACCCGCAACTCCGAGGTCGGCACCTGGTCCAACGGCGTCTGGAACCAGGTCTTCGCCGGCACCATCGGCGCCCCGTCCGAGGCGGGCTTCCCCGCCCCGCCCTACACGACCCTCGACACCACGCCGGTCAGCCGCGAGAAGCCGTTCCTGTACGTCGACCCGGCCGGCGCGTGGATGGTCCGGGTGCCCGCGGCACCCGACCGACTCCCGCGGCACCGACTGGGCCACCGGCACCGGCGCCGGTCGCAGCCTCCCCCTCTCCGCTTCCACGTCGCCCCCCCGCCAGCCGGCGCGCGAGCTCGCCCGCGCGCTCGAGCGCGGCAAGCACCTGCTGCTGACCCCGGGGTGTACGACGTCGACCGCAGCCTGGTCGTCCGCCGTGACGACACCGTCGTGCTCGGCCTCGGCCAGGCGACCCTGACGGCCGTCGGCGGCGCGGTGCCGCTGTCGTCGACAGGCAGGCCGACGGCGTCGTCGTCGCAGGCGTCACCGTCGACGCCGGCACCGGTCCCTCCCCGGCGCTGATGCACATCCAGGCCCAGCAGCCGGGTCGGGGGAGCGGCGACGACCCCAGCACGACGCTCAACGATGTCTACTTCCGGGTCGGTGGACCCCACGTCGGCCGGGCCGACGTGTCGTTGCAGGTCGACGCCGACGACGTGCTCATCGACCACGCCTGGGTGTGGCGCGCCGACCACGGCGTGGAGGGCTTCACCGCCGGCGCGAGCGGCGACACGGACCGCTGGCGCACCAACACCGGCCGGGTCGGCGTCATCGTCAACGGCGACCGGGTGCGGGCGACCGGCCTGTTCGTCGAGCACTACCAGGAGCACAACACCATCTGGAACGGCGAGGACGGCCAGGTCGTGCTCTACCAGAACGAGCTGCCCTACGACCCGCCCTCGCAGGCGGAGTGGACCCGCCCCGACGGCACGCTCGGCTGGGCCGGCTACAAGGTGTCGGACGACGTGCGCCGGCACGAGCCTCTACGGCGGCGGGGTCTACGTCTTCAACCGCAACGACCCCTCGATCGTCACCGAGCGTGGCTTCGAGGTGCCGACGACGGCCGGTGTCCGCCTGCACCACCTGCTGACGGTCAACCTGGACGCCGGGGCGATCGAGCACGTGGTCAACGACGTCGGTGCCCGGGTGGACGCGACCGCGCCGGGCGTGCCGAGCTACGTCACCGACTACCCGGTCGACTGACCCAGGACTGCACGGACCGGGACGGCAACGACGAGGACGGGGCGGGGCCGCGGGATCCTCCGCGGCTTTCGCCTCGTCCGTACGCTGGCGCGCATGGACAGACCCGCGTGTAGGTGCCGTTCACTGCCGACCGCGATCGGGGGTGGACGGGCCTGATGGACACCCAGACCTTCGTCAACGTCGGCCTGGTCCTGCTCTTCGTCCTCGTCGGTGGCGTCTTCGCCGCCACCGAGATCGCCCTGGTCTCCCTCCGGGAGAGCCAGCTGGTCTCCATGGAGCGCACGGGTGCCCGCGGGGTGCGGGTGGCGCAGGTCGCCCGCGACCCCAACCGGTTCCTGGCCGCGGTCCAGATCGGCGTCACCGTCGCCGGCTTCTTCTCCGCGGCGTACGGCGGGTCGACGCTCGCGCCCGACCTCGCGCCGTACCTCGTCGACCTCGGGATGGGCGAGGACGCCGCCGCAGACGACGGCGCTCGTCGTGCTGACCCTGGTCATCGCCTACCTCTCGCTGGTTCTCGGTGAGCTCGTGCCCAAGCGGCTCGCCCTGCAGAAGGCCGCGCCGCCTCTCGCTGGCGGTGGCGCCGGTGCTCGACAGGTTCGCCACCGCCATGCGGCCGGTCATCTGGCTGCTCTCGCTCTCGACCAACGCGCTGGTCCGGCTGCTCGGCGGTGACCCGCACGCCACCAGCGAGCAGCTCTCCGAGGAGGAGCTGCGGGACCTGGTGTCCACGCACGAGGACCTCGACGAGGAGGAGCGCCGCATCCTCAGCGACGTCTTCGCCGCCACCGAGACCAGCGTCAAGGAGGTCATGCGCCCGCGCAGCGACGTCTCCTTCATCGACGGCGGGCTCACCCTGGCCGAGGCCGCTGCGCAGGTCCGGGACATGCCCTACTCCCGCTACCCGGTGACGGGTGAGGGCTTCGACGACGTGCTGGGCTTCCTGCACGTGCGCGACCTGCTGGCCATCGACGCCACGCCCGACCGGCTCGTGAAGGACGCCTGCCGCCCGGTGCTGATGGTCCCCGGCACCAAGCCCATGCTCCCGTGCATCGCCACCATGCGCCACGAGGGCACGCACCTCGCCGTGGTGGTCGACGAGTACGGCGGCACCGACGGCATCGTCACCCTCGAGGACCTCGTCGAGGAGCTCATCGGCGAGATCCGCGACGAGTACGACGTCGACGAGCGCGAGGCGTCCGGCGACCCGGCCGACATCGACGGGGGCACCAGCCTCGAGGACTTCGCCGACGACACGGGCATCGCGCTGCGGGACGGCGGCTACGAGACCGTCGCGGGCTACGCGATCGCCCTGCTCGGGCACATCCCCGACGTCGGGGAGCAGGTCGCCGTGGACGGCGGCACGCTCGAGGTCACCGAGGTGGTCGGCAGCCGGGTCACCCGGCTGGTGCTGCGCCGCGACGAGCCCGGCGACGATCCCAGCGGCGGCGCCTGAGCGCGGCCGGGTCCGACCGGTGCGGTCACTCCTCGAAGAGGCGCGTCTCGGCCTCGGCGGAGGTGACCTCGAGGCGTGACCCCATCACCTCCTCGGACGGCATGCCCATCCGCGCGAGGATCACGTGCATCTGCGGCAGCAGCCACGACTGGGCCTCGAGGGTGACCCGCTGGAGCTCGGTCCCGACGCGGACCCAGATGACGGGCACCCCGTCCCGGTCGGGGAGCCAGTGCGCCTCCTTGACGCCCCACGGAGCGAGGGACGCGACCAGCGGGACGATCGCGGCGTCCGCCGCACGCCGCATCGCGTCGTGGTCCATCCCGCCACGCTAGCCCGGTGGGGCGCGGGGCTAGCCTCGGACCGAATCCCGTCCCACCGTCAGGAGACCCCATGGTCGACCGGTCCGTCACCCGTCTGGTCGGGGTCTACGACGCCGACGGCGGCCTCCTCGGCGAGGCGGCGTACGTCTGGGGCAAGGTGCGCGGGACCCGGCACTGCGCGCTGTGCGACATCACCCACGGGCGGGTGCGGCGCAAGCCCGAGTGGGACCGCATGGTGGCCGACCTGGGGGTCCCGGTGGACCTGCTGCACCTCGACGAGATGCCGCCGGACGTGCGCGAGGCGGTGGCCGTGTGCGGAGCCCCGGCCGTCCTGGCCCGGACGCCGGACGGCCTGCGGCCCCTGGTGGTCGGTGCCGAGCTCGACGCGCTGGCGGGCTCGGTCGCGCGGCTCGGCGACATGCTCCGCGCGCGGCTGGCCGAGCACCCCGCGTGACCACGTCGGGCCTCGCCGGCGGATGGGCGGCCACCGTCGCGTGGGTCGGCGTCGTGCTGGTGTACGCCGCGCTGTCGAGCGTCTGGACCGCCCACGACCCGGGCTGGTACTCCCGCCTGGCGAAGCCGTCGTTCCAGCCGCCGGACCTGGTCTTCGGGATCGTGTGGCCGCTCAACTTCCTCGCGCTGCTGGGCGTGGGCGTGTGGTTCACCCGCTCCGCCACGTCGACCGGCGTGTGGCCCGCGACCCTGGTCCTCGCGGCCTCGGTGGTCGCCGCGCTGGCCTGGGCGTGGCTGTTCTACGTCCCGCACCGGATCGGCGCCGCCACGGTCGCCCTCGCCGTGGCGGCGGTCCTCACCTGGGTGCTGGTCGTGCTCGTCGCCCGGTCGCTGCCCTGGGCGGGCCTCGCCCTGGCGCCGTACGCCGTGTGGCTCAGCGTGGCCACCGCGCTGTCGGTGCAGTACTCCCGGCTCAACTGAGCCGCGAGCCCGTCAGGGCATCACCGGCGGCTCGAACTCGAAGGTCATCCCGAGCAGCCAGAGGAGCAGCAGCACCACCGGCAGGTGGAACAGGAACTGCAGGAACGTGAAGCCCACCAGGTCGCGGGCCCGCAGCCCCAGCACCGCGAGCAGCGGCAGCATGAAGAACGGGTTGACCAGGTTGGGCAGCGCCTCGGCGGCGTTGTAGATCTGCACGGTCCAGCCGAGGTTCATGCCCACGTCGGTGGCCGACTGCATGACGTACGGCGCCTCGACCAGCCACTTGCCGCCGCCGGACGGCACGAGCAGGCCCAGCATCGCGGTGTAGAGCGCGATCACGACGGCGAAGGCGCCGCTGTCGCCGACGCTGGTGAAGAGGTCGGCCAGGTGCTCCGAGACGGTGACCCCGCCGCGACCCGTGGCCTGGGTCAGGATCGCCGCCATCGCGGCGTACAGGGGGAACTGGACGAGCACGCCGGCCGTGGTCGGCACGGCCTTGGTCACGGCGTTGAGGAAGCCGCGCGGGGTGCCGTGGAGCACCAGCCCGAGGATGAGGAAGACCATGAGGTAGCCGTTGAGGCTGCTGATCACGGACAGGAACGGCAGCGTCACGAACTCGTTGACCACCCACCCGAGGGTGAGCAGGCCGACGAGGACGGGCAGGATCCGGGAGTACTCCAGCCACTCGCCGGGGCGGGCGCGCGGGGGCAGCGGCTCGACGCGGTCGGAGAGGTCGACCTCCAGGTCCTCGGCCGTCCGGATCGCCTCGCCCTGGGGGGCCGACGCCCACGCCACGGCGACGCTGAGCACGATGAGGACCGCGGCCATGAGCAGCGACTGCCAGGTCAGGATGGTGGCGCCGAAGTCGAGGACGCCGGTGATCTCGAGCAGCTCGGGCGGCAGCGACTCGGGGGTCGCCTGCAGCTGGGCGGCCGAGGACGAGAGTCCGAGCGCCCAGACCGCGCCGAGGCCGAGGTACGCCGCGGCGCCGAGCGCTCGGTAGTCGGCGCGCAGGTCGCTGCGCCGGGCGATGGCGCGGGCGAGGAGCCCGCTGAAGACCAGGCTGAGGCCCCAGTTGACCATCGAGACGAGGCAGGACAGCAGCGCCACGAAGGCGACCGAGCCGCGCGGGGTCGTGGGGTAGAGCGCGATCCGCTCGATGATCCGGGCGACGGGCGGGGAGGTGGCGACGACGTACCCCGTCAGCACCACCATCGCCATCTGGAGGGTGAACGGGGCGAGGTCCCAGAAGCCGTCGCCGAAGGTCTCGGCGACGGTGATCGGGCTGGCGCCGTTGAGCATGGCGGCGGCGGAGACGATGACGACGCCCGCGAGGGCGAAGACGTAGGCGTCGGGGAACCACTTCTCGGTCCATCCCGCGGTGCGCTGGGCCAGGCGTGCCAGGCCCTTCTCGTGCTCGGTGCTCGTGGTGGTGGAGGACATGGCCGTCGAACATAGCGGAGTCGCCACCGCGGCCGGCGGGCGCTTCGCTGACCTCGCGGCGCGTGCGTAGATTGGCCGGCATGAGCGACGAGCGGACGATGCGCGAGCGGATGCTGGCCGGCGACCCCTACATCGCGGACGACCCGGTCCTCGCGGAGGAGTCGCGGCGCGCGCAGCAGCTGACCCACCGGCTCAACACCGCCGACCCCACCGACCACGCCCTGCGTCGCGCCCTGCTCACCGAGCTGCTCGGCGCCTTCGGCGAGCACAGCGAGCTGCGGCCGCCGTTCCGGTGCGACTACGGCTACCAGACGACGATCGGGGCCCGGACCTTCGTCAACTGGGGACTCGTGAGCCTCGACGTGGCGACGGTGACCATCGGCGACGACGTCCAGATCGGCCCCGGCGTCCAGCTCCTCACCGCGACGCACCCGGTCGAGCCCGGCCCGCGCCGCGACAAGTGGGAGGCGGCCCAGCCCATCGTCATCGGGGACAACGTGTGGCTCGGTGGCGGCGTCATCGTCTGTCCCGGCGTCACCATCGGCGCGGACACGGTCGTGGGCGCGGGCTCCGTGGTCGTGCAGGACCTGCCGTCCGGCGTGGTGGCGGTCGGCTCGCCGGCGAAGGTGATCCGCACGCTCTGAGTCGTACGCCGCGCGCTCACTGCCCGACGTCGCCGCGCCAGGTCGCGAGGCGGCCGGCCCGGTGCACGGCCATGATCCGCTGCTCGGCGGCGGCCCGCTGCTCGGGACGGGTGAAGACGAGGACCACGTCGTGGGTGCGCAGCTGGGTGGCCGGCTCGAGGGTGAAGGTCTCGCCGGCGCGGGCGAGCAGCGCCAGCGTCGACCCCTCCGGCAGCCGCAGCTCCCCGGCGTACACGCCGTGCAGCTGCGAGCCGGGGCTGACCGTCACCTGGATGAGCTCGGTGCCCAGCTTGTAGAGCGACCCGGAGCCGACGTCGAAGTCGAGCGCGACCGTGTCGGGGCGAGGACCCGGCCTGCCGACGGCGGCCTGCGGGATGAGCCGGCTGAAGCGCTCGGACTGGGTGGACATCACCGGGCCGACGACGGCCAGGACCAGGACGTAGCCGGCGGCGAGGTTGCCGATGCGCTGGTCGAGCCCGGCCGCGACGGCCAGCGACGCCAGGATGATGGAGAACTCGCCACGCGTCAGCACCGTGTAGCCGATGGTCGCCGCCTCGACCCGGTCGAAGGCGTGCAGCCGGGCTGCGTAGACCCCGGCCGCGGTCGCCAGCACCACGGTCATCACCACGGCGACGGCGATCTCGGGCAGCACCGCGACCACGTCCATCGGGTCGATGGTCAGGCCGAAGTGGAAGAAGAAGATCGCCCCGAAGGCGTCCCGCAGCGGGTGGGTGAGCGTCCGCAACCGTGCCGCCTTGGCGGTGGCGCCGAGGATCAGGCCGACCATGAAGGCGCCGATCGCGTCCGAGACCCCCAGCGCCTCGGCGACACCGGCGGTGAAGATCGCGAGCCCGGTGAAGACGACGACCACGATCTCCTCGTCGGGGGTGCTGACCAGCCGCCCGACGAGCCCGGCACCCCAGCGGGCGATGGCCCCGAGCCCCAGCAGGAAGGCGAAGGCGGTCACGATGCCCGTGATCGCCTCGGCCGGGCCGTCGGCGCCGCCGAGCACGGGCTGGAGGAGCGCGAGGTAGAACGCCAGGAAGATGTCCTCGATCACCGCGATGCCCAGGATGGTGCGGGTCTCGCGGTTGCCGAGCCGCCGGTTCTCGACGATCAGCTTGGTGACGATCGCGGTGGACGAGATGCCCACGATCCCGGCGATGACCAGCGCCTCCGCGACCCCCCAGCCGAGGCTGAAGCCGTAGACCAGGCCACCGCCCACGTTGAGGACCAGGTAGATCGTCGCGGCCGTCACCAGCCGGCGCCCACCCGCCACGAGCTGGTCGAGGGAGAACTCGAGACCGAGGTAGAACAGCAGGAAGACGAGCCCGAGCCGCGCCACCAGCTCGAGGTCGTGCGGGTCGCTGACCAGGTCGATGCCACCCGTGCTCGGGCCGAAGACCACCCCGGCGAGCATGAACAGCGGGACCGTGGGGAGACCGAGCCGGACGCCACCGCGCGCCAGCAGGCCGCACACGAGCAGGGCGCCGCCCAGCGCGATGAGCGCGTCAGCGGCGTGCGGCATGCCGGTCTCCTCACCTGCCTGGTGTGGGTCCCAGCCTGCGTGAGGCGGAGCGTCGTACCCATGGGGAACGGACCCCATCCGTCGGGCCCCGGACGTCTCACCGCGGAGCGGGCTCGAAGACCTCGATCGGGTTGCCGGATGCGTCCTCGACGAGGACCTGACGACCGCCGTTGCCCGTGACGACGTCACCCCGGACCGGGACGCCCGACGAGCGCAGGTGCTCCAACGTCTCGTCCAGCGAGTCGACGACGACCTGGATGCGGTTCCAGCCACCCGGGGTCGGCGTGGCCCCGCCGACGTCCTGCCCCGCCCCGCCACCCCCGCCGGGGACGTTGAGCAGCAGGCGGGCGTCACCGCGGCCGAGCATCGCGAAGCCGGGGGCGGGGTGCATCAGCACCTCGAAGCCGAGCAGCTCGTAGACGGTCAGGTCGTCGGTGTTGTCCACGATGTAGCGCACGTTGATGGTCATGACGCCACCTCCATCGTCACGGTACGACCGGACCGACGCGCTGGCCACCCTCGACCGCCTGGTCCGGCTGTTGCTGCCCGACGGGGGCTGACGCGCAGGGGCCGTGGGCCTAGGGTGCGAGCACATCCACGAGAGGGCACTGCCATGAGCGAGCTGCACGTCGTCGCGACCATCCCCGTCAAGGCCGAGCACGTCGAGGCGATGCGCGAGGCGCTCACCGGGCTGACCGCGGCGACGCGGGAGGAGCCGGGATGCGTGGCCTACGACCTGTACGAGTCGGCCGCGGCGCCCGGTGTCTTCGTCACCGTGGAGCGGTGGACCGACCAGGCCGCGCTCGACGCCCACATGCAGTCCCCGCACATCGCGGCCGCCTTCGCCGCCGCGGACGGCGCCCTCAGCGGGGACGTGGCGATCCATCCCCTCGTCCCGGTCGCCGACCAGCACTAGCCCGTCCTGACGGGTGCGTCACCCCTTGGGGGGCGCAACCACGCGGAAAGCGGTTGAGCGGTTTACCATCCAGAAGCGTGTGCGAGGACCGCACGGGCACTGATGGCTCGATGAGATGGGACCCCTTGACCGTGGAACGACTCGCCCAAGGCTTCAGGCTGGGGGATCGCTACGTCCTCGAGGAGCGCATCGCCTCCGGTGGCATGGCCGACGTGTGGCGCGCGATGGACGACGTGCTCCAGCGCGCCGTCGCGGTCAAGATCATGCGCGCCGACCCGGACAACGAGGAGATCTTCGCCAAGCGGTTCCGTGACGAGGCCCGGCACTCCGCTGCGTTGATGCACACCAACATCACCACCGTCTTCGACTACGGCGAGGACGACCACCTCACCTACCTCGTGATGGAGCTCGTGCCCGGTGCCCCGCTGTCCGCGGTGATCCGCGAGGCCGGCACCCTCGACCCCGACGTCGTGCGGTCGATCATCAGCCAGGCCGCCCTCGCCCTGGGTGTGGCCCACGAGGCGCGCGTCGTGCACCGCGACGTCAAGCCGGCCAACATCCTGGTCCGCGACGACGGCGTCGTGATGCTCACCGACTTCGGCATCGCCCGGGCCCTCGACGCCCGCGGGCACACCCGGGTCGGCGAGATGCTCGGCACCCCCAACTACATCAGCCCCGAGCAGGCGCTGGGCCAGCCCGCCACCGGCGCGAGCGACCTCTACGCCCTCGGCGTGGTCGCCCACGAGATGCTCACCGGCATCCGTCCCTTCGACCGGGGCACGCCCATCGCCACCGCGATGTCGCACGTCAACGAGCCGCCCCCGCCGCTGGCCGAGGAGGTCCCGGCCGGAGCTGCGTGCCGTCGTGGCCTCGCTGCTCGAGAAGAAGCCCGAGGACCGTCCCGCCAACGCGCGGGCGGTGGCCGAGATGATGGGCATCGCGACCACCGAGCTGGCCGGCCTGGCCGAGGGGCTCGCCTCCCTCGTCAACGGCGACTGGGACGACGACACCGCGACCCCGGCGCACGACGTGCACACGGTCGCCGCACCGGCGCGCGACCTGCTCGCCTGACGCTCCACGCAACCTGACGGCCTCCGGCCGCGTCTCCCGAGTGGAACACCACCGAGCCTCGGGAGACACCATGACCACACCCCTCGTCCGACTCACGACGGCGCTGCTGGCCGTCGCCACGGCGGCCGGCCTGGCCGTGGCCCCTCCGGCCGCTGCCGGCCCGGAAGGTGGCGATGTCACCAGCGTCCGCCTCGGGCAGCTCGACCGGGGCCCCGGACCGGCCGTGCCGCGGGTCGTGGGCACGAGCATCGTCGAGGGCGACCGCGTCGTCGCGGTGGACGCCGACGAGGTGCAGCTGCTCGGGGTCGTCCGGTGCGGAGTACGTCGTGGCGCTCTACGCCGACCGCGGCTCCGCGGTGGAGCGGGTCGCGGTCGACGGCACCCGCACGGTCGTGCTGGAGCGCGTCCCGTTCGCCGTCGCCCTGTCCGGCGACGGGACCCGGTTGGTCACCACGAGGCCGCGCGGGACGCGTCGTACGGTCGTGACGGTGCGCGACGCGACCAGCGGTGACCTTGTCTGCCGGCGCACGTTCGGTGCCGGGGCGTCCGTGCTCGACGCCGACGAGGGCCGGGTCGTCGTGGGCCAGACCGGGCCGGCGCGGACGCTGTCGTGGCACGTCGACCGGGACCGGGTGACCCGGCTCAGCGACCGCAGCGGCTACGCCGCGGACATCTCCGCCGACCGGCTCGCCGTCTTCACCGGCCCGTCTACGAGGGCGGGTGCAGCGTGCTGACCAGGCTCTCGGCCCCGAGGCGCGCGACGTGGCGCTCCTGCGAGCGCGCGGTCCTCGCCTTCTCACCCGACGGCCGCCGGATGCTGTCGACGCACATCCTCATGGACGGCCCGCTGGGCCAGGTCGAGGTGCAGACCGCCCGCGGGCGACGCGTCGCGGCGTACCGCAGCGGCGACTCCTTCGGCGTGCTGGGCTGGGAGGACGCCCGGACCGCGCTCGTCACCGTCTACGACCGGCGCGGCAGGTCGGCCCTGGTGCGCTGCCACCTCGCCGACTGCGAGCGGGCCTCGGACGTCGTCGCGCCCTGAGGGCGGACGAGAATTTCTCCGAGCCGGTGTCGCATCGGGGCGACCCCGTTCGTGGAGTGGATGAAGGGCGCCCGATGAGTAGGGTTCCCACCGACGAGAGGAATCGCGATGTCCACCACCCAGTACCTGCTCGGAGTCCACCACGGCGACGAGATCAGCTGGCCCGAGGGCGTCACCGTCGACCGGGTGATGGCCGACGTCGACGCCTTCAACGTGAAGCTCCGGGAGCAGGGCCGGTGGGTCTTCGCCGGGGGCCTGCAGCCGGCGTCGTCCGCCACCGTCATCGACGCGACCGGCGCCGAGCCGGTCGTCACCGACGGCCCCTACGTCGAGTCCAAGGAGTACCTCGGCGGCTTCTGGGTCATCGAGGCCGACGACCTCGACGAGGCCATGCGCTGGGGCACGGAGGCCTCCGCGGCCTGCCACGGCCCGGTCGAGGTGCGTCCCTTCCAGTCCGAGTGAGCGCAGTCCGGACGGGCGCCCGGTGAGCGCCCGGTGAGCGCGGAGGCGGCGCTGGTCCGGGTCGTGCGCGAGGAGCACGGCCGGATCGTCGGCGCGCTGGTCCGCCGGTACGGCGACGTCGACCTCGCCGAGGACGCCGTCGCCGAGGCCCTCGAGGTGGCCTGGCAGAAGTGGCCGGTCGACGGCGTCCCGCCCAACCCGGGCGCCTGGCTGACCACCACGGCGCACCGGCGGGCGCTCGACCGGCTGCGTCGCGAGTCCACGCGCACGGGCAGGGAGAGGGAGGCGACGGCGATGCTGGACACCCCCGCCGATCCGCTCGGCGTCGTCGACGACGACCGGCTCCGGCTGTTCTTCATGTGCTGCCACCCGTCGCTCGCGCTCGAGGCCCGGGTCGCGCTCACCCTGCGCCTGGTGGCGGGGCTCAGCGTCGCCGAGATCGCTGCCGGCTTCCTCACCGAGGAGCGGGCGATGGCCCAGCGGATCACCCGCGCCAAGCGCAAGATCCGCGACGCCCGGATCCCCTTCCGGGTCCCCGAGCGCGAGGACCTGCCGGCCCGTCTCGCCGGCGTGCTCGCCGCGCTCTACCTCGCGTTCAACGAGGGCTACCTGTCGGTGGGCGACGAGAGCGGCAGCCGCCCCGACCTCGCCGACGAGGCCATCCGGCTGACCCGGCAGCTGGTGGCGATGCTGCCCGCCGAGCCGGAGGCGCAGGGGCTCCTCGCCCTGATGCTGCTGACCCGCGCCCGCGACGACGCCCGCGTGGTCGACGGTCGTCTGGTCCCGCTCGACGAGCAGGACCGGGCCCGCTGGGACCCCGAGCGGCTGGCGGAGGGCCGCCTGCTCGTGCGGGCGCTGCTGGCGATCGGGCACCCCGGCCCCTACCAGGTGCAGGCCGCGATCGGCGCCGCGCACACCGACGAGGAGGTGCCGTGGGCGGAGGTGGTGGCGCTCTACGACCTGCTGCTGACGCTGGCGCCGAGCCCGGTCGTCCGGCTCAACCGGGCCCTGGCGCTCGCGCACACGGAGGGACCGGAGGAGGCGCTGGGCCTGGTCGAGGACCTCGACCTCGCGTCGTACCACCCGTGGCACGTCGCCCGCGCCCACCTGCTGCACCTGCTCGGTCGGGACGCGGAGTCCCGCGTCGCGCTCGAGGCGGCCCTGGCGCTGGACCCGACCCCGCTGGAGCGCGCCCACCTCGAGCGGCTGCGCGCGCAGCGCTGACGATCAGCCGAAGGCGGCCGCGCCCAGGTCGGTCTCGCCGGCCGCGATCGCGTCGACGATCCGGCGGGCCACGTCCTCGGGGGCCAGCCCCTGCGGCAGCCCGGGCGCCTGCCCGGAGAGGGGGCGGGTGGCCAGTCCGGTCTCGGTGTGCGGCGGCCGGACGTCGTGCACCGTGACCTTCGCCCGGCGCAGCTCGGTGCGCAGGGCGGTGGCGACACCGCTGAGCGCGGCCTTGCTCGCGGAGTACGCCGCCATCCCCGGCAGCGGGCGCTCCGCGACCACCGCGCTGACCTGGAGGACGAAGCCCTGCGACTCCTCCAGCAGCGGCAGCAGGCGGCGGACGAGGAAGAGGGGCCCGACGACGTTGGTGAGGAAGAGCTCCTCGATCACCTCGTCGGGGGTGTCCACGAGGGGCCCGAAGGCGACGACGCCGGCCGCGTTGACCAGCCCGTCCAGCCCGCCGTACGCCGATCGCGCGGCGTCCGCGACGGCGTCGCCGGCGGTGGCGTCCCCCACGTCGGCCACCACGACGGGGGCGTCGATCCCGAGGCCCTCGAGCCGGGTCGCGTCGCGGCCGACGAGCAGCAGCCGCGCCCCGCGGCGTACGAGCTCGTGGGAGACCAGTGACCCGAGGGCTCCGCTCGCCCCGACGACCGCGATCCGGGCCCCGTCCAGCTCGCGTGCGCTCATGTCGGCGACACTAGCCACCCCCTGACTACCGTGCCCCTCGTGCCGACACCCTCCTCGTCCCCCTCGTCGACCACGATCGCCGCGATCCACGTCGCCAAGGCGACCCGGCTGCCGATGCGCCCGGTCGAGCAGGTGGAGGCGGAGGCGGGGCGCGGGATCGTCGGCGACCGCTACCACGGGACGAGGCACCGGCACGTGACCGTGCAGAGCGCGACCGCGCTGGCCGAGTCGGCCGAGGTCTTCGGGCGCGACATCCCCGCTGCCCTCACCCGCCGCAACCTCACCGTCACCGACGGCGTCGTGCCGCGGGACCCCGGTGCGCTCGTCCGGATCGGCGACGTGCTGCTCGAGGTGGTGCGGGTCGCCGCGCCGTGCAAGCTGCTCGACGACACCATCGGCGTCGGCGCCCAGGAGGCGCTGCGGCGCCGGGCGGGCTCGGTGTGCCGGGTGCTCGAGTCGGGCACGATCCGGGTCGGCGACGCGGTGGACCTGGACGCGCGCTGACGTGTGCACGATGACGGCAGTTCGCGCCGTGTCGTCCATCGGCCCCGCCTGGGACCGTCAGGGCCCCGCCGAACTGCCGTCGCTGTGCACACCGGGCGCGCTCGTGGCCGCGCGCTGAGGGCTCGACGGTCAGGGACTGGACAGGGTGAGGTCCACGGACCGCAGCCGGCCCTGACCGTCGGCGGCGAGCGCGAGCGCGAAGTCGGTGGCGCACGTGCGCCACTCCGGGCTGGGCCTCAGCACGACCACTCGCCCCTCAGGCAGGGGACCGCTCCTCGTCGGCGCGCACGTGACGGCGCCGTGGTCCGTCGTGTGGACGATCGTGGTCTCGTTCACCACGGCGGACTCGAGGGGCCCGAGCAGGTCGACCGGGCACGACGCCGCACCGTAGGTCTCGGAGCCGGCCGGGCAGCGCTCCCAGGTGCCGCGGTCGGTGAGCGCGGCGCCGGTGCCCTCGAGCGATCCCGCCGCCCGGCCGCCGATCGACAGGGAGATCGTCTGCGCGTGCGGGAACGAGGTCGCGTCGCCCACGGCGTACGCGACGAACCTCTCCGCCAACCGCTGCAGGTCCTCGTCGGCCGGGGATCCGGCGTCCGGCACCACCCGGAAGCCGCGGGCCGGGGATGTCTCGGTCGGTTCGGTCGGTTCGGTCGGCGAGGTGCTCGACCCTGGGGTCGTCGCCTCCGACGGCGCGGCCGACGTCCGGGACGTCGGCTCGGTGGCGCAGGACGCCAGCAGGCAGGTGAGCAGCGCGGTGACCACGAGTGGCCCGGCTCCGTGGGGTGTCACTCGGACACCTGCGACCGGCGAGGGCCCGCGTGACCGCCGAGGCACGACCAGCGCCCGCCGGTCCGCACCCACACCTGCGTCATCGGCATCCGGAACGTCGTGGGCTCGTCCTCGCCCGACAGCACGACGTCGGTGACCTCGCAGCGGAGCACGGCGGTGTCGTCGACGACGACCACGTGGGGGTCGAGCATCGTCTGCGAACGCCAGACCGTCTGCCCCTCGGTGTTGCGGCGGACGTACTCGTCGCGGTCGTAGGTCTCACCCACGTGTGCCGTCCACCGGAACTCCGGGTGGAGGAGGGCGACCAGGCGGTCGGCATCGCCGTCGGCCAGGGCGACCGCCCGCGCCTCGGCGGCCCGGATGACCTGGGATGCGGCGTCCATGCGCGCCAGCGTGTCAGACGGACACGAGTCCGCGACGACACCGAGCCGTGCCGCCTCCCTCTCGGGAGGGCAACGCTGGAGCGCCCCCTCGTCACCAGCCCCCGGGGAAGCGTGCCGAACCGGCGACCACCACGAGGACGACGGCGACGGCGATGCCTGCCGCCAGGAGCAGCTCCCGGCCGAGGTGCCGCCAGGGCTGGACGAGGAGCATGCCGAGCCCGACCACCGCCACCACCCCCGGCAAAGCAAGGACCGCGGCGCTCGGATCCGCCACACCCGCCAGGACACCGAGCACGACCCCGCCGGCGACCGCACGGCGTACGGCAACGGGACGATCCCCTCGGGGCAGCCCGACCACCGTGACCGCGCCTCCCGTGGCCAGCTGGTCGGGCGCGAGGACCCGCAGCAGCAGCGTCGCGGTGGCCGGGTCGGTCACCACGAC
This sequence comes from uncultured Actinomycetota bacterium, assembly GCA_963776975.1. Lineage (GTDB taxonomy): Bacteria > Actinomycetota > Actinomycetes > Propionibacteriales > Nocardioidaceae > Nocardioides. Next base: position 123,295 of record CAVZOU010000023.1, on the reverse strand, counting down.
GACGATCGCGGAAGCGGTCGCGCAGCGCGTGGCGCCGCACGAGCTCGTCCAGGCGGTGACCGCGGTCGGCGGGGGAAAGCTCGCCGGCGCCAGCAGGACCTCCACCCGGGGCTCGACCCCGAGGGCGCCCACCACCCGCTTGGCCTCGGCCGTGGGTGCGGTGAGGACCACAGGATCGCGACCGAGGTCGCCCCGGACGCGCTGCAGCTCGGCCTCGTCCGCGCTCGTGCTGACCACGAAGATGGGCTGGCGATCGGGCACGCTCGTGACGATAGCCGGGGCACTGCACGCACGGACGGGATGCGGAGTGCGCCCGGCCGGTGACGGGCTACAGGTCCTTCCGCATCAGGTGGTTGGTGTGCCCCGGCGGGTAGTCCGTCTCACGCCCGTAGGTCTCGTACCCGCACCGGGCGTAGAAGTCGGGTGCCTGGAACTCCCACGTGTTGAGCCTGGCCCACCGGCACCCGCGATCCCGGGCCTGCTGCTCGACGGCAGCGAGGAGCAGTCGACCGAGTCCCTGTCCCCGGTGGCCTTCATTCACCCACATGGTGTCGATCGTCAGCCACCGCCAGACGTCGACGGTGCTGCCGACGCAGCCCCCCAGCAGCTCGCCGTCGTCGCCGACCGCGTACGCCGCCACTGGTCGCGCCGGCAGGTTCGCCGGCTCGAACCGCTCACGGATCGCGGCCGACGCCTCCAGGTTGTGCGCCACGAGGCCGTCGGTCGTCTCCTCCTCGCGGCCCTCGTCCGGACCGAGCTCGATGCGCCACGTCATCGGCCGAACGTCTCGCAACGGCGAGGGAGCGGTCAACCGGATTCGTGGGGCCCCGCCATGGTCCGGCGGCGCCGGGGATCAGGCGGAGACGGAGATCCCTTCCAGCCAGGCCCGCCAGCCCGGCTCCTCGCGTCGTACGTAGTCCGCCGCGTCGGAGGAGAAGAGGTACGCCCGCACGCCGGCCGTGGACCTGCCGTCGCCCGCGCCGTGCGCGAAGACGCTCAGCATCCCCGGGACCGGCGCGGTGAGCCGGACCAGCGTCTGCCGCTCGCCCACCCGCTCCACCGTGCCGGCGGCTCCGCGGAACTCGGCCGAAGTGCCCTCGTCACCCAGTCCGAGCGCGTGGTGCATGGTCGACCAGAGCGCCTCCGCCTCGCCGGGGTGGGAGGCGGTGACCTCGAGCTGGGTGGCCTCCTGGCCGGGGAAGTGCGACAGGTAGAGGCGCAGGTTGTCGAAGAACGGCCGCCAGCTGGTGCCCATGTCGTCCCAGAACTCCGACTCCCAGGCGGCACCGGTCCCGAAGCCGCTGCTGGTCACGCGCACGACGCAGGTGCCGCCGGACTGCGCCTCGACGAGGAACTCGGAGGTCAGCGGGCTGAGCGCGTCCGGCTCCTGGCCCATCAGGGCCGCCCAGTCCTCCTCGTAGACGATGCGTCGCGGCGGGTCCCAGTCGGTGACGTGGCCGTCCGAGCCCATCTCGGGGCCCATGGCGAAGTGCAGGGCGCCGCCCTCGCGCTCCTCCATCTCGGTCGGCAGGAACCAGGCGCTCAAGCCCTGGGCGGTGGCGACGGCCTGCCAGACCTGCTCCGGGGTGCCCGGCACCTCGACGCTGAACTCCAGGCGGTACGGGACGTGCGGGGTCGTGCTCATGACTTCTCCTCGGGAAGGGGGTGGGACGCGACGACGAGCCGGTGCGGGCGTCCGTCGTCGTGGTGGTAGCGGGCGGCCAGGTCGAGCACCGCCGCGGTCAGCTCGTCCGCGAACGCGGCCCGGTCGGCGGCCGACCGGAACCCGATCCGGGTGTCGATGGTCAGGGTCGGCAGGCGCGTGCCGGACGCGCCGGCCCGGCGTGCCAGGGTGCCGACCTCGCGCACCAGCCGACCGGCCAGCGCGACGAGGTAGCCCGCGGACAGGTGGTCGGCGTTGGCGTCCGGGTCGGCCGCGGACGCGCTGACGGCCGCGGGCGACACGACGTACGACGACGCCGACGCCTGCAGGACCCTCTCGGTGATCCCGCCGTGCCGGCGCTCCTCGGAGAGCTCGACCAGGCCGTGCGCCTCGAGGGCCTTGAGGTGGTAGTTGACCTTCTGCCGCGCGATGCCGACCCGGGCGGCGAGCCCGGCGGCGGAGGCCGGGACGGCCAGCTCGCTGAGCAGCCGCGCCCGGACCGGGTCCAGGGCGGCGGCTGCCGCCTCCGCGTCCTCGATGACTTCGACGTCCTGCATGGGTTCCACGATGCGCTTGACAAGAATTGTTGTCAAGGGTTGTGCAGGGGTGTTCCCCGGTCTGACGCCAGCACAACGGGGAACATCGGACGGCTGTGGGCCGTCAGAGTTTCCGCGTTGTCGGCGAGGTCTGGGTACGACGCCGCCGGGCGCCCGCACGTCGTCGCCAGGTAGGCGGGGGTTTGACGAACTCTTGCCGGTTCCCTGCCGTCATTCGAACATACGTTCGGATAGAATGGGTGTTCGGAGATGGTCCTCGCTCGTGGGGACGCTCAGGAGCTGATCAGCGGGGGGCTGAGATGACGACCGGACACCTGGTCCAGGAGTGTGGCGAGGCGATCGCTGCGGCGCTGGACAAGGCGGACGCGGTCGAGCTGCTCTACCTCGTCACCGGCGGAGAAGGCTGCGGCGATGCGTGAGTTCGCGCGGTTGTCTGCGCGTGTCGATGCGACCCGGTTGCGGTTGATGGCGGTCGCGGACGAGGTGACCGAGGAGCGGGGCGATCGGGATGTCGCGGCGTGGTGCCAGCGTGAGCTCCTGGTCGACCGGGGTGCCGCCCGCCGCGACATGACGTTGGCGGGGGCGTTGGAGCACCGGTGGACTCGTGCTGGCCGCAGGCGCACCGGGCGGGTGGGGTGTCGACCGCGCAGGCCGACGTGATCGCCCGGGCGTTGGACGACCTCCCCGACGAGACCCCGCCCGATGTGGTCGCCACCGCGGAGCGGGTGCTGGTGGAGCACGCGGCGACGTTCGCGCCGAAGGAGCTCCGTGTCCTGGGCGGCCGGATCCTCGACGTCGTCGCCCCGGAGGTGGGTGAGGAGCAGGAGCGCAAGCGGCTCGAGGGCGAGGAACGGAAGGCCCGCAGGACCACCAGTCTGACGACCCGGTCGCACGGGGACGGGTCGACGACGATCCGGATCCGGGTCCCCGACGCGACCGCGGACCGGTTGCTGACCTACCTGCACGCGTGGACCAACCCCCGCAAGCACGACGCCGCGAGCAGGCGCGGCGCCGGCACGGATGCCGGACGAAGGTGTCGTACCCGACCCGCCTCGGTCACGCGTTCTGCGCCCTGTTGGAGCACCTCGACCCCACCAAGCTGCCCCGCCACGGCGGGACCGCCACGTCCGTGGTCGTCACGATGGACTACGACACGATGATGAGCGGCCTCGGGAGTGGCGACCACCAACACCGGTGGCCGGATCAGCGCCTCGGAGGCACGCCGGTTGATGTGCACCTCCCACGTCATCCCCGCCGTCCTGGGCGGGAAGTCGGAACCCCTCGACCTCGGCAGGGGCGAGCGGCTCTACAAGCTGGGACAACGGCGGGCGATGGACCTCCGCGACAAGCACTGCCGGGCCGAGGGATGCGACATCCCCGCCGCGTGGTGCGAGGCGCACCACCTGATCGCGTGGCTCAAGGGCGGCAAGACCGACCTCGCCGACGGCATCCTGCTCTGCTCCCACCACCACCATCGGGCCCATGACGACCGCTACCTCCACGACCGCCTCCCCAACGGCGACCTCAGGTTCCACCGCCGCAGATAGGCCGACGCCAACGAGGCTCCGTGGAGCGACCTGGCTGCATTCGCCGCCATGCGCGCACACCTGACCGCCAAGTCCCGGGGCGGACGCGGCATCACGCTGCGCCTCCTGAAGCCCGAGGACGCGCCACGGGTGCACGAGGCGTGCTCGGACCGGGAGACGATCACGTGGCTCGGCGGCGACGTCATCAACGAGCGGTACGACCTCGACCGCGCCCACGCCTTCATCGAGCGTGCGCTCGCCCACGTCGCGGGCGGGGGATTCATGAGCTGGGCGATCGCGGACACGTCGACGGACGACCTGCTCGGGCACATCAGCCTCATCGGGCGTGACGGCGACCTGACCGACACCGCAGCGCTGGGCTACTGGGCCCACCCAGCAGCCCGTGGGGCGGGTGTCACGACCGCCGCAGCCGTCGCCGTCGTCGACGAGGCACTCACGCCGACAGCCGAGGGAGGTGGTGGGCTGCGTCGCCTCACGCTCCGCGCTGCCGTCGGGAACATCGGGTCACAGCGCGTGGCTGAGGAGCCGGGTTCGTACGGACCGGCCACACACGCCAGAGCGACCTGCTCCTCGACGGGACCTTCACCGACGAGCTCACCTACGACCTGCTGGCCACCGATCCCCGCTGACTCCACGCCCTCAGCGTCAGCGCGCGCGACGCGCCCGCAGGACCTGGTCCGCCGTGTGGTGCGCGCCCGGCCCCTCGACCGGCGCGCGCTCGACCACCGCGGCGTGCTCGACCACCCATCCGCTGTCGGAGAGTGCGGCCAGCAGGTCGTCGTGACCGACGTAGTCGTCCGGGTCGAAGCCGTGCTCCAGCGCCCGCGCCCGGTCCACCGACGCGTGGTGCACCACGAGCAGCACGCCGCCCGGCGCGACGGCGTCCAGCAACGTCCGGACGATCGACCCGTCACCGCGCAGGAGAGCGGGGTAGAAGGCGCTGACCAGGTCGTACGACGCGTCGACCGGCAGGTCCTCGAGCCCGTGGTGGCGCCACTCGACCTCCACGCCCGCGGCGGCCGCCGCCCGGGCGGCACGCTCGAGCGCGCGGCCGGAGACGTCGAGGCCGGTGACCCGCCAGCCCTGCCGGGCCAGCCAGACCGCGTCGCCGCCCTCGCCGCACCCCACGTCGAGCGCGGTCCCGACAGGGAGCCCGGACACCTCCCGGACCAGCGCCTCGTTGGGATGCCCGCTCCACAGCGGCTCGTCGCCGTACCGCTCGTCCCACTCGTGTCCGTGACCGTGCCCGTCCTCCCCTTCACCCATGGCCCGTAGTTTGGCAGCCCATGGAATTCGATACCTCGGACACAGCGGGCTCAAGATCTCGGAGATCACCTACGGCAACTGGCTGACCCACGGGTCGCAGGTCGAGAACGACATCGCGACCCAGTGCGTGCAGGCCGCGCTCGACGCCGGCATCTCCACCTTCGACACCGCGGACGTCTACGCCAACACCGCCGCCGAGACCGTGCTCGGCGAGGCGCTCAAGGGCGAGCGGCGCGAGTCGCTGGAGATCTTCACCAAGGTCTACTGGCCGACCGGGCCCAAGGGCAAGAACGACACCGGCCTCTCGCGCAAGCACATCATGGAGTCGATCAACGGCTCGCTGCAGCGGCTGCAGACCGACTACGTCGACCTCTACCAGGCCCACCGCTTCGACACCGAGACGCCGCTCGAGGAGACGATGCAGGCCTTCGCCGACATCGTCCGCCAGGGCAAGGCGCTCTACATCGGCGTCAGCGAGTGGACCGCCGACCAGATCCGCGCGGGCGTGGAGATGAGCCGCGAGCTCGGCTTCCAGCTGATCTCGAGCCAGCCGCAGTACTCCATGCTCTGGCGCGTCATCGAGGACGAGGTCGTCCCCGCGAGCGAGGAGCTCGGCGTCTCGCAGATCGTGTGGAGCCCGATCGCGCAGGGTGTGCTCACCGGCAAGTACGTGCCCGGCCAGCCGCTCCCCGAGGGCTCGCGCGCCACGGACGAGAAGGGCGGTGCCGACATGATCAAGCGCTTCATGAACGACGACGTCCTCACCCGCGTCCAGGCGCTCAAGCCGATCGCCGACGACGCCGGGCTCACCATGGCCCAGCTCGCCGTCGCCTGGGTGCTGCAGAACGACAACGTCGCCGCCGCGCTCGTCGGTGCCTCGCGACCCGAGCAGGTCGGTGAGAACGTCAAGGCCGCCGGCGTGAAGCTCGACGCCGACGCCATGAAGGCGATCGACGACGCGCTCGGCGACGTCGTCGTGCGCGACCCCGCCATGACGCTGGCCAACTCGCCGCGGACCCGCGTGGTCTGAGTCGTACGCCGCCGCGTCTGCGCGGCGTACATGCGTGCGGTCGGCGTCGGGGTCAGTCCTCGACGCCGACCCCGAGCCGGTAGACGAGGTGCCCGCCCAGGTAGGCGCCGGCGCCGGCGACCGCCGTGCCAGCGAGGGCCAGGCGGCGGGCGCCGCGCCGGTCACCGCGGCGGTGCCGGACCCAGGCCATGGCGAAGAGCGCGAGGGTCGCGTCCATCGTCCCTGCGTGCACGACGGCGACCCGGGTCGCGGCACCCGTGGTCGTCGCGAGGTCGTGGGCCCCGGTGAGGGCGGTGGGGACCGCGGTCACGCAGCCGGTGAGCAGCAGGGCGTCCACGGCGGCCGCGTGCTTCTCGCCGTCGACGAGGTCGAGCAGCACGGCCATCAGCCAGGCGCCCATCGGGACCTGTACGGCGACCGGGTGCACGCGGTGCCCCAGCCACCCGCCGCCCAGCAGGTCGTCGAGCGCCGGAGGGCTCGAGAACTTCTGGCGGCTCAGGTCGCGGGTGTAGTCGGCGACGGGATCGAGCACCCGGGCGTCCTCGATGCGTCGTGCGAATGACTCGAGCAGGCTCATGCGGTCCTCCGGGGTGGGCGTGGGTCGCAGCTGTGGACAGGGGCCGGTCCCGCCAGTCGACCACGACCGGGCCCGGAAGGACAGGCCCTCCGGTGGACCTCGTGGCAGCATGCGGGGATGGACCTCGGTGACCTGTCCGAGCTCGCGGCCGGCCTCGACGGCGTGCGCGAGCGCACCCATGACGGCCTGCTCGAGTGGAGCCGTCACGGCCGCCGGGTCGCCCGCCAGCTCGACGAGCGCAGCGTGGTGATCCGGACGTCGTTCGACGCGCGCGACCACCTGGTGCGGGACTTCCCCGGGACCTTCAGCGTCCCGTCGCACCTCGAGAAGCACATGATGGTGGTGGCCGACCTCTCCACCGGCGACCGGGACGCGATCGAGGAGGCCTTCACCGCCGCCTGGCGGCTGCAGGCCTGAGGCCTCACCAGGCGATGTCGTCCTCCGAGGTGACGACGTGCGCGGCCACGGCCTCGGCGCCGGACGCCTCGCCGGACGCCAGCACCGGGTCGAGGAGGACCCCGGTCCGTGCGGCCAGGTCGGCGAGCGGCACCTGGTAGGTCTCGAACTCGCCCAGGTCGATGGCCTCGAGCGGGTCGAGGTCCTGGGTCAGCAGGAAGGCCCGGGCGGTGAGGGCGCCGTCCTCCTCCCACGCGATGACCTTCCAGAACTCGCGGGGGACCAGCACGCCGCGATACTCGCGGTCGTCGTCGCGCAGCACCGGCCCGCCGAAGACGCTGATCCGCAACCGGTCGACCGTCACCGCCTCGTAGAGCGCGTCCTCGAGCCTGCCCCACACGCCGTACCTCGACGCCTGGTTGAACGCGTCGATCTGCGGCGCGATGTTGGTGAAGAAGAACGAGTCGCTGTTGGCCTGTGCGGCCTCCGTCGCCGTGCCCCACGTGAGGTCGGCGCGGCGCGCGAGGTGCCCGCGGTCGAGCCGGTTGTCGGCGTACAGCTCCTCGCCGACCTGCGCGTCGGCCGGCACCCGCGGGTCGAGCCGGAAGTCGTTGCTGCGCTCGAGGCGGCGCATGGCGGTGCCGTCGACGTTCCACGCGACCCAGCGGGCCAGGCGTCGCGACGTGCTCATGGTCAGCGAGAAGTGCGTGTAGGGGACGACCGGGTCGCCGTCGACCTCGACCGCGTCCTCGACCAGCCCGGGGTCCAGCGTGGGGACCGCCACCGGCGTGGCGAGGAAGTCCTCGTCGTAGCCGGACGCACCGGCCGCGGCCGCCGCCTGCGCTGCCGCCTCGGCCGAGAGCGTGATGCCGAGCTTGTCGAAGACCGAGCGGGGCAGGCAGGCCAGCGCGTGCTCCTCGGAGTCGCGCCCGTCGGTCTCGCCGGCGAAGTGCAAACCCGCCATGACCCTCGTCGGGCGTCCGTTGCCGGCCTTGAAGAGCCATGCGCTGCCCGAGTCGCCGCCGTCGCTCAGCTCGCCGTCCTCCGGCGGGCGAGCGGGGTCGGGGCGGATCTCGAAGCAGCCGATCCGGTGCTCGCCGGCCTCGCCGTAGTCGAGCCGCACGATCACGTCCACGCGCGACACCCGCCCGTGGGTGACCGCCGTCGTCCGGCCGGACTTGACCACGGGGTCGTCGAGCTCGGGGTCGCCCAGCTCGACCGGCGCCACCCCGAGGTCGAGCACGGTGGCGTCGAAGCCGCGGTCCTCGATGGTCGCGATCGCCGCGTCCCCGGCGATGCCGAGGTGGGAGCGGGTGACCACGCCGAGGCGGTTGCGGCCGACGCGGTTGTCGTCGTACGGGCCGGGCTGGAGGACCTCGTCGCCGATCGCGCCGCCGGGGCCCTGCAGGACGTGCCAGTTGCTCAGCACGTGCGGTGCCCCGGTGTCGGCGTCCCAGACGATGCAGCCGATCGTGCCCGCGCTCTCGGCCGCGCCCGCGACGCTGACGCCCGGGACCACCGGGTCGATGCGTGTACGCCGCGCGTCCGGGGCGGCCTCGGGCACCACGGCGTACGACGGGGCGTAGGCGCGCTCGAGGACGTCGGTCGGCACCGCCGTGCTCTCCACCTCGACGGACTCCGGGATGAGGGCGGAGCCGAGGTCGTCGACCCTGCTCGGGCGGCACCTTGGCCGCGACCGTGAACTGCACGCACACCACGTCGGTGCGCCGGCCGCCGACGATCTTGTGGCCGATGCCGATCGAGGTGATGTTGGGGTCGGCGAGGAAGTCGGAGCCGTGCCGGCGGACGTAGTCGCGCAGCGCGGCCGGGGTCGCGGTGGTGGGCATGGGCTCGACGGTACGGCGGATCGGGGACAGCGGTGGGGCGCCGGGACGGCGGCACCCCGTGTGGGTCCCGCCCCGTAGCGTGGAGGACGACCCCAGGAGTGATGCCGATGCCCACCGTGTCCCGCACGTTCACCACCACCGCGTCGCCCGAGGCCGTCTACGACTACCTCGCCGACTTCACCAACGCCGAGGAGTGGGACCCGGGCACGGTGTCCTGCGAGCGGGTCGCCGGCGACGGCGGCGTCGGGACCGTCTACCGCAACGTCTCGTCCTTCCTCGGCCGGACCACCGAGATCACCTACACGACCGTCGAGGCCGAGCGCCCCACGCGGATCCACCTCACCGGGCACAACGAGCAGTTCGACGGCCACGACGTGATGGGCGTCCGGGCCAGCGGCACCGGCTCCGAGGTGACCTACACGGCCGAGTTCGCGTTCCGTGGTGCGGCGCGGTTCGCGGTGCCGGTCGTCGCGGCCTACCTCCCGGTCCTGGCGAGGAAGACCGTCGACGAGCTCCGCACCCACCTGGACCGGCTCGCATGAGCCGCCCGCTGCCCGTGCGGGCGCTCGACACCGTGATGGACCGGTCCCTGGTGCTGGGCTACACGACGATCGGGCTGCGCGTGCGGCAGGCGCTGCCGGGCTGGCCGGCCGACCCTGCGCCCGACGCGCTGGCCGGCCGCGACGTGCTCGTGACCGGCGCGAGCTCGGGGCTGGGGATCGCGACCGCCGAGGGGCTCGCCCGGCTCGGCGCCCGGGTGCACCTCGTGGTGCGCGACGAGGCCAAGGGTGGTCGGGTCCTCGACGAGATCGCCGGCCGGCTGCCCGGTGCGTCGCTGCGGCTGTGGCGGTGCGACGTGGGCGACCTCGACGACGTACGCCGCTTCGCCGGCGAGGTCGCGGCCGAGCTGCCGGCGATCCACGGGATCGTGCACAACGCCGGGGTGATGCCGCCGGAGCGCTCGGAGTCCGCGCAGGGCCACGAGCTGAGCATGGCCGTCCACGTCCTCGGTCCGGTCGTGATGACCGAGGCGCTGCGGCCCCGGCTGGCCGGTGGCCGGGTCGTGCTGGTGAGCAGCGGCGGGATGTACAGCCAGGTGCTGCGGGCCGACGACCCGGAGTACCTCCGCGGCGACTACTCGCCGACGACGTCCTACGCCCGGTCCAAGCGGATGCAGGTCGAGATGCTGGCGCTGCTCGCCGACCGGTGGTCGCTCGACGACGTCACGACCTCCGCGATGCACCCCGGCTGGGCCGACACCCCCGGCGTCCAGGAGTCCCTGCCCCGCTTCCGGTCGCTGACCCGTCGCGTGCTGCGCGACGACGCCCAGGGTGCGGACACCAGCGTGTGGCTGGTGGGTGCCGAGCCGGCGCCGCCCAACGGGCGCTTCTGGCACGACCGGGTCGAGCGGCCGCTCCACATCGTGCCCACCACGCGGGCCGGCGAGGACGAGCGGGCCCGGGCGTGGGCGTGGCTCAAGGACACCGCCGGCCTCGCCGACTGAGCCCCACGGACGGGAGCCCGGTCAGGGGTGGAGCACCACGTTGCCGACCTTGCGGCCGGAGTCGGCGCGCTCGTGGGCGGCGACCACGTCGTCGAGCGGGACCACCCGGTCGAGCACCACGCGCAACTCGCCCGACGCGACGAGCTCGAGCAGCTCGCGCACGTCCTCGGCCCGCTCGGGAGAGGTGCCGGCCCGGACGTCGCCGCGGGCGCCCGACCAGCCTGGCGGGTGGCCATGAGGACCGTGCCGCCTCCGCGCGGGCCGTGCTCGTCGCCCACCCGTGGGCGCTGGGTCTGCTCGAGTCCCGCCGGCACCCCGGCCCGGCCCTGCTGCGCCACCACGACGCGGTGCTCGGCTGCCTGCGCGGCGCCGGCTTCCCGGTGGAGCTGGCCGCGCACGCCTACTCGGTGCTCGACGCCTACGTCTACGGCTTCGTGCTCACCGAGCTCAACCTGCCGATGGAGGCCGGTGAGGACGCCCAGGAGTTCGCCGCCGGGCTCGCCCTGGCGGCCGACGACTACCCCCACCTGGTCGAGATGATGGCCGTGCAGCTGTCCGGGGGGACCTACGACTACGCCGACGAGTTCGACTACGGGCTCGACCTGGTCCTCGACGGGCTCGAGGAGCGGCTGAGCGCGACGGCTAGGGTCGACGGGTGATCCGCCACACCGTCGCCTTCCGGCTCGTCCACCCGTCCGGCTCCCCCGCGGAGCAGGAGTTCCTCGACGCCGGCGCCGCCCTGGCCGCCATCCCCGGGGTCCAGCGCTTCGAGCAGCTGCGCCAGACGGGCACCAAGAACGACTTCTCCTTCGGATTCTCGATGGAGTTCGCCGACCAGGCGGCGTACGACGCCTACAACGTGCACCCGGTCCACACGGCGTTCGTCGCGCAGCGCTGGGTGCCCGAGGTCGACGACTTCCTCGAGCTCGACTACCAGCCGCTGGGGTGAGCCTGCGGTCCGCGCCCCGCGCGTAGGGTCGCGAGCATGGACACTTCTGGCAACGGGACAGGCACCGGCAGCAGCGGCAGCGACTGGAACGACCCCGACGCCAGCGATGCCGACGGGAGCCCGGCATCCTCCTTCCCGGGCGCCGGCGAGCGCGTCGACGACTCCGCCGAGGCGCTCGACGCCCAGCCCGAGGGCAACGCGACCGTCGGGGACATGGTCGACACCGACGCGGTGGACTCCAGCGCCCACGAGGCGGGGCCGGGGTCCGAGGAGGTCGCCGAGCAGGCCACCGAGCAGGCCGCAGAGGAGTCCGTGGAGGACGACGACTGACGCTCGCGTCGTACGACGTCCCGCCGCACGCCGGTCAGGCGACGAGCGCCGCCACCATCACGAGCGGCAGCGAGACCACCGACGCGACCGACGTCACCAGGGTGAGCGTCTTGAGCGTCCCCTTGGTGGAGAGCCCGAGCAGCGACTTGAACATCCAGAAGAAGTTGCTGTTGACCTGCAGGGCGAACATCGCGCCCGACGCGATGGCGAGGCCGATCACGATCGGCGAGACGGCGAGCGAGTCGAGGATCGGCGCGATGATGCCCGCCGCCGTGATCGCCGCAACCGACACGGAGCCGATCGCCAGGTGCAGCACCGCCGCGATGAACCACGCCAGCAGGATGCTGAGGATGATCGGGGCGCCCTCGTCGGCGCGGAAGAGGTCTCCCAGGACGGAGTCGAGGCCGGTGGCCTCGATGACCGCGCCGAGCGAGCCGCCCACGCCGGTGATGAGCAGGATCTCGCCGGTGGTGTGGAAGCCCTCGGTCATGGCGTGGTCGGTGCGCTCCGCGCCGGCCGACATCCGCGAGAGCGTGTAGGCGCCGATCAGGCCGATGAAGAGCGCCATGTTGGCGTCGCCGAGGAACGCGATGAACGCGTTCGACCAGCCGCCGAGCTCGGCGAAGGCGCCGAAGGCGATGAGCAGCAGCGGCACGAGGATCGGGAGCATCAGGACCAGCAGCGGCAGGCGGCGTACGCCGTGCGCCTTCTCGGTCTCGCGGGCCTCGTCCTCGGCGCGGGACATCGCCTCGTGCGCGCTCTCCGCCTCACCGGTGAGGTACGCCGCGTCGGCGGCCTCCTGCTCGGCCATCGCCTCGTCGACCTCCTCGTCGGTCTCCGGGTCCCACCAGCCGCCGGCGCTGAAGAGGAGGCGCATGAGCAGCGTGGAGACGACGGCGGTCACCAGGCCGATGACCAGCCCGTAGAGGAGCCAGTCCCCGAGCTTGATGTCGAGCAGCCCGGCGATGGAGATCGCCGCGAGGCCGGGGATGACGAACACGTACCCGGCGAAGATGCCGCAGCCGAGCGCCGAGGCCAGCACGGGCAGCCCGGTGCGGCCGATGAACGGCGAGGCGCTGCGGGCCACCGGAGCGGCCAGCACGACCTGCACGTCGACGTAGATCGACGGCATGACGACGGCGAGCAACGAGGTCAGGGCGTAGGGCAACCGGCCGGCGCCGACGCTCTTGACCAGCAGGCCCACCAGTCGGCGGAACGCGCCCGTCGAGTGCAGCAACGCCCCGATCAGCACGCCGAAGCCGATGAGCAGGCCGACCTCCGCCATGATGCCGCCGAAGCCGACGGTGATCGCCTCGATCGTGCCGGCGAAGCCCACCCCCGCCGCCAGCCCGAGGTAGAGCGAGCCCAGGACCAGCGAGATCACCGGGTCGACCTTGACCCGGATGATCAGCGCGATGACCAGGACGATCGCGATGGCGGTGTGGACGGCAACCATGGGGACTCCTCGCAGCGGGCAAACGGCCTCCTGTCTACCGCCTCGGTCGGGTGGTTGGCCACCGTGCCCGTCCGTCGGACCCGGGGGCCCGCCGGGATGTGCCACGCTGGCGCCATGTCGTTCCCGGCGTACTCCACCGGCTCCTACCCGCCCGACGTCTACACCGGCGAGGGGGGCGAGGCGAGTGCCTGGCTCCGCCCCTCCGACACCCCGCCGGACCTCACCTACGCGAGCGGCGTCACCTGCGAGTACCTCGTGACCGGTGAGCAGTCCGGCGGCCTGCTCGGTGTCTACCGGTGGACGTTCGGCGAGCCGGAGACGGGCCCGGACCCGCACTTCCACCGCAGCATCTCCGAGCACTTCTACGTGCTGTCGGGGACCGTGCGGCTCTACGACGGGCGCGACTGGGTCACCGGGTCGTCCGGCGACTACCTCTACGTCCCCGAGGGCGGGATCCACGGGTTCCGCGGGTCCGACCACGCCCAGATGCTGCTGAGCTTCACGCCCGGCGGGCCGCGCGAGGACTACTTCGAGACCCTGGCGCGCGGGGAGCGGATGGGCGAGGACGAGCGGGCGGCGTTCATGCTCCGCCACGACACGTTCTGGGTCTGACGGGCGGGTCAGGCCGGTCCGGGCGGGCGATCCGGGGTGGGCCCACGCCCACGGGTGGACCGCCCTTGTCCGCACGGGTGCCACCGGACAGAGTGGAGGCATGACCCACGAGAGCGAAGGCGACTGGGGAGAGACCCAGCTGGACCAGGCCGAGCAGGCCGAGGCCGAGATCAACCTCGACGACCCGAGCGCGGGTGACGACGAGCCGTGGAGCCCGCCGGACCGGCAGCCCCGTGGGGCGGAGTTCATCGACGGCGACGAGACGATCTCCCAGCGCCTGCGCCAGGAGGAGCCGGACCCGGACGCCGGCTACCACGACCCCGACGCGATCGACCGGGTCGGCGGTGACGACCCGGACGCGGTGCCCGCCGACGAGGACGTCGTCGGTGGTGGCGGGGCCATCGACCCCGGCAGCGAGCAGGGCCCCGAGGCGGGCGCACTCCACCTCGAGCCCTGACCCACCCCCGTCCCGCCCGGCCGGCCCTATGCTCCGGCCATGACCTACGTCGCCTGGGTGCTGCTCGCGCTCGCGGGAGCGCTCCACGTCTACATCTTCTGGCTGGAGTCCTTCGCGTGGACCGCGGCCAGCACCCGGCGCACGTTCGGCACGACGGTCGAGCAGGCCGAGACGACGAGGCAGCTGGCCTACAACCAGGGCTTCTACAACCTCTTCCTCGCGCTCGGTGCCTTCGCGGCGGTCGGCTTCCTCGCGGCCGGCCACGAGGACGTCGGCCTCGCCCTCGCGGTGGTGTCCGCGGGCTCGATGGTGGCGGCCGCGCTGGTGCTCGTGCTGAGCGACCGGTCCAAGGCCCGGGCCGCCCTGACCCAGGGCCTGTTGCCCGCCCTCGGCCTGCTCGCCCTCCTGGTCACGCTCTAGGAATACCCCCACCGGGTATGTGGTTGAGGCGGACGTCCGCACCCACAGAAGGGGAACCCATGACCCGCATCGAGCAGACCCTCCGCACCCTGGCGCCGTACGACGCCTTCCGCTGGGCCGAGGACCTCTTCGAGCACCGCGACTACTACTCCGCCGCGACCGTGCTCCAGCACCTCGTCGACACGCACCCCGACGAGCGGGACCTCGCGAGCGCCCGCGAGCTGCTGGCGCGCAGCTACTTCCACTCCGCGCAGTCGGGTCGGGCGGCCGAGGTCGCCCGCGACCTGCTGGAGCGCGACCCCGGGCACGCGTACGCCGCGGTGCTGCTCTTCCGCTCGCTCGAGCGCACCGCCGGCAGTGACCCGGCGCGTCGCGACGAGGCCCGCGCCGTACGCCGGCTGGCCGACGCGCTCAACGCCGACGTCACGGCCGCCTGATGGCCGACTACGGGCAGGAGCTGGAGTTCGGGATCTTCCCGACCCCTGCGGCCGCCCGCCTCGACGACCTCCTCGGGCTGGTGCAGCTCGCGGAGGTCTCGGGGCTCGACCTCGTCTCGGTGCAGGACCACCCCTACCAGGACAAGTACCTCGACACCTGGACGCTCCTGTCCGTCCTCGGCGCGCGCACCAGCACGATCAAGCTCGCGCCCAACGTGGCCAGCCTGCCGCTGCGACCGCCGGTGGTGCTGGCCAAGGCCGCGGCCACGCTCGACCTGGTCACCGGGGGCCGGGTCGAGCTCGGCCTCGGCGCCGGCGCGTTCTGGGACGCCATCGAGGCGGCGGGTGGGGTGCGCCGTACGCCGGGCGAGGCGGTCGACGCGCTCGACGAGGCGATCCGGCTGATCCGTGCCTTCTGGGCCGGCGGCAGCGTGCGCTTCGAGGGCGAGCACTACCGGGCGGCCGGGCTGCACGCCGGGCCCGTGCCCGCGCACGACATCCCGATCTGGGTCGGCGCCTACAAGCCCCGGATGATCCGCCTGACCGGGCGGCTGGCCGACGGCTGGGTGCCGAGCATGGGGTACGCCGACCCGCCCGCGCTCCCCGACCTCTCCGCCGCGCTGGACGAGGCGGCCGTCGCCGCCGGCCGCGCACCCGAGGAGATCCGGCGCATCTACAACGTCTTCGGCCGCTTCGGCACCGGCAGCGGCTTCCTGCAGGGGACGGCCGACGACTGGGCCGAGCAGCTCGCGGGGCTGACCCTCGAGACCGGGATGAGCACCTTCGTCCTCGGCACCGACTCGCCCGACGACGTCCGTCGCTTCGCCACCGAGGTCGCGCCCGCCGTGCGTGAGCTCGTCGACGCGGAGCGGGCGCGGGTGGCCGCGGGCGCCGCCTCCTCCGACACGCCCTCCTCCGACACGCCCGCGGGCGGTGAGCAGGCCACGTCCTCGACGTCCCGGACGGTGGCTGGCGCACCGCCGGCCGGCGAGTCGCGCGGCGAGTCGCCCGCCGGATCCCGACGTCCCGGCGTCACCCCGACCCCCGACGACGGCACCCGCCTGGTGCCGAGCAGCCGTGGGACGAGTCGGCGCGGCCGACGCACGACGGCCCGGACGGGGCGTCGTACCCCGCTGCGCAGCAGGGCCTCGCCCAGCACCTCGTCGACATCCACGACGGGCTGCGAGCCGAGCTCCAGCAGGTCCGCGGCGTGCTCGACCAGGTGCGCACCGGCCACCTCACCGTCGGCGCCGCACGCTCGGTCGTCAACACGATGACCATGCGGCAGAACAACTGGACGCTGGGCGCCTACTGCGAGTCCTACTGCCGGATCGTCACCGGTCACCACACCCTCGAGGACCGCAGCGTCTTCCCGCACCTGCGGCGCTCCGAGCCCGGTCTCGGCCCGGTGCTCGACCGGCTCGAGGCCGAGCACGACGTCATCCACGACGTGCTCGAGCAGTTCGACCGGGCGCTCGTGCAGCTGGTGGCGTCCGACGGGACGGGTACGTCGGGGGAGCGGGCCCTCGACGACGTCCAGCACGCGATCGACCTGCTCACCGACACCCTGCTCTCGCACCTGGCCTACGAGGAGCGCGAGCTGATCGGGCCGTTGGCGCGGCACGGCTTCAACTGACGACGGGCCTCAGCCGGCGGCCAGCAGCCGGCGTCCGAGCTCGCGGACGGCCTCGCGGACCTCGTCGCCGGCCACCACGCGGAACGGGACGGGCAGCAGCGCCAGCCCCTCGGCGTACGACGCGGCGTTGCTCGTGCTGCCCGTGAGCCGGGTGGTCGAGTCGTCGATCGCCTCGAGCCGGCCGAGGTGCCGCGGCAGCCAGCCGATCCGCTCCAGGGGCGCCTCGATGACCACCTCGACCGGGTGGTCCCAGCCGACCGCCAGGTGCTCCTCGAGGGCCGCGACCGGGTCGAGGTCGGCCGGCGGGCGGAAGCCGGCGTCGAGCACGCGGGACGCCCGTCACCCGGTCGATCCGGTAGGCACGGGTGGCCGTCGAGTGGTGCGACCAGCACAGCAGGTACCACCGACCGTGGCGCACCACGATGGCCCACGGGTCGACCACGCTCTCCCACTCGCGGCCGGCCTCCGAGCGGTAGCCGAGCGACACCTGCCGGCTCGTCGACGCGGCCCGGACGAGGGTGGTGATGACGGCGGGGTCGGGCCGGACGGCGGAGCGGTCGGGCACCGCGGCGGCGGTGCGGCGGACGGCCTCGGCCTGCGCCGCGACCGTGTCGGGCAGCGCGGCGATGAGCTTGCCGAGGGCCGAGCCGACGAGGTCGGTCGGGTCGCTCGCGGGGTGGTGGCCGTCGAGCGCGGCCATCACCAGGCCGAGGGCCTCGGCGGCGCTGAAGCGCAACGGGGGCAGTCGCAGCGCCCGGGCCACCCGGTAGCCGCCGTACTGCCCGCGGCTGCTGTCGATGTCGATCCCCGCGGCCCGCAGGATGCTCACGTAGCGGCGTGCCGCCCGGTCGGAGACCCCGAGCCGCTCGCCGAGCTCGACCGCCCCGATGCCGGGGCTGGACTGGATGAGGTCGAGCGCGAGCAGGGCCCGTGCGGTGGGGTTGGTGTCGTCCACCCCCGCAGGATCGCACGCGCAGCGGACGCGATCCGTCCGGAAGTGGTTCTACGGTGGTCGACATGACGACATCGACGCCGGAGACGCCCGCCTGGATCCCGCCGCCCTGGGAGCCGCCGCTCGCCGGCACCGAGACCGAGCACCTGCTGGGCGCGATCACCCGGATGCGGACGACGTTCCGCTGGAAGGCCGGTCACCTCGACGCCGCCGGGCTGGCCGCGACCCTCGGCCCCTCCGCCCTGACCCTCGGGGGCCTGCTGCTGCACCTGGCGATGGTGGAGGACTACATGTTCACCACCAAGCTGCGCGGCGAGGAGCTCGTCGAGCCCTGGCGCTCGCTGGGCCACGACGGCACCGACGACTGGGAGTTCACCGGCGCCGCCGGCGGCTTCGCGCCCGAGGAGCTCTACCGCCTGTACGACGACGCGATCGAGCGCGCCGACGCCCGCATCGCCGCGGCGCTGGACGAGGGCGGCCTCGACTTCGTGTGCCACGTGGACGACGGCAACGGCAACCACCCCAGCCTGCGCCGACTGCTCTTCGACCACCTCGAGGAGTACGGCCGGCACACCGGGCACGCCGACCTGCTCCGCGAGTCCGTCGACGGGATCACCGGCGAGGACCCGCCGGACGACTGGACGCGCTGACCGGCCTCATCCCGCGGGGCCTCAGGCCTGGGAGGCCCGGACCGCGGCGACCGCGTCGGGCGTGACCGGGTCGACCAGGTCGGCGTACTCCTCGTGCCGGCCCACGAACCGCTTGACGTAGGGGCACACGGGTACGACGCGCAGACCGGCCTCGCGGGTGGCGTCGAGCGCGCGGGACACCAGCTCGCCGGCGAGCCCCTGTCCACCGAACTCGTCGCCGACCTCGGTGTGGAAGAAGATGCGCTGCCCGCCGGCGTCGACGAACTGCGTCAGGCCGGCCCGGACGCCGTCGACCGTGATCTCGAAGCGGTCGCCGGCCAGGGTCACGTCAGTGGTCATGCCCCCAGCCTAGGAGCGGCGAGGTGGGACCGGCCGGACCAGTGGTCGTCCTCCACCGGTGGATCGACCTCCCTCCTCCACAGGTCGCGACCTCGTCCGTGCGGCGGTCCCCTCCCCTCGGGCAGCGTGGTCCCACCGACACGAGTGAGGAGCAGGGATGTGGCCGAGTGAGCAGACCGGCGGCCTGATGCGGGTGGAGTACGACGTGCTCTCCCGTGCCGCGGCCGAGGAGCGCGCCGTGCGCAACGAGCTGATCCGGGCGCAGGACCAGCGCCGGGCGACCGCGCTGCCCGCGGCCGCGCTCGGGCGGATCCTGCCGAGCGAGGAGCTCCTGGCGGCGGTCGACCGGGCCGACGAGGCGACCCGTCGCCGGCTCTGGGAGCAGGCCCACCGCTGCCAGGAGCTGCACGAGACGCTGCGCGCGTTCCGCAACGAGGTCCGCTCGGTGGACGAGGACGTCGCCGGACGCTTCGAGTCGATCCGGGGAGCCGTGGCATGACCGGGGTGGCGCAGAGCGGGACCCGGCTGGAGTCGGTGGCCCTGCTCGCCGGCCTGCCGGTCGAGGTGCGCGAGATCCTCCGGCCGGTGGTGCAGCCGCTGCTCGAGCACTGGGACTCCCTGGTCGGCGACCACGAGGCGGTGCGGGAGGCGGCCGACCGGTGGCGGTCGATGGGTCACCACCTCGACGACCTGGGGCACCGCCAGCACCGCACCGTCGAGGACACGGCGGGCGGGTGGGTCGGGCTGGCCGCGGTCAGCTGGGCCGGCGCCGGTGCGGAGGTGGGCCGCGAGCTCGAGCAGCTGGCCGACCGGTCGCTCGACGTCGGTGACTGCCTCGACGAGGCCGCCTCGGCCGTGCACGAGACGGAGCGGCTGGTGCGGGACCTGGTCCGGGAGCTGCTGGAGTGGGCCGCCCTGACCCTCGCAGTGTCGGCGGTGACCGGGCTGGTCACCCTCGGTGCGTCCACCCTCGCCGGGGCTGCATCGGCGGCGGCCCGGGCCGCGGTGACCGGGTCGCGGATCGTGGCGCTGGTCCAGCGCCTCGCGACGGTGCTGCGCCGCATCCAGGACCGGGTCGACGCCTACCGGGCCTGGGTCCAGGGCCTGTCGGCCCTCCGCCGCACGGTGCTGGAGCGGGCCGAGCAGCAGGTCGTGTCCGCGGTCGTGAAGAAGCCGTTGCGGGGTGCGACCTCGGAGGCCACCGGGATGGACGGCCAGGTCCGCCGGCCCCTCGAGTCGCTGGTCGGAGCCCCCCTGCGCGAGCCCCGGGTGCCGTCGTGACGTGTCGGCTCCCTTGTCGCGCGCCCGCGCACCCGCAAGGGTGTGGGGGTGCCTCGGGGCACGCACCAGACTGACCGTCCTGGAGGCGGAACCGCCGTCGCCCAGGTGAGTAGAGGAGGCACGACGATGACGATGACCCCCCCGCCGCTCGGCGACGACGACATGAGCACCGAGGGCACTCCGGACGACGCCGACAACCCGATGCTCGGCGGCGACGCCGACAGCACGGACGGCGACTCGACCGACTCGACCGACGGCGACTCGACGGACGCGGACGGTGCCGACGCCGACAGCACGGACGGCGACAGCACGGACTCCACCGACGGCGACAGCACGGACGCCGACGGCACCGACGGGACGGCCCTCTGAGCGCCCTCGACCTGCTGACCGGCGACGCCCAGGGCTTCCGCGAGAAGACCTGGGCGTCGCGGGTGCACGTCCACCACACCGACCCGTCCCTCCTGGTCGGCCTGCTGTCCCTCGACGACGTCGACGCGTTGCTCACCTCCAGCGCCCTGCGCACCCCGGCCGTCCGGGTCGCGCGCGACGGCCGCGTGCTGCCCGAGTCGTCGTACACCCGCGGCGGCACGCTGGCCGGCAAGCCGCTGACCGGACTGGTCGACCCGGTCCGGCTGCTGGGCCTCTTCGACGAGGGAGCCACCGTGGTGCTCCAGGGGATGCAGCGCTACCACCCGCCGCTGGCCGACCTCGTCGCCCGGCTCGAGCTCGAGCTGGGCCACCCGTGCCAGGCCAACGCCTACCTCACGCCCGCTGGCGCGCAGGGCTTCGCCGTGCACTCCGACTCCCACGACGTGTTCGTCTTCCAGACCCACGGGTCCAAGCAGTGGGAGGTCCACGGCACGGACGGACCCGGGGACCTGGTCCTCGAGCCGGGCGTGGTCGCCTACCTGCCGACCGGGACACCCCACGCCGCCCGCGCCCAGCAGACCGTGTCGCTGCACGTGACCATCGGCATCAACCAGCTCACCTGGCGCGCACTCGTGGAGCGGGTCGTCCGCGACGCCGTCGCGGAAGTCCCCGACGACCACCTGCCCGCCGGGTGGCTCGACGAGCCGGCCGACCTGTCCGTCGACCTGCGCCGCCACCTGCGCGGCGTGGCCGACCGGTTGGCCGCCGTCGACACCGACGACCGTGCCGACGCCGAGGTGCGGCGCTTCCTCACCAGCCGGCCGCCCCGGTCCGCGGGTGGCCTGCGCGACCGCGTGGCGCTGGCCGACGGGATCGGTCCCGACTCGCTCCTCGAGCGCCGCGCCGGCGTGCCCTGCCGGCTGGTCGACGAGCCCGACGACCGGATCCGGGTGCTGCTGGGCGACCGGTCCCTGGTGGTCCCCGCCCGCATCCGACCCGCCCTGGAGGAGGTGGCCCGCAGGGAGACGCTGACCCCGCGCGACCTCGTCGGGCACCTCGACCTCGAGAGCGCGCTGGTGCTCGCGCGCCGGCTGGTCCGCGAGGGGTTGCTCCGCGTTGGCTGAGCCCTTCAGGTGCGCCGCGGACGCCGCCGGGAGGGGCGACCCCCTCGCCGGCAGCGCCTCGACCTTCCCGGCCTTCCTGCTCCTGGAGCACCCCGGCCCGTGGGGTGTCGACGCGCTGAGGGACGCCCGCCTCCCCGACGGGCTCGGCGCGCACCTCGCGTCGGCCTCGCGCGGGACGGGCGTGCGGGTGCTGCTCGCCCGCCGGCACCGAGGCGGACCCGCCCGGACGAGCGGCGAGGACCGCCCCGGCCACCGGGTGATCGCCGCCCACGCCGGCGCCGGCTGGGCCGAGAGCACCACCGTGGCCGACCTCGCGGAGGTGGCCGGGCTCGACCTCCGGGCCCTGGGCGCCGGCGTACGCCCGGGATGGTCGCCGATGACGGAGCCGGTGCTCGCCGTCTGCACCCACGGCCGGCACGACGCGTGCTGCGCCGAGCGGGGTCGCCCCGTCGCCGCCGCCCTCGCCGCCGCGCACCCCGACCTCACGTGGGAGGTCAGCCACGTGGGTGGCGACCGGTTCGCCGCCAACCTGGTCGTCCTGCCGCACGGTCTCTACTACGGCGGGCTCGACCCGACCAGCGCAGCCCGGGTCGCGGCCGCCACCCTCGACGGCCATGTCGTGCTCGACCACCTGCGTGGCCGGTCCCGGCTGCCGATGCCGGTCCAGGCCGCGGAGGTCGCGCTGCGGCGGCGGCTGGGTGAGACCCGCCTCGACGCCGTCGAGCTCCGCGGTCACCGCCGCGACGGCGACCTGGTGACCGCACGGTTCGAGGTCGACGGGGCGTCGTACGACGTGGTCGTCCGGGAGGGCCGCTCGGTCCCCGCCCGGCTCACCTGTCGCGCCGGCCGCGACTCGGCGGCGTACACGTTCGAGACCGTCTCGATCACCTAGGTCGGTCAGGCCGGCCGGGCACAAGTGGCGGCGTACGACGGTTCGGCCGGCCGCCGGGGTGTCGCTCGCCGCCAGCTGCCGGCGACCCTGGTGAGCGGATCGGGCCGGAGGGCTGGCCGCGGCACAAGTGGCGGCGTACGACGGCCCCGCCGGCCGCCGGGGTGTCCCAGGCCGCCAGTTGCCGACGGCCGGTGGGATCCGCGTCAGTCCGCCGAGCCGATGTGCACGAGCGCGTCGCCGGAGTTGACGAGCGCCTGCTCGGTCCGCCCGATCACGATCCCGGTGCGGTTGGCGTGCACCAGCCGCAGCGTCCTGCCGAAGGCGTCGACCAGCGCACCGAGGCGTTCGCCCTCGGTGACCTCCTGCCCGAGCGCGGCGTCGAGGTCGAGGATGCCCGTCCGCCGCGCGCGCACCCAGCCGCTCGCCCGGAGCTCGGCGCTGGCCGGCGGCGGGCGCTCGTCGACGCCGTCGACCATGCCGAGCGCGGCGAGCACGCGGCGTACGCCGACGACGCCGGCGTCGATCGCGTAGGCGTCCATCCGCAGGCTCTCGCCCGCCTCGTAGAGCAGCACCGTCGCGCCCCGCTCCCGTGCCGCGTGCCGCAGCGACCCGTCGCGGATGCGGGCGTGCAGCATCACGGGCGCCCCGAAGGCCGCCGCGAGGTCCCGGGTGAAGCCGTCGTCGAGGTCGGCGCGGATCTGCGGCAGGTTGGAGCGGCGGTCGGAGCCGGTGTGCAGGTCGAGGCCCACCGAGCACTTGGCGACCACCTCGGTCATCACCAGGTGGGCGATCCGGCTGGCCAGCGACCCGCGCGCCGACCCCGGGAAGGATCGGTTGAGGTCACGACGGTCGGGGAGGTAGCGGTCGCCGTTCATGAAGCCGAGCACGTTGACCATCGGCAGCGCGACGATCGTGCCGCGCACCTGCTTGGGGTCGAGCCCGGCCAGCACCTGGCGGACGACCTCGACGCCGACGACCTCGTCGCCGTGGATGGCGGCGCTGATCCACATCGTCGGCCCGTCCTCGCGGCCGTGCACGACGCGGACCGGGAGGCTCACGTCGGCGCCCGTCACCAGCCGGGTGATGGGCAGCTCGAGGTTGCGGATCGTGCCGGCCCGCACACGCACCGCGCCGACGGCGAACGACTCGCGCGCCATCAGGCTTCGTGTCGCTGCGGTCGGGGAGCGGCGTCCACCCCGCGGTTGCGGCGGCGCACGGCGCGCTGCGGCCGCCCGCCGACGTAGGACCGGTGGGAGTCGACGAGGAAGCCCTGGCGCAGCGCCTCGCGGCCGACAGCATCCGGAAGCCCATCTGGTCCCGGCTGCTCAGGGTGACCTCGGCGGTCACGGTCCGGTCGACGAGCGCGACGTCCATCAGCACGACGTACCGCTCCTGGAGTGGCCCGACGAGCTGCGCACCAGGCGCCGGTCGTGGACCGGGCAGCTCGTGCGTCGACCGTGTCCTCCTCGCGAGCGCTGCCAGGGCCGGATGGAGAACCGCACCCAGGCCTCGCCGTCGCGGTAGAACTCCTCGACGTCGAACGCGTGGATCGACGACGACCGCGCGCCCGTGTCGAGCTTGGCCTTGATCCACCCCACGCTCGCGTCCGGGAGGGTGACCCACTCGCGCCACCCGGCGACCGGGACTGGTTGGATGGGTAACGGCCACGCCCCCTATCCAATCAGGTGTGAACTAGTGAAGCTCGCGATCCTGTCCCGCGCCCCCCGCTCCTACAGCACCCAGCGGCTGCGCACCGCGGCCCACGACCGCGGGCACGAGGTCAAGGTGCTCAACACCCTGCGCTTCGGCATCGACCTGTCGGGCGACGAGCCGGACCTGCAGTTCCGCGGCAAGCAGCTCTCCGACTACGACGCGATCCTGCCGCGCATCGGCAACTCGATCACCTACTTCGGCACCGCCGTGGTCCGCCAGTTCGAGCAGATGGACGTCTACACGCCCAACACGGCCTACGGCATCTCCAACTCCCGCGACAAGCTGCGCGCCTCGCAGATCCTGTCCAAGCACGAGATCGCGATGCCGGCCACGACCTTCGTGCGCGACCGCGCCGACGTGATCCCGGCGATCGAGCGCGTGGGTGGCGCGCCGGTCGTGATCAAGCTGCTCGAGGGCACCCAGGGCATCGGCGTCATCCTGGCGCCCGACATCAAGGTCGCCGAGGCGATCATCGAGACCCTGCAGAGCACCAAGCAGAACGTCCTGATCCAGCGCTTCGTCAAGGAGTGCAAGGGCCGCGACATCCGCGCGCTCGTCGTCGGCGACCGGGTCGTCGCGGCGATGCGGCGGGTGGCGCAAGGGCGACGAGTTCCGCTCCAACGTGCACCGCGGCGGCTCGGTCGAGCCGGTCGAGCTCGACCAGGCCTTCGAGGAGGCGGCCGTCCGCTCCGCGCAGATCATGGGCCTGCGGGTCGCCGGCGTCGACATGCTCGAGGGCAACGACGGCCCGCTGGTGATGGAGGTCAACTCCTCGCCCGGCCTCGAGGGCATCGAGACCGCGACCAAGCTCGACGTCGCCGGCGCGATCATCGACCACATCGACAACCAGGTCGCCTTCCCGCAGATCGACGTGCGGCAGCGGCTGAGCGTCTCGACCGGGTACGGCGTCGCGGAGCTGCTCGTCCACGGCGACGCCGACATCGTCGGGCAAGACCCTCGGCGACTCGGGCCTGCGCGAGACGCGACATCTCGCGTGCTGACGCTGCACCGCGGCACCGTCGGTGATCCCCAACCCGCGCGGCAGCCATCGTGCTCGAGCCCGAGGACCGGCTGCTGTGCTTCGGCAGCTCGAGGAGATGCGCTCGATGATCCCCGAGCGCCGCAAGCGCGGCAGAAGGTCAAGAGGCTGCCGAAGAACCCGATCCACGAGCAGGAGTGACGGCGCGCCGGCTAGGGACCCGCCGATCGCCGGCGATCGAGCTCCTCGTCCACGGCGGCCCGGTCCGGCCGCACCCACGGCGCCGGTCAGCAGCGCCTCGAGGTCGACCCCGGGCACGACCTCCCCGACCACCTCCCGCATCCGCGCGCCCGCGGACGCGGCCGCCTCGGCGATCGCGGTCATCACGGGGCGGCCAGCTCGGTCGGCCGGCAGACGGTCGCCCTCGCCGCCAGGTGCAGCGCGGTCGGCCGGCCGGCCGCGGTGACGCGCACCTGCACGAGCCCACCGGCCGCCACGGCCTCGGCGTGCACCTGCGCGAGCTCGTCCTGGATCCGGGCGACGGCCTCCAGCCGCCGGGCGGCCTGTCGCTGGCGGAGCCAGGCGCTCCAGTCGTCGGTGTCCATCCCTCACGCGGTGCCCGCGTCGCGGCCCCGGCCAACCCCGACGACCGAGCCTGTGGACAACCCTCAGTAGCCGCCCTCCGGCGGCACCATCTCGGCGCGGATGCCGAGCAGCCGCACCGGCCGGTCGTCGGCGAGCGCGCGTAGAGCGCGTGCGCGGTGGCCGCGATGAGGTCGGCGTCCATACGTCGGCCCGGCCAGCTTGCGGACCTTGGTGGGGTGAAGAACGGCTCGACCCGCACCTTGAGGTGCACCCGCATCGCCGCCCGCTCCTCGCTCCGCAGGTCGGCCGACCACCCGCTCGGCGAGCTCGCGCAGCGCGTCCGGCGACCTCGTCGGGGTCGAGGTCGCGCTGGTAGGTCGTCTCGCGGCCGTGCGCCCGGGCGACCCACGGGCGTGTCGTCGGGCCACGCCCGACCGCCGCCGCGGCCGAGCCGACCGACGTGCGGCCCGCCGTGTCGGGCCCGAACGCCTCGACCAGGACCTCGTCGGGCTGCGCTCGCCAGCTGGGCGACGGTGTCGAGCCCGATCGCCGGCGAGCCGCTGGCCGATCCGGGGACCCACGCCCCACAGCGCGGTGGTCGGGCGGTCGCCCATCACGTCCAGCCAGTTGTCGCGGTGCAGGAAGAAGGTGCCCTGCGGCTTGCCGAAGTCGGTCGCGATCTTGGCGCGGACGAGGGTGTCGCCGATGCCGACCGAGCAGTGCAGCCCGGTCGCGCCAGCACCGCGGCCTGGATCGCCGGGCGGTCGGCCTCGCGGGTCGTCGGTCTCGACGCCGACGAAGGCCTCGTCCCAGCCGAGCACCTCCACGACGGCGCCCGGGAGGTCCCGCAGCGTCGCGCATCACCTCGCGCCGACGCGGCCTCGTAGACCGGCAAGTCGACCGGCAGCAGCACCGCCTCGGGGCACGGCGTACGGCGACCTTCAGCGCCATCCCGGAGCGCGACCCCGTGCTCGCGAGCCTCGTAGGACGCGGTCGAGACCACGGCGCGCTCGGTCGGGTCGCCGCGACCGCCGACGATGACCGGGCAGGCCCACCAGCTCGGGCCGGCGCAGCAGCTCCACGGCGACGAGGAACTGGTCCATGTCGACGTGCAGCACCCAGCGCGGTGCGGAGTCGGTCACACGACACCATGATGCTCGCCCCTTGTGCGCGCGGGCCTCCTTTGGTGGTGTGGTGGCCCACGACCCCGTCAGCCCGAGGAGACCAGTGAACCTCACCGACACCGCCGACCATGTGGTGGAAGAACGCCGTCCTCTACTGCGCGGACGTGCAGACCTTCCTCGACCTCGACGGCGACGGGCAGGGTGACCTGCGCGGGATGGTGCACCGCGTCGACTACCTCGCCGACCTCGGTGTCACCTGCCTGTGGCTGATGCCCTTCTACCCGACCGCCGAGCGCGACGACGGCTACGACATCACCGACTTCTACGGCGTCGACCCCCGGCTCGGGCAGCGCGGGCGACTTCGTCGAGCTGGTGCGCACCTGCCACTCGCGGGGCATCCGGATCATCATCGACTTCGTCATGAACCACACCTCGGACCGGCACCCGTGGTGGAAGGACGCGATCCGCAGCGAGGACTCCGCGTACCGCGACTGGTACGTCTGGCGCTCGTCCACCCCGCCGGACACCAGCAAGCAGGTGGTCTTCCCGGACAAGGAGGACGCCATCTGGGAGAAGGACGCCGCGTCCGGGGAGTGGTACCTCCACAACTTCTACAAGACCCAGCCCGACCTCAACCTCGCCAACCCCGCGGTGCGCGACGAGGTGATGCGGACGATGGGCTACTGGCTCCAGCTCGGCGTCGACGGCTTCCGGATCGACGCGGTGCCGTTCCTCTTCGCCGAGGACCAGCTGCCCAAGCGGGAGCAGAAGTTCCCGCCACTTCGACCCGCACGAGTACCTCCGCAACCTCAAGGCGTACGCCGGCCGGCGCAACGGCACCGCGATGTTCCTCGGCGAGGTCAACCTGCCCTACCCGGACATGGCGGAGTTCTTCGGCAGCGGTGACGCCGACGAGCTCTCCATGCAGTTCGACTTCATCGGCATGCAGGCGACCTACCTGTCGCTCGCCCGCGGCGACGTACGACCGCTGGCGAAGGCCCTGCGGGACCGGCCCGCCGATCGACACCGGCAGCCAGTGGGCCAACTTCCTGCGCAACCACGACGAGCTCACCCTCGACAAGCTCAGCAAGGCCGAGCGCCAGGAGGTCTTCGACGCGTTCGGGCCGGACCCGGACATGCAGCTCTTCGACCGCGGGCTGCGGCGCCGGCTGCCGACCATGCTCGGCGGGCGACGAGCGGCGGATCCGGATGGCCTACTCGCTGATGTTCTCGCTGCCGGGCACGCCGGTGCTCTTCTACGGCGAGGAGATCGGGATGGGGGAGAACCTCGACGTGCCGGGCCGGCTCTCGGTGCGCACGCC
Organism: uncultured Actinomycetota bacterium; assembly: GCA_963776975.1. Classification (GTDB taxonomy): domain Bacteria; phylum Actinomycetota; class Actinomycetes; order Propionibacteriales; family Nocardioidaceae; genus Nocardioides. Next base: position 95,281 of record CAVZOU010000023.1, on the reverse strand, counting down.
GATGCAGTGGCAGCGCGAGCGACAACGCCGGGTTCTCGACCTCGCGGCCGGCGCGCCGCTCGTGCGGCCCGTCACCGAGGGTGCCTACGGTCCGGACGAGGTCAACGTGCGGCCAGCAGCGCAGCGACCCCGACTCCCTGTGGTCGTTCGTGCAGCGGCTGATCTCCCGCTACCGCCAGTCGCCCGAGATCGGCTGGTCGGCGGTCGAGGTGCTCGACGCACGCGACCACCGGGTGCTGGCCCACGTCTGCCGCAAGGACGAGTGGTCCCTGGTGGCCCTCCACAACTTCGCCGCCGAGCCGGTCGAGGTCACCGTCGAGGTCCCCGGCCTGACGCGCGGCACCGGCCTGGTCGACCTGCTGACGCCGGGCCGCCCGCAGCGCATCGAGGCCGGACCGCGTGGCCGGATCACCGCTGACGCTCCCGGCGTACGGCCATCGTCTGGTGGCGCGTCGTCGCTCGAGGGCGACCGCCGCATCGACCACTGACCCCGACCTCCCGCCCACCCCAGCCGATCCCGTGCGCCGGCACCGAACGAGAGGGCCCCGTGACCCGCATCGGCTTCCACGCCTCCCACGAGCAGATCTCGCCCCGCCAGCTGCTGACCGACGTCCAGCACGCCGAGCGCGCGGGCTTCGACATGGCGATGTGCTCGGACCACTTCTCGCCCGTGGAGCACCCGGCACGGCCACTCGGGCTACGCCTGGGCCTGGCTGGGCGCCGCCCTGGCGACCACGGACCTGGCGTTCGGCTGCGTGTCGGCGCCCGGGCAGCGCTACCACCCCGCCGTGCACGCGCAGCGGATCGCCACCCTGGGCCAGATGTTCCCCGGCCGGTTCTGGGTGGCGCTCGGCAGCGGCGAGGCGTCCAACGAGCACATCACCGGCGAGCGGTGGCCCGACAAGGAGCAGCGCACCCGGCGTCTCGAGGAGTGCGTCGAGGTCATCGGTCGGATGCTCGACGGCGAGGAGGTCACCCACCGGGGACTCGTCACCGTCGACCGGGCCCGGCTCTGGGAGGTCCCGGACCAGCGGCCGCTCCTCATCGGCCCGGCCGTCTCGGTGCCTTCCGCCGGACGCGTCGCGGCCTGGGCCGACGGGATCGTGACCATCAACCAGCCGGTCGAGGTCCTGCGCGACCTGCTGGCCGCCTACCGCGACGCCGGGGGTCAGGGACGGGCCGCCATCCAGGTCCACCTGTCGTGGGCGCCCACCGAGGACGAGGCCGAGGCGATCGCCCACGACCAGTGGCGCACCAACGTCTTCAGCGAGCCCGTCAACTGGGACACCGAGCTCGCCGAGGCCTTCGACCTGATGGGCGAGCACGTCACGCCCGAGACCGTGCGCGAGCACGTCCGCGTCTCGGCCGACCTGGGCCGGCACCGGGAGTGGCTGGCGGAGTACGCCGACCTCGGCTTCGACGACATCTACCTCCACTTCGTCGGGCAGGAGCAGGCGCCGTTCATCGACGCGTTCGCCGTCCGAGGTCCTGCCCTCCCTGCGCGACTGAGACCGCATCGGGTCAGCCCTGCGGCCCCTCCCACCACGGGTCGGTGATCTCGCGCAGCTCCGCCAGCATGGTGCGCAGCTCGCCGTAGCGCTCCGCGCCGAGGTGGCGCGACCACTCGCGCGCGATGCGTCGCTCGACGGTGCGGGCCTCCCGCTGCACGGCGCGGCCCCGGTCGCTGAGGCAGACGAGCCGGGCCCGGGCGTCGGTCGGGTCCGGTCGCCGCTCGACGTACCCGGCGCGCTCGAGCTGGTCGACGAGGTAGCCGGCGGTCTGCTTGGTCACCTGGGCGGCCTCGGCCAGCTCGGTGAGCCGGGAGCCGCGATCGCCGAGGCGGGCCGCGATCCGGCCCTGCGCGATGGTGATGTCGTCGTACCCGTGCTCCCACAGGTGCTCGAGCACCTGCCTCTCCACGTGCCGCTGCGAGACGAACATCAGCACCGCCGGGTGCGGTTGGGCCATGGGTTCCTCCTTGACAACATCGTCAGTCTATCTGACCATAAAGTGGTCAGGGAGACCGACGGTCTGGAGAGTGTCATGGAGCGCGACGAGGTCTGGCAGCACACCATCGACCAGCGGCTCGCCCTGCGCGACGTGCTCCGCGACCTCAGCCCCGAGGAGTGGGACCAGCCGTCGCTGTGCGCGGGCTGGCGGGTGCGCGACGTCGCCGGCCACGTCATCTCCGGCCCGCAGCTGGGACTGGTCAACACGGTCAAGGTCATGGGCGGCGTCTGGCGCGGCTACAACGGGATGATCCTGCGCGACGGGCAGCGTCGGGGGAGCGCGCCGGTGGCCGACATCCTCGCGCAGTACGACGAGTGGGCCGAGGTGCGCAAGGGGCCGCTCACCGTCACCCACGTCGAGCCGCTCATCGACGCCATCGTCCACACCCAGGACATCGTGCGTCCGCTCGGTCGCACCGTGGCGGCACCGCCCGAGGCCGCGGCCGTCGCCGCCGACCGGGTGCGTGCCCTCGCGCCGCTCTTCGGCACCCGCCACCTCTTCTCCGAGCTCCGCATGGTCGCCACCGACACCGACTGGGTGCGCGGCACCGGCCGTGAGCTGCGCGCCCCGATGATCGAGCTGCTCATGATGAGCACCGGCCGACCGACGGCCCGACGCGGTCGGCTGGCCCGCCCGCCGTCCTGACAGACTGGCGGCGTGATCGATCCGCTCCAGACGGTCCTCATCGTGGCCGCGCTCGTCCTCGCGCTCGTCACCGGTGTCTACGTCGCCCTCGACCGCAGCCCCGACCGGGTGCTCGTGGCGCTGCTCGCACTCCTCGAGGCCGGGCTGGTCGTCCAGGCGGTCGTCGGCATCGCCCAGCTCGTCGGCGGCAGCGGCGACCCCGGCATCACCTTCGTCGGCTACCTGCTGGCCGTGCTGGTCATCCTGCCGCTGGGCCTGCTCTGGTCGCTGGGGGAGCGCAGCCGCGGGGCCACGTCGGTGCTGATCGTCGCGCTGGTCACCGTCGCCTTCCTCGTCCTGCGCCTGGTGCAGATCCATGCCGCAGCCTGATGCCCGCACCCCGGCCCGGGGCAGGTCCGGGCGCGGCTCGACCTCGACCGGGCTCGGGCGCGTCCTCGTGGCGACGTACGCCGTCTTCGCGCTGGCCGCGACCGCCCGCAGCCTCGTCCAGCTGCTCACCAAGGCCTCCGAGGCGCCGCTGGCCTACACGCTGTCGGCCCTCGCGGCCGTGGTCTACGTGCTCGCGACCCTGGGCCTCGCCGAGGTCGGTCCGCGTCCCCGGGCCCTGGCCTGGGCGGCCGTCGGCTTCGAGCTCGTCGGCGTCCTGGCGGTCGGCACCCTGACGGTGCTCGACCCGGAGCTCTTCCCCGACGCGACCGTGTGGTCGGCGTACGGCCAGGGCTACGGCTACCTGCCGCTGGTGCTCCCCTTCCTCGGCATCGCCTGGCTCGTGCACACCCGCCCGCGCAGCTGACGGGCGGCCGAGAGGACGGCGAGGGGTCAGGCGGTCGCGCCGGAGCCCGAGACGTGCGGGAACTCCTTCATGGCGTGGTCGGCGATCCGCTTCATCATCCAGGCGTCGACGCCACCACCGATGAGGCCGCCGATGATCGGGACACCGCGTCCGAGCCGGCCGAGCGTCTTGAGGCCGAGGCCCCGCATCAGGTGGAAGCCGACGGCCTTGTTGACCACCATCAGGGCCGCCGGCGGCATGCCGCGGGTGGCCAGGGTGGCGAGCCGGCCGCCGCCGGTGCTCATGCCGGCCTTCTGGAGCACCTTGTGGGCGTCGGAGCCGACGAGGGTGAGCAGGACGGCGGTCTTGACGCGCTCGTCGGTCACGTCGTAACCGCGGAGGCTGGCGATCGAGCCGACCATGCGGGTCGCCTGGACGTAGAACTCGAGCACGTTGGCGGGCAGCGCGATCGGCATCGTCACGAATCCACCGACGCCGGTGACGAAGCCGCCGATCGCACCGCCGAGCGTCGCCCCGCGCGCCACCGCCGCGAGCGCCTCGTCCGTCGTGCCCTGCTTGTGCAGCGCCTTGGCGGCGATCTGGTCGGCGGAGCGGATCGGGCCGCGTCCCTCGAGCCCGATGTCGACGAGCATCCGGATCACGCGGTGGATGGGGCCGTTGTCCTTCGTCGGGTCCTGAGCCGCGTCGAGGGCCGAGCGGGTCTCGTCGATCTGGTGGGGCTGGGGCACGAAAATGTCGTACAGGCCCATCGTCACTCCTCGGTGTGGCTGGTCGTCGCTGGTCGAACGTGGCGATCCTGTCACCCGGGCCGCCACACGGGCTCACCCGCAGGGACAGCCGTCGGGTGGCGGGGAACACTACGAACACAAGAGTGAGACGCAGGTCACACCGCCCTAGCGTCGGCCTCCCGGGCGCACTCGGGCGCCCACCTCCTGGAGGCTCACATGCGACACCTGTCCCGTCCTGCCCGGTTCGTCCCCGCGGGGGCGCTCGTCGTCCTCGCCGGCCTGCTCGCGCCACCGGCGAGTGCCGCAGCCTCGCCCACCCCGGTCGCCTGTCCGCCTGCCGTCGCCGGGCTGGCGACCTGCTGGGGCGGGCAGGACGACAACGGCGCCTACTACACGATCGCCGTCCCGCAGGAGTGGAACGGCGACCTCGTCGTGCACGCCCACGGCGGCCCGGACCTGGCCGAGGAGTCGGACCCGGCCCGCAGCCTCGAGGACCTCGACCGGTGGTCGGTGATGGTCGCGCGAGGGCTACGCCTGGGTGGGCTCGGCCTACCGCCGCGGCGGCTACGGCACCCGGATGGCCGTCGCCGACACCGAGAGCGCGCGCCGGATCTTCGTCGAGGAGGTCGGCGAGCCGGGGCGCACCTATGCGCACGGCCAGTCGTGGGGTGGCGACGTGGCGGCCAAGCTCGTCGAGGTCCACCCCGCGTCGTACGACGGCGCGCTGCTCACCAACGGCGTGCTGGCCGGCGGGTCGCGCGGTTACGACTACCGGGTCGACCTGCGCGTGGTCTACCAGTACTACTGCGGCAACCACCCCCGCCCGACCGAGCCGCAGTACCCGCTGTGGATGGGGTTGCGCGAGGGTTCGACGATGACCTCGGCCGGCCTGCGCGCCCGGCTCCAGGAGTGCACCGGCTTCCAGTCCGACCCGGCGGCCCGCACCGAGCTCCAGCAGCGCAACCTCGACGACATCCTCGCCGTCACCGGGATCCCCGAGCGCACCATCGAGTCCCACCTGCGCTTCGCGACCTTCACCTTCCGCGACATCGTGCACGCCCGGCTCGGCGGCCGGAACCCGTTCTCCAACCAGGGGATCCGCTACTCCGGCAGCCACGACGACAAGTCCCTCAACGCCGGGGTCGAGCGGTTCGCCGCCGACCCGTCCGCGCGCCGTGACCTGTCGTGGGACAGCGACCTCACCGGCGCGGTCGACGTCCCGACGGTCACCCTGCACGCCATCGACGACCCGACGGCCTTCGTCGAGCACGAGTCGGCCTACCGCGAGACCCGCGAGGGTGCCGGCACCGACGACCTGCTCGTCCAGGCCTTCAGCCGCGAGTCGGAGCACAGCTCGCTCAGCAATTCCGGCTACGCGTCGGTGATGGGCGCGCTCGCCGACTGGGTGGAGACCGGGACGCGGCCCACGCCCGCGGGGATCGCGGCGACCTGCCCGACGTACGACGCCCGCTACGGCACCGGCTGCTTCCTCGACCCCGACTTCACGCCCGACAACTACGCCTCGCGGGTCGAGCCCCGCCCTGGTGGCCTGCGCTGGCCGGCCCTCACCGCGGCCCAGGAGCGGGCCTGGGCGCACCGTCCGTCGATCGGCATCGCGCCATGACCCGCACCCCACCTGTGATCGGATGAGCACGTGACCCGCCTCACAGCACCACCTACGATGTCGCCGTGAAGCGGGTCGGCCACGAGCGCTCCGTGGCGCGCCAGGTCCTGGTGCTGCAGCTCGTCGCAGTGCTGGTCCTGGTCGTCACGGCGCTCGCCCTGGCGACGTACGACGCCCGCTCCGACATCCGGGCCAGCGCCCGCGACGAGGCGGTCTCGGTCGCGCAGGCGGTGGCTCGCTCGCCGGTCGTCCACCAGGCGATGGCCACCGGCGACCCGACGGAGCTGATCCAGCCGTTCGCCGAGGCCGTCCGCGTGGACACCGGCGTCGACTTCGTGGTGGTCATGGCGCCCGACCGCACCCGCTTCTCCCACCCCAACGCCGAGCTGCTCGGCGAGGAGTTCATCGGCAACCTGGGCGGTGCGCCCGAGGGCGAGGTCTACACCGAGGAGTACGTCGGGACGCTGGGGCCGTCGATCCGCTCGATCGTGCCCGTCTTCGCCGCCCCGTCGGGTGCCGCTGCCGAGGACGTGGTCGCCCTGGTCTCGGTCGGCATCACCCTGCGCCAGCTCGACGACCTGCTGGTCGACGAGTTCTGGGACATCGTGGTGGCCGCGCTCGCGGTGCTGCTGGTCGGCGTCTGCGGGGCCGTGGTTCATCAGCCACCGGCTGCGCCGCCAGACCCACGGGCTGGGGGAGCGGGAGATCACCCGGATGTACGAGTACTACCGCGCCGTCCTGCACGCCGTCCGCGAGGGCCTGCTGCTCATCGACCTCGACGGTCGTGTCCAGCTCGTCAACGACGAGGCGCGCCGGCTGCTGCGGCTGCCCGACGACGTGGTGGGCCGCTCGCTGAGCGAGCTCGGCCTGCCGCCCGCCCTCGTGGAGGCCGCCTCCGGCGAGCGGGGCGCCGACGAGGTCTACGTGACCGGCGACCACGTCCTGGTGGCCAGCACCAGCACCGCCCTGTGGGAGGGCCGCGAGGTCGGCGCCGTGGTGACCCTGCGCGACCACACCGAGCTGCAGTCGCTCACCGGCGAGCTGGACGTCGTCCGCGGCCTCACCGAGTCGCTGCGTGCGCAGACCCACGAGGCGGCCAACCGCCTCCACACGGTGGTGTCCCTGATCGAGATGGGCCGCCCCGAGCAGGCCGTCGAGTTCGTCACCGGCGAGCTCCAGGTCGCCCAGATGCTCACCGACCAGGTGGTCGGGGCCGTCGCGGAGCCGGTCGTCGCGGCGCTGCTGCTCGGCAAGTCCGCCGAGGCCTCGGAGCGCGGCGTCCAGCTCACGGTCACCGGCGAGCTGCCCGCGGGCGACCTGGCCGCCGGGGAGTCGGAGATCTCCACCCGCGACCTGGTGACGGTGCTCGGCAACCTCGTCGACAACGCCCTCGACGCGGTGGCCGGACGCGCCGACCGGCGGATCGTGGTCCACCTCGAGGGCTCCGACGGGCGCGTCCGCGTCGTGGTCGGCGACAGCGGCCCCGGGCTCACGCCCGAGGAGGCGGCCCACGCGCTCGAGCGCGGCTGGACCACCAAGGCCGACACCGGCGACGGCAGCGGCGTGGGCCTCGCCCTCGTCTCGCAGGTCGCCCGCCGCCTCGGCGGCAGCGTCACCATCGGCCGCTCGCCCCTGGGCGGGGCCGAGCTCACCGTCGTCCTCGGGAGCGCGTCGTGACGGTGCGGGTCCTCGTCGTCGAGGACGAGCCCCTGGTCGCCGAGGCGCACGCGGAGTACACCCGCCGCGTCGACGGCTTCGAGGTGGTGGGCATCGCCCACTCCGCCACCGAGGCCTCGAGGCTGCTCGGCGAGCTCGAGGTCGACCTGGTCCTGCTCGACATGTACCTCCCCGACGGCCACGGCCTCGGGCTGCTGCGCAACCTGCGTGCCGGCGGCGACCTGTGCGACGTCATCGCGGTCACGTCGGCCCGCGACGCCGACATGGTCCGGCGCGCGGTGGCGCACGGGGTGGCGCTCTACCTCATCAAGCCCTTCACGTTCCCGATGTTCCGCTCCAAGCTCGAGCAGTACGCCGAGTACCGCCGCCAGCTGGTCGACGCCCCGTCGGAGGTGCTCCAGGACGAGGTGGACCGGATGCTCGGCTCCCTGCGGGTGGCCAGCGTCGCCGGGGTGCTGCCCAAGGGGCTCACCGCCGAGCGGCTGCAGGAGACGATCGCCGAGCTGCGCACGCCGCCGGGCGTGCTGTCGGCCCGCGAGCTGGCCGAGCGCCTCGACAGCTCCCGGGTCACGGCCCGGCGCTACCTCGAGCACCTCGCCGACGTCGGTCTCGCAGTCCGTTCACTGCGGTACGGCGGCGGTGGGCGGCCAGAGGTGGAGTACCGCTGGCAGCACACCGCCGCCGATCCCCGTGGTGGGTGACGGGGGTCAGTCGTCCTCGCCGCTGAAGACGACCTCGCGCTTCTTGCGGACCGACGGCAGCAGGGCCGCCACCACGATGATGAGCGCGAGTGCCAGCAGCGTCGCCGAGATCGGCCGGGTGACGAACACCGACGGGTCGCCCCGCGAGATGATCATCGCCCGGCGCAGGTTCTCCTCCAGGAGCGGCCCGAGCACGAACCCGAGCAGCAGCGGCGCCGCCTCGCAGCCCCAGCGGATGAGGAAGTAGCCGAGCACGCCGGCCACCGCGACGGCGAACACGTCCCAGGAGTTGAGGCCCAGGGAGTAGCAGCCGATCGACGCGAAGGCGATGATCGCCGGGAAGAGCACGCTGTAGGGCACGCTCAGCATCCGCACCCAGAGCCCGATCAGCGGCAGGTTGAGCATGATCAGCAGCAGGTTGCCGACCCAGAACGACGCGATCAGCCCCCAGAAGAGCTCCGGCTCGTCGTTGATGACGTTGGGACCGGGCGTGATGCCCTGGATGATGAACGCGCCGACGAGCAGCGCCATCACCGGGTGGGCCGGCAGTCCCAGGGTCAGCAGCGGGATGAACGACGTCTGCGCGGCCGCGTTGTTGGCCGACTCCGGCGCCGCGACCCCCTCGATGGCCCCCTTGCCGAACTCCTGCGGGTTCTTGGAGATCCGCTTCTCCACCGAGTACGACGTGAAGCTGGCCAGGACGTGGCCGCCGCCGGGCAGCACCCCGAGCAGGGAGCCCATCGTGGTGCCCCGCAGGACGGGCATCCGGATGCGCCGGAAGTCCTCCTTGGTGAGCCACAGGCCCTCGACCTTCTTGGTCACGATGCTCGGGTTGATCCGGTGCTCGAGGTTGCGGATGATCTCGGCCACACCGAAGAGGCCGACGGCCAGGGACACGAAGTCCAGTCCGCCGTAGAGCTCGCGCACCCCGAACGTGAAGCGCGGGACCCCGGTGAACTGGTCCTGCCCGATGGTGCCGAGCAGCAGCCCGAGCACGATCATCGCGAGCGCCTTGATCGCCGACCCGCTGGCCAGGGCGATCGAGGCGAGCAGGCCGAGGACCACGATGGCGAAGTAGTCCGCCGGTCCGAACTCGAGGGCCACGGCGGCCAGCGGTGGCGCGAAGAGCGCCACGAGCACGGTGGCCACGGTGCCGGCGAAGAACGAGCCGAGCGCGGCCGTCGCCAGGGCTGGCCCGGCCCGGCCCTGCTTGGCCATCTGGTGCCCGTCGAGGGCCGTCACCACCGCGGAGGACTCTCCCGGCAGGTTGAGCAGGATGGCCGTGGTCGAGCCGCCGTACTGGGCGCCGTAGTAGATGCCGGCCAGCATGATCAGCGAGGCGACCGGGTCGAACTCGAAGGTGATCGGCAGCAGCAGGGCCACCGTCGCCGTCGGGCCGATGCCCGGCAGGACCCCCACCGCGGTGCCGAGGGTGACACCGAGCAGGCAGATGAGGATGTTGGAGGGCTGGAGGGCAGTCTCCAGTCCCAGCAGGATGCCGTCCACGTCAGCCCCCCAGCCACTCGCCGAGGATGGGCAGGCGCAGCTGGAGCAGGCCGACGAAGACCCCCAGGCACAGCGCCGTCAGGCCGATCGCGATGACCGCCGCCCGGCCGGGACGTGTCCCGTGCCCGGCCAGGGCCGCCAGGAAGGTCGTCACCAGCAGGCTGGGACCCAGGCCCAGCCCGCTCACGGTGAACCCGAAGAACAGGATCGCGCCGACGATCAGGCCCATGCGCTGCCACGGGATCGGCCCCCGGTCGGCGTTGGCCACCGTGGGGTCGACGCCGCGGAACGACGCGGCCACGATGACCACTCCCAGCAGGGTCAGGATGGAGCCGAGCATCAGCGGGACGTAGCCGGAGCCCATGCGCAGCGCCGAGCCCACGTCGTACCTCGCGCCGCCGATGGCGAACGCGAGACCGAGGACGACGAAGGTGGCGCCCGCCATCAGGTCGGGGAGGGACGGCCCGGACCGGCCCCCGCCGAGGCGCCCGGCGTGGTCGCCGGGCGCCGCAGGGGTGCTGCTCATTCGCCGGTGACCCCGGCTTCCTCGATGATCGGCGTCCAGCTGTCGATCTGCTCCTCGAGCTTGGCCGTGTGGGCGTCGGGCGTCGCCTGGTCCTCGGCCACCGGGGTGGTGCCCAGGTCGGCCATCTGGTCGATGACGTTCTGGTCGGCCAGCGCGACCGCCAGTGCGTCGGTGAGCTTCTCGACGATCTCGTCGGGGGTCTCGGCCGGGACGTAGAGCCCGTGCCACACGCTGACCTCGACCTCGGGCAGGCCGGCCTCGGCCGTGGTGGGCAGGTCGGGCAGCGCCTCGACCGGCTCCGGGGTCGTCACGGCGTAGCCCTTGATGTCACCGGACAGGATCTGCCCCGTGGTGTTGGTGGTCTGGTCGCACATGAAGTCGACCTGGCCGCCGACGAGGTCGGTCAGCGCCGGGCCGGTGCCGTCGTAGGGCACCTCGGTCAGGTCGACGCCGATGGCCTCCTCGATGAGGAGTCCGCAGAGCTGGGACGCGGCGCCGACGCCGGCGTTGGCCAGCGTGACGGTGTCGGCGTTCTCCCCCACGTAGGTCACGAGCTCCTCGAGCGTCTCCGGCTCGAAGTCCTTGCGCGCCACGATCGTCATCGGCACCTCGGTGACCAGGCCGATGGTCTTGAAGTCCTCCAGCGGGCTGTACTCCAGGTCGGGATAGAGGGCCGGTGCCGTGGACATGCCGATGTGGTGCATCAGCACCTGGTAGCCGTCCGGGTCCTCGTCGGCCACCTGGCCGGCCGCGACGGTGCCGCCGGCACCCTCGACGTTCTGCACGACGATCTGCTGGCCGAGCTCCTCGGCCATCGGCTCGGCGATCAGGCGGGTCACCGTGTCGGTGGGCCCACCTGCGGCGAAGGGGACGACGATCGTGATGTCGTCCTCCGGGTAGGCGGCGGGGTCGGCGTCGTCGCCGCCGCAGGCGGCGAGGGACGTCACCGCGAGTACGGCGAGTGCAGCGAGAGGGGTGCGCCTGGTCATGACGGCTCCTAGTTCAGGGGATGTGGCTCACGTCACACCTTGGAGCCGCCGCGCGTCGGGGTCGACGTTGTGCACCTTGTGTTCACGGACGGGTGCCCAGGGGGTCGAGGCCCGTGGTCGTGGCGCCCGCGATGCCCGTGGCCGCGCGGGAAGCGGTGAGCCAGCCACCTTCGCCGGCGAAGGAAGGTGGCCCGTCACCTCCGCCTCGGCGGGTCCCCGGACACGCCGGGCGAGCGGTGCGCCAGCCACATTCGCCGTCGACGGAACGTGGCTGTGTCACCTCCACCCCAGCGGGTCTCCGCGACACGCCAGCCGGGAGGTGCGCCAGCCACCGGCGCAGCCCCGGGAGTGTGGCTGGCTCACCGCTCCGGGACCGCGGTGGCGCGGGCGTACGCCGTCAGGGGTGCTGCTGCTCCACGGGTGCCGGCGCCGCGGGCTCGTCCTCGAGGGTGGCGGCGACCGAGACGGTGAGCCCGCCGAGGAGGAAGCCCGCGACGGCGGCGGCGAGGGTCGAGGTCTGCATGGGGTCCCTGCCTCTCAGTGGTGCTGGTGGTCGGACTCAGCCGGCGAGTGCCCGGCGTGCATGTCGTGGGTCAGCGCGTGACCCTTGCCGCGGTCGATGAGGGCGCGGTTGACGGGGAAGGCCACGACGAAGGCGGCCGAGAGCGCCAGGATCATCGACAGCCAGAAGACCGGGTTGACCAGCCCGGCGTCCATCGCGCCGGGCACGACGGCCATGACGGCGTTGTCGACGACCTCCATCACCAGGATGGACAGCGTGTCGGCAGCGAGGACGATCCGCAGCGCGGCGCCGAAGGCCACCCCGGCCTGCACCAGCGGCAGCGTCGACAGCAGGTAGCCGAAGACGAACGCCAGCGACACCGAGATCGCGATGGTGACCGCCGTCGTCAGGCCGGCTGCGGTGCCGATCATCAGGCCGAGGATCTCGCCGATCGCACACCCGGTGAGGCAGTGCAGGGTGGCACTGGCGGCGAGGGTGTTGCGCGCGTTCATCAGCGCACCGCCGAGCGGAAGCCCCGCAGCCGCAGGCTGTTGGTGACCACGAAGACGCTGGAGAAGGCCATCGCCGCGCCCGCGAGCATCGGGTTGAGCAGCCCGGCCGCGGCGACCGGGATGGCCGCGACGTTGTAGGCGAACGCCCAGAACAGGTTGCCCTTGATGGTGCCCAGCGTGCGCCGCGAGAGCCGGATCGCGTCGGCCGCGACCCGCAGGTCACCGCGCACCAGCGTCAGGTCGCTGGCCTCGATGGCCACGTCGGTGCCGGTGCCCATGGCGAGGCCGAGGTCGGCCTGGGCGAGGGCGGCCGCGTCGTTGACGCCGTCGCCGACCATCGCGACGACCCGCCCCTCGTCCTGGAGGCGCTTGACCACGTCGACCTTGTCGGCCGGCAGCACGTCGGCGACCACGTGTTCGATGCCGACCCGGTCGGCTACCGCGCGGGCGGCCGCCTCGTTGTCGCCGGTGAGGAGGTACGGCGTGAGGCCGAGGTCGCGGAGCATCCGCACCGCCTCCGCCGAGGTCTCCTTGACCGTGTCGCCGACGACGACGATGCCGGTGGTGCGCCCGTCCCAGCCGACCTCGATCGGGGTGCGGCCGTCCGCGTGGGCCCGGTCGACGGCTGCCCGGAGCGGGTCGTCGCCGGGGTCGAGCACCGACTGGCGGCGTACGACGTCCGAACCGACCGCGGGACTGTCGTCCGCCGCCAGCTGCGGTCGGCGGGCGAAGACCGAGCGCCCGTCGACGGTGCCGGTGACCCCGACCCCGCCGGTGGCGACGAAGTCGGTGACAGTCGCGTCGGACCCGGCGTACGCCGCGACGGCGCGCGCGATCGGGTGCTCGGACGCCTGCTCCAGGGCGCCGACCAGGCGGAGCAGCTCCTGCTCGTCGACCCCGGGCGCGGCCGCGACGGCGTGGACGGTCATCTCGCCGGTGGTGACGGTGCCGGTCTTGTCGAGCACGACCGTGTCGACGCGGCGGGTGGACTCGAGGACCTCCGGGCCCTTGATGAGGATGCCGAGCTGGGCGCCCCGGCCGGTGCCGACCATCAGCGCGGTCGGCGTCGCGAGCCCGAGGGCGCACGGGCAGGCGATGATCAGCACCGCCACCGCGGCGGTGAAGGCCGCCGTCGCCCCGGCGCCCGAGCCGAGCCAGAAGCCGAGGGTGGCCACGGCCAGGCCGATCACGATCGGGACGAAGATCCCGGAGATGCGGTCCGCGAGGCGCTGCACCTGGGCCTTGCCGTTCTGGGCGTCCTCGACGAGGCGGGCCATCTGCGCGAGCTGGGTGTCGGAGCCGACCCGGGTGGCCCGCACGACGAGGCGTCCGCCGGCGTTGACGGTCGCGCCGACGACGGTGTCGCCGGGGCCGACCTCGACGGGCACGGACTCGCCGGTCAGCATGCTGCGGTCCACGGCCGAGCTGCCCTCGGTGACCTCGCCGTCGGTGGCGACGGCCTCGCCCGGGCGTACGACGAAGTGGTCGCCCACCGCGAGCTGCTCGATGGGGATGCGGGTCTCGGAGCCACCGCGGAGCACCGCGACCTCCTTGGCGCCGAGCTCCATGAGGGCGCGCAGGGCGGCGCCGGACTGTCGCTTGGCCCGCGACTCGAGCCACCGGCCGGCCAGGATGAACGTGGTCACCCCGGCGGCGGCCTCGAGGTAGATGTTGGCGGCGCCGTCGGTGCGGTCCACGGTCAGCTCGAACGGGTGGGTCATGCCCGGCGTCCCGGCCGTGCCGAGGAAGAGGGCGTAGAGCGACCAGCCGAAGGCGGCGAGCACGCCGACCGAGACGAGGGTGTCCATGGTGGTCGCGCCGTGGCGCAGGTTGGTCCACGCGGCCCGGTGGAACGGCCAGGCGCCCCACACCACGACGGGCGCGGCCAGGGTGAGCGAGAGCCACTGCCAGTAGTCGAACTGCCAGGACGGCACCATCGCCAGCGCCACCACGGGCACGCTCAGCAGCGCGCTGATGACGAGCCGGTCGCGCAGCGGGTCCCGGTCGCGGACGTCCTCGAGCGTCGGCGGTCGCGCCGGGCGGCGGCGGGAGCGCGGCGGCGTACCCGGCCTGCTCGACGGTGCGCAGCAGGTCGTCGGTGCTGACCGAGGTCGGGTAGGAGACCTTGGCCTTCTCGGTGGCGTAGTTGACGGTGGCGGTGACCCCGTCGAGCTTGTTGAGCTTGCGCTCGATGCGGTTGGCGCACGACGCGCAGGTCATGCCGGTGATCGCGAGCTCGCACGTCAGTGGCCATGGTGACTCACCCTCCTGCCCGTGGCTGCGGACGGCGAACTCGCGGTGCGGACCACGCCCTCGTGCCGGAAGTCGAAGAACAGGCGGTAGCCGCCCGCGCTGGGCACCTCGACCGCGAACGGGACCTCCGGGCCGGCGTCGCCGTCCTCGGGGTGGACGTGGAGGTAGGCCAGGTCGCCCTCGCGCAGCGCGACCAGGTGGCCGTAGGCGCCGAGGTAGGGCTCGAGGTCGGTCACCGGCTCGCCGTCGCGGCTGACCCGGACGGCGACCGCTCCCTCGTCGAGGTCGCCCACCAGGTCGACGGTGTAGCCGTCGACGGTGTCGGTCGTCCGGTTGCCGGGGTGCGGAGCCGGTGCGAAGCGGCCGGCCACCTCGACGTCGGTGCCCAGCGTCAGGGCCGGGCCTCCGGTGGGGGCGAAGTCCGCGAAGACCCGCCACGCGCCGGGCGTCAGGTCCACGTCGGTGGTCCAGGTGCCGTCGGCGGACATCGTCGGGTGGACGTGCTGGTAGCCGGAGAAGTCGCGGCGTACGACGACGAGGTGCAGGTCCTTCTCGTGCTCCTCGTCGTACGCCGTCACGGCCGCGCCGTCGGGACCGGTCACCACGAAGCGCAGGGTCACGCGGCCCGGGGTCAGCCCGCTGGCGGGCAGCTCGAGGGTGTAGCCGGCCTCGCTGACCTGGAGCCCGCCGGGGACGTCGGCCGCCACGGCGGTGGAGGCCGGGGGCTCCTCCGAGTCGTCGTGCGTGTCACCCGCGTGGGTGTCGGTGGCCACCTCGACGGGTCCGACGCGGTCCTCGACGAGACGGCCGGCGCCCCACGCCGTACCGAAGACGAGGGCGAGCGCGGTGACGAAGAGCGCCACCCGCACCGGGGTGCTCGTCATGCCAGCTGGTAGCCGGCTTCCTCGACGGCGGCGCGGACGGCCTGCTGCTCGAGGGGCTGGCTGCTCGTGACGGTGACGGCGCCCGAGTCGAGGACGACGTCCACGGACTCGACGCCGGGGATCTCGCTGATCTCCTCGGTGACGCTGGCGACGCAGTGGCCGCAGGTCATGCCGGTCACGGTGAAGGTCTGGGTGTCGGTGGTCATGGGGTCCTCCTCTAGGACTTCACGAGCCGCGCGATGGCCGCGCTGGCTTCCTTGAGCTTGGCCTGCTGCTCGTCGCCGCCCTCGCGGACGGCCTCGACGACGCAGTGCTCCATGTGCTCGTCGAGCAGGGCCAGGGACAGCGACTGGAGGGCGCGGGTGACGGCGGAGACCTGCGTGAGGATGTCGATGCAGTACTGCTCCTCGTCGACCATCCGGTGCAGCCCGCGGACCTGGCCCTCGATGCGCTTGAGACGCTGGAGGTGCTTGTCCTTGGTGCCGTGCGCGACGTAGCTGTGTTCCATGCCATCGACAGTACCCCTAGGGGGTATGGGTAGCCAAGGTCGGGACGCTCGGAATATCCGACGGGCACCCGCCGTTACATGTCGTACAATCTTCAATCAGATCGGTTGGAGCAGAGCACCAGGAGGCAGTCATGCAGTTCGGCATCTTCAGCGTCGGCGACGTGACGCCCGACCCGACGACGGGACGCACCCCGAGCGAGGCCGAGCGCATCGAGTCGATGACCCGCATCGCGCTCAAGGCCGAGGAGGTCGGGCTCGACGTCTTCGCGACCGGTGAGCACCACAACCCGCCGTTCGTGCCGAGCAGCCCGACGACCCACCTGGGCTTCATCGCCGCCAAGACCGAGAAGCTGCTCCTCTCCACGTCCACGACGCTGATCACGACCAACGACCCGGTCAAGATCGCCGAGGACTACGCGATGCTCCAGCACCTCTCCGGTGGCCGCATCGACCTGATGATGGGCCGCGGCAACACCGGCCCGGTCTACCCGTGGTTCGGCAAGGACATCCGCGACGGCATCAAGCTCGCCATCGAGAACTACCACCTGCTGCGCCTGCTCTGGCGCGAGCCGGTCGTCAACTGGCAGGGCCAGTTCCGCACCCCGCTGCAGGGCTACACGAGCACCCCGGCCCCGCTCGACGGCACGCCGCCGTTCGTGTGGCACGGCTCGATCCGCAGCACCGAGATCGCCGAGCAGGCGGCCTACTACGGCGACGGGTTCTTCCACAACCACATCTTCTGGAACAAGGAGCACACCGAGCAGATGGTGCGCCTCTACCGCCAGCGCTTCGAGCACTACGGCCACGGCAGCGCCGACCAGGCGATCGTCGGCCTCGGCGGCCAGGTCTTCATGGGTACGACGGAGGCCGAGGCCAAGCGCCAGTTCCGGCCCTACTTCGACAACGCCCCCGTCTACGGCCACGGCCCCTCGCTGGAGGACTTCTCCACGATGACCCCGCTGACCGTCGGCACCCCCGAGCAGGTCATCGAGCGCACCCTCGGCTTCGCCGACTACGCCGGTGACTACCAGCGCCAGCTGTTCCTCATCGACCACGCCGGCCTGCCGATCGACGTCGTGCTCGAGCAGCTCGAGATCCTCGGCCGTGACGTCGTCCCGGTGCTGCGCGCCGAGTTCGACCGCCGCCGCCCGGCCCACGTGCCGAGCGACCCGCCCACCCACACCTCCCTCGTCGCCGCCGGGCCCGACGCCCCGCACCACCTCGTCGAGCCCGCCCGTGCCGCGCTGGAGGCCGCCACCTCCACCAGCCCCGAAGGAGCCTCCGCATGACCCGCACCGTCGTCGTCATCACCGCCGGCCTCAGCGTCCCCTCGTCCACCCGGCTGCTCGCCGACCAGGTCGCCGACGCCGTCACCGCCCAGGTCGGCGCGCGCGGCGAGGCCGTCCGCCTCGAGCACGTCGAGCTGCGCGAGCTGGCGGGCGACCTCGCGTCGTACATGACCAGCGGCGGCGTGCCCACCGCGCGCCTGTCCGAGGTCCGCGACCTGGTGTCGTCGGCCGACGGGATGATCGCGGTGACGCCGGTGTTCACGGCGTCCTACAGCGGGCTCTTCAAGATGTTCTTCGACGCCCTCGACACCGACGCGCTCAACGGCATGCCGGTGCTCATCGCGGCCACGGCCGGCACCGCCCGGCACTCGCTGGTGCTCGACCACGCCATGCGTCCGCTCTTCGCCTACCTGCGGGCCGTGGTCGTCCCGACCGGCGTCTTCGCCGCCACCGAGGACTTCGGCGGCACCACCGACCTCACGGCGCGGATCACCCGCGCCGCGGGGGAGCTGGCCGGGCTCGTCGTGGGCACCGACCACGTCGCGGGCTTCGGCCCGGACGCGAGCGGGCGTCGTACGACGCGCACGTCCGGCACCGACGTCGGCCCGGTGACCGACTTCGCCGACCTGCTGCGCGGCCACGCGGGCTGACCGCTCGCTGATCACCCCTAGGGACCCCGGACGGTTGTCCGGGGTCCCTGTGCGCGTCATGGTCGAGGAATGACCGACGACAAGAAGATCACCGTGGAGCGCACCATCCAGGCCCCGACGTCCGCCGTCTTCGACGTGCTGAGCAACCCCGAGCGGCACGCGCAGATCGACGGCTCGGGCTTCGTGAAGGGTGACGTGGGCTCCGACCGCATCCAGCAGGTCGGCGACGTCTTCACCATGGACATGACCGGCGACCACATGGGTGGCGACTACCAGACCGACAACACCGTCACGGGCTACTCGCCCAACCAGCTGCTCGCCTGGCAGACGGCCCCCGCCGGCCAGGAGCCCCCCGGCTGGCAGTGGGTGTGGGAGCTCGAGGCGGAGGGTTCCGAGGCGACGAAGGTCCGGCACACCTACGACTGGAGCAACGTCACCGACCAGGAGCTGCTCAGCAAGATCAGCTTCCCGCTGGTCTCGCAGGCGGACCTGGAGAGCGCGCTGACGAACCTCGACCAGGCGGTCACGGGCTCCTGATGAGTCCTGTCCGGTTCCGTCCCGTGGGCGGATTCCCCGGCTGCCTGGTGATGATCCTGGTGTCGGTCCTGCTCTCGGTGCTGCTCACGCTGCTGCTCAACCTCCTCGTGCGCTGAGCACGGACCCGTCGACGGGCGGGGTCACGGGCTCCTCGACTGGCCGGTGATCCAGCCCACCGGAGCGGGGAGCGGCACGACCAGCCTGCCCGCCCCTGTGCCGACGTCCCGCCGCTCCGGAGGCGACGTGCCCAGAGGTCACCCAGTTCAGGCGGTGCGGATGCGCCGTACGGGGTGTGGGGTGGGGGTATCGAACAGGCCCGTGCCGGACGGGAGAGCCCGACCGAGAGGAACGGCAGTGGCAGCGGACGCGACCCCTCGCCTCGATGCCCTCTCGCGCACGGTGCCGGGGCTGGCGATGCTGCGGTCCTACCGGCCGGCCCTGTTCGGGAAGGACCTGGCCGCTGGGCTGGTGCTCACCACGCTGCTGGTCCCGCAGGGGATGGCGTACGCCGAGCTGGCGGGCCTGCCGGCCATCACCGGTCTGTACACGACCATCCTCGCGTTGCTCGCGTACGCGCTGTTCGGCCCGTCCCGGGTGCTCGTGCTCGGTCCGGACTCGTCGCTCGGCCCGATGATCGCCGCGATCGTCGTCCCGTTCGTGGCAGCCGACGGAGACGCGGGGACCGCCGTCGCCTACGCCTCCGTGCTCGCCCTCATGGTGGGTGCGATCACCGTGCTCGCCGGCGTGTTCAACCTCGGCTTCATCGCCGACCTCCTGTCGAAGCCGACCCAGATCGGGTACATGAACGGCCTCGCGCTCACGATCCTCGTCAGCCAGCTGCCCAAGCTGTTCGGGTTCTCCGTCGATGCGGACGGCCTGATCGGCGAGGCGGTCGCGTTCGCCGAGGCGGTCGGTGACGGAGAGACCGTCGGAGCCTCGCTGGCGGTCGGGGCAGCATGCCTGGTCCTGATCGTGGGACTCCAGCGCCTGTGGCCGATCTTCCCGGCCGTGCTCACCGCCGTCGTCCTCGCGATCGCTGCCGTCGCGGCGTTCGATCTCGCGGACCGAGGTGTCGACCTGGTCGGAGTCCTCCCGTCAGGTTTCCCACCCCTCACGTTGCCGACGGTGCCGATCGGCGACCTGGGACTTCTCTTCGCCGGCGCGCTCGGCATCTCACTGGTCTCGCTCACCGACACCATCTCGAACGCGTCCGTGTTCGCCGACAAGACCGGGGAGGAGATCGACGGGAACCGCGAGATGATCGGCGTCGGCGCGGCCAATATCGCCGCCGGGTGCTTCCAGGGGTTCCCCGTCAGCGCCAGCGGATCGCGGACCGCGGTCGCGTTCCAGAGCGGCTCGCGGACCCAGGTCACCGGCCTGGTCGGAGCGGCAGCGGTCGTCGCCCTGCTCATCGCCGCGCCCGGACTGCTCCGCAATCTTCCGCAGCCCGCGCTCGCAGCAGTCGTCATCGCCGCATCGCTGTCCCTCGCGGACATCGCCGGACTGCGACGGCTGCGGCGCCAACGCCGCTCCGACTTCATCCTCGCCCTCGTCGCGTTCCTCAGCGTCGCCCTCCTGGGGGTGCTGTACGGCATCGCTGCGGCGGTTGGCCTGTCGATCCTCAACGTGTTCCGCCGGCTCTGGTGGCCCCACCAGGCGATCCTCGGCCGCTCGGGTGGCGTCCGCGGCTACCACGACACCGCCTACCGTGAGACCTCCGAGCACCTTCCCGGTCTCGCGATCTACCGGTTCGACGCACCGCTGCTGTTCGCCAACGCACGCACGTTCCGCAACCAGGTGCGCCGTCTCGCAGCCATCGAGCCCAGGCCTGTGTGGATCATCGTCGCGGCCGAGCCGATCACCGACGTCGACACCACCGCGGCGGACATGCTCGCCGACCTCGACGCTGACCTCGATGGGGTCGGGACGCGACTGGTCTTCGCTGAGCTGAAGGATGCCGTCCAGACCAAGGTCGGGAGCTACGGGATCCCGACCCTGAGCAACGACCGCTTCTACCCGACCATCCGGACCGCGGTCGACGCCTACGAGGCCGCGCACGCGGTCACGTGGGAGCCCGGGGCCAGCCCGTACCGGTTGGACTGATCGACCCAGTCGGCCCCCGGGTCCGGGGTGACGAACCTCGACCGGGCGGTCACAGGCTCCTAGATTGGTCGGTGTCCATCACCGACCAACGGGAGCCCACATGACCAGCCTGCTCAACCCCTACGTCAACGTCCTCGACGGCAAGGCCCGCGAGGCCCTGGAGTTCTACCAGTCGGTCCTCGGTGGCGACCTCACCGTGATGACCTTCGGGGACATGGGCACCGAGGGGCCGCTCGCCACCCAGGTGATGCACGGCCAGCTCGAGACGCCTGCGGGCTTCACGTTGATGGTCGCGGACGCACCGCCGGAGATGACCCAGGTGACCATGGGCAACAACGTCTCGATCAGCCTGTCCGGGTCGCCGGAGGACGCGGACGCCCTGCGCGGGTGGTTCGCCGGGCTCGCCGAGGGAGGTCAGGTGCCGCAACCGCTCGAGGCCGCCCCGTGGGGCGACGAGTTCGGGATGCTGGTCGACAAGTTCGGCATCGGCTGGCTGGTCAACATCGCCGGTGCGCCGCAGGGCTGAGGTCGGCAGCGGCCGGTGGGGCGCTCACACCGCCCATGATGACGCTGGCCCGACACGCACCGATCTGCGCGGGTATCACAGGGATGGACGTCAACGTGAGGGTCCAATCCCGTGCCGCCGCACCGGAACCTGAGCGCGCCGCTGCGACCACGCCGGTCTCTAGGCGATGTGCCATGCGGTCATCCATAACGGATGAGGTGCGGGCGGGGCCCGAGGGCGAGGGTGTGGGTGGGAGGTCCTATGAACGAGGACACGAGTGCTGATGCTTCTTCGGAAGGCCCGCACAGTTCCCGGCTGGCCATGCTGCTGGCCGCGGCCATGTTTGTGCTCGTTGTCGACACGTCGCTGATGAACGTCTCGATCTCTGCGGTGGTCGATGATCTCGACACGACGGTGAGCGGCGTGCAGTCCGCGATCGCGCTCGAGGCGCTGGTTTCGGCCGCGTTCATCCTGATCAGCAGCAAGGTGGGCGACCTCATCGGTCGCAAGCGCGCCTACGTCCTGGGCCTACTCGCCTACGCCATCGGCGCCTTGGCGATGACGCTGGCCCAGAACTTGACCACGATCATCGTGTTCTGGGCGATCATCGGAGGTTTGGGGGCGTCGCTGCTTCTGCCCGCCATGCAGTCACTCATCCACGGAAACTTCGACGGATCCGCTCGCAAGAAGACCTACGCCCTGGTCGGGGCAGCCGCGGCCATCGCCGCAGCCGTAGGGCCGCTGCTCGGGGGCTTCGTCACCACCTACCTGTCGTGGCGCGTTGGCTTCCTGCTGGAAGCGTTGGTCATCGCGGTGGTGCTCGTGAACATCAAGCTGGTCCGCGACGTGGCCTACACGGGTCCTCGACAGGTCGACCTGGTGGGCGCAGCGCTCTCCGTCGTTGGGATGGGCGGAGTCGTCCTGGGCATCCTCGTCTGGCAGGAGGGCGGCGAAGCGGTGGGCGTGCTCATCGTGGCCGGCCTCGTTGGACTCGCGGCCCTGGCGTACTGGCTGCTCCGCCGCAAGCGCCAAGGCAAGCCGACGTTGCTCGACCCGGATCTGTTCCGGTTCCCGCACTTCCGGATCGGCATCTCGCAGCAGATGCTGCAGCAGATCACTCTCGGCGGCGCGATGATCGTGCTCCCGATCTTCTTGCAGATGACGCTCGAGTACAACGCGATGGAGGCAGGGCTCTCCCTGGCCCCGCTGTCGCTCAGCATGTTCGCGGTCGCCATGATCGCCGGCCGCAAGTCCGGCAAGCGTCGCGCCAGCAGCGTGGTCCGTTGGGGCTTCACACTCACGACCCTGGGGATGGTCCTGATCATCCCGCTGGTCCCTCGCGCCGACTTCGGCTGGTGGCTCATCGGCCCCTTGCTCCTGGCGGGCTCCGGGCTCGGCCTGCTGGTGTCCCAGCTCAACAACTACACGTTGGCCCCCATCGCCGAGGAGCGCGTCAGCGAAGCGGCCGGAGTGAACTCGGCCGCAGGGTCGTTCGGGCTGTCGTTCGGCCTCGCGGTCGCCGGAGGACTCATGCTGGCCGCCCTGTCGTTCAGCTTCAACGAGATGACCCAGGACAGCACGGTGATCCCGGCCGCCCAGAAGGACCAGATCGCCGCGACCCTGGAGGACGACGCCCAGATCATGAGCAACACCCAGCTCGACACGCTGTTGGCTGACGAACCAGAAGCAGTTCAGGCGGAGATCCGAGAGATCAACACTGACGCCCGGGATCTCGCATTGCAGATCGCCTTGCTCGTGCCTGTGCTGGCCAGCCTGCTCGGGCTGCTCAACTCGATCCGCATGGGGCGCCTTCCAGAGATCACCCCGACAGCCTCCATCGAAGACACGACTCTGGGTTGACCACCAAGACGGAACTCCGGGGCCGAACGCCTCCTTGGGTCGCGATGGGAGAGCGCCGGCTGGCACCGTGTCTTTCCGCCGCCTGTCGGCGTCGGAATCTGATCTGCCAGATGAGTCCGCGGCGTCCGGGGAGCATGGGACGCAGCGGACGTGGTGGTTGTGCTCGGCGCCCGGCAGGGGCAATGTGGAGTACCCACGGAAGATGAGGAGTCTCATGCCGGCACTCATGGTCGACATCATCACCTCATTGGACGGATTCTCGTCGGCGGAGGGCTGGCCAGGCTTGTGGGGTATGGGGGGCCCCGAATACTTCGCGTGGCTCGACGAGGATGCCGCGGGCAACTACACCTCCCTGATGGGCGCCACGACGTACCGGCTTTTCGCCGGTTTCGTGGAGTCGGGCGAGGAGGACATGAACGCGCTGACCGCCATGGACAAAATCGTGTTCTCCTCCACACTGGAGGCCCCGCTGACTTGGGCGAACACTCGCCTCGTCTCGGATGACGCGGTGGACGTGGTCCGCGGCATGAAGCAGGACGGCGACATCTCCCTGCGCACAATCGGCAGCCTCAGTCTGTGTCGGTCGCTCCTGGTCGCGGGCTTGGTGGACCGGCTTCGGGTCGTTGTGTTTCCGGTGGTCAATGGTGCGTCCGGCCGCGAGCACTTCTATGCCGGGTGGCCTGATGTTGCACTCGAGACTGTCAACCACTGCACGTTCGACGGCCGACTGCAGATGATGGAGTTCGTTCCCAAGGTGCTGGACGGTCCTCCCGCGTGAACCGGCGCTGACACCTCACGGGCTGGCGGTCACGAGCTGACTGGCCGCTCGCAAGGCGGCGATGCGTCACGAGCACTGCGTCACACCGCCGCGAGAGCAGCCGGTGCAGCCGGTCACGTCCGACCAACCCCATGCGCGAGACGTGTGCTCACTGAGTTACCCGTGGCGGATTCGCGAACAGGCCACGACAATGGTGCGAGGGCGGCTCGAAGGGAGCCAGCGATGACAGTCGCATCAGATTCACCGGGTTTGCCGCCGGTCGCGCCGATGTCGCTCCCGGCGCGCATACGGGCCTTGAGGGAGTTCCACACCGGGCCCGCCTTCGTCCGTGATCTGGCGGGGCCTGTCGTCCGGGTCCCCGTTGGTCCCCGGCTCGTCGTGCCGCCGTTCGTACTGGTCACCTCGCCGCAAGGCGCCCACGACGTGCTCGCAGGCTCCAGCAACGACACCATGGACAAGCTGACACAAGTGCACGTCGAGACGCGCCTGATCGGGGACAACGTCTTCAACCTGCCGTACGAGCCGTGGAAGCCGCAGCGACGGACGCTGCAGCCGCTCTTCACCAAGCAGCATGTGGCAACCTTCGCCGGTCACATGGCCGCGGCGGCCGACGAACGTGCCGCGACCTGGGTCGACGGGGCTCGGATCGACATCGACAAAGACATGCGGGGCCTCACCCTGCGGGTGCTGGGTCGATCCATGTTCGGCGTGGACCTCGACGAACACGCTTCGGATCTCGGCCCGAGCATCCAGCACGTGCTGAACTACGCCACCAGCCGGGGACTCCGACCCGTTCGCGCTCCCAAATCGCTGCCGACCCCCGCGCGGCGCCGGTTCCGTCGAGCTCTGGCCGAGATCCACGCTGTGATCGAGGAGGCAATCGCCGGTTACCAGGCCGATCCAGCCCGTGACTGCGAGCTGGTCCGGCTCCTGCTAGCGGCGCAGGACCCCGACACCGGCCGGCCGCTGACCCACGACGAGGTGGTCAGCGACCTCGCGGTGTTCCTCATCGCCGGCCACGACACCACCTCGACGACGCTCACCTACGCGCTGTGGGCACTGGGTCACCACCCCGATCTCCAGGACCGGGTTGCCGAGGAAGTGGGCGAGCTCGGCGACCGGCCATTGACCGTCAGTGACGTCCCGGCGCTCCCGTTCACCGTGCAGGTCATCCACGAGGCGCTCCGGCTGTGCCCACCAGCCGCTGCGATCGCGCGGCTTGCGACCCGCGACACGGTGGTGGACGGGTTCCGGATCGAACGGGGAACCAACGTGCTCGTCGGCGTCTACGCGCTGCACCGCGACCCAGCCCTGTGGGACGCCCCGGAGACCTTCAACCCGGACCGATTCAGCGCCGAGCGGTCGCGGGGCCGGGACCGCTGGCAGTTCCTGCCGTTCGGGGCGGGCGCCCGCTCATGCATCGGTGACCACTACGCCATGCTGGAAGCCACGCTCGGCCTCGCCAGCCTCGTACGACGCCGCCGGATCACCTCGCTCGACTCGGAATTTCCCTTGGCGCTTCCGTTCACGATGACCGCCGGCGGGCCGATCCTGGCGTGGGTCGAGACGCGATAGTCCCGACGGCCCGGGCGAACCACCGAGCCCTTCACCAAGGATGGACACCTGCGTCATATCGCCGCGTTCAAGCGTGCGGCCCTTTACCGGATCTGTCGATGCTCGGATGTCAGCAGATCCGACGGGTGACGAAATCCGGCCCGCGCACCGAACGCCGGCCCCCCATGTGACGCCGGCTCGACGACGCGCCTGACCCAGTTCGGTTCCCGGCTCGAGGGCGGGGTCGACGCTCGGCTAGCAGTCGTCTTCGTCGTTGCGGATGATGATGTTTCGGTCGTCGCCGTCTGCTCTGCCGTAGAGGATGAAGCCGTCCTGGCGGACGTCATCGCCAGCGCAGATGATGTAAACCGCTGCGTAACCGTCGTTGTCGTCGAAGACCTCGTCGAAGATGGCAGCGGCGTTGGTGCTGTCCTCCACGGAAACTACGACCTCGGTGCCGATCCCGGTCTCGGTCTCTTCCACGACGCTGTAGTTCGACGAATCCTCCCCCGAATCGGCAGAAGAGCAACCGGCGGTGGCTGCGATCGCCAACAGGACTGCCAGCACCCTCAGCGTCATCAGGCCTTCTTCCGTCAGCGGCCGCAGGCAGCTCGCGACCGTGATGGTCGGGGGCGTTCTACTCTACGGGCGGAACCGAGCGGGTCCGCGGCACGCCGCTGCCACGCACGCCGAGCAGCGCGGCGGCCCACGCCGTCAAAAGTGAGTAAGCCAGACCGGAAGCATGGTCGTCCGGATTGCCACGCGATCCGGGCAACGCCGCCGCGCGTCTATTCGCCGCAAGGTGACCAGGGCAGGAGCAGATCCATGGCTAGGGCAAGTGAAGGGTCGAACCCTGTCCCTCCTCTTGTCAGTTCGGCTCGCCACCAAGCACCGCTCTCGATCCGCTCGACTCGGCGCAGGATGAGGTCGCCGTCCGCAAACTCCTCGAGCTCAGCACGGGTCAGGGGCCACGGCGGTCCACTCACCTCGGAGCGTTCATCCCGTGTGGTCGCCAGCACCAGCAGAGTGCCTTCTGGTGCCACGAGCGCGGCGATGTTCTGCGCCGCGACGGTGTGCTGCTGAGGCGGCATCGACTGCACGGTAAGACTCTCCACAACCAGGTCGAACCTGCCCTGCCACTCACGGGGAAGATCCAAGACGTCAGCAACGAGGTAGTTCACCTCACTGGTCCCAGGGCGGCCTGGTTCCACCGGTCTCCGCGTCTGCGTAGATCGCCTCGAACATGCCGGATGCCTCGCCCGTCACGACTCGAGACTACTCAGCACGTTTACCCACCGGCACCAGTCGAGACCCGAAGGGGAACATGGCGCCTCGACATGTTGGCCACATAGACGCGTCACAACGCCGCGTAGCGGCACCGCGCACCTGACAACTTCTGGCCGATGTGCGGAGGTGAGCCGGATCTGGATTCGACGCGTCATCCTGCAGTGCAGTAGGGACGTCGGGCATCGATGGGGCCGTCCCCGCGGTCAGCCCTTGACGTAGGAGAGCTTCTCGCAGACCAGCCCGTCCCGGAAACGGATGACGTCGGCTCCTCGCACGTGGCCCGAGTCCGGGCCGCCCCAGGCGTAGCGCCAGCGGACGACGGCGCGGTCGCCGGACACGAAGGACTCCTCCTCGGTGAAGCTCATCCCGGGCGTGCGCATGACCTGGGTCCAGGCCGCCCGGACGGCGTCGCGTCCCTGGACGCGCTGCCCGTCGGGCGCCGGCGACGTGGATTCGAAGACGATGTCATCGGTGACCAGGGCGAGTGCGGCGTCGAGGTCCCCGTCGCCGAAAGCCGCGTTGAACAGCGCGAGGGTCCGATGGTGGGGACCCCATCCAGGGTCGCGGCCGAAGCGGGCCAGCAGGTCGTGCTGAGCGTCGCCGGTGAGAGGCCGCGGCGCGGCGACGGCGCCCGCATGTCGGTAGGCCTCCTCGTTGGCGTCGAACCACTCGGCGACCGCGTGCACCAAGTGGGGATCCATGCGTGTGTCTCCCTGGGTGGCCGCGGCCAGGTCCCAGCCGTGGACCAGGTGGTCGGCGGCCAGCTGCATGGCGTACTCCTGCTTCGGCGTCTCTCCGAACGACAGGTGCACCGTGCCACCGAGAGGGAGCTGGGTGGCCACCGAGGAGATCGCGTTCCGGGCAGCCGCCAGGGCCGCGCCGATGTTGTCCTTCCCGAGCACGTCACCGTCGAACCGGTCACCGACCTCCTCGATCGTCGCGCCCTCCATGAGCGGCACGGTCCAGAGGTTCTCGTAGGTGACGTGGTTGACGAGGTCACGCACCGTCCACTCGGTGCACGGCGTGGGATCTCCCCACCGGTCGTCCCCCACCGCGTTGACCCGGTCGGCGAAGAACTCGACGGTCCGGTGGTACAGCGTGTTCGTGTCCATCCTCTTGTCCTTTCACACGAGGCCGGTCTCGAGGGCCAGCTCGGCCTGGCACAGCCACCACGGCAGCGCCGCACGTTCGCGCTCGCGGACGGCCGGGTCGGGGTGCTCGACGATGTCGAGTGCCTTGTTCCAGCCCAGCCAGGAGATCCCGGCGAGCAGTCCCAGCCGCATGGCGTCGTCGTCGTACGCCGGGCCCGCGACCTCGCGCTGCAGGGCGAGGAGCCCGTCGAGCCGGTCCACGATCGTCGCGCTCGCCTCTCGCCCGACGGGGCCGAACAGCTGCGCGCACCCCGCCAGCAGTCGCCCGATGTCGAGCTCGGCCGGCCCCGCGGCGACCAGCCCCCAGTCGATGAGGGTCAGGCATCCGGGCCGGTCGGGTTCGAGGGCCATGTTCACGGTCGCGAGGTCGCCGTGCAGCAGGGTCGACGGCAGCGCACGGCAGGCCGCGGTGAGAGGCTCGGTGTCCTGAGCCAGCGCGAGCACCCGTTCCCCCACTTCACCAGGGGCGACCTCGGGCCAGTACTCCCACCCTCGCAGCGCGTAGTCGACGATGGAGTTGCCCGCGTAGGGCCGGATCCGCCGTGGCTCGAACAGGCCGAGGAGCAGGTCGAGCGGCGTCAGCCCGTCCGGGGCGGAGCCGAGGTACGCAGCGTGGAGGTCGGCGATCGCAGCGAACATCGTCCTGGCCTGGCCGCGGTTGACGATGGACGTCCAGGTGAGAACCGCGTCACCGAGGTCCCGCATCACCAGCACGCCGCGGCCGTCGTCGTACCACGCGTCGATGACCGGATGGAGCACCGTCGAGGGCAGCCCCTCGAGCACGCCACGCCGGACGAGCTCCACTTCCCGCCCCGTCGGGTCGTCGGAGAGGCGCATGACCAGATCGACCGTCGGGTCGAAGTGCTTCACGACGACCCGGGAACCATCGGCCAAGGAGACGCGTTCCAGGACAGCTCCCGAACGACCGTCGTCGTTGAGTGGTGAACGGTCGAGAATGCCTTGAAGAACCTCACGGTCCATGGCCCCATGGTCCTCGCCCGCTGCACGTTCGCCCAGCCCTCAATCCTGACTACCAGGAGAAGCGCTCCTTCACGACCCGGCGCGACGCAGGCCCCCGCCGGGTTCTGATCCAACCGAGCGCCGACCTGGGACGTTGGGACCAGTCGTGATCGCCCTGCTACCCAGGTCGGATCAGCCGAGGGATCGTGCCCACAACTCCACGCCGAACCCCTCGTCTGTCAGGTCGACCATCTTCCCGACCAGTACGACCGGCTGGCCTACCAGGCCAGCCAGGCGCTCCTCGAGAGCCGGCGCGTAGACCGCGACAAGCTCGCCGTCGACGAGCAACCGGTACGGCAGCCGGTCCCGCCCGCTGGGTGTGCTGGGCGCGGCGGCCGCGCTCAGCACACCCGAGACGGACTGCTCGGGTTCTGCCCTGTCGTCGTACCAGTTCTCACTCATGGCTCTGGAGGCGGCGGCCGGTTCACCGGGTGCGAACGTGGGCCGCCCAGTACACGGTAGGCGCGAAGAGCGGAACCCTGTAGCCCCTGATCCGCAGCGTCCACACGCCGTTGGCGATGCGACCGCCGACCCGGGCCCGCTCGAAGACGCTGGGGATCGAGACGCTCGACGCTCTGGTCGAGCCCGACGGGTCGACGAGGTGGAGGTCGACGTCGCTGTGCCAGTCGATCTGGAAGCCGAAGATGCGGACGCCGCCCTCGGGCCACCACAGGGCGGCGTCGAGGGTGTTGGCGCTTTCGGTGTTGACCGTGATGGGGATGTCGACGTTCTCGCCGTCGTCGACGGTGACCTTGCCCCACCACGCGACACCGTTCGTCGGTAGCTCGATCGGTCCGGCTCCCTCGGTGTTGGTGAAGGGGTAGGGATCCTGGCCCGACAAGATCATGTGCGCGTATACCTGCCCCGGGTCGATCGTCCCGGTCGGACGGCGCAGCCAGTTGCGGAGCAGACCAGCGGCGCCGGCGGCGTATGGGGTGGCCCCGCTGGTGCCGGTGAACACGCGGCGTGCGGTGTCGGAGGCGTTGCTCGCCGTCTCGGTGTTCGTCGGCGCCTGGATGTCGGGCTTGAAGCGACCGTCGGGCGCCGGACCGCGGCTCTGGGACGTCACTTGGCCACCCGAATGGACGTCGAAGTTTCCGACCCCGATCACCTTGTGGGCGTTGGCCGGGACGTTGACGGTGCTGGCTGCCGGTCCGTTGTTGCCGTTGGCGGCGATGACGACCGCCCCGGCATCGAACGCGTTGTCGGCAGCTACGGCGATGGCGCTTCGGTCGTCACCCGATCCCTGCATCTCGGCGACGATCACCCGGTCGAGCACCCGCACCGCGTTCTCGAATCCCCGGACGGAGGCCGTGACATTCAGGAACCCGTTGCAGTTGCCGTTGGCGTCGGTCGAGCTCGGATAGACCTTCCAACTGTCGAGCGTGACGCCAGTGACGCCGCGGAACGCGTCGCCCTGCCGGGCGTTGGCCGTGATGATGGCGGCGCTGGAAGTACCGTGGTTCCAGCAGTCGTCGTCGGGGTTGAGGGCGGTGCCGGTGTTGCAGTCTGCGCCCCCGTTGACGCAGTCGCGCATGAAGTCGAGGTGCGACGGCGAGTTGAGAAGTACGTGGGTCCGCCTCACGCCAGTATCGAGCAGCCCGATCCAGCCGGCAGTGAGGCCCGAGGTCGAAGTAGGGGTCGGAAACGATGTCCCGCCGACCGTCCACAACGTCGTTCTGCGGAGGTGCGTCGTTGGTGTTGTCGGGCTCGATGTAGAGGACCTCCTCGTCCTCAGCCAGCCGCTCGACGTTGGCCAGCGGAATGTGGACCTGCATGCCGCGGATGAGCCAGAAGGTGTCGGTCACCTTCGCGTCGACGCGTCCGAGGCGTTCGCTCAGCCGCTCGTAGTCGCCGGCCCGTTCGCGCCGGACGGCGTCGGCCAGTGCGTCGGCTCGTTCGAGTTCCCGCTCGTTGTCGCTGCAGTTGCGGGGCTGGTCTACGTCGGGCTCGGGAAAGCGCGGTATGGCCAGTTCGTCCCTGAAGGTGACGACGAGCGTTTCGGTCTCACCGGGGTCCCGCTTCCCCAGCCACTCCATCAGGAGCGGGTGGATCTTGGACTTCGGGTCTTGGTGGTCGACGGGCTCGTGGTCCGGCTCGCCGGTGCGTTTGTCCTCGCGCTCCGCCTCCCGGTACCGGACGTCGCTGCTCAGCCGGGCCGCGTCGTACCTGAGCAGCTCGCCGCCGGCAATGATCGCCTCATGGACGACATCGAACTCGTCCTCGTCTGCTGCCAGTTCCTTGAACGGATCGTTGGTGTTCATGGCTTCTCCTCTCCACATGAAGAGAGTCAGTACGGCCGGGTTAGATACGCGGCGCATGGGGCCGATGCTCGGGCCATGGCCGATCCCGACCTGGAGATCAGCGATACCGTCGGCTAGAGCCGGACAGCGGGTTGCGTCGGCGTCCGGAGACCAACCGAACGACGGCGCCTACACCCGGCGTCAGTGCGGCGGGTGTCGCCGCCGTCACCTCAGTCGAGCGCGACGGCCACGCACGCAGTCTGGAAGTGGACGGCGCCGGTACTGTCCGTGACCACCCAGCGCAGGTGGTACGTCGTTCGAGGCAAGCCCTCCACGTCAGCGGGCACAAAAGTCACGGCGCCGCGTGCATTGCCGGACATGTTGGCCGTCATCGTCGCCGTCCCGGGCACAGGCACTACCAGTACGCCGCAATCGGAGTCGCTGTAGGCGTAGAGGTTCATCACATACGTCTCTCCCGGACTCACGTCACGCAGCAGATACCGCTCCTGCGCGTAGATCTTCGGGCCCTGGGCGTGGATGTCGATCACCCACCCGTGCATCGACCCGTCGGTCACGGACGACAACGGGTACCGAGTGGTATGGAAGCCTTGGTCCGCCTGCGCAGTCGGGGACCAGCCGAGAATCAGGGCGACGGTGCACAACAACCCGATCGAGACGCGCGAGCGCTTGCGGAGCATTCTGGACCTCCACGACGTAACTTCCGCACCGGTTGGCGCATCTACCCACGACTCAACTCCTCATGGCCCGCCGCGCGCAAGACCCCCGCGGGCTAACCCGAGTGATGGTGGTGCGTACACCCTGCAACCCCTCTGGACGGTCAGCCACGAGGTGCGTTCGCCGCAATCGGGCGCCGTTGGCGAGCTCCTTCATCCACAGATCGTTCGAACATGCTTGCGAACACTGGCTGGCTTCGGTAGCGTTTGAGGCACGTTCCACGTAGTCACCGGGTAGTCGGATTGCCGAGCTGGTGGGGCGAGTTGCGAGGGTGAAGTAATAGTCCGGGATCCGGGCCTCCAGGAGCGACGACCGTTGTGAGTCACGTAGGCACGTGACGAACCGTCGTCGAGAGGAGGCCGGCCGTGGAGCACCCGATCGTGGCTGCCGTGGGCGCCGTCCGCTCGACGCTCAAGGGCGTCGGTGACGCCAACCCGACGTTCATGACCACCGACGACAAGGCCACCGCCCTGACAGAGCTGGTCCGGGCTGAGGGGCAGCTGGCCGAGCTGCGGCTGCGGATCCTGGCCGATGCCGGTGACCTCGCAGTGGCGACCGCGACGAAGGACGCCGCCGGGTGGCTGGCGAAGGTGACCCGCACGCGATTCTCCGACGCGCGCACCGACCTGGCCCTGGCCAAGGCGCTGGACGGTGAGCGCCAGGTGCTGGCGACAGCGATGCGGGAGGGCGACGCGACCCTGGCGCAGGCACAGGTCATCCACCGCGTGGTGTCGTCGCTTCCCACGCGCATCGACGCCGACACCGTGGCGAAGGCCGAGGCGCACCTCGTCGCGCAGGCCGCGCACTTCGGGCCCAAGGAGCTCGGCCGACTCGGTCGACACATCCTCGCGGTCGTGGCACCCGAGCTCGCCGAGGAGGCCGAAGCGCGACGCTTGGCCGAGCTCGAGGCCAATGCCGCCGACAAGACCCGGCTGACGATGCGCCGGCTCGGTGACGGCACGACCCGGATCTCCGGGCGGGTACCTGATGCCGCCGCGACCAGGCTGGCGACCTACCTCGAGGCCTTCAGCAACCCGCGCGCTGGTGCCGACGGGCAGCAGAACGAGGGTGACCCGTTCACGCGCCTCCCCTACCCCAAGCGGATGGGGCAGGCGTTCATCCAGTTCCTCGAGGCAGCCGACCCCCGACGGCTGCCGATCCACGGCGGCGACGCCACCACGGTCGTCGTCACCGTCCCGCTCGCCTCCCTCAAGGCCGAGCTCGGTGCAGCCGACCTCCTCGGCTCCGGCCTGGTGCCGGGCGACGAGCTCACCGGCGACCTCGTCACCGCAGCCCAGGCCCGACGCCTCGCCTGCACGGCGAAGATCCTGCCCGCCGTCCTCGGCGGCGACAGCATCCCCCTCGACCTCGGACGCGCACGCCGGCTGTTCTCACCCGGCCAGCGCAAGGCACTCCTGATCCGCGACAAGACCTGCCGGGCAGAGGGATGTGACGTCCCGGGGACCTGGTGCGACGCCCACCACCTCGACCCCTGGTCCAGCGGCGGTCGGTCCGACCTCGACAACGGCGTGCTCCTCTGCAACCACCATCACCACAGGGCGCACGACACGGCCGGCTATCGCACCGACCGGCTCCCCAACGGCGACATGAGGTTCCACCGACGCAGATAGGCCGGGCTCCACCCGTCCACCACGAGACAGATCACCAGGGCGAGGGCTGGTAGTCCTTCACGAAGCAGCCGTACAGGTCCTCGCCGGCCTCGCCGAGCACGACCGGGTCGTAGACCCGCGCCGCGCCGTCGACCAGGTCGAGCGGCGCGTGCCAGCCCTCGGCGGCGATCCGCAGCTTGTCCTGGTGCGGCCGCTCGTCGGTGATCCAGCCGGTGTCGACGGCCGTCATCAGGATCCGGTCGGTCTCGAACATCTCGCCCGCCGACGTGCGGGTCAGCATGTTGAGCGCGGCCTTGGCCATGTTGGTGTGCGGGTGGCCCGGCGCCCTTGTAGCGGCGGGAGAACTGGCCCTCCATCGCCGACACGTTGACGACGTACGCCCGCCGCGACGGTCGCCGCCGTGCGCCGCGGCCGCGCAGGGCGGGTCGCAGCCGCGAGACGAGCAGGAACGGCGCGATCGAGTTGCACAGCTGCACCTCGAGCAGCTCCAGCGGGTCGACCTCGTCGACGGTCTGGGTCCAGGAGTTGTTGGTCTGCACGTCGGGCAGCAGCCCGCCGGCGTCGACGGCGGTCCCGGCGAGGTGGGCCTCCAGCGAGGCGTGCCCGGCCGTCAGCGCGAGCGCCGTCATGCGAGGCCGCGTTGTGGGCGGCGAGCGCGGCGGCCGGCGACTCGCCCTCGTGGTGCGCGACCGCCGTGTCGGACAGGGCGCCGGCGATGGCCGCCGGGTGCGCCTCGGAGATCCGGTCGAAGGTCACCATCTCGGGCAGCACCCGGTCCGTCGGGCAGCGGCGCGTGCTCGGCCTCGACCAGCGGCGCGTAGGCGCCGGGCGTACGGCGCACGGTCTGGCAGGCGTTGTTGATCAGGATGTCGAGCGGGCCCGCGCCGGCGACGTCGTCGGCCAGCGAGACCACCTGGGTCGGGTCGCGCAGGTCGATGCCGACGACCTTGAGCCGGTGGATCCAGTCGCCGCTGTCGGCCAGGGAGGAGAAGCGGCGTACGGCGTCCTTGGGGAAGCGGGTCGTGATCGTGGTGTGGGCGCCGTCGCGCAGCAGCCGCAGCGCGATGTACATGCCGATCTTGGCGCGCCCGCCGGTCAGCAGCGCGCGCTTGCCGGTGAGGTCGGTGCGCTGGTCGCGCTTGGTGTGGCTGAAGCGCCGCGCAGGTGGGGCAGAGCCAGTGGTAGAACGCGTCGACCAGCGTGAAGTCCTGCTTGCAGATGTAGCAGCCGCGCGGGTTGATCAGCTCGCCGGCGAACGCGCCGGGCGCGGTGGAGACGAGCGGGATGCCGGACGTCTCGTCGTCGATGCGCACCGGCGACCCGGTCGCGGTCAGCTCGGTGATCGCCCGGTCGTGGGCCAGCTCCTCGGCGCGCTTGGCGGAGCTTGCGCTCGGCCTTGATCGACTTGTACATGTGCGACGCCGCCCGCTTGACCCGCACGTGGTCGGGGTGGTCGCCGGGCAGGTGGTGCAGCTGCTCCAGCACCCGGATGGTGGTCGCCAGGTCGCGCCGGGTCGATGCCGGGGTCGAGGGCGGAGTCGCTGCCGGGCTGCTCAGTCACCGGAAGATCGTAGGCGCGCCCGACGCCGGGGGCGATTCGTCGACCCGGTGCGGACGGTCAGGCGGTCAGGTCGGTGCCGCTCGCCGTCCGCGAGTCCTGGGCCGGCGAGCCCTCGATGCGGACCCGGTCGGGCGCGCAGCCCGTGCGCGACGCCCCACAGGACGGCCTTGGAGCGGCTGTCGACGTCGATCTTGCGGTAGCAGGACCGGATGTAGGACTTGATCGAGTTGACCGACAGCGACGTGCGCTCGGCGATCTCGAGGTTGCTCAGGCCCATCGTGATGAGGGACAGCACCTCGGCCTCGCGGGCGGTGAGGCCCTCCTCGCGACCGGGCCAGTCGCCGCCGACGAGGCGGTTGCCCGGGGCGGGGGAGACGATGACCCGCCCGGAGGCGACGGCCTGCAGCGCGTCGACCAGCTGGCCGGCGGTGAGGCTCTTGGAGAGGTAGCCGGAGACGCCCTGCTCCATCGTCTCGCGGGCCAGCCAGGGCTGGAAGTTCCATGTGTAGACGACGACCTTGCCGATGCGCGGGTTGGCGAGCAGGCGGGCGACGCCGGGGCCGTTGCCCTGCCCCATGCCGAACGTGTCGTACAGCGCGATGTCGACCTCGTGGACGATGTTCTTCTGGGCGGCGAGCTCGACGATCTCGATGCGGTCGCCGTAGTTGCGCAGCATCGCATCGAGGCCACGGACGACGACTTCGTCGTCGTTGACGAGTGCAACGCGGATCACCATGGGCTGCACCTTACGTCGGCGACCGGGCGGTATGTTGAAATCGGTCGTTGTTCAGGATGAGGGGGAGGCCAGGTGCAGGACCACGCGCTCGCGACGCCGATGGGCGGCGCGGCACCGCCGGCGGGCGGTCTCGGAGTCCGCTGCGAGGGGGTCGTCCACCTCTACCGCACCTTCGGCGGCCACGACGTCGTCGCCCTGCGCGGTGTCGACCTCGCGATCGCGCCGGGCGAGCGGGTCGCCTTCCTCGGCCCCAGCGGCTCCGGCAAGTCCACCCTGCTGACCCTGCTCGGCGGCATCCAGAAGCCCAGCGCCGGGCCGCATCTTCCTCGGCGACGAGGAGATCTCCCGGATGGGTGAGCGCTACCTCGCCCGGATCCGCTCCCGCAGCGTCAGCACGATGCTCCAGGGCGCGACCCGCAACCTGCTGCCCTACGCCACCGCCCGCCAGAACATCGCCTTCGCCCGCCTCTCGCTCAGTGGCGCCGAGCGCCGCGACGCCATGCTCGACAGCGAGCTGCTCGGCCGCGTCGGGCTCGAGCAGCAGTCCGACCAGGTCGTCTCGACGATGTCCGGCGGCCAGCGCCAGCGGCTCGCCCTCGCCTGCTCGGTGGCCACCGTCGCCGCGGCTGCTGCTCGCCGACGAGCCGACCAGCCAGCTCAGCCACGAGGACCGCGACCACGTCCTCCACCTGATCCACTCGCTCGGCGACGACTTCGGCACCACGATCGTCGTGGTCACCCACCAGCCCGAGGTCGCCGCGACCTTCCCGCGCACCGTCACCATGAAGGGCGGCCGCGTCGGCGCCGAGGGCCGCGACGGGCT
This sequence comes from uncultured Actinomycetota bacterium, assembly GCA_963776975.1. Taxonomy (GTDB): domain Bacteria; phylum Actinomycetota; class Actinomycetes; order Propionibacteriales; family Nocardioidaceae; genus Nocardioides. The sequence continues at coordinate 58,960 of CAVZOU010000023.1, read as the reverse complement.
CGGAGTACGCCGTCGTCGGCGAGGACGGCGTCCTGCACCTGCCCGGCCACGTCGCGGCGGAGTGGCCGCCCGGCACCCTGGTGCGCTTCGAGGACGACGAGCACGGTCGCCTGCTCGTCAGCCGCTCCGAGCGGAGAGGGCACCCCCGCGTGAACGACCTCACCCTCGACCACATCACCTACGTCGCCGGTCGCACCCTGCTCGACGACGTCTCGCTGACCTTCCCCGCCGGCCAGGTCACCGCGCTGTCCGGTCCCAGCGGCTCGGGCAAGACCACGCTGCTCTCCATCGCCGGCGGGCTGCTCGCGCCGACGCGGGCACGGCGTCGTACGCCGGCTCCTCGATGTGGACGGGCACCGGCGACCCGCGTCCCGAGGTCGCCTTCGTCCTGCAGGTCTACGGCCTGGTCCCCATCCTCTCGGCCCGGGAGAACGTCTCGATCGCGCTGCGCGCCCGGGGCGTGGCACCCGCCGACGCCGACGAGCACGCCGAGGCCGCGCTGGCCAGGTTCGGCATCGCCGACCTCGGCGACCGCCAGGTGGAGGAGCTCTCCGGCGGCCAGATGCAGCGCGTCGCCTGCGCCCGCGGCTTCGTGGTCGGCGCGGGCATCCTGCTGGCCGACGAGCCCACCTCCGAGCTCGACGAGGGCAACCGCGGGGTCGTCCTCGCCGAGCTGCGCGAGGAGGCGGCCCGCGGTGCGGTCGTCGTCGTCGCCACGCACGACCCCGCCGTGGTCGAGGCCTGCGACCTCCACTACGCGCTCGACGAGGGCCACCTGGTGTGACCGGAGCCCGAAGGTGGCGGGATGACCCGCCTCCTCCGGGGCGCCTGGAGCCGCCGGGGCGCGCTGACGACCCTCGTGCTGATGACCGCCGTCGTGGTCGGCGGCGCCGTCGGCGTGCTCGGCTTCGCCGCCGCGGCCGGCACCTCCCGGTTGCTGGCGGCCCCGCTGCTGCTGCTCGGCGCCGTCGCCGTGCCCGAGCATCGGCGCGCGAGCTCGCGGCCGCCCGCCGCGAGGAGATCGGCCTGGCCCGGCTGCGCGGCATCCGCGGCGCGCGGCTGGGCGCTTCCTGCTCCTCGAGCCCCTCGGCGCGATCGTCGTCGGCACCGCGCTGGGCGTGGCCCTCGGCGCGGGTGGTGGCGTCGGCGTCGCACGGCGCTCTGGCTCGACGACGGCGGCCGACCCGCTGGACCGGACGGCCCTGCTGACCGCCCTCGGCACCGCCGCTCGGCGGCCTGGCCATCGTGCTGGTCGTCGCTCCGTCGCGGCGCTCCGCGAGCCCCTGTCGGCCCAGGTCGCCACCCGCGCGCGGCCGCGGCGCGCGACCACCGCTGGCGGTCTTCCTGAGCGTCCTGGTGATCGTCGGTGCGGGCGTCGCGGCCTACCGCTCCCGCGCGGGGACCACCGAGGACCCGGACGCCCTCGTCCTGCTCGGCCCGGCGCTGGTCGGCCTCGCCCTGGGGCAGGTGGCGATCTGGCTGCTGCGCCTCGGCGCCCGGGTCGCGACCGGCACGACGGGCGGTCGCGGCATCGCGCCCTTCCTCGCCACCCGCCGCCTCGCCCGCGCCGACGACCTGGTCACCCCGCTGCGCCTCGCTCGTGGCGGCCGCGGTGGTGGCCACCCTCGCCGCTGACCGGCGCCGCGGCGGTGACGACTGGACCGACACCGAGGCGCGGATCGCGGCGGCCGGCCCGACGGTCGTCCCGGTCGAGGGCGGCGCCCGCGGCGCACTGGCCCTCACCCGCGAGCTCGACCCCGAGGGGGACCACCTGATGGCCACCGCCGTGGTGCCCAACCTCGACCGCCTCGACGAGCGGCGCGCCTACGTCGACGCCGACCGCTTCGGCTCGGTCGTGGGCGACTTCTACGACGGCACCCCGGTCGCCGACGCAGCCCGGGCCGTCCCCGACCTCGCCGCCGACCTGCCCGACCTCGCGCTGCAGGGCGACACCCTCACCGTCGACGCCCGGGTCCTCGAGAAGGGTGACGGCTCGACCTGGGGCATGGGCCTCGAGGTCGTCTACGTCGGCAACGACGACTCGCGGCAGTCCGCGTCACTCGGTCTCCCGCTGAGGAGCGCAGGCGCGCAGGCGAGCCGCACGGTCCGGCTCCGCGGCTGCGCCGACGGGTGCCAGCTCGTCGGGATGTCCGTGCGCCGGATCTACGGCGAGGGCACCAACGTCTTCAACCTCGACCCCGAGGACTTCGTCGTGCTCCTCGAGCGGGTGGTGGTCGGTGACCGCGACCTCACCGACCTCGCGTGGCGACCCGACGAGGGGTCCATCAGCGCCAACGAGAACAACCGGTTCTTCGACGACCTCGTCGACCCGCTGCGCCGGATCACGGCCAACCGGCGCGACGGCCTCGAGGTCGCGCCGCTGCCCGAGGGACCGACGGCCCTCGTGCTCACCGCGTCCGGGCTCCCGGTCCGCCTGCTGTCGGCCGACCTGGAGGACCCCGTGCCCCTCGACCTCGGCAGCAGCGAGCGACCGGCCGACCCGCTGGGCTCGTACGCCGCCCTGCCGCTGGTCGGCTCGGTCGGCGTGCTCACCGACCTCACGGCGTCCTCGGTGGCGTCGGGTCCCACGGTGCCGAGCGCCGAGTCCGGCATCGTGGCCGCCGCGGACACCCCCGACGAGCTCCTCGACCGGCTGGTCGCGGCGACCGGCACCGAGCCGCGCTCGCTGGAGGACCTCCGCGAGGAGATCGGGACCGCCGCCGGCGCCGACCAGGCCCGCGCCTACGTCCTGATGGCCGGGGCCTGCGTGCTGGTCGCGCTGCTCGCCCTCGCGGCCGGCGTGGCCCGGCACCTGCGCAGCTACCGCCACGACGTGGCCGCGCTGCGCGTCCTCGGCATCGGGGTGGCCACCGCCCGGCGCGCCGGTCGCGCCGAGCTCGCGTCCCTCGCGGTGCTGGTCCTGCTCGACGGTCACCGTCGGCGGCTGGCTGGCCGTCGAGCTGCTCCTCGGCGGCCTCCCGCTGGTCACGCCCCCGCCGGCCGCGCAGCCCCTCGACACGTCGGCCCGGGTGCTGGCGCTCGTCGTCCCGGCCGTCCTCGCCGCGGCCGCCGTGCTCGTGGTGGGCGGGCGGGCCCGCGTCGTACGCGACGCGACCACGCGTCCCTCCCTGCTGCGGGACGAGGAGCGACGATGATCCAGCTCCTCGGCACCGTGCTGCGCGGCCTGCGGGCGCGCGCCCTGCTCAGCGTCGGCTCGATCCTGCTGACCGCGCTCGCGGTCGGCTCGGCGGTCCTCGGCCCGATCTTCGCCGAGGCGGTCACCAGCTCGTACGTCGTGACGCGGCTGCGCGAGGCACCCGCGGCGTCCACCGGCCTGACCCGGGTGCTCGAGCTCCAGTCCCAGCTCGCCCCGCAGGCCGCCCGCGACCTGGCGGTCGAGGAGTCCGCCGCCCTCGACGAGGGACCGTGGGGCGAGGCGACCACGACGCTCGTCTCGGAGCGCTACAGCGCGCTGCGCGGCGTGGTGACCTTCTGGGCGCGCGAGGACGTCTGCGCAGGCCTCGAGGTGACCGGCCGCTGCCCGAGCGCGCCCGGCGAGGTGCTGATGCTCAACACCGACGCCGAGCGCAACGGTGCGGTCATCGGGGAGCCGCTGGAGCTGTCGATCTTCGAGCCCGGCGAGATCGAGGGCCAGTACCCCCGCTCCCCGGTCGACGAGGTCGTGGTGGTCGGCACCTACACCACCCCGCAGTCCGACGACGTCTGGTCGCGCCCGACCCTGCTCACGACCACCAACGAGCAGTCCAGCCTCACCGGCGGCTACCAGCCCTACCAGCCGGCGCCGCTGATCACGACGTCGCGACACCATGGCCTCGCTCGGGCCCGGGCAGTGGACGGTGCGTGTCGACACCCCGCTCGACGTCCCCGCCGACCTCACCCGTGCCGACCTCGACGCGGCCGTGGAGACCGCGGCCGGCCTGGACTCCAGCACCGAGGTGCCGGGCGGCACCCTGGTCGGCGTCCCCGACGTCAACAACCTCGGGGCCGTCCGCGACGAGGTCCGCGAGCAGCAGGCCACGGCCCGCGCCTCGATCGCGCCCGCCGTGCTGTCCCTCGTCCTCGTCGCCCTCGCCCTCCTCATGCGGCTGCTCATGGCCGCCAGCGAGATCCGGGTGCCCGAGCTCGCCCTGGCCTCGCTGCGCGGCGTCTCCTCGCGACGGCTCTGGGTGCTGGGCCTCTCCGAGCCGCTCGTGGTGCTCGCCGTCTCCGCCCCGGTCGGGGCGGTCCTCGGCCTCGGCATGGGCTACGGGCTGACGCAGGCCTGGCTCGTCGAGGGGCTGCCGCTGACCGTGCCGTGGGTGAGCTGGGCGGCCGCCGCCCTCGTGCTCGCCGCCGCGGTGGCGGTCGCGGTCGTCGCGGTCGGGCTGGTGGTGCGCGACACGCTCGCCTCCCAGCTCTCCGGCGTACGCCGCCCGCAGGCCACCCGCCGCTGGTCCGTCGTCGCCCAGCTCGCCCTGGTCGCGCTGGCGCTCGCGGTCCTCGTCTCCAAGCTCGCCTCGGGCACCCAGAGCGACCCGGACGCCACCGACCTGGTCCTCCCGGTGCTGCTGGCCATCGTCGCCGGGCTCGCGGCCACGCGGCTCACCGCCTGGCTGGCCACCTGGTGGACCCGCCGCCGCCCGCACACCCGCTCGCTGAGCGGCTTCGTCTCCGCGCGGGCGATCTCGCGGCGGCAGGAGGGCACCCTGGTGATCCTGCCGTTGACCGCCGCGATCGCCGTCGCCGTCTTCGGGGTGGGCGTCTACGACTCCGCCGCCACCTGGCGCGCCAGCGTCGCGGCCACCGCCTCGCCCGGTGAGGTCACGTGGAGCTCGCCCCTGTCGCTGCGCGACACCCGCGACCTGACCCGGCGCATCGACCCGGACGGCGACTGGGTGATGACCGCCGCCGAGGTCCAGAACCCCGGCGCCAACTTCTCCATCGTCGATGCCGACCGCCTCGCCACGATCGCGGTGTGGCCGCCGACGTGGTCACCCGACCGACCGGTCGAGGAGGTCGCCGCGAGCATCGAGACCGCCGGGGACGTCCCGTCGCTGGTGGGCCGGCGCCTGTCGATGACCATCGACAACCGTGCCCGGACGTCGAGCCCGCTCAACGTCGAGGTGCGGCTGGGCTCGGTCGGTGGCACCCCCGAGCGCGTCTACCTCGGACCGTTCCCGCGCGGCGAGCACACGGTCTCGGGACGCCTGCCCCGCACGTGCGCCACCGCCTGCCCGCTCGAGGGCATCACCCTCGGCGGCGGCGCCGGCACCACCATGCAGATGGACGGCGAGGCCAGCGTGCGGGAGATCGCCGTCGACGGCGTCCGCGTCGACGAGGCCATCGACGGGGCGGGCTGGGTGCCGGCCCCCGACTCCCAGGCCGCCAGCTCGGTCGCCGACATCAGCTCCGACGACGGCTCCATCGACCTCGTCCTCGACTCCGCCGGCCGGCCGGCGATGGCCCGCCTCACCTCCGGCGGCATCCTCCTCAAGCGCCCCGCCGTCCGCGGCGTGGACGTCTCCGACGAGGCGATCGAGAACCTCGACGGCTCCGGGGTCATCGGGGTGGAGCCGCGGGGCACCGCCGAGGGCCTGCCCTTCGTCGGACCGACCGGACTGCTCGTCGACTACGCGTCGTTCATCACCGACCGGCCCGTCTACGACAACCTCTTCGAGACCCGGGTGCTGATGCGCGACGAGGCCCCGCAGGAGGTCCGCGACGCCCTCGAGGAGTCGGGGCTGACCGTCGAGACCACGCTGGCCACCGAGCAGCGCGTCCTCGACCAGAGCGCCTACGCGCTCGCGCTGCGGCTGTACGCCGTGGTGGCCGCGCTGGTCCTGCTGATGGCGCTGGCCGGTCTCGTCGTCTCGACCGCGGTGCAGCTGCCCGCGCGACGGCGGGACGCCGCGGCGCTGCGCGTGGTCGGCGTACCGCGCCGCTCCGTGATGTCGGCGGTGGCGCGCGAGTTCCTCGTGGTGCTCGGTGGGGCGGCGGTCGCCGGCATCCTGGCCGGCTCGCTGGCGCAGTACGTCGTGCTGCGCACCATCACGCTGGGCTACGTCGAGGACCTGTCGACGCCGCACCTCGTCGCGGAGATCTCCCCGGCACGGCTGGTCGCGCTGACCGCCATCGCCGCGGTCGTGCTCGGCGTCGCCGCCTTCCTCAGCGCCTGGCTCACCGTGCGCGGGGCCCGGGGGTCCACGCTGCGCGAGAACGCGCGCTGATCACCCGTCGGCCCCGTCCGCGTCGGCCGGCCCTCTTCAAGCGGCGTCGAAGCGGAAGCCCACGCCCCGCACCGTGCGGATCCAGCGCTCCTCGCCGTGCTCGCGCAGCTTGCGACGGACGTTGGCCACGTGCACGTCGACGAGGTGCGTGTCGGTGGCGTGCTCGGTCTCCCAGACCTCGCGGAGGAGCTCGTTGCGGCGCATCACGACACCGGGCCGGGTGGCCAGCGCGGTGAGCAGGTCGAACTCGGTGCGGGTCAGCTCGACGGGCCGGCCGTTGACCTCGACGTCGCGGGCGTGGCGGTCGAGGACCAGACCACCTCCACCCTCGATGCGGCCGTCGCGGTTGACGCTCGCGGGCCGGGGGGAGGCCGACGAGGAGCGCGGACGGCGGAAGAGGGCGGCGATGCGGGCCTGCAGCTCGCGGGGCGAGACGGGCTTGCCCATGAAGTCGTCGGCGCCGGCCTCGAGGCCGAGCAGGAGGTCGATCTCGTCCTGCCGCTCGCTGACGAACACGATGTAGCAGTCGCTCGAGGACCGGATGCGGCGGCAGACCTCGAGGCCGTCGATGTCGGGCAACGTGAGCTCCAGGACCACCAGGTCGGGCTGCACGTCGTCGAGGTGCGCCAGGGCGGTGCGACCACGAGCCGCGGTCGAGACCTCGAAACCGGCGCGTTGCACGGCGTCGCTGATCGTGTCCCTGGTGCCGGCGTCGTCGTCGACGACGAGGGCAGAACGGTATTTCATTGACTTCCCCCCGGAAGGTGTTGCAGCGGACCTATCCTGCCTCATCGGACAAGGGTCGAACGTATTCGTGGCCCTCGCTGGGGAAAGACGAGCCCGTGGGCGCCTTGTTACGGCGTAGACACAGATTTGGCAAAACTGTCACCATGTTGACGATTGGTTGACATAGTTCCCGCCACCACGAACCACCGGACGGGAGCACCCGATGACGGCAGTTGCTGGGCCCCCCTCGCCCCGCACGATCGACAGCGTCGGCACCACCACCGACGCGCGGCGCGAGCGTGCCGAGGACCCGCGGGCCCCCCGCCGCGCGAGCACCCGGGTGATCGTCCTGGTCGCCGTCGGACTGGTCCTGCTGTCCACGGTCTTCACGTTCACCGGTGCGGACGCCGCCAAGGCCCGTGACCCGCTCCAGCGCCACGTCCGCTTCGGCGCCTGGGTCGAGGGGATGACCCTCGAGCCCGCCCGCCTCGACGCCCTCGGCCGCAAGCTCCGGACCGACGTGGCCGTCGCGTCGTACTACTGGGGCTACGGCGACGTCTTCCCCGCCGGCCCCGAGCTCGCGCACAGCCGCGGCGGCACCCGCGACGTGCTGCTGTCCTGGGACATGGGCGAGACCCGGTTCGTCGAGTGGAGCGGGGGGCAGCACGACGCCTACCTCGACCAGATCGCCGAGGCCGCGCTCGCCTACCCGTACGACGTGTACGTCCGCCCGTGGCCGGAGATGAACGGCGACTGGCAGTCCTTCCAGCCGACCCGCGACGGCGCCAAGGCCCACGGCGGCACGCCGGAGGAGTTCGTCGCGGCCTGGCGGCACGTCGTCGACCACCTCCGCGCGGCGGGCGTCGACAACGTCAAGTGGGTCTTCAACCCCACCGTCGACACCTACGCCGAGACGACCAGGGTCGACGACATCTGGCCCGGAGCGGGGTACGTCGACGTGCTCGGGCTCGACGGCTTCAACTGGGGCAAGGACTCGGTGTGGGGCGAGTGGCGCGACTTCACCTCGGTCTTCCGCACGCAGTACCAGCGCCTGACCCGGCTGCACCCGTCCGCCCCGGTGTGGATCTGCGAGGTCGGCTCCAAGGAGCCGCGACGCCACGACGGCGCCCCCCGCGACCGCCGGCAGAGCAAGGCGCGCTGGATCAAGGACATGATGACGGCGCGCGCCTTCCCCCGCATCGACACCGTCGTCTGGTTCAACGAGGCGAAGGAGCGGGACTGGCGGATCGAGTCGTCGCGGTCGTCGCTCAGGGCGATGCGACAGGCCCTGCGCTGACCGCAGCCGCGTCGACCCGACGGTCGCCGCGGTCCACGACGGGCGTGGAGCGTCCGTCGACCACGACGTCGGCGAGCTCGGCGACGGCGATGAGCCGCTTCGACGAGCCGTACTTGGGCCAGCACGTGGTCAGGGTGAGCTTGCGTCCCGGCAGCGGGTCGAGCACGTGGTGCGCGTCGGCCGCGACGATCCACGGCTCCTTGACGATCGTGTAGACCCAGGTCGTGTCGCCCTGCGACACCTCGACCCGGTCGCCGTCGCGGAGCTCGTCGAAGTCGATGAAGGGGTCGCCGTGTCCGGCCCGGTGGGCCGCGATGGCCGCGTTGCCCACCTCGCCCGGCATCGGCGTCCCCGGGTAGTGCCCGGGCCCGAGCTCGAGCGCCGGGGCGTCCGTGCCCTCGACCACGGCCCACTCCCAGTCGTCGCCGAAGCGCGGGATGCGCAGCTCGGCGAAGGGCTTCTTGTACGACGACCGGCTCGCCACGGGCACGGGCACGTCCTCGCGGACGACCGGGCGCGGCGCCGTCCCCAGGGAGAGCTCCTGCTGGAGCCCCTCCTGGGTGCGGTCGGTCCGCCAGTCGTCGTAGCCGAGGCGCAGGACCACGGCCCCGGCCACGAGGCCGAGGATCACGACGAGGGCGAGCAGGCGACGCATGGTCAGCCCTGACGCTTGGGCAGGATCCGTCCGACGGCCAGGAAGGCCGCGATGATCGCGAAGCCCGCGAGGAACATCCACATCGCGTCGAACCAGATGGAGGCACCCATCCCGGTCACGGCGAGGGTTCCCCCGCCAGCTGCACCGTTGTTGTACATGTGAATCACCACTTTCTCTCGGTGCCCAGGAAGGCCTGGGCGAATGCGCGGGCCTGGACGGCCTGCAGGAAGATGTCGAAGACGAACTCGATGACGACCGGAGCCGCCAGAGCCATCTGGCGGACCCCACGGGCCCGCACGGTGACGACCCGCTCGAGGGCGAAGACGCCCGTCAGCGCGAGCCAGAACGGGTGGAGCGTGAAGCCCACCCCGACGGCGGCCACGAGGCTGCCGACGTAGAGGAGCGTGGCGAGCACGCCCAGGAAGCTCAGGAACTGACGACCCCAGTAGCGCAGGGTGACCCGGGTCCAGCCGTAGTCGACGAGGTTCTCGATCGCCCCCCGCTTCCAGCGCAGCCGCTGGTCCGACAGGGCGCGCCACGTCGGCATCACCTCGGTCTCGAGGGTGCACGCGGCCGGCGCGAGGATGCCGTAGCCGAGGTGGAGCAGCGCCAGGGACAGCTCGTTGTCCTCGGTGAGGACGCGCAGGTCGTAGACCGACCCGGCGCCGGAGTTGTCGGGGAGGCGCCCGTCGCGACGGGCGGCGATGACCTCGCGCAGCACGCTGACCGGGAAGACCGACGCGGTGCCGGTCAGCACCAGGGCCCGGCCGCGCAGGCGGCGTACGTCGCGCTCGTAGCGGGCGTACTCGTTGCGCTGGAACGTGCCGACCAGGCCGCCTCCCGGGCCGCCGCGGAACGTGCCGCCGACGCCGCCGAGGCTGCCCTCGCGCAGGTTGGCGCGGGCCACGGAGAGGAACTCCGGGTCGAGGGTGCAGTCGGAGTCCATGACCAGCACCTGCGCGTGGTCGCCCAGCGTGGGCAGCAGCAGCTCGAGCACCTGGTTGAGCGCGCCGGCCTTCTTGTGGCTGTTGTCGACGGTCTCGTGGACCTCGACGCCGCGCTCCCGGGCGATCTCGACGGTGCGGTCGGTGCAGTTGTCGGCCACCACGATGATGTGGTCCGGCGGCCGGGTCTGGTCGCGCAGCGAGTCGAGCGCCGCACCGAGCGACGCCTCCTCGTTGTGGGCAGGCAGCAGCGCGACGAGCGGACCGACGGGTCGCACGGTGCCCTTGCTGACGGTGCTGGTGACAGCACTGCTGGCTCCGCGGCGCGCGGTCGCTGTGGTCGTTCCCCCGGTCTTCACATAGAACTGATCGATCCAAACGGGCGGATCGAACGCGTTTTCAGAGATTCTGGTTGAAAACTTGATCTAGTTGCGGGGTTCTTGACAGTCCCTTGACACCGGTGTGGACGTCGTGACGCGGGACACCCTGGCACGGGCCCTCCCACGGATGGGGGAGGCTCACGCAAGCCGCACGGCGCGGTTCACCCAGGTGGCGATCGTGCGCATCCCGACCTTCTCGTAGAGCCCGAGGGCGCCGGTGCGGGAGTCGGTGCTCAGCTCGGAGATGCTCGCCCCGTGCTCGCGGGCCAGCCGGAAGCTGTCCACCAGCAGGGCCTGGGCCAGGCCCCGACCGCGCTGGTCGCGGCGTACGGCGAGGCGCGCGACGTACGCGACGCCACCGGGCGCGAGGTGGACCAGCGACACCCCGACCACGGTGCCCCCGTCGTCGGTGAGGACGCGCAGGTTCCACGGCTCGAAGCCGGGGCGCTCGAGGAGGGAGGCCCGGAAGTCCTCGAAGGGCTCGCGGTCGCGCACGGACCACTCCAGGAACGCGTCCTCGAGGACGTCGTGGGCGGCCCGCAGGTCGGCGTCGGTGGCCGTGCGGACGGCGTACCCCTCCGGGAGCTCGCGGGCCGGGACCTCCGTGCCGGGGGCAGCTGGAGGACCCAGCTGGTCCAGCGCACCTCGTAGCCGAGGGCGGTGAGCAGCCGGTCGCCCGGGCCGCCCTCGGGGACCGGGTTGCCGACCACGGGGGAGCCGAGCCGGCGGCCGAGGTCGCGCAGCCACCACGCCAGCCAGGTGCCGATGCCGCGGCCGCGGTGCGAGGGGAGCACCGCGGTGTCGGCGCGGTCGACGCCCATCAGCTCGGCGTACCCGACCAGGAGGTCGCCGTCGAGGACCGCCACCGAGCGGGCCGCGAGGTCGTGGCTGGGCTTGGCCCAGTCGCCCACGATGTCGGCCTCCTCGATCTCGACGGTGCCGAGGTCCTCCTGCTCCTGCGCGGCCATCAGCGTGAAGACGATGCCCGCGTCCTCGCGCCGCAGCGGGCGGGTGGTGAGGCCGGCGGGCAGGGCCGGGGCCGGGTCGGTGCTGGCGTCCGCAGTGCTCGTCATGCGGTCCATGATGGGGCCGTGGAGGGGGCGCCGTCGCCCCAATATCAGAGGGCTGCGCGCCGCCGTCGGGCGGACGTGACGGACGTCGCCGCGACGACGAATCGGGTGCCCGTTGCGCTACCCACTACCGTTGACGGGTGGTTGACGATACTTCCCCCGCCCCTGTCGACGTCGAGCAGCAGTCCTTTGCCGACCTCGGCCTCGCCCCCGCAGTGCTCAAGGCGCTCGCGGACGTGGGTTACGAGTCGCCCTCGCCCGATCCAGGCGCAGACCATCCCGCCGCTGCTCGACGGCCGCCACGTGGTGGGCCTCGCGCAGACCGGCACCGGCAAGACGGCGGCCTTCGCGCTCCCGATCCTGTCGCGGCTCGACCTGTCGCAGAAGACCCCCCAGGCCCTCGTGCTCGCGCCCACCCGTGAGCTCGCGCTCCAGGTCTCCGAGGCGTTCGAGAAGTACGCCGCGCACATGAAGGGCGTGCACGTGCTGCCGATCTACGGCGGCCAGGGGTACGGCGTCCAGCTCTCGGCCCTGCGGCGCGGCGTGCACGTCGTCGTCGGCACGCCCGGTCGGATCATGGACCACCTCGAGAAGGGCACCCTCGACCTCTCCGAGCTCCGCTTCCTCGTCCTCGACGAGGCCGACGAGATGCTCAAGATGGGCTTCGCCGAGGACGTCGAGACGATCCTCGCCGACACCCCCGCCGAGAAGCACGTCGCGCTGTTCTCCGCGACGATGCCGGCGCAGATCCGCCGCATCTCCAAGAAGTACCTCGCGGACCCGGTCGAGATCACGGTCAAGAACAAGACCACCACCGCGGCCAACATCACCCAGCGCTACCTCATCTGCTCCTACCCGCAGAAGGTCGACGCCCTCACCCGCATCCTCGAGGTCGAGAACTTCGAGGGGATGATCGTCTTCGTCCGCACCAAGAACGAGACCGAGCTGCTCGCCGAGAAGCTGCGGGCTCGCGGCTTCTCCGCGATGGCCATCAACGGTGACGTGCCGCAGGTGCAGCGCGAGCGCACGGTCAACCAGCTCAAGTCGGGCAAGCTCGACATCCTCGTCGCCACCGACGTGGCCGCCCGCGGCCTCGACGTCGAGCGGATCAGCCACGTCGTCAACTACGACATCCCGACCGACACCGAGTCCTACGTCCACCGCATCGGCCGCACCGGCCGCGCCGGTCGCAAGGGCGACTCGATCGCCTTCGTCACGCCGCGCGAGAAGCACCTGCTCCGGGCCATCGAGAAGGCCACCCGCCAGCCGCTGACCCAGATGCAGATCCCGACCATCGAGGACATCAACTCGACGCGGCTCTCCCGCTTCGACGACTCGATCACCGAGGCGCTCGGCAGCGACAAGCTCGACTTCTTCCGCGACGTCGTGGCGCACTACGTCAACGAGCACGACGTGCCCGAGGCCGACGTGGCCGCCGCCCTGGCCGCCGTCATGCACGGCGAGCAGCCGCTGGTCCTCGACCCGGCGTCCGAGCCGCAGCAGAAGGCCTTCGACACCCGCGAGCAGCGCCCCGAGCGCGGCGGCGGCAAGAAGCCCGAGCGGCGCCCGCGCGGGCGCACCGACGTCGACATGGCGTCGTACCGCATCGCCGTCGGCAAGCGCCACAAGGTCGAGCCGCGCCAGATCGTGGGCGCGCTGGCCAACGAGGGCGGCCTCTCCCGCGGGGACTTCGGGCACATCGACATCCGCCCGGACTTCTCCCTCGTCGAGCTGCCCCGCGAGCTGCCGGCCGGCACCCTCGACAAGCTCTCCGGCACCCGCATCTCCGGCAAGCTCATCGAGATCCGCCTCGACGGCGGCCCGCCCTCGCGGCGTGCCGAGTCCCGCGCGCCCCGCTCCTTCGAGGGTGGCGACGAGCGCGCGCGGAAGCCTCGCCACAAGGGCTGAGGTTTCGCCCCCTTGCGGCAGAGTCCCCGCCCAGCCGGGGACTCTGTCACCGTGTGACGGTTGCAACGGCCACACGGTGACCGACTCGCCGACAGAGTGACGGGTCGGCGGGCGCCCCCTGACATGCATCGAGCCGGCGACCCGCACGTGGAGTGCGGGACGCCGGCTCGGATGCTTCGGGCCGTACGCCGAGTGGTCAGGCGGACTGGCGGGCCGGGATCAGGCGGACTTGATCGCCGAGATGTCGAACTCGAGCTTGATCTTGTCCGAGACCAGGACGCCGCCGGTCTCGAGCGCGGCGTTCCAGGTGAGGCCGAAGTCCTTGCGGTTGACGGTGGTCGCACCCTCGAAGCCGACGCGGACGTTGCCGAACGGGTCCTGGGCGGAGCCGGTCTCCTCGAAGTCGATCGTCACGGACTTGGTGACGTCCTTGATGGTGAGGTCGCCGGTGATGGCCCAGTCGGAGCCGTCGCGCTTCACGTCGGTGGAGACGAAGCGGATGGTCGGGTAGGTCTCGGCGTCGAAGAAGTCGCCGGACTTGAGGTGGCCGTCGCGGTCGGCGCTGCGGGTGTCGACGGTGGCGACGTCGATGGTGAGGTCGACGCGGGAAGCGGAGGGGTTGGTGGCGTCGACGCGGGCGGTGCCCTCGAAGCCGTTGAACTGGCCGCGGACCTTGGTGACCATCGCGTGGCGGGCCACGAAGCCCAGCGTGCTGTGCGAGGGGTCGATCGTGTAGTCGCCGGTGATGTCGTCGATGGCGGTGGTGGGGGCGTCGAAGGTGTCAGTCATGGTGTCTCCCTTGGCCGGCCGGAACCGGGTAGTTGGTAGAGGATTCAACTACCCTAACCGTACCGTGGTCCGTTTCATTCCCCACGGGCCCGATTTCTTCGCGGAGCTCCCGGAAACGACGAGGAGCCACCGGCCCGTTCGGGCGGTGGCTCCTCGTGGAGTCGGCTGGCGTCAGGCGGCGTGCGGCGCGCGCGTCGCGATCCGTGGCGGCGCCCAGCGGGCCTCCATGTGGGTGCGTCCGGACTCGTCCGTGACTGCGACCCAGTGGCAGACGAGCCCCTCGGTCGTCCCCGTGGTCATCGTGTGGTCCCTCATGTGACACCTCCCGTTCACTTTCCGTTCACCAAGAGTAGCCGATCCCCATCCGGGCGCCAAGACAACAGCGATTTCGGTCGTGTCGCTCCACCTCGCCGCGTGTCGCGGGGGTGAGCCCGGGGGTCGCGCTCCACCTCTCGCCTGGCGCAACAACGCAGACCGCGGCGTACGACGCCAGGGCGCGGCGCGAGGGCCCGGCACGAGAGGGGGTCCGGACGCAGACGAACCCCTTGCTGCATGGGGTCAGCAAGGGGCTCGCGGCAGAACTGTCCCACCCGCAGGGGCGAGGTGTCCCGATCTTGCCGAGATCGTGAAACTGGTCAGGACCGGTGCCGTCCCGGGGGTCGCCGGTCCAGACCGGACGCCGCCCTGCGCCGGGTCTGGCACGATGAATTCATGAGTGATCAGCCCGAGTTGTTGTTCATCGACGGGGAGTGGCGAGAGGCCAACGACGGCCGCCGGTTCGCGGTGGAGGACCCGGCCGACGGATCCGTCCTCGCGCGGGTGGCCGACGCCGGTGAGGTGGACGCCGCCGACGCCCTCGAGGCGGCCGTGGCGGCCCAGGCCGGGTGGGCCGCGACCGCCCCGCGCGAGCGCGGCGAGCTGTTGCGCGCGGCGTACGAGCTGATCATCGAGCGCAGCGACGACTTCGCCCGCACCATCAGCCTCGAGATGGGCAAGCCGCTGGCCGAGGCCGCCGGCGAGGTGGCGTACGGCGCGGAGTTCTTCCGGTGGTTCGCCGAGGAGGCCGTGCGCATCCACGGCCGCTTCATGAGCGCGCCCGACGGCAAGAGCCGGCTGCTGACGCTCAAGCGTCCGGTCGGCCCGTGCCTGTTCGTGACCCCGTGGAACTTCCCCCTCGCGATGGGCAGCCGCAAGATCGGCCCGGCGCTCGCCGCCGGGTGCACCGTGGTGGTCAAGCCCGCCGAGCAGACGCCGCTGACCATGCTCAAGCTGGCCGACCTGCTGCACGAGGTGGGGGTGCCGGCGGGCGTGGTCAACGTGGTGCCGACCAGCGACGCGGCCGGCGTCGTCTCCTCGCTGATGGCCGACGAGCGGCTGCGCAAGGTGAGCTTCACCGGCTCCACCGACGTCGGCAAGATCCTGGTCCGCCAGTCGGCCGACAACCTCCAGCGCGTGTCGATGGAGCTCGGCGGCAACGCGCCGTTCGTCGTCTTCGAGGACGCCGACGTGGACGCGGCCGTGGCCGGCGCCATGATCGCCAAGATGCGCAACATGGGCGAGGCCTGCACCGCGGCCAACCGCTTCGTCGTGCACGCCGACGTGGCCGACCGCTTCGCCACCGCGCTCGCGGAGCGGATGGGCGCGATGTCCGTGGGCCGCGGGCAGGACGACGGCGTGCAGGTCGGGCCGCTCATCGACTCCGACGCCGTCGACTCGGTCACCCAGCTGGTCACCGACGCCGTGCACGACGGGGCGAAGGTCGTCACCGGCGGCACCGCGCCGGGCGGCCCCGGCCACTTCTACCCGCCGACCGTGCTCACCGACGTGCCCGCCGAGGCGCAGATCAACAAGGTCGAGGTCTTCGGACCGGTCGCCCCGATCACCACCTTCACCACGGAGGAGGAGGCGGTCGCCGCGGCCAACGCCACGGAGTACGGCCTCGTCGCCTACGCCTGGACCCAGGACCTGGCCCGCACCATGCGCCTCCAGGAGTCGCTGCAGGCCGGGATGATCGGCATCAACACCGGCCTGGTCTCCAACCCGGCGGCGCCGTTCGGCGGCGTCAAGGCGAGCGGCTTCGGGCGCGAGGGTGGCTTCGAGGGCATCGAGGAGTACGTCGACACGGTCTACGTCGCGCTGCCGGCCGGCTGATCGGACTCTACACCAGCTGGGAGGCCAGCTCCAGCGCGCGGCGGGCCAGCGGCTCCGCCGCCGCGCGGTCGACGGGGACGAGGCCGACGCGGGTACGCCGGTCGAGCAGGTCGTCGACGTCCACCGCGCCCTCGTGGGTCACCCCGAAGACGAGCTCGGCCAGCGTCACCGGGACCAGGTCGGAGACCGGGGCCAGCAGCTCGTCGTCGCCCAGGCCGGTCCGTCGCGCGGTCGCCAGCACCAGCGCGGCGTCGGTGCCGTAGCGGCGTACGAGCCGGGCCGGCAGCTCGAGCCGGGCGAGCTCGCCGCGGGGGGCCGCGCCGAGCAGCGGGGTGGTCGCGGTGACGCACCGGCCGGCGGCGAGGCCGGCGTGCGGCGACGGCGGCGTCGACGGCGTCCTGCGCCATCCGTCGGTACGTCGTGAGCTTGCCGCCGACGACCGTCACCAGGCCCGTGCGGCCCGGTCAGCACGGCGTGCTCGCGGGAGAGGTCGGAGGTGCGCCCCGGGCCGGCGTCGAGGAGGGGGCGGAGCCCGGCGAACGCCCCGACCACGTCCTCGCGACGCAGCGGCCGGGCGAACGCCGCCGCCACCACGTCGAGGAGGAAGCCGATCTCGGCCTCGCTCGGCTCGGGCACGTCGGGCAGCGGCCCGTCGACCGGCTCGTCGGTGAGGCCGACGTAGACCGTGCCGTCGGGCTGGGGCAGCACCAGCGCGAAGCGGTTGGTCTCCCCGGGGACGGGGGCGGTGACCGCCACGGTGAGCCCGGGCAGGGTCTCGGCGCGCAGCACCAGGTGGGTGCCTCGGCTCGGTCGCAGCGTGATGTCGGCGGCGAGGTCGCCGGCCCACACGCCGGTCGCGTTGACGACCGCCCCCGCGGTCACGGTGCGGGTCGCACCGGTCAGCTCGTCGCGCAGGTCGACCCGCGTCCCCGTGGCGGCGAGTGACCCGGGCGCGGGTGCGGACGTGGGCGCCGTACGACGCCGCGGTGCGCGCGACGGTCGTGACCAGCCGGGCGTCGTCCTCGAGCTGGCCGTCCCACGAGAGCAGGCCGCCGCGCAGGCCGTCGCGGCGCAGCGCCGGGCGCCAGCCGGAGCGCCTCGGTGGCCGACACGCGGCGGGGCGCGGGCAGGGTCTCGGCGCGCGGTGCGGGCCGAGATGCGCAGCAGCGTCGCCGGCGCGCAGCCCGGCGCGGGTCAGGCCGGCCTGGACGCGGCGAGACGCTCGACATGAGCGGCACCAGCATCGGCAGCGGCCGGGTGAGGTGCGGGGCGGTGACCTCCATCAGGATGCCGCGCTCGACGGCGCTCTCGTGGGCGACGCCGACCTGGCCGTGGGCGAGGTAGCGCAGGCCGCCGTGGACGAGCTTGGACGACCAGCGCGACGTGCCGAACGCGAGGTCGTGGGCGTCGACGGCGAGCGTGGTCAGGCCCGCGGGTGGCGGCGTCGAGGGCGACGCCGGCGCCGGTGATGCCCAGCCCGACGACGACCAGGTCGACGTGGTCGGGGAGGTCGTCGAGGCCGGCGCGGATGCGCGGCCGGTCACGGCGCCAGCACCCTCGCGATGACGAGGCGGGCCTCGGCGTAGAGGTCCTCCTCGCGTCACGTCGTCGTCGACCATGGTGTGCCCGCTGAGCACGAAGCCGTGGGCGGCCAGCACCAGCGAGCGGGCGATCACCGGCGGGTTGCCGGCGCGGATGGTGCCGTCGGCCTGGCCGGCGCGGACGGCGCCCTCGATGAGGTCGAGGATGAGGTCCTGCGAGCGGCCGCGGCGGTGAGCAGGTAGGGCAGGAGGAGCTCGGGGTCGAGCTCGACGATGCCGGACGAACAGCTCGTTGTCGCGCAGCGCGCGCACCGTGTCGAGGACGCCGGTCGGCGATGTCGGCGTCGGGGTCGCCGGCCGTCACGATGCCCGCCCACTCGCGGGTCATCAGGTCGCCGAGCAGCCGGCCCATGTCGGGCCAGGTGCGGTAGATGGTCATCCGGGAGACGCCCGCGCGGCGGGCGACCTCGGTGAGCGTCGTACGCCGCCAGCCGACGTCGAGGATGCAGGCGCGGGCCGCGTCGAGGTAGCCGTCCTGGGGACTGTTGTGACGAAGTGACGTCATGTGTCACACTGTAACGCATGACGCCATCGAGATGCACCCCCAGCGCTGGGGCGACCCGGCCGCCGCCGTCGCGCTGCCCGACTCCGCCCGCGGGCTGGTCGAGCTCGCCTTCGGCGGCGATCCGAGACACGTCCGGCCGTGGCCGGCGCCGGCCGCCGAGCTCCCGTCGCTGGACGACGCGCTGCTCGACGGGCTGCGTGGCGGTCGTCGGCGCCGAGCACGTGCTGACCGACGCCGCGACCCGTGCCCTGCGCACCCGCGGCAAGTCCACGCCCGACCTGCTCCGCGCCCGCGCCGGCGACCTCACCGACGCGCCCGACGTCGTCGTCCGACCCGGCGGACCCGGCCGAGGTCGAGGCGCTGGTGGCCTTCGCGGTCGAGCACCACCTCGCGCTGGTGCCGTTCGGCGGCGGCACGTCGGTCACCGGTGGCCTGGTCGCCCGGCGGGAGGGGTTCGCCGGGGTGGTCAGCCTCGACCTGGTGCGGCTCGACCGCCTGGTCGCCGTCGACGCCGAGTCGATGACCGCCACCCTCGAGCCGGGCCTGCGCGGCCCCGCCGGCCGAGGCGCTGCTCGCCGGGCACGGGCTGACGCTCGGGCACTACCCGCAGTCGTTCGAGTACGCCTCCATCGGCGGCTTCGCCGCCACCCGCTCCAGCGGCCAGGCCAGCGCCGGCTACGGCCGCTTCGACGCCCTCGTCGTCGGGCTCACCGTGGTGACCCCGTCCGGCGTGCTGACCCTCGGCTCGGCGCCCGCCGACGCCGCCGGCCCCGACCTGCGCCAGCTCGTGCTCGGCTCCGAGGGCACCCTCGGCGTGATCACCGTCCGTCACCGTGCGGGTGCGCCGGCTCCCCGCGGTGAAGGTGTACGACGGCTGGCGCTGGCCGTCCTTCGCCGCCGGCTCCGACGCGATGCGCACCCTCGCGCAGGCCGGCCTGCTGCCCACCGTCATCCGGCTCTCCGACGAGACCGAGACGGCGATCAACCTGGCCGACCCCGACTCGATCGGCGCCGGCGGCGACGCGGGTTGCCTGATGGTCGTCGGCCACGAGGGCGAGCCCGACGGCGGTGGCCGCCAAGCGGGCGGCGGTCGCGGCGGTGCTCACCGGGCTGGGCGGCGTCGACCTCGGGGAGGAGCCCGGCCGGGCGTGGGAGCACGGCCGCTTCCACGCGCCGTACCTCCGCGACTCGCTGCTCGACGTCGGCGTGCTCGTCGAGACGCTGGAGACCGCGACCTTCTGGTCGCGTCGCCAGGAGCTGTACGACGCGGTCAGGGCCGCGCTCGTCGGCTCGCTCGGCGACGGGGCGCTGGTGCTGTGCCACGTCTCGCACGTCTACGAGACCGGCTGCTCGCTCTACTTCACCGTCGCCGCCCGGCAGGGCGACGACCCGCTCGCGCAGTGGGCCGCCGCCAAGGCCGCGGCGAGCGACGCGATGATCGCGGCCGGCGCGACGATCACCCACCACCACGCGGTCGGCACCGACCACAAGCCGTGGTTCGCCCGGGAGATCGGTCCGGTCGGCGTGCAGGTCCTGCGCGCGGTCAAGGACTCGCTCGACCCGACGGGCGTGCTCAACCCGGGGGTCCTGATCCCGTGAACCGCTTCTCCTTCCTGGTCAACCCCGCCTCCGGGGGCGGGGCCGCGCCGGGTGCCGTGGTCCCGGTCGCCCGCCGCCTGCGCGACGCCGGGGCGACGGTCGAGGTGACCTACTCGCCCGGCCCGCAGGCCACCCGCGACCTGGTGGCCGCCGCGGTCGCCCGCGGCGACGTGGTGGTCTCGGTCGGCGGCGACGGGATGCTCTGCTCGCTCGCCGGCGAGGTGGCGCGGCTCGGCGGGACGCTGGGGATCGTGCCGGCGGGACGGGGCAACGACTTCGCCCGGATGCTCGGCCTGCCCGACGACCCGCTGGCACAGGCCGACGTGCTGCTCGCCGGCGCCACCCGCCGGGTCGACCTCGTCTCGTGGTCGGCCGGCGGCGTCTCCCGGGTGGTGGCCGGGTCGGTCTACGCCGGCGTCGACGCCCGGGCCGCCGCGATCGTCGACCGGGTCCGCTGGGTGCCCGGTCCGGTGCAGTACCCCTACGCCGCCGTCCGCGCCCTCGCGACGTACCGCCCCGCCCGCTACCGCGTCGTCGTCGACGGGGTCGTCGGCGAGTACGACGCCGCGACCGTCGTCGTCGCCAACTCCCGCTACTACGGCAAGGGGATGGCGATCGCGCCCGCCGCGAGCCTCGACGACGGGCTGCTCGACGTGGTCGTGATCGAGGCCGCGTCCAAGCGCGAGCTGATCCGCTCGCTCCCGAAGGTGTACGACGGCTCGCACGTCGCCCTGCCCGAGGTCACCGTCCTCACCGGGCGCGCGCGTCGAGCTGTCCGCCGACGCCCGGGTGCCGGTGCCCGTCGGGGGTGACGGCGAGCCGCTCGGGGTCCTCCCCTCGCTCGCCTCCCCGCCGGCCGTGGCCTCCGTGCTGCCGCGGGCGCTCACCGTCATCGCGTGACCGGGCACCGTGTGGTCAGCGGAAGGTCCAGACCAGCAGGTCGGTGTGCGTCGGTCGCGGTGACCACCCGCCCGGGCTCGTCGGTGAGGCGCAGCGCGTCGCCCTCCGAGAGCCGGCCGGTGCCCAGGTCGAGGGCTCCGGTCGCCGCGAAGGCGTGGACCAGCGGCGCGTCGGGGAGGGCGACGGTCTCACCCGGCGCGAGCCGGGCGACCTGCAGGGACGCGCCCGTCGTACGGATCGGGAGGCCACCCGACCCGGCGACCGGCACCAGGCCGGACCCGTCGAGGTCCACCGCCAGCTCGTGGTGCTCCGGGCTGCCGCCGGGCGAGTCGGGGCGCACCCACGCCTGCACGAAGCGGGTCGGACCCGACGCGGGGTCGGCGACCTCGGCGTGCCGGATGCCCGAGCCGGCGCTCATCGCCTGCACCGTGCCGGCGCCGATCGGCGAGGTGTGGCCGGTGGAGTCGGTGTGCAGCAGGACCCCCGAGAGCACCCAGGTGACGATCTCGAGGTCCCGGTGCGGGTGGTCGGGGTAGCCGCCGCCGGGCTGGAGGAGGTCGTCGTTGTGGCACACCAGCGGACCGAAGCCGAGGTTGGCGGGGTCGTAGTGCTGCCCGAAGGAGAACGAGTGCCGCGTCACGCGGTCCGCCTCGTGGGTGGAGAACCTCTGCCATCCGGCGTACACGGTCGCTGCCATGCCGATATCTTCACAGCGTGACGACTGATCCGCCCGGGTCTTTCCCCCACCTCCCCCCGGGCTTTCGGTTCGGGACCAGCACGGCGGCCTACCAGATCGAGGGTGCGGCCACCGAGGACGGTCGCGGACCCAGCATCTGGGACACCTTCTGCGCCGAGCCCGGACGCATCTCCGACGGCTCGTCCGGGGCGGTCGCCTGCGACCACTACCACCGGTTCGAGGAGGACGTCGCGCTGATGGCGGAGCTCGGCGCCGGCGGCTACCGGCTGTCCGCTGTCGTGGTCGCGGATCATGCCCGACGGCCGCACCGTCAACGAGGCCGGGCTGGCGTTCTACGACCGCCTCCTCGACACCCTCGTCGCCCACGGCATCGCCCCGATGGTGACGCTCTACCACTGGGACCTGCCCCAGGCCCTCGAGGACGAGGGCGGCTGGCTCAACCGGGAGACCGTGGACCTGCTTCGCCGAGTACGCCGCGGTCGTCGCCGAGCGCTTCGTCGACCGGGTCGAGCACTGGATCCCGGTCAACGAGCCCAACGTCGCCTCGCTGCTCGGCTACGGCCTCGGCCTGCACGCGCCGGGGCGGACCCTGATGTTCGACTCGCTGTGGGCCTCGCACCACATGCTGCTGGCGCACGGCCGGGCCGCGATCGAGCTGCGCAGGCACGGCGCGCAGAGCGTCGGCTGCGCCAACAACCACGCGCCCGTCTGGCCGGCCTCCGACGACGACGCCGACGTGGGCGCCAGCAAGATCTTCGACGGCCTGTGGAACGGCATGTTCCTCGAGCCGATGCTGCTCGGCCGCTACCCGGTCGACCTGGCGCCGCTGCTCGACGGGCTGGCCGAGCCGGGGGACATGGCGACCATCCGCCAGCCGCTCGACTTCTACGGCGTCAACTACTACAACCCGATGAGGATCGCCGCGGCCCCCGAGGACGCGGACATGCCCTTCGAGTTGCGCGACGTCGTCGGCTACCCGACGACCGACTTCGGCTGGCCGGTCGTGCCCGACGCGCTGCGCGAGTGGCTGATCATCTTCCGCGCCCGCTACCGCGCGGCGCTGCCGCCGATCGTGATCACCGAGTCGGGGTGCGCCTACAACATGGGTCCCGACGAGGACGGCGTCGTCGACGACCAGCCGCGCATCGACTACCTCGCACGCGCACCTGACGCGCGGTCAGCGAGGCGATCGAGCGCGGCGTCGACGTCCGCGGCTACTACTGCTGGTCGCTGCTGGACAACTTCGAGTGGGCCGAGGGCTTCTCCCAGCGCTTCGGGCTCGTGCACGTCGACTACGACACGCTCGAGCGCACTCCCAAGCGCTCCTTCCGTTGGTACGCCGACCTGATCGCCGCCCAGCCCGGGAGCGGGTCCACTGCCGGATAGGGTGCGACGCATGTCGAGTCGCCGGGTCGTCTTCGTGGTCGGATCGGGCCGCAGCGGCACCAGCACCATGAGCGGCACGCTCCAGACGCTGGGGCTGCACGTGCCCCAGCCCGAGGTCGCCGCGGACGCCACCAACCCGAAGGGCTTCGGGGAGCCGCAGTGGGTCGTCGACCTGCACACCGAGCTCCTCGCCCGCAGCAACGTCCAGGTCTCCGACGCCCGCCCGCGTGCGTGGCTCGACGCCGGCCGGCCCAGCGGCGACCACGCCACCCGGGAGCGGGTCACGGCGTGGCTGGAGACCCAGTTCGCCGAGAGCGACGAGCTGGTCATCAAGGACCCGCGGGCGTCGTGGTTCCTCGGGCTGTGGCGCGCGTGCGCCGACCGCTGCGACGCGACGTCGTCGTACGTCACCATGCTGCGGCCGGTGACCGAGGTCGTCGGCAGCAAGAAGACCTACTACGACCAGCGCCAGGGCGACGTCACCCGCACCGCCGCGTGGGTCAACATGATGCTGCACACCGAGCGCGCGACCCGGGGCGAGCAGCGCCGCTTCGTCCGGTACGCCGACCTGCTGGCCGACTGGACCCAGCCGGTGTTCGCGATCGGCGAGGCCTTCGACCTGTCCGCGGTCAAGACGGCGATGGCCAACGACATCGCGCAGGTGCACAAGTTCATCGATCCCTCCTTGCGCCGGGTCACCATGACCTGGGACGACGTGCCGGTGCCCCCGCTCCTGCGCGACCTCGCCCAGGAGACGTGGGAGGTGCTCGACCGGATGGCCGAGGAGGGTGGCGACACCGTCAAGGCGCACGCCGCCTGCGACCTGCTGCGCGTCACCTACGGCGAGATGTACGCCGACGCCGAGGCCTTCGCGCACTCCACGACGCTGGCCCAGCGGCGGAACGCCGCCGCCGACGCGCGCCGCAAGGCCGAGGAGGACCACGCCTCGGGTGCCCGCCGCGCGGCCGACCTGGTGCCGCACTCGGTGCGCGCGATGGTCCCGGAGGGCGCCCGTCGCAGCCTCCGCAAGGCCCTGCACCGGGAGCGCTGAGGACACCCGTGCCGCCCACCACCCCGGACATCCCCTCGCTCGAGGGGCTCGCCGACTACGACGTCACGTGGCCCTGGACGCGCGGCGAGCGGCTCACCCCCGGTCTCACCTGTGTCTTCCGGGTGCGCAACGAGGCCCGCAACCTGCCGTGGGTGCTGCCGCCGATCCTCTCCGCCGTCCAGCACGTGATCCTGGTCGACAACGGCTCGACCGACGGCACGCTCGAGGTCGCGGCGTCGATCGCCGCGGAGTGTGGGGCGAGCGACCGCTTCACCGGCCTCACCTACCCGCACTCCGTCGCCCGCGCGGGCGGCGAGCACCTGGCCACCCCGGCCACCTCGGTGCACTCGCTGACGCACTTCTACAACTGGTGCTTCAGCCACGTCCGGACGTCGTACTCCATGAAGTGGGACGGCGACATGGTGCTCACGCCCGAGGGCGCCGGCATCCTGCGGCGACCTGGCCTGGCAGCTGGAGTCCACGCAGACGATCGTGGCCATGCCCCGCCACCCGCTCACCGTCGTCGACGAGCGGACCGGCTGGCTCGACCTGTCGCTGCGCTTCCTCGAGCCGTGGGTCTATCCCATGGGTCCGGACTACACCTTCGTGAAGGCCTTCGACTGGGAGCTGCGCGAGTATCCCGCGGCCGTCGAGCGGCTCGTCCTGCAGCAGGGCCTGTGCGTGGAGGTCAAGTGGCTCGACGCCGACGAGTACGCCCACTGGCGCACCGAGGGTGTCGACTTCACCCACACCCGGCTCTACCGCAAGCTGCGCGAGTTCGAGGTGGACGAGGCGATCCGCTCGGGCCGCGCCGAGGCCCTGGGCGGCCTCGTCCGCGTCGACGCACCCGAGGGCGTCCACATCATCGACCACGTCACCCGCACCTGGCTGCGTCAGCAGCCGCGACCGCTGGTCACCCACAGCCTCCCCGCCTCGCTGCGCGAGCGCACCTCCCGAGATCTGGCCGGCCGCGAGCAGGAGGCCCAGCGATGAGCGTGTCCTTCTCCGGTCATCCCCTCGATGGCTTCACCTCCCCCGAGCCCCTCCTGGTCATCGGTGACGACGCGTCCGCCGCCGACCTGGCACCGGCCGGTGCCACGTTCACGACGATGGCAGGCACCACCGACATCGGCCGCGGCTGGAAGTCGGTCCTGTGGATGACCGCCGACCGCGCGTCGCTGCGACGGCTCGCGTCCACGGTCAGCCGGGTCGGCCAGACCCGCGTCGTCGCGCTCTGGCTCACCGACGCCACCGAGCCGCTCGTCCTCGTCCCGCGCCCCGAGTGGCCGGCGCTCACCTCGCTGATGGCCCGCGAGGCCGGCCGCGGGGTGCTCACGGTCCTCCGCTTCGCCCAGCCGATCGGCGCCCACGTGGTGCTGACCGAGCTCGCCCGCCAGGCCGTGCCCGGCGTCGACACCGGCCACGGGGGAGTCGTCGTGGCGTACGCCGGTCGCGAGCCCGCCGCGGGTCTCGACGTGCGGGCGCCGCGCTACGCCTCCGCTGCGGAGGCCGGTGACGCGGAGGTCGTGGTGCCGGCGGACGTGGTGGTGGTCGGTGCGACCGGGTCCGTCGAGGTGGCTGTCCACCCGGTCATCGACCGCGCCCCGACCGTCGTGACGGACCCCGGCCTCGAGCCGGTCGACGAGATGGTGGTCAACCCCCGCGGCTGGCGCAAGGAGTGGACCGAGCCCGTCCGCGACCTCGCCCCCGGCCAGGCCACTCACCGAGGCCGCGATCGCGGCACTGCGCGACGTGCAAGGCCTGCGCGTCGACCTCACCGCCGCCGACCCGCAGGTGGTCGCCCACCTCGCCGCGGCCGGCGTACCCCTGGTCGCCACCGGCACGCACCCCGCGCTCGGCCCGACGTTGACGCAGGCGCTGTCGGGAGAGCCCGACCTCGACGACGCCCTCGCCCGCGAGGAGCACAGCGTCACCACCAGGCGCGCCGCGCTGCTCGAGCACTCCACCGTCGCGTGGCGCGCCCGCCTCGCGGCCCGCGCCGGCGTGAGGCACGTCGCGCGACCGCAGGTGAGCGTCCTGCTGACCACGATGCGCCCGCACCAGCTCGACTTCGCGCTGCGCCAGCTCGCCCGCCAGCGCGACGCCGACTTCGAGCTCGTCCTCGCCACCCACGGCTGGGAGGCCGACGAGGCGCAGGTCCGCGCGGCCCTGCCCGGTCGCGACGTCGTGCTCGTCCCGCGCAGCCAGGACACCTTCTTCGGCGACGTGCTCAACGACGGCGTACGAGGCGGCGTCCGGCGACGTGCTGCTCAAGGTCGACGACGACGACTGGTACGGCCCGCACGCGATCGTCGACCTGCTCCTCGCCCGGCGCTACAGCGGCGCCGACGTGGTCGGGATGCCCAGCGAGTTCGTCCACCTCGCCGAGCTCGGGATCACCACCCGGCGCAACCACCCGACCGAGATCTTCAACCGCTTCGTCGCCGGCGGGACGATCATGGCCGACCGCGACGTGGTGCGCAGCGTGGGCGGCTTCCGGCCCGTACGCCGCTTCGTCGACGCCCAGCTGCTCAGCGGCATCGAGGCCGCCGGCGGCCGGATCTACCGCACCCACGGCCTGGGCTACGTCCTCCGCCGCCTCGCGTCGGGCCAGCACACCTGGCAGGTCGGAGGCCGACTCCTTCCGCAAGGAGGGCATCGTGGACCGGGAGTGGACCGGCTTCCACGCCAGCCGCGAGCTCGAGGTCGACGAGCGGGACCTGCCATGACCCTGCCCGTGTCCGCCCGCCGCGACCAGCCCGTCGTACGCCGCAACGAGTGGGACGTCCTCGCGCCTCCCGCGATCGGGGCGTGGACCCCGACGCGGACCGTCACGGTCGTCGTCCCGGCGTACAACTCGCACCGCACCCTGCCGCACGTGCTCGCCGGCCTGGCCGCTCAGACCTATCCCGCGCACCTCATGGAGGTCGTGGTCTCCGACGACGGCAGCACCCCGCCCGTCGTGCTGCCCGAGGTCGTCCCCGACCACACCCGCGTCGTCCGCGTCGAGGAGGGCTGGGGCTGCGCCGGTGCCTGCGAGGTCGCCGGGCGGGCGAGCGAGGGCGAGCTCCTCTACTTCGTCGACGCCGACATGCTGTTGTGGCCCGACCACCTCGAGGCCCAGCTGCGCTGGCTGCACGAGGTCGACTACGCCGTGGTCGCCGGCACCAAGCGCTTCGTCGACCCCGAGCGGCTGCTGGCGCAGGACCCGGCGACGACCCGCGAGCAGGTGGCCTCCGGCGAGGTCGCGACCCTCTGGGACTGGGACACCGCCGAGCCGCACAAGTGGGTCGAGGGGATGTGGCGGCGTACCGACGAGCCTCACCCACGCCGGCCCGCGTGCCTTCCGCTCCTTCGTCGGTGCGACCTTCGCGCTGTCCCGCGACCTGATCGACGCGGCCGGCGGCTGGGACACGACGCTGCGCCTCGGCGAGGACATGGAGCTCGGCCACCGCCTCGGCGAGGCCGGTGGACTGCTCGTCCCCGAGCACGCCGCGAGGTCCTGGCACCTCGGCCGCTCGCACGTCATGGAGCGCCGCGAGCAGGTCAACCGCTACAACGACGCCTACCTCGCCAACCTGATCCCCGGGATGAGGCCCAAGCGCAACGCGCACGGCCGCCGCTACGAGACGCCGTACCTCGAGGTCGTGCTGGAGATGGCCGGCGACGCCGACGAGGTGATGGGCTGCGTCGACGCCGTCCTCGACTCCACCCTCGACGACCTGCGGGTGCTGCTCGTCGGCGACTGGGCGGCGCTGCACGAGGAGCGCATCCACCCGCTCGCCGACCCGCTGCTCGAGACCCGCATCGTGCACCGCTCCTACCGCGACGACCAGCGCGTCGCCCTCGTCGCCGCGGTGCCCGAGGGGCGCACCCGCTCCAGCCTGCGGCTGACCCTCGACTCGCCCGCCCTCGCGCCCGCGCCGGCCGCGCTGCTCGCCCTGGTCGAGGACCTCGAGCGCACGCACGACGGCGCGATCGTGGTCGAGGGGGTCGGCCGCCTCGAGCGCGTCGCCGCGGTCAGCCGCGCGACCTGGCTCGGCCTCGGCACGTCCGACGAGGCGCTGGACCGCGTCTACGGCGTACGACGCATCGCGGCCGCCGACGCCGGCTTCGTCCCGACCGCCGAGCGTGAGGTCCCGCGGTACGACGGCAAGCTCAAGAAGCCGGTGCCCTCCGAGCTCGGGGTTCCCACCGCCGTCGACGAGGCGGGCGGGGAGCCCGAGCAGCCGCACGAGAAGCGCGGGCTCTGGAGCCGGCTGCGCTGAGAGGGACCGCCGGAGGGCTGGCTCGGTCCGACGGCCCTCACTACGCTCGCTCCATGGGGCGGTGCGAGGTCGGCTTCATCTCCGATGGTGTGCGGTGCGCCGGCACGCTCCACCGTCCGGATCGCGGCGCGACCCCGGTCGCCTGCGTCGTCATGGGGCCGGGCGGCACGCTCACCCGTGGTGACGGCATGCCCGCGTATGCCGAGCGCTTCGCCGCCGCGGGACTCGCCGTCCTCACCTTCGACTTCCGCCACTGGGGTGACAGCGGTGGCGAGCCGCGGCGTTGGTTCTCGTTGCGCAGCCAGCTGGAGGACTGGCGCGAGGCCGTCACCTACGCGCGTTCTCTGGACGGCATCGACCCGGACCGGATCGCTGTCTGGGGGATGTCGTTCAGCGGTGGGCACGTACTGCTCAACGCGGCTCGGGACCCGCGCATCGCCGCTGTCGTGTCCGTGGCACCGGTGGCCGACGGCGTCGCATACAACCTGCGCCCCGAGCCACCCGGCGTCGTCGCGCGGGGCCTGGGGCGGGCCGTCCGCGAAGTGGTCACCCGTCGCGCGGTGATGACACCGGTGGCGGGGCCTCCGGGGACCCTGGCCGCCAACACCGCGCCGGAGGCGTTGAGTGGTTTCGAGAGGGTGACCGCCGGCAGCGACTGGCGCAACGAGGTCAACAGCTCGGCCGCCCTCGCCCTGTTCGGCTACCGTCCCGTGCGGCAGGCGGCCGCCATCACAGCTCCCGTCCTGCTCCAGGTCGGCGAGCACGACGGCATGGTGCCGCTCCCGCCCATCGAGAAGGTGGCAGACGTGGCGCCCCGCGCTCGGCTCGTCCGCTACCCGATGGACCACTTCGGCTGCTTCTTGTCCGACCACTTCGACGACGTCGTCGCCGACGAGATCGAGTTCCTGACGCGACACCTGTGAGTCGCTCGCGAACGGGGCCGATGTAGCCGCCGCGGTCCCGACCCGAGGCAGCCACGGCTGCTGCCGCGTGAAGTCGCACGCGCCTGCGTGGAAGTTCGGGTCCCCGACCCGGGTCACGGCCGCACTTCCACGCGTGTGCGTGGAAGTCCACATGGTCCCGGGGTCGCCGTCGGGTCAGGACCGCCAGTGCTCCCGGAGCAGCGCAGTCGTCCGGGGG
This sequence comes from uncultured Actinomycetota bacterium, assembly GCA_963776975.1. Lineage (GTDB taxonomy): Bacteria > Actinomycetota > Actinomycetes > Propionibacteriales > Nocardioidaceae > Nocardioides. The sequence continues at coordinate 29,666 of CAVZOU010000023.1, read as the reverse complement.
TCGTCCTGCACGCGGTGCCCGGCACCGTCCACGGTGAGGTGCGCGGCGCCGAGGCCGGCCAGGGACTCCGCGGTCTCGGCGTACAGGGGGCCGGACGGAGCCGTGAGGACGAGCGTGCGCGCCGGCAGGGCGGGCTCCAGGCCGACACCCCACGGGGGAGGCAGCCGCCGGAGGCGGGCGGCGTTGGCCGACAGGGCGTCGTCCCACGAGGTCGGAGGCGGGAAGCCCATGCCGACGGCGAAGCGGGCGAACCAGTCCGGGTCGGAGAGCCCCGGGTCGGACGCGGACGCGAAGACCGCGCCCATGGCGGCGATGTGCTCCTCCACCGCGGGCATCCCCCGCGCGAGGTCGAAGCACGCGGGCTCGAGCAGTGCGAGCGAGCGGACGAGGTCGGGTCGCGCCTGTGCCGCGAGGAGCGCCGCGTTGGCGCCGTACGAGTGCGCGACCACGTGGCCGCCGGACGGCGCCAGCAGGTCCACCACGCGGCGCGAGTCGCGGGCTGCGTCGTCACCCTCGACATGGCGCGCGAGGAAGTGCCACCCGGCGTCGGGCGCGGCGGCCTGGAGCGGCCACGCCTGCGCACCGGCGCCGCCGGCGCCGTGGACGAAGACGACGGGCACGACGTCGGGCGCCACCGGCGAGTCTCAGTCCGAGCCGAAGAGGTCGCGCGTGTAGACCCGGTCGGCGACGTCCTCGAGCTCGGGGACCATCCGGTTGGCGACGATCACGTCGGCCTCGCGCCTTGAAGGCGTCGAGGTCCGAGACGACCTCCGAGCCGAAGAACCGGCCGTCGGCGTCGAGGTGCTCCGCGCCGATCTCGGGCTCGTAGACGACGACCGGGATGCCCTTGGCCTTGATCCGCTTCATGATCCCCTGCACCGAGGACTCGCGGAAGTTGTCCGACCCGGCCTTCATCAGCAGCCGGTGCATGCCGACGATGCTGGGCTTGCGGTCGATGATGTCGAAGGCGATGAAGTCCTTGCGCGTGGTGTTGGCGTCGACGATCGCGGTGATGAGCGTCTGCGGCACCTCGGAGTAGTTGGCCAGCAGCTGCCGGGTGTCCTTCGGCAGGCAGTAGCCGCCGTACCCGAAGGACGGGTTGTTGTAGTGCGTGCCGATCCGCGGGTCGAGCCCGACGCCGTCGATGATCTGCCGGGTCGACGAGGCCGCGCGACATCGCGAACGAGTCGAGCTCGTTGAAGAACGCCACCCGCATGGCGAGGTAGGTGTTGGCGAAGAGCTTGATCGCCTCGGCCTCGGTCGGCTCGGTGAAGAGGATGGGCACGTCGTCCTCGTCGGAGCCCTCGACCAGCAGCTCGGCGAAGCGGCGGGCCGCGGTCGCTGTCCTCGCCGACCACGATGCGCGCCGGGTGCAGGTTGTCGTGCAGCGCCCGGCCCTCGCGGAGGAACTCGGGGCTGAAGATCACGTTGTCGGTGCCGAGCCGCGCGCGGACGTCCTCGACGTAGCCGACCGGGATCGTCGACTTGATGACCATCGTCGCGTCCGGCGCCAGCTCGCTGGACGTCGGCGATCACCATCTCCACCGAGGCGGTGTTGAAGTAGTTGGTGACCTCGTCGTAGTTGGTCGGCGTCGAGATGATCACGAACTCCGCGCCGGCGTAGGCCTCGGCCGGATCGGTCGTGAAGGTGACGTCGAGGTCCTCCTCGGCGAGGAAGCGCTCGATGTCGTCGTCGTGGATCGGGCTGTGCCCTCCGCGCAGGGTCTCGATGCGCGCCTCGTCGAGGTCGAAGGCGACGACCTCGGTGGTGCCGGGCGAGGAGCACGGCCATCGACAACCCGACGTACCCGAGTCCGGCGACGGCGATCCTGGTGGTGGTGGCTTCGGTGGTCACCCGGCGAATTGTGCCCGAGTCAGGCTTCCAGCGCGGCGGCGGTGCGGCGAACGATCTCGGTCAGCCGCTCGCGCGAGGTGGCGATGTTGAGGCGCACGTGCCCGCCGGTGCCCGGGTGGAAGTCGTGGCCGGGGGCCACCTTGACCCGCCCCTTCTCGAGCAGCACCTCGGCCGGGTCCCAGTCGTCGGCACCGGCCGGGGCGTAGGCGCGCAGGTCGAGCCAGGCGAGGTACGTCGCCTCGAGCGGTCGCATCCTGGCCTGCGGGAGGTGCTCGGCCAGCAGCTCGCCGAGCAGGGTCCGCTGCTGGTCGAGCCGCTCGCGCAGCGCCGCCAGCCAGGGGTCCCCGTGCGTGTACGCCGCGACGGCGGCCACCACGCCGAGCGTCGACCACGAGTCGTTGCGGGCCATCGGGACGGAGAACAACCGGTCGCGGGTGGCGTCGTCGCCGGCCACCACCTGGGCGCACTTGAGGCCGGCGGTGTTGAACGCCTTGGACGAGGCGACCACGGCGACCGCGTGGTCGGCGGTGCCGGGGAGCGAGAGGTAGGGGACGTGCTCGCGGCCGGGCAGCACCAGCGGTGCGTGGATCTCGTCGCTGATCACCCGGGCGCCGTGCGCGGTGACGACGTCGCGGATGCCCTCGAGCTCGGCGCGGGTGAAGACCCGGCCCCAGGGGTTGTGGGGCTGGGTGAGCAGCAGGGTGCGGGCGCCGTCGGCGAACAGCCGGTCGAGCCGGTCGAGGTCGATGGCGCAGTGGTCGGCGTCGGGGTCGACGACGAGGTCCCGGCGCTCCCGGCCGGTGATCGCGGCGATCTCGAGCTGCGGGCTGTAGGCGGGGACGGGCATCACCATCGGGCCCGGGTCGGAGAGCACGTCGAGGGCCAGCCGGACCCCGGCGGTCACGTCGACGACCGGGATGACGTGCTCGGGGTCGACCCGGTGGCCGAACTGCCGCGCCGCCCACGCGGCGTACGCCCGGCCGAGCTCGCCGCCGCGCTCGAACGTCGGGTAGCCGGTCTGGCCACGCGTCGATGGCCGCGTGCAGCGCGTCGGTGACGACGTCGGCGGTGGCGTAGTCCATCTCCGCCACCCAGGCGGGGATGCACGTCGGGCTCGACGGTGCCCCACTTGAGGACGAGGGCGCGGCGGGCTTCGGCGTCGGTGAGGTCGCGGATCACCCTCCCGACCCTAGGCGGGCAGGGTGCCGCGCCGCTCGACCTCGGTGTCGGGGCGCCGCTCGTGGCCGGGCCCGAGACCGTGGGTCAGTGCCCACAGGACCGCCTGCGACCGGCTGTCGACGTCGATCTTGCGGTAGGACGACCGGACGTAGGACTTGACCGAGTTGATCGACAACCCCATCCGGGCGGCCACGTCGTTGTTGGACAGGCCGCCGGCGATGAGGGAGAGCACCTCGGCCTCGCGGGCGGTGAGTCCCTCGTCCTGACCGACCCAGGCCGACCCGTCGTGGGTGGTCCGCCGGTCCGGAGCGACGACGACGCGCCCGTGGTGGACCGCCCGCAGCGCCGCGACGAGCTCGGGGCCGGCCAGCGCCTTGGAGAGGTAGCCGGACGCGCCCTGCCGGATGAGGTCGCCGGCCAGCCAGGGCTGGAAGTTCCACGTGTAGACGACGACCTTGCCGACCCGGCCGTCGGCGAGGAGCCGGGCGACGCGCCGCTGGCCCTCCTCGGTCGTGACGGTGTCGTAGAGGACGACGTCGGCACTCGACGACGACAGCTCCACGAGCCGGACGGTCTCGCCGTGGCCCTCCACCATCGCCGCCACGCCACGGACGACGAGCTCGTCGGCATCGACGAGCGCAACTCGCAACACCATCGTTCCACGGGTCCTTTCACTCGGTCTGCGCGGTTTACATTGTAAAGCGACGGTTCAAGTGGCCCGCTCCGCGGGGGTTCGTGAAGGGCTGCTCGCCACCAAAACGGATGAGTCGTGGGTGCGATCGCGCGCCCGGGCGAGGTCGCGGTCCTACAGTCGGCCGATGCGCGAGCGGGGGACGACGCACCGGCTGGCGGACGCCGGTGCCGCGTTCACCAGCAACGCCCGCAACCCCGACCTGAGGCGCGCCCAGCTCAGCTTCCTCGGCGCCTGGACGGCCGAGTGGGCGTTCACCGTCGCGCTCGGCATCGTGGCCTACCGCGACGGCGGGGCCGCCGCGCTCGGGCTGGTGGGGCTCCTGCGGATGGTCCCCTCCGCGATCGTGGCGCCGCTGCTCTCGCCCCTCGCCGACCGTGGCCGCCGCGAGCGGGTGCTGGTCGTGGTCTCCACCGTGCGCGGGGTCGCGACCGGGGCCGCCGCCGTGGTCGCCGCGGTGGGCGGTGCGCCGGCGGCGATCTACGCCCTGGCGGTGCTGTCCACGATCGCGGCGACGCTCTTCCGCCCGGCCCACTCCGCGCTGCTGCCCTCGCTGTGCCACACCGGGCACGAGCTGGCCAGCGCCAACGTGGTGCGCGGCATGCTCGACTCCGCGGCCACGCTGGTGGGTCCGCTCATCGCGGCCGTGCTGCTCGGGGTCGCCGACGTGGAGGTGGTCTTCGCGGTGGCCGCCGCGGCCTCGCTGTGGTCGGCCGCCCTGCTCCTCCGCCTGCAGTACGACGCCCCGCCGCGCCCCGCCGCGCCGGCCCGCCCCCGCCTGGTGCGGGAGGCCGCCGAGGGGATCAGGGTGGTCGCCCACCACCGCGACCTCGCGCTGGTGCTCGGCCTCGCGGCCGCGCAGTCCTTCACCCGGGGGGCGCTGACCGTCTTCTCCGTGGTGGTGTCCATCGAGCTGCTGGGCCGCGGCGAGCCGGGCGCCGGCACCCTGATGACCGCCGTCGGCGTCGGCGCGGTCCTCGGATCACTGGCGGCCTCCCTCCTCGTCGGCACCCGGCGCCTCGGCGCCTGGTTCGCGCTCGGGGTCGCGCTGTGGGGGTTGCCGATCGCGCTGGTCGGCTTCGTGCCGGTGGACTTCGCGGCGCTGGTGCTGCTGGCCTTCGTCGGCGTCGGCAACGCGCTCATCGACGTGGCGGGCTTCACCCTGCTGGGTCGGATGGCCCCCGACGAGGTGCTGGCGCGGGTCTTCGGCGTGCTGGAGAGCCTGGTCGCGGTGTCCATCGGGATCGGCGCGGTCGCCGCGTCGTGGGCGGTCGGGGCGTGGGGGCCGCGCACCGCGCTGGTGGCCATCGGGCTCGTCTGCCCGGTGCTGGCCGCGGCGTCCTGGTGGCGGCTGCGCGAGCTCGACCGCACGGTGGGCGTGCACGACGAGGTGGTCGGCCTGCTCCAGCGGGTCCCGATGCTGCGGACCCTCCCGCTGCCGTCGGTCGAGCAGCTCGCCCGGGGCCTCGAGCCCGTCGAGCGTCCCGGCCGGGGCGACGGTCTTCAGCCAGGGCGACGTGGGCGACCGCTACTACGTCGTCGAGTCCGGCGAGGTCGACGTGGTCGGGGACGGTCGCCTCCTGACCACCCTCGGGCCCGGGCGAGGGGTTCGGCGAGATCGCGCTGCTGCGGCAGACCCCCCGGACGGCGACGGTCGTCGCGCGCGGCGACGTACGCCTGCAGGCCCTGCTCTCGGACCGCTTCCTGGCGGTCGTGCTCGGCTACACGCCGAGCGCACGGGAGGCGGCCCTGGGCGTCGACGAGATGCTGGACCGCTTCGACCCGGAGCGACCGGCCACCGATCCGCCACCGTCGCACCCTTGAGGAGGGCCGGGGCTTCTGCCATCGTGAGCCATGGCCTCCGTCCGGGGACTCATGCTCATCGCCGACATCGGCGGCTACACCGAGTACATGAGCACCCACCGCATGAGCCTCGCGCACGCCCAGGTCAACACCGGCCGGCTGCTCGAGCGGGTGATCGACGCCGCTCCCGGCCTCGAGCTGGTCGAGGTGGAGGGCGACGCGGCGTTCCTCTACCGCGAGGCGGGCTCGACGTCGCCCGACGACCTCGTCCGCGAGGTCACCCAGCTGGCCGCTGCGATGCACCGGGCCTTCCACGTGGAGCGGGAGTACGTCGCGCGCAACCTCTGCCCCTGCTCGGGGTGCAAGGAGGCGGCCAACCTGACGCTCAAGTTCGTGGCGCACGTGGGGGAGGTGGCCACCCAGACGATCCGCGACCGCCTCAAGCTCGTCGGGATCGACGTGATCCTGGTGCACCGGCTGCTGAAGAACCCGGTCCCGGTGCGGGAGTACGTGCTGCTCTCCGAGGAGCTCTACGGGACCGGCGCGTCCACCCCGCCCGACCAGGTGCACGAGGTCGCGCCGGAGCTGGAGGGGATCGGCACCGTCCGGGCGTTCTACGTCGACGTGGCCGGGCTCGACGAGGGCGCGGTCCCGCTGCCGGCACCGACCTGGCGCGGCCGCCTGGTGCGCACGGCGTACGCCGCCGGCGCGGGCCTGCCCTACATGTTCGGCCGCCGTCGTCGAGAGCTCCAGGGAGCCGCCGGCGCGTAGCGAACGAAAGGCCCGGCGCAGCGGGACCGTCGGCCCTGTGGGGTGCGCACCCCGCGGCCTAGCGTCGAGTAGAGACCGACATCGCGAGGGAGTGGTCGCCGTGACCGACGAGTTCGTCACCCAGCTGTCGCTGGACGAGTGCTGGGAGATGCTGCGCGAGGAGGAGTTCGGGCGCCTGGCGTTCCGGCTCGTCGACGAGGTCCACATCACCCCGATCAACTACGCGGCCGACGGCGAGACGCTGCTCTTCCGGACGGCCGAGGGCAACAAGCTCCTGTCCGTCGTGATGGGCTCCGAGGTGGCCTTCGAGATCGACCGGTACGGCGAGGACTCGGCTCGCAGCGTCGTCGTACGCGGGTCGGCCAGGCTGCTCCCCGAGGACGAGGCGCACCGCTCGGAGAACGTCCCGCTGCGGCCGTGGGTGCCGTCGTTGAAGTACAACGTCGTCGAGATCACCCCGAAGGTCATCACCGGGCGGGCGTTCTCGCTGGAGCGCCCCTGGCTGCACCTGGGTCCCCACGACTGACGCGCGCGACTCCAATCCGACGAGCGGTCGGTGACGAAGGCCACATGAGGGCCGATCTCTCGGCCGCCACTCGTCACAAGGAGTCCTCATGCAGCACCGCAAGCTCTACGCCGGTCTCGGCGCCATGGTCCTCGCCGGCACCGTCGGTGTCATCGGCGTCCAGGCCAGCAGCGCGACCGAGTCCAGCAAGGCGCAGGCCGCCCCCCGGACCGTCCAGCTCGACGCCAACCTCAAGTCCCTCAACGACTCGGGGGCCACCGGCAAGGCGACGTTCGAGTTCAGGGGCCGCAAGGCGCAGGTGCGCATCGACGCCCGCGGCCTCGCCAAGAAGCTGCCGCACGCGCAGCACCTGCACTTCGGCGCCGACGCCCGCAACGAGTGCCCCAACGTCTTCGACGACGCCAACAACGACCTGCGCATCAACGTGGCCGAGGGTGTCCCGGACTACGGGCCGATCCTCAAGTCGCTCACGACCACGGGCGACACCAGCCCCAAGAGCGGCCTCGCCGTCGACCGCTTCCCGACCACGCCCCAGGGCATCGAGAAGTACGAGCGGACCGTCAACTTCGCTCCCGGCGCCGTGCTCCGCGCCATCAAGAACGGCAAGGGCGTCATCGTGATCCACGGTGTCGACCACAACGGCAACGGCACCTACGACTTCGAGGGTGCCGGCGCCAGCGAGCTCGACCCGAGCCTGCCCGCCGAGGCCACGGACCCCGCCCTGTGCGGCGTCCTGCGCTGACCGCAGGCCAACGACCGCACGGCGGCCCTGCCACCTCTCTCCTCCTGGTGGCGGGGCCGTCGTGCTCCCCGGGCCCGCTTTGGTCCGCCCCGTTACGTTTTCAACCATGGGAATCATGAAGAAGGCAGGCGCCCTCGGAGTCGCCAAGATGGTCTACACGGAGGCGCGCAAGCCCCACAACCAGGCCAAGATCAAGCAGGCCATGCAGACGATCAAGGACCGTCGCAACCAGGGCCGCGCCCGCTGATCCCCTAGCCCGGACCCCTCGGACTGGACTGTCCGGGCCATGGCGCCCCGCTCGCACGCGGGTCTAGCGTCGGTCGCACCAAGAACTGTCGCGGATCGCCGCGCCTGTGACGCCCTCCGACGCCCTCGTCGCCCGCCCCGACGGTGCGACCGACGAGGAGGGACAGCATGGATGCTCAGCTCGACACGATGCGCGAGGCGATCCGGGGGACGGTCTTCGGACCGGATGACGAGGGGTACGACGAGGCGCGCGCGGTCCGCAACGGGATGATCGACCGGCGTCCGGCCGTCATCGTCCGACCGGCCAACGCCGGGGACGTGATGACCGCGGTGCGCTTCGCCGCCGACCACGCGATGACGGTGGCGGTCCGGGGCGGCGGCCACAGCGTCCCGGGCTACGGCACGAACGACGGGGGCGTGGTCATCGACCTGTCCGGGATGCGCAGTGTCCGGGTGGATCCGCTCGCCCGGACGGCCCGGGTCGCGGGCGGCGCGACCTGGGGGGACCTCAACGCCGCGGCGTACGCGTTCGGGCTGGCGACGACCGGGGGCATCATCTCGACCACCGGGGTCGGCGGGCTGACGCTCGGCGGTGGCATCGGCTACCTCGCCCGCGGGCTGGGGCTCGCCCTCGACAACCTGCTGTCCGCCGACGTCGTCGCCGGGGACGGCACGTTCCACGTCGCCAGCGACAAGGAGGACGCGGACCTCTTCTGGGCGATCCGCGGTGGGGGCGGCAACTTCGGCGTGGTGACGTCGTTCGAGTTCCGGCTCAGCCCGGTGAAGGACATCTACGGGGGGCCGATGTTCTACGAGCTCGATGCTGCGGGCGACCTGTTCCGGCTGTACCGCGAGCTGATCGCCGACGCACCCGAGCAGCTCGGCGGCTTCCCGGCGTACCAGATCGCGCCGCCGCTGCCGTTCATCCCCGAGGAGCGGCACGGCAGGACGCACGCCTTGATGGTCGCGTGCTGGGCGGGAGACCTCGCGCAGGGGGAGAAGATGCTGAAGCCGTTCCACGACGTGGCGCCGGTGGTCGCGGAGATGGTGGGGCCGATGCCCTACCCCGCGCTCAACAGCGCCTTCGACGACCTCTACCCGTCCGGCCTGCGGCACTACTGGAAGGCCAACTTCGTCAAGGAGCTCACCGACGACGCGATCGCGGCCCACGTCGAGCACGGGTCGCAGGTGCCGGAGATGACCTCGACGATGCACATCTACCCGATCAACGGGGCCTGTCACCGCGTGGCTCCCGACTCGACGGCGTTCGCCTACCGCGACGCCAACTTCGCGACCGTCATCGCGGGCATGTGGCCGGACGCGGAGAACGACGAGAGGAACATCGCCTGGGTCCGGGACTACTACGAGGCGACGGCGCCGCACTCGGAGCAGGGTGGCTACATCAACTTCATGGCCGAGGACGACCAGGGTCGGATCCGCGACAACTACCGGGGCAACTACGACCGGCTGGCCGCGATCAAGCGGACCTACGACCCCGGCAACCTGTTCCGGCACAACCAGAACATCGCGCCGGCGTAGCGGCCGTGCAGTGGGGCCGTACGGGTCGAGGGAGCTCCTGCGCGCTGTCTTGAGGGGATCTTGAGGAGTCGTGGAGCGCTCGCTGTCGATGCGTTGTCGATTCTCCGAGGACAGGCTCAGACCACCGTGCGGCCGCGTCACCCGTTCGCGGGAAAACCGCGCACGTTTCCATCCGATCGGGAGGCAGCACCGAAGTGTGGGGGTGCGCGCCGGACGGGCGTGCGAGACGGGGGGAGGAGCCTGCATGACCGTCACCATCACCCACCCGGGGGCCGGCCTGCTCGCACCCGCCCTGGACACCCTGACCGACGTGGTGGCCGGTGACTGGGCGAGCGTCGCGCGGCTGTGCGCCGCCCGCCTGAAGGACGCGAAGACCTGCGGCTTCGACCTCGACGTCGTCGCGGTGCGTGCCGGCGTCGTGCGCAGCCCGCGCCAGGCGTACGACTACCAGGTGCACCACCGGTTCCTCGTGGTGAGCGAGCACCCCGCCGTCCTGTGTGCCGCGCTCGACCTCTACGTGCAGCTGTGGCTCGGCCGGTGGGACACGCTCGAGCAGGTCGCCCCGGTCCGCACCCGGCCCATCCCGGGCTGGCGTCCCCTCGAGCTGCTCCGGGCTCGCGCCCGTCACCAGCTCCCCGGCACGTGGCCGGAGGAGTCGGCCGATGCTGCCGGCCTGGCCCAGGCGCCACCGACCGCACGGCTTGCCCACCACATCCTCACTGCCCTCGAGGGCGGCAGCGTCTCTCCGCTGTACGACGTCCCGGCCGGCCCCGCCGCCGTGCACGTCACCTGAGCGTCCACCGCGCGCGGCGCACCCGTCGTCGGAGGTCAGGCCGGCGGGAACACGCAGAACTCGTTGCCCTCCGGGTCGGCCAGCACCGTCCAGTGCGGCTGGTCCCAGCAGGTGGGTCGCGCCGCGGCCGAGCAGCTCGGCGACATCGCCCTTGACGTCCCAGTGGGCACGGTTGGGCTCGGTGCGCGGCTCGGGCACCGGCGCGAAGTCGAGCGTCATGGTCTCGTCGACCGCGACGCCGGTCAGCGTCCACACGTCGTACTCGGCCTGGAACTCGGGCTCGGCGCCGAAGACCTCACCCCACCAGCGGGCCTGGGCCTCGGCGTCCCCGCAGTCGATGCCGATCCCGTGGATCCGGTAGTCGGGCAGCCGGTCGGGCGTGCGCACGAACGCGCAGAACTCGTTGCCCTCCGGGTCGGCCATGACCGTCCACCCGAATCCGGTCTCCTCGGCCGGCTCGAGCACGGAGGCGCCGAGGTCGACCAGCTCGTCGATCGACGCGCAGTAGACGTCGAGGTGGACGCGGTTCTTCACGAGGTGCGGCCGGTCGACCGGGTTGACCCACAACGAGTGGGCCGGTGTCGGACCCCCGAGCCGGGCCGGGGCCTCGCCGTCCGCGATGTCGAGCCCACTGACGGCCGCCCAGAACTCGGACTGCATCCCGACGTCGATCGCGTCGATGCAGAGGTCCTGCCAGCGCACGATGCTCATGGTGGCAGTCAAGCACTCGTACGCCGTCGGGTCAGCCCCGGATTCGTGAGGCCTATGCTCGCGAGATGACGATCCAGCAGGCAACGGAGATGACGCACGCGGCGATGCTGGGCCTGGGGGTCTACCGGCCCGAGCGGGTCGTCACCAACGACGAGATCTGCGAGGTCCTGGACTCCAGCGACGAGTGGATCCAGAGCCGGTCGGGGATCAGGACGCGGCGCTTCGCCGGCGAGGACGAGACCCTGATCGGGATGGCGACCGCCGCCGCCGAGCGAGCGCTCGCCGTGGCCGGGGTGGCCGCCGACCAGCTCGGCTGCGTCATCGTCGCCACGTCCACGCACCCGGAGCACACGCCCGCCTCGGCCCCGCAGGTCGCGACCCGGCTCGGCTCGACGACCGCCGCCTTCGACGTCTCCGCCGGCTGCGCGGGCTTCTGCCACGCGCTCAACCTCGCGTCCGCGATGGTCCGCTCGGGCGCCGAGAAGTACGTGCTGGTCATCGGCGTCGAGCAGCTGAGCCGCTTCATGGACCCGACCGACCGCGGGACGGCGTTCATCTTCGCCGACGGCGCCGGCGCCGTGGTCGTGGGGCCGGCGGACGCCACCGGCATCGGCCCGACCGCCTGGGGCTCGGACGGCTCGCAGGCGCACGTCATCAACCAGACCCCGAGCTGCCTCGGCGGTCACGGGTCCGGTGCCGACCACCCGGTCGTGCAGATGGAGGGCACGGCGGTCTTCCGCTGGGCGCCCTTCGCGATGGCCGAGGTGGCGCACGAGGCGTTGCGGGCCGCCGGGGTCTCGGTCGACGAGCTCGACGCCTTCATCCCGCACCAGGCCAACCTGCGCATCACCCAGACGCTGTCGCGCAACATCAAGCTCCCCGAGTCGGTGGCCGTCGCCACCGACGTCGTCGACTCCGGCAACACCTCGGCGGCCTCGGTGCCCCTCGCGATGGAGGCGATGCTGCGCTCGGGCGAGGCGGAGGCCGGAGACGTCGCGCTGCTCGTCGCGTTCGGCGCCGGGCTGTCCTACGCCGGGCAGGTCGTGACGCTCCCGCCCCACGAGTGAGGCGTCAGCTCGCGCCGAGGCTGCTGGAGAGCTCTCGGTGGGCGTCCGCCTGGTCGAGGAGCGTCCGGGCCTTGGTCTCGAAGAGGCGCGACGGCGTCGGCGCCGGCGGCGAAGCGCAGCGGCGGCTCGTCGAGGGCGACGAGCTGCACGAGGGCGTCGGCGAGCTTGGCGGGGTCACCGCCCTGCTGGCCGTCCATGCCCTGCCAGCCCGCGACGGTGGCGCGGGTGCGCTCGGCGTAGTCGTCGATGGACGGCTCGGCGTAGCTGGTCGACTGCGGGCTGAGGAGCTCGGTGCGGAAGAACCCGGGCACGACGAGCATGGTCTTGATCCCGAACGGCGCGACCTCGGTGGTCAGGGCCTCCATGAAGCCCTCGACGCCGAACTTCGAGGCGGCGTAGGCGGTGAGGAAGTCGCCGGTCGAGGCGATGCCGGCGGTCGAGGAGACGGTCACGACCAGCCCCGAGCGCTGGGCTCGCATCTGCGGCAGCGCGGCGCGGGTGACGTTGACCGGCCCGAACAGGGTCGTCTCGATCTGGGCGCGGAAGTCCTCGGGGGTCATCTCCTCGAAGAAGCCGGCGTTGAAGCTGCCGGCGTTGTTGACGAGGACGTCGAGGTGTCCGAAGCGCTCGACCGCGGCCGCGACCGCCGCCTCGGCGGCCGCCGGGTCGGTGACGTCGAGGGGGACGGCCAGGAGGTCGTCGTGCTCGCCGAGCGCGCGGTGACGCTGTCGGCGTTGCGGGCGGTGCCGACGACCGCGTGACCGGCGGCGAGCGCGGCCTTCGCGATGTCGATGCCCAGGCCGCGTCCGGCGCCGGTGATGAGCCAGACCTGCTTTTCTGTCATGGGTGTCCTTCAGCTCGTTGCTGTTCTGCGCTGTCGACATCTACGGAACCACCGCGTCGCGGGCGGGTGGGAGTCCCGCGCGAAGGGTGCACCGGCAGGGCACCCCACGCACCACGAGCCGCACGTAGCGTGGGCCGGGTGGACAACCGAGCCGAGATCCGCGAGTTCCTGATGTCGCGGCGAGCCAAGATCACCCCCGCCGAGGCGGGGCTGCCGCCGGCCGGTCGCCGTCGGGTGCCGGGCCTGCGCCGGGTCGAGGTCGCGATGCTCGCCGGGGTGAGCGTGGAGTACTACTCCCGCCTCGAGCGCGGCGACGCCACGGGCGTCTCCGAGAGCGATCCTCGACGCCGTCGCCGGCGCCCTGCAGCTCGACGACGCCGAACGCCGCCACCTGCTCGACCTGGTCCGCGCCCCGGGCGCCAGCGCGCCCCACGACGTCGGACCCCGGTCCCGGTCGTGCGGTCCACCGTCCAGCACGTCCTGGACGCCATCACCGGCGCCCCCGCCGTCGTCCACGACGGTCGTCTCAACCACCTCGCCGGCAACGCGCTCGGGCGGGCCCTCTTCTCCCCGCTCTTCGCGATGGGCGACGAGCCCCCCAACAGCGCCCGCTACACCTTCCTCGACCCCCGCGCACCGGACTTCCTGCGCGACTGGGACAAGGCCGCCGACGACACCGTGGCCATCCTGCGCGCACAGGCGGGCCGCGACCCCTACGACCGCAACCTGTCCGACCTCATCGGCGAGCTCTCCACCCGCAGCGAAGAGTTCCGGACCCGCTGGGCCTCCCACGACGTCCGCATCCATGCCACCGGCACCAAACGCCTCCACCACCCCGTGGTGGGCGACCTCGACCTCTCCTACGAGTCGTTCCCGGCGCCCGACCAGGACCAGACCCTGCTCGATCTATGTCGCCGAGCCCGCCACCCCGTCGTACGACGCGCTGAGGATGCTGGCCAGCTACGCCGCGACCGACCGGTCCGCCGGGCGTGACTCCACCGTGACGGGTCCCGCACGCCCGGGTGACCGGTCCGGCTGAAGGGGCCGGCCCCGGAGCGCACGCGGCCGCCCGAGTCCTTGCTTTCGCCTGATCCGGGGCCGCTCCTGTGGCAGGCTCGTCCGCGGTATCGGATGAGCCGCGCGCAGTGGGCGCCCGGCTCGGGAGGAGCGACGCATGCGCAAGGTCCTGGTCCTGCTGGCGGGCCTGCTGATGGCCATCACCGTCGCCTCGCCTCCGGCGGGAGCCATCACCGGCGACTACGTCGAGGACGACGAGCACCCGTTCGTCGGGCTGGTCGCCTTCTACGACGCGGACGGCGTCTACCTCCAGCGCTGCACCGGGTCGCTGCTGTCGCCGACCGTCTTCCTGACCGCCGGCCACTGCACGTCGGACGAGACCGGCGCGGCGAGCGCCCGCGTCTACTTCCAGCAGGACGCCGGGGCCGACTACGACGAGACCCTCCAGGTGGACCCCACCACGGGCTACCCGGAGTACTGCGCGGAGGGGACCCTCGGCACCCTCTGTGCCACCTCGGACGAGATCCACAACTACGGCTGGTCGATGTTCGGCAGCCTCCCCGACACCAGCGACGCCGGCCTGGTCATCCTCGACCAGCCGATCGCGCTGGCGGAGTACGGCGCGCTGGCGGCGGCGGGGACGCTCGACGCCCTGGCCACCCAGCGCGGACACCAGGACCTGACCTTCACCGCGAGCGGCTACGGCGTGACCGAGACCAACCCGGTCACCCTCGTGACCTCTCCGCGAGCGGCTCATGGCCGAGACGCGGCTGACCAACCTGCGCAGCCACCTCAACGACGGCTTCAACGTGCAGACCAACGGCAACGGCCCCGGTCGCGGCGGCACCTGCTCCGGCGACTCGGGCGGTCCCCTCTTCTACGGGGACTCCACGAGCAACCTGATCGTCGGTGTCACGTCCTTCGGGCTGAGCACCTGGTGCCGCGGTGTCGACTTCTCGTTCCGGACCGACCGGCAGGCCGTGCTCGACTGGATCCGTGCCACGGTCGGCGACGACGCCTGGTCGGAGATCCAGGTCGTCGGCTAGACCGACGGCACGCTGGAACGACGACTGACGGGCCCGGCCGGCCGGCGGTCGGGTCGGTGGGCCCAGGCGGCGCCGGCGAGCCCGAACAGCACCGGCCAGAGCGCCAGTCGCTCGAGCGCCCCGGCGACGGCGCTGTCCTCACCGGAGAGCACGAAGCCGACGGCCGCCGCAGCCGTCACGGCCCCCGTCGCGAGGAGTGCGCGCGCCAGTCGCGGGCTCTCCCCCCTCAGCCGCAGGCCGAGCAGGAGCAGGGCGACCGGCTGCGCGACGAACAGCGGGGTCGCCGCGAGGGCGTGCAGGGTGGCGTCCTGGTCCAGGGGTGCGAGCCCGGTGGCGAACGAGCTCGCCCCGGAGACCACGAGCAGCCCGGTGACCCACGGCCCCAGGGGCCGGGCGAGCAGCAGTGCGCCGCCGGCCATCAGCACCCCGAAGGCCATGAAGGACCCGTTCATCACCTCGTGCCGCGGTGAGCAGTACGCCGGGGAGCAGCCGACCTCGCCCAGCTTGCTCACCGAGTCGGCGACGAAGCTGTAGCCGCCGGTGGTCGCCGCGGCGACGACGTACTCGGTCGCGATGTAGGCCGGCCGCACGATCAGCGCGAGGGCCCCGACGCCGGCGAGGGTGCGGGTGGTGCTCACGCGGGCGACACCGTCGCGGCACCGGCCCGGGCCTGGTGCACGGCCCGCAGGAGCGCGTCACCCAGCGCCTCGGCCTCGTCGACCGCGAGGGACACCGTCTCGCCGAGGTCGCCGCGGTACATCTCGATCGTCGTCATCAGCGCGCCGGCGTGGCGGAGCAGGTAGAAGCGCACGACGTCTCGCACCCACTCGTCCTCGCCCACCTCGACGAGCGGGGGGCGGGTGAGCTCGACCTCGACGGTCTCGCCCCGGCACACCTGGTCCTCGGGGAAGACGGCGTCCGTGTGGCCGCTGCCGTCGACGCACCACGGGGCGCAGGCGACGGCGGGCAGGGTGGAGGAGGACGGCGCGGTCATGGTCATGACTGTGCCAACACTCGGCACCCGGCCGGAGTTACCCGAGGGGGCGTGTCGCCCACCCCTACGGACGGGACGCCCGACGTCAGCGAGGTCACCCTGGTCAGGGCCGTCGCCAGGTCAGGTGCGTGACGTGCGGCGTCGTACGGCTCGCCGCCGGCGCCATGGCCAGGTGCGGCACGCCGTCGAAGACGCGCAGCCCCTCACCGACGGTGAAGGGCACGACGTGCAGCCGCAGCTCGTCGACGAGACCGGCCGCGAGGTAGGCGTTGAGCGTGCTCACCCCGCCGGCGATCGAGACGTCGCCGTCGCCGGCCGCCTCGCGGGCCCGCTCGAGGGCGGCATCGATCCCGTCGGTCACGAAGTGGAAGGTCGTCCCACCCTCCATGACCAGCGGCTCGCGGGGTCGCGAGCAGAGCACGAAGACGGGGGCCCGGTACGGCGGCTCCGGCCCCCACCATCCCTGCCACTCCGGGTCCCACTCGCCCCGGTCCGGGCCGAACATGTGCCGTCCCATCACGTAGGCGCGGGCGTGCAGGATCGCGGCGAGCTCGTCCGCGCTCTCGTCCTCGTGCTCGAACATCCACGTGTGCAGCCGGTGTCCCACGTGCGGTCCGAACGGATGGTCCAGCGACTGGTCGCGCCCGGCGCCGACGAGGTCGAGCGAGACTGCCATGTCCGCGGTGACGAGACCCATGACGACAGGGTAGGGACGGCGCCGACGTCGGGGTAGGGCCAGGGCTGATCCCCATGGCGTCGGGCGGCCCGAGGGAGCAGGCTGGATCCACCAGCCACCGACCCAGAGGACCACCATGGACGCCATCCGCTCCGCCTTCGCCCGCCAGGGCCTCGTCCGCGCAAGCGACGGCCGACTCCTGGGCGGTGTCTGCTCCGGCGTCGGGCGCCGGTTCGGCATCAGGCCCGGCCTGTCGCGGGTGATCTTCGTCGTGCTGCTGATGGTCCTGCCGGGCAGCCAGCTGCTCGTCTACCCGCTGCTGTGGTTCCTCATGCCGGACGAGGAGAGCATCGAGATCGCCGCGGCTCCGTCCAGCTCGAGCGTGGTGCCGGAGAGTGACGCCGGCGCCTGACCGGGCGTCGTACCGGTCGAGGGGGATCCGCATGACCGACCTGGAACGCTTCGTCCGCGCGCAGGACGAGCACGACACGTTCGACCGGGCGCTGCGCGAGCTGCGCGCCGGCCGCAAGACGAGCCACTGGATGTGGTTCGTCTTCCCCCAGCTCGCGGGCCTCGGACGCAGCGACATGGCCCGGGCGTACGCCGTGTCCGGGCTCGCCGAGGCCCGTGCCTACCTCGACCACCCGCTGCTCGGGCCGCGGCTGCGCGAGTGCTGCCGGGCCCTCCTCGAGCTCGAGGACACGTCGGCCGTCGCGGTCCTCGGGTCCGTGGACGCGATCAAGCTGCGCTCCTCGGTGACCCTCTTCGCCCGCGCCGACCCCGACGAGCGCTGCTGTGTCGAGGTCCTGGAGAGGTTCTTCGACGGGGAGCCGGACCCGGCCACGGACGCGCTGCTGGGCTGAATGCGGGCCCCGGCAGGTCTCGCGGAGTGGCGCCGACTCACGAATACTTCCACACAGTGTGTAGATTATTGTGGAGGTAATGCGTAGGTTGGTCCCTGCGCCACGAGTCGGGAGGACCCAGTGGAGCTCAGCCAGCACGGACGAGGCCCTGCGTCGGCTGCTCGACCGCGGCCGCTCGCGCGCCGCGGCGGCCGGTCCCGACCATGCCCGCCTCTGGGACGCACTGACCGCGGCCACCGAGGGCGGCAAGCGGTTCCGGCCGGCGCTCGTGGTCGCGACCCACGACGCCTTCGGGGGCACCGCCGCGGCCGCCGCGGCCGACGTCGGGGCGGCGGTCGAGCTGCTCCACACGGCCTTCGTGATCCACGACGACGTCATCGACGGCGACGACGTGCGCCGCGGCCGGCCCAACGTGAGCGGCACCTTCCACGCCCGGGCCCACGACGCCGGGACGCACCGACGAGGAGGCCGCGTCGCTACGGCCGCACGGCCGGCATCCTGGCCGGCGACCTCGCGCTGACCGCCGCCGTCCGGGCGGTCGCGACCTGCGGCGCACCCACCGACGTCACGCACCGGCTCCTCGACCTCTTCGACGCGGCGCTGCACACGACCGCGGCGGGCGAGCTGGCCGACGTACGCCTCTCGCTCGGCATCGGGAGCGCGTCGCTGCGCGAGAGCCTGGCGATGGAGGAGCAGAAGACGAGCGCCTACTCGTTCGCCCTGCCCCTGCAGGCCGGCGCCGTGCTCGCCGCGGCGGACGAGGAGACCGTGGCCCAGCTCGGCGAGGCCGGGCGGGTGCTGGGGATCTCCTTCCAGCTCGTCGACGACCTCCTCGGCGTCTTCGGCGACCCGGCGCGGACCGGCAAGTCCGTCACCAGCGACCTCCGCACCCGCAAGCAGACCCCGCTCCTCGCCCACGCCCGCACGACGCCGCAGTGGGAACGGATCCGGCCGTACGTCGGTCGCGACCTGTCCGACCACGAGCTGGGCGAGGTGCGGCGCCTCGCTCACCGCCGTCGGGATCGCGGCTCGGTTCATCGAGGAGCTGGCCGAGCAGCACTTCGCCGCCGCCCGCGAGATCGCTCGAGCCGCTGGGCATCGCCACCGAGCTGCTCGACACCGTCGGCATGCGCTCCCCGCGGTCCGCCACCGAGGTGGCGGCGTGAGCCTGTTCCTCGTGCCCCGCCGGCGTCCCCGCAGCCTCTACGACTCCGTCTCCGAGGGCAGCGCCGCGGTGGTCATCCGCGCCTACTCCAGCTCGTTCGGGCTCGCGTCGAGACTGCTCGGCGAGCCGGTGCGCACCCACGTCCGCAACGTCTACGCGCTGGTCCGGGTGGCCGACGAGATCGTGGACAACCCCGACCCCGCCCTCGGGGTCGGGCCGCGCGCGACGATGCTGGACTGGCTCCAGGAGGACGTGCGCCACGCGCTGCGGACCGGCTACAGCGGCAACCTGGTGGTGCACGCCTTCGCCCGCACGGCGATCGGCTGCGGCATCGGCGAGGAGATCATCGACCCGTTCTTCGCCTCGATGCGGATGGACCTGGAGACCACGGTGCACACGCCCGAGACCTTCGACCGCTACGTCTACGGCTCCGCCGAGGTGGTGGGCCTGATGTGCCTGCGCGTCTTCCTCGCCGGGACCGACGACGCCGCGGCCGGCTACGACCGGCTCGGCGCCGGGCGCGCGACGGCTCGGCGCCGCCTTCCAGAAGCTCAACTTCCTCCGTGACCTCGCCGAGGACCACGACACCCTGGGCCGCCGCTACTTCCCGGGGCTGGAGGTCGACCGCTTCTGCGACGCCGACCGGGACCGCATCCTCGACGACATCGACGCCGACCTCGGCCGCGGCCGCGGCCGTCGTTCCCGACCTGCCGACCAGCAGCCGTCGTGCCGTCCGGGTCGCGCACGCCACCTTCGCCGAGCTGGCCACCCGCCTCCGGGCCACCCCGGCCGCGGAGATCCGGCGCTCCCGCGTCCGGGTCCCCGACGCGGTCAAGCTCCGGCTCGTCGCCGGCGCGATGCGCGGGGCGCGCGCATGACGTCGTTGCTCGACCGGGCGGGCCGGTCCGCGGCCGCGGGGGAGGGCCCGCGGCGCGTCGTCGTCATCGGCGGCGGCATCGCCGGCCTGGCCACCGCTGCACTGCTCGCCGCCCAGGGCCACAGCGTCGACCTCCTCGAGAAGAACGACGAGCTGGGCGGCCGCGTCGGCAGCATCGAGCGCGACGGCTTCCGCTTCGACACCGGCGCCTCGTGGTACCTCATGCCCGAGGTCTTCGAGCACTTCTTCTCCCTGCTCGGCACGACCGCCGACGCCGAGCTCGACCTGGTCACGCTCGACCCGAGCTACCGCGTGTTCTTCGAGGGCCACCCCGACCCGGTCGACGTACGCCCCGACCGCGCGCACAACCGCGCGCTCTTCGAGTCGCTGGAGCCCGGCGCCGGCGAGCGGTTCGACGCCTACCTGCGCTCGGCCGAGGACACGTACGACGTCGCACTGCGCCGCTTCCTCTACAGCAACTTCGACTCCACCTCGTCCTTCCTGCGCACCGACGTCATCCGCCGCACCCCGGCGCTGAGCCGGCTGCTGACCCGGTCGCTGGGCAGCCACGTGGCCGCGCACTTCACCGACAACCGGCTCCGCCAGGTGCTCGGCTACCCCGCGGTGTTCCTCGGCTCGTCGCCGAGCCGGGCGCCCAGCCTCTACCACCTGATGAGCCGCCTCGACCTGGGCGACCGGGTGCTCTACCCGCAGGGCGGCTTCACCCGCCTGATCGAGGTCATCGCCGCCCTCGCCGAGCGGCACGGGGCGCGGCTGCACACCGGCTCCGCGGTGACGCGGATCCTCACGGGCGGCGCGGGGCGGCGTCCCCACGTGACCGGCGTCGAGCACACCACGGCCGACGGTGAGCGTCGTACGGTCGAGGCGGACGTGGTCGTCGGCGCCGCCGACCTGCACCACCTCGAGACCGCGCTGCTGCCGCCCGAGCTCCAGACGCACCCGGAGACCTCGTGGAAGCGCCGCTCGCCGGGACCGGGCGCCGTGCTCGCGATGCTCGGCGTCGCCGGGCGCCTGCCGGAGCTTGCCCACCACTCGCTGTTCTTCACCGAGGACTGGGACCAGAACTTCGGCGACATCTTCGGGCGCCACACCCGCGTCCCTGACCCCGCGTCGGTCTACGTCTGCAAGCCGTCGGAGACCGACCCGAGCGTGGCGCCGGAGGACAGCGAGAACCTCTTCGTCCTCGTGCCCGTGCCCGCCGACGTCACCATCGGTCGTGGCGGCGACGAGGGCGAGGGATCCGAGCTGGTCGAGCGGGCCGCGGACGCCGCGATCGACCAGATCTCCCGGTGGGCCGGCGTCCCCGACCTGCGCGACCGCATCCTGGTCCGGCACACGGTGGGGCCCGAGGACTTCGAGCTCCAGTACAACGCCTGGCGCGGCGGTGCGCTCGGCCTCGAGCACACGCTGCGGCAGAGCGCGTTCCTCCGCCCCGGCAACGTGTCGTCCAAGGTCGACGGGCTGCTCTACGCCGGCGCCAGCACCGTCCCCGGTGTGGGACTCCCGATGTGCCTGATCAGCGCCGAGCTGGTGCTCAAGCGGCTGACCGGCGACCGGTCGGCGCTGCCGGTGAGCGGATGAGCCTGCCGCACTGGTCGTACGTCGCGATGCTCGCGTTCTGCCTCGCCGGGACGCTCCCGCTCGTCCCGGCCTTCCGCCTGCACGTGCTGCGCCAGCGGCGCCGGCTGGCACTGACCATCCTGCTGGCCGGCACGCCGTTCGTCGTCTGGGACCTCTACGCCACCCATGCCGGGCACTGGTGGTTCGACGCGGGGCAGACCCTGCCGCCGCGGATCGCCGGGTTGCCGCTGGAGGAGATCGCCTTCTTCGTCGTCATCCCGCTGGTGTCGGTGCTGACCTTCGAGGCGGTCCGCGCGGTCGGCCGGCGGGGCGGTCGCAGGAGCGGCGTCCGCGCGGCCGCTCGCTCCGACGGGCGGAGGGTGTCGTGACCTACACCGCCCTCGCGATCACCGGCGTGCTGGTGGCGATCGCGCTCGACCGCTGGGTCGCCCGGACCCGGCTCACCGCCACCCGGACCTGGTGGTCGGCGTACGCGATCATCGTCTTCTTCCAGCTGCTCACCAACGGCTGGCTGACCGGTCGCCGCATCGTGCAGTACGACCCGGACACGATCATCGGCGACGAGCGCGTGACGATCCTCGGCGACGGCCGGATCCTCTACGCGCCGGTGGAGGACCTGGCCTTCGGCTTCGCTCTCGTGCTGACGTCCTGCGTCGCCTGGATGTGGCTCGGTCGCCGCAGCGGCGACGAGCCCGGGCTCGCCGGGGAGGAGGCCGCGTGAGCGTCTCCACCCGGTTGCAGGCGATGCAGCCCACCGACCTCGGCATCCCCGGACCCACCAGCCTGGACATGGCGCGCGCGTTCCGCTCGGTGCGCGCCGACCCGCTGTCCTTCCTGGTCCGGGTCTCCGAGCAGTACGGCGACCTCGTCGCCTTCCCCGTGCCCGGCGCGCCGGCGCTGCTGGTCAACGACCCCGTCGACGCCCGGCGCGTGCTGCAGACCTCCGCCCGGCACTGGGGCAAGCAGACGGTGCAGTACGCCGCGCTGGCCCGGGTCACCGGGCCCGGCCTGCTGGCGTCGTCGGAGCCCGACTGGATCGAGCACCGCCGCCTCGCCGCGCCCGCCTTCCACCACCAGCGGCTCGAGGCCGTCGGCGACCAGGTGCGCGCCGCCGCGTCGTCGGCGATCGCCACCCGGCTCGCCTCGCTCTCCGACGGCGACGTGGTCGACGTCGCCGCGCTCACCCACCGCATCGGGCTGGACGCGGTCGGTCGTGCGCTCTTCTCCGCCGACCTGTCCGGGCGCGCGCAGCAGCTGCTCGACGCGACCAGCGACGCCGCCGAGCTGGTCGTCCGGCTGGGCCGGTCGATCCTGCCCACCGCCGCCTGGACCCCGACGCCCACCAACCTGCGGCTGCGCGCCACCCGGCGGCGGCTGGACGCGATCTCGGCCGAGCTCGTCGCCGAGCGCCGGGCGCGGATGCTGTCCTCTTCCGGCCTCCACGGCGACGACCTCCTGGGCCTGCTGCTCGACAGCGCGATGACCGACGAGGAGATCCGCCACGAGCTGGTCACCATGGTGATCGCCGGCCACGAGACCGTGGCCGGGGCGCTGGCCTGGACGCTGATGCTGCTGGCCGAGGACCAGCCCGCGCAGGACCGGCTGCGCGCCGAGCTCGTGTCGCACGCCGGCCCGGTGTCGTTGCTCGGCCACCGGTCGACCGCGCCCTGGACGCGGGCCGTGGTCGACGAGTCGCTGCGCCTCTACCCTCCGGCGTGGGCACTGTCGCGCCGCTCGCAGCAGGCCGACGTCATCGGCGGCCACGAGGTCCCGGCCGGGACGCTGGTGATCATCAGCCCGTGGCTGCTGCACCGGCGCGCGGACTCGTGGTCCGACCCGCTGGCCTTCCTCCCCGGGCGCTTCCTCGGCTCCGGGACGGAGCGGCCGGAGGGCTACCTCCCCTTCGGGCAGGGGCCGCGGCTGTGCATCGGGCGCGAGTTCGCACTCGGCGAGATGGTGCTGGTGCTGGGCGAGCTGCTGCGCGACCACCGGCTGTCGGTGCCGCCGGGCTGGACCCGCCCGGCCGCCCAGGCGCAGGTCGCCGTGCACCCGGCGGGCGGCATGCCGCTCGTCGTCACCCGGGTGCCTCGTCATGGCTGACCTCGTCATCCTGGTCGTCCTGCTCGCCGCGGGAGCCGGTGCGCTCCTGCTCCTCGCCGACCTGCGGACGGTCCCGCGCGGCTCCTGTCGCGACGGGGCTGCCTCGGTGTCGGTGGTGATCCCGGCACGCGACGAGGAGGCCACCCTGCCCGCGCTGCTGGCCTCGCTGCAGCGGCTCGGAGCGCCCGCGATCGAGGTCGTGGTGGTGGACGACGGGTCGCGGGACGCGACCGCCGCCGTCGCCCTCGCCGCCGGTGCCACCGTCCTGCCCGCGACGGCCCCGCCGCCCGGCTGGACCGGCAAGGCGTGGGCCTGCCACCTCGGCGCGGAGACCACCAGCGGAGACCTGCTGCTCTTCCTCGACGCAGACACCGTGCTGGAGCCGGACGCGCTCGACGGCCTGCTCAGGCTGCACGAGCGGCACGGGGGTCTGGTGTCGGTGCAGCCCTTCCACGCGGTGGTGCGCCCCTACGAGCAGCTGTCGTCGTACTTCAACGTGATGGCGCTGCTCGCCAGCGGTGCCTTCACCCGTCGCCCCGCGTCGCGCCCGATGGCGTTCGGTCCGTGCCTGCTGACGTCGCGCGTGGACTACGAGCGGGCCGGCGGGCACGCGGCGGTGCGCGGCGAGATCCTCGACGACGTGCAGCTGGCCGCGGCGTACGACCGGGCAGGACTGCCGGTGCTCTGCGCCGTCGGCGGCGACGCGATCCGGATGCGCAGCTATCCCGGCGGCCTGCGCCAGCTCGCCGACGGCTGGACCAAGAACTTCGCGTCCGGCGCCTCCGCGGCCGCGCCGGGACCGACGCTCGCGGCGGTGCTGTGGATCAGCGCCCACCACGCCGTCGCCGTCGGTGCGCTCCTCGCGCTGGTCGAGGCCGTGACCGGGTGGGGTGCGTCCCTGATGGTCGGGGACCCGTGGGTGTGGGTGGTTGCGTGGGTGGCGGTGGCGGTGCAGCTGCGGTGGATCCTGCACCGGGTCGGCTCGTTCCGCTGGTGGACCTGGGCGGTCTTCCCCGTGTGCCTGCTGGCCTTCGACGTGATCTTCGGGTGGTCGGCCGTGCACACGGTCGGCCGCCGCTCGGTGAGCTGGCGGGGTCGGACCGTGGACCTGCGGGGGTCCGCTGCGTCCTCGGCTGCGCCCTCGGAGTCGGCGGGGGAGGTGGCCTGATGCTGGAGCTGGTCATGCCGCAGACGGTGACCGTGGCCGTCGACGTGGTCGCCTGGGGCTTCTTCCACAGCGCGACCGGCTACGCCGCCCACCGCCTCGACGACCGACGGCTGAGCCGGGAGGGGTGGTGGCTGCGGCCGAGGTCGTTCGAGACCGCCGACCGCTACCGCCGCTGGCTGCGGATCAACCGCTGGAAGGACCGGCTGCCCGAGGCCGGCGCCCTCTTCGCCGGCGGGGTCAGCAAGCGCCAGCTCCCGTCGTACGACGTCGCCGGGCTCGAGCTCTTCGTCCGCGAGACCCGCCGTGCGGAGCTGGGGCACTGGTGGGCGATGGCCTGCTCGCCGCTCTTCGTCCTGTGGAACCCGCCGCTCGCGGCCGGGATCCTGGTGACGTACGGCGTGCTGGTCAACCTGCCGTTCATCGTGATCCAGCGCTACAACCGGATCCGGACCACGGCGCTGCTCGAGCGCCTCGCCCGATGACGCAGGACCTCGACCGACGGTCGAGCGGGCTCGAGACCCCGGAGGACCCGGCCACCGGGACCAGGCACGGCCCGATCGCCCAGCTCCTCATCGCGTGGTCGCCGCTGAGCGTGATCCTGCTGGCGTACGCCGTGGCGGGCTGGATCAGCGCGCCGCTCGAGGAGGGCGACGGCGCCGCCACCAACCGGCTCGGCTTCGGCGTGCACGTGACCGGACCGCCCTCGGCCGACGCGGGGATCTTCGGTGCGATCCCGTCCGTGTGGCTGCAGGAGCGCCTCGTCGACGGGGCGCCGCACTGGTACGACGCAGTCGCCGCGCTCGTCTACGTGACCCACTTCGTCTCGATCCCGATCGTCACCGCCGTCGCGTGGTTCTGGCTGCGGGACCGCTTCAGGGCCTGGCTCGCGGCGCTGCTCGTGTTCACGGTGCTGGGCGTGAGCGGGTACGTCGTCTATCCCGCCGTCCCACCGTGGCTGGCCTCCGAGCAGGGCGAGATCGGGACGGTGGACCGCATCTCCGACATCGGCTGGGAGTGGCTGCACCTCGACTGGGTCGGCACCCTGACCGCCTCCGGTCAGGAGGGGAGCAACCCGGTCGCGGCCATGCCGTCGCTGCACGCGGGGGCAGCCCTGCTGGTCGCGCTGTTCCTCTGGCCGGTCGCCGGCACGCTGTGGCGGGTCGTGCTGGTCGCCTACGCGCTGGCGATGGGGCTCACGCTCGTCTACACCGGTGAGCACTACGTCGTCGACGTGTTCGCCGGGTGGCTGGTGGCTGCGCTCGCCGTCGCCGGTGGGGCGGTGGTGCGGAGTCGCCGGGCGGGGCGTGCGTCGGCCTCGCGACCGGCGACGCCGCCGCAGGAGGTCTGGGGGCGGGACACCCGGCCCCGGGACTGATCCGGGGGCCCTCCAGCCCCCGCGACATAGGATCTCGTCATGGAACTGATCCTGCTGGTGTTGGTCCTGGGTGCTCTGGGAGCCGTCGTCATGGTCCAGTCGCGTCGCAGCAAGCAGCGTGAGCTCACCCGGCGCGAGGACGAGCTCGCTCCGGTCCGCAAGCTGGCCTTCGAGGACATCACCGCGTTCGGCGTGGACCTGCAGGAGCTCGACCTGGAGATGAGCGGTCACGAGCTGGACGCCGGCGCCAACGCCGACTACCAACGCGCGCTCGACGCCTACGAGTCGGCCAAGCTCGCCGGCGACTCCATCACCCAGCCGGAGGACATCCGGCACATCACCGAGATCGTCGAGGACGGTCGCTACGCCGTCGCGTGCGTGCGCGCCCGGGTCGAGGGGAAGCCGCTTCCGACCAGGAGGCCGCCGTGCTTCTTCGACCCGCGCCACGGGCCCTCCGTCGCCGACGTCCCCTACGTGCCGCCGGACGGCGTGGAGCGTGACGTCCCGGCCTGTGCCCTCGACGTCGAGCGCGTCAACGCCGGCGCCGAGCCGGACGTCCGCAAGGTGATGGTCGGGGCCCAGCGGGTCCCCTACTGGCAGGGCGGCCGCGCCTACGAGCCCTACGCCATGGGCTACTTCGGCGCCTTCGGGCCGATGACGTGGATGTTCATGGGCGGGATGATGTTCGGCGACCTCGGGGGCGGCTACGACGGTGGTGGCGATGGGGGCGGTGACGGCGGCGACGGCGGTGGTGACGGCGGCGACGGCGGTGGCTTCGACGGCGGCGGGGACGGTGGGGGTTTCGACGGCGGCTTCGACGGCGGGGGCTTCGACTTCGGCGGCTTCGAGGTCGGACGTGCCGCCCGAACCGGACGCTCGATGTCAGATGTCCGTGCTTTGCTGCGCGAATGCACAGAGTCGTCGTCGGCGCGCTGGTCAGTGAGGATCGAGTCCTCCTTGTCCACCGCAGCCCCCGCAAGCGTGCGTTCCCGGACCAGTGGGACCTGCCTGGTGGGGGCGTCGAGGACGGCGAGTCAGAGATGGGCGCGCTCACGCGGGAGCTGCACGAGGAGCTCGGCGTGCAGATCGCGACCGGCTCGACGCTGCTCCTGTGTCGGTTGATCGTCGGACTTGGGGAAGCGCCCGCGCTGGTGAGCGCCTGGGTGGTGCGTGAGTGGGAAGGAAGTCCAGCGAACGTCGCTCCCGACGAACACGACGACATCGGGTGGTTCGGCCCGGAGGAGCTGCCGCCCCTCGCCCACGAGCTCGTGCGTCAGGCTCTCGTGAGCGCAGTGTGGGGAAGTCGCGCCTGAAGTCCTGATGCGCTGTCATCAGGACGAGCAGATGTTTCGTACGTCGCCCGCAAGAGGCCGGATGGCATGCCCGGCCCGGTGGTGCGGGCCGCACGCGTCAGCGCCCGCAGCGGTCCACGCGCTCCCACGGCCAGTCCGTCGCGAGCCAGCGGGCGACGGTGTCCGCGAGTGGTACGTCGAGGTCCGCCCTGTCGGCGCTCACCCACGACTGCACCGTCACGTCCCACTCTTCGGAGGACGTCGGATACAGGTAGACGCAGCCGATGACGCGGGTGCTGCCCGGCTCCAGGACGGTGAAGGTGAAGCCGACCCCTCGCATGAAGTCGTCGGCGTGGCGTCGAAGGTCGGCGAGGTTGTCGTCGAGCGTCATGCCGCCGGGTGGCGGCCAGCTGCCGTCTGGATAACCCGGGGTGGAGCGGATGTGCTCGATGCTCGACATCCAGGCGGTGTGGTCCGCCTGGTTGTGCTGTGGCCCCAGCGGTTCCAGATGGAACTGGTCGGTGTCGAGTGAGGTCGGCGGCCCGAAGCCGACTGGCACGAATCCATCCGAGGTCATGACCGGGAACGTACTTCGCTGACCGGCGCCTTGGCACGTGAGTTCTTTCTCGGCGAGGACCGCAGCTCAGCGGCTGCTGCGCGAGTAGCTCGACCCTCCCCACGGGTGATCCGTCGAGGTGGCAAGTCGGCAAGGGTGGGACGACCTACCTCACGAAGGAGCACAGCATGTCCGATGACGCCAAGGCGGCCAAGGAACTGGTCGAGACGCTGAAGGACGGCGAGCGCGGCTACGCCGAGGCGGCCGAGAAGCTCCGCGATGGAGAGCACCCCGAGTGGGCCACGGCCCTCCAGCGCTTTTCCGAGCAGCGCGAAGGATTCTGGCGCGAGATCGTCGACCTCGGCCACGAGTACGGAGATGACGTCGACAAGAGCGGCACGGTTGCTGCGGCCGTGCATCGGGGCTGGATCTCGCTGAAGGACGCCCTGACCGGCGACGACGCCGACGCCGTGCTCAAGGCGGCCGCGACCGGTGAGGACCACGCGGTCTCGGAGTACGAGGACGCCCTGGCGATGGACCTCAGCGCAGGGTTCCGCGAGGTCGTCGTACGCCAGCAGGCCGCCGTCGTCGCCGCCCGCGATGAGGTCAAGGCACTCCAGCGCGCTGGGTAGCGGGTCGTGGCCCGGCGTCGCCCGACGTGGCGACGCCGGGCGCGGCTGATACGCGGCCGAGAGACGCTTCGAGGTCAGTCCTGACCACGCCATCCGAGGACTAGCATGCCCGGATGAGCGAGGACGGGTGGCGGCAGTTCCTCGCCGCCGAGGGGGTCGACGACTGGGTGGTCCTCCATGGCGGTCCGACGGCTGTGTTCCGAGTCGGGAGCCTGCAGGAGGCGGCGCGCCTGGCGGCATCCCTGGCGGACGTCGACGGCTTGGAACGGTCGACCGTGCTGAGCGTCGCGTCCGATCATCTGACGGTGAAGCTCACCCGCGAGATGTGGGGTACGGAAGCCAGGCATGTCGATGTGGCTCGCGCGATCTCGGCCTTGGCGCGAGAGTACTGGCGCGACTGCCGATCGGCGCGCCGTTCACGAGGTGCAGGTGGCGATCGCGGCCAAGCCGGAGGCGATCGATCTCGGTTTCTGGCGGGCGGTCCTCGGCTACGCGAGCCTTCACGACGACAATTGTCTCGATCCCCTCGGCCAGGGCTCGACGGTGTGGATGCAGGACCTCGACCCCGAGAAGCCGCTGCAGCACGCGATGCACGTGGATGTCTCTGTTGCGCGCGAGGAGGCCGACGCTCGAATAACGGCTGCCGTCGCGGCCGGTGGGCGGGTGGTGGACGACTCGACGCCCCCGGCGCGTGGATCCTCGCTGATCCGTCGGGCAACAAGGTGTGCGTCGCCGCTTGGCCAGACGGCGCGCCCATGCGCGACTCGTAGTCCTGGTACGCGCCGGAAGGCGGCGAAAGACGCGGCACAGCAATGGCCCTGGCCGGACTGATCTCGCGTTGGACCGACGCCCCGCCTGACCCAGCCGCAGTGATCGCGTCCGCGTCCACGTCGACGTTCGGCAGCTCCACTTGCAGTCCGCGCCATAGTGTCGATCCATGACTTCCGCTGATATCCGCTTCTACTTCGATCCGGTGTGCCCCTTCTGCTGGCTGACCAGCAAGTGGATCCGGATGGTGCAGGCCGAGCGCGACCTGTCGGTGGACTGGCGGTTCATCTCGCTGCGGCTGATCAACGAGCACATCGACTACGACGCCCACTTCCCGCCCGAGTACGAGGCGGGGCACACCGACGGGCTGCGCCTGTTGCGCGCGGTGGCCCGTGCGCGGCAGGAGCACGGCAGCCAGGCCGTGGACTCGCTCCAGGCCGCGCTCGGGGCACACATCTTCGACACGCCTCCCACCGACCCTGCGGACGAAAATGCGGACCGTGGGCGACACGGCACCCGCCAGTTCCTCGAGCCCATCCTGACCGAGGTGGGCCTGCCCACCCAGCTGTCCGACGCCCTCGACGACACCTCGTGGGACGCCGCGATCCGCGCGGACGGCGACGAGGCCCTCGCACTGACCGGAAAGGACGTCGGCACGCCCATCATCCACTTCGAACCCCCGGACGGAGTGGCGTTCTTCGGCCCCGTCATCAGCCGGCTCCCCGAGCCCGACCGGGCCGGGGAGCTGTGGGACCACGTGGTGGGGCT
>CAVZOU010000022.1:0-147525 GCA_963776975.1 uncultured Actinomycetota bacterium | reverse complement strand
GGCCCGGTTCCCCGGCTTCGCCGAGCTGAAGCGCAGCCTGCGCGAGCAACCTCAACTGGTCGGCTTCGGCGTTGAGCCCGGCGCCGTCGGCAAGCAGGAGGACTGGCACGGTGGCAGCCGGCGACAGAGGAGCGATCGCGGATGAGGCAGTCGGAGTCGAGGACGCACCAGGAGGCGGTGATGGTCGCGGCCACCCCCGAGGCCGTCTACGACCTCGTCAGTGACATCACGCGGACCGGTGAGTGGAGCCCGGTCTGTACGGCGTGCTGGTGGGACGACGAGGCGGACGCGGGTCGGGTCGGCGCCTGGTTCACCGGCCGCAACGAGCTCCCGGACCGCACCTGGGAAACCCGGTCCCAGGTGGTCGCAGCCGACCGCGGCAGGGAGTTCGCCTGGCTCGTGGGCGGGGCGTTCGTGCGGTGGGGCTTCACCTTCGAATCGGTGGGAGCGGGAACACAGCTGACCGAGACCTGGGAGTTCCTCCCGGAAGGACTGGCGATGTTTGCCGACAAGTTCGGCGAGCGCGCTGCGGACGAGATCGAGGACCGCACCCGGCAAGCCCGTGCTGGGATCCCCACGACGCTCGCCGCGATCAAGCAGATCGCAGAGACCAACTGATCACACAGGCAAGGAGCCCGGGAGAGCACCTCGCACGGTCCTCGGCTCGTGACCCGCCGACCCAGATCCACCGGCGTCTTCCCGTGCGCCTCCTCCGAGCCGGTACCGCCGCGCCAGGAGCAACTGGAACGGCAGTGCACACCTTGGGATCATCGACCTTCTCGTCGCGGTCATCCCGTCCGTTTTTCCGAGTTCCTTCCGTTCGTGGTCCTGGAAACGAGCTGGGGACTGCTGTACACGGTTCTGCTTCCTGTGCCCCTGCTCGCGTGGGCGCTCCGGCCCGCTGGATGGGTCGGTCCGCAGATCGTCGGGATCGCAGCGGCTGTGCTCGCGGCTGGGATGGCCGCCGCGGCGTGGGGTCAGGTGTTCGTGGCGTTCCTGGTGGCGGCTTCCGCAGCGTTCCCGCGCATGTGGCGACCGCAGCCAAACTGGTCGTTGCGTCTCGCGCTGGCAAGGCCCGCCTTCTGGCCAGTCGATGCGCTGGTCGGGCTCGCAATCGGCGCGGCGCTGGTGCACGTGTGGGAAGTGGTGGACGCGGCGCGCAGCGGAGTGAGGGACGACGAGACCTGGTACCTGATGCACCTTCCGATGCAAGCCGCCTTCGCGCTGGCAGTCCCTGCGGCGGCGATGATCGGCGTGCTGGCGTTGGCGAACGGGGTGGGTGGCTGGTGGTTCGCGATCGTGCCGCCGGCGGGATGCGCGATGTGGTTCGGCGCTGTCTCGATCAAGTACCCGGACGCTGTGGGCAGCCTCGGCGATCGCGCCGGGGGGGCTTGTTCTGGCATGGGGATGCACGGTCGCGGTTGCGTTGTGGACCACGGGGTTCTTGACGTCACGGCTCGACGGACTGGGCGAGAGTTGAGCGGCCGCACACTCTGGAGGCCGGATCTCGATGCCCACTCCCGCACAGCCAGCGACGCACCGGGGGACGAGCAACCAGGTCTGTGGACGATGAGCAAGCTAGGAGGCGGGCCCCGGTACATCTATCCCAACTTCAGCGCGCGGGAACCCGAATGGCAGCCACGACTCTGAGCAGCACCTTGCATGCGTCGCAGCTCACCGGAGCCCGGCACAGCAACGCGCGATCAAGGTCTGGCGATTGCACAGCAAGCTGTCTGGCATCGGCCCAGCCGCTTGTCGAGGCGACACCATCCCTACCCGGTAGATGGGCTGGCGCAATGAGTGAAGTCGCGAGATCGCGAAGAGGCACTCCTTGGCGAGGCTCAGCCGGAGCTCGGCCGACCGCGGCCCGAGTCGCGGACACGCACCTCAGCAGCAGCGCCCGCCCGGCAGGTGCTCTCTCTCGTGGTCACGTAGCCGCTCGAACTCGCGCCGGGACATCGGCTGCTCACCGAAGGTGGCGCACTCCTCGACGTAGTCGTCCCACTTGGCCTCCCCGGTGAGCTGACGGACGTACCAGCGAAGCGTGCGCCCCACCTCGAGCACTGTCATCGGTGACTCCCCACCTCGGTGCCGTGCCCTTCAGCCTCCCACTGCCGCACGGCCTCCTTCTCCTCAGCCGTGGCGAAGAAGTCGGAGGGCTGCGACCAGGTGGGACTCGTGCCACGGCACCTCGGTGGTCGGCAGGCCGCCGGCGCGCAGCGCCCGGACCCAGATGACGAAGGCGTTGGCGACCACCACGAGCACCAGGAGCGCGAAGATCGACTGCAGGGTCCCGTTGACCGTGGAGTTGAAGACCACCTGCTCCATCTGCTCGACGCTGGTCGCGGGGGCGAGCAGCTCACCGGCATCCAGGGCATCCGCGTAGCGCTCACGCTGGGTGAAGTAGCCGATGGCCGGGTTGTCGGAGAACACCTTCTGGTAGCTGGCCGTCATGGTCGTGATGAGGTCCCAGGCCAGACCGATCCCTGGCACCCAGGCCCACTTCGCCTTGCCGTGCTTGATCAGCAACGTCACGCAGAGCGTCAGCGCGATCGCCGCGAGCAGCTGGTTGGCGATGCCGAAGAGCGGGAAGAGCTGGTTGATGCCGCCCAGCGGGTCGGTCACGCCGACGTACAGCATGTAGCCCCACAGGCCGACCACCACGGCGCTCGCCGACCACGAGGCCGGCTTCCAGGAGAGGTCGGCGTACTTGGGCCACACGTTGCCGATAGTGTCCTGCAGCATGAAGCGACCCACCCGCGTGCCGGCGTCGACGGCGGTCAGGATGAAGAGCGCCTCGAACATGATCGCGAAGTGGTACCAGAATGCGGCGAGCCCGCCCCCGAACGCCTCGGTGAAGATCTGGGACATGCCGAGCGCGAGCGTCGGTGCGCCGCCGGTGCGGGAGATGAGCGTCTGCTCCTCCACCGCTGCGGCCGCCTGCGGTCAGCTGGTCAGGGGTGATGCTGAAGCCGAGGCCGGCGATGAACTCCGCCGCGGTGGCCGGGTCGCCCCCGGTGGCGCCGGCCGGGCTGTTCATCGCGAAGTAGAGGCCGGGGTCGATCACGGACGCGGCGATGAGCGCGCTGATGGCGACGAACGACTCCATCAGCATGCCGCCGTAGCCGATCATCCGGACCTGGCTCTCCTTGGCCACCATCTTGGGCGTGGTGCCCGAGGCGATGAGGGCGTGGAAGCCCGACAGCGCGCCGCACGCGATGGTGATGAAGACGAACGGGAACAGCTTGCCGGCGAACACTGGGCCGGTGCCCTCGCGGGCGAAGTCGGTCACCGCCTCCTGCTGCAGTACCGGGGCGGCGAGCACCAGGCCGACGGCCAGGAGGACGATCACGCCGATCTTCATGAACGTGGAGAGGTAGTCGCGAGGAGTGAGCAGCATCCAGACTGGCAGGATCGAGGCGATGAAGCCGTAGAGGACCAGTGCCGAGCGTCAGCTGCTCCTTCGAGAGGGTCAGCGCCTCCTCGAGACCCATCTGCTCGACGTACCCGCCGCCGATGATCGCGAGCAGCAACAGGCCGACGC
Source organism: uncultured Actinomycetota bacterium (assembly GCA_963776975.1). Classification (GTDB taxonomy): domain Bacteria; phylum Actinomycetota; class Actinomycetes; order Propionibacteriales; family Nocardioidaceae; genus Nocardioides. The sequence continues at coordinate 143,981 of CAVZOU010000022.1, read as the reverse complement.
CGATGGCGGTGACCTCCGAGACCCGGCCAGGGCGTAGCACTCGCAGGTAGTAGCCCATGAACAGGGCGATGGGGATGGTCAGGCCGATCGAGAAGACGCCCCAGGGCGACTCGGCCAGGGCGTTGACGACCACCAGCGCGAGCACGGCCAGGATGATGATCATGATCGCGAAGACCGCGATCAGTGCGGCGATCCCGCCCACCACGCCGATCTCCTCGCGCACCATCTGGCCCAGGCTCTTGCCGTCGCGGCGCATCGAGAAGAAGAGCACCACCATGTCCTGCACGGCGCCGGCCAGGATGACGCCGACGATGATCCAGATCGTGCCGGGGAGGTAGCCCATCTGCGCGGCGAGCACCGGACCCACCAACGGGCCCGCCCCGGCGATCGCGGCGAAGTGGTGTCCGAACAGCACGTGTCGATGGGTGACGTCGAAGTCACGGCCGTTGTCGTGCCGCTCCGCTGGTGTGGCGCGGGTGTCGTCGACCCCCAACACCCGGTAGGCGATGAAGCGGGCGTAGAAGCGATAGGCGATGGCGTAGGAGGCCAGGGCCGCGAAGAGAATCCAGAGGGCCGAGACCTCCTCTCCGCGAGACAGGGCGAGCACTGCCCAGCAGACGGCACCGACCACGGCGACCGCGCCCCAGATGACCATCGACCTCACAGTCATACGGGGCGGACCACCGGTCGGGGCCGGGGATTCAGCGGTGTGCGTCGAGTGCGTGGACATGGAGCGACTCCTCCGTGCTCAGGCGCGCCCCGGCGGGCCGCGAGCCCTCCCCTGATCTGTACCGCGCCCACGAGCTCTCCGCAAGAGGCTGCGCCTCGTACCGACGTCAGGCCCCGCCAGTGGACGTCCCCAATCAGAGCCCCTCCGTCTGGCAGCAGCTCGAACCCTCGGTGGCTCTCGCTGACCCTGCGCACCAAAGCGGCGGAATGGGCGTATCGACACGGTCGGGGCGTAGCGACTTGCTGGCCGCGACGTCGTGTCGGCGATCGCGCAGGTGACAGCGGCCGGCGCGTTGCCTTCTCTTCGTCCTGAAATGACGCTGCCAGGGGATTCCGCCGCGCGGCTGAGACGCGTCTACTCGGATGAAACGAAGACACGGAGGGGCACCATGAGATTTCCCGTGAACTCCAATCGCTATTCAGCAGTCACTTCAACCTTGGCTTTGGTCATCGCCCTCGGAGGGGGCACTGCCTACGCCGCCGGACTGGTCGGAAGCAAAGACATCAAGGACGGTGGCGTGAAGCGTGTCGACATCGCCAAGGGCGCAGTGGACTCAAAGAGGGTCGCTGACGGAACGTTGCTGGCAAGCGACTTCAAAGCCGGTCAACTGCCAGCCGGTACGCAGGGGGCCGCTGGCCCGCAAGGGCTCGCAGGCCCGCCGGGACCGACGGGTGCCATGGGCGCCCGAGGGCCGGAAGGACCGGAAGGACCGAAGGACCGGAAGGACCGGAAGGACCGCCGGGCTTCGCTCTTGCCGTCGCCTATGTCTACAACGGTGGCACCGGCCCGCGAGCTCAATACGAATCGAAGTTGGGGTGTCGCCGGCGTGCGCCAACCCTTCAGCGGTGTCTTCTGCGTGCAGTTGGACTACGACATCCCGCGCGACTATCTTGCGCCGATTGCGGCGCCGAACGAGTCCTCGTTCCCCGTGGGCAGCGTGCCGCTCGCGGTCGTCGAGGGTCCTAGTGGCACCTGTGGTGCGGACTCGGACGAGGTCGCGGTCAGGACGTATCGCGTCGCCCCAGGCGCAGCCCCGGTAGCGGTGAGCGATATGGACTTCACACTCGTCGTCCCGTAGAGGCAAACGACTCGGTCGATTCCCCGACGACACGCCATGGGCCCTCGGCGTTGGCCATGCCTGTCGGCGGCCATGTGAGGCTTCGACGCGATACGTCTGCATGTCGGACCAGACGCGGAACCCGGCTTAAGGACGCGACCGGTCATCCGCGAGTGTGCCGCCGAGCGTCTCCTCCGTCCGGCGAGGCGAGCGCGCCGCCGCCGCAGGTAGTGAGCGCTGACCAAGGCGCTGGTGCTCCGGTCGAACAGGTTTGTGGGGACCTGCCTCATGCAGACGTTGGGAGCGTCGCCCCTCGGCGTCAGCGCCGCTGTAGATGGTGGTTACGAGGTATCTGCCCACCTTGCGGCCGAGTGCTTGGCCTTGCTCGGTCGAGAAACGGAAGTGGATGCCGGCCGTCACCCGCGAATCGGCGTTCTCATCTGCCGCCTCGGTGAAGGTGTTGAACGAGCGGACGGGGTTCGCCGGCAGCGCCGTCAGTGAGTCCATCGAGAACGGCACCTCATCGGTCCTGAAGCCCCGCTTGAGGACTTCTGCGGCTCCGGCGCCGAGGACGCTGTGGGTCGAGGGGTAGTCCTGGACCGGCGGGGTCTCGAGGTAGCTCTTCCAGGTGGCGTCCTTGAGGGTGCGGCGGTTGCCGTCGGTGTCGCCGGCTCGGATCGCGGTGTAGGGCCGCCAGAAGTCCCAGTGGAACTTGGAATCCCAGCCCGCGACGTAGCTGTCGTAGAAGGACATGCCGACGAGCGCAAACATCCGCGCGGCCCGCCAGAGCTCCAGCTCCTCGCTGGTCGCGGTGACGCGGGCGACGCGGGCCCAGCCGATGTCTGAGGACTCGTACCACCAGTTGGCGTAGTCGCTCTGATCCGTGGTGCGGGTCGTGCTCTGGATGGCTCCGACCGACTTGACCTCCATGTAGTCCTTCGCGTAGGTGCGGCTCCTCAACGCCGGGGGCGCGGACACGCGGAACTGCTTGGGAGACTTGAGGCCGAACGGCGTCGCGTCGCGGAAGTCCTCCGCGAAGGTGAACTCGTACGGCGGGACGAACTGGTAGTCACCCGGCTGGGTGCCCGGCGTGTAGTTGGGGCTCACGAGGTCGACGTCCGTGCCATCGTCCTGGCGGAGCGCGACGATGGCCGCCGCCGCCTTGGCTCCAAGCGGAGAGCCTTGGTCTTGCCGCGACCATTGGGCACCGTTGCGAGCCAGGTCGCGAGTTCGGTGTCCAGCTTCGCCTGCTGGGCGGGATAGACCGCCACGAGCACGCCGTGCGCCGCCTTCGCTGCGGCCGCGATCGGGTTCGCGCCCTTCGAGCGACCGAAGTAGGCGTACTGGTCGAACCTGGGGTGGATGGCGTTGAGCGCGTCGTGCATCGCGATGTGCACCATCGCCTGGTGTCGCGGTGCCCTTGAACGAGACGTAGTTGTCGTCGGTCATCGCAGCTTCGAAGACGATCCGGCTCCAGTCGACCATGACGTCGCTGTTCCTCACGGTGGACCCGGTCGAGTCGGTGGGCGCTTCTGACGCGGCTCCGGTGGGGGTCATGTAGGCGACGGTCGCGAGTGCGATCGCGGTCGTGAGTGCGATGAGACGCTTCATTCCGACCTCCCTGATGGGAGCCGGCACCGGACGTGCCGGCACCTTCCCAGAGTTGACCTCGCGTGGTTCCGAGTCAAGGCATCACGACTGCGCTTGGACCACGTGTCCGAATGCGCGATTGAATGCACTGAAGCGTCGCGCCGATGAGCTGTTTGCCTTGTCGACCCACCCACCGAAGTCTTATTCGTAACCAGGACCGCCATCGGGGTACGAGCAGCATCGGTTCCCCGTGGTCGCTCGATCGCGGCGGTTCGACCCACCTTCAGGGCGCAAGAAGACGCGGTCCCGCGCCGGGGAGAGTGCGGGACCGCGACACCGGCGGCATCGATGGCCCGGACCTTGAATCGGTAGGTGCCACGCTCGAGCACCATCGTGCGGGAGCGGGCGGAGCCGCTCAGCTCGCCCGACTGCGGCGTGTGTGGGGTCACGCCGTCCAGGCCTCCGAGCGTGTCCCTGGTGGGGAACGGGTCGCCATTGGACGTTGGTCCTGGTACCCCCGACGATCCTCGCTGTGCGGCAGTACGCTGGGAGCACATCCTTCCCGGATGGAATCGTCACATGTGGCCGTACGCCTGGCTGGCAATCGCCGTTCTCCTCGGCGTGGTGGAAGTCCTCACGCTGACGCTGGCGTTCGGCCTCTTGGCGGGGGCGGCCCTCGTCGCCGCGATCGCCGCCGGCCTGGGAGCGCCGGTCGTCGTCCAGCTCCTGGCCTTCGCCGTCACGGGAGGGATCGCCCTCGTGGCGATCCGGCCCATCGCCAAGCGGCACCTGGCGCTCCCGCCGCTGTCGCGTGACGGCAGCGACGCCCTGGTCGGCCGCTCGGCGCTGGTCACCCGCGAGGTCAGTGCGACCGGCGGTCTCGTGCACCTCTCGGGCGAGGACTGGTCGGCCCGGGCGTACGACGAGAGCCTGGTCATCCCGGCGGGCATCCGGGTCGACGTCTACGAGATCGACGGGGCCACCGCCCTGGTGCACCCGAGCGAGCCACTGCCCGACACCCGACCGAGAGAAGCGTGAGACTGATGGAGCTGTGGATCCCGATCGCCATCCTGGCGGTGCTGGTCGCCCTCGTGGTGGCCTCCGCCATCCGGATCGTGCCGCAGGCGCGGCGCTACAACATCGAGCGGTTCGGTCGCTACCAGCGCACCCTGCAGCCCGGGCTCAACCTGATCATCCCGCTGGTCGACCGGGTCAACACCAAGCTCGACGTCCGGGAGACCGTCTACACGTCGCAGCCCAAGCCGGTGATCACCGAGGACAACCTGGTGGTCGCCATCGACACCGTCCTCTACTACCAGATCACCGACCCGCGGGCGGCGGCCTACGGGGTCAACAACTACCTCCAGGCGATCGACCAGCTCACCGTCACCACCCTGCGCAACCTCATCGGGTCGATGGACCTCGAGAGCACGCTGACCTCCCGGGAGACGATCAACCTCCGGCTGCGCGAGGTGCTGGACGAGGCCACCGGCAAGTGGGGCATCCGGGTCAACAGGGTGGAGATCAAGGCGATCGACCCGCCGCGCAGCATCCAGGAGGCGATGGAGAAGCAGATGCGCGCCGAGCGGGACAAGCGCGCGGTGATCCTCCAGGCCGAGGGTCATCGCCAGTCGCTGATCCTCACCGCGGAGGGCACCCGCAACAAGATGATCCTCGAGGCGGAGGGCCGCCAGCAGGCGAAGATCCTCGAGGCCGACGGCGAGGCGAGGGCACTGGAGCGGGTCTTCCAGGCGGTCCACGACAACGACGCCGACCCGCAGGTGCTGGCCTACAAGTACCTCGAGATGCTGCCCCGCCTCGCCGAGCACGGCAACGGCTACTTCGTCATCCCGGGCGAGCTCAGCGAGGCGATGCGCACCGTGACGTCGGCCTTCACCGCCGAGCAGAAGCAGGCTCGTCCGGCCGAGGAGGCACGGATCGAGGAGGGGCGGCCCGAGCCGATCCTCGAGCCCGAGCACGTGCGGCCCCACACCCTGGGGGCGTGACCGACCTCAGTCGCGCACGCCGGGCTCCAGGGTGGCCGCGCCCGCGGTGTTGACGGCGATGCCCGCCAGGAGGCGAAGCGTGTACTCGAACCAGCCGAACAGCACGTAGATCGAGACGATCGACACCACGCCCCAGACGGCGAAGACGATCGCAGCCTCGGTCGGCGAGCTGAGCATGGCGGCCAGCACCGCCAGGCCGCAGATGACCATCAGCACCACCTTGGCCGTGCCGATGGCGTTGGCCAGGCGTCGGGCCAGGCCGACGTCCACCAGACCTGCGTTGTCACTCATGGCGGTTCCCCTCGAGATACGTGCTGGGACGCGTGACTCTAGGGCGACACGTCCCCGGGTGGCAGGGCATTCGCCGGATCAGCGGCAACGATCCCGGTCCCGGTCGTGGATGGCGCAGTCACGAGTGGCCGGCGACAGGTCGAGCCCGACCAGCTCCTCGGAGGCCTCCCAGACCCGACGGGCCTCGTCCTCGCTCCGCAGCGTCGGGTAGAGCTCCTGCTCCGCCGGGGGCCCGCCGAGGTGCTGGAAGCCTCGGGGACCGTAGAACCGACCGCCCGCCGCGTCGGGCGACGTGGCGGCGTACAGGGCGGAGAGGCCGGCCGTCTCCGCGGTGCCGACGAGGATGCCCCGGGCCGAGAGCGCGCGGATCAGTCGCACGGACAGGGTGTCCCGGGCTCGGCCGATCTCGGGGCGGGCGGCCAGCAGGCTGGTCGGGGCCACGCCGGGGTGGGAGAGGTTGCTGGTGATGCCCCAGCCGCCGGCCCGGCTGCGTCGGTCCAGCTCGAGGCCGAAGAGCCCCAGGGCGATCTTGGACTGGCTGTAGGCGCGCATCCCGTCGTACGACCGCTCCCAGGACAGGTCGTCCCAGTGCATCTCGTTGCTGCGGGCCGCGACGCTGACCTGTGAGGTCACGCGGGCGCGCCCGGCGCGCAGGAGGGGCATGAGGTGGGCCACCAGGGCGACGTGCCCGAGGTGGTTGCTGCCGAGCTGCAGCTCGAAGCCGTCCGCCGTGGTCTGCCGCTCGGGCGGGGTCATCACCCCCGCGTTGTTGATGAGGACGTCGATCGGCCGGCCCTCGGTGCGGAGGGTCTCGCCCAGGGCGGCGACGGACTCCAGCGAGGAGAGGTCGAGGGGGAGCAGCGTGATCCGCACGTCAGGGCCGCTGCTCCGGATCCCGGCGACCGCGGCCTCCGCCTTGGCGGCGTTGCGCACCGGCAACACCAGGTCGGCGCCGGCGGTCGCGAGCCGTGCAGCGATGCCGAGCCCGATGCCGGCGCTGCCTCCGGTGAGCACGACCCGCTTGCCGGACAGGTCGGGGACGGTGATGTCGAAGCGACGAGGCATGGGTGGGCTCCAGGTGGTCGAGGGTGAGTACGTCGACCTCCACGGTCGCCGACTCGTCGACCGGGAGGCAGGGCCTCCCGATCCCCCTCTGCGGGGACACGCGGCGGGAGAGGGGGATCGACGGTCCGTGGCATCGAGCGGCCGTGGCCGGTAGGAAGGGGGCAGGACTGCAGGGGAGGCACTGTGATCGATCGGACCGGGCTGGCGGACTTCCTCCGTCGCCGACGCGAGTCCCTGCAGCCCGAGGACGTCGGCCTGCCCCGCGGTCAGCGCCGCCGGACCGCGGGCCTGCGGCGGGAGGAGGTGGCGGTGCTGTGCCACATGTCGACCGACTACTACTCGCGGATCGAGCGCGAGCGCGGCCCGCACCCGTCGGAGCAGATGGTCGCGGCGATCGCCCAGGGACTCCACCTGTCCCTCGACGAGCGCGACCACCTCTTCCGGCTCGCCGGGCACCGGCCGCCCGTCCGCGGCGCCGCGAGCGAGCACGTCAGCCCGGGGATGCTCCGCATCCTCGACCGCCTGGACGACACCCCCGCGGAGGTCGTGACCGAGCTCGGCGAGACCCTGCGCCAGAGCCCGATGGGCGTCGCGCTCACCGGGGACCTGACCCGCCACACCGGACCGGCACGCAGCCTCGGCTACCGGTGGTTCGCCGACCCGGAGTCGCGCGGTCTGTACGACCCGGAGGAGCACGAGTTCCTCTCCCGGCTCTTCGCGTCGGGGCTGCGCCAGGTCGTCACGCTGCGTGGGCCCGGCTCCAGGGCGGCGCACCTCGCCGACCTCCTGCTCGACCGGAGCGAGGAGTTCCGCGGCCTGTGGGAGCAGCACGAGGTCGGCATCCGGCCGCGCGAGCGCAAGCGCTTCGTCCACCCCGAGGTCGGCGGGCTCGACCTGCACTGCCAGACGCTGCTCGACCCGGAGCAGTCCCACCGGCTGCTCATCTACACCGCCGTGCCGGGCAGCGAGAGCCACGATCGCCTTGCGCTGCTCTCCGTCATCGGGGCGTCGACGCTCGGCGGCGAGGGTGGGAGGGTGAGCGGGTGAAGCGTCTGCCTCCCCCGTTGCTGGCCCTGGCCGCGGGGTTCGCCCAACGGGCACTGACCCCCGGCGCGCCGCCGCCGTCCGCGGCGCGTGCCCTGGTGGCCGGAGCCGTCGCCGGGACCTCCGTCGGACTGGCCGCCGCGTCCGCACGGCAGTTCCGGCGACAGGGCACCACGGTCGACCCCTTCGACCCGTCGCGAGCCGCCGTCCTCGTCACGACGGGCGTCAACGCGGTCAGTCGCAACCCCATGTACGTCGGCATGGCCGGGTTGCTGGTCGCGAACGGCGTGCGCCGGGGGGCATGGGCCGGCCTGCTTCCGGTTGCTGCCTTCGTGCTGGTGATCGACCGCCTGCAGATCGCCGCCGAGGAGCCCGCCCTGCGCGCCAACTTCGGCGCCGACTACGAGGCGTACCGGGCGTCCGTGCCCCGGTGGCTCGATCGTCGGTCGCTGGCGATCGGGCGCTAGTCACCGCTCGAGGCGGCAGGATCAGTGGGTGTGCGGCGCCACGATGCGGCCCTCGCTGGCCTGGACGACGACGAAGCCCGGGCCGGCGAAGACGAGCTGGAACGCCTCACCGGATCCGCGACCGATGAGCGCGCTCGCTCCCGCCGTGCGCCGCACGCTCGTGGTGAGCGACGTCGACCAGGCGACGGCCGCCTGGATGTCGGCGTACGTGGGCGCGTCGACATCGAGGACCACGGGCGTGCCGTGCGAGGTGATCGCGACCGTCCCGGTGCCGGTGAACGTGGTGTTGAAGACGCCGCCGGCCATCATCGACGCCCCCTCGACCCGCTTGATGTCCCAGGTGAGCGTGGGGTCGAAGGCGAGGACGTTGCTGCCGTTGACCGTCAGCGCGTCACCGTCGAGGTGGACGAGGTGGATCTCCATGGCGTCGTCGGCGAGGAAGACGTCGCCGCGACCGGTCACCTTCATCAGCGACATGCCCTCGCCCGTGAACGCCTTCTTGAAGAGCTTCCCCATGCCGCCCGAGCCCTGGTAGGCGAAGTCGACCTCGCCCTGGTAGGCGACCATCGACCCCTGCCGCGCCATCACCTCCCCGTCGAGCGCGACCCGCAGGATGCGGGGGTTCTGCAACGTGAAGCGGTCGGTCGTGGCCGACTCGAGGTTCTCGCCGAACAGGTCGCTGCGCATGGGTCTCCTCGGGATGAGTGGGTGGCGTCCTGGGGTCCAGCCTAGGACCGCTCTCGCGACGATGTCAGGACGCGAGCGAGCCGCCGAAGATCTGCCAGGCGAGGGCGGACTTCGCGACGAGGCTGAGCACCAGGTAGGCCTTCTCGCCGAACGCGTAGCTGCGCCACGGACCGACCCGGCGGTACTGCAACCACTGGTTGAGCGCGAAGCTGTTGAAGAAGACGAACAGCGAGACGAAGATGCCGACGACGAAGCCGGGGACCTCCTCGGCAGCGACGAGGTTGTAGCCGATCGCCACCCACGGTGCGGCGCCCGCGACACAGCCGAACCAGAACGGCTTCATCGTCACCGTCTGGCTGCCCGGTGGGTTGGCGGACTCCTGGAGCCAGCCGAAGAGGATCATCGCCACGTTGGCGCCGACGATCCCGATGAGCGCCGAGATCCCGTCGATGCCCGAGTAGAGGGCGATCAGGACGACCATGATCGTCGCGCTGAACGAGTACTCCACCCATCGGAACCGGTTGATCCCGCCGAGGAGGTCGCGCTCGTACGTACGCCGCTGGACCGTCGCCGTCAGCAGGTGGTCGAGCCCGGCGAGCACGAGGAACGCCGCGATCGCGACGCCGATCGGGAGGTCGAAGAGCGCCTCCGGCGACGCGGTCGGCGTACCCGGGGGGCCGGTGGGCAGCGACCGGGTGATGGTGATCGCGAAGTCGGTCGCCAGCACCACCACCGCGACCGCCTGGCCCAGGTGGAGCAGGGTCAGGCCGAGGTTCCATCCCCTCAGGGACCGCAGGGCCCGGTCGTCGACGCCGGCCGCGGTCACCTCGGGAGTGGTCATGCGGCCATCATGTCGCGTCGGTGTGGAGCCGGGAGCGGCCGAAGACCCCGGGACCTCCGGCACTTCGGGCGTGAGGTTCCATCCGTGCCGTGCCGGCCGAGGATGCGCACGCGGTCCCCACCCTCCGGGGTCGCGAGTGCTTGGCGCCAGAAATCGCCAGGGTTAAGGTCAGATGACTCTCGACCGCACTCTTGCTGGGGGAGCATGTGATCGCACGTCGCTGGCGAGCCGCCGCCGTCGGAGCGGTGGCCTTGGCCGTCGTGCTGAGCGTGACGACGTGGCGCGAGCAGCCCGGGGCGTCGGCGAGCCAGGTCAAGGTCTCCGGCAGCCTGCGGCTCTCGGCCGACGTCGCCGAGCCGGGCTCGCAGATCAGGGCGCGCGGCCGGGTCGTGCCGCGGATCAAGCGCCAGGTGGTGCTGCAACGGGCGGTGGGCCGCTCCTGGAGGCCGGTCGCCTCCGGGATGAGCTCGCGGCGCGGCCGCTTCGCGCTGGTGACGCGGCTGCCCCGGGCGGAGTCCACCCGGGTGCGGTACCGCGTCAAGGTCCCACGGTGGACCGTGCGCGGCCGGGCCCTGTCCCGGCGGGTCACCCCGATCGCCACCGTCCGGACGACGAGCACCATTCCCGCTCCACCGCCGACCCCCGTTCCACCGCCGACCCCCGTTCCACCGCCGCCGACCCCGCCCGCGCTCCCTGCGCTGCCGGTCGGCCAGGTCGCGGTCGCCTCATGGTCCATGGACGAACCGGGCGGGTCGACGACGATGGTCGACGGCAGCGGTCGCGGGCGCCACGGGGTGATCAGTGCCGATGCGGCGGCCGCGGGGCTCGTCCTCCACGGCTCCCACTACGCCTGGTCTGCGCGGTGCCGGGACTGTCCCCCGGTCGCCCTGCCCAGGCTCGTGCAGGTGGCGGACAGTGCCGCCCTCGACATCTCCGACCCAGCGGTCCGCTGGGCGGTCGAGTTCCGATTCAGCACGGACAAGCCGGACGGCAACATCATGCAGAAGGGTCAGTCGTCCACCTCCGGGGGCCAGATCAAGGTGGAGGACGCCGGCGGACTGCGGTGCGTCTTCAAGGGCGCCAACGGCAGCACCGTCGTGGCCACCGGCAGCCGACGCCTCGACGACGGGGCGTGGCACACTGTGGCCTGCGTCCACACCGCCACCTCGGTCTCGCAGTACGTGGACGGCGTCCTGGTGGCGCAGACCGCGGGGCGCACCGGACCCATCGACAACGCCGAGCCGTTCGTCCTCGGCGGCAAGCTGCTTTGCGACCAACGAGACGTCGGGTGCGACTACTACTCCGGTGCCATCGACTGGGTGCGCGTCCTCCACGGCTGACGGGAGGGTGGGCGTCGACGGTGGCTTCGAGCCGGCCGCGACGTGGTCCCGGGGACCTTGTCCTCCGCGGGTCAGGCCGCGCCGCGGGAGAGCCGCTCGGCGACGATCGCCCACACGTCCGGATCGACGCCCATCCCGAGGTGGGTCGACGACACCTCGACGTGCTCCACGCCAGGCGTCGAGCGGTCGATGCACGCCTGCCAGGAGACGATCCCGTCCCGCGTGGAGAAGACGGCGGTGAGCGGCACGCGGATGGGTGCCGCGGCGTCGAGTCGTCGGGTGACCCGACCGGCGCCGGAGCGGCCGCCCTGGGCGCGGGCGATGGTGGTGTGGATCGGTCCGCCGATCACCGGCGTGCCGTAGGTGACGACCCGCCGTACGGCCTCGGGATGCCGCCGGGCCACCTCGCGAGCGATCACGCCACCCAGGCTCCAGCCGACCAGCGACGCGGGCGAGCCCGTGAGGTCGACCAGCTCGAGGACGCGTCCGGCCAGCCGGTCGACGTCACGGCGGGGGTCGCCCATGTTGGTGCCGAAGCCCCACCCCCGGGCGTCGTAGCCCAACGCGCGCAGGTAGCCGCGCAGCGGCGCACCGGTGACCTCGGGAGCCCGCCACCCCGGGATGTCCACCACCAGGTGGCCGTCGCCCCGGGGAGCCGTGGCGAGTCGGGGCAGGGCCCCCACCAGCCGGACCGCGTCGAGGGCGGCGCCGAGCTCGCCGAGCGCGGTCAGGGTCGAGGGCGGGCCGGTCGGCGCCCCCAGGGACGAGGGGTCCGGGTGCTCGCGGGCACGGGAACGGACGCCGGCGGCGGCGAGGACCGGTCGGCCCGGGAGCGGGAGGGGGCGCCACATGGGCACGACGGTACGTCGGCGGGGGGAGCGGTTCGCGTGCGGCGTACGGCGTGGGACGTGGGCGCTCAGGCCAGCCGGTCCCAGAACCGGCGGATGTGGGCGGCCAGGGCCTGCGGTTGCTCGAGGGGGACCAGCGTGCGGGCGCCCTGGACCGTCACGAGCTCGGCGTCGGGTGCGAGGGCGGCGGCCGCCGCGGCGTCCTCGGGACTCCAGTCCCCGCGGTCGTCGGAGGCCACGAACAGGCTCGGTACGGCGAGGTCCGCGAGCTCGGCGTTGACGTCGACCCGGTCGAGGATGAAGGACCGGATGGCCAGGGCCATGCTGCGCCGGGTCGGGCGCGCCAGGGACTCCACGACGACCCGCCGAGTCGCGTCGTCAGCGGCGGAGACGTCGGTGAGCATGGCCCCGACGATCGCCGAGCGGACGGGGCCGATCGGCCCCGCGGTCCGCAGGAGGGGCAGCAGGAGATGGATCTGCCGACGCAGCGCGGGGGCGAGCGGCTCGGTCGGTGAGCTGATGGCCACCAGGCTGCGGAGCACGCCGGGTCGCCTGCCGAGGTCGAGGCCGACGTGCCCGCCGAAGGCGTTGCCGAGCCAGTCGACCGGGCCGTCGATGCCGAGTCCGGCGAGCAGGTCGGTGGCCGTGTCGGCGGCGCCCGGAATGTCGCTCGCGCGGCGGAGGGGCTCGCTGAGGCCCAGCCCCGGCGGGTCGACCAGCACGTAGCGGCGACCCGTCGGGAGCAGCGGGACCAGTGGGTCCCAGGTGTGGCTGTCGACGAACATCGACGACCACAGGACGGTCGGTGCGCCGTCCCCGATCGTGCGCACGTGGAGTCGGCCGAGGCGAGTGGGGATCGAGGTGGTGCTCTCGACGGGGCGGTCGTACATGGTCGTTCTCCTGACTGGATTCGGTGTGAGTCTCGCTCACATGAATATTGATGTTAATCTCATTGTCATGAAAAGCAACCCCGCGCGGGCGTACCGGATGACGGCGCGCGCCGAGGCCGCCGAGCGGACCGGTGAGCGGATCGTCGACGCGATGCTGCGCCGGTACGCCGAGGTCCCCTACGACCGCCTCCGGCTCGAGGACGTCGCCGCCGATGCCGAGGTCACCGTGCAGACCGTGCTCCGCCGCTTCGGCAGCAAGCACGGCCTGCTGGTCGCCGCCATCGAGCGCGAGTTCGTCCGCCTCGCCGGCGAGCGCGCGGCCGCGCTGGGCGAGAGCCCGCGCAGCACGCTGCACTCCCTCGTCCGCTACTACGAGGACCACGGCACGCTGATCCTCAAGATGTACGCCGAGGCGCACCAGGCTCCGGGCGTCCCCGAGCTCGCCGCGCGGGCCCGCGCCTACCACGTCGGCTGGTGCCGCGAGGCGTTCGCCGGGGCCATGGGGGAGGCCCTGGACGAGGTGGCGCGTGCGCGCCGACTGGCCCAGGTCGTGGCCGTCTGTGACGCCACGACCTGGCGCATCCTGCGCTTCGACGGCGATCTCTCGTCCGAGGAGACCGAGGAGGCGTTGGCGGAGCTGCTGCTCCCGCTCCTGTCGTCCGCCGGGGAGTGAGCGGTGACGCTACGCCACCCGGGGCCGCGGCTCAGAGCGCGGCGACGACCTCGGTGCCCTGCTTGATCGCCCGCTTGGCGTCGAGCTCGGCGGCCACGTCCGCGCCGCCGATGAGGTGGACGCTGCGGTGGTCGAGGACGTCGTACAGGTCGCGCACGGACTCCTGCCCGGCGCAGATGACGACGTGGTCGACGTCGAGCACGCGCGGGGTGCCGTCGACGGTGACGTGCAGGCCGGCGTCGTCGATGCGGTCGTACGTCGCGCCGATGACCTGGGTGACGCCCGACTGCTTGAGGACCGCTCGGTGCGCCCAGCCCGACGTCTTGCCGAGGCCGATGCCGATGGGCGTGGCCTTGCGCTGGACGAGCGTGACGTCGCGCGCCGGCGTACGCGGCTTGGCCTCGGTCAGTCCGCCCGGGTTGAGGGTCGGGTCGCCGACGCCCCAGTGGGCGTACCAGTCCTCGACGGTCTCGCCCGGGTCGTGGGCGAGGAAGTGGCTCACGTCGACGCCGATGCCGCCGGCGCCGATCACGGCCACCCGCTTGCCGACGGTGACCGAGCCGTCGAGCACCGCGGCGTACGACACGGCCTTGGGGTGGTCGATGCCGTCGATGACGGGGATGCGCGGCACGACGCCGCTGGCCACGACGACGTGGTCGTACGCCGCGAGGTCGGCCGCCGTGGCCTCGGTCGAGGTCCGCACGTCGACGCCGAGCACCTCGAGGCGACGGGTGAAGTAGCGCAGCGTGTCGGCGAAGTCCTCCTTGCCGGGCACCTGCATGGCCAGCCGGAACTGGCCGCCGAGCTCGGCGTGCTTCTCGAAGAGGGTGGTCGTGAAGCCGCGCTCGGCGGCGTTGACCGCGGCGGCCAGGCCGGCCGGGCCGGCGCCCACGACGGCGACCGTCGCCGGGCGCAGGGTCGGCATCAGCACCAGCTCGGTCTCGTGGCAGGCGCGGGGGTTGACCAGGCAGGACGCGCGCCGGTTGCTGAAGGTGTGGTCGAGGCAGGCCTGGTTGCAGGCGATGCAGGTGTTGATCTCGTCGGCGCGGTCGTCGAGCGCCTTGGCGACGAAGGCCGGGTCGGCCAGGAACGGCCTCGCCATCGACACCATGTCGGCCTGCCCGGAGGCGATGATCTCCTCGGCCAGCTCGGGGGTGTTGATCCGGTTGGACGCGCACACCGGCACGTCGACGACCTCGGTCAGCCGCGCGGTGACGCTCGCCCAGGCGGCCCGCGGGACCTGCGTGATGATCGTCGGGACGCGCGCCTCGTGCCAGCCGATGCCGGTGTTGAAGACGGTGACGCCGGCCTCCTCGAGCTTGCCCGCCAGCTCGACGACCTCGTCCCACGTCTGGCCGCCCTCGACGAGGTCGAGCAGCGAGATCCGGTACATGATCGGGAAGCCCTCGCCGACCGCCTCGCGCGTGCGCCGCACGATCTCGACGGGGAAGCGCATCCGGTTGCGTGCGCTGCCGCCCCACCGGTCGGTGCGGTCGTTGGTGCGGGTGGCGAGGAACTGGTTGATCAGGTAGCCCTCGGACCCCATGATCTCGACGCCGTCGTAGCCCGCCTTCTGCGCCAGGCGCGCGGCGTGGGCGAAGTCGCTGGCCGTCCGGTCGACCGCCTTGGTGGACAGTGCGGTGGGGCTGAAGGGGGTGATCGGCGACTTGGTCGACGAGGCCCCGACGGAGAACGGGTGGTAGCCGTAGCGGCCCGCGTGCAGGATCTGCATCGCGATCGCGCCGCCCGCCTCGTGCACCGCGCCGGTCACCCGCTGGTGCCGGATCGCCTGCAGGCGGGTGGTCATCTCGGAGGCGAAGGGCTTGAGCCAGCCGCGCTTGTTGGGCGCGTAGCCGCCGGTCACGATCAGCCCGGCGCCGCCGCGGGCGCGCTCGGCGAAGTACGCCGCCAGCTTGTCGATGTCCCACGGGTAGTCCTCGAGGCCGGTGTGCATCGAGCCCATGACCACGCGGTTGCGCAGGGTCAGGTCGCCGAGGGTGATCGGCTCGAGGAGGTGCGGGTAGGACGTCATCGGAGGGCCTCTTCTTCGGTGGTTGAGGTGCGAGCGGAGCGAGCCTCGAAACCAGCTGAGCCATCGAAACCGTGCGCGTCGAGGTAGTCGGTGAGCCAGGTGATCCAGAACTGCTCCAGCCCGATCCCGCCGCGCAGGACGAGGAGCTGGTCGAGCTGGTGCCCCGTCGAGTGGCTCGGCATGGCGGCCTCCAGCTGGCGGTAGTGCGCCAGCCGGGTCTCGTGGTCGGCCCGCGCGTCCGCGACGTGCCGCAGCAGCGTCGCGCGATCGCCGTACGACGCCCCGCGCAGCTTGACGGCCAGCTCGCTGCGGAAGGTCTCCGAGCCCATCGGCTCGGCGAGCCAGTCGGCGAGGACCTGCCTGCCGGCGGCCGAGACGGCGTACATCTTCTTGTCCGGGCGGCCGGTCTGGCCGACGGTCTCGACGGTGACCCAGCCGTCGCCCTCCATGCGGGCGAGGACGCGGTAGATCTGCTGGTGGGTGGCGTGCCAGAAGAAGCCGATCGACTTCTCGAAGCGCCGCGCGAGGTCGAGGCCGGATGCGGGCTGCTCGCGCAGGGCGACGAGGAGCGCGTGTTCGAGGGCCACCGGACGAGGGTCGCAGACCTATGCAACGAGTTGCAAGCGGGTGTGACGCAGCACTGTGTCGGCGAGTCGGACACCGTAGGGGTGTTGCAACGGGCACACGGTGACAGAGTCCCCGGCTGGGCGGGGACTTCGCCACAACCCCGAGACCCCTCGCGACCGTGACAGCATCGGTGTCATGATCACGCCCATGAGCGAGCGCACTCGGGCAGGGGACGGGTCCGCTGCGGGGCATCAAGGTCGTCGAGATCGCCGGCATCGGCCCGGGGCCGCACGCCTGCATGATCCTGGCCGACCTCGGCGCCGACGTGATCCGGATCGACCGCAAGGGCGGCGACATGCTCGGCGCCGGGCGCCACGACGTGCTCACCCGCGGCCGCCCGAGCGTCGCCCTCGACCTCAAGCACCCCGACGCCGTGGCCACCGTGCTCGACCTGGTCGAGCAGGCCGACGTGCTCGTCGAGGGGATGCGGCCCGGCGCCATCGAGCGGCTCGGGCTCGGGCCCGACGAGTGCCACGCGCGCAACCCGCGGCTGGTCTACGGCCGGATGACCGGCTGGGGGCAGGACGGCCCGTGGGCCCGCACCGCCGGCCACGACATGAACTACGTCGCCATCACCGGCGCCCTCCACGGCCTCGGCCAGGACCCGGCGCGCCCGCACTTCCCGACCAACCTGCTCGGCGACTTCGGCGGCGGCTCGACCTACCTCGTCATCGGGATCCTCGCCGCGCTCCTCGAGGCCACGGCTCAGCGGGCAGGGCCAGGTCGTGGACGCCGCGATCGTCGACGGCACCGCCCACCTCAACGCGATGGCCAGCACCTTCGCCGCGCTCGGGCTCGACACCGGCGCGCCGCGCGTCCGGCCTGCTCGACGGCGGCACCCCCTACTACGACCTCTACGAGACCGCCGACGGCCGGCACATGAGCGTCGGCCCGCTGGAGCCGCAGTTCTACGCCGAGCTGGTCCGCCTCCTCGAGCTCGACCTCCCCGACCGTGACGACCCGGCCAACTTCCCGGCGATCCGCGAGGCGCTCACGGCGAGGTTCAAGGAGCGCACCCAGGCGGAGTGGAGCGCGCTCTTCGACGGCACGGAGGCCTGCGTCGCGCCCGTCGTACCCCTCGCCGACGCCCCGCACCACCCGCACCTCGCCGCCCGCGGCACCTTCGTCGAGCGGGACGGGATCACCCAGCCCGCCCCCGCGCCGCGCTTCTCCCGCACCGCCTGCGACCCTCGGCACCGCGCCCGGCGGACCCGGCGCCCACACCCGCGAGGCGCTCACCGCCTGGGGCATCGACGACGTCGACGCGCTCCTGGCCAGCGGCGCGGCCGCGCAGGCCGAGCAGGAGGCCTGAGCGCGATGCGTCCCTTCCTCTTCCTCGGCACCCGCGCGGAGGACGACGTCGCCCAGCAGGAGTACGACGCCGTCCTCGCCGGCACCGGCCTGCGCCCCGACGAGCTGGTCCGCGTCCGGCTCGAGGCGTCGCCCCTGGGCTGGATCGAGCTCGACGACCTGTCCGGGATCATCCTCGGCGGCGGACCCTTCAACGTCTCCGACCCCGACGAGGCGAAGTCAGCCGTGCAGCGCCGCGTCGAGGCCGAGCTCGACGACCTGGCGATCCGCGTGGTCGAGCCCGACTTCCCCTTCCTCGGCGCCTGCTACGGCATCGGCGTGCTCGGCACCCTCGACGGCGGCATCGTGGACCGGACGTACGGCGAGCCCATCGGCGCGCTGCCCGTCCGGCTGAGCGCCGAGGGCGCCGAGGACCCGCTCTTCGGCGCGCTGCCGGAGGTGTTCGACGCCTACCTCGGCCACAAGGAGGCGGTGTCCCGGCTGCCCGGGAGCGCGGTGCTCCTCGCCTCCACCGACACCTGCCCGGTGCACGCGTTCCGGATCGGCCGCAACGTCTACGCCACCCAGTTCCACCCCGAGCTCGACGCCGTCGCGATCTGCGACCGGATCGACGCCTACAGCGCGCACGGCTACTACGAGCCGCACGAGCAGGAGTCCCTCAAGGCGGCCGCCCGCGAGGCGATGGTCACCGAGCCCGTCCGGCTGCTGGCCCGCTTCGTCGAGCTGCACGCCCGCCCCTAGACCTGCACTCCGCCTCCGCCCGCGAGCAAGGAGAGCCATGTCCGACCACGTCGACGTACTCATCATCGGAGCCGGCCTGTCCGGCATCGGGGCCGCGGCCCAGCTGACCCGCGAGCACCCCGGCCGGTCGTACGCCGTCCTCGAGCGGCGCGCGGCCAGCGGCGGCACGTGGGACCTCTTCCGCTACCCGGGCATCCGCTCCGACTCCGACATGTTCACCCTCGGCTACCGCTTCAAGCCGTGGCGCGGCGACAAGGCGCTCGCCGACGGCGCCGTCGATCCTCGCCTACGTGCGCGAGACCGCGCGGGAGTACGGCATCGACGAGCACATCCGCTACGGGTACGACGCCCGCGCGGCGTCGTGGGACAGCGAGACCGCGACGTGGACGGTCACCGTCGAGCACAGCGACGGCGAGTCCAGCGAGATCACCTGCCGCTTCCTGTGGGCGACCACCGGCTACTACGACTACGAGCAGGGCTACCGGCCGGACTTCCCCGGCGAGGACTCGTTCGCCGGGCAGGTCATCCACCCGCAGCACTGGCCCGAGGACCTCGACCACACCGGCAAGAAGATCGTGGTCATCGGCTCCGGCGCCACGGCCGTCACGCTCGTCCCGGCGCTGGCCGAGTCGGGCGCCGGTCACGTGACCATGCTGCAGCGCTCCCCGACGTACATCCTCTCGCTGCCCGCCAGGACAAGGTCGCGCAGCGCCTCAAGAAGTGCTGCCGGAGAAGCTCGCCTACGCCGCCACCCGGTGGAAGAACGTCGGCGTCTCGACCGGGCTCTTCCAGCTCAGCCGGCGCCGGCCGGGGACGATGCGCGGCATCATCCGCAAGGAGAACGCCAAGCGGCTGCCCGAGGGGTACGACGTCGACACCCACTTCAAGCCGACGTACGACCCGTGGGACCAGCGGCTCTGCCTGGTGCCCGACGGCGACCTGTTCCGGGTGATCAAGGACGGGAGCGCCGAGGTCGTCACCGACACGATCTCGACCTTCACGCCCGGTGGCCTGCGGCTGGCGTCGGGGCGCGAGCTCGAGGCCGACGTCGTGGTCACCGCGACCGGGCTGCAGCTCAAGGCCTTCGGCGGGATGACCTTCGACGTCGACGGCCGGCGCGTCGAGCTGCCCGAGACGATGGCCTACAAGGCGCTGATGCTCAGCGGGATCCCCAACTTCGCCTACACGATCGGCTACACCAACGCGTCCTGGACGCTCAAGGCCGACCTGGTGGGGGAGTACGTCTGCCGGCTGCTCTCGCACCTGGACGCCCACGGGCTCCGCTCCGCCGTGCCGGTGCCGGACGCGTCGATCGGCGAGCAGCCGTTCATGGACTTCGCGGCGGGCTACGTGCTGCGGGTCATCGACACCCTGCCCAAGCAGGGCGACGTCGAGCCGTGGAAGCTCAAGCAGAACTACTTCCACGACATGCGCACCATCCGGCGCGGGGCCATCGACGACGGGGCGCTGGCCTTCCGCTGATCCGTCATGGGGAGTGGGTCGCCCCGGCGCGGCACGACGCGGGCACGAACGAGGCAGTTCGTGGCCGGTCGGGCGGTGCTGAGCGTGCCGGCCGGTGATCGGCGATCGAACTGCCTTCGGTGTGCCCGCTCCTCGCCCCTCCGCCGCGCCGCTCGCCCGCCGCAGTTGCTCCGTCGGACGTCGACCAGCACGACCCCGACCCCCGGCCGGGCCGGCGGTGGCGGAGGAACGGGGCCTCAGGCCGAGAGCCGCTCCCCGGACGCGGTGTCGAAGACGTGGACGGCGCCCGGGTCGATGACGAGGCGCACCTGCTCACCCTTGGCGAGCTGGGGCCGACCCTCGAGGCGTACGACGGCCTGGCTGATGACGCCGGCCAGCGACGGGTCGTCGGGGACGGCGTAGAGGAAGGCGTCGGCGCCGAGCTCCTCGACCACGGTCACGGTCACGGCGAACCCCTCCTCCGGACGCGGCGGAGCCCGAGGTGCCAGGCGTGCGGGCGCACCCCGAGCGGTCACGTCACCGGTGGCCCGCGCCGCGACGTCGCGCTCGAGCGGCACCCGGAGGTCGCCCACCCAGGCGTCGCCGTCGGAGACCTTGGCGGGCAGGAGGTTCATCGCGGGGGAGCCGATGAAGCCGGCGACGAAGAGGTTGGCCGGGCGGTCGTAGAGCGCGAGCGGGGTGTCGACCTGCTGGAGCAGGCCGTCCTTCATCACCGCGACCCGGTCGCCCATCGTCATCGCCTCGACCTGGTCGTGGGTGACGTAGACGGTGGTGACGCCGAGCCGCTGCTGGAGGGCGGCGATCTGGGTGCGGGTCGAGACCCGCAGCTTGGCGTCGAGGTTGGACAGCGGCTCGTCCATCAGGAAGACCTCGGGCTGGCGCACGATCGCCCGGCCCATCGCGACCCGCTGGCGCTGCCCGCCGGAGAGGGCCTTGGGCTTGCGGTCGAGGTAGTCCTCGAGGCCCAGCAGCCGGGCCGCCTCCTGCACCCGCTGGTCGCGCTCCTCCTTGCCGACGCGGGCGACCTTGAGGGCGAAGCCCATGTTGTCGGCGACCGACATGTGCGGGTAGAGCGCGTAGTTCTGGAAGACCATCGCGATGTCGCGGTCCTTGGGCACGTCGTCGGTGACGTCGCGGTCGCCGATCATGATCGAGCCCGCCGTGCACTCCTCCAGCCCGGCCAGCATCCGCAGCGAGGTGGACTTGCCGCAGCCCGAGGGCCCGACGAGCACCATGAACTCGCCGTCGGCGATCTCGAGGTCGAGCGCGTCGACCGCCGGGCGCTCCGCGCCGGGGTAGCGCCGACTGGCTCCAACGAATCGCACCGATGCCATCGGGGGTCCCTCCGTCCAACCTCCCGGCGCACGGGTGGCCGGGGTTGGCAGTTACCGTACGACGCCGCGGCGGGCGCGTCTAGTGGAAGCGCTCTCACACTTTGCCGAACCGTGATCTAGCGGCCCGTTGACAGACGGTGTGACCGATGTCATGGTGAACCGCAAGCCGGTGTGGAAGCGCTCTCACACTTTCATCCGGTCCGAAGACCCAGCCGGACACCCGTCCGGCGTTCCCCGCAGGACGGCAGGAGAGCAGTGGTGCACACACCGAACACTCGACGAGCACGGCTCGTCACGGGCGCCCTGATGGCGCTCACTCTCACGATGACGGCTGCCGCGTGCGGCGGCGACTCCGACGGTGCGACCGAGGACGGCAAGATCAAGCTGACCGTCGCGACGTTCAACGAGTTCGGCTACGAGGAGCTCATCGAGGAGTACAACGCGATGCAGGACGAGGTCGTGGTGGAGCAGAAGAAGGCCGGCACGGCCAACGAGCACCAGGACAACCTCTACACCAAGCTGGCGGCCGGCTCGGGCCTCTCCGACATCGAGGCCATCGAGGTCGACTGGCTGGCCGCGCTCATGGAGGAGTCCGACGCGTTCGTCGACCTCTCCGACCCCGAGGTCGAGGGCCGCTGGCTCGACTGGAAGACCGAGGCCGCCACCACCGAGGACGGTGCGCTGATCGGCTACGGCACCGACATCGGCCCGGAGGGCATCTGCTACCGCGCCGACCTCTTCGAGAAGGCCGGCATGCCGACCGACCGCGAGGAGGTCGCCAAGCTCTTCACGAGCTGGGACGACTACTTCCAGGCCGGCCGCGACTTCGTCAAGAAGGTCCCGGACGTCGCGTGGTACGACGCCTCGGGCGCCACCGCGCAGGCGATGATCAACCAGACGGAGTACTCGTTCGAGGACGAGGACAACAACGTCATCGCCGCCGACAACCCCGAGGTCAAGGAGATCTTCGACACCGTCACCTCGCTGGCCGACGAGGGCCTGTCCACCAACCTCGTCCAGTGGAGCGAGGACTGGACCGCGTCCTTCCAGAACGACGGCTTCGCCACCATGGCCTGCCCGGGCTGGATGCTCGGCGTCATCGAGGGCAACGCCGAGGGCGTCGAGGGCTGGGACATCGCCAACGTCTTCCCCGGCGGCGCCGGCACTCTGGGGCGGCTCCTACCTCACCGTGCCCGGCGCAGGGCGAGCACCCGGAGGAGGCCCAGGCCCTGGCCGAGTGGCTGACCGCTCCGGAGCAGCAGATCAAGGCGTTCGAGGCGAAGGGCACCTTCCCGAGCCAGCACGAGGCGCTGGAGGACCCGGTGCTGCTCGAGAGCACCAACGCGTTCTTCAACGACGCACCGACCGGGCGAGATCCTCGCCGAGCGGGCCGAGGCGATCGAGTTCATCCCCCACAAGGGCCCGAAGTTCGCGGACATCAACACCGCGTTCCAGCAGGCCATCCAGCGCGTCGACGAGGGCAAGGAGTCGGCCGACGAGGCCTGGCAGTCCTTCCTCGCCGACGTCGAGCGGCTGGGCTGACCCTCCACCATGACGCTGGACTCTCCTGCCGTGAAGCCCGTCGGGGACGGCGGTGACCCTGTCGGGGCCACCGCCGTCCCCGGCGGGGGCCAGGCCCCCGCTCCGGAGGCGCCGCCCGTCCCCGTGGCGGCGCCGGCTCTCCCGGTGGGACACCCGGCTGTCGCCGTACCTCTACATCTCGCCGTTCTTCGTGCTCTTCCTGCTGGTGGGCATGTTCCCGCTCGGCTACACCGCCTGGGTGTCCGTGCACGAGTGGGGACTGCTCAGCGGCCAGGGCGACTTCATCGGGCTCGACAACTACGCCCGGGTGATCGAGGACCGCTACTTCTGGAACGCCCTGCGCAACACCGTCAGCATCTTCGTGCTGTCCTCGGTGCCGCAGGTGGTCATCGCGCTGGTCCTCGCGGCGCTGCTGGACACCCAGCTGCGCGGTCGGACCCTGTGGCGGATGAGCGTGCTCATCCCCTTCGTGGTCGCCCCGGCCGCGGTGGCGCTGATCTTCGGCAACGTCTTCGGTGACCGCTACGGCCTGGTCAACGAGGGGCTGCAGGCCATCGGGCTCGAGCCCATCCGGTGGCACGTCGAACACCCTGGCCAGCCACGTCGCCATCGCGTCGATGGTCAACTGGCGCTGGACCGGCTACAACGCGCTGATCTTCCTGGCCGCCATGCAGGCCGTGCCGCGCGAGCTCTACGAGTCGGCCTGCCTCGACGGCGCCGGCCGGGTGCGGCAGTTCCTCTCCATCACCTGCCGATGATCCGGCCCACGCTGCTCTTCGTGATCATCACGTCGACCATCGGCGGGCTGCAGATCTTCGCCGAGCCGCGGCTCTTCGACACCCAGGGCCTCGGCGGCTCGGACCGGCAGTACCAGACCCTGACGATGTACCTCTGGGAGCTCGGCTGGCGGGTGCGCGACCTGGGCATGGCCTCGGCCGTGGCCTGGCTGCTCTTCCTCATCATCATCGTCTTCGCACTCGTCAACCTGGTGATCAGCCGCCGGGTCGGGGCCCTGGGAGGCCGTCGATGAACCGTCGTCCCGGCTTCCTCGTCTACGGGCTGCTCACCGCCTTCGTGCTCGGCTCGTGCGCCCCCCTCTACTGGTCGTTCCTCGTCGGCTCGCACAGCCGCGACGTGCTGACCGAGCGCGTCCCGCCGCTGCTGCCCGGTGGCCACTTCTTCGAGAACGCGCAGCGCGCCTTCGAGGCCGTGCCGTTCTGGAAGGCGCTGGGCAACAGCCTGCTCGTCTCCACCACGGTCGCCACGTCGGTGGTGTTCTTCTCCACGCTGGCCGGCTTCGCGTTCGCCAAGCTCGCCTTCAAGGGACGTACGCCGCTGCTCGTCTTCGTCGTCGCCACCCTCGCGGTGCCCACCCAGCTCGGCGTGATCCCGCTCTTCATCGTGATGGCCGAGCTCGGCTGGGTCGGCTCGATGTGGGCGCTGATCGTGCCCGGCATGGTCACCGCCTTCGGCGTCTTCTTCATGCGGCAGTACCTCATCGACGCCGTGCCCGACGAGCTCATCGAGGCCGCCCGGGTGGACGGCTGCTCGATGCTGCGCACCTTCTGGAACGTCGCACTGCCGGCAGCCCGTCCGGCCGCGGCCATCCTCTGGCTCTTCACCTTCATGGCCACCTGGACCGACTTCTTCTGGCCGTTGATCGTGCTGCCGGCCAGCAACCCGACGGTCCAGATCGCCCTCCAGCAGCTGCAGAGCGGCTACTACGTCGACTACAGCCTCGTCCTCGCCGGCGCCGCGATCTCCACGATCCCGCTGCTGGTCCTCTTCGTCCTCACCGGCCGGCAGCTCGTCGCCGGCATCATGCAAGGAGCAGTCAAGGGATGACCGTCCAGCGCACTCTCACCCCGGCCGGGAGCACGGTCACCGCCCCCGACCTGTCCGCCCGCTTCCCCGACGGCTTCGTCTGGGGCGTCGCGACCGCGTCGTACCAGATCGAGGGCGCGGTGGCCGAGGACGGTCGCACCCCGTCGATCTGGGACACGTTCTCCCACACCCCCGGTGCGGTCATGAACGCCGACACCGGCGACGTGGCCTGCGACCACTACCACCGGATGCCCGGCGACGTCGCGCTGATGCGCGAGCTCGAGGCGGCGTCGTACCGCTTCTCCGTCGCCTGGCCCCGGGTGCGCCCGGACGGCGGGCCGGTCAACCGTGCCGGCCTCGCGTTCTACGACCGGCTCGTCGACGAGCTGCTCGCGCAGGGTGTCGCGCCCTGGCTGACGCTCTACCACTGGGACCTCCCGCAGGCCCTCGAGGACGCGGGCGGCTGGACCAACCGCGACACCGCCTACCGCTTCCGCGACTACGCGATGAGCGTGTACGACGTCCTCGGGCGACCGGGTGCCCACCTGGACGACCCTCAACGAGCCGTTCTGCTCCTCCCTCCTCGGCTACGCCGCAGGACACCATGCCCCCGGGCGGCAGGAGGGCGTCGCTGGCCTGGTCTCCGCGCACCACCTGCTGCTCGGGCACGGCCTCGTCGTCGACGAGCTGCGGCGGCGCGCCGACCGCGACGGCGACGACATCCGGCTGGGGGTCAGCCTCAACCTCACCGTGCCCGACCCCTTCGACCCCGCCGACCCGGCCGACGTGGACGCCGCCCGCCGGATCGACGCGCTGCACAACCGGCTCTTCCTGGACCCGATCTTCCGCGGCTCCTACCCCGAGGACCTGCTCGCCGACACCGGTCACCTCGACTGGCAGGGCGGGCACTGGCACGACGTCGTGCAGGACGGCGACCTGGCGGTGATCTCGTCGCCGATCGACGTGCTGGGCGTGAACTACTACCACGGCAACGCCGTCTCGGGGCACCCGCACGAGGCGGTCGTCGGGATCGGCAGCGACCAGCCCGACCGGGTGCCGAAGTCGCCGTTCGTGGGCTCCGAGCACGTCACCTTCCCGAGCCGCGGGCTGCCGGTCACCGACATGGGCTGGGAGGTCCAGCCCGAGGGGCTGCACCGGCTGCTGCGTCGCCTGCACGACGACTACCCGCGGCTGCCGATCTACCTCACCGAGACCGGGGCGGCCTACCCCGACGTCCCCGGTCCCGACGGCCAGGTGCACGACCTCGACCGCATCGGCTTCCTCGACTCCTACCTGCGCGCCGTGCACCGCGCGATCGAGGAGGGCGTCGACGTGCGCGGCTTCTTCCAGTGGTCCTTCATGGACAACTTCGAGTGGGCCTTCGGCTACGCCAAGCGCTTCGGCCTCGTCCACGTCGACTACGCGACGCAGCAGCGCACGCCCAAGGCGAGCGCCCGCTGGTACGCCGAGGTGGCACGGTCGGGAGGGCTGCCCGCGGCGGGATCGCCGGGACCACTAGCGTGAGCAAGGTGAACGGGACGAGGCGCGACGCGACGTGCGACCTCGCCCACCCTCGACGAGGTGGCCCGGGTCGCCGGCGTCTCGCGCGCCACCGCGTCCCGCGCGATCAACGGCGGCCAGCGGGTCAGCCCGCGCGCGCAGTCGTCGGTCGACGCGGCCGTGCGCTCGCTCGGCTACGTCCCCAACCCCGCCGCGCGCAGCCTGGTGACGCGGCGTACGGACTCGATCGCCGTCGTCGTGCCCGAGCCCGACGACCGGGTCTTCTCCGACCCGTTCTTCGCCGGCACGCTGCGCGGGGTCACCCGGGTGCTCGGCGACAGCGACATGCAGCTCGTGCTGCTGCTGGCCCGGCCCGGCGCCTCGACCGCCCGCACCCTGCGCTACCTCACCAACCGCCACGTCGACGGCGCGCTCGTCGTCTCCCACCACCGCGACGACGGGCTGGCCGACCACCTGCGCCGCCTCGACCTGCCGTGCGTCTTCGGCGGCCGGCCGTGGTCGGCGGGCGACCGGGTGGCGTACGTCGACGTCGACAACACCGCCGGCGAGCGGATGGCGACCGAGGTGCTCGTCGAGCGCGGCTGCCGCCGCATCGGCACCATCGCCGGGCCCGCCGACATGACCGCCGCCGAGGACCGCCTCGTCGGCTGGCGGCAGGCGATGTCCGCCGCCGGCCTGGCCGACGACGCCGTCGTGCACGGCGACTTCACCGAGGCCGGCGGGCAGCGCGCGGCCGAGGCGCTGCTCGCCCGGCACCCCGACCTCGACGGCATCGTCGTCGCCTCCGACCTGATGGCCTCCGGCGCGCTCAAGGTGCTCTCCGCGCTCGGGTCGCCGGGTCCCCGACGACGTCGCCGTGGTCGGCTACGACGACCTCGGCGTCGCCGAGCGCACCACCCCGCCGCTGACCACCGTGCGCCAGCCCGTCGAGGAGATGGCCGAGCGGGCCACCCGGCTGCTGCTCGAGCAGGTCGACGGCCGGACCGGCGGCCACGCGATGCGGGTGATCATCCCGCCGCTGCTCGTGCGCGGACTCGCCTGACGCGGCGTCGTACGCCGCCTCGCCTCCAGGATGGCGGACGACAGGCCGTGCGGCTCGGTGGCGGGACGACATGCGCGGCCGATCCACGCGTCGCCGCCAGCGTGCTCGGGTCTCGTCGAACTGGCGGGGGCCGACATGCGCGGGCTGATCCACCTGTCGTACGCCGCCAGTCGCGGTGACCACCTGTCGTACGCCGCCAGTCACGCCGCGTCGGGCCGCCTCGGGCCGGACTCTGGCCGAATCGTCCGCTTCGGGGGATGTCGGCCAGCAGCGCCAAGTCCCCGCTGGAGCGGGATTCGACACCCCCGTGACCGCGACACCCCTGTCCCACGATTCACAGGAACATCGCCACCGATACCGTTTGCCCACGCAGCCCGTCAAGTCTTGCAACGGGCGCACGGATCGTGACTCACGCAGTCGGTCGATCCGCCTCCGAGGACGTATGCCGCCGATGCTGGCGGCCCACGATTGGCGAGACGCCAACCGAAAGACTCTCCCCATGAACTTCGCCGACCTCGGCGTGCCCGCCTCGTCGATCAAGATCCTCGAGAAGCAGGGCATCACCACCCCCACTCCCATCCAGGCCGCGACGCTGCCCGACAGCCTCGCCGGTCGCGACGTGCTCGGCCGTGGCCGCACCGGCTCCGGCAAGACGTACGCGTTCGTGCTGCCGCTGATCGCGCGCCTCGACGCCTCCAAGATGCCGGCGATGCCGCGCAAGCCGCGTGCGCTGATCCTGGCCCCCACCCGCGAGCTGGTCGGCCAGATCCACGCCGCCGCTCAAGCCGATGGCCGACGCCGCCGGCCTGTCCACCGTCGTGATCTACGGCGGCGTGGGCCAGGGCCCGCAGACCACCGCGCTCAAGAAGGGCGTCGACATCGTCATCGCCTGCCCCGGCCGCCTCGAGGACCTCATGGGCCAGGGCTACGCGGACCTGTCCGCGATCGAGATCACCATCCTCGACGAGGCCGACCACATGGCCGACCTCGGCTTCCTGCCCGGCGTGCGCCGGATCATGGACAAGACGCCGCGCACCGGACAGCGCCTGCTGTTCTCCGCGACGCTCGACAAGGCGATCGACGTGCTGGTCAAGCGCTTCCTGACCAACCCGGTCACCCACGAGGCCGACTCGGCCCAGTCGCCGGTCTCGACGATGTCGCACCACGTGCTGCACGTCTCCCGCGACCAGCGCGTGCCGGTGCTCGTCGACCTGACCAGCGCCCCCGGCCGCACGGTCGTCTTCACCCGCACCAAGCACGGCGCCAAGGCGCTGGCCCGCCAGCTCAACAAGTCGCGGCATCCCGTCGGTCGACCTGCACGGCAACCTCAGCCAGAACGCGCGCACGCGCAACATGGAGATGTTCCACTCCGGCAAGGCCACGACCCTGGTCGCGACCGACATCGCCGCGCGCGGCATCCACGTCGACGACGTGGCGCTCGTGATCCACGCCGACCCGCCGACCGAGCACAAGGCCTACCTGCACCGCTCGGGCCGTACGGCGCGTGCCGGCGCCGAGGGCACCGTCATCACCCTGATGACCGACGACCAGGTCCGCGACGTGCGCGACCTGACCCGTCTCGCGGGCATCAAGCCCACGACCACCAAGGTCCACGGCTCCGACCACCCGATGCTGGTCCAGCTCGCCCCCGGCGAGCGCAGCACGCCCGGCGGCCTCGTCGTCGAGGTGCCCACCTCGGGTGGCGGTGGCGGCCGGTCCAACGGCGCCAACGCCCAGCGCAAGCGGGCCCGCAGCACCGGCCAGACCAACGGCCAGTCGCGTCGGGGCAACCCGACCGGCGGCTCCTCCGAGGGTCGTTCCTCGGGCGGTCAGGGCGGCAACGGTGGCGGCAACGGCGGCCAGCGTCGTCGCTCCGGCGGTGGCGGCCAGGGTGGCGGCCAGGGCGGTGGCCCGCGCGGCCAGCGTCGCGGCGGCGCCGGCTCCTCGGGCGGCGGCAGCACGCGCGTGCACAGCTCGTCGTCCTTCAGCTCCGGGCGCTGACCGAGGGCTTTCGCCCCCTCTCTAGGCTCGGGACCGTGTACGACTGGTTGCGACGCTCCCTGTGGGACGTGGTGCCGCGCGACCAGCGCGACACCCCGACCGCACTGCGTCGACGCCAGGTCGTCACGGTCGCCGTCGTCCTCATCGGCGCCGGTGTCCTCGGCTACTCGCTGAGGATCGAGCCGGGCAGTCCCACGTTCTACGTCTCGACCATGGTGCTGGCCGGGGTCTGGGTGGTCGGCGCCTTCGCGTCGGGCCGCCTGCACCTCGGCCGCATCACCCGGGGCGAGGCGCACCTGCGACCGGTGGTCGCGCCGCTCACCCTCGGGCTGGCACTGGTGGCGCTCTTCGTCGTCGGCTCGCTGGTGGTGCGCCAGATCGAGCCGCTGGCCGACTACGTCAGCTCGGTGCTGGCCTACGCCGACGAGGGCTCGGTGCCGGTCCTCGTGGTCATCACGCTCATCAACGGCATCGCCGAGGAGCTCTTCTTCCGGGGCGCCGCCTACGCCGCGATCCCGCGCAACCCGGTCGCCTGGACGACGCTCGCCTACTTCGTCGCGACGCTGGCCACCGGCAACGTGATGCTGGCCTTCGCGGCCATCCTCATCGGGCTCGTCTGCGGCCTCCAGCGCCGCGCGAGCGGCGGCGTGCTGGCGCCGATCATCACGCACTGCACCTGGTCGCTGTCGATGCTCCTGGTGCTCCCGCTGTTCTTCCGCTGACGTCCTACGCGGACTCGGCGGCGGCCGCCCGGTCCGCGAGCGCGCGGCGTACGGACTCCGCATAGCTCAGCGGCTCGCCCGGCACCACGTCGCGGATCGACGTGTCGGTCACGACGACCTCGGTCGACATCGAGTCGATGAGGTTGCGCCCCGTCGTGGCGTCCACGTCGGTGACCAGCGCGAGCCAGTACGACGAGAGCCGCGGCGTCAGCACGGGGACGGGCACGACGGGGATCCTGCGGCCGTTGATGAGCTCCGCGGCCACCGTCATCATCTCGAGGTAGGTCAGCTGCTCGGTGCCGCCGATCTCGAAGACGCGGTCGAGCGCCTCGTCCTCGTCGACGACGCCGGCGAGGTAGCGGATCACGTCGTCGAGCGCGATCGGCTGGGTGCGGGTGCCGACCCACTTGGGGACGATCATCGCCGGGAGGTTCTTGACCAGCTGGCGGGTGATCTCCCACGAGATCCCGCCGTGGCCGACGACGATGGCGGCCCGCAGGACCGTGACGGGTACGCCGTCCTGGCCGAGGAGGCCCTCGACCTCCCGGCGGGAGCGCAGGTGCGCCGACAGGTCGCCGTCGTCGGCGCCGAGCCCGCCCATGTAGATGATCTGGCGCACGCCGGCGGTGGCGGCCGCCTTGCTGAAGTTGCGGGCCGCGTCCGCGTCCTTGCGCTCGAAGTCCGGGTCGTCCAGCGAGTGCACCAGGTAGACCGCGACGTCGACGCCGTCGAGCGCCGCGACCAGCGACTCGGGGTCCATGACGTCCGCTCCGACCGGCTCGCCGAGGCCGTCGTACTGCTCGGGGCGGCGCGTCATCGCGCGGACGGTGTGCCCGTCGTCGACGAGGGCGGGGACGAGGCGGCGGCCGATGAAGCCGGTGGCCCCGGTGACCAGGACGGTGGACATGGACACAGCCTCGCACGGGGGTGGGGAATGGGAGGATCGCGACATTGGTTCAACCTTCAACTATAGTGTGACCGAACGAGAGCGAGCACCCCATGACGACCCACCCGCCCATCCCTGCAGTCCGGCTCAACCACGCCGTCCTCTTCGTCGCCGACCTCGAGCGGTCGGTCGACTTCTACACGTCCGTGTTCGGGATGGAGGTCGCCGCGCGCGAGCCCCGTGCCAGCGCGGCCTTCCTGCGCCTGACGCACGGTGCCAACCACCACGACCTCGGCCTCTTCGGCATCGGCGCCGACCAGGTCAAGCGGCCCGGCATCGGGCTCTACCACCTCGCCTGGCAGGTCGACACCATCGAGCAGCTCGAGGCCGCCCGGACCACGCTGGCCAACGCCGACGCCTACACCGGGGAGTCCAGCCACGGCGCCACCAAGAGCGTCTACGGCAAGGACCCGGACGGCAACGAGTTCGAGGTGATGTGGATGCTGCCCCGCGCCGAGTGGGGCCGCTACGAGCACGAGGCCCCCGTCGAGCGCCTCGACCTGGCCGCCGAGGTCGACAGCTGGTCGGGCGTCCGCACGGCCGGTCGCGTCGTCGTCGACCCGGACGCCGACCACGAGGGCGCACGGTGAGCACCGCGTTCGCCGCACCGGTGGTCGCCTGGGCCGCCGGCACCGACGACCCGGGTCGCCCGCTCGTCGTGCTGCTGCACGGTCGCGGGTCGCACGAGCAGGACATCCTCGGGCTGGCCGCCCACCTGCCGGCCGGACCGTCGTACGCCGCGGTGCGTGCGCCGATCGCCGAGGGCGGCGGCTACGCGTGGTTCGCCAACCGCGGGATCGGCCGCCCGCTCGCCGACAGCCTGACCGCGACGACCGCGTGGTTCCGCGCGTGGCTCGACCAGGTGGCACCGGGTGGTCGACCCGTCGTGCTGGTCGGCTTCAGCGGGGGTGCGGCGTTCGCCGGCGGGCTGCTGCTCGGCGACCCCGGTCGCTACGCCGGCACGGCGGTCCTGCACGGCACGCTGCCCTTCGAGGACGCGGGCGTCGACGTGGGGGAGGGGCGACTCTCCGGCCGTCCTGTCCTCGTCGTGCACGGCGAGCTCGACACGGTCATCCCGGTCGAGCTGCAGACCCGCACCTGGTCGTGGCTGCACGACGGGGCGGGCGCGCTGCGTGACGTCGCGCCGCGACCCCGGCGGCCACGCGCTGAGCGCCGGGACGGTCGCCGTGCTCGGCGACTGGATCGCCGGGCTGGTCAGCTGACGCCGGTCCCGCGCCGCTCGTCGAGCCGCGCCATGGCCGGGGTCGCGGTGACCCCGTGGAGCAGCACCGACGCGATGACCGTGAAGGCCACCGTCGACCACAGCCACGGCTCGTCCGGCACGTGCTCGTGGCTGGTCGCGTAGGCGAGGTAGAACAGCGAGCCGACGCCGCGGACGCCGAAGAAGGCCACGGCCATCCGCTCGCCGCGGTCGAGACCACCGTCGCGGTCCTCGTCGCGCGCCAGCACCGACAGTGCGGCGTACCCCGCGAGCGGTCGCACCACCAGCACGAGCGCGAGCGCGACGACGACGCCGCGCCAGTCGAGGTGGTCCAGGAGCCCGCGGGTCATCGCCATGCCGAGCACCAGGAGGACCATGAGCGTCATCAGCCGCTCGAGGCGCTCGACGACGCCGTGCATCGCGCGCTGGTAGGAGTGGCCGCGCTCGGAGGCCCGCAGGCGCATCGCGCAGGCGAAGACCGCCAGGAAGCCGTAGCCGCCGACCAGCTCCGCGGCACCGTACGCCGCGAGCAGGGCCGCGAGGGCCAGCAGCGGCTCGCCGTGGTCGGCCAGGCGCAGCTTGTCGCTGCGCGAGTGGAAGGCCTGGCGGCCGAGCAGCCAGCCCGTCGCGATGCCGACGGCGACGCCGAGCGCGATCTTGCCCACGACGTACCAGCCGATCCAGGTGCCGACGTCCAGGACGGTGAAGCCACCGGCCAGCAGCAGCAGGGCCAGGTGCACGAAGGGGAACGCCAGCCCGTCGTTGAGCCCCGCCTCGGCGGTGAGGGAGAAGCGGATGTCGTCGTCCTCGGTGGGCTCGTCGCGGTCCTCGCGCTCGTCGATGTCCTCGGTGAGCGGCTCGCCCACCTGGACGTCGGAGGCGAGCACCGGGTCGGTCGGGGCGAGGACGGCGCCGAGCAGCAGGGCGACCGCCGGGTGCCAGCCCGGCGACCCACCAGCCGAGCACGGCGACGCCGAGGATGGTGAGCGGCATGGTCACGACCAGCAGCCGCCAGACCGGGGACCAGGTGCGCCACGACCGCCAGGACCGCAGGTCCAGGGTGCGCTCGATGGCCAGGCCGACGCCCATCAGCGAGACGAGCACGGTGAACTCGGTGACGTGGGTGACCAGCTCGCGGTGGTCCTGCGGGTCCAGGCTGACGCCGTCGGGGAGCGGCAGCAGGCCGATCAGCATGCCGACGGCGACGAGCACCATCGGTGGCGAGATCGCGATCCGCTGGGTCACCTGCGGAAGGACGATCGCGAGGAGCAGGGACAGGCCGAGGAGGAGGTAGACCGCCGCCCCGGTCATCGGGTCCGCGGACCGGGGTTCGTCAGGTGGTTGAGCATGGAACCAGTCTCTCAGCCGACCCCTCGCCCTGTCGCTTCGTCGTCACCCCGTCGGGGGGTGGGGCGAGCGGGTCAGTGCGGGCGCTTGCCGTCGTACGCCGCCGCGGAGGCATCCATGGCCTGCTCGTAGGCCGCGACCAGCCCGGCCACGGTGAGGGGCTTGAGCCGGTGGACCATCTCGCGCAGCTGCTCGGCGGTCCCGCCGGCCTCGCGGAAGGGCGGCCAGACGAGGGTCCGGACGATCTCGGACAGCTCGGCGGCCACCTGGCGGCCGTGCTCGGCGTACACCTCGGCGACGGCCGAGGCCGCCTCGGGCGGCACGCCCAGCGAGGCCAGCCCCTCGGCGACGTCGACGTGGCGCTCCCCGGTGACGGGGGCGAGCAGGGAGAGGTGGAGCGCGATGTCGGAGGGGGTCGCGTCGGCGGGGATGCGCTCGACGTACTTCTCGATCGCGGCCAGGGTGAAGCCGTGGCCCTGGAGCTCGCGGACCAGCTCGAGCCGGGCGACGTGGTCGGCGGAGTAGTAGCCCGAGCGGCCCCGGCGGATGGGCGGCGGGACGAGACCCCGGGAGGTGTAGAAGCGGACGTTGCGCACGCTCGTCCCGACCCGGTCGGTCAGCTCGTCGAGGGTGAGGAGGGTGCCGTCGGGCGCGTCGTCGTACGACTCGTCGGGCGTCTCGTCGGGCACTGCGTCGGTCATCCTCGTCCTCCTCCTGCGTGAAGCGGGCCACACACCTTGACCACGATGACAGTAATGGTGTCACAATCGAGCCACGGGTTCCCACACCCTCTCGACTCCGAAGGACGGTCATGGCAGAGGCATTCATCTACGACCACATCCGCACCCCGCGCGGCAAGGGCAAGGCGGCCGGCTCGCTGCACGAGGTCAAGCCGGTCGACCTCGTCGTCGGCCTGCTCGACGAGGTGCGCACCCGCAACCCCGGGCTCGACCCGGCCCGCGTGGACGACGTCGTGCTCGGCGTCGTGTCGCCGATCGGCGACCAGGGCGGCGACATCGCCAAGACCGCGGCCCTCGCGGCGGGCTACCCCGAGACCGTGGCCGGCGTGCAGCTCAACCGCTTCTGCGCCTCCGGGCTCGAGGCCGTCAACCAGGCCGCGTCGCGCGTCCGCGGCGGCTTCGAGGACCTGATCCTCGCCGGCGGCGTCGAGTCGATGAGCCGCGTCGCGATGGGCTCCGACGGGGGCGCCTGGGCGATGGACCCGGCCACCGCGCTCACCACCGGCTTCGTCCCCCAGGGCATCGGGGCCGACCTGATCGCCACCATCGAGGGCTGGAACCGCGACGACGTCGACGCCTTCGCCGCCGAGTCGCACCACCGCGCGGCCAAGGCCTGGGCCAACGGCTACTTCGCCGACGCCGTCATCCCGGTGACCGACCTCAACGGCCTCACCGTGCTCGACCGCGACGAGCTGATCCGTCCCGACACCAGCCCCGAGAGCCTCGCCGGCCTCAAGCCGTCCTTCGCCGGGATCGGCCGCGACGCGGGCTTCGACGACGTGGCGCTGGAGAAGTACCACTGGGTCGAGCGGATCGACCACGTCCACCACGCCGGCAACAGCTCCGGCATCGTCGACGGCGCCGCGATCATGGCCATCGGCACCGAGCAGGTCGGCACCGACCTCGGCCTCACCCCGCGCGCCCGGATCATCGCCACCGCGGTCTCCGGCGCCGACCCGACGATCATGCTCACCGGACCCGCACCCGCGGCCCGCAAGGCGCTGGCCAAGGCCGGTCTCGAGGTCGAGGACATCGACCTCTTCGAGATCAACGAGGCCTTCGCCGCCGTCGCGATGCGCTTCATGCGCGACCTCGGCATCAGCCACGACATCACCAACGTCAACGGCGGCGCCATCGCCATGGGCCACCCGCTCGGCGCCACCGGCGCGATGATCCTCGGCACGCTCGTCGACGAGCTCGCCCGCCGCGACCAGAAGCGCGGCCTCGCCACGCTCTGCGTCGGCGGAGGCATGGGCATCGCCACCATCGTCGAGCTCGTCTGACCACGAAGGACTTCCACACCATGACTGACACCACCACCGAGACGGCCGTCCGCTACGAGCGCGACGCCGACGGCATCGTCACCCTCACCCTCGACGACCCCACGTCGAAGGCCAACACCATGACCGAGCTCTACCAGCGGTCCATGGACGCGGCCGTCGACCGCCTGTACGACGAGCAGGACGACGTCGTCGGCGTCGTCATCGCCAGCGCCAAGAAGACCTTCTTCGCCGGCGGCAACCTCACGCTGATGTCGCAGGCGACCGCCGACGACGCGCAGCGGATCTTCACCTCCGGCGAGGCGATCAAGGCCGGCCTCCGCCGCCTCGAGCGCTTTCCCCGTCCCGTCGTGGCCGCCATCAACGGCGCCGCCCTCGGCGGTGGGCTGGAGATCGCGCTGGCGGCCAACCACCGGATCGCCGTCGACGACCGCTCGGTCAAGATCGGCCTGCCCGAGTCCACCCTCGGCCTGCTCCCCGGCGGCGGCGGCGTGACGCGCGTCGTACGCATGCTCGGTCTCCAGTCCGCGCTCATGGACGTGCTCATGCCCGGCACCCAGTTCGACCCGCAGGGCGCGCTGGCCAAGGGCCTCGTCGACGAGCTGCTGCCGACCCGCGACGAGCTCGTCCCCGCAGCGAAGGCGTGGATCCTCGCGCACCGCGACGACGAGGAGGCGGCCACCAAGCCGTGGGACCGCGCCGGCTACCGGATGCCCGGCGGCACCCCGAAGACCCCCGCCCTGGCGGCGTTCCTGCCGGCCTTCCCGGCGCTGCTGCGCAAGCAGACCAAGGGCGCCGTCTACCCCGCCCCGCGCGCGATCCTCAGCGCGGCGGTCGAGGGGGCGCAGGTCGACTTCGACACCGCGTCGCGGATCGAGTCGCGCTACCTCACCAGCCTGATCGTCAACCAGGGCTCCAAGAACATGATCCAGGCGTTCTTCTTCGACCTCCAGGCGATCAACTCCGGATCGCTGCGGCCCGAGGGCGTCGAGCGCTGGAAGGCCACCAAGGTCGGGGTCCTCGGCGCCGGGATGATGGGCGCCGGCATCGCCTACTCGTGCGCCCGCGCCGGCATGGAGGTCGTGCTCAAGGACGTCTCGACCGACAGCGCCGAGAAGGGCAAGGCCTACACCGCCAAGCTCAACGCCAAGGGCGTCGAGCGCGGCAAGCTCAGCCAGGACAAGGCCGACGAGCTGCTGGGCCGGATCACCGCGACCGCCGACCCCGCCGACCTCGCCGGCTGTGACCTCGTCATCGAGGCGGTCTTCGAGGACCCGGCGCTCAAGGCCAAGGTCTTCGCCGAGGTCGCGCCGTACGTCAATGACGACGCACTGCTCTGCTCCAACACCTCGACGCTGCCGATCACCGAGCTCGCCGAGGGCATCGACCGGCCGGCCGACTTCATCGGGCTGCACTTCTTCAGCCCCGTCGACAAGATGCCGCTGGTCGAGATCATCCGCGGCAAGGAGACCTCCGACGTCGCGCTGGCCAAGGCGTACGACGTCGTCCAGCAGATCCGCAAGACCCCGATCGTGGTCAACGACTCGCGCGGCTTCTACACCTCGCGGGTGATCGGCACGATGGTCAACGAGGGGCTGCGGATGCTCGCCGAGGGCGCGCACCCCGTGTCGCTCGAGCGGGCCGCGACCCAGGACGGCTACCCGGTCGGCACCCTCCAGCTCTCCGACGAGCTCAACATGGAGCTGATGGCCAAGATCCGTGCCGCGACCGCGGCCGCCGCCGAGCGCGACGGCGTCGAGCTGCCCGACGACCCGGGCTCCGAGGTCGTGCGCACCATGATCGGGCTCGGCCGCCCCTCGCGGCTCAAGGGTGCCGGCTTCTACGAGTACGACGAGAACGGTCGCCGCACGCACCTGTGGTCCGGCCTCGCCGAGGCGTTCCCGGTGGCCGCCGAGCAGATCCCCTTCGAGGACATGAAGGACCGGCTGCTCTTCATCGAGGCGATCGAGACCGCGAAGTGCTTCGAGGAGGAGGTCATCACCTCCGCGGCGGCGGCCAACATCGGCTCGATCATGGGCATCGGCTTCCCGGCCAGCACGGGTGGCGCCGCGCAGTTCATGACCGGCTACCAGGCGCTCGACGAGCGCGGGCGTCCCGTCGGCGAGATCGGTCTCGGCGCGTTCCTGGCCCGGGCCGACGAGCTCGCGGACGCGTACGGCGAGCGGTTCCGCCCCACGGCGTACCTCCGGGACCTGCACGCGAAGGGCGAGTCCTTCCCCGCCTGACACCGCCTCCCCTTCCCGCCCGCACGGGCCGGGAAGGGGAGGTCGGCCCCCGTTGTCCCCCGGTCAGTCGTTGTGCACCTCGAGGGTGTCGATGACGTCCAGCAGCTCGCCGACCTCGGATGGGGGCGCGGTGTCCGTCCAGACGCCCCACACGAGGAGCGGTCGCCCGCCCACGTCCAGCACCCACGCGTCGTACGTCGTGTCGCGGCCCGTGGCGTCGATGGTGCTGTACCGGCTGGTGGTGAAGAGGTAGTCGTCCAGGCAGGCGGGAGCCGCGCCGCCGCGCAGCCTCAGGTGGGTCGCCGGCACCCCGAAGCCGCTGGCCGTGCTCCGGTCCCGAGGTCACCCTGAGCGGGAGTCGGGTGAGCGAGTCGACGAGCCCGGCCGGGTCGTGGTTGCTGACGTCGACGACGGTGCAACCGCGCCGGGCCATGTGCTCGACCTCGAGGACCAGCAGCCCGACGTGCCAGGGCGCCCGCACGAACAGCTCCTCGTTGTCCGAGACGCCCGGGGCCATCTCCTCGACGCGGTTGGCCACCTCCCAGCTGTTCCATTCCCCGGGGAGGGCGAAGCTCACGACCGGGCGGTCGTCGCCGACGGCCGGGTGCAGCTCCCGATTGCCGCGGGGAAGGGCGGTCGTGACGGGTCCGGGGTAGGCCATCACG
Source organism: uncultured Actinomycetota bacterium (assembly GCA_963776975.1). GTDB lineage: Bacteria > Actinomycetota > Actinomycetes > Propionibacteriales > Nocardioidaceae > Nocardioides. The sequence continues at coordinate 105,827 of CAVZOU010000022.1, read as the reverse complement.
CCCTCCGACCGCGTCGGGTCGTCCCCCCGGGGCACGTCGGCGGGTGGATCCTCGCCGCCCAGCGCGAGGAACCCGACGGGCGCGAGGAGGCACGCGCACGCCGCGCCCGCGACGGAGTGGTGCCGTCGGCGCAGGGCCCGCCCCGCCGCAGCCACCGGCTCGAAGGCGGGAATCGGGGTCACGCACTCCGCCTCCTCGCGGAACGCTCGCAACAGGAGGTCAGGCTCGACCGGCGTCCCGTCCGGCGGGGTCAGCAGGACGGTGAGGGCCTCGCGTCCGCGATCCAGCAGTGGCCTGACGTCGCGGGCACGGAGGTCGAGCTCTCCGGCCGTGGCCCGCACGGACAGGTCGGCCAGGAAGTGCAGGGCGACCACCTCGCGCTGCTGCTCCGCGAGCGACCTGAGGGCGGTCACGACCACGAGGTGCTCCGAGCCGAGCTCCATGTCGTGGGTCGCGCGCGGCTCGCGGGCACGGCGGCCGGCGCGCAGCGTGCGCCATCGGCTGCGATGGCACGTGGATCGCCGTCGTCCGCAGCCATGACTCGTGGTCGACCTCGTGCAGGAAGCGCCTCCGGGCTCGCAGCGCGGACGAACGCCTCGTGCACGACGTCCTCCGCCTCGTCGAGGTCCCGGTCACGCCGTACAGCTGCACCAGGAGCTTGCGGTAGCTCGCGTCGTACACCTCGTGGAGCGGGACGCGCTCCTCGAGGTCGAGCGCCGGCCGAGGCTGAGATCTCCTGGTCCATGGCGTCCTTCCGGCGGGGATGACCATCACGGCCACGTCTACTCGCCGCCAGGCGGCAGCTCGCGCGTGGCTGCAGCTCGATCGGTCGGCCACGGCCAGCAGTCCTCCACCACGCTGGCGGCGTGTTCCGCGTCCAGCCCGCCACGACGAGGAGGGGCTCGCCCTCCACGTCGACCAACCAGAGCTCGTAGGTTTGCCCCCCAGGCCGAGCTGGCCGATCGGCCCTCGGCGTTGCTGAACATCTGGCCCCGCGCACTCGGGCTCACGGCGGGTCTCCCGCAGGCTCAGGTGGACGGCGGGACGACCGAACCGGGTCGTCGTCCGGACCGAGTCACCTCCTGGCGGGGCAGCTCTGCGAGGGCCGCCAGCACCTCCGCGGTGTCGTGCCCCGATGAGGGTCCACATCGCAGTCGCTCTTGCGAGGCGACGACCTCGAGGACGACCAGCGCGGCGTACCACGCGCGATTCCCGCGACGCCTGCTCGTTGCCGGCCCGGCCGGTCCCATGCCCGCGAACCGGTCCGGGCCCCACTGCGCCGCGTTCCAGCCGTCCGGCACCGTGACCCGCGCGGCCGGGAGCGCCACGTCGGCGAAGGGGCTGAGGTCGTAGTCCCCTCCTGCAGCGTGGTCATCGTGGGACCCGGCCACGGCGTCACGCTCGAGCGCGTGCTCGGGGTCCTCGGCCGGTTGCGGCTCCGGGGAGCCTCGGTCCTGCGGCGCCACGACCCCGGTGGCGCCGCGAGCAGGCACGCGGCGACCGCTCCCCGATCGCTTGGCGGCGTCGCCGGCGGGCCCGTCCGGCCGCCTCGATAGCTCGAAGGCGGGCGGCCTCAGTCACGCGCTCGGCGTCCTCGCGGAACGCCTCGAGCAGCAGTCGCTCAGACATGGTCGACACCTTCCTCGGAGCGGTCGAGCCGGAAGGCCAGCGCGTCGCGGCCCCGGCTCAGCCGGGACTTGACGGTCCCGGTCGGTATGCCGAGCGCTGCGGCGATCTCCTCGACCGGGAGGTCGGCCAGGTAGTGCAGGGCGATCACGGTGCGTTGCGCCTCGGGCAGGGTCCGGAGGGCCGTCATGATCTCGACGTGCTGCTCCAGGCCGTCGGGCTCCCGGGGTGGGGGCACCAGCTCTCGGGCCCGGCGGCCGTTGCGGGCCTTGCGCCAGCGGCTGCGGTGGGCGTTGATCGCGGTCGTGCGCAGCCATGCCTCGGGGTTGTCCACCGCGCTGAACCGTCCCCGCCTCCCGGCCGCCCGGACGAACGCCTCCTGGACCAGGTCCTCGGCCTCCGCGAAGTTGCCGGTCACGCCGTACAGCTGCACCACGAGCCGGCGGTAGCTCGCGTCGAACACGTCGCGGAGGGTGGGACCGTCGTGGCGGTCGGCCATCCCGCCAAAGCTGATGGAATCCTCGTCCATGAGCGCCTCCTGGGGATGACCACGACGACTCCCGACGGCGGGCCCGGGTTCCCTCGGTCTCCCTGTTCCTTCGATGGTGCTCCTGTGCCGGGCCCGTGCCACTGGCCCGTCCGGACCAGTTCCGCGCCATTCGCCGGTCAGGTGGACCGCTGACGGGGGACCATGAGCGGGTGATCGCCCCCGTCATCGACGTCCGCGGCCTCCACGTGCGCTTCGGCGAGGTGGAGGCCGTCGCCGGCATCGACCTCCGGGCCGACGCCGGGCACGCCACCGCGCTGCTCGGTCGCAACGGCGCCGGCAAGTCGACCACCATGCGCGTGCTCGCCGGGGTCGTCCCGCCCACCGCGGGGACGGTCCTCGTGGACGGGGTCGACGTCGCCGTCGACCCGGTCGCGGTCAAGCGCCTGGTCGGCTACTGCCCCGACGTCGGCGGGCTGGTCCCGCGCGCCACCCCGTGGGAGCACCTCCAGCTCGCCGCCCGCCTGCGCCGCCTCGACGACTGGGAGGCCCGGGCCCGCGACCTGCTGGAGCGCTTCGAGCTCGGCGACGTCGCGCACCGGGTCACCAGCGGCTTCAGCCACGGGATGGGGCGACGGCTCTCCGTCGTCCTCGCCGCCCTGCACGAGCCCGACGTCCTGCTGCTCGACGAGCCCTTCGACGGCGTCGACCCGCTCGGTGTCGAGGCCACCCTCGCCGTCATCGAGGACGCCCGGGCCCGCGGCGCCTGCGTGCTCGTCTCGACCCACCTCCGCGACCTGGCCATGCAGGCCTGCAGCACCGCCGTGGTCCTGCGCGGTGGCGCCCAGGTCGCCGCGATGGACGCCGACGAGCTGAGCGGGGAGGCCGGCGCCGATGCCTACCGCGCGCTCCTCGACTGAGGCGGGTCTCGCCGGCTGGGTGGGCGCCGTCGCCGACCTGCGGCACCTGCTCCGCTTCCGCGCCGCGACCGTACGCCGCCCGCGCGCCGCGGGCGTCGCCCTCCTGGTCCTGCTCGGGGTCACCCTCGTCGCGTCCGTGGGACCGCTGCTGGTCGACGGGGCCGGCCGGGCCACCTTCCTGGACGACCACCTCGGCGCGATGCTGGCCGGCTTCCTGGCCCTCGCGGTCGCCTCGTCGATGGCCTCGGGCGGCGGGCGCGAGCTGATCCCGCGCGACCAGGCCGCCATCCACCCGATCAGTCACCGCACCGAGCACCTCGGGGCGCTCGCCCTGGCTCCGCTCAACTTCGCGTGGCTCCTCCAGGCCTGGCTGCTCCTCGGCATCACCGCGCGGGTCACCGGCCCCGACGGCTGGGCGGGCGGCCAGGTGGTCGTCGCCGCCTGGATCGTGTGCGCCACCGCCCTCGCCCAGGTGCTCGGCTGGGTCGTCGAGACCGTCCGGCGCACGCCCCACGGCGTCGCCGTCGTGCGCGGCTCGGCGGTCGTCCTCGTCACGGTCGGCGTGGGCCTCCAGGCGACCGACCGCCTGCTCCCGATGCTGGACGGGTCGCCCACCCGCCTCCTCGCCGACGCGGTCACCGCGCGGGACGGTGCGCTGCTCGTCGTGCTGGTGCTCCTGGTCCTGACCGCGGCCGCGGTCGTCGTCGGCGCGCTGCCCGCCGGCGTCGCGCTGCGGCGTACGCCTCGCGAGGAGCTCAAGGTGGAGTCGGGCAGCCACCCGGCCCGTCCGCTGCCCGCCGGCGACCTCGCGATGCTGCGCCGCATCGACCGGGCGTCGGTGTGGCGGGCCGTGCCGATGCGCCGGGGACTCGTGGTCCTCGCGGTCGGCCCGGGCCTCGTCGCGCTCGCCGGCGGCATGGACTGGGCGCAGGTGCTGGTCCTGCCGGCCCTCGTCGTCAGTGGCGGCGCCCTGCTCTTCGGCGTCAACGCCTGGTGCCTGGACGGTCGCGGCGCGCTGTGGCGCGAGAGCCTGCCGGTCGGTCCGGAGACCGTCTTCGCAGCGCGTGCGCTCACCCTCGCCGAGTGGCTCGGGGCCGCAGCGCTGGTGACCGTCGCGATGGCCGCCCTGCGGGCCGGGGTGCCGAGCGCCACCGAGGTGATGGCCCTGGTCGCCACCCTGCTCGTGGTCCTGCTCCAGGTGGTGGCGGTGTCGATGTCGTGGTCGGGCCGGCGCCCGTTCCCGGTGCAGCTGGCCTCGGCGCGGGCGACCCCCGCGCCGCCGATCGTGATGGTCGGCTACTCCGCCCGCCTGGCGGTGAGCACCACGCTCACCGCGATGCTCTTCTCCTCCGCCGCCCAGACCCCGGCCTGGTGGCTGGTCCCCGTCATGGCGGTGCCGTTCCTCGTGTGGTCCTGGGTCCGGCTGCGTCGCGCGCGGCGACGCTGGCTGGACGCGCCGCAGCGGGCGCGCGTGGTGGTGGCCGTCGCCGCCTGAGCGGTGCCCGGGGTCAGCCGCGCGGGACCGACAGCACCGAGCACTCGGACTGGGCGACGCTGAGCCGGCCGACGGCCGGGTCGTCCAGGCGGGCCATCAGGGTGGCGGTCGTGGCCTCCCGGATGGTCCTCTCGTCGAGCCGGCCGTCGAGGCACGTCTCGTAGGCCCCGGCATCGAGGCGGCCCTTGGTCAGGACCTCCTGTGCCTGGGTCGACTGCTCGACGAAGTCGGAGCACGCCATCTGTGCCTCGGTCCACGCCTCGGCGACCGGGCGGTCGAGGGCGGTGGCCTCGGCCCGCGGCGCGAACGTCTCGTCGAGCACCCCGCCGTCGCGCAGCTCCTCGGGGGTCACCCGCTCGAGGAGGTCGTCGGCGAAGCACTCGGCGTCCCGGGGATCGTCACCGGCGGCGCGGCCCCCGGCGTACAGGTCGACGAGCGCCTCGCGGACCGCCGGTGCGGAGACCACCTCGGCCTCGGCATCGCCCGCGCAGGCGGCGAGACCGGGCAGGGTCACCGCGGCGATCAGGACGAACGCGGACAGGCGTCCGGGCCGCGTGTGGACGCGCATGCGTGGTCTCCCTCGGTGGTGACCGCCCCGCGGCCGTCTGGCCTTGAGCCTAGTGACGACCGCGGGGAGCGGCTCACCCCTTGGGCTGCTCGATGACGACGGTGCTCATGATCTTGTCGGCGAAGGTCTGGCGCTTGGCGTCCCACAGCGGCCACAGGTAGCCGAGGTAGCAGGGGATCGCGTCGACGATGTGCGCGAGCTGGCGCACGAAGGACAGGCCGGCGCCCATCGGCTGGCCGGTGTCGATCTTGATCAGCTTGATCCCGAGGATGCCCTTGCCGATCGTGTAGCCGGTGCGGCCCTGCTTGAGGCAGTAGTTCCACACGTAGTAGGCGAGGTAGAGCACGCCGCCCAGGAACATCAGCAGCAGCGCCATGCCGCTCGCGCCACCGCCCGTGGTGGTGACGACGCCGGTGGTGGGGTCGGTGGTCGTCTCCACCGAGCCGGCTGCCATCACGGCGCCGATGTAGTAGGGGATCAGCGCCACCATGCCGATGAGCTGGTCGATGAGGAAGGCGCCGACGCGCTGGAACCACGAGGCGTACGCCGCCGGGGCGCCGTACGCGGGCTGGCCGTAGCCGGGCTGCTGGCCGTAGGGGTCCTGGCCGTACGGCTGCTCACCGTAGGGCTGCTGCGGCTGCTGGCCGTAGGGGTCCTGGCCCTGGCCGGACGCACCCTGGCCGTACGGGTCGGACGGCGGGTTGCCGTAGTTGGACATGGTTCTTCCCCCTGCTGGTGTGGGCCCGCGGTCGGTCGCCGCGGGGCGGTTGGGCGACACCCTAGGGAGGAGTCGCCCCCGTGTCCTGCCCATCGGTCCCGAGTCGAAACACCGGTCCGACACGTGCGATCGACGATCCATGCATACGTGGTATACATACCCGGTATCCATCGGTCACGGGGGCCGATGGCGCGGATCGAGGAGGACGCGGATGTCGGTCAGACAGGCGCATGCTGGCGCTGCTGGAGCAGGGGCCGATGTACGGCTACCAGCTGCGCGGCCGAGTTCGAGCAGCGGACCGGCGCGACCTGGCCGCTCAACGTCGGGCAGGTCTACACGACCCTCACCCGGCTCGAGCGCGACGGTCTCGTCGAGCGGTGGCGGCAGGGGGCCGAACGCGCCGACGAGGGCGGCACGTGATCTACCGCGTCACCGCGGCGGGTCGGGCGAGGTGTCGGCCTGGTTCACCACCCCGGTGCGCTCGCACCCAGCCGCCGCGCGACGAGCTCGCGATCAAGCTCGCGCTCGCGGTCACCGTCCCCGGCGTCGACGTCGGCACCGTCATCCAGCGCCAGCGGACCGCCACCATGGCCGCCCTGCAGGACTACACCCGGCTCAAGCGCGGCGGCCGGGCCGCCACCCCCGTCCAGCCCGACCGACCTCGCCTGGAGCCTGGTGCTCGACTCGCTGGTCTTCGACGCCGAGGCCGAGATCCGGTGGCTCGACCACTGCGAGGCCCGCCTGCGGCGCGCCGCCGCTCGACGGCACCACGCACGACGCCGGCCGGTCCCGTCGCCGACGCCGCCGCGCACCGTCGACGACCACTCCGAGGAGCCACGCCGATGAACGCGCCCGTGCTGCACGCTCGACGCCGTCACCCGCGTCCACGGCGAGGGCGCCACCGAGGTGCACGCCCTGCGCGGCGTCTCCTTCCTCGCCCGCCCCGGCGAGCTGGTCGCCGTGATGGGCCCCTCCGGCTCCGGCAAGTCGACCCTGCTGACCCTCGCCGGCGGTCTCGACCAGCCGACCCGCCGGGACGGTGTCGCGTCGAGGGCGTCGACCTCGGCGTCGCTCGGCAACAACGGGCCGGGCGCGGATGCGGCGTACCTCGATCGGCTACGTCTTCCAGGACTTCAACCTGATCCCGGCGCTCACCGCGGTCGAGAACGTCGCCCTGCCCGCGCGAGCTCGACGGCGAGCGTCCCCGGGCCGCCCGCGCGGCTGGCGCCCGCCGCGCTGGAGGAGGTCGGCATCGGCGACCTCGCCGACCGCTTCCCCGACGACGATGTCGGGCGGCCAGCAGCAGCGGGTCGCCATCGCGCGCGCCATCGTGGGCGACCGCCGGCTGATCCTCGCCGACGAGCCGACCGGCGCCCTCGACACCGACACCGGGCGAGGAGATCCTGCGGCTGCTGCGCGCCCGCTGCGACGCCGGCGCCGCCGGGGTGCTCGTCACCCACGAGGCCCGGCACGCGGCCTGGGCCGACCGGGTCGTCTTCCTGCGCGACGGGGTCGTGGTCGACGAGATCGGGCGCCGACCCGGTCGACGTCGCTGCTCGGAGCGCCGGTGCCGCTCGGAGGACGGTGGCCTGTCGGGGCTGGCGGCCGTCGCTGCGGCTCGCCCGGCGCGACGCGCTGCGGTCACGCGGGCGCAGCCTGCTGGTCCTGGTCATGATCGCGCTGCCGGTGCTCGCCGTGACGCGCGGCCGACGTGTCGTGCAGACCACCGCAGATGTCGGCGGCATCGAGGGCGCTCGACCGGCGGCTCGGCGCCGCCGACGCGCGGGTCCGCTCCAGCCGGGGGTCAGCGGTCTGTCCAGTCCCCCGACCCCGACGACGTCGACGGCGCCGGCGGGGGCCGCGACCGAGGGCGTAGACGCCGGCCTGGCCGTCGTACGACGCCGTCACGGCGCGTCCTCGGCGACGTCCGGCCGTCGACGCTGCGCGAGCGGCTGGACGGAGATCCGCTGCGGCGACAAGCGGCGTCGAGCATCGACGCCTCGCGAGGTCGACCTCGCGGACCCGCTCGCCGCCGGGCTCTTCGACGATCACCGCCGGACGGGCCGCCGCAGGCGGCCGACGAGGCCGTGGTCAACGACGCGCTCGCCGAGCGCGGGGCTCGGCCGTCGGCGACACCGCTGGACGGCTCGGGTGCCGCGACGCTCGACGGTGGTCGGCGTCGGCGAGTCCGCGCCACCATCCGCGACACCGCCACGGTCGACGTGCTGCCGGCACCGCCTCGGAGCCGGCCTTCGCCGACTACGGCCCCGGACGTCGACCTGGCTCGTCGACGGCGGCGCGGTGCTCGTGGGCACGAGGTGCCGCGAGCTCAACCGCGGTCGGCGTGCTCGTGCTCTCGCGCGCCGTGCTCGCTGGACCCGCCGCCCGAGCACCGAGATCCGGCCGAGCAGCCGGGCCTCGACATCCGGGACGGCGACGCCGCGATCGCGGTCGTCGCCCTGGTCGTCGTCATGGCGCTGCTCGAGGTGGTGCTGCTGGCCGGGCCGGCGTTCGCCGTCGGCGCCCGCCGCCAGGCGCGCTCCCTGGCCCTGATGGCCGCCACCGGCGGCACGCCGCGTCCAGGCCCGCCGCGTCGTGCTCGCCGGCCGGCGTCGTGCTCGGGGGCGTGCGGCGCGCTGCTCGGCGTGCGTGCTCGGCGATCGCTGGTCGGGCTGGGCGCTGCTGCCGCTCGTCCAGCGCTTCTCGGGGAGCTGGTTCGGCCCGTTCGACGTGCCGTGGCCGCACCGTCGCCGGTGATCGCGGCCTTCGGGCTGCTGCAGCGCGCTGCTGGCCGCCGTGGTCCCGGCGTGGCATCGCGTCGCGGCAGGACGTCGTGGCCGTCCTCGCCGGCCGCCGTGGCGACCGGCGCACCGTCCGCCGCGCTCGCCCGTGCTCGGTCGGTGCCTGCTCGGCGCCGGCGTCGCGCTGGCGGCGTACGGCGTCGCGCCGGCCAGCAGTGGGCGAGTTCTTCATCGCGGTCGGCGCGATCGTCGTCCGTCCTCGGGATGATCCTCCTGGTGCCGCTCGTGCGTCGTCGCCCTCGTCGCGCGGCTTGTCGGAGCGGCTGCCGCTCACGGTGAGGTACGCCGCCCGCGACGCCGCCCGGCACCGCACCCGCACCGTCCCGGCGGTGGCCGCCGTCGCCGCGACCGTGGCCGGCGTGGTCGCCCTCGGGATCGCGGACGAGCAGCGACGAGGCGCAGAACGAGGCGGCCTACACGCCGTCGCTGCCCATCGGTGCCGGCGATGGTCGACGTCTCCCGGCGCCACGATGAACGGCTCGCGCCGAGCCGGTGTCCGCCGCGACCTGGGACGAGCGTCGCAGGCGGCCGTGCGTGCGCCGGGTGGACGACCGTCGAGGCTGGTCCGAGGGCATGCCAGCAGCAGGGCCCGGGCGACGCGTCGTACTACCTCGACTTCCGCGAGCCCGGGGGACCGGGACCCCGCTCCTCGAGTACTGGGGCGGCCGCCTCGACGGCAGCCTCGGTCGTCGCCGACACGCGCTGCCGGGCGTCCGCCGGATCGTCGAGGGGGACGACGCTGGCCGCCGACGGAGTCGCCCTCGCCTGCGGGCGTGCGGCCGTCGTCTTCACCGACCGGCGCCGCGGACGCGGACGACCGTGCGGGTCCGGCTGGCTCAGTGCGACGCGACGGATCGGCGGCACGCACGGCTCCGCCGCGCTCGACCGTGCCGGCCGACCTACGTCCACGTCAGCGACGCTACTCCGGTCGGCCAGGCCGCTGTGCTGCCGACCGCGCCTGGCCGACGCAGCTCGGGGCCGAGCCCGTGACCGTCACCTCTCGGCATCTACCGCCGGACGCCGGCATCGACGCAGGACGCCAGGAGACCGACCTCGTCGAGGCGCTCGGCGGGATCACCGCGGACGCCGGCGCTCTACGTCGAGCGCGGCTACCAGCGCCGACGACGAGGTCGTGATCGTCCAGCTGATCCTGGCCGCGCCTCGGCGGCGGTGCTGATGCTCGGCGGCACCCTGACCGCGACCTTCCTGGCGCTCTCCGACGCCCGGCCCGGACCTGGCCACCCTGGCCGCCGTGGGCGCCGCGCCCCGGACGCGGCGCGGGTCGCGGCGTCGTACGCCCTCGTCGTCGGCTTCGTCGGCGCCCTGCTCGGCGCGGTCGTCGGGCTTCATCCCGGGGATCGCGATCACCTACCCGCTGACCTACGGTCCCGTGACCACCGGCTCGGGCTCGTCCAGCGGGGCCAGCGGGCCCTTCCTCGACGTGCCCGTGGCTGCTCGATCCTCGGGCTCGTGGTCGCGCTGCCGCTCGCTCACCGCCGCCGTCGTCGGGCTCACCGCCCGCTCCCGGCTGCCGCTGGTCGCCCGTCTCGACTGAGGTGACCGGGCACTTCCCGTGCCGCTCGGTGATGCCGACCGGGCACCTCGGTGACGCTGGATCGAGCCCAGCTGGCGCGCCCAGGAACCGCCTGGTCAGCGCGCGGGTCTCGTCTAGACAGTCGGCGCCGTCCGCGACGCCTGGGTATCAGGGCGCGGTGTGTCGACCGTCCGAGTTGTCAGGGTGGAGAGCCCGTCGTGACGCAGCTGCGACGGGCCGTGACGCAGGAGACCCGGTGCAGACCCAGGGAAGGATCGGAGCTCCGGTCGGAGACATGCCGAACGCAAGCGAAGCAGGCAGGGGCGGCGCGCGCCTGCGTCTCCTGGGGCGGCTGGCAGTTGTCGGTCGATGGGCTCGACGTCCCGCTCGAACGCCGCGAGCAACGCCTGACCGCGCTCCTCGGGCTGACGGACGCAGCGCGCCGGGCGCGCGTCGCGGGCATCCTGTGGCCCGAGAGCACCCGCGCTCGGGCGCTGGCCCGCCTCCGGCGCGCCGTCCTGCAGTCCCAGCGGAGATGTCCCGGCCTGCTCCTGGCCGACCGCACCGACATCGGACTCCATCCGGACGTCGTGGTCGACGTGGACGAGGTGCGCCGGGCCTCCCGGTTGACCGAGAAGCCCATGCACAGGGTCGATGCCGAGGCGCCGCTCGCCGCGCTGGTGGGGGAGCCGCTGCTGCCCGCGTGGTCCGACGACTGGGTCCTTCCCGAGCGGGAGCACATCGAGCAGCTGCGGGTCCGCGCGCTCGAGCGGATCGCCCGGCATGCCTTCACGCGTGGGCAACTACGGTCCAGGCGCTCGACGCCGCCCCAAGGCCCGTCCCTCGCCATGGTCAGGGCCGCTCCTCGATCCCCGCGCGCCGGCGTCTCCGTCGCCGTCGCCGAGGATCCTGGCCCTGGTGAGGTCGGCAGTGGCTCCGGACCGGACGGAGAGGACTTCCGTCCGTCCGATCCCGCAGCGGCCGGCACCGACGCCACCGCCGCCCACGGGCTGCGGGCAGCGGCGACGCCGAGGGTATCGCCGAGACCATGGACGTCCGAGGCTCCGGAGCGGGGTGTGGACCACGCCCGCGGTCGCCCTCGTCGTCGCCGCTGCGGTCGTCGGTGGCGTCTCGGCGCCGGTGGCGACCCGGATGTCAGCCGGCCGGCGTCCGCGCCGACATCGAGACGTCCCCGCGCCGCCCCCTCTGGCGGCCGTCCACCCCGGTCACGCTCGGCCGCCGCCGCGCAGAACGCTCGCCAGCTCGTCGTCGTGCGCCCGTCCGAGCCGCGCTGGGAGTCGCCGCGCTGGTGGTGCGGCCGCGCAGCGAGCCGGCCGCAGTCCCGCTCGTGGTGCGCGGACCGGCGGAACGCAGCGTCGTGCGCAGCGTCGTGCGTCCGGAGCCTGGGCGGCCCGCGCGCCTCGGTGCTCGACGAGCTCAGCCCAGCGCCTACAGATGGGAGTCACATCGCCGACCGCCAGCCGGTGCAGCGGAGGGATCAGGTCGCCGATAGTCGCCGCGCGCCAGCCTCCGGACCTGCTCCTGATGACAAGCCCGCGCGAGTGGACGGCTCCTAGCGGTGGTAGCGCGGGTTGTGGGGGCACTCGGAGTGCTTCACCCGGCAGCGGATCCGTCGATACATCTTCTTCACCCCGTGTCTCATGCGCCGATCCTCCGTGCCGTCCGCGGCTCGTCGCGATCCGCTTGACGAAACCTTGAAGGAGTGGACCAGACCGGCCCGACCAACTGAAAAAAAGTCAGGCTTGACTGTTTGTTCCTGACGCCCCACGATGGGCAGGTGACCCCCCCGTCCACGCCCGTCGCCCGGGTGCCCCAGCAGGAGCGCACCCGGGCGATGCGGCTGCGGCTGCTGGAGGCGACGGTCGAGTGCCTGGTCGAGCACGGGTTCGCCGGGACGTCGACCACGCTCGTCTCCGAGCGGGCCGGGGTGAGCCGCGGCGCGCAGCTGCACCACTTCCCGACCAAGAACGACCTGGTCGTCGCCGCCGTCGAGCACCTCACCGAGATCCGCGGCGCCGAGCTCGCGGCCGCCGTCGCGGCCCTGCCCGGCGGGCGGCGTCGTACGCGTGCGGTCCTCGCCGTGCTGGGCGACCACTTCAGCTCGCCCGTCTTCGCCGCCGCCCTCGAGCTGTGGGTGGCGGCGAGGACCGACGAGGCGTTGTACGCCGCGGTCGCGCCGCTCGAGCTGCGCGTCGGCCGCGAGACGCACCGGCTCACCGTCGAGGCGCTCGGCGCCGACGAGTCCCGCCCCGGCGTGCGCGAGCTCGTCCAGGCCACCCTCGACCTCGTGCGCGGCCTCGGCCTCGCCAACACCATCTCCGACGACGCCCGCCGGCGCCGTCGCATCCTCGACCACTGGGCCGACGTGCTCGACCGGGAGCTGGATCCGCCCCACGACGTCTCCGGCCTCCCGCGCTCCGCTCCTCCGTCCGACAACGCCGCAGGGACCCCGACATGACCGATGTTCTCCGCACCGTCCTCGCCGACCTCGCCGCCGAGGGGGACCGGCTCGACGCGCTCGTCGCCGACCTCGACGACGCGGGCTGGCACACGCCGACCCCGGCGGCCGGGTGGGACGTCGCCACCCAGGTCGCCCACCTGGCGTGGACCGACGAGGTGGCGACGCTCGCGGCGCGGGCCGGGACGCCGGAGGGCAAGGCCGCGTGGGACGACGTGGTGCTGGCCGCCATCGAGGACCCGGATGGCTTCGTCGACGCGAGCGCCCTCGAGATCGCCCGCGACCCCGACCTGCTGGAGCGCTGGAGGACGGGCCGCAAGGAGCTGGCGGCGGCGCTCGCCGAGGTGCCGCGCGGCGAGAAGCTGCCGTGGTTCGGCCCGCCGATGTCACCGACCTCGATGGCGACCGCGCGCTTCATGGAGACCTGGGCCCACGGCCTCGACGTGCACGAGGCGCTCGGGGTCGAGCCGGAGGAGTCGACGCGGATCCGCCACGTCGCCCACCTCGGCGTCCGCACCCGCAGCTTCGCGTTCGCCACCCACGGGCTGGACGTGCCGGTCGCGGAGTTCCGCATCGACCTGGCCGCTCCCGACGGCGACGTCTGGACGTGGGGACCCGAGGACGCCGCGCAGACGGTGACCGGGTCGGCCGTCGACTTCTGCCGGCTGGTCACCCAGCGGGTGCACCGCGCCGACACCGACCTCGTCGCCACCGGTCCCGACGCAGACCGCTGGCTCGACATCGCCCAGGCCTTCGCCGGCCCGCCCGGCGAGGGGAGGGCGGCGCGATGAGTTTCGAGGCTCGCTCCGCTCGCACCTCAACCACCAGTCCCCTGCGGATCGGCAACTGCTCCGGCTTCTACGGCGACCGGCTGACCGCGATGCGCGAGATGCTGGAGGGCGGGCCGCTGGACGTCCTCACCGGCGACTACCTCGCCGAGCTGACGATGCTCATCCTCGGTCGCGACACCATGAAGGACCCCTCGCTCGGCTACGCCCGCACCTTCGTCCGCCAGGTCGAGGACTGCCTCGGTCTCGCCCTCGAGCGCGGCGTGCGGATCGTCGCCAACGCCGGCGGCCTCAACCCCGCCGGCCTCGCCGAGCGCCTCCGCGAGGTCGCCCGCGGCCTCGGCCTCGACCCGGCCATCGCCCACGTCGAGGGCGACGACCTGCGCCCGCTCGGCCTCTGGGACGGCGCGCTCACGGCCAACGCCTACCTCGGCGGCCTCGGCATCGCCGCCGCCCTGCGCGGCGGCGCCGACGTGGTCGTCACCGGCCGGGTCACCGACGCCTCGCTGGTCGTCGGGGCCGCGGTCGCGCACCACGGCTGGACACCCGAGCAGTACGACGAGCTCGCGGGCGCCGTCGTCGCCGGCCACGTCCTCGAGTGCGGCACCCAGGCCACGGGCGGCAACTTCAGCGGCTTCCTCGGCCTGCCCGACCGGGACCGTCCCCTCGGGTTCCCGCTGGCCGAGATCGCCGCCGACGGGTCGAGCGTGATCACCAAGCACGACGGCACCGGGGGCGCGGTCACCGTCGACACCGTCACCGCCCAGCTCGTCTACGAGATCCAGTCCACCCGCTACCTCGGCCCCGACGTCACCACCCACCTCGACTCGGTCCGGCTCAGCCAGCAGGGACCCGACCGGGTGGCCGTCACCGGCGTCCGCGGCGAGGCCCCGCCCGCGCAGCTCAAGGTGTGCGTCAACGAGCTCGGCGGCTGGCGCAACTCCGTCGAGCTCGTGCTCACCGGCCTCGACGTCGACGCCAAGGCGGCCTGGGTCCGCGACCAGCTCACCGCGGCGCTCGCGGCGAGGCCGCCGCAGGAGACGACCTGGTCCGAGCTCGTCCTCCCGGCCGCCGACGCCGACACCGAGCAGGGCGCCTCCACCCTGCTGCGCTGCACGGTCAAGGACGCCGACCCGGCACCCGGTCGGCAAGCCCTTCACGGCCGCGGCCGTCGAGCTCGCGCTCGCGTCGTACCCCGGCTTCACCCTCACCGCGCCGCCGTCACCGCCCACGCCGTACGGCGTCTACCGCGCGCGGTACGTCGACCGGTCGCAGGTCGAGCACACGGTCGTCCACGCCGACGGCACCCGGGAGGTCGTCGCCGACCCGCCGGTGAGCACCGCGGACCACGAGCCGGACCTCGGGATCCGCCCCTCGCCGTACCCCGCGACCGCCGACGTCCTCACCCGCCGGCTGCCGCTGGGCACCTTCGTCCACGCGCGGTCGGGGGACAAGGGCGGCGACGCCAACCTCGGCCTGTGGGTCGCGCACGACGGCTCCGAGCACCGCGAGGCGCGGGTCGAGTGGCTGAGCAAGCTGATCACCCCGCGGCGGATCCGCGAGCTGGTGCCCGAGGCGGCCGACCTGGAGGTCGACTGCTACCTGCTGCCCAACCTGGGCGGCGTCAACGTGGTGATCCACGGCCTGCTCGGTGACGGGGTGGCTGCGTCGACGCGGTTCGACCCGCAGGCCAAGGGGCTGGGCGAGTGGGTCCGGTCGCGACACGTGTCGATCGAGGACGGGTTGCTGTGAGTGCTGAGAGAGATGCCCTGAGGGCGACCGCCGCGCGAGTTCGTGCGCCGCGAGGTCGTGCCCCACCTCCAGGAGTGGGAGGACGCGGGCGAGGTGCCGCGTGCCCTGCACGCCACGGCCGGCGAGCTCGGGCTGCTCGGCGTGGCCTTCCCCGAGGAGGTCGGCGGCTCCGGCGGCGACCTGGCCGACAGCGTGGCCATGCAGGAGGCGATGTTCGCCGCCGGTGCGTCCAGCGGGCTGATGGCGGCGCTCTTCACCGCCGGCATCGCGCTGCCGCACATCTCGGCCTCGCGCGATCCCGACCTCGTGGACCGCTACGTCCGGCCGACCCTGGCCGGCGAGCTCATCGGCTCGCTCGCGGTCACCGAGCCGGGCGGCGGCTCCGACGTCGCCGGCATCATGACGCGCGGCGTGGTCGACGGCGACGAGCTCGTCATCAACGGCGCCAAGACCTTCATCACCAGCGGCGTGCGCGCCGACTTCGTGACGACCGCGGTCCGCACCGGCGGCCCCGGCCACACCGGCATCTCGCTGGTCGTCGTCGACAAGGGCACGCCCGGCTTCACCGTCGACCGCGCGCTCAGCAAGATGGGCTGGCACTGCAGCGACACCGCCGAGCTGTCCTACGTCGACGTGCGCGTGCCGCTGTCGAACGTGGTCGGCGAGCTCGACTCGGGCTTCTACCAGATCGCCGAGCAGTTCGTCGTCGAGCGGATCGCGCTGGCGGTGCACGCCTACGGCATCGCCGCCCGCAGCCTCGAGCTGACGGCGGCGTACTGCAAGGAGCGGACCACCTTCGGCAAGCCGCTGATCGCCAACCAGGTCGTGCGGCACCGGCTGGTGGAGATGCACCGGCAGGTCGACGTCGCCCGCACCTACACGCACCACGTGGTCGACCGGCACCTCGCCGGCGACAACGTGATCGCCGAGGCCGCGCTGGCCAAGCAGACGGCCGTCGAGTGCGCGACGCACGTCTGCCACGAAGCGGTGCAGCTGCACGGCGGCACCGGATACATGCACGGGTCCGAGGTGGAGCGGCACTACCGCGACGCCCGGATCCTGCCCATCGGAGGAGGAGCGACCGACGTGCTCACGGATCTTGCGGCCCGACTGCTGGGGTACTCGACGTGAGGGGGCCCTTCAGTCCCCTCGGCGCCGAGGTCACCGTCTGGATGGACGCCCCGCCCGCGACGGTGTGGGACCTCGTCAGCGACGTGACGCGGATCGGGGAGTTCAGCCCCGAGACCTTCGAGGCGAAGTGGACCCGCGGGTCGACCGGCCCCGAGGTCGGCGCCTACTTCGCCGGGCACGTCAAGCGCAACGGCGTCGGCCCGACGTACTGGTCGCCGTGCCGGGTCACGGCCTGCGAGCCCGAGGAGGTCTTCGAGTTCTCGGTCGGGACGGACGCGGTGACGGTCAACAACTGGGGCTACCGCCTCGCGGCGCGCGACGGCGGGACCGACGTGACGGAGTACTTCCGGCTCCAGCCCTCGCTGCCGATGCGGCTCTACTGGCTGGTCCTCGGGCCGCTGCGCTCGCGCACCAACGTGAGCGGGATGCGCACGACGCTGGAGCGGATGAAGGCGGTCGTGGAGACGGAGGTCGAGGCATGAGCGACGTGTCGATCGAGCGCCGCGAGGCCATGCTGGCCAAGGTCGCCGACCTCGACGCCCAGCACGCCGTCGCCGTGGCCGGTGGTGGCGAGCGGTACGTCGAGCGCCACCACGCCCGGGGCAAGCTGCTGGCCCGCGAGCGGATCGAGCTCCTCGTCGACCCGGGCAGCGCGTTCCTCGAGCTGTCGCCGCTGGCCGGCTGGGGATCCGACTTCACCGTCGGCGCCTCGGTCGTCACCGGCATCGGGGTCATCGAGGGCGTCGAGTGCATGATCACCGCCAACGACCCGACCGTGAAGGGCGGCGCCAGCAACCCCTGGACCGTCCGCAAGATCTTCCGCGCCTCGCAGATCGCCGAGGAGAACGGGCTCCCGACCGTCGCGCTCGTCGAGTCCGGCGGCGCGGACCTGCCGACGCAGAAGGAGATCTTCATCCCCGGCGGCAAGCTCTTCCGCGACATCACCCGCTCGTCGGCGGCCAAGGTGCCCACGGTGGCGCTGGTCTTCGGCAACTCGACCGCGGGCGGGGCCTACGTCCCCGGCATGTCCGACTACACCGTGATGGTGCGCGAGCAGGCCAAGGTGTTCCTCGGCGGCCCGCCGCTGGTCAAGATGGCGACCGGCGAGGAGTCGGACGACGAGTCGCTCGGCGGCGCCGAGATGCACGCGAGGACGAGCGGGCTGGCCGACTACCTCGCCGAGGACGAGCACGACGCCATCCGGATCGGCCGGCGGATCGTGGCCCGGCTCAACTGGCGCAAGGCCGGAGCTTTCCGGGGCGAGTCCCCGCTCCAGCCGGGCGACTCTGTCACCGAGTGACCGTCGCAACGGTCACACAGTGACAGACTCGCCGACACAGTCGTCGTACGCCGAGCCCGAGGCCGACCCCGAGGGCCTGCTCGACCTCATCCCCACCGACCTCAAGGAGCCGTTCGACCCCCGCGAGGTCATCGCCCGGATCGCCGACGGCCGCAGCGAGGCCAACGGCGCGGTCTTCGACGAGTTCAAGCCGCTCTACGGCGCGAGCCTGGTCACCGGCTGGGCGCAGATCCACGGCCACCCGGTCGGCATCCTGGCCAACGCCCAGGGCGTGCTGTTCTCCGAGGAGGCGCAGAAGGCGACGCAGTTCATCCAGCTCGCCAACCAGGTCGACACGCCCCTGCTGTTCCTGCACAACACCACCGGCTACATGGTCGGCAAGGAGTACGAGCAGGGCGGCATCATCAAGCACGGCGCCCAGATGATCAACGCGGTCAGCAACAGCACCGTGCCGCACATCAGCGTCCTGATGGGGGCGTCGTACGGCGCCGGCAACTACGGCATGAACGGTCGCGCCTTCGACCCGCGCTTCCTCTTCACGTGGCCGAGCGCGAAGTCCGCGGTGATGGGCCCGGCGCAGCTCGCCGGCGTCCTCAGCATCGTGGCGCGCGCGGCCGCCGAGGCCAAGGGACGGGACTACGACGAGGAGGGCGACGCCGGCATGCGCGCGATGGTCGAGCAGATGATCGAGGAGCAGAGCCTGCCCTACGCGCTCTCCGGGATGTTGTACGACGACGGGGTCATCGACCCGCGCGACACCCGCACCGTGCTGGGCATCTGCCTGTCGGTGATCGCCAACAGACCCGTCGTCGGCACCGACCGTTTCGGGGTGTTCCGCACATGACCCAGATCAACCGACTGCTCGTCGCCAACCGCGGCGAGATCGCCCGCCGGGTCTTCGCCACCTGCCGCCGCCTCGGCATCGAGACGGTCGCCGTGCACTCCGACGCCGACGCGGGGCTGCCGTACGTCGCGGAGGCCGACGTCGCCGTCCGGCTCCCCGGCAACGCCCCCGCCGACACCTACCTGCGCGCCGACCTCGTCCTCGACGCGGCCCGGCGGACCGGCGCCGACGCCATCCACCCCGGCTACGGCTTCCTGTCGGAGAACGCCGACTTCGCCCGCGCCGTCGATCGCGGCCGGGCTGACCTGGGTCGGTCCGCCGCCGGAGGCCATCGACGCGATGGGCTCCAAGGTCCGCGCCAAGGAGATCGCCCGCGCCGCCGGGGTGCCGACCCTGGAGGCGCCCGAGCAGCCGACCGCGGCCGACCTGCCGCTGCTGGTCAAGGCGTCGCGCGGGCGGCGGCGGCCGCGGGATGCGCGTCGTACGGCGTCTCGAGGACCTCGCCACCGAGGTCGCCGCCGCGCAGGCCGAGGCGGCGTCCGCCTTCGGCGACGGCACCGTCTTCGTCGAGCCGTACGTCGAGCAGGGACGCCACGTCGAGGTGCAGGTGGTCTGCGACGAGCTCGAGGACGGCGAGACCGGCGTGCTGGTGCTCGGCTGCCGCGACTGCACCGTGCAGCGCCGGCACCAGAAGGTCGTCGAGGAGACCCCCGCCCCGGGGCTCACCGGTCATCACCCGCGCCGACATGGAGGAGGCCGCGAGCAGGCTCGCCCAGCAGATCGGCTACCGCGGTGCGGGCACCGTCGAGTTCCTCTACGACGCCGCCGCCGACCGGTTCTTCTTCCTCGAGATGAACACCCGGCTCCAGGTCGAGCACCCGGTGACCGAGCTCGTCTGGGGCGTCGACCTGGTCGAGATGCAGGTGGCCGTGGCCGAGGGTCGCTCGCTCGGCGGGCAGCGCGGGCCGAGCGCCGGTCCGGACACCGTCTTCCAGGGTGCGGGCCACGCGATCGAGGTCCGGCTCTACGCCGAGGACGCGACGTACACCCCGCAGAGCGGTCGGCTGCTGGCGCTGGAGGTCGACCACGACGTGGCCTTCGGGCTCGCCGGCGACCGGGGCATCCGCCTCGACTCCGGCTTCGCGTCCGACGACGAGGTCGGGACGCACTACGACGCCATGCTGGCCAAGGTCGTCTCCTGGGCGCCCGACCGCGACCAGGCGCTGCGCCAGCTGGTGCGCGCCCTGCGCGGGGCCCGGATCCACGGCATCACCACCAACCGCGACCAGCTCGTCTCGATCCTCACCGACGAGGTCTTCGCCGCCGCGCGAGATGACGACGACCTGGCTCGAGACGCGACCGACGGACGCAGCTCGGACGTCGACCGGGCGACGGTGGTGGCCGGGGCCCTGATGCTGGCCGCCGACGACGCGGCGCGGCGTACGGTCCAGCAGGGCATCCCCGCGGCCTGGCGCAACGTCGTCAGCCAGCCGCAGCGCACCACCTTCGACGGCCACGACCCGGTCGAGTGGTGGGGGACCCGCGACGGGTTCGCGGTCGACGGGATGACCGTGCTCGAGGTGTCACCCACGCACGTCCGGCTCGAGGTCGACGGCGTCGCCGTGCGGACCGACGGACTGATCGCCCCCGGCGCGGTCGCCGGCACGCGGGAGGTCTGGGTGGACGGGCCCGGTGGGTCCGTCGGCCTGCGCGAGGTCCCGCGCTTCACCGACCCGGCCGACGCCGTCGCGAGCGGCAGCCTGCTCGCCCCGATGCCCGGCACGGTCGTCAAGGTCGCCGTCGCCGACGGCCAGGACGTCGCGGCGGGCGACGTCGTCCTCGTCCTCGAGGCCATGAAGATGCAGCACTCCGTCACCGCCCCGTCCGCGGGCACCGTCACCGTCAACGTCACCACCGGCCAGCAGGTCGCCTCCGGCGAGGTCCTCGCCGTCGTCGAAGCAGCAGAAGGAGACACCGCATGAGCACGTCCACCGAGACCCCGTTCACCGAGTCCGAGGAGCGCCGCGAGCTGCGCACCCAGGTCGCCAAGCTGGCCGGCAAGTACGGCCGCGACTGGTTCACCGAGAAGGCGCGCGCCGGCGAGAAGACCACCGAGCTGTGGCTCGAGATCGGCAAGGCGGGCTACCTCGGCATCAACATCCCCGAGGAGTACGGCGGCGGGGGCGGCGGCATCGGCGACATCGCGGCCGTCTGCGAGGAGCTCGCCGCGCAGGGCTGCCCGCTCCTGCTCATGGTCGTCAGCCCGGCCATCTGCGGCACCATCATCACGCGCTACGGCACCGAGGAGCAGAAGCAGCGCTGGCTGCCCGGCATCTGCGACGGCACCGGCACGATGGCCTTCGCGATCACCGAGCCGGACGCCGGCACCAACTCCCACAACATCACCACCACCGCCCGCCGCGACGGCGACGGCTGGGTGCTCAACGGCCGCAAGATCTGGATCTCCGGCATCGACGAGGCCGACAACGTGCTGGTCGTCGCGCGCACCGAGGACGCCCGCACCGGCAAGCTCAAGCCCTGCCTCTTCGTCGTCCCGACCGACGCCGACGGGCTTCGAGGCGCACCCGATCCCGATGGAGATCGTCTGCCCCGAGAAGCAGTTCCAGGTGTTCATCGACGACGTCCGGCTGCCCGCGGACGCGCTCGTCGGCGACGAGGACGGTGGACTCGTCCAGCTCTTCGCCGGCCTCAACCCCGAGCGCATCATGGCGGCGGCGTTCTCGACCGGGCTGGCGCGCTTCGCCCTCGGCAAGGCCGCGGCGTACGCCAAGGAGCGGGTCGTCTTCCAGGCCCCGATCGGCTCCCACCAGGCGATCGCCCACCCGCTGGCCCAGTCGCACATCGAGATCGAGCTGGCCCGGCTGATGAACCAGAAGGCCGCGGCCCTCTACGACGCCGGCGACGACATGGGGGCGGGCGAGGCCGCCAACATGGCCAAGTACGCCGCCGCCGAGGCCGCCTGCGACGCCGCCGACCGCGCCGTGCAGACCCACGGCGGCAACGGGATCAGCCAGGAGTACGGCATGGCCGGCCTGCTCGTCGCGACGCGTGCCGGCCGGATCGCGCCGGTCAGCCGGGAGATGATCCTCAACTTCGTGGCGATGCACAGCCTGGGGCTGCCGAAGTCCTACTGATCGGACGTCCGGCCGGTCACGCCGAGGACCCTCGTGGCCGCCTCCACGACTGGCGGCGGACGACGCAGGGATTCCCCCAGGAGATGTCGTACGGCGCCAGTGCCGCCGGGCCGCTTCGACGACTGGCGGCGGACGACACGGGATTCCTCCTGGAGATGTCGTACGCCGCCAGTCACACCGGCCGTCGGCCTCGCCCTGTCGTACGCCGCCAGTCACGCGGGCCGCCCCCCTCGGCGGCCGGGCTCAGGCGGGCGGGATGTTGGCGTTGCGGTCGAAGAAGTTGGTCGGGTCCCAGCCGTCTTGGTCGCGCGCAGCCGGTCCCACTGCGTGGGGCTGTAGGCCTCGCGCACCCGGGACTGCGCGTCGTCGGAGGTGAAGTTGACGTAGACGCCGCGGGAGTGGGGAGCGAGGGCGTCGAAGAAGCCCCGGACCCACGCCCGGTGCCGGTCCGACTCGCCCGCCTGGTCGGGCAGCCACGACGCCACGATGTTGATGTCGTGCGCGGCGTCGCGGTGCGGGAACGCGGTGGCGTCCTCGGGCACCCGCGCCATCGCCCCGCCGAAGCAGAAGATCGGGACCGAGCTCATCGGTGAGCGTGATGCTGCCCAGGTGCGTGCAGATGACGTCGATGACCTCACCGGTGAGCGGGCCGAGCCGGTGCGACTTCCAGTAGTAGTGCCGCCCGTGGGGCACCGCCGGCGTCGAGCATCTTCTGGTGGGCGGTGTAGGCCTTGGTGGTGATGGCGTCCGCGACCGGGGTGCCGAAGGTGCGCAGCGGGCGGAGGAAGCGCTCGCCGGCCTCGATGTCACCCGACCACGTCACGACCAGCGCGATGATCGGCGTGCCCTGCACCTCCGGCGGGAAGAGCGGCAGCGGCGGCGCCAGCCGCAGGTTGGCCATCAGGCCCAGCTCGTCGGGGGCGTCGGCCACGAAGTCGCGCATGAACGCCAGCACGGCGTCCGCCTGGGCGGCCGGCCAGGCGACGAGGCCGGCGAGCACCTGCGGGCCGAGCGGCTGGAGGTCCATCGTCAGGCTGGTGACGACACCGAAGTTGCCGCCGCCGCCGCGCAGGGCCCAGAAGAGGTCGGGGTTCTCCTCGGCGCTGGCCCGGACGAACGACCCGTCGGCGGTGACGACGTCGGCCCCCCGCACCGCGTCGACGGCCAGGCCGAGCCTGCGCATCAGGTGACCGATCCCGCCGCCGAGGGTGAGGCCGACGGCCCCCGTGTGGCTCACGAAGCCCCCGGTCGCGGCCAGCCCGAAGGCCTGGGTCTCCCGGTCGAGGTGGGCGTTGAGGGCGCCGCCCTCGAGCTGGACGGTGCGCGCCACCGGGTCGACCCGCGCGCCGGTCATCCCGGACAGGTCGATGACCAGCCCGTCGTCGAGCACGGCGTGCCCCGCGACGGCGTGCCCTCCGCCGCGGACGGAGGCGGGCAGGTCGTGCTCGCGGGCGTGCCGGACGGCGGCCATCACGTCGGCCACCCCTCGGCACCGGGCGATGGCGGCCGGGCGGCGGTCGACCTCGCCGTTCCAGACGCGTCGCGCGGCGTCGTACTCGGGCGACCCCGGGACGACGACGTCGCCCGTCAGGGAGGCGTCGAGCGCCTCGAAGGCGCTGGTGTCGGGTGCGGTGATGGTGGTCATGGCGGGGTTCCCCTCGGTCGTGGTCTGGTCCCCCCACAGTCCGGCCAGGCGTCGTCGGCCCTCCAGTACCGATCCTGTACTGGTACAGAACCCATACCGGTCCTAGCGTCGGTACATGACGACGACGTACGGGCAGTTCTGCCCGGTGGCCATGGCCTCCGAGGTGCTGACCGAGCGGTGGACCCCGCTCGTGGTGCGTGAGCTGCTCTGCGGCAGCACGCGCTTCAACGACCTGCGACGCGGCGTACCGCTGATGTCGCCGGCCCTGCTGTCCAAGCGGCTCAAGACGCTCGAGCGGGTGGGTGTCGTGGAGAAGCGCGGCGCGTCCTACCACCTCACCCCCGCCGGGGAGGAGCTGCGGACGGTCATCGAGTCGATGGGCGTCTGGGGGCAGCGCTGGGCGCGCGGCGACGTGGAGACCAAGCGCTTCGACGCCTCGCTGCTGATGTGGGACGTGCACCGCAACGTCGTCGTGGAGGCCCTGCCGCCGGAGCGCGTGGTCGTGCACTTCCACCTGCGCGGCTCGGCGGACAAGAAGAGCCACTTCTGGCTGGTGCTGGACCCACCGGCCGTCGACCTGTGCCTCACCGACCCGGGCCACGACATCGACGTCGAGGTCGCCGGTCACGTGGCGACGATGGTCGACTACTGGATGGGACGCGTCGACCTGCTGGGCGCGGTCCGCGCCGGTGACCTGGTGGTGGCCGGTCCCCGGGCACTGGTGGCCGGGCTGCCGACGTGGTTCGGCCGCAGCACCTTCGCGCGGGTGCCGTTGCCGCCGACCCCTGTCGGTGCCGCGTCCTAGCCTGTCCCCGTGGCCCTCGCTGACCGACCGCTCGTGCCCGAGGAGTGGGTGCTGCGCATCGACGCGATCCTGGGGCGGCTGCCGCGCTGCCGACAGGAGTCCGCGTGGACCGGCACCCGGTGGCGCGTCGGCAGCGCGACCGTCGCCCACGTGTTCGGCGGGGAGGACCAGGTCTTCCGGATCACGTTCCGCGGGGAGCCCGACGAGGTGGCGGCCTTCGAGCACCTCGGCGAGCCCTACTTCCGCTCCGGGTGGGGCGGCAACGCGATCGGCCTGGTCCTCGACGACGACACCGACTGGGAGGAGCTCGCCGAGCTGCTGACCGACTCCTACTGCGTGCAGGCGCCGGCGCACCTCGCCGGGCAGGTGGCGCGACCGGGCTGATTCCGGCGTGATTCCGCGGACACGGGGCTGTCCGTGACTGCATGCTGTGCCGCGTGCTCAAGCTCTATGCGCTGGTGTCCGTCGCGGGACTCGTCCTGATGGTGTGGTCCCTCGTCGAGGCGATCAGCACCGACGAGTCCCGGATCCGACACCTGCCCAAGATCGCGTGGATCCTGCTGGTCCTGTTCTTCCCGCTCGCCGGGTCGATCGCCTGGCTCGCGGCCGGGCGGCCGGCGCGGAACCCGTCGGCGCACCGGGCGCATCGCCGGCGTTCCCCGAGTACGACCGACCGGGCCGCGCCGCCGCGACCGACCCCGCCAAGGACGAGGAGTTCCTGCGGAAGGTCCGTGAGCGGGCGGAGGAGCAGCGCCGCCGGTACGACGCGCAGCGCCGCGACCAGCAGCGCCGCGACACCGAGGGGCCCGAGCCGACCGCGGACTGATCGTCAGGCCCTCGCGGCGTCGTACCGACCCTGGATGACCTCGTTGGGCGCCTCGTTGGGCTGGCTGATCCGCACGTGGTTGCCGAACGGGTCGCGGATGCCGAAGTCGGTGCCGTAGGGCTGCTCGACCGGCTCCTCGCTGATCTCGACGCCGGCGTCGCGGAGCGCGGCGTACGTCGCGTGGACGTCGTCGCTGACGAGGAACAGGCCGCCCAGCGCGCCCTTGGTGACGAGCTCGCGGACCTGGGTGGCGGTCGACTCGTCGTGCTGCGGCCCGCCGACGAGCTCGAGCAGCAGCTGCTCGCCGCCGGGGAGCGCCACGGTGAGCCAGCGCATGAAGCCGAGGTCGATGTCGTCGCGGACCTCGAAGCCGAGGTGGGTGGAGTAGAAGTCGAGGGCCTCGTCCTGGTCGAGGACGGGGATGGCCTTGATGCGGACTGAGGTGATGTGGTTGGTGGTCATGACGAGGACGCTAGCCAGCGTCGGGGGTGTCCCGCTTCTCCGAAACCGCTGTCCTCGCGACACCCTCGCGCGGGCGCGTCCACGCGGCGATGAAGCAGGACGGCACGTGCACCGGCTCGTGCCGCGCGCGGAACTCCGACGGCGAGCAGCCGACGACCGTCGAGAAGGTCCGGCTGAAGGTCCCCAGGCTGGCGAAGCCGACGTCCCACGCGACGTCGGTGACCGGGCGGTCGGTCTGGCGCAGCAGGGTCATCGCCCGCTCGACGCGGCGCCGCTGGAGGTAGCGGTGCGGCGTCTCGCCGTACGTCTCCTTGAAGACCCGGCCGAACTGCGACGCCGACAGGTGCGCGATCGCCGCGAGGGTGGGCACGTCGAGGGGCTCGGCGTAGCGGCGGTCCATCTCGTCGCGGGCGCGCAGCATGCGGCGGTTGAGGTCCTCGCGGGGGCTGAGCTCCACGGGGACGAACCTACTGGTCGCGGGAGTCGACGACGGGTCCGTAGCGCTGGCGGTCGATCGTCACCCGCCTCATCCCAGCTGCTCCGACGGTCCGAGCGGCAGCGCGGCGAAGGCGGCGTCGAGCTCGGGCGAGAGGTACTGGCGCTCATAGGGGAGCACCGACGCCCCGTGCAACGGGTAGAGCAGGCCGCACGCGTCGATCCCCCAGGCGACCCGGTCGCCGAACGGGGTCACGCCCTCGATCCACTGACTGCCCCCGGTGGTGCAGGGCCAGCGGCTGCGCTCGGTGACGCCCGGCCAGAGGGCGGCGTCGACCCGCTCCAACAGCTCGGGAGGCAGCGGCGCGCTCCGGACGGTGTCGGGTCGTGGCGACACGCACAAGGTGGCGGAGGTGAGGTCGAGGTCCGCACTCGCGAGGGCCGTCCGCGGCGTCTCGTACGGCGCGAGGCAGCGCGCCGCGGGCACGCCGACCGGACGCTCCGCGGACGGCCGCTGGTCCAGGAGCGCCTCGGTGAAGGCGAGGGAGAGCTCGACCCCGCCGAGCCTGCGGGAGCGCGTCCCGACGCGGACCACGTCGCAGCCGTAGGAGCCGTGCTGGACGGCGCGCCAGTCACCGCCGGGGTAGCCGAACCAGTAGACGAGCTCCGGGCCGGCGTCGGAGCTGCACAGCAGCTCGCCGTCGAGGTCGTCCTGCGCGTTGACCAGTGTCACCAGCTCGTCGACATCGGTCGTGAGCATGTCCCCGGGGCCCTGGATGACCGGCGCGACGGGGGAGCCGTGGTTGTCGAGGAACGACGGCCCGGGGCACAGCCGGACGCGGGTGGCCCCCCTCGGCAGGTCGCCCCCGGGGAGCCGGAGCTCCGTGGTGGGGTCCGGGCAGCCGGCCTCCAGGCCCGCGGGCACCCGGGCCGACGACACGGACTCGGCGCCGCCGGAGCCGCAGCCGGCGAGCAGCAGCGCCGTGGCTGCTGCGGCAACGACTGACCGGACCCCCATGGCTGCATGCTGGGCGCGCCAGCGGTCGACGACCATAGGTCCGCGCGCTCTGCCGCCGAATCGTGACACCGCCCGGGCAGTTCGTGACCGCAGCGAGACACGGCAGGCGTGATCGGGGGCTCGGCGACCGCGAACTGCCTGCGTCGTGCACGATCAGCGCAGCGGTACGAACCGGTAGGCGCCGTGCTCGCTCACCTGCGGTCCGGGCATCTCGACGAGCGTCATCCAGCCGGCCACCGGGATCACCATCCGTCCGGTGGGGCCGAGCTGCTCCACGAGCTGCGCGGGAAGCGAGCGCGGCTCGGCCGAGACCAGGATCCGGTCGTACGGCGCGTGGTCCGGGTCGCCGAGGACACCCGGCGTCGACTGCCGGATCCGCGCCCACGACTGGTGGGTGGCCGCCAGGTTGGCGGCTCCGAAGGTGACCAGCTCCGGCTCCAGCTCGACCCCGAGCACCTGACCGGTCGGGCCGACCAGGTGGGCGAGCAGCGCCGTGGTCCAGCCCGATCCGGACCCGACGTCGAGCACGCGCTGGCCCGGTCGCACCTCGAGCAGGCGCAGCATGGCGTCGACGGTGCGGGGCTGGGAGTTGGTCTGGTCCGCGGCGATCCGCAGCGGGCCGTCGAACGCCGCGCGTCGTCGTACGGACGCCGGCAGGAAGCCCGCCCGCGGGCAGGCGTCGAAGGCAGCCTCGACGGCGTCCATGCCGCCGAGTCTGTCCCGGATGGCACGAGACGGCCACCCCTCGGGGGAAGGGGTGGCCGCCTCGGCTTTTCGGGGGGAGGAGAAAGGTCTCTAGGGCTTGCCGGTCGTCTCGGGCTTGCCCGTGCCCGCGGGCTTGCCGGCCCCGGACGGCTTGCCCTTGTCCGTCGGGGACGGGACCGCGGTGGGCTGGCCGGCCGTGGTGGGCTGCGTCGCCGGCTTGCCGGTCGCTGCCTGGGTCGGCCTGGCGGTGGGCTTGCCGGTGGCCGCCTGGGTGGGCTTGCCCGGTGGGCTTGCCGGTCGACTTCGGCTCACCGATCAGGCCGACGCAGTAGGTGGCGATGGCGTCCTTGCCACCCGCCGCGGTGGCCAGGGCGGTGAAGGCGGCGCTGTCGAGGGCCTTGCCGTGGGCCGACTTGTCGCTGGCCTGGTACGCCGTGCAGAGACCGGCGAGGCTGGGTGCCGGGGCGGTCGTGGCGGCCTCCGACGTGGTCGCGGGGGTCTCTGCGGCTTCGGCGGTGGTGGTCTCGGAGGTCGTCTCCGAGGCGACGGTCGTCGTCCCGACCTCGGTGGGCGCGTCCGTGGGCGCTTCGGTCGTGGTCTCGCTGGGCGAGGCCGTCTGCCGGGCCGTGGCTCGTGCGACGGCCTCGGTGGCCGTGTCGGAGGCCTGGTCCGGCAGGGTCGGCAGGTGCCCGGACGACGGCGAGCGCGAAGCCGCCGGACGACAGGGCGACGACGAGGCCGGTGGCGGCGACCGCACGGACGGCGGCCGAGCGGGCCGAGGTCGCGACGCCGCTCATGGGGCGGGAGGTGGGCGAGAGCCGCGCGGCGTGGAAGGCCGCGACGGTGGCGTCCTCGCGGTGCAGCTCGGAGCCGCTGCCCGGAGCCCGCAGGGCCTGGATCGCGCGGCCGACCGGGGCGTCGGACTCGCCGGGCGCATCGAGGATGCGGTCGGCGTCGCGGCGGGACAGGTGGTGGCTCATCTCGGACCCTCAGCGTCGAGGGATCGCGAAGTGTCACGGGTGCGCGAGAAATTCTCGTCAGCGGTCTGGTCCAGCCGGCGCGAGAGTGCCCGCAGCCCCCGGTGGGTGGCGCTGCGCACCGCCCCCGGTCGCTTGCCCAGGATCCGCGCCGCCTCCGGGGCGTCGAAGCCCAGCACGGTCCGCAGCACGATCGCCTCGGCCTGGTCGACCGGCAGGTCGGCCACCAGCGCCAGTGCCGCCTCGGTGCCCAGCGCCGACTCGACGGTGGACTCGACGTCGACGTCGGAGGGCCGGTCCAGCAGGTCGTCCAGCTCGACGTCCGCGCGCGGCTGGCGCTGGCGCCGGCGCAGGTGGTCCAGCGCGCGGTTGCGACCGATGGTGGTGAGCCAGGCACGGAACCCGTCGCCACCTCCGGCGAACCGGTCGAGGTCGCGGAACGCCTGCGCCCACGCCTCGCTCGCCACGTCCTCGGCGTCGTCGGGACCGACGAGCACGGTGAGGTAGCGGAGCAGCGGCGGGTGGACCTGCCGGTAGACCGTCCGCAGGGCGTCGTCGTCGCCGGACAGCATCCGCGCCACGTGCGGATCGAGGGGGTCGGCTGGCTCAGGCATGTCGGCCACGGTTCTACCCGATGCGCGGTGACCGGCCGGGGAAGTTGACCGTGTCTTGCCGATCCGGCCCGCGGTCGGCGCCTTCAACTGGCGGCGGGTGACACCTGGGTCGCCGGTCGAGCTGTCGTACGCCGCCAGTCACCGCGCGACTCCGACCCGGCCGAGGGCGTCGCCGTGAACTGGCGGCGGGTGACATCTGGGTCGCCGGTCGAGCTGTCGTACGCCGCCAGTCTCCGCTGCGGCGCAGTGCCGACTGTCGTACGCCGCCAGTTCCGCCGCGCCGCCGTGGCCGGTCAGCCGCGGGGCGGGAGGGGCACGAACATCGAGGTCCGCGCGGCGTACTCGGGGTAACCCGGCCGCTGCATCATGGTGCGCTCGAGCAGCCGGGCGCCGGTGGCGAAGGCGAGGAAGTAGGTCATCGCGATGGGCGCGACGACGGTGAGGAGACCCGGCAGCCAGCCGGTCGCCAGCGCGCCGGCCAGCCAGATGCCCCACCAGACGCACGCGTCGCCGAAGTAGTTGGGGTGGCGCGTGTAGCGCCACAGGCCGCGGTCCATGACCGGCGGCTTGGTGTCCTTGGGCAGGGCCCTGTACGCCGCCAGCTGTGCGTCGCCGACCGACTCGAAGACCAGCCCGACGAGCCACACGACGGCACCGAGGGCCACGAGCCACGCCCAGCGGACGTCGTACGCACCGGCGACCATGATCGGCAGCGAGATCACGAACGCGGCGAACCCCTGGACGAGGAACACCTTGCGGACGGCGAGGGAGAAGCCGCCGTCGCCGAGGAGCTCGGCGTAGCGCGGGTCCTCGCCGTGGCCGCGCGAGCGCTTGAAGATGTGCCACGCCAGCCGGCCGCCCCAGACGGTGACGAGGCCGGCGAGCAGCCACGAGTGCCAGTCGGGGGACCAGATCGCCACGGCGATCGCGACGCCCACGAACAGCAGCCCCCAGGCGACGTCCACGACCGCGACCCGACCGACCCTGAGGCTGACGACCATCGTGACCCCCATCACCACTGCGATGGTCGTCAGCCCGATCAGGGCCGCTGTCACCATGTGCGTACGGGTGACAACGTGTGTGCGGCGCCGGGGCGGACGGCGAGGATCTGGTCGACGCCCATCCGGCCGTCGCGGAAGGCCATCGCGCCGCCGACGAGGTAGAGCCGCCACACGCGCACGACCTCCTCGCCGACCAGCTCGGTGAGCCGCGGCAGGTTGGCCTCGAAGCGCTCGATCCACCCGGCGACGGTGAGCACGTAGTGCTCGCGCATCGCGTGCACGTCGCGGACCTCGAGCCCGCCGGCCTCGAACATCTGCGACGGTCTCGCCGACCGGGCGCATGTGCATGTCGGGGGCGATGAAGGACTCGATGAACGGCCCGCCGCCGGGGTGCTTGCCGCCGTTGCGGCCCTGGCGCGACATCTGCTGGACGAGCACGCGACCGCCCGGCCGGACCGACCGGTGCAGCACGGAGACGTACGTCGGGTAGTTGGCCTGCCCGACGTGCTCGCCCATCTCGAGGGAGCCGACGGCGTCGAAGTGGTCGCGCTCGGGCACCTCGCGGTAGTCCTGGAGCCGGATCTCGACCCGGTCCTGCAGGCCGCGCTCGGCGATCCGGGCGTCGATGAACTTCTTCTGCTCGGCGGCGATCGTCACGCCGGTCACCTGCGCCCCGAAGTGCTCGGCGGCGTGCAGCGACAGCGAGCCCCAGCCGCAGCCGACGTCGAGCATCCGCATGCCCGGCTCGAGGCCGAGCTTGGTGCAGACGAGGTCGAGCTTGGCGCGCTGCGCCTCCTCGAGCGGGGTGTCCGGGGTGGCGTGGTAGCCGCAGCTGTAGGCCATCTGCGGGCTCGAGGATCAACGAGTAGAACTCGTTGGAGAGGTCGTAGTGGTGGCTGATCGCCGACCGGTCGCGGCCCAGGGTGTGCAGCCGGCCCTTGATCTGCGCCTGGGAGGCGGGCGGCGCGGGCGGGCGGCTCAGCACACCGAGCCCGGCGGCGGTGCGCAGGGCGTCGACGAGCGCGCGCGGTGAGAGGCGCGGGCCGGACAGGCCGCGCTCGGCGCCCACGGCGAAGGCGTGGGTGAGGGCGGAGTCGAGGTCCCAGCCGTCCTGCTCGGGGACGTCGAGCTCACCGGTGACGTAGGCCTGCGCGGCCCCGAGCTCACCCGGGTGCCAGAGCAGCCGTCGCAGCGCGTCGGGCGAGCGGAGCACGACCAGCGGGGCGTCCTCGGGGCCGGCGACGGAGCCGTCCCAGACCTGGAGGCGCACCGGCAGGTCGCCGGCGAGGAAGGGGCGGGCGGCCTCGGCGAGACGCTGCGCGATCCCGGTCGTCGTCTGCGTGGGGGTGGCCGTCGTGGTCATCAGGCCTCCCGACCGAAGGTCAGCTGCTGGACGTCGATGTAGCCGCTGGCGAAGCCGGCGCGGGAGTAGGCGAGGTAGAAGTGCCAGATCCGCATGAAGAGGTCGTCGAAGCCCAGGGCCAGCACGTCCTCGCGCCGGGCGAGGAACGTCTCGTCCCACCGGCGCAGGGTCTCGGCGTAGTGGCTGCCCATCGAGAGCCGGCCGGTGAGGCGCAGCCCGGTCTCGTCGCGGGTGATCTGGTCGATGACCTCGGTGCTCGGCAGGAAGCCGCCGGGGAAGATGTACTTGTTGATCCAGGTCTGCGTCCCGCGGGTGGCCAGCATCCGGTCGTGGGGCATGGTGATGGCCTGGATGGCCACCCTGCCGCCCGGCGCCAGCACCCGGTCGATGGTCTGGAAGTAGGTCCCCCAGAACTCGTGGCCGACCGCCTCGATCATCTCCACGGAGACCACGGCGTCGTACGTCGCGCCGTCCTCGCCGAGGGCGCGGTAGTCGAGCAGCTCGATCCGCACCCGGTCGGCGAAGCCGGCCTCGGCGACCCGCTGCTCGGCGAGCTCGAGCTGCTCCACCGACAGGGTGATCGAGTGGACCAGTGCGCCGCGGCGGGCCGCGCGGATGGCCAGCTCGCCCCAGCCGGTGCCGATCTCGAGGACCCGGGAGCCGTCGGTGACGCCGGCCTCGTCGAGGAGCCGCTCGATCTTGCGGGCCTGGGCCTCGGCGAAGTCGGGCGTGTGGTGTCGGGGGTCGCCGACCTCGGCGCCCTCCGGCGGGGCCGCGACGAGGAAGTGCTCGGTGTCGGCGTCGGTGTCGCGGGTCTCCACCAGCGAGGTGTCGAAGAGCGCGGAGGAGTAGCTGAGCGTCTCGTCGAGGAAGAGCGCGAAGAGGTCGTTGGACAGGTCGTAGTGGTGCGAGATGTTGGCCTGGCTGTTGTCCTCGGTGCTCACCTGGTGGCTCGGCGTGCGGTGGGTGACCAGCGCGCGCAGCTTCTGCAGGGAGCCCGGGACCAAGGTGGCGATGCGGGCCGCGGGCACGGTGAGGAAGCCGGCCACGTCGTCGGCGTCCCAGGCGCCGGTCAGGTAGGACTCGCCGAAGCCGATGAGGCCGTCGCGGCCGAGCCGGGCGTAGAACTCGTCGGGCCGGTGCACCCGCATGACCGGGCCGCCCTGGCCGAAGGTGCAGACCCGCGTGGGCTCCTCGACCACGGTGACCGCGAGGCGGCGTACGGCGGCGCGGAAGAGCTTGCGGGCGACCGCGGCCGAGACGGCGGTGCGCGGGCCCGGTGCGCAGGGGCTCGAGATCGGGGAGGCGGTCGGCGACGGCGCGGGCCTGCTCGGCGTCCGTGGGCCTGGATGTCCCGGTGGCGGGCGAGTTGTCGAGCGTCATCGGACACCTTCCTGGTGGTGGGTCGGACGGGGGCGGACGGGCAGGCGGCGGGCCCACAGCCAGATGCCGTGGACGCGGATGAGGGCGCTGCCGCGCAGGGCCGCACCGAGGGTGCGGCGGATCGGGACGTCGGAGCGGGTGCCGGTGAGCGAGGCGCTGAAGGCGGCGGTGGTCGAGCCATCGCTGTCGTCGTGGTCGCGCAGGGTGACCGCGATGTGCAGCCGGTCGGTCGGCACCGGCACGGCGACGTCGTACCAGCCGTCGACGCCGTGGAAGGGCGAGACGTACATCGCCTTGTCGGTGCGGGCCCGGCCCTGCTCGTCGGGGTGGACGAGGTAGGCGTGCCGGTCGCCGTACGTGTTGTGCACCTCGACCACGACGGCCGCCTGGGCGCCCGTCTCGTCGAAGCACCAGAACACGCTGATCGGGTTGAAGCAGTGGCCCAGCGACCGCGGGTGGGCGGCCATCAGGATCCGGCCGGAGCCGGCTCCGGGGCCCAGGGCGACGCCGTTGTCGGCGAGGAACGCCTCGACGTTGCCGCGCAGCGTCGCTGGCCGGGTCGCCGAGGTGGTCGCGCGCCTCGAAGCGGGCGAGCGGGCCGTGGTCGGGCAGGTCGTCGAGGTCGACGAGCCAGAAGGTCGAGCGGTGCTCGAAGCTGCGCGTGAACGGCGTACGACGCGTGTGCCGGATGGTCGTCTCGAAGCGCCCGGTGCGGACGGGGGCGGCCGTCTCGGGGCGCACCCACGACAGCCCGAGCCGGGTGGCGGCGGCCAGCCCGGAGCGCGCGCCGTCCTCGTGGAAGCCCCAGCCGTGGTAGGCGCCGGCGAAGGCGATCCGGTCGGTGTCGATCTCCGGCAGGCGACCCTGCGCGGCGACGGACTCGGGGGTGTAGAGCGGGTGCTCGTACTCCATCCGGTCGATCACGGTGGCCGGGTCGACGAGGTGCTCGCCGCCGAGGGTCACGAGGTAGTGCGTGTCGGTGGGCAGCCGCTGCAGGCGGGTGAGGTCGTAGGTCACGGTCACCGCACCGGTCTCGTCGACCGGGCGCTGGAAGTTCCACGACGAGCGCGCCGCCTTGGCACCCGGCAGCAGCGAGGTGTCGGTGTGCAGCAGCGCGGTGTTGGGCGAGTAGGGGATCGCGCCGAGGACCTCGCGCTGGAGCGCGGTGGGGGACTCGAGCATGCTCAGCGCCTGCGACGGGTGCGTGGCGATCACGACGGCGTCGTACGACGAGGTGACGCCGTTGCCGTCCGTCACGTCGACGCCGTGGGTCGTCTCGACGCACCGACGTGACCTTGGTGCCGAGCCGGATCTCCGGGAGCTGCTCCGCGACGGCCGCGACGTAGGTGCCCGAGCCGCCGGTGACGGTGCGCCACTCGGGCGACCCGAAGATGCCGAGCATGCCGTGGTGCTCGAGGAACGTGAAGAGGTAGCGGGCCGGGTAGTCGAGGGACGTCGCCGGGTCGCAGGACCAGACGGCCGCCACCAGGGGCTCCATGAAGTGGCGCACGAAGTGGGCGCTGAAGCCGCCCTCGTCGAGGAAGGCGCGCAGGGTCTGGTCGCGGGCGACGTCGTAGGTGTCGCCGGCCGTCGACGAGGCGGTCAGGACGGCCTTCGCGCGGCGGTGGAAGCGCGGGATCTCGGCCAGCATCCGCCAGTGCGTGGGGGACGTGACGGCCGCGCGGGTCGGGAAGAGGCCGCGGGCGCCGAGGGCGCCGGCGTACTCGACACCCGGTGGCCCGGTCGGAGACCGACAGCGACATCTCCGACGGCTGGGTGGCGATGTCGAGCTCGGCGAAGAGCCGCAGCAGCGTCGGGTAGGTGCGCCGGTTGTGGACGATGAAGCCGGTGTCGATGCGCAGGTCGCCGTCGGGGGTCGGCACCACGTGGGTGTCCGCGTGGCCGCCGAGGCGGTCGTCGGCCTCCAGCAGGGTGACGTGCGCGGTGCGGGACGCGACGTATGCCGCCGTCAGCCCGGCCACGCCGGAGCCGACGACGGCGATGCGTCGCGGAGCGGTGGAGCTCATATCGGCCTGCGAGAAGTCGAAGAGCGCGATCGGGTCGGTCGTCGGCTGGTCGGAGCCGCCCTCGGGCTCGACGGTGATCCCCACGGCGGTGGCCGTGGCGGCGTCACCCTCCAGCACCATCTGGGTGTCCTCGCCCGGCGGCATCAGGCCGGCGGGGACCATCTCGCCGTCCACCTGGAGCCACAGCTCGAAGACCTTGCCGGACGGGGCGGCTGCCATGTCCTCGGTCGTGATGACGGCCTTGCCCAGGGACTCCGAGCGGGTCACGGTGGCGCTGCCGGAGTCGCCGAGGTCGACGGCGACCGAGCGGGCGTCGCCGGCCTCGAGGACCTGCTCCGCCGCGGTCAGCGAGGAGTCCTGCGAGGGGGCCCAGGGCTGCCAGAGGGCCGCACCGACACCGAGGATCGCCACCACCGCAGCGGCGACGAGGAGTGGAAACCACCGGCGCTGCACCACCGGCGTCCGGTGGACGATGGGCGGCAGCGGCCGGACCTGGGAGATGCCGGCCAGCACCGACTCGCGCAGGGCGGGCGGCGGGGTGACCGCGGTCGTCTCGGAGAGGAGCCCGGCGGCCTCACGGAGCGAGGCGACCTCGAGTACGGCAGTCCTCGCACTCGGCGAGGTGCTGCTCGAAGCGTGCCCGCTCGATGTCGTCGACCGCGTCCAGCGCGTAGGCGCCGGTCAGGTGGTGGATGTCGCTCATGACCCAACTCCCATCGCATCGCGCAGCCGGATGAGTCCGTCCCGGATGCGGGTCTTGGCCGTGCCGACCGGTACGTCGAGCATGGTGGCCACTTCTGTGTGTGTGTACCCGCCGAAGAAGGCGAGCTCGACCGCTTCGCGTTGCACCGCGGTCAGGGTGGCGACGGCGCCGCGGACCCGCTGGGCCTCCAGGGAGGCGTGGGCACTCTCGGCCGTCTGGTCGTGCTCGACCGGCTGGGTCTCACGGTGGTAGGTCGCGTCCCGCTGTGACGCGGCCTCCGCCGAACGGACCCGGTCCACGGCCTTGCGGTGCACGATCGTCAGGAGCCAGCCCAGGGCACTGCCGCGGGAGGGCTCGTAGCGGCTGCTGCTGCGCCAGGCGTCGAGGTAGGCCTCCTGGACGACCTCCTCGGCCTGAGCCGGGTTGCGTACGACGCGCAGCGCGAGCCCGTAGGCCCGCGACGACGTGGCGTCGTACACCTGCGGCGAAGGCTGCCTCGTCCCCGCGGCTGCTGCGCTGGAGGAGCTCGGCGAGCTCGCCGGCGCTGGTGTCAGCGGGGACGGCCCCCGACGGGGCGCCCGGTGAGGGCGCCCCGTCAGGTACGGCTCTGATGTGGTCCACGTGAGTGATCCTTGCCTAGCCGTCGTTTATCCGACAATCACATCTGGGGCAGCATGACGG
Source organism: uncultured Actinomycetota bacterium (assembly GCA_963776975.1). GTDB lineage: Bacteria > Actinomycetota > Actinomycetes > Propionibacteriales > Nocardioidaceae > Nocardioides. Next base: position 69,584 of record CAVZOU010000022.1, on the reverse strand, counting down.
TGTCGACGACGTACACCTTGGCGTTGGCCGTGGGATGTTGCCGCAGATCACGTTGGCCTTCTCCTCGGCGTCGGCGACGAACATCTCGCCCTCGCCCTCGACGAGCAGCTCGTCGCCGTTGAGCGTCTCGAAGGTGCCGGCCAGGTTGTCCGGGGTGAGGGTCTCGCCCACGACGTGGTGGGTCAGGATCGCGGTCAGCTGCTCCTTGTCGGCGAGGATCGCGTCGAGCGTGCTTCTTCGGGATCTTGGCGAACGCGTCGTTGGTGGGCGCGAAGACCGTGATGTTCTCGGCCGAGTTGAGGGTGTCGACCAGCCCGGCCTCGGTCACCGCGGTGACCAGGGTCTAGAGCAGCGGGTTGGCGGAGGCGGCGGTGGCGACCGGCTCGGTGGCCATGCCCTCGAAGGAGCCGGCACCGTCCTCGGGGATGGCGGCGCAGCCCTCGCCGAAGGTGCCGTCAGCGGCACCCATCGCGTCGGCGGACTCCTCCTCCATCGGGGGTCTCCTCCTCGGACATGGTCTCCGAGGGGCTGCTGGTGGTCTCGTCGGAGGCGGTGTCGGCCTCGTCAGAACCACCGCAGGCGGCCATGCCGAGGGACATCGTCAGGGCGAGGGCGGCCAGACCGGACTTGCGAGCAATGCGGTTCATGAGGGAACTGCCTTTCGTGAGGGTGACTCCGGGGCTGTGGGCCGCCCCGGGAGGGTTTCCGGGAGTGGTTCGGCACCGTGGTCGGGGCGGATTGGTCCTGATTGCGGAATCAACGAAGAAATGGGGTATGTCCTGAAATCAGCACTGGGACCTGGGCTCCCCTGTGGCCCAGGTCCCAGACGGGACCGCGGAGTGCGACGGCGGCGCGCTGTGGCGCGGCGTCGACACGCTGGTGTCAGCCGACGTTGACCGCGATCTCCTGGATGCCGCTCGAGCCCTCCGGGAAGGGCCGCGCGCGGACGGCTGTCTGGACGTCCCCGTCCTTGTTGGTGGCTCGGCTGGCGATGAAGTGCTGGCCGGGCTCGGCGTCCCACTCGTAGAACCACTGGCGCCAGTAGTCGTCACCGGCGTCGGGGCCGAGCTCGGCGGGCTGCCACGGACCGCCGTCGATGCGGACCTCGACGCCCTTGATGCCGGAGCCCTGGGCCCAGGCCACGCCGCCGATGAAGGTCTTGCCCGTGTCGCCGTTGGACAGCGGCTTCGGGGTGTCGATCCGGCTGGAGAGCTTGATGGGCGCGTCGATGGCCCAGTCGCGCTCGGTCCAGTAGGCCTCCTGCTCGTCGTACGTCGTGAGCGTCATCCTGACCATCCACTTGCAGGCGCTGACGAAGCCGTAGAGGCCGGGGACGACCATCCGCACCGGGAAGCCGTGCTCGCGGGGCAGCGCCTCGCCGTTCATGCCGATGGCGATGAGGGCGTCACGGCCGTCGAGGGCGACCTTGAGCGGCACCGAGATGGTCATGCCGTCGACGTCGGTGCACAGGATCTGGTCGGCGCCGGTCGTGTCGATGCCGGCCCGGTCGAGGACGTCCTGGAGGGGTACGCCGAGCCAGCGGGCGGCGCCGATGTAGGGGCCGCCGACGTCGTTGGACACGCAGGTGAGGGTGATGTCGCGCTCCACGAGCCGCATCCCGGCGAGGTCGTCGAAGGACAGCTCGACCTCCTGGTCGACGTCGCCGTCGATGGTCAGCGACCACGAGTCGACGTCGATGGCCGGGACGGTGAGCGCGGTGTCGACGCGGTAGAAGTCGTTGTTGGGGGTGCGGAACGCCGAGATCCCGGGGATCCGCTCCTCGAGGCCGGCGGGCAGCGCGGGCGCCTTGTCGGCGGCGGCCGGGAGGGCGATGTCGGTGCCGCCGAGGCGGACCTGGGTCACCCAGCGGCCGGCACCGGCGATGGCGGCCGCGGCCAGGGCGGCGCCACCGGTGGCGATCAGGACCGTACGCCGCGACGCGGACGTCGTCGTCGGCTCGGCGTAGTCGTGGTCGCCCTCGGTCCGGGCGGCCATGGCGTCGGACGGGCCGACCTCCTGCGCGGGTGCCGGGTCCGCGAACCGGTACAGGCCCGCCAGGGTGAGGGCGCCGACGAGGGCGGCCACCGCGCTGGGGACCAGGTCGAGGACCCCGGCGCTGGGGCGCAGCAGGGCGAGCACGCCCGCGATCGCGGCGAGCCCGACGATCATAGTGATGCCGAGGGTGAGCCGGCGTGCGGCCACGATCCCGGCGATGCCGGCCAGGATGAGCACGACGACCAGCACCGAGCCGATCAGGATCGGCTTGTCGGCGGTGCCGAAGGTGCGGATCGCCCACTCCTTGACCGGGGTCGGGGTCAGGTCGATGACGGTGGAGCCCACGGCCAGCACCGGGGAGGCGGCCGGCACGGTGAGGGCAGCCACGAGGTGGGCGGCGGCCATCCCCACGAGGGTGGCGAGGACGCCGTACAGGGCGTGGAGCAGTCGGATGAGCACGATCGGTTGTTCGGTGCGGAGGCCCGTCCGGATGGGTTGCGGCAAGATGGCCGCCATGACCGAGCTCGTCCACTACGCCGTCACCGACGCCGTCGCGACCATCACCCTCGACTCGCCGCACAACCGCAACGCCCTCAGCCGGCAGCTCGTGACCGAGCTGTTCGCGCACCTCGAGCGTGCGGGGGCCGACGACGAGGTCAGGGTCGTCCTGGTCGAGAGCTCGGGCAAGGTCTTCTGCTCGGGCGCCGACCTGGGCGAGGCCACCACCGAGGGGATGGAGGTGGGCGCCCGCCGGATCGTCGACCTCCAGCGCCTCGTGGTGACGCTGGACAAGCCGGTGGTGACCAAGAACCTCGGCGCGGTCCGGGCCGGCGGCATCGGCATCATCGCCGCCGCGGACATCGCGATCAGCGCCGACGAGGCGACCTTCGCGCTCACCGAGGTCAAGCTCGGGCTGGCCGCCGCGATCATCAGCCTCACCGTCCACCACCGGATGAACCCCCGTGCGGCGGCCCTCACCACGCTCGGCGGCGAGGTCTTCACCGGCGCCGAGGCGGCGGCGTACGGGCTGGTGACGCAGAGCGTCCCCGCGGCCGACCTCGACGCGCGCGTCGCGGAGGTCTGCGCGAGCCTGGCGACCGGTGCCGCGCAGGGGCTGCGCGAGTCCAAGCGGATCCTCAACGCCGACCTCGTCCGCCGCATCGACGAGCGCGGCGCGGAGATGGCCGCCCTGAGTGCGCGGCTCTTCGCCAGCGACGAGGCCCGCGAGGCGATGACCGCGTTCCTCACCCGGGGGAAGTGACGTCCCTCGTCACTTCTTCGTCCGGGGCACCGGGCTAGTAGTCTTGAACTCTGTCGTCCCCCGGACGGCAGGTGGGGACGGACGCACGTGCACAGGGGGAAGCCGGAGTGAGCGAAGATCTCGAGGGACGCGAGATCGCCACCGAGCAGGAGTACGTCGACCGCGTCTACGTCCAGCTCGAGGCGAGCGCCCGCAGCGCCCAGCAGCTCGCCGCCGAGGGCCACGGGCGCGGCAAGCTCGGGCACGAGGGCGGGCTCGTCGAGCGTGACGCGATGGTCTTCCAGGCGGCGAAGCGGATCGCCCAGCTCGACGCCGCCCACGAGGGCCTGGTCTTCGGCCGGCTCGACCTCGACTCCTCGATCGACACGGAGCCGCGCTACATCGGCCGCATCGGCCTGCGCGACGCGCTGACCGCGACACCCTGCTCATCGACTGGCGCGCCCCCGCGGCCGCCGTGTTCTACCAGGCCACCGCCGCCGAGCCGCAGGGCGTGATCCGCCGCCGGGTGCTCCGCGCGGACCACCGCACGGTCGTCGGGGTCGAGGACGAGCTCCTCGACGCCGAGGCGCTGGAGTCGTCGGACGTCGACCTGCCGATCATCGGCGAGGGCGCGCTGATGGCCCAGCTCAGCCGGGCCCGCGACCGGAGCATGCACTCCATCGTCGCCACCATCCAGGCCGAGCAGGACAAGGCGATCCGCGCGCCCGGCAAGGGCGTCGTGTCGATCTCCGGCGGCCCCGGCACCGGCAAGACGGTGGTCGCGCTGCACCGCGCGGCGTACCTCCTCTACTCCGACCGCCGCCGCTACGAGTCCGGCGGCGTGCTCGTCGTCGGCCCCAGCGGCGTGTTCATGCGCTACATCGAGCGCGTGCTGCCCAGCCTCGGCGAGACGGCCGTGGCGCTGCGCAGCCTCGGCGAGGTCGTCGACGGCGTCCGCGCGACCCGCCACGACGAGCCGGCGGTCGCCGACGTCAAGGGTTCCGCCCGGATGGCCGAGCTGATGCGCCGCGTCGCGCGCCAGCAGGCGCCCGGCAGCCCCACCGACTTCGACGTCTTCTGGCGCGACGACCGGATCGTGCTCGACCGGGGCGTCCTCGGACGCGTCCGCCGCACCGCTCATGTCGCAGGGCCGCCGCAACCGGCAGCTGCCGCGCGTCGCCCACGCCCTGCTCGACGCCATGTGGCGCCAGGTGCGCGGCGAGCGCGGTCGCGAGCGGGGCCGGGAGTCCTTCAACGACGAGCATGCTGTCCAACCCAGCGTTCGTCGAGTTCGCCGCCTCGTGGTGGCCGCCGCTCGACGCGCCCACCGTGCTCGGCTGGCTGGCCGACCCCGAGTTCCTGGCCCGGGTCGGCGAGACGTCGTGACGCCCGAGGAGCAGCGCCTGCTCAGCAAGTCGTGGACCGGGGGCGGGCTCTCGGTCGAGGACGTCGCGCTGCTCGACGAGCTGCGCTACCTGCTCGGCGACGTGCCGCTGCGCACCGACGCCGACCACGACCGCGACGACACGGTGACCGCCACCGAGGGCGGGGTCGACCTCCAGGAGCTCACCACCGCCTCCGAGCGCGAGTACGCCCCCTCCGGTCGGGCCTGGGCCCCGCCGACCCACCGCATCGAGGACGACGGCTTCGCGCACGTGCTGATCGACGAGGCGCAGGACCTCACCCCGATGCAGTGGCGGATGGTCGGCCGCCGTGGCCGCACCGCCAGCTGGACCATCGTCGGCGACCCCGCGCAGTCCTCGTGGCCGGTGCCCGCCGAGAGCGCCGAGGCCCGCGCCGAGGCTCTCCAGGGCAAGCAGCAGCCACGAGTTCCACCTCTCGACCAACTACCGCAACTCGGCCGAGATCTACGAGTTCGCCGCGGCGTACGCCGGTCGGGTCGGCCTCGACGCCGACCTGCCCGACGCCGTACGCCGCACCGGCGACGGCGCCGCGCGAGCTGCCCGACACCCCCGACCTCGAGGCCGCCACCCGCGCGGCCGTCACCGAGATCGCCGCCAGCGTCGCGGGCACCGTCGGCGTCGTGGTGCCGGTCGCCCGGCGCTCCGAGGTCAACGCCTGGCTGGCCTCGTGGCCCGAGCTGGCCGACGACGCCCGGGGCGCCCGCGCCGCCGTGGACTCGTCGGTGGCGCCCGAGCGGCGAGGACCGGGTGGTCGTGCTGACCGGCCTCGACACCAAGGGGCTCGAGTTCGACGGCATCGTGGTCGTGCGGCCGCAGGAGATCGAGGACGAGTCGGCGACCGGCCGCGCGACGCTCTACGTCGTGCTCACCCGCGCCACCCAGCTCCTCACGACGATCGGCTGAGACACCCCGGATCCACGCGGACGCCGGACCGTAGGGTTTCGGCCATGACCGCCGCCCCCGCCGTACGCGCCCTCCTGGACGACATCCAGGGGCACGAGGCGTGGGCGGTGATCCGGCGCAAGGCCGAGCGGACCGCCGGGCTGGTGGCCGGGCGGCGTACCGAGGTCGAGTCGATCCTCGACATCCCCCTCGAGGCCGGCGTCCCCGAGCACGGCAAGGTCGCCGACCGGCTGGTCGCCGTCCCGTTCCGGCAGGTCGCGCGAGCGCGGCTTCGACGTCATCGACGACGGCACCCCGCTGGTGGTCGTCGACATCGACGTCGAGCACGAGGTGCGGGTCGACGACCTGCTGGCGGCGCTGCCGGCCCTGGAGATCGAGTTCGCCGACCGCGGCGGCTTCGAGACGTCCGACGACGACTACGCGACCGTCGTCGAGTCGGATCATCCGCGACGAGATCGGCCAGGGCGAGGGCGCCAACCTCGTCATCGGCCGGCACTACCGCGCCGTGGTCGCCGACTGGAGCGCCGAGCGCGCGCTCAGCGTCTTCCGCCGCCTGCTCGAGCGCGAGCGCGGGGCCTACTGGACCTTCTGCTTCTTCACCGGCGACCGCTTCCTGATCGGCGCCTCCCCGGAGCGGCACGTCAGCGTGCGCGACCAGGACGTCCGGATGAACCCGATCTCCGGCACCTTCCGCGTCGGCGGCGACCTCGAGACGCCTCAAGCCGCGCCTCCTCGACTTCCTCGCCGACGAGAAGGAGATCTTCGAGCTCTTCATGGTCGTCGACGAGGAGCTCAAGATGATGTGCGACATCTGCCACGAGGGCGGGCAGGTGCTCGGCCCGTTCCTCAAGCCGATGACCCACCTCGTGCACACCGAGTACCTCCTCGCCGGCCGCAGCGAGCGCGACCCGCGCGAGATCCTGCGGGACACGATGTACGCCGCCACGGTCACCGGCGCGCCCGTCGAGAACGCCTGCCGGCTGATCGCCGAGTACGAGACCGAGGGGCGCGGCTACTACGCCGCCGCGCTCGCGCTCTTCGGCCGCGACGCCGAGGGCCACCACACGATGGACAGCCCGATCCTCATCCGCACCGCCGACGTCGCCCCCGACGGCCGCCTCAAGGTCACGGCCGGTGCCACCCTCGTGCGCGACTCCGACGCGGCGTACGAGGTGGCGGAGACGCACGCCAAGGCGGCCGGCATCCTCGGCGTCTTCGGGCTCGTCCCGCAGGCCACGGCGCCCGCGGAGGAGATCGCCGCGCTGACCCGCGACGAGGACGTCCTGCTCGCGCTCGGCACCCGCAACCAGCGGCTGAGCCGCTTCTGGCTCACCGACCAGGAGGGCGCGCCGCCGGACCCGTCGCTGGCCGGCCAGACGCGCGGTGATCCTGCACGGCGAGGACGACTTCGTGAACATGCTGCGCCACGTGCTCGGCGTCTTCGGGATGACGTCGACCGTGGTGCGCCACGAGGACTACGCGACCGGGGCCTTCGACGGCGCGGACCTCGTGGTCATCGGCCCGGGACCCGGCGACCCGCGCGACGGCGACCACCCCAAGATCGCGGCGTTCCGGCGCGGCGGTCGACGACGTGCTCGCCTCGGGCCAGTCCTTCCTCGCGGTGTGCCTGGGCCACCAGACGCTGTGCGACCGGCTCGGCATCCCGCTGGACTTCAAGGACATCGTCTTCCAGGGCACCCAGTCGCCGATCCCGCTGGCCGGGCGCACCGAGCGGGTCGGCTTCTACAACACCTTCGTGGGGCGGGTGCACGACGGCGACGCGCTGCCCGAGGGCGTCACGGTCGAGCGCGACGAGGCGACCGGCGACGTGCACCAGGTCACCGGGCCGCACTTCCGCGGCATCCAGTTCCACGCGGAGTCGATCCTCACCGAGAACGGCTACGACCTCATCCACGAGCTCGTGCGCGACCTCCTCGCCGATAGTCGATAACTCTGGTAGACATTGCATCTCTCGGGCGTGGCAGGCAACCGATCCACCCCCGGGCGCGTCACCATCAGTGACCAACACCTGGACGGGGGAGTCCAAGTTGTTCGTACGACGCCGCCTTGCTGCGGCCGTGAGCCTGGCCGCGGTCGCGGCCCTGACCGCGGGCGGGGCCGCCAGCGGCATCACCGGTGCCATCACCCGGGCCCCGGCCCCGGCGCCGCGGCTGTCCGCGCCGGCCGTGCAGGGCGCCGACCTGGCGACCGCCGACCGGGGCATCGCCCAGGCGGGCACTGCGCAGCGGGGGTCCGCGCAGGGCTCGGCCCAGCGGGGCTCGGCCCAGCGGGCCGACCGGCCCAACATCGTGATGGTCGCTGATGGACGACTTCTCGATGGACCTCGTGCAGACGATGCGCTCGATGCGCGCAGATGAAGCGCGCCGGGGCGTCGTACTCCCACGCCTTCGTCGTCGACTCGCTGTGCTGCGTCTCGCGCTCGAGCCTCTTCACCGGGCAGTACCCCCACCAGACCGGCGTCCGCACCAACACCTCCGGTGCGCGTGACGCGATGCCGCTGGGCGGCTACGCCGCGTTCGAGGGCTACGGCAACCGGGAGCGGGCGTTCAACGTCACCCTGCAGGGGTCGGGCTACACGACCGGCTTCGTCGGCAAGTACCTCAACGAGTACGAGTACGTGCAGGGCCGCGCCCTCCCGCCGGTGCCGCCGGGCTGGTCGCAGTTCAACGTCGTCTTCGGCTCGGCGTACGACGGCTGGGACTTCGACAGCACCTACGTCCGGCAGCGGCCGGCTGCGCGCCCGGCACCACGCCGCGCCGCCGCTCTCCGCGCCGATGGCGGAGCGCGACCGGGCCTACGCCGGCAGCGTGATCGAGCGCTACGCGCACGAAGTTCATCAAGGCGCCACCGCGACGGCGACGCGCCGTACTTCCTCGAGGTCGCGCCGTACGCCCCGCACAACCGCACCCAGCCGCAGCCCTACTACCCGGGCGACCCGGTCTTCCCGCCGACGTTCCGCGACCGGCCGGCGGCGGCCGCACGGGCAACTGCGGGCCGGTGGCCTGCACCGTCGCTGACCACGCGGGACCTGCCCGGCTTCGGCGACGACCGCCGGGACAACCGGCCGCGCAAGGCCAACGGCAAGCGCGCCCGGGCGTGGAACACCCGGGCCAACCCGTTCCGCCCGGCGCAGAGCGTCGCCGACCTGCGCAACCGCGCGATGATGGCGCAGTCGGTCGACCGCACCGTGCGCAAGATCCTGCGCACTCGTCGACGACAACACCTACGTCGTGCTCACCTCCGACAACGGCTTCCACCTCGGGCAGAACGGCCTCGGCCGCGGCAAGGGCACGGCCTACGACACCGACGTGCACGTCCCGCTGTACGTCGTGGGGCCGGGCGTCGTGCCGGGCACGCGCGCCGAGCTGACGTCCAACATCGACCTCGCGCCGACCTTCGAGGAGCTCGCCGGCGTCGCGTCGCCGGCGTACCGCTTCGGGGCAGTCGCTGGTGCCGACCTTCGGCGACCCGGCCCTGGTGCGCCGCAACCACGTCTTCTTCGAGCACACCGCCCAGGCGCTGACCAAGCTCGACCCCGACTCCGCGCTCAACGGCGACGAGCTCGACCGGATCCCGTCGTACGTCGCCGTGCGCAGCCGCACCGGCCTGCTGATCCGCTACGACTTGGACACCGACGTGCGGCCGCAACGCGTGCGGCTACGAGTTCTACAGCTACAAGAACCGGGTCTGGGAGAAGACGAACGCCTTCGCCCAGCCGCGGCACGCCCCCGAGGTGCAGGCGCTGATGGCCGAAGCTCGCGCAGTGGGACCAGTGCTCCGGTGCCACCGGGGGCCAGGGCGTGCCGCCGGGGTGCCGGTCGCTCACCCAGTGAGCTGTCGCTGCCGTCTCGGGCATCGGACCTTGGGTGGCGCACGCCGATCTCGTCACCGACTCCGGGAGCGGAGCGTCCGCTAGCGTGCTCCGTGCCCCCGCCCGCGGACGTCGTCGTGGTCGACCACCACGACTCCTACACGTGGAACCTCGTCCACCTGGTCGCCTCGGTGACCGGCGTGCTGCCGCGGGTCGTGCAGCACGACGAGGTGACGCGCGGCCGAGGTCCTGTCCCACTCGCACGTCGTCCTCTCGCCGGGCCCGGGCCACCCGGCCGACCCGGTCGACTTCGCGGTCGGCCGCGAGGTGCTGCTCGCCGGCACCCGTCCGGTGCTGGGCGTCTGCCTCGGCATGCAGGGCCTGGTCACGGCGTACGGCGGGACGGTCGAGCGCGTCGAGCCGGCGCACGGCGACGTGGCGACCATCGACCACGACGGGCAGGGCGTCTTCGCCGGGCTGCCGGACGGCTTCGCGGCGGTCCGCTACCACTCGCTGGCCGCGACCGCGCTGCCCGACGTGCTGGTCGCGACGGCCTGGTCGGCCGAGGACGGCGTGGTGATGGGGGTGCGGCACCGCGTCGCTGCCGCTGCGAGGGCGTGCAGTTCCACCCCGAGTCGATCCTGTCCGAGCACGGCGCCGCGCATGGTCGCGAACTTCCTGGCGTGGCATGAGCGACCCCGCCGCCTTCTTCCGCAGCCGTCGCCGCCGAGCACCGGCGCTGCTTCTGGCTCGACGGCGGCGGGCGCGCGCGAGTGGTCCGGGCCGCCGCTCGCTCGATCGGCTGGCTCGACGACGACGACGTGTCCCTGACGTACGACGCCGCCCGCCGCGAGGTGCGCCGGCACGCGGGCGGCACGTCGGAGGTCGTCGGCGACGACATCTGTCGCGTGCTCGAGTCGTCGATGGCGCCGGGGGAGCAGTGGTTCGGCTACCTCGGCTACGCCTGCCGCCCCGACCTGCCCGCCCGGCCCGACCCCGCCCTGCCCGACGCGGTGTGGATGCGGCCGTCGCACGTGCGGTCTTCGAGCACGCGGCGGCGCCGGTCGTCGGAGTCCCCGCTTCAGCCGGGGACTCCGGCACGTGTCAGGCCGATGCAACGGCCAGCAACCGTCGAAGGTCGGCCAGCCGGTGGGGCTCCCGAGGCGTACGCCGCCGCGTTCGCCCACGTCCAGGAGCACCTGCGCGCCGGCAACTCCTACGAGGTCAACCTGACCTACCGGCTCAGCGCCGAGGCCGACCTCGACCCGGCGGCGACCTACCTCCGGCTCCGCGACCTCAACCCCGCGCCGTACGCCGGGTTCCTCCAGCACGACGTCGAGGGCGCACCGGGCGTGGCTGCTCAGCTCCAGCCCCGAGCGCTACGCCCTGGTCACCGCCGACCGCACCATCGAGACCAAGCCGATCAAGGGCACCGACGCCCGCGGGGCGCGACCGCCGAGCGAGGACGAGGCGCTGCGCGGCGGGCTCTGGCCCGCGACCCCAAGACCCGCGCCGAGAACCTGATGATCGTCGACCTGCTCCGCAACGACCTCGGCGATGGTCTGCGAGGTCGGCTCGGTCGAGGTGCCGGCGCTGATGGACGTCGAGTCCTACGAGTCGGTGCACCAGCTCGTCTCGACGGTCCGCGGCCGGCTCCGCGACGACGTCACGACGGTCGGGGCGCTGCGGGCGCTGTTCCCGCGCCGGCTCGATGACCGGGGCGCCCAAGCGGCGCACGATGGAGATCATCGAGGAGGTCGAGGAGACGCCGCGGGGCGTGTACGCCGGGGCGTTCGGCTGGATCAGCGGCGACGGCCCGGCGGACCTCGGCGTCGTCATCCGGTCGCTGATGACCGCCGGCGACGGGCGCTGGACGCTCGGCACCGGCGGCGGGATCACGGTCCGCTCCGACGTCGACGACGAGTGGGCCGAGTCGCGCTGGAAGGCCGAGCGGCTGCTGCGCGCCCTCGAGCCCTGATGCGTCGCCGGACCGGACCTCGAGCGGCGGCAAGCGTCCGGTCGTCGCGGACTAGCCCGACAGCGGTCCGGGCCGATCGGCGGACCGGCTGCTCGCCGGGCAGCGACAGCGTCAGCCGGGTGCCGCCGCCGGGGGCGTCGGCCGACGACCACGCGCCGCCGTGGCTGGTCGACGACCTGCCGCACGATCGCCAGCCCGAGACCCGAGCCGGGCATCGAGCGCGACTCCTCGGAGCGCCAGAAGCGCTCGAAGACGTGGGGCTGGTCCTCGGCCGGGATGCCCGGGCCCCTGGTCGTCGATGGTCAGCACGCCCGAGGCCAGCCGCACCGTGATGGTGCCGCCCGGCGGGCTCCACTTCGCGGCGTTGTCGAGCAGGTTGGTGATCGCCCGCTCCAGCCCGGTGGCGTCGCCGGTGACCCGCCAGTGGTCGAGGCGCACGTCGAAGTCGACGCCCGGGGCGCGGCGGCGTACCCGGGCCACGGCCCGCTCGGTGACCTCGGCGAGGTCGATGGACTCGATGACCGCGGCCGGGCTGGTCCTCGCGGGCCAGGACGACGAGGTCGCCGACCAGGGTGGTGAGCTCCTCGATCTGGGCGCGCACGTCGTCGAGCAGCTCGCGGCGCGCCTCCTCGGGCAGGCCGCCGTCGGTGTCGGCCTGGGCGAGCAGGTCGAGGTTGGTGCGCAGCGACGTGAGCGGCGTACGCAGCTCGTGGCCGGCGTCGGCGACGAGTCGGCGCTGCCGGTCGCGCGAGGCGGCCAGCGAGGTCGAGCATCTGGTTGAACGCCGCCGCCAGCCGGGCGATCTCGTCGTCGCCCTCGACGGGCAGCGGGGCGAGGTCCTCGGTGACGGCGATCCGCTCGACGGACCGGGTCAGGCGGCGTACGGGACGCAGGCCGTTGGCGGCGACCGCCCACCCGGCCAGGGCGGCGGCCAGCACGCCGAGCCCGCCGGAGACGAGCATGACGGTGCCGAGCTTGCGCAGGGTGCGCGTCCTGCGACGTCCAGCGACTGGGCGAGCACCAGGGCCTGCCCGCTGCCGGCGGGCACGGTGGCGACGCGGTAGCGCACGCCGCCGGCGTCGACCGATGGTGCGGACCGAGTCGGCCTCGCGTCCCGGCGGCGACGTCGAGCTCGGGCTTGCCCGAGGGCGAACTCGGGACCGTCGTCGTGCGAGCAGCACGCCGCGCTCGGAGGTGATGAAGATGATGCGCACGTCGGCGGCGCCCAGCATCCAGGACGGGCACGTCCGGCGCGGTCACCTCGGACAGGGCGGTGGACTCGGCGGCCTTGTCGGCCCGGTTGAGCAGCGACTCGTCGAGGCGTGGCCTGCAGCTGCATCCGCATCACCATGAAGGCGCCCAGCGCCATCACCGCGATCGACACGCCGACCGCCATCGTGGTGAGGAGCGCGACCCGGGAGGCCAGCGACCGCCGGTAGTGCCAGCGCCTGTCGTCCCAGCCGGCGAGGCTGCTCATGCTTCCTTCAGGACGTAGCCGACGCCGCGCACGGTGTGGATCAGCCGCGGCTCGCCCTCGGCCTCGGTCTTGCGGCGCAGGTAGCCGACGTAGACCTCCAGCGAGTTGGCGCTGGTCGGGAAGTCGTAGCCCCACACCTCCTCGAGGATGAAGGACCGCTCCAGCACCCGGCGCGGCCGGCGCAGGAACATCTCCAGCAGGGTGAACTCGGTGCGGGTGAGCTCGATCGCCGCGCTCCCCGCGGCGGACGTCGCGGGACCCGACGTCCATCGTCAGGTCGGCGAAGGACAGCGTCTCCTCGGCGCCTCGTCCGCGGGCACGACGCGGCGCAGCAGCGCGCGCAGCCGGGCGAGCAGCTCCTGGAGGGCGAACGGCTTGGTGAGGTAGTCGTCGGCCCCGGCGTCGAGGCCCTCGACCCGGTCGCCGACCGCGTCGCGGGCGGTGAGCACCAGGACGGGGACGTCGTTGCCGGTCGGCCCGCAGCGCCCGCGTCGTCTCGATCCCGTCGAGGCGCGGCATCATCACGTCCATCACGACCACGTCCGGGTGGCTCGACGCCGAGGGCCGCCAGCGCCTCGGCGCCGTCGGCGGCCAGCGACGACGTCGTACCCGTTGAACTCCAGGGAGCGGCGCAGCGACTCGCGCACGGCCCGGTCGTCGTCGACGACGAGCACGCGGGGCTTGGGCAGGTCCGGCACAGCGCCTACCTTGCCAGTCGAGCCTGAGCCTCCGCTGAGATCTCGTCGGGTGGCGGGAGGTGGTGTCGCCACGCGTGGTGCACGAGGAGCGCGGCCAGGACCGTCCCGATCCAGCCGGCGAGGAGGTCGCCGAGGGTGTCCGCGTACGCCGACGGCAGCTCGGCCGAGCGGGTGACGAAGGTGACCAGCTCGAAGAGCTCCCACGCCAGGGCGGCGGTCATCCCGAGCGCCACGGAGCGCTCCAGGACGGCAACGGTGCTCGACGTCCGGGTCATGGTGAGGAGGACCAGGGCGGCGGAGATGCAGGTGACCACGGCGACGTGCATGGCGTCGTCGAACCACGCGACCCGGTCGTAGAGGTCGAGCCGGTTGCCGAGGATGTCGCTGAAGGCGGCGAACGTCAGCAGCAGGTCCGCGAGCCAGGGGTAGCCCCCAGCGGGCCGCCGGACCTGCCACCACAGCGGTACGGCGAACGCGAGCAGCGGGTAGGTCAGCGCCCGGGCCGTGGGGGCCTTGCCCTCCAGGTTGCCCCACGCCGGGTCGAGGAGGACCAGCACGAGGCAGGCCATGAGCGTGACCTTGCCCAGCACGTCGAGTGCGACCACGGCCGGCGACACGACGGGCGGGCGGGGCGCACCACTCCTCATGCTCCCAGCGTAGGGATGCGGCGCTCCCGGCGCACCGTGCCGTAGGTCCCGTCCCGGCGTGTCGCCCGGCCCGGCGGGCCGCGGCCGCGGCCGCGGCAGGTTGTCTGAACCAGTTGACCGTGCTTCGTTCGAGCACGAAATCACTCCCCGTCACGCAGTGGTCCGTCCGGACCACCTCGCGTAGCCCGAACGGGCTGGTCCAGACCGGCACGAACGGGCGGAACGCCCCGGTGCCTATGTACGCCGCCGGACCCGGCTGCTTCGCTCCACCCACACCGTCATCACCGAACGCTCGGGGGAGTCATGGGTTCACACGGTCAGTTCATGCGTCGCGTCCGGCGCACCACCATCGGGTTGCTGGCGGGGGTCCTCGTGGCCACCACGCCGGTCATGGCCCAGGCGGCCGAGGCCAGCGATCCCGAGCCGGTGCTGGGCGGCCAGCTCTACTCGACCGGGGCAGCCGTGACCGTGGAGGTGCTGCCGGCCTCGGCCGGGCTGACCTCGACCCTCTTCCTCCTCGACCCCGAGGAGGTGCAGATCGCGACCAACCGCGACGTCGGGCACGACGAGGACCGTCGGGCCGTACGGCGTGGGCACCGAGCTCGTCTTCGGCATCCGGGTCGGAGGCCAGGAGTTCCGCCTCGGCCCGGGTGGACGCAACCCCGACGGCCTCCCGCACGCCGTGGTCGACTTCGGGGCCGACGGCTGTGCCGTGGTGGGCTTCGAGGACCTCTTCGGCGGCGGCGACCGCGACTACGACGACAACAAGTTCAAGTTCTGCGGCGGCATCGCGCCCGAGGTCCCCGAGGACCCCGAGGAGCCGCCGACGCCCGACCCGATCGGTCCGCCGGTGGCGACGCCGGTCCCGACCAGGCGGTCGACGAGGGCAGCACCGTCACCCTCGACGGCAGCGGCTCCCGCGCCAGCACCAAGCCGGCGCTGCAGGCCTCCGAGCAGCAGGGCACCCTCCCCGGTGGTACGTCGCTCGGTGCGGCACTCGACGGCCTGGACGCCGACGCGCCCGGACATCCGGGTCGCGGGCTCCGTCGCCATCGGCCAGGGCCCGGCGGCGCAGAACACCTCCATCGCGTACGTCATCGACGTCTCCGGCAGCGCCGGTGGCGGGGCGGGCCGTGCGGCGACGTCAACGGCGACCGTCGTTCCAACACGATCCTCGACTGCGAGCTCGCGGCCGCGCTCAAGCTCCAGGAGGAGGTCGAGGCCGCCGGGACGGTCGACAAGGTCGCCGTCATCACGTTCAGCTCCGGCGCGAGCGCCATCGACCTCGACCCGACGTCGGCCACGGCCACCCTGGTCTCGCCGACCGCGGACAAGGACGGCAACGGCGTCACCGACGTCGTCCAGGCCATCAAGCGGGTCGGCGGCTCCGGCGGCACCAACTTCGTCCCGCCGGTCCGGACGAGCTGCCAGCTCCTGGCGACCACCGGGCTCGCCCAACCTGGTCACGCGCTTTCATGTCCGACGGCCAGGGCTCGCGGCTCGCTCAAGCACCGTCCTGCCCTGCAACCCGCCGGTCACCTTCCACGCCTTCGCGGTCGGCAGCGGCAGCCGCTGCGCCAGCGGACTCCGCGGTCGGCAGCCGGCTCATCGACATGGCCACCCTCAGCGGCGGCACGTGCACCGACGTGCCCGACCGTCTCCGAGCTCCCCGACATCCTCCCGCAGGTCGTCGGCAGCAAGATCACCGAGGTCACCTACACCGTCGACGGCGGCGCGCCGGTCGACCTCAGCAGCCAGCTCGAGCTGCCCGAAGGACGGCCCCGCCGACCTCGACGTCGCCTTCGACCTGCCGGCCGGCCTCGCCGCGGGCAGCCACCGGATCTGCCTCACCGTCACCGGCGAGGACTCCGGCGGCACCTCGTCGCGAGACCACCTGCTCCGACCTCGTCACCGTCACCGGCGAGGTCTCCTACTCCTGGCGCCTCGACGTCGCCGGCAGGGCCCGCCGGTCTTCCTGTCCTCGCGCACCACGGCGCAGCCCGTCGTTCGTCGCGCCCGACGACGGCACGCTACGTCTTCGAGCTGACCGTCACCGACGGCACCGGCGGCACCGCGACCGACCGAGGTCGTCGTCGAGGTCAACAACGTCGCCCCGACGCTCGAGCTGACCCACGGCGACTCCTTCGCCGGCGGCGTCACCCAGGTCAACGCGACCCTCACCGACGAGGGCTGGCTCGACACCCACACCGCCACCGTCGACTGGGGCGACGGCACCACCGACGACCGGTCGACGTCACCACCGCCGGTGCCCGGGTGGGGCACGTTCTTCGGCTCCCACGTCTACCGCACGGCCGGCAGCTTCGACGTCGTGGTCACCCTCACCGACGACGACGGCGGCACCGCCGTCCGCACGCGTCGACCACCTCGAGGTCTCGAGCGCCCGCCGCGGTCTGGGCCAACTCGCACCGGCGCGCCGCTCCCTCGACTGGGCCGGCGGGTCCGGCGAGATCCAGGGCCGCGTGCACACCAACGGCGAGCTCCGCTTCGTCGGCGCCTCCAAGACGGTCCAGGGCCCCACGACGTACGCCGGGTCGCTCGCGGCCGACACGACCAAGAACAGCTTCATCCCGCTGCCGGTGAAGCCCCGGCGTGCAGGACTTCCCGATCGAGCCCGCAGGTCGCCGACTTCCGCCCCGGCGGACCGGTCGCCGTCGAGGTCGGCTCGGCGTACCGCGACATGTCGTCGGCCTGTGCTCGGCGGCAGCTGGCACGAGGTGCAGTCGGCGCTCGCCTCCGGCGTCTACTACGCGAGCTGCGACATCCAGCTCAACGGCTCCGCAGATCGGCGGCCGCGTCACCCTCGTCAGCGAGGGCCGCATCAAGATCGCCGGCTCCCGGCCGGCCTTCGAGCCCTACCGCGACGGCCTGCTCGCTGCTCGCGGGCGCCACCGGCAGCAAGGCGATCGACATCTCCACCTCGTCGTCGAAGTTCCTCGGCGTGCTCTTCGCCGGCTCGGGCCAGATCAGCATCTCCGGCGGCGGCAACCGCTTCTACTGCGGCATCCTCGGGCGACACCGTCTCCATCACCGGCACCGACGTCACGCGTCCGCGGCGCCGACTGCGGCCGTCCCGGGCGCACCGTCTCCGGCCCGGTCGTCGTGCCCGACCTCGCAGCGTCCCTCGACCGTCGACCGCGAGCGGCGCGCTCCCGTCCGACGCCCTCGGGCTACGACGTCACCGTCACCAACCGCGGCACCACGCGTCGTCGTCCCCTCGCTCATCGGCCTCGAGAACGTCGACACCGCCACCGCCACGCGTCGCCGGCTACGACTTCGCCGTCGAGCGCCAGGACGCCGCCACCGGCCAGTGGGTGCCCGTGGCCTCGCTCGGGCGACCCGGCCATGACCGTGAACCTGCGGGCCAACCCGTTCGACGGGCGTCACCGTACCCGCCGACGGCGGGGTGGTCGGCACCACCGTCGCCCCGGGCGGCTGGGCCACCTGGGGCGCTGCAGGCCGTGCTCGCCGCTCGACCCCGGCGCAGGCCACCGAGCTGCTCGACGCCGACCCGCACCACGCGGCGTGCGCACCCGCGTCGACTTCACCCTCGACCCGTCGAGCGTGCAGGCGCGCCGGCTCTACACCTACGGCACCGACTTCGCGGCGGCGCTGCGCGCGCTCGGCGCCGACGCCACCGGGGTCGCGCGTGACCACGATCCTGCCCGGACGGCGAGGCGACGGTCATCACGTCCGCGTCGACACCGACCCCGACGCACGTCATCGACGCCCGGCGCGTCGGTCGACGCGTCCACCGCGACTGGACGTCCCGGTCCCGGCGCCGCGGGCCGCGACCGAGACCGACGCCGGCTACCTCAGCCGGCTCGTCGCGCCTCGACGGCACCCAGCTCAACGGCGCGGCGTACGCCGCGGCGCCAGGGCGGCGTCGGTCGCCTGGTCGCGCCGCTGCAGCGCGTCGAGCACCACCCGCGAGCTGCCCGTCGTCGGGCGTCTCGACCGTCGGCGAGCGACGCCATCCCCGCCGGGCAGCAGCGCCGACTACGACCTTCGAGCTGGCCAACCTCGGCTCGGTCGACGCCTCGGCCCTCGAGGTGGAGGCCACCGCCGACACCGCTCCGCTCACCGTCACCGGTGCGCCCACCGGGCTCGCCGCCGGTGAGCTCGCGACCGCGCGGACGACGTACGCCGCCCCCGCCGGCTCCTCGGGCACCGTGGTGCTGCGCGGCACCGCCGCCTGGCAGGACGCGCGCGGCAACACCTACGGGCTGTCCGGCTCCATCCTGTCGGTGGAGCGCCAGCTCCCCGCCGACCCTCGCCGCGAGCCTCGTCGACGCGCTCGTCGGCGACGTCGGCAAGGCGACGGCGCCGTCTCCCCGGGCGACACCGTGCGCTACACCCTCACCGTCCGCAACGGCGGCGGCCTCGCCCTCGCCGGCGTGACCGGCGCGCGTCCCCGTGCCCGCCGGCGCCACGCCTCGTCCCCGGCTCCGGTCGCCGACCCCGGACGGCGGAACGGCCTCCGTCGCCGACGGCGAGGTCACCTTCACCCTGCCCGACATCGCCGGCGTCGCTCGCGCCGCGGTCGTGTTCGACGTCGTCGTGCGCGCAGCCCGTTCCCGGCGGGATGCCGCGCGCCTCGAGGCCCAGGGCACGGTCCGGCCACCGGCCTCGACGCCGTCCAGACCGACGACCCCGCCCTGCCCGGCTCGGCCGACCCGACGCGGACGACGGTCACCCGGCCCACGCCCGGCCCTGGTCGCGACGCTGACCGGCCGCCTCGCCGTCGACGCCGACGGCTCCGGGGCGTCTCGCCCGGGCGACACGCTCGCCTACGACCTGAGCATCTCCTCGGTCGGCACCCAGCAGGTCACCGGCATCGGCGTCGTCGGTGCCCGCCCCGGCCGGCACCACCGCTCGTCGACGGGCTCGGTCACGGACCGACCAGGGCACCGTGGCCGCCGGCTCCGGCGTCGACGTCGACGTCGGCACGCTGGCGCCCTTCCAGGCAGCCACCGTCGACTTCCGGCTCAAGGCTCGCCGACGCCGCTGCCCCGCGGGCACGAGCACGATCACCACCGCGGGACCGGTGACGAGCGACCAGCTCGACCCGATCCCCACCGACGACCCGCAGACGGTCGACCGTCGGCGACGGCACCGACGATCCCGATCGGCGACAGCGGCGAGCGACCCGGAGCTGCCCGGGCGCGGTCGTCTCCGGCCTCGCCCGGCCGACGGTGCCCGCGTCGCCGCTCCGACGTCCGATGTCGGCGACGGTGACCGCCCCGGTCCGGCGACGATCGCGACCTGGCGGTCGAGCTGAGCCGGCCGCCGGCGGCCAGCGCCACGGTGCTGGCGAGCGGCACCGGGTCCGGGCCGTCGGCCCAGGTCGCGGCGACGATCGACCCGACCCTGCTGGACAACGGTGCTCTACGTCGTCCCCGTCGTCTCGGTCACCTCCGAGGGCGGCGGCGACGTCAACACCGAGCAGCCGTGCTGGTCGACGGCGAGTTCAAGCCGGGCCGACTCACCACGAGCTTCCCCGACCACGAGGTCGGACTCGGCGGCCTGCCGCTGCAGGTCGTCCGCTCCTACGACTCCTTCGACTCCGTCTCCGGTGACTTCGGCGTACGGCTGGAAGGTCGACATCGCGGACTTCCGCATCGGTCGTGACCAGGCCGCTGGGGCAGGGCGGCTGGAGTGGCCGGTCGACCACCTGTGGCCTGGTCTTCTGCAACCTCGAATACACCTCGAGCACCCCGCACATGGTGAGCGTGTCTGGCCGGACGGCCACCAGGAGGTCTTCGACCTCAAGGGCGTCGACGGCAGCACGTTCTTCAGCGGGCTCGCGCGGGCGAAGTTCTTCCCGCGGTCTGGCACCGACACGACCTCGACCTTGGAGGTCGTCGGCGACGACGCCGTGTTCTTCGCCGGCGGAGACCTGAGGTCCGGCATGTTCGGCTCGGGCGGAGTCTTCGACCCGACCGTGTTCAAGCTGACCGACCGCAACGGCGTCGAGTACGTCATCGACCGCACCACCGGTCTCCAGACCGTGAAGGACCGAGCGGGTAACACCCTGACGTTCACCCGCAACGGCGTGAAGTCGAGCCTCGGCAAGGACATCGCCTACACCCGCGACGCCGAGGACCGGATCACCAAGATCGTCTCGCCGGCGGGCACCACCTCCTACGGCTACGCCCATGGCGACCTCGTGTCGTCGACCGACCTGGCGGGAGTGGTCACGACCTACGAGTACGACGGCGCCCACAACCTCACCAACGTCATCGGCTCCGGCGGGATCTCGCTGGGTCGCAGCGTCTACGACGCGGCCGGTCGGCTCATCGCCTGGATCGACGCGGAGGGCAACCGGACCGAGATCTCCACGGACCTCGCTGCCAACCAGGAGCGGGTCACCGACCCGACGGGCAAGCTGACGACGGTCACGACGTTCAGCGACGGCGGCGACAAGCTCCGGGAAGACAAGATCGCCGACGGCCAGACGCACACGACGCGATGGACGTACGACGCGCAGCACCGACCCCTCAGCGAGACCACGCCCGGCGGCGCCGTGACGCGCCTGACCTGGACCGCGGGCGGCGAGGTCCGCACCGTCACGGACCCCGCGGGTCGCACGATCACCCACGACTACGACTCCCAGGGGCGGCTCGTCAAGGTGACCGGTCCCGACGGACGTGTGTCCAAGGAGATCGCCTACGACGCGGCCGGCAACGTCACCTCGCAGAAGCGCGCCGACGGGACAAGCGACGTCTTCGCCCTCGATGCCGAGGGCAGGGTCTCGTCCGTCAGTCATGCCGGCGAGGTGACGCAGCGCTTCACCTACGACTCCCTGGGCCGGGCCAGGACGGTCACGGATGCCGACGGCACCGTCAAGACCTACGACTACGACTCCAAGGGCCGCGTCACGTCCTACGACGACGGCACCAACCCGCCGACGACGTTCGGCTACGACGCCTACGGCCGGCTGGTCTCCAGCAGGGACGCCGGGGGCGGCACACGGACCTGGGTGTGGGACGACCGCGGCCAGCTCCGCCGGGAGGTCGACCTGTCGGGCCGCGCCACCGTCTACTCCTACGACGACGCGGGTCGGTTGGTGGAGCGGATCGACCGCAACGGGGACGCCACGACCTTCGGCTACGACGCGGCCGGTCGGCTGGTCCGGCAGAGCAGCAGGACCAACGTCGTCGAGTTCACCTACGACGGTCTCGGCCGGGTCCTCGAGGCCACCGACCTCGACTCCAGCGTGGATCTGGACTACGACCGCGACGGCAACATCGTCCGGCAGGTGCAGGATGAGGTCGCGGGTTCCGGCGTCCCGTCGGCGACGCTCTCCTTCGGCTACGACCCCAGCGGCGCGCGCACCTCGCTCACCGGCATCGACGGGCGTCGTACCTTCCGGCTCGATCCCACCGGCGCCCTCGCCGGCGTGACGGACGCCGACGGCGGCACCTTCGATCTCGGCTACGACCCGAGCGGTGCGCTCAACCGGATCACCATGCCCAACGGGGCCGTCGACGCCCTCGACTGGAGCGACACGGACGGGTCCCTGACCTCGCGGACCACCTCCGTGGGCGGGCAGGTCCTGGCCGGCGGGGAGTACGAGTACTCCGCCGCTGGCCAACGCACCGCGATGGTCGACTCGACCGGCCGGCACGCCTACGGGTACGACGACCTGGGCCGACTCACGTCGGCCGACCACCCCGCCGGTTCGGCGGTCGCGGACGAGGCCTACGCCTACGACGTCATGGGCAACCGGACCAGCGGGGGCGCCCAGCACGACGCGGGCCACCGTCTGGTGCGAGACGACCGCTACAGCTTCACCTACGACGGTGAGGGCAACGTCCTCACCCGCACCGAGCGTTCGACGGGACGGGTGCGGACCTACGAGTGGGGCGTCGACGGGTCGCTCCTCTCGGTCCGGGACGGCGCGTCGTCGACCCGCTACCGCTACGACGCCCTCGGCCGTCGGATCGAGGTCGAGTCCCCCGACGGCTCGGTCCGCGGCTACGTCTACGACGGTTCCAACGTCGCGCACGTGCTGGCCGGTGACGGGACGGTGCTGGAGTCCTTCGCGACGACCGAGGTCCCCGGGCTGTTCCTGTCCCGCACCGCCGGTGGTGTCACCACCTACCCGGTCTTCGACGGGGTGGGCTCGGTGGTCGGCTACACCGATGCCTCCGGAGAGCTGCGCGAGCGCCGGGAGTACTCGGCGTTCGGGGAGACCACGGGCGGCCGGCAGACCTACGGCTACACGGGCCATCAGTACGACGCCGACACCGAGCTGGTGTACGCACGCGCCCGGTACTACGACCCGGCCAGCGGGCGCTTCCTGTCCGAGGACCCAGCACCGGCCCTCAACCCGTACCCCTACGCGGACAACCAGCCGTGCAACCGGACCGACCCGACGGGCGCCACCTCGGTGGAGTACGCCATGAAGACTCGCCTGGGAGCACAGATCGCGCGCTACCTCGGCGAGGAGGCGGGCACCTTCGTGTGCGCCACGATCCTCAACACGGTGCTGACCATGGCCGGACTGCCCTCCCGCAACGCGAAGGGCGCCGCGGCCGAGGACCTCATCCGGCGCATCCAGGGCTCGGACCCGGGTCGCCTGGCTCCCTACACCGGGGCGACGGGCACGACCCGCTACCCGGACTTCATCGAGAACGGACGGCTGGGCGAGATCAAGAACGTCCTGCGCCAGGCGTTCACCAAGCAGATCTCGGACCTGATCGACGAGGCCGACTCCCGAGGCAACGGCCCGGCGATCCTGGTGGTGCGGCACAACACCCAGCTGAGCCAGAAGGTCATGGACATGGCCAAGAACGGAAAGCTCACCATCCTGCAGTGCCTCCCGGGATGATGGGCGCATGACCTCAGGTGCGGCGAGCCCCGACACGGACGTGTTCGTCCTCGAGCTGTCCGGGCTCGCCGCACCCGGCGCGGAGGAGCACCTGCGTCGGATCGGAATGGTGCTGGCGTCGCACCCGGGGGTCACTCCGACCCGCCTCGGGCCGACGGATCCACCGCGATCGGTGGTCACGGACCTGGCCTCGGACCTCGCCCTGCTCGGGCGGGAGCAGTCGGGATCGGCGCAGGTGGTCGCGCACCTCGCCCGTCCCGAGCGGGGTGACACCGGGACGGTGTCCTACGTCGCGGACCCGTTCTCCCACCATCCGCCCGGCTTCGTCCGCCCCAGCCGGGTCGAGCTCACGCTGGTGGCACCCGACCCGACGCGCCTCGGGGACCTGCTGGCCGAGCTCGCCGTGGCGACGCGAGCCTTCTACGGCTTCGTCAGCACGCGGTCCCACCTGGTCCAGCTGCGCGGCGCGTTCACGACGGACCGCCGGCGCCGACACGGTCCCTCGCCCTCGGGTGGCGCACCACCCACCTGGCAGCCTCCGGCGTTCCAGGCCCTCGAGATGGCGCTGCCGGACGTCTTCTGGCTCCAGTACCTGGGTCCCGCGTTCGTCGCCCGGTGGGGCGAGGAGCGGGTGGCCTCGGCAGGGGTGGGCGCCCGGCGCCTGGAGAGCGGTGGCCATCTCGTCGCCACGGGCGCCGAGCCGCCGCCCTTCGACGAGGCCGCGCAGCAGCCCGAGGACTATCCCTGGAAGGCGTCCGTGTACGACGCGCTGGGTCCCGAGCCGTTCCTGCGCGCCGACCGCGGCTGGAACGCCTTCGGGGAGCACGTCCCGTTGCTCACCGAGCACCGGCACGACCCCGATCCCGTGTCCTCTCAGGCGTAGCGCCCGGCCGCGGCGGCGGCGCGGGCGCCGTACCCGCCGCCGAACATGCAGGCGTGCACCAGCAGCGGGAAGACCTGGTGCAGCGCGAGCCGGTCCTCCCAGCCGTCCGCGAGCGGCGTGGCCTCGTCGTACGCCTGCACCACCCGCTGGAGGTGCGGCAGGCCGAAGAGGTGCAGCATCGCGATGTCGACCTCGCGGTGCCCGCCGTACGCCGCCGGGTCGATGACGTGGACGGCGTCGGCGCCCCACAGGCAGTTGCCGTTCCAGAGGTCGCCGTGCAGGCGCGAGGGCGGCTCCTCGGGGACGAGGTCGCGCAGCCGCCCGACGACGGACTCGACCGTCGCCGCGTCCTCGGGCGTGATCGCGCCCCGGTCGCGGGCGAGCTTGAGGTAGGGCAGCACCCGGCGCACGGCGTAGAACTCGGCCCACGTCGGGCTGGTGCGGTTGGGCATCGGCAGGCGGCCGATGAAGCCGTCCTGCTCCGCGCCGTACGACGCCGCGCCCGCGGCGTGCGTGGTGGCGAGGGCGTGGCCGAAGGCGAGCGCGGCCTCGAGCCCCTGCTTGGCCGACGGCTCCACCCACGTGAGGATCACGCACTCGGCGTCGACGGCGAGCACCGGCGGGACGGGGACCCCGCCCTCGACCTCGGCCAGCCAGCGCAGGCCGGCGGCCTCCGCCTCGAAGAAGCCGGGCGGGGCGTGGGGCGAGCGTCTTCATCAGCGCCGTGGTGCCGTTGGACAGGCGCAGCCTCGTCGCGGTGGAGATGTCTCCGCCGGCGACCGGTGCGGTGGCCACCACGGCGGCGCCGAGGAGCTCCTCGGCGCGGCGGGCGATGAGGGGCTGGCGGGCCATCAGGCGGGCGTGCCCGTCCGGTCCCGGCGCTGCAGGGCGTCGACGATCGCGGCACTCGTGCGCTCCACCATCGACAGCACCTCCCCGAATCCGTCGTCACCACCGTAGTACGGGTCGGGCACCTCCCCACCACGATCGACCGGATCGAAGTCCCGGAAGAGGGCGACGCGCTCGCGCGCGCCGACGTCGGCGAGGTTGGCCCGGTCCATCACCAGGACCACGTCGTGGGTCTCCAGCCAGCGGCGTCGTACTGCTGGGCCCGGTGGGCCGAGGGGTCGTAGCCCTCGCCGATCAGCGCCGTCGCGGCGCGCGGGTCCATCGGCTTGCCGACGTGCCAGCCGCCGGTGCCGGCGCTGCTGACCTCGACCTTCGCCGCCAGCCCGGCCCGGTCGAGGTGGTCGGCGAGCACCACGTGGGCCATCGGGGAGCGGCAGATGTTGCCGAGGCAGACCAGCGCGATCCGGTAGGGACCGTCGGTCTGCTGGGCGGGCAGCCGCTCCATCACTCGTCGCCCACCACCGCGTCGATCGTCCATGTCGCCAGGGTGATGACCACCGAGCCGAGCATCGCGGTCCAGAAGCCGTCGACGGTGAAGCCGAGGTCGAGGACGTCGGCGAGCCACGCGGTCAGCATCAGCATCAGGGCGTTGATGACCAGCAGCAGCAGGCCGAGGGTCAGGATGATGAAGGGGAGGGAGAGCAGCTGGACCACCGGCTTGATGAAGGTGGACACCAGGCCGAGGATCAGCGAGACGCCGAGCAGCGGCAGCACCTTGTCCTGCCAGTCGGCGCCGTCGAAGGAGATGCCGTCGAGCAGCCAGGCGGCGACGGCCACCCCTCCCGCGGTGGTCAGCAGCCAGATCACGAACCTCATGCCGGCCAGCGTAGGGGGCGAGGTGAACCCGGCCCGGTCGCCGGTCGGGGGCGGCCGGACCTCCTCAGGACTCCGTCGGCGCCCAGTTGCCGTGGAAGCCCGCCGGCACCCGACCGGGCAGGTGCACGGCCGCCACGTCCTCCAGCGAGGCGGCGTCCAGCACCCGCAGGTGCGAGCGTCCCTCGCCGTGGTCGAAGACGTAGCCCAGGAGCACGCCGTCGTCCTCGGCCGTGCCTCCCGGCGTCGGGACGAAGCAGAACTCGCTGGCCTCCAGGCCGTCGCCCAGGCGTCGTACGTCGGTGCGTCCGGCGTCCAGGTCGTGGCGCAGCACGGCGTCCCCGGTCCGGCCGCCGTCGAACCCGACGGCCCAGCCGTAGCGGTGCCGCCGCCCGGTGAGCCGCTCGTCGTGGCGCGGGAACTCCTGCGAGCGCTGGTCGAAGCCGTCCTCGCGCGCCCGGCCGGTGGCCAGGTCGAGGGTGAAGCGGGAGAGGACGGTGGGCCCCTCGTCCGGCCCGTCGAGGACGGTGGCGAACATCCGGGGGTGCTTGACGACGTCCACGACGACGGTGTCGCCGTCGTCGTACGCGTTGAGCGTGTGGAAGACGAAGCAGGGGTCGATGTCGAACCAGCGGATCGCGTCGCCCTCGGCGTCGCGGGGCAGGACGCCGATGCGGGCGGGGTAGTCGGGGTTCCAGCGGTAGGGCAGCGACGGGGGTCCGTCGGAGCCGCCGCGCGCGACCCGGGCGATCATCGGCTCGGGCACCGGGTTGCGTCCGACGATCCGGCCGAGCAGCCCGCGCACGACCGGCCGGGCGACGCGGGGGACGTCGGCGGTGGCGGCCGCGAGGTCGAAGGTGACCGGCAGGTCGAGGACCACGACGTGGCGCTCGGTCAGGGCGAAGTCGTGGATCATCGGGCTGCCGTGGACGGTGATGTCGACGCTGCGCCGGATCCGGCCCGACGGGTCGAGCACCGAGTAGTCGACGCGGTTGCCGCGCATCCAGCTGTAGGAGATCGCGTGCAGCTCGCCGGTCTCCGGGTCCTCGTGCGGGTGGGCGCTGTAGCCCGGGCGGCCCGGCACGCTGGGCAGGGTGCCGCCGAAGTCGCAGGGCCCGACGGTGTCGAGGTCGTGCGTGAGCTCGTACGGCGGGGAGCCGCCCTCGACGAGCGCGAGCGTGCGCCCGGCGTGCTCGAGCACGTTGGTGTTGGCCGCGAAGTCCGACCCGCCGGGGGTGCCGCGGACCGGCTCCCCGAGGGTGGCGGCGACGTCGGACGAGCGGACCCAGCGGTTGCGGTACCACTGCGCCCGCCCGTCGCGCAGGTGCACGCCGTGCACCATGCCCTCGCCGAGGAACCAGTGGAAGTGCTCGCCCTGCTCGTGGATCGGGTTGGGGCCGATGCGCAGGTAGCGACCGTCGAGGTGGTCGGGGAGCGAGCCGGTCACGGTGAGGTCGACGGCGGTGAGCTCCTCGGTGACGGGGGCGAAGTTGTCCCGGAGGAAGCGGCTGGTGGTCGGGGCGGGATGGGTCAGGGTCATGGCGGACTCGGTTCGGGAGAGGTCGATAACGCTGTTATCGAATCGACCATAACGCTGTGATGGCACCATGTCCACGGTGAGCACCGAATCCGCCGGGAGTCCGGCCGAGCTGCGCGCGCGCCTCATCGAGCAGGCCGCGCGCATCCTGGGCGAGGAGGGCCCCTCGGCCCTCTCCGCACGCCGGCCTCGCGACGGCGGCCGGCACGTCCACGATGGCCGTCTACACGCACTTCGGGTCGATGGCCGGGGTGGTGGACGAGGTCGTCGACCGAGGGCTTCCGCCGCCTCATCGACCACGTCGACGCGGTGGGCACGTCGCCGACGACCCGCTGGTGGACCTGCGCCGGATGGCCGGCGCCTACCGCGACAACGCCCTGGAGAACCGGCACCTGTTCGGCGTCATGTTCGGGGCGATCAGCCTGGGCGGCTTCCACGGCCGGGGCGCGGACCCGGAGGTGGCGGCGGCGGCCTTCGACCAGATCGTGTCCGGCATCGAGCGCGCCATGGCGGCCGGCGTGCTGCGGGAGGGCGACGCCCGCGCCGTCGCCGCGCAGTTCTGGAGCGCCCTGCACGGCTACGTGATGCTCGAGCTCGCCGGGATGGACCGGGTGGTCGACGACTCCGAGCGGACCGTCCTGTGGCCCATGCTGGCGCACCTGCTGGAGGCCCTCGCGCCCGCGCCTCGCTAGCCTCGCTGCGTGACCATCGGCGGGACGGGCGTGATGCTCCTGGGCTGCCTGCTCGCGCTGGTCGTCTTCGTCGGCCTCGCCCGCCTGCTGCGACCGCGCCTGGGCCCGGTGACGTCGTGGCGATCGCCGGCTTCTGCTGGACGGTCGTCTGCATCGGCATCCTCACCCTGATCCCGGCGCAGTGGGGCATCGGCGTGGTGCCGGCCGACGAGGCGCAGACCACCTGCTCGATCGACTACGGCGGCCCCGCCCCGGACGGGTTCTGGATCCTCCCGGGCAGCCAGCGGCTGCTCAACATCGCGGTCTTCGTGCCCGCCGGCGCCCTGTGGGTGCTGGCCGTCGCCCGCTGGCGCACCCGCTGGGTGCTGGCTCCGCTCGGCATCGCCGCGCTGGCGCTCTACTCGCTGGCCATCGAGGCGATGCAGCTCGCCGCCGCCCGGATCGGTCGCGCCTGCGACGTCACCGACATGGTCGACAACATCGTCGGCGTCCTCCTCGGCGGGCTGCTCGGCGTCGTGCTCGCGCTGCTGCTGCGCCCGTGGGACCACCGCCCCCGACCTACGCTGGGGGCATGACATTCCTCATCCTGCTGGTCCTCGTGGTCGGCGCCGTCTACGCCTACCGCAACCGCGTCAGCCTGCTCGCGAAGATCCTCGGGCAGCCCGAGTCGCGCATCGAGCGGCGCATCAACGGCCCCAAGCGCTAGCCACCGGACCTGCACTGCCTCGCCCCGGGTGTGCCCCCCGGGCGCTCGGCCACGTCCTAGGGTGAGGCCCATGCCGCAGAACCCCCAGCCCCGCCGCAACGTCGCCGAGATCCCGACGTACGTGCCCGGCAAGCCGCCGACGCCCCGCCCCGGCCTCACGACGTACAAGCTCTCGTCCAACGAGAACCCCTACCCGCCGCTGCCCGGCGTGGTCGAGGCCGCGACGCGCGCCGCGGAGGCGATGAACCGCTACCCCGACATGGGCAACACCGCCCTGTACGACGCGCTGTCGGCCCGCTGGGCGTCCCGCGTCCGACCTCGCGGCGGCCACCGGCAGTCGTCGCGCTGATCTACCAGCTCCTCAACGCCTTCTGCGACCCCGGCGACGAGGTCGTCTACGCCTGGCGCTCGTTCGAGGCCTACCCGATCGCGGCCACCGTCGCGGACGCGACCAGCGTCCGGGTGCCGGTGCTGGCCGACGGGCGCCACGACCTCGACGCGATGGCCGCGGCGGTCACCGAGCGCACCAAGGTCGTCATCGTCTGCACGCCCAACAACCCGACCGGCCCGGCCGTGTCGCAGGCCGAGCTCGACGCGTTCCTCGCGCGGGTGCCCTCGCACGTGCTCGTCGTGGTCGACGAGGCCTACCTCGAGTTCGTGCGGATGGACGACGCGGTCGACGGCGTCGCGACGTACCGCGCGCACCCCAACGTCGTCGTGACCCGCACCTTCTCCAAGGCCTACGGGCTCGCGGGCTTCCGGGTCGGCTACGCCATCGCGCAGGCCCCGCTGGCCGGGGCGCTGCGCTCGGTGTCGCTGCCCTTCGGCGTCTCGTCGGTCGCGCAGGCCGCGGCCATCGCCTCGCTGGAGGCGGAGGCCGAGCTGCTCGAGCGGGTCGACGCGCTCGTCGCCGAGCGGGCCCGGGTGGTCGACGGGATCCGGGCGGCCGGCTGGGACGTGCCCGACGCGCAGGGCAACTTCGTGTGGTTCGGCCTCGGCGAGCGGACCCTCGGACTTCGCGGCCGCCGCCGACGAGCTGGGCATCGTGGTGCGGCCGTTCGCCGGCGAGGGCGCCCGGGTCACGATCGGCGAGCCCGAGGCCAACGACCGGGTGCTGGAGCTGGCGCGGACGTTCCCGCGCTGAGCCTGCTCGGGTCGCCTCGGTCGGGTTCGGTGGGACTGTGTCGGCGAGTCCGACACTGTGTGACGGTTGCAACGGTCACACGGTGACGGAGTCCCCGCCTGGGCGGGGACTCTCCCGCGGGACCCGGTCCATCGCCCGGAACGACGGCACCCGCGTCGGCGCCATCGTCGTGACGAGGTACGCCGCGCCGGCGATCAGCAGGGCCGGCGAGACGCCGAGCGGCGGTCACGGCCAGGCCGCCGAGCACGCCGCCCAGCGGCATCAGCGACCAGCAGATCGCGGTGTTGAGCGACGAGACCCGGCCCATCAGCGGCGCCGGGATCCGCTCCAGGATCACCGCGCCGAGGATCGGGTTGAGGAAGCCCGACGCCGCGCCGGCCACCACCGTGACGGCGAAGACCGCCCACAGCGGTGACTCCAGGGCCATCACGACGAAGCGCGGCGCCCCCGCGACGAGGAACGCGACCACGTAGGTCCGGTACCGCGGCAGCGTCTCGCCCCACCGGGCCGCGGCCAGCGCGCCGAGGACCGAGGCCCCGCTGAAGGCGGCGAACATCGCGCCGAGCACCTCCACCCCGGCGCCGGACTCCTTCGCCCAGACCGGCGCGA
Source organism: uncultured Actinomycetota bacterium (assembly GCA_963776975.1). Classification (GTDB taxonomy): domain Bacteria; phylum Actinomycetota; class Actinomycetes; order Propionibacteriales; family Nocardioidaceae; genus Nocardioides. The sequence continues at coordinate 39,243 of CAVZOU010000022.1, read as the reverse complement.
GCACCGCGACGTACGCCTGGTCGACGCAGGTTGGTCACCGCGACCATGACGCAGATCGCGACCAGCACCGGCTCGGTGCGCAGGAAGTCCCAGCCCTCCCGGAGCTCGGTGAGGTACGACGTCGTGCGGACGCCGGTGGTCGGCCCCGGCGCCGGCACGGGTCGCCCATCCCGGTGGTCGAGAGCGCGAAGACCGCGAAGGACAGCAGGAACGAGGCCGCGTCGACGTACAGGGCGTTGGCGGCCCCGAACCCGGCGACGAGCAGCCCGGCCAGCGCGGCCCCGGCCATCGTCGAGGTGCGCTCGACGGCGCTGCCCAGCCCGGTCACCCGCTCGAGGGACACCCCGGCGACCCGGGCGATCTCGGGCGTCATCGCCGACTTGCCCGCGTCGCCCGGGCCCGCGCAGGGCGCCGGCGACCGCGACGATCACGAGCAGCAGCGGGAAGGTCAGCGCCCCGAGCTGGTGGAGCAGCGGGATCGAGCCCACGACGAGGCGCGGACCCGAGGTCGCAGACCAGGGTGACCCGGCGCGGTCCGACCCGGTCGAGCAGCGGGCCGCCGAGCGCCTTGAAGAGCACGAGCGGGGCGATCTCCGCGGCCGCGACGAGGCCGGTCTGGGTGGCCGAGCCGGTGGTGGACAGCACGAACCACGGGATCGCGATCATCGAGACCCGGGTGCCGATGAAGGAGATGCCCTCGGCCGTCAGGCCACCGATCGAGCGGCGCCCGGCGGGTGGCGGTCGGTCGCGTCGGCGGTCGTCGTGCCGGTGCTCGGGTCGCTCACCCGTCGGTCCCCGCGGGGTCCGTCCCGAGGGCGCCGGGGCGGGGGAAGGCGTTGAGGTTGACCGAGAAGGGCGCCGCGTCCTCCGCCTCGCTGCTCTCCGTCTCCTCGATGACGCGGACCAGGGCCTGGACGAGCTCGTCGGCACCGGCGGGGGTGAGGGGGATCTCCCAGTCGCTCAGGGTGCCGACCGACCGCCACTCCTCGGGGAGGAAGCGCAGCTCCGCGACCGCCGACCGCAACCGGTCGCCGTACAGCAGCGCGACGGTGGTCAGGTAGGCCTCGACGTCCTCGTCGCTCGTGCCCTCCCGGCGGAAGTCGGTGCGGGTGGCGTCGTGCGCGGCCCGCCACCACCGGTCGCGCCCGGTGCCGCGCTCGGGGTCCTCCTCGATGAAGCCGTGCTGGGCGAGCTGGCGCAGGTGGTACGACGTCGCGCCGGTGTTGAGGCCCAGGCGCTGGGCCAGCGACGTGGCGGTCGCCGGGCCCTCGGTGCGCAGCAGGCCGAGCATCCGCAGGCGGACCGGGTGGCTCAGGGCGCGCAGGCCGGCGATGTCGGGGGAGATGGAGGAGGGCATGGGAGCAGGCTAGGACTGCCAAGAGTCATTTGCAAACACTTCTTGGCAATCGGCTCCCCGTCAAGTAACGCGGTGTTGGTCGGACGGGACGAGTCCTCGATGCCACGTCTCGCGTGACCAACACCGCGTTACTTGCGGCGTACCGCTCGGGGGGCGGCGTGACAAGATGGTTGAGACGGCAACGATCGGGGGATACGCAGCATGGGCGACGAGCGCGACGTACACCGCCAAGGGCAAGCCGTTCGAGCGGGACATGGACTACATCCCCGACCGGATCCTGGCCGGCGCGCGGTCGGCCGACCCGGAGCGACCGCGGCCCGCAGGACGCCCAGGTCTGGCCGGTCGAGCCCGGTCGCTACCGGCTCGTCGCGGCCAAGGCGTGCCCGTGGGCCAACCGGGCGATCATCGTGCGCAACCTGCTCGGCCTCGAGGACGTCATCTCGCTGGGGACGCCCGGCCCGACCCACGACGCAGCGCAGCTGGACCTTCGACCTCGACCCCGGCGGCGCGACCCGGTGCTCGGCATCGAGCGCCTGCAGGAGGCCTACTTCAACCGGGTGCCCGACTACCCGCGAGGGCATCACGGTGCCGGCGATCGTCGAGGTCGCGTCACGCGCAGGTGGTCACCAACGACTTCCCGCTGGATCACCCACGACCTCTTCTTCGAGTGGCGCGAGCACCACCGCCCCGACGCCCCCGACCTGTGGCCGGCCGACCTCCGCGAGGAGATGGAGGCGGTGATGAAGCGGGTCTTCACCGAGGTCAACAACGGCGTCTACCGGTGCGGCTTCGCCGGGTCGCAGGAGGCGTACGACGACGCGTACGACCGCCTCTGGGTCGCCATGGACTGGCTCGAGGAGCGCCTGACCGACCGCCGCTACCTGATGGGCGACACGATCACCGAGGCCGACGTGCGGCTGTTCACGACGCTGGCCCGCTTCGACGCGGTCTACCACGGTCACTTCAAGTGCAACCGAACAAGCTCACCGAGATGCCGGCCCTGTGGGGCTACGCGCGGGACCTCTTCCAGACGCCGGGCTTCGGCGAGACGATCGACTTCGACCAGATCAAGCAGCACTACTACGTCGTGCACACCGACATCAACCCGACCAGCATCGTCCCGCAGGGTCCCGACCCGGACGTGCTGGCTCGACGCCGCACGGACGCGGCTGAGCGTACGCCGCCCCGGCGCGGCGACGGCTCGCCGTATGCCGGGTCAGGGGGTGGCGGTGCGTCGTCGGCTCGGTCGGCGTCGGGGTGACCGTGTCGGTCGGCGTCGGGCGTCGGGGTCTCGGTGGGCGTGGGCGTCGGCGTCGGGGTGGGCGTCGGCGTCTCGGTGACCGGGGGTCGGCGCCGGACTCGGCCCCTGGACGAACGCCGAGAGCGACGGGCCGTCCTTCGTCCACGCCACCGGGCGGCGTACAAGGCGCGCTTGCCGACGTCCTCGTAGTCCTGGTGGCCCTGGTAGGACTGGTAGCAGGGCAGGTTGGTCCCCTTGCAGACCCAGCCGTGGAAGAACATCCGGTTGGCCGCGGTGTCGGCCTCGGGACGTAGTCGGCGCCGCCGGGACCGCAGACGCCGGTGTTCTGCCGGTTGAGCAGCGCGTGGCCGCGGGTGCCCTGCCAGTCCTGCTTGAGGAAGTGCGACCGGCGCCAGATCGTGCGGTAGCGGCAGTCGCCGTAGTCGCCGCGCGAGGTGATCAGGTAGTGCCACTCGCCGTGCCGGACCATGACCGGGTTCTCCAGGACGCCGCACGTCGCGGATCAGCTCGCGGCTGCGGCCGAAGGTGCGCGGTGCCGGCGGCGTTGAGCCGGATCATCCGGATCGTCGAGGGCGTGCCCTGCGTGCGGTAGAGCAGGAAGCGGCGGCCGTCGGGAGCGACGTACGACGACGGGTCGATGACGCCGCGCCGCGGCAGGCCGACCCGGCCGGCCGACCGGGTCGAAGGCGGGCTCGTCGTGGAGTAGTCGGGGCACACGAGCGGCCTGTTGCCCAGACCGGTGAAGGTGGCGACAGGTCGGCGGCGGTGGCGACGCCGATGCAGCGGTCCTGCTCGTGGGGGAGGCCGCGCGAGGGCATCGTGTAGTAGGCGACGCCAGCCGTCGGGGCTCTGCTCGATCTCCGGCCCCCAGACGCCGGCGAACTTCGCCCACGTCGGCCGGCGTTGAGCAGGTCGCCCGCCGCGCCCCCAGTGCCCCAGTCGTAGTCCGAGCGCGAGGCCCGCCCGCGGAAGCCGGTCGCGGCGCCGAACCACCGCGTGCCGTCGAGGACGACGCTCGGGTCGCCGAAGTCGCGGTCCCAGATCAGCGGTCGCGGGGCGGTCGCGGCCCGGTCCGGCGCGCCCGGTCGGGACTCGCGGGACTCGTCCGCCGGGCGGTCGTCGAGCCGGGTACGGCGAGCAGTGCGGGCAGCGCCGCCAGCGCGGCGAGCGCGCCGGTCCAGCGGATCAGGTGACGTGTCATGTGTGCAAGGTTCCCCCTTGCAGGCTGACCCCTTGATACCCCGGCGCCCCGGGGTGAGGGCAAGTCCCCGCGCGGTCAGCGCCAGGAACGAGACGACCGGGACCCCGCCGGCCCAGGCCAGCTCGGCGGCGTACATCGGGCGCCGCGACCCGAGCCGCGAGCGCTTCTTCACCAGGTCGGACCCGCGGCCGGGCACTGGCCGCCGCTCGCAGGTCCACGCGTGAGAAGTAGACCCGCAGCCGCGACCGCCCGTGGCACGGCGCTCACGTCGGCGCCGCCCGGGCCGCACAGCCCGGTCGTCGCCCGGTCGAGCAGCACGCCCTGCTGGCCGCCGACCAGTCGAGGAGCGAGGCCGACCGGCGCCAGACCGTCCGGTAGGAGCAGCGCGCTGAAGTCGCCCTGCGACAGCAGCATCACCTAGCCGCCGGGCCGCTCCACGACCACCGGGTTCTCCAGCACGCCGTCGTGGCGGAAGCAGCTCGACGCTACGGCGCCGGCCGCCCGTGCTGCCCGCTCGGCGTCAGCGGCAGCAGCCGGATCGACGACGGGATCCGGTCGGTCTTGTAGAGCAGGTGCGGGCGCCCGTCCTCGACGAACAGGGACGGGTCGATCACGCCGGCGCGCGGCAGGCCGAGCGGTCGCGCTGCGGCACCGTCGTCGCTCGGCGGCCGGGGCCTTCGACGTACGACGGGCAGACCAGCGGGTCGTCCGCCGACCGGCTTGAAGCCGCCGAGCGCCGAGCGGGAGCGGGCGACCCCGATGCAGCGGCCGTACTCGCCGATGCCCGCGCACCGGGGCGGCGAAGTAGAGCACCCACCAGCCGTCGACGCGGGCGACGTCGGAGGCCCAGATGTCGCCGTCGGCGTGCGACCAGGACGGGAGCCGGACCAGCGCGGAGCCCGGCGGCCCGCCACGCGCCGCGCGGGCCGGTCGGAGTACGGCCCGCGGGACGAGGCTGCCGGTGGAGAACCCGACGAACCCGTCGCCGGCACCGTCACCGCCGGGTCGGCGAAGTCGCCGGTGAGGACGGGACGCGGCCGGTCCGGCGCCGCGGTCGGCGGGCGAGCCGCCGCAGCAGGCGGTCGCAGGCGACCGAGGACGGCCGTCAGCGGCCAGGAGCGAGGACGAGCCAGGACGGCCGGGGGTCGGAGCACCGGGAGATCCAAGCACGCCCCGGACGTGCGGCCCGATTGGCGCCCGGGCTGGCCTGCTCGATACCTGTGCGGGCACCATGTGGTCGGGGTCACACACGCCCGCGACCGCACCAGAGCCGTCGGCGATCCCGGTGACCCCGAGAGCCGCTAGCCGCACGAAGGAGTGCCATGAGCGACCCCGGCAGGATTCGGCCCCGACCTGGTGGAGGTCTTCGGACCCACGCAGCAGGACGGTGGGCCCGAGCTCGTCCAGCTGCTGACCCCGGAGGGTGAGCGCGTCCACCACGCCGAGTTCGACCACGACTTCTCCGCCGAGGAGCTGCGCGGCTTCCACCGCGACATGGTGCTCACGCGGCGCATCGACACCGAGGCCACCGCGCTCCAGCGCCACGGCGAGCTCGGCATCTGGGCCCAGCTGCTCGGCCAGGAGGCCGCCCAGATCGGCGCCGGCCGCGCGCTGCGCCCGCAGGACTACGTCTTCCCGACCTACCGCGAGCACGGCGTCGCCTACTGCCGCGGCATCGACCCGCTCGACCTGCTCGGCCTCTTCCGCGGCGTCGACCAGGGCGCCTGGGACCCGAAGGACAACAACTTCGGCCTCTACACGATCGTCATCGGCGCCCAGGTGCTGCACGCCACCGGCTACGCGATGGGCATCCAGCGCGACGGCGTCGTCGGCACCGGCGACCCCGACCGCGACTCGGCCGTCATCGCCCACTTCGGCGACGGTGCGTCCTCGCAGGGCGACGTCAACGAGGGCTTCATCTTCGCGGCGTCCTACAACGCGCCCGTGGTGTTCTTCTGCCAGAACAACCAGTGGGCGATCTCCGAGCCCATCGAGCGCCAGACCCGGATCCCGCTCTACCAGCGCGCGCTCGGCTTCGGCTTCCCCGGCGTCCGCGTCGACGGCAACGACGTCCTCGCGACGTACGCCGTCACGCAGGCCGCGCTGCAGCGCGCCCGCGACGGCCAGGGCCCGACGCTCGTCGAGGCGTACACCTACCGGATGGGTGCGCACACCACGACCGACGACCCGACCCGCTACCGGATCAGCGACGACCTCGAGCACTGGAAGCTCAAGGACCCGATCGCCCGCCTCGAGGTCTACCTGCGCCGCAACGGCCTCGTCGACGACCAGTACTTCGCGGACCTCAAGGCCGAGGCCGAGGAGCTCGGCCACCACCTGCGTGAGGGCTGCAAGGCGCTGCCCGACCCGCAGCCGATGAGCGTCTTCGACCACGTCTACACCGAGATGACCGACGAGCTCGCCGCCCAGCGCGACGGCTACGCGGCCTACCTCGCACTCCTTCGAGGGGCGGCACTGCATGAGCACGACGCAGAAGATCACCCTCGCCAAGGGCCTCAACATGGGCCTGCGCAAGGCGATGGAGGACGACCCCAAGGTCCTCATCATGGGCGAGGACGTCGGCAAGCTCGGCGGCGTCTTCCGGATCACCGACGGCCTGCAGAAGGACTTCGGCGAGGACCGCGTCATCGACTCCCCGCTGGCCGAGTCCGGCATCGTCGGCACCGCGGTCGGCATGGCGCTGCGCGGCTACCGCCCCGTGGTCGAGATCCAGTTCGACGGCTTCGTCTACCCGGCCTACGACCAGATCGTCTGCCAGGTCGCCAAGATGACCTTCCGCTCGCAGGGCAGGTCGAAGATGCCGATGGTCATCCGCATCCCGTTCGGCGGCGGCATCGGCGCGGTCGAGCACCACTGCGAGTCGCCCGGAGGCGCAGTTCGCGCACACGCCCGGCCTCAAGGTCGTGGCGTGCTCCAACCCGATCGACGGCTACTGGATGATCCAGCAGGCCATCGCGTGCGACGACCCGGTCATCTTCCTCGAGCCCAAGCGGCAGTACCACGCCGACAAGGCCGAGCTCGACGAGTCGGCCACCCCCGACCCGCTGTTCACCTCGCGCACCGTCCGCGCCGGCTCCGACGCCACGCTGCTGGCCTACGGCCCGACGGTCAAGACCGCGCTCAAGGCCGCCGAGGCCGCCGCGACCGAGGGCAAGTAACATCGAGGTCATCGACCTGCGCACGCTCTCGCCGCTCGACATGGCGCCGGTCTTCGAGTCCGTACGCCGCACCGGCCGCGCCGTCGTCGTCCACGAGGCCCACGTCAACCTCGGCATGGGTGCCGAGCTGTCGGCCCGGATCACCGAGGAGTGCTTCTACTCCCTCGAGGCCCCGGTGCTGCGCGTCGGCGGCTTCGACACCCCCTACCCGCCGTCGCGGATCGAGGAGGAGTGGCTGCCCGGACCTCGACCGGGTCCTCGACGCCGTCGACCGGTAGCATGGAGTTCTGATGAGCGAGTTCAAGCTGCCCGACGTGGGCGAGGGCCTCACCGAGGCCGAGATCGTGTCCTGGAAGGTCAAGGCCGGCGACTCGGTCGAGATCAACGACATCATCGTCGAGATCGAGACCGCCAAGTCGCATCGTCGAGCTGCCGTCGCCGTACGCCGGCACGGTGCTCGCGCTGATGGTCGACGAGGGCCAGATGGTCGACGTCGGCACGCCGATCATCTCCATCGGCTCGGCCGACGAGGTCGCCGCCGCGGCGGCCGCGCCCGCCGCGCCGCAGACCGAGTCCGACCCCTACCTCGGCATGGCCCAGAAGGCCGGCGAGACGCAGGTCGACCTCTCCGACATGGACCTCTCCAACCCGGCCGCGTCCGGCGGCGGCGAGGGCGAGTCGCTGGTCGGTCGCAACAAGGCCGAGCGCGGCCCGCAGCGCCGGGCCCGCAAGGGATCGGCCACGCCGCGGACCGCCGCCGGCGCCCAGACCCAGCTGCAGCTGCAGGGTGCGTTCGCGCCCGGTGGGGCCCGGACCGACGAGGTCGCGCCCGTCGACGAGCCGGCCGTGCCGGCCACCTCGGCGGCACCCCGTCCGGCCGCCGAGCCGGCGGAGGCGCTCGTCCCTGCCGCGGCGCAGACGCCCCAGCCCGACGTCCGCGCGCTGGCCAAGCCGCCGGTGCGCAAGCTGGCCAAGGACCTCGGTGTCGACCTGTCGATGCTGCTCGGCTCCGGGGCCGGTGGTGTCGTCACGCGCACCGACGTCGAGGCGGCCGCCGCCGGTGGCGGGACCGACAACGGCTGGTCGCCCGCGACCGAGACGCCGACCCCGCGTCGTACGGACGAGGCGCCGCGCGAGACCCGCGAGCCGATCAAGGGCGTGCGCAAGATGATGGCCCAGGCGATGAGCCACTCGGCCTTCACCAGCCCGCACGTGACCGAGTGGATCACCGTCGACGTGACCGCCACGATGCAGCTCGTCGAGCGGCTCAAGGCGCGGCGCGAGCTCAAGGACGTCACGGATCAGCCCGCTGCTGGTGCTGGCCCGCGCGGTCCTGCTGGCGATGAAGCGCACCCCGGAGATCAACTCCTACTGGGACGACGCCGCGCAGGAGGTCGTCTACAAGAACTACGTCAACCTCGGCATCGCCGCGGCCACCCCGCGCGGGCTGGTCGTGCCCAACGTCAAGGACGCCGACGCGATGTCGATGGTCGAGCTGGCCGGCGCGCTCGGTGGGCTGACCGCGACGGCCCGCGAGGGCAAGACGCAGCCGGCCGAGATGGCGGGCGGGACGTTCACGATCACCAACGTGGGCGTCTTCGGCGTGGACGCCGGCACCCCGATCATCAACCCCGGGGAGTCCGCGATCCTGTGCTTCGGCGCGATCAACAAGCGGCCGTGGGTGTCCGAGGAGGGCGAGATCGTGGTGCGCGACGTGACCACGCTGGCGCTGTCCTTCGACCACCGGCACATCGACGGGGAGAAGGGCTCACGCTTCCTCGCGGACGTCGCCGGGATCCTCGGCGACCCGGGGAGCGCGCTGCTCTTCTGACGCGACACCGCACGCCGGGCCGGGGAACCGGATCGGGTTCTCGGGGCGACCCGGGGCCGATCCCGTTCCCCGGCCCGCGTCGTGGGGAACGAGACCGGCCCGGTGCCGCGGCGGCGGGCCGATGCGGGTCCCCGGTCGGCGCGTCAGCGGGAGGACCAGGCGGCGAGCACCTCGGCCTCGCGCTCGGCGGAGATCCCGTGCACCTCACCGCCGAGGCTGTCGCGGGCGGTGTCGCCGACCGGTCGGAGCCGCAGCCCGGCCGCGACGGCCGGCGCGGGGTCGTGCGACATCATCCCGTCGTAGTCGGGTCGCGGCAGCCACAGCGGCACCGACCCGTCGCCGGCCCAGTGGCTCGACGCCCTGCTCCTCGAGGAACGACCGCGTCCACCCAGGTGAGCAGCGGTGCCCCGGCGCCCACCCCGGCCGCGACCTCGGCGAGCAGGTCGCCGAGGGCCATGGGCGTCGCCCACGGCGTCGAACGCCCCGGTCGTCCGTGCCTCGCAGGCGTCCAGGAGCCACTCGGCCAGGTCGCGTACGTCGATCACCTGCACCACGTCGTCGGGGGTGCCGGGCGCGAGCACCTCGCCGCCGCGGGCCAGCCGGGCGGGCCAGTAGCCGAAGCGGCCCGTCCCGTCCCCGGGGCCGGCGATGAGCCCGGGGCGCACCACCATCGACGAGGCGGCCCCCGTCGCGGACGATCGACTCGCAGGCGACCTTCATCGCGCCGTACGCCTCCGGGTCCGTCGCGAGGTCGACGTCGTCGGTGATCGGCTCGACGAGCGGCTCCATGGCGGGCGAGGTGTTGTCGGCGTAGACGTTGACGGTCGAGACGAAGACCCAGTGGGCGTCCGGGACGGCCGCGACCGCGCGGCGTACGTGCGAGGGCAGCCGGGCGACGTCGACGACCGCGTCCCAGCCGCCGTCGCGCAGCTCGTGCGGGGCGTCGTCGGCGCGGTCCCAGGGCAGGTGGGTGGCGCCGTCGGGGACCGTGCCGGACTCGCCCCGGCAGGCGCAGGTCACCTCCCAGCCCCGGGCCACCGCCCGGGTCGCGATCTCGCGGGAGAGGAACCGGGTGCCGCCGAGGACGAGGAGTCGCATGCCCCCACCTCACCCGCCGCGGCGGGCGGTCGCAAGGGGGTTCGCGGTGGGCGAAAACCCGGACCCCCGCCGGGGTAGTCCGGGACGATCCGGTGGTGCAGGACCGGCCGGAATCCGTCGATTTCGTCACCAAACTACTGCGCGGGAAGGGGAGCCAAGAGGCCCCCGGGACTCACGCGCCGATGAGCCCCTCGGGCGGCGTGGTCCGCCCGGTGATCCAGGCGTCGAAGAAGCGGGTGAGCTCCAGCCCGGTCTCCGCCTCCCAGTGGTCGTAGACCTGCTGGCGGGTCACCGACCGGTTGTCCTGGTCGGCGAGCCAGGACCGGGCGACCTCGAAGAACTTCTCGTCGCCGAGCTCGCGCCGCAGCTCGTCCCACATCACGGCCGGCGAGTAGTAGATGTTGGACCCGCCGAACTGCGCGGCGGTCGTAGGCGCCGGGCGGGCCGTACTCGTCGCGCAGCTGCTGGTCGACGCCGCGCCACTCGGCGATCTGCACGCCGACGTCGTAGCCGCCGCGGTCCGCCTCGTAGAGCGCCTGCATCAGCATCGTCATGCCCTCGTTGAGCCACACGTCGCTCCAGTCGGCGGGCGACACCTGGTCGCCGTACCACTGGTGCACGATCTCGTGCACGACCACCGGCGCCGAGCGGACGTACTCGGTGTTGCCCATCGTGATCATCGTCTGGGTCTCCATCGCGCTCTGCGAGTCGGTGAGCACGAGGCCGAGCGAGCTGAACGGGTAGGGCCCGAGCCGCTGCTCGATCCAGTCGACCGCCTTGGCGGCGACCTTGAGGTCGTCGTAGCGCCCCGGGCAGGCCGCGCGGGATCCAGTAGTCGACGGTGAGCCCGCTGGTGGCGGTGTTGGAGCGGTGGGTGTAGTCGCCGATGGCGAGGGTGACGAGGTACGACGCCGCCGGCTCGTCGAGCTGCCAGCGCGTGGTGGTCAGCTCCTCGCCGGCAGCGCCGGTCGCTCGAGGAGGACGTCGAGACCAGCCGCCCGTTGGCGATCCCGGTCCACGGGGACGGCACCGACGACGGAGATGTCGTAGAGCGCCTTGTCGGAGGGCTGGTCGTTGACGGGGTACCAGGAGTAGGCGCCGTACGGCTCCTGCATCGTCCAGACCTCGCCGCGGTCGGTGACGGTGAAGCCGACGGTGGAGAAGTCGCCGCGCGTCGTCGGGGCGGGGACCGGGCGCGGCTTGCCCGGCGTACTCGACGACGAGCTCGTGCCGGTCGCCCTCGCTGATCGGCGAGCGGACGACGAGGTCCTTGCCGCGGTGGCGGTACGCCGCCTCGCTCGCCGTCGAGCGTCACGCTCGCGACCTCGAGCGGCCGGGCCAGGTCGAGGCGGAAGGTGGGGGTGTCGCGGGCGGCGCGGAAGGTGAGCGTCGCGGTGCCGGTCAGCGTGCGCTGGTCGGGGGCCCAGGCGAGGTCGAGGTCGTAGAGCAGCGCGTCGACGTCGGGGTGGCCGACGCCGGGGTAGACGGAGTCCTCGACCGGGGTGCTCTCGGCGAGCGCCAGGTCGGGCTCGACCGCCTCCGCGGTGGGGGCGTCCGAGGCGGCAGTCGGCGGTCGGAGGAGGGCTCGGACGGCTCCGGGCGAGCCGGTGCAGGCGGACTCCGGAGCGGCGAGCAGGCCGGCGACGGCGAGCGCCGTCGTACGGCCGGCCGCAGGCGCGTCATCGCTCGCCCCGCAGCAGCGGCCGGGCGAGCTTGCGGCCGTGGTGGATCTGCGCCTTCACGGTGCCGAGCGGGGCACGCCGACGAGCCGGGCGATCTCGTCGTAGGGCAGCCCGTAGACGTCGCGCAGCATCAGCGGCTCGACGTACTGCGGGTGGTCGCGCTCGATCGTCTCCATCGCCTCGAGCAGGTCGAGGCGGGTGCCGGCGATGACCGAGGTGGTGCGCGGGTCGGGACGCTCGTGGTGGCGGGCGCCCTCGAAGTCGGTGGGCACGGCCTGGTTCTTCAGCCGGCGGTAGGTCGAGCGGGCGCTGTTGAGCGCGACGACGTGCATCCAGGTGGTGAAGCGGCCGTTGCCGTGCCACGAGCCGATCTTGGTGGCGATGTTGAGCAGCGCCTCCTGGCAGGCGTCCTCGGCGTCGCCGGAGTAGGGCAGCACCCCCCGGCACACGTTGAGCGCCCGCGGGCGGACCTCCCCCAGGAGCGCCTCGAGGGCGTCGCGATCCCCGTCGCGGGCGCGCCGCGCCAGGTCATCGATGTCGTCAGGCGTCACGCCTGCAACATAATGCAGGGGTGTCCGCTCCCTCGTCCCTCGGTCGTTACCCGGTGCGGCGACGCATCGGGGCGGGTGCGTTCGCCGACCGTGTGGCTCGCCTACGACGAGCAGCTCGACTCCCCGGTGGCGATCAAGGTGCTGGCCGACAACTGGACCGAGGACCTCCACGTCCGCCAGCGCTTCCTCGAGGAGGGCCGCTTCCTGCGCAGGGTCGAGTCGCCGCACGTCGTGAGCGTGTACGACGCGGGCGAGCTGCCCGACGGGCGCCCCTTCCTCGTCATGTCGTACGCCGACCAGGGCACCCTCGCGGACCGGCTCGCGCTGTCCCCGCTCACCCGCGCCCAGGCCGTCCACGTGATCGGCCAGGTCGGCGCCGGCCTGCACGCGCTGCACCAGCGCGGGGTGCTGCACCGCGACGTCAAGCCGGCCAACGTCCTGTTCCGCACCGTCGAGCTCGACGGCCACACGCCGGGTCAGCGCGATGCTCGGCGACCTCGGGCTGGGCAAGGCGATGGACATGTCGTCGCGGCTGACGATGATCGGCGGCACGCCGCAGTTCGTCGCGCCCGAGCAGGCGCAGGGCGAGGCGCCGGACGCCCGGGCCGACCAGTTCTCGCTGGCCGCCCTGACCTACCTCCTGCTCGCCGGCCGCGCGCCGTACGAGCACACCTCGCCTGTCCGCGGCCGCCGACCCGCCGCCCCCGGCACCGATGGGTGGCGGCCTGCCCGAGGCCGTCGAGGCGGTCGTGCGCCGGGGCCTGGCCGCCGACCGCGACGACCGCTACCCCGACGTCCCGGCCTTCGTCGCCGCGCTCACGGCCGCCCTCGACGAGTCCTTCGCCGGTGCCGACGAGGCGCCGACCGCCTGGATCCCGCCCGACCCCAGCCTCACCCAGCTCGCCCCGGACCCGCTCGCCTCCGCCGAGGAGCCGACCTCGGACGAGCGCCCGTCCACGCGCCGCCGGTGGGCCATGGTCGGGGCCGCCGCCCTCGTGGTCGGCCTGCTCGGCGGCTACGTCCTGCAGCGGGTCACCACGACCGAGCAGCAGCTCGTCGACGCGCTGCAGACGATCTCGGTCACCGTGCCGGAGCGCTGGACGGCCGCCGTCGACGAGGACCCCTGGGTGCCGCCGGACGCGACGGACGAGTTCCCGTCGCTGTCGGCCGGCACCGGGCTGGGCTGGAACGGCGACGAGGAGCCGGGCCACGGCGTCTTCGTGGGCCTGATGCGCGGCGACGACCTGCCGACCCGGATGCCGCAGCACCCCGAGTGCGTGGACCCGCCCGCGGTCGACGGTCCGCGACGAGCAGGACGGCGACGACGTCCTCACCGCCACGTTCACCGGGTGCGCGCTCGCCGGTCGCGACGACGGGGTCACCGTGGAGCGGGTCGTGCACGCGACCGCCAACCAGCTGCTGTGGGTGCAGGTGCGCGCCGAGGACCGCGGCACCGCCAACCGGGTGCTCGACTCGGTCGAGCTCTTCGGGATGTAGCTCAGAGCTCGCGCAGGAGGGCGCGCAGCGCCTCCCGGTGCTGCTCGGTGTCGAAGCGCCAGGGCGACTGGAACGCCCGGTAGTCGAAGCCGCCGGCCGGGTGGTCGCGGTCCGGGGCGCTCCACAGGTAGTGGAGGTCGCTGCCGCGGGCCGCCGTGATCAGCTCCTCGTTGCGCGCGTCGTACGCCGCGTGGTTGAGCACGACGACCGGCGGCGCCTGGTCGGCGAAGAGCAGGTTGAACATCCCGGTGCCGCCGAAGCCGCCGACGACCCGGGCGTCGTGGAAGAGGCGGGCCTGCTCCGGCAGCGGGTGGCGGGACGGGTCCACCACGTCGAAGCCGGCGTCGGTGAACTCCGCCTCCACCTCGGCCCAGTTGTGGCACAACCGGTGCCCGGCGCGGCGGGTCACGAAGATGCGCTCGCGACCCGACGGCTCGGGAGCGTCGCGGAGCAGCCCGTGCAGCACCCGGTCCCAGACCTCGGTGATGCGCGGGTCGATCGAGTAGGGCTCCTTGTTGTGGAGCTGGGGGGTGGCCGTGAAGAGGGTGTCGACCACGACCGGCTCCTCGAGCCAGACCACGTCGTCGGGGGAGACGCCGTACGCCGCGAGCACCGCGACGTCCGGACGGACGGTGGGGCGACCGCGGTCGCGGCGGTGCCGCCGCACCACCAGGCGCACGTCGGGGTCGTGACGCCTCGCCTCCTCCCAGCCCCAGAGCTTGGCCAGGCCCTCGGTCATCAGGTGGCCGTAGTGGCCGGAGTTCTTGTACTCGAAGAAGTAGTGGCTGCCCTCGAGGCGCCGGACCGGTGCGGTGGGCTCGTTGCGCAGCCGGGCGAACCGCGGCGTGATGTCCCGCAGCCTCTCGTTGTCGAGCGGATGGTGCTCGAACCACTTGAAGGTCTCGGGCAGCAGGGTCGCGCCGGCGGCGACGACCATCCCCTCGTGGAGCGTGACGTCGCCGGTCCACCGCCGGACCTCCGTCGGCGGGACGCGCCAGGACGTCAGGGCCTCGCCGCCACCGGTGCCGCGCGAGGTCACGGTGCGGGCCGGGACGAAGACGGACTCCTCGTGGCGGGCCAGCACCTGCAGGGCGACGTCGGCGCGGCGCGTCACGGTGGCGGCGCGGGCCTCGCCCACCTTGAGCAGGCTGGCGCCCACCTTGTCGACGACCACGAGGCGGCCGTCGCGTCGTACGCCGCCGATGGTCCGGCGCAGCTCGCGCCGCAGCCGCGGCCGGATCCGCACGGTCGGGCGCTCACCCGCCGCGAGGGCGCGCCAGTCGGCCTCGATCCGGGCGGCCGCGATCTCGTCGGCGGCGACCACGACGTACTGCCCGCCGGGGGTGGCGTGCCAGATCAGCCGGGCGGCGCGCCGCATCGCCCGCGCGGGCCGGGGCGAGGTGTCGTCGACGAGGGTTGCCGGCGGCCTACCCGCCGGCACCGTGTCGCCGCCACGGAGGACGACGCAGGGCTGCGCGGCCTCCCGCACGAAGCGCTCGAGCCGGCGCCGGGAGCGGTGCTCCCGCCAGCGGGTGCGGAGCGGTGTCACGCCTGCCGCATCCCGGCGGCGACCCGGGTGATCAGCTGCCGCGCGCCGTCGGCGTCGACCTCACGGCCGGTGACCGCGATCTCGACCTCGGCGAAGCCGGTGCCGCGCAGGTCCAGCCAGGTGAGGAAGCCGTGCCGGAGGAAGCCGTCCGACGCGTAGGTGAACTCCAGCGTGTTGGCGGTGCGCTTCTCGACCCTGAAGCGCTCCTCCTCGTCCTTGAGGTCCTCGATGCGGTCGGTGAGGGTCTCCTCGATGCTGTCGTTGGCCGACTGCACCTGCTCGACGCGCAGCAGGAAGGTGTTGTCCGGGTTGCCGGCCTTCTTCCACTTCGCCTCGTTGGGGGCGTTGTAGATCCGGGCCCAACCGCGCGGGACGGGGTGGACGAGGCGGAACCGCTGGCTGCCCATCCGTCCCTCGCGCATCGGCAGGTCGGTCTCGAGCGGGGGGACCGACGGCTGCGCGTCCCCGGGAGGGAGGGGGTCGACCGGGACGCTGGGGGACTGGGCGGCCACCGGGCTGGGCGCGCCCTGGGTCGCCGGGTCGGGCTCGAGCGCGTACGACGCGGCGTACCCGCCCACGACCCCCACCACGAGCAGCGCCACCGCTGCCGCTGACCCCCGCCAACCCATGGGGAGACCTTAGGCGGTGGGGTGCCCGGGACCCGGCAGGCGTCGTCCCTCCTTGGCGGGGTAGTACCGGACGTTCGGGTGGCGACACGCCGACAACTCCCACCCGAAGGTCCGGTACTACCCCAGAGCCGCCGCAGGTCGTGTGACACGAGCAGGTCGAGATTGCGCGGAGGCGTCACATCGCGAGACAGTGTCCCCATGACCTCCAGCCCGCTCGTCAGCCTCGACCGTCACCGCGACCGCCTCGACGCCGCGGTCGCCGCCAGCGCCGCCCGCACCTACTACTCGGCCTTCGAGGAGTCCCCGTCGCCGCGCGTGTACGGCGAGTCCGCGGCCGCCGAGGGCAAGGCGGCGTTCGAGGCGCTGCTGGACCGGCCGTTCCCGCTGGAGACGCCGGGCAGCGACGGGACCGTGGCGACCGAGCGGTCGCCGTACGGCATCGACCTGGGCATCACCTACCCGCGGGCGAGCGACGTCGACGCGCTGATGGCGGCGCGCAGGCCGGCATGAAGGCCTGGCGCGACGCCGGCCCCGACGGGCGCACCGCCGTCTGCCTGGAGATCCTCGACCGCCTGCACGGGCGCATCTTCGAGCTGGCCAACGCGGTCCAGCACACCAGCGGCCAGGCCTTCGTGATGGCCTTCCAGGCCGGCGGCGCGCACGCGCTGGACCGGGCGCTGGAGGCGATCGCCTACGCACACACCGAGATGACCCGCACGCCGGCGACGGCCGTGTGGGAGAAGCCCGGCAAGTACCCGCTCACCATGGAGAAGACCTTCACCGTCGTCCCGCGCGGCGTCGCGCTGGTGATCGGCTGCAACACCTTCCCGACGTGGAACTCCTGGCCCGGCCTCTTCGCCAGCCTGGTCACCGGCAACCCGGTCGTGGTCAAGCCGCACCCGGGCGCCGTGCTGCCGCTCGCGATCACCGTCCAGGCCTGCCAGGAGGTGCTGGCCGAGGCCGGCTTCGACCGCAACCTGGTGACGCTCGCCGCTGAGGGCGCGGACGACAAGCTGGCCGCGACGCTGGCCACCCGTCCCGAGGTCCGGCTGGTCGACTTCACCGGCGGCAACGCCTTCGGCGACTGGCTCGAGGCCCACGCCCGCCAGGCGACGGTCTTCACCGAGAAGGCCGGCGTCAACACCGTCGTCATCGACTCGACGAGCGACCTGCCCGCGATGTGCCGCAACCTCGCCTTCTCGCTGGCGCTCTACTCCGGCCAGATGTGCACCGCCCCGCAGAACCTCTACCTCCCGGCCGCCGGCATCGGCACCCCGGACGGCACCGTGTCACCCGCCGAGGTGGCCCAGGGCATCGAGAAGGCCCTCGACGGCCTCCTCGGCGAGGACGCCAAGGCCGTCGAGCTGCTCGGCGGGATGGTGTCGGCGGCGGTCGTCGAGCGCGTCGAGGCCGCCCGCTCCCGCGCGGGCGTGCTGGTCGCCGGCCGCGACGTCACGCACCCGTCGTACGCCGACGCGACCGTGCGCACGCCCACCCTCGTCGGGCTCACCGCGGCCGACTCCGACGTCTACGAGTCGGAGTGCTTCGGGCCGGTGGCCTACCTCATCGAGACCGCGGGCACCGACGAGTCGATCGACCTCTTCCGCGACACCGTGCAGCGCCACGGCGCGATGACCGCCGCCGTCTACTCGACCTCCGACCAGGTGATCGAGCAGATGCGCGACGCGGCCCTCGACGCCGGCGTCGCGCTCAGCGAGAACCTCCTCGGCGGGGTCTTCGTCAACCAGTCGGCGGCCTTCAGCGACTTCCACGGCACGGGCGCCAACCCCGCCGCCAACGCGTCCTACACCGACGGCGCGTACGTCGCCTCGCGCTTCCGGGTGGTCCAGTCCCGACGCCACGTCTGAGTCGCACCGCCGGCCCGTCCTACGGTGGGCGCATGCTGATCCGCAACGCCCGCCTGGTGCCCCTCACCGAGCCCGCCCCGCAGGGGCTCGTCGACGTCCTCGTCGAGGACGGGGTCGTGACCCGGGTCGGGGCGGGCCTCGGCGACGAGACCGCGGCGAGCGGGCACGCGGCGTACGACGACGTGGTCGATGCGCAGGGCGGCTGGCTGATGCCCGGCCTGTGGGACCAGCACGTGCACCTGGCCCAGTGGACGCTCTCCAGCGCCCGCCTCGACCTCGCGCCCGCGCGGTCGGCCGAGCAGGCCGTCGCGCTGGTGCGCGAGCGGCTGGAGGAGTGGCCCGACCTGCCGGTCATCGGCTGGGGCCACCGGCCGACCGCGTGGGACGAGGTGCCGATCACCTCCCACCTCGACGCCATCGACACCGAGCAGCCGATCGTGCTGATCGCCGGCGACGGCCACCACGGCTGGCTCAACACCGTGGCCCTGCAGATGCTGGCGCTGCCCACCCGCCAGAGCGTGGTGAGCGAGGCCGAGTGGTTCATGGCCTACGGCCGGCTCTCGACCGTGCTCGGCACCGACGGCACCGGCCCGGAGGCCTACCGCCGCACCATGGAGAACGCCGCCGCGCTCGGCGTCGTCGGCGTCGTGGACTTCGAGTTCAGCGGCGGGGTCGCCGACTGGGCCGAGCGCTGGGCCGGCGGCGCGGACCTGATCCGGGTGCGGCACGCGTGCTACGCCGACGGCCTCGAGGACGTCATCTCCCGCGGGCTGCGCTCGGGCGACCCGCTCGACGGTGACAGTCGGCTCACGATGGGGCCGCTCAAGATCATCAGCGACGGCTCGCTCAACACCCGGACCGCCTGGTGCTGCGACCCCTACGCCGAGAAGGCCGTCCACGGCTTCCCGGAGGGCCAGCCCAACCAGACGCCCGAGGAGCTGCGCACCCTGCTGCGCCGGGCCGCCGAGCACGACATCCACGTCGCCGTGCACGCGATCGGCGACCGGGCGGTGACCGAGGCGCTCGACGCCTTCGAGGAGACCGGGGCCACGGGCGGCATCGAGCACGTCCAGCTCACGACGCGCGACGACGTACGCCGCATGGCCGGGCTCGGCGTGCGCGCCAGCGTGCAGCCCGCCCACCTCATCGACGACCGCGACGTCACCGAGCGGCTGTGGCCCGGCCGGTCCGAGCGGTGCTTCCCGCTGCGCTGGATGCTCGACGACGGCGTCGACGTGGTGCTCGGCTCGGACGCGCCGGTCTCGGTGCTCGACCCGTGGCTGGCCGTCGCGGCCGCCGTGCACCGCTCGGGCGACGAGCGCGAGCCGTGGCACCCCGAGCAGTCGCTCACCCCGCGCGAGGCGCTGGCCGCCTCGACCGACGGCCTCGGCACCGTGGCCCCCGGCCACCGGGCCGACCTCCTGCTGCTCGCGGCCGACCCGCTCGACGGCGCCGGCGACGCCGCCCACGCGGCCCGGCTGCGCGGCTTCGCCGACCACGTCGTGCGCCACCTGGGTCGACGGCCGGGTGGCGCACCAGCGCTGATCGGCCCCGGAATTTCGCACCGCCGGACCAACCCCAGACAAGTAACGCGGTGTTAGTCGTCCGCAACAAGGCATCGATGCCTCGTTTCGTCCGACTAACACCGCGTTACTTGCCGCAGGCGCCTTGGCTCGGGCCCCGGAGCCCAACGATCACGCGAGCGCCAGCGTCACCTCGAGCACGAACTGCGGGTCCTCCAGCCGGTCGCCGTACAGGTCGCGCAGCTGCCCGACGCGGTAGCGCACGGTCTGCGCGTGGATGAACAGCTCCTCGGCGACGGCGTCGCGACGCCCCTGGTGCAGCACCCAGGCGCGCAGGGTCTCGGCGAGCTTGTCGGCGGTCGAGGGGCGCTGGTCGGCCAGCGGGGCGAGGACCCGGGCGCGCAGGTCGGCCCGGGTCTCCGGGTCGGCGGCGAGCAGCAGCGCGCCGAGGTGGGCGTCGGTGTCGACCACCCCCTCGATCCCGAGCGTGGCGGCGCGGACCGCGCGGTCGTGCGACCGGGCGGCCTCCAGCCACGGCACCGTCGGGCCGATCACCGCGGTCGTGCCGCGCAGCGCCCGCACCAGCCCGGCGCGGGCCGCGTCGGTGCCCTTCGACGGTGCGAGCAGCAGGGCCAGCCCGTCGGGGACGCCGGGCACCTCCTCGGTGGGGTGCAGGGTGCGCGGGTCGAGGGCGGTCACCGCGTGCGAGACCTGCGACTCCGGGAGCAGCACGGCGCTCAGCGCGGTGGGCGGCTCCCAGTCGGCGCGCTCGGCCGCCGCGACCACCGCGTCGGCCGCGGCCCCGGTGACCAGGGCGCGGGCCAGCCGGTCGAGGTTGCGCTGCCGGACCCGGCCGGTGCTCTCCAGCTCGTCGGTGTGGCCGGCGGCGCTGGAGGCGGAGAGCTCGTCGATGTAGGCGAAGACCAGCTCGGCGAAGCGCGACAGCTGCTCGGCCTCGACCCCGGCCTCCACCGCGGTCCGCGACAGGTCGCGCCAGGAGACGCGGGCGCCGATCCGGTACGCCGCGAGCAGGGCCTCCATGCTCCGCCCGCTGCGGGCCTCGCCGCGGCCGAGCTGGTAGGCGCCCTCGAGCGCCGGGGCCATCGGCGTGCCGGCGTCCTCGCGGGTGGCGAGGGTGAGGAAGCCGCCGAGCGCGAGCTGCACCGCCTGGCGGATCCGGTCGCCCATCGCGCCGCTGAACTGCCCGGTGTAGCTGGGCACCTCCTCGGTGATGGCCCTCACAGCCCGGTCCGCGACCTCGGCCAGCTCGTCGCGCATCAGGCGCACGACGTCCTCGTCGAGGCGTACGACGGTGGGTGCCGGCGCGGCGCGATCGGAGCGAATCTGTGTGGCGCGTCGCACAACTCGGTCAGCTCATGGGACCTCCCCGGTAACAATTTGTTCGTATCGAACAATAACCCGGATCCGATTCACGTGCACCGGGCAGGACTTCGTCGACCGGTTCAGGGAGTGTTGTCCCATGACGACGTTCCTGTCCCCCGCCTCGCGCCGCGACCGACCGCTGGTCCGCGACCTGCGCGACCGTGCGGTGCGCCTCGCCGAGGCCGCGACCACGCCGTTGCTCCCCGCCGACTACCTCGACCTCTTCGCCCCGCTGCGCTCCGGCGCCGACCTGCGCGGCCGCATCGAGGAGATCCACCCGGAGACCGCCGACTCCGCCACCATCGTGATCCGCCCCGGCGCCGACTGGGCCGGCCACGTCCCCGGCCAGTACCTCCGCATCGGCATCGACGTCGACGGCGTCCGCCAGTGGCGCGCCTACTCGCTGACCCACGGCCCCCGCGCCGACGGCCGGATCTCGATCACGGTCAAGGCCGTGCCCGGACGGCCTGGTCAGCAACCACCTCGTCCACGAGGCCGCGCCCGGGCACGCTCGTCCACCTCGAGCAGGCGGACGGCGAGTTCGTCCTCCGCAGCGACCACGACCGGCTGCTGTTCGTCACCGCCGGCTCCGGCATCACCCCGGTCATCGGGATGCTGCGCAACCTCTTCCCGAGCACCGACTCCGGCGTCCTGCGCCTGCCGCGCAGCAAGGACCTCGACATCGTCGTCGTCCACGTCGCGCCCAGCGAGCCGCACTCGATCTTCAGCCGCGACCTGCACGCCCTGGCCGACGCCGGCGCGATCCGACTGGTCGCGCGGTACGACGACGAGCACGGCGTCCTGGACGTCGCCGACCTCGCCGAGCTGGTCCCCGACCTGCACGAGCGCCGCACCCTCGCGTGCGGCCCGGCCGGGCTGCTCGACGCCCTCGCCGCGCACCACGAGGCCGCCGGCCTCGAGCTCGCCACCGAGCAGTTCCGCACCACCCGGGTCGAGGCCGGGGAGGGTGGCACCGTCGCCTTCTCCTCCGGCACCACGCTCGAGCTCGACGGCGCCACGCCGATCCTCGACGCCGCCGAGGAGGCGGGTGTCCTGATGCCCAGCGGGTGCCGGATGGGCATCTGCATGGGCTGCGTGCTGCCGCTCAAGGAGGGCTCGGTGCGCGACCTGCGCAACGGCGCCGATCACCACCGCGATCCCCGGTGAGTCCGGGGCCATCAAGGTCCAGACCTGCATCAACGCCGCCGCCGGCCCCTGCCACATCGACCACTGACCCCTCGCCCCCCACTCGTGGTTTCGAGGCTCGCTGCGCTCGCACCTCAACCACCGAGGAACCGGAAGGACTGACATGACCACGATCCAGAAGCAGGCCCAGAGCCCGATCGCCCACCTCACCGAGGCCGACATCGAGGCGATCGGCATCGAGCTCGACGCGATCCGCCAGGAGCATCCTCGACGACCGCGGCGCCGACGACGCGGCGTACATCCGCAAGCTCATCGACCGCCAGCGCAAGCTCGAGCTCGGCTCGCGCGCGGTGCTGCTCTTCAGCGCCTTCCCGCCGGCCTGGGTGCGTCGGCACCGCCGGCCTCAGCGTCGCCAAGATCCTCGACAACATGGAGATCGGCCACAACATCCTCCACGGCCAGTGGGACTGGATGCGCGACCCCAAGATCCACTCCAGCACCTGGGAGTGGGACATGGCCTCGCCGTCGGAGCAGTGGAAGCACAGCCACAACGAGCTGCACCACACCTACACCAACGTCATCGGCAAGGACAACGACCTCGGCTACGGCATCATGCGCGTCGACGAGGGGCAGCGCTGGACGCCGTTCCACCTCGGCCAGCCGATCTGGTGCTTCATCAACGCCGTGTTCTTCGAGTACGGCATCGCGGCCTACGACCTCGACCTCGGCGCCGTGATCAAGAAGAAGCAGACCAAGGACCCGGAGTTCCGCCGCCGGGCCAAGCAGGTCCTCGGCAAGATCCGCAAGCAGGTCACCAAGGACTACGTCGCCCACCCGGTGCTGTCGATCCCGACCGGCTCGTTCCTGCCCACGCTCGCGGCCAACTTCACCGCCAACATCGTGCGCAACCTGTGGTCCAACTCGATCATCCTGTGCGGCCACTTCCCCGAGGGCGTCGAGACCTTCGAGAAGCGCTCCATCGAGGGCGAGTCCAAGGGCGACTGGTACGTCCGCCAGATGCTCGGCTCGGCCAACATCTCCGGCTCCAAGGCCCTGCACCTGATGAGCGGCAACCTGTCGCACCAGATCGAGCACCACCTGTTCCCGGACCTGCCGTCCAACCGCTACGCCGAGATCGCGCCGCAAGGTGCAGGCCCTCTTCGACAAGTACGAGCTCAACTACCACGCGCGCCCGTTCGTGCCGCAGGTCTACTCGGCCTGGCACAAGGTCGTGCGGCTGTCGCTGCCCAACGGCTGGCTGGCCACCACCAACGCCAAGAACGCTGCCCGAGCAGTTCAAGCTGCTCTACAAGATGGCGACCGGCGGCCCCAAGATCCGTCGCGCCGCCCAGGCCCGTCTCGAGCAGCAGGCCCGTCGGATGGCCAAGGCCGCCTGATCGGCTCGCAGTAGCAAGGCCCTCGCCGCAAGCGGCCGCGGGGCTCGCGATCCCGCTGCGCCAGGGCTGCGCCCTGTCCCAGTGAGATCGCTCGGGAGCTGAGTCACCTGGTGACTCAGCTCCCACTGCGCATTTCCCGGTGTCCGGACCTCGCCTCCCACAAATGGGGATGAATCCGACGAGCGGCCGTACGGCGCCGTCGCGTCCCTAGGTTGCTGGACAGTGCCCCCGAGGGGAGGGGCCGGAACCGGAGACCCGCCATGCGCCTGCACCGCCCTGTCCTGGCTCGCTTGCTGACCCGATGGGTGGTGGTCCTCGCCCTGGTGGCGGGCGCACTGCTCCCGGTGGCCGCCGCGCACGCCGCCAACGGCCGGGTCGCCGGCACGCTCACGGGGGCGTCCGGGCAGGCGCTGTCCGATGCGTACGTCGAGGCGTTGAAGCGGACGACGTTCGACGGCCAGGTCTACTGGGACCAGATCGCCTACGACGACACCAGTACGTCCGGCGCCTACGACCTCCAGCTGCCGCCGGGGACCTACCGTCTCCGCTTCGTCGACTACTCCGGTGAGCACGCCCCCGAGTACTTCCGCGACGTCACCGCGGTCGAGCTCGCCGAGGACGTCGTCGTCGGCTCCGGGGCCTTCCTGCCCGGGCTCGATGCGCGGCTGGCCCTCGCCAGCCGCCTCACCGGGACCGTCACCGGCCCCGGTGGACCCCTGGAGCAGGCCGACGTGTCGGTCTACCGCGAGGTGTCCGAGGCGGGCACGTCCTCCTGGCAGCCGACCACGACCGTCCTGACGGACGCGAGCGGGGCGTACGACGTGAGCGGGTTGCCGGCCGGCACCTACCGCCTCGGGTTCCAGGACACCGTCACCGGCGAGCACGTCGGGGAGTTCTACGACGACCAGCCGACCGTGGACCTCGCCGAGGACATCGTCGTCGCAGCGGGCGCGACCGTGCCCGACCTGGACGCGCAGCTGGACCGGGCGGCACGCGTCACCGGCACCGTGACCGCCCCCGGCGGCGCGGCCCTGGCCGACATCGAGGTCGTGGCGTACCAGCAGCAGACGGTGGCCGGCGCGACCTCCTGGGCCCAGGTCGGGCTGGTCTACACCGACGGCGTCGGGGCGTACGACCTGGCCGGGCTGCGGGCCGGCTCCTACCGCCTCTTCTTCCACGACTACGTCGGGGACCACGTCAGCGAGTTCTACGACGACCAGCCGACGCTCGAGCTGGCCCAGGCTGTCACCGTCGCCTCGGGCGCCACCGTGACCGATCGCAACGCCGTGCTGGCCGTCGCCGGCCACCTGACCGGGACGCTCGTCGGGCCGGAGGACCAGGCCCTCGAGGGAGTCGAGGTGACGGCATACCAGCGTGCGGGGACCGGGTGGCGAGCGGTGGCATCGGCGGCCTCCAACGCCTCCGGCTCCTACGACGTGGGCGGGCTCCCGGCCGGGACCTACCGCCTCGGGTTCCACGACCCCTCCGGCAACCACCTCGACGAGTTCCACGCCGACGGGCCCACGCTGGAGCAGGCCCGGGACATCGCAGTCGCCGGCGGCCAGCGCGTGCCGGTCGCGGACTCCCGGCTGGACACCGCCAGCCACGTCACCGGCGCCGTGACCGGGATGGACGGCGAGGCGCTGGACGCCGTGCAGGTGGCCGTCTACCGCCAGGTGACCGCGGGGGGTGCGACCTCGTGGGAGGAGCTGGCGTCGGCCTCGACCAACACCTCCGGTTCGTACGACGTGGGGGACTGCCCGCGGGCACCTACCGGATCGGCTTCGAGGGCGCGGGATACGCCGTCGAGTACTGGAACAACCTGCCCACGCTGGCCCTGGCCCAGCCGGTCACGGTGGGCGCGGCCTCGACCCGCACCGACATCGATGCGGCCCTCTCGGACAGCCCGCCACCCACGCCGACGCCGGCCCCAGAGCCCTCGCCGGGACCCGCCCCTGCGCCTGCGCCTGCGCCCGCGCCCCGCTCCGGCCCCCGCCCCGGCCCCCGCTCCGGCACCGGCCCCCGCGCCCGCCCCGGCTCCGCCGGCCGCGACCGTCGTGCTCAGCGACGTGGCGCCGCGAGGGTCCGGCACGCTCCGGGTCGGGAAGAAGCTCAAGGTCACGCGCGGCACGTGGAACGTGTCGGTGAGCGTGCGCTACCGGTGGTTCGCCGACGGGAAGAGGATCAGGAAGGCGACGAAGTCGGCCTACCGGCTCCGGGCCCGGGACGCGGGCGCGAAGGTGTCGGTCAAGGTCACCGCCTCGGCACCCGGGCTGACGCCCAAGACCGTGACGGTGAAGTTCCGGGGCCGGGTCAAGCGCTGAGGCGCCCAGCCGAGCCCGCTGGGCAACACCGCATACGGGCGGTCTAGCCCGGTTCTCCACTGCTCTCCCACGCCACGTCAAGCAGACGTCCTCTCCGGCCCGCGCGCGCACCGGCGTACCTAGTTTCGGGGAGAAGGCACCGCACCGAGGGGCCGCAGAAGCCAAGGGGACACCGATGAACAAGCGCATCCGTCAGGTCGCAGGAGCGACGCTCGCCGCCACCGTGGGGCTCTCGTCCCTGGTCGCGTTCACGAGCCCGGCGGAGGCGGCCGGGGGGCCGCCGGCTCGCATCCTCGGCACCGTCACCGCCGCGGGCGCCGGCGCCCTCGGCGGCGTCGTGGTGACCGCCCTCAAGCTCGCCCCGACCGGAAGCTGGGCCGAGGCCGACAACGCCGTGACCGCGGCCGACGGCTCCTACCAGATCGGCAAGTTCGACTCGGGGACCTACCGGATCCGCTTCGACGACCCGTCCGGCCAGTTCGAGACGGAGTTCTACAACGACCAGCCCCGCGTCGACCTCGCCCAGGACCTCGTCCTGAAGTCAGCGGCGGCAAGCTCGAGAACATCAACGCGGAGCTCGGCGCCGCCGCCAACTTCACCGGCCGCGTCACCGACAGTGCTGCGGCGGGCATTCCGGACGCGACCGTGACGGCGTACGTCCGCTCGGGCGCGGACTGGGTCGAGTACCAGCACGTGACGACCGGCTCCGACGGCGCCTACGACCTCGGCGGCCTGCCGGGTGGCGTCTACACGCTGGGGTTCGCCGACCCCGCCTCCGGCATCTCGGAGTTCTGGAACGACAAGGCCGACCTGACCGCCGCCAACTCCATCACCGTCACCAACGACGGCACGATGAGCGGTCTCGACGCAGTGCTCGCCACGCCGCTCCCGCCGGTGACCACGCCGACGCCCACCGAGACGCCGACCACCACGACGCCGACGACCACGACCACGACCCCGACGCCGGCGCCGACGACGCCGACCACCACGCCCGACGACCACCACCGCCCGCGCGGTCTCGGTGGTCACGATGCCGAAGATCAAGGGCTTCACCAAGGTCGGCCAGCGGCTCCGTGTCACCAAGGGCGCCTGGAACCCGACCGCGGTGTCCCGCAAGATCCAGTGGTTCGCCAACGGCAAGAAGATCAAGCGTGCGACCAAGGTCCGCCTCCGCCTCACCAGCAAGCTGGCCGGCAAGAGGCTCACCGTCAAGGTGACCGCCTCGGCGCCCGGCATGACCTCGACGACCGTGAAGACGGCGAAGAGCAAGACGGTCAAGCGCTGACGCGCTGACCCACCGATCCGGGGGGACGAGCAGGGGTGCGGCGACGCCGGGGGGCGTCGCCGTACCCTTGCTGCATGCCCGAGAGCGCCGACGACACCCTGGTCACGTGCACCATCGAGCGCGGCATCGCGCGGGTGCGGCTGAGCCGTCCCGACAAGATGAACGCACTCACCCTCGACACCCTCGAGCAGCTGGTCGACACGGCCCGGATGCTGCGCCGCGACCGATCGGTGCGCGCCGTGGTCATCGACGGGGAGGGCGAGGCGTTCTGCGCCGGGCTCGACTTCGGCACCGTGCTCAAGCAGCCGGTGCGGGTGGCCACCGCCTTCGTGCCCCGGCCGTGGCACGGCACCAACGTCTTCCAGGAGGCGTGCTGGGCCTGGCGCCGGCTGCCGGTGCCGGTCATCGCGGCTGTCCACGGGCACTGCCTCGGCGGCGGCCTCCAGATCGCGCTGGCCGCCGACTTCCGCATCGCGCACCCCGACTCCACCTGGTCGGTGCTCGAGGGCAAGTGGGGGATCATCCCGGACATGTCCGGCGTCCGCAGCCTCTCCGAGCTGGTCGGCATCGAGACCGCCAAGCGGCTGACGATGACCGCCGAGATGTTCAGCGGCAAGGAGGCCCTCGAGCTCGGCCTGGTCGGCAGCGTCGACGCCTACCCGGCGGCCGCCGCGCTCGAGCTCGCCGAGCAGCTCAAGGAGCGCTCGCCGGACCAGCTCGCCGCCGCCAAGCGGCTCTTCAACGACACGTGGACGTCGAGCGCGCGGCACACCTTCGCCCGCGAGCGCATCGAGCAGGCCTTCCTGCTCTTCAACCGCAACACCAAGGTCGCCCGCGAGGCCGCCTTCACCAAGGTCGCCCCGGTCTTCGGGCCCCGCTCGCGCTGAGGGCGTCGCGGCGTCCCTGACCGACGGTCAGCCGGTCAGGTCGCCGGGGGTGCGGTGGAGCCGCGTACGACGAGGGACAGCGGCAGCATCACCGAGCGGGCCGCCCGGTCGGGCTCGGCGATGGCGTCGAGCAGCATCCGGGCCGCCTCGGCCCCGATCTGCTGGTGCGGGATCGCCAGCGTGGTCAGCGGGGGAGCGAGCTTGTCGAGGAACGGCATGTCGTTGAAGCCGACCACGCTCATGTCCCGCGGGCAGTCGATGCCGCGCTCGGCGAAGACGTCGTAGCAGCCGAGCGCGATCAGGTCGTTGCCGGCGACGATGGCGGTGACGTCGGGGCGTACGTCGAGCAGGTGGCGCAGCGCGATCGCGCCGGCCTCCTCGGTCCAGTGCTCGCAGGTGACGACGAGCGCCGGGTCCACGTCGAGGTCGCGGTCGCGCACCGCGTTGCGGAAGGCCCGGCGCCGCGCGACGCCGGTCGAGGTGGTGGCCGGTCCCGAGAGGTGGCCGATCCGGCGGTGCCCGAGGTCGGCGAGGTGGTCGACGGCCATCTCGATGCCGGCCGCGTCGTCGGGGGTGATGGAGGGGATGTCGACCCCCTCGGGGCGACGGTTGACCATCACCATCGGCACCCCCTCGCGCTGGAGCTTGGCCATCAGCGGGTGGTCGAGCAGCGCGGTGGCCACGATCAGCCCCTCGACCTGGCGGGAGCGCAGCAGCTCGATCTGGGCGTGCTCGCGCTGCGGGTCGTTGTCGGTGTTGACGATCAGGCCGCTGTAGCCGGCCGGCTCCAGCACGTCCTCGATGCCGCGCACGATCGGCGGGAAGAGCGGGTTGGTCAGGTCCGGGATGACCAGCCCGACCGTGCCCGACTTGGCCGTCTTGAGCCCACGCGCCATCGGGTTGGGCCGGTAGCCCAGTCCCTCGGCGACCTTCATCACCCGCCGCGCCGTCTCGGCGTTGACCAGCCCACGGGTGGCGGGGTTGAGGGCGCGGGAGGCAGTCGCGGGGTGGACCCCTGCGGCGTCTGCCACGTCCCGGAGCGTGGGGGTCTGCACAGCAGGCATCCTAGGGTTCCACGTCCTCGACCGGTCGCCGCCAGCGTTTCCTGGCCGCCCAGGCGCCGATCCCGAGGGGCACGGCGAGCGCGGCGTACCCGCCGTACACGAGCGCGAAGCGCCCGGCGTCGGCCAGGTCGGCCACCGCGATGGCCCCGATGGCGCTGCCGACGAAGAGCGACGCGGCGAAGAGCGAGACCACCACGGCGCGGGCCCCGGGCAGCACCTCGGTGGCCCAGGTCTGCAGCGAGGAGTGCATGGCCGGCCACGCCAGCCCGAGCAGCACCGCCGCGACGACGGCCACCGCGGGTTCCTGGGAGACGGCCAGCAGCCCGGTCGCGAGCGCCGCGCAGCCGGCACCCAGCAGGATCAACCGCGCCGGGTGCCAGGCGAGCGAGAGCCGTCCCACCGAGGACGAGCCGACGAGCACGGCGATCCCGTAGACGCCGGTGACCGCGCCGGCCACGGTCGCCGACGCCCCGGCGCTCTCCACGGCGGTGGGGAGCAGGGTCAGGGCCCCGAGCAGCACGACCCCCTCGACGAAGGCGAAGAGCAGCACCAGCAGCGTGACCCGCGAGCGGCCGATGGCCGACAGCGAGGTCCGCGCCGTGGCCCGGGTCCCGGTCGGGGTCGGCTCGGGCAGCCGGCGGAGCAGGACGGCCAGCACCAGCGCCGCGCTGCCGGTGAGGACGAAGGGCAGCCGCCACGTGGCGACGTCCGCGAGCAGGCCCGCACCGGCCGAGGCGGCGGCGGTGCCGACCGCGACCCCGACCATCAGCCCGGTGATCGCCTGCTGCCGGCGGGCCGGGGCGACGGTGTCGCCGAGGTAGATCAGGGCCGAGGGGTACGCCGCGCCGAAGAAGCCGCCGGCGAGCCCGCGCAGGATGCCGAGCACCAGCACCGTCGGGCTCAGCGCGGAGACCAGGCTGAGCAGGCCCGCCACCACCAGGCTGGTGCGCAGGGTGCGGACGCGGCCGTAGCGGTCGGAGGCGAAGCCCCACAGCGGCTGGCCGAGCCCGTAGACGAGGAAGTAGGCGCCCGCGGCGGTGACGACCTGGGTCAGCGGGACGCCCAGGCTGGTGGCGATGGCCACCAGCATCGGGGGCATCGCGAAGCGGTCGAGGGTGCTGACCAGCGTGGTGGCCTGCAGCAGCCGCAGGGGTGAGACCCGCCCGGACGACGCTGCCTCGCTCACCGGCGGACCACGAGCCCCGGGTCGGCCAGGGCGTCGGCCAGCACGTCGCGCCCGTCGACGACGCGGGGCAGCCAGTGCCGGCGCAGGTCGAGCACGGTGCGCAGGGCGGCCGGGTCGACGGAGCCGTCGACGACGAGGCCGTCGAGGGGGTCGGCCAGCCGGGCGACGTACCGCTGCGCGAGGTCGTCGTCGAGGCCCAGCCGTGCGGCGGCCGCCTCGACGGCGGTGTCGGCCAGCCCGCCGCCCACGATGCCGGCCGCGGTCGCGGTCAGCACGTCGGCGAGGTCGTGGCCGACCTCGAGGTGCTCGTCGCGGACGACGCAGACGACGGTGGCGAGGTAGGGGGAGAGCTCGTCGCGCACGCTGGCGACGAGCGTGCAGCCGGCGGCCTCGGCCGCGAGCTCGTTGCCGGCGCCGAGCATGGTGGCCGCGCAGCCGCCGTCGAGCAGGGCCTGCAGCCGCTGGGGGGTCGACCCGAGCTTGACGACCTCGTAGTCGTCGCGGCCCAGGCCGCGCCGCTCGAGCAGCGTGAAGAGCGCGAGCGCGAAGCCGGACCCCGGCACGTCCACCCCGACCACGGCTCCGCGCAGGTCGTCGAGCGTCGCCCCGGGCCGGGCCCAGACGCCGAGCCCCAGGCCGCGGTCGATGCCGGCCAGGATCCGGGCGTCGACCAGCTCACCGAGCGGGTTCTGCGGGTCGAAGCGGTAGGCGAGCACGTTGTCGGGGTTGGTGAGCCCGACGTGCAGCTCGTCGTCGATGAGGGAGCGGAACTGCGCGGGGGACGACGGGACGGGGCGCTCGAAGACCTCGAGCCCCGCGGCGGCGAGGGCGCCGGTACGCCGCGCGACCTCCAGCACCACCGACGGCGTGAACGACCCCAGCTCCACCACGCGCGCGAGCGTCATGGCCCCCACCTGCCTTCCCCGGCCGACGTGCTGCCCGCCGCAGGCACCGTACCGGAATGTGCAGTCGATTGCAGCCACGGGCGTTCCCCACGGTCCGCGGAGCGGGCGGCCGGGGCCCCGGGAGGCGCTTCTGCTTGACATTCGGGTGGGTGACGGTCAGGCTGCACTCGATTGCAGTGAGCGGCGCACGGGCCGCGGTGCACGACCGACCCGAGGAGGTGACGATGGACGAGCTGGTGGCCTCCGCCGTCGCCCACTGGGGTCCGCGGTTCACGACCAACGGCGTCACCACGGCCGACTTCGCCCGGATCACCGCGGGCATCGAGCGCTGGGACGACTGGTGCCGCACGTGGACGGCCGAGGGCTCGGCCCACGAGGCGCTCGGCCGGGCCGCCCTGGCCGAGGGGCGCACGCGGTCGGCCGGGGAGCACCTGGCCCGGGCCGCGGTCTACCACCACTTCGCCAAGTTCGTCTTCGTCACCGACCCGGTCCAGATGCGCGCCGCGCACGAGCGCGCGGTCGCCTGCCTCACCGACGCGCTGCCGCACCTCGACCCACCCGGTCGCCGGCTCGAGATCCCCTTCGAGGGGTCACGGCTGGTGGCGGTGGTGCGCACGCCGTACGGCGCGGGCCCGCACCCGGTCGTCCTGATGCTGCCCGGCCTCGACTCCACCAAGGAGGAGCTCGGCTCGACCGAGCAGACCTTCCTCGACCGCGGGATGGCCACGGTCACCCTCGACGGTCCCGGCCAGGGCGAGGCGGAGTACGACCTGCCGCTGCGCGGTGACTGGGCGCCCGTGGCCGAGGTGGTCTGGGAGGCGATCGGCACCCAGCCCGACCTCGACCGCGGCCGGCTCGCGGTCTGGGGTGTCAGCCTCGGTGGCTACTACGCGCCGCGCGTCGCCGCCGCCCTCGGCGACCGGGTGAGCGCCTGCGTCTCGCTGGCGGGGCCCTTCAACTTCGGTGAGTACTGGTCGGGCCTGCCCCAGCTCACCCGCGACACGCTCCGGCATCCGCTCCGGCGCGGCCGACGACGAGCAGGCGCGGCAGCGGGCCCTCGAGCTCGACCTGGCGCCGGTGGCGTCCGACCTGGTCGCCCCGCTGCTCATCGTCTTCGGCCGCCAGGACCGGCTGATCCCGTGGGAGAACGCCGTCCGGATGCGCGACGCCGTCGCCGGCCCGGCCACGCTGCTGATGCTCGAGGACGGCAACCACGGTTGCGCCAACGTGTCGCCGCAGCACCGCCCGATCACCGCCGACTGGCTGGCCGCCCGGCTGCTGGGCGGCCCCGAACCCCTCGTCACCACCACCGCTGACTCGACCGCTGACCTGAAGGCAGGCTGACTGATGAACACCACCGACGCTCACACGCCCGGATCCCTGCGGGTCGGCTGGATCGGTGCCGGCCGGATGGGTGCCGCGATGGCCTCGCGGCTGGCCAGGGCAGGGGAGGACGTCACCGTCTGGAACCGCACCCGGGCCAAGGCCGAGGCGCTGACCGAGGTCGGCTGCAAGGTCGCCGACACGATCGCCGACCTGCGCGGGCACGACGTGGTCTTCACGATGGTCTCGACGCCGGCCGACCTCGAGCAGGTGCTCACCGGCCCGGACGGCCTGCTGGCCGACCCGGACCACGTCCCCGGCTGCGTCGTCGACTGCTCGACGGTCTCCACCGAGTCCTCGGCCGCCATGCGGGCGGCCTGCGACGAGCGCGGCGTCGCCTTCCTCGCCTCCCCGGTGAGCGGCAACGGCAAGGTCGTCCGTGCCGGCGGCCTGAGCCTGGTGGTCTCGGGGCCCGAGGAGACCTACCGACGCGTCGAGCCGCTGCTCGACCACCTGGGCAAGGGCGCGACGTACGTCGGAGAGGGCGAGCTGGCCCGGCTGGCCAAGATCTGCCACAACGTCATGCTCGGCGTGGTCACCCAGAACCTCGCCGAGATCACCGTGCTCGCCGAGAAGGGCGGGATGTCGCGAGCGGCGTTCCTGGAGTTCCTCAACAAGTCGGTGATGGGGTCGGTCTTCACGACCTACAAGAGTCCGGCCTTCGTCCACCTCGACTACACACCGACCTTCACCCCGATCCTGCTCCGCAAGGACTTCGACCTCGGCTTCGCCGCCGCCCACGAGCTCGACGTACCGATGCCGGTCGCGGCCGCCGCGGCCGCCGCCGTTCAGGGCACGGTCAGCGGCGGTCGGGTCGAGGAGGACTTCGCGATCCTGCTCGACCAGCAGGCGATGCTCTCCGGACTCACGCTCTCGCCGGAGGACACCCCGGTGGACGACGGCCTGTCCGCTGCCGACGAGGCATGACCATGAGCACGGCGGGCCGCCCCCTCGCGGCACCGGGGCACATGGGGGTCGACTACGAGGAGCGGGTCGACTTCGACCGGCTGCGGCGCTACCGCATCGCCCGGGCCAAGGAGGCCCTCGACTCCAGCGAGTGCGGGTCGTTCCTGCTGTTCGACTTCTACAACATCCGCTACACGACCCAGACCTGGATCGGTGGCGCGCTCGGCGACAAGATGATCCGCTACGCGCTGCTGGCCCGGGACAAGGACCCGGTCCTGTGGGACTTCGGGTCAGCGGTCAAGCACCACAAGATCTACTCGCAGTGGGTGCCGGAGGAGAACTACCGCGCCGGCTTCCTCGGCTTCCGCGGCGCGGTCGCGCCGTCGGTGGGCCTGATGGTCGACGCCGTCGCGGAGATCAAGTCGCTGCTGACCGAGGCCGGGGTGGCCGACATGCCGGTCGGCATGGACATCGTGGAGCCGCCCTTCCTCTTCGAGATGCAGCGCCAGGGCCTCACCGTCGTCGACGCCCAGCAGCTGATGCTCGACGCCCGCTGCATCAAGAGCGGCGACGAGATCATGCTGCTCAACCAGGCCGCCGCGATGGTCGACGGCGTCTACCAGGACATCACCGAGGCGCTCAAGCCCGGCGTCCGGGAGAACGAGATCGTGGCGCTGGCCAACAAGCGGCTCTACGAGATGGGCTCCGACCAGGTCGAGGCCGTCAACGCCATCTCCGGCGAGCGCTGCAACCCGCACCCGCACAACTTCACGGACCGCCTGATCCGCCCGGGTGACCAGGCCTTCTTCGACATCATCCACTCCTTCAACGGCTACCGGACCTGCTACTACCGCACCTTCGCGGTGGGCAGCTCGACCCCGGCACAGCGCGACGCCTACACCCAGGCGCGGGAGTGGATGGACCGCGGGATCGCCGGCATCAAGGCCGGCGTCGGCACCGACGAGGTGGCCGCGCTGCTGCCCAAGGCCGAGGAGTTCGGCTTCGGCAGCGAGATGGAGGCCTTCGGCCTGCAGTTCGCCCACGGCCTGGGCCTCGGCCTGCACGAGCGGCCGATCATCTCGAGGCTCAACTCGATGAAGGAGCCGGTCGAGCTCAAGGTCGGCATGGTCTTCGCCCTCGAGACCTACTGCCCGGCCTCCGACGGCCTCTCCGCCGCCCGGATCGAGGAGGAGATCGTCATCACCGAGGACGGCCCCCGCATCCTCACGCTCTTCCCGGCGCAGGAGCTCTTCGTCACCAACCCCTACTGACACACCGAAAGGCCCACCCCGTGGCTGACTTCTCGCTCTCCTCCGTCGCCGACCTGCCGCTCGACCTGTGGGTCGGCGGCGTCGAGCGCGCCGCCTCCGACGGCGGCCGCTTCGACGTGCTCGACCCGGCGA
Source organism: uncultured Actinomycetota bacterium (assembly GCA_963776975.1). Taxonomy (GTDB): domain Bacteria; phylum Actinomycetota; class Actinomycetes; order Propionibacteriales; family Nocardioidaceae; genus Nocardioides. The sequence continues at coordinate 4,748 of CAVZOU010000022.1, read as the reverse complement.
CCGGCCAGGTCATCACCTCGGTGGCCAACGGCACGGTCGAGGACGCGATGGCGTGCGTCGACGCGGCGGACGCCGCGGCGGCGTCCTGGGCGGCGACCGCGCCGCGCGAGCGGGCCGAGATCCTGCGCAAGGCCTTCGAGCTGATGACCGAGCGCTCCGACGAGATCGCCCACCTGATCTCCCTGGAGAACGGCAAGGCGCTGCCCGACGCGCGCGGCGAGACGGCGTACGCCGCGGAGTTCTTCCGCTGGTACGCCGAGGAGGCCGTGCGCGCCTCGGGCACGGTGATGACCGCCCCGTCCGGCGCCAACCGGATCCTCGTGCTGCAGCAGCCGGTCGGCATCGCGGTGCTGGTGACGCCGTGGAACTTCCCCGCCGCGATGGCCACCCGCAAGATCGGCCCGGCCCTGGCCGCCGGCTGCACGGTGATCCTCAAGCCCGCCTCCGACACGCCCCTGACGGCGCTGCTGATGGCGAAGATCCTCGTCCGACGCCGGCGTCCCCGAGGGCGTGGTGTCGGTGCTGCCGGCGCGCCGCTCCGGTGCCGTGGTCTCGGCGATGGTGCACGACCCGCGGGTCCGCAAGCTGTCCTTCACCGGCTCCACCGAGGTGGGACGGGTGCTGCTCAAGGAGGCGGCCGACCAGGTCGTCAACTGCTCGATGGAGCTGGGCGGCAACGCGCCGTTCCTCGTCTTCGAGGACGCCGACATGGACGCGGCGATCGACGGCGCGATGATCGCCAAGATGCGCAACGCCGGCGAGGCGTGCACGGCGGCCAACCGCTTCTACGTCCACGCCGACGTGGCCGAGGACTTCAGCCGCCGGCTGGCCGAGCGGATGAAGGCGCTGACCGTCGGCCCCGGCACCCACGACGACACCCAGGTCGGCCCGCTGGTCAACGAGGAGTCGGCCGCCAAGGTCGACGAGCTGGTCAAGGGCGCGGTCTCCGCCGGCGCCCGGGTCGTGCTCGGCGGCGACCGCCCGGACCGCGAGGGCTTCTACTACTCGACCGACCGTGCTGCTCGACGTCCCGCGCGGCGCGGACATCCTGGGCGAGGAGATCTTCGGCCCGGTCGCCCCGGTGCTGACCTTCACCGACGAGGACGACGCCATCGCGATGGCCAACGACACCGAGTACGGCCTGGTCTCCTACGTCTACACCCAGGACCTCGCCCGCGGCCTGCGCGTCAGCGAGCGGCTCGACGCCGGCATGGTCGGCCTCAACCGCGGCCTCGTCTCCGACCCGGCCGCCCCCTTCGGCGGCACGAAGCAGTCCGGCATCGGGCGTGAGGGTGGGCACGAGGGGATGCTGGACTACATGGAGAGCAAGTACGTCGCTGTCTCCTGGTGACTCGTCGGCTCACGACTCGCGATGACGCACCGCGAGTGGCCCGATTCGCCCAGACTGAGCGCCACCTTCTGCATCGCACCGATGTAGTCCGGTGTGCGAGCCTCGCGCGCGTCCGGTGAGCGCGACTGGACCAGGGGGCGCGGATGCGGCGAGTCGTCTCTGGGTCTGCCTTGAAGTACTGCTCGAGCTGTCGGAGGGCTTCGGGTCGAGCGCGTCTCAGGTCGGCCACGATGTCGCGCCGGATGCGCTCGTGCGCGGCGGCGTAGAGCGGCGGACCCAGGGCGTAGGGAGGTCGCGGACGTACCACCCCCGGAACCTGCGCGCGCCCATCGCTGCAGCGCGCGGGCGATTAGTCCCGGCCTGCCTCTCCGGACCCAGAATCCGACCGCCTGCCGAGGACGAAGGCGAGGCCGAACGCCGCCGCCATGACGCAGAGCGTCCCGACGATCTCGTCGCGCGCGAAGTTGTCGACAGCGTCGAACAGGCCCCCGTAGTAGACGGGGACGAGTACCTCCACCTGGTCGACGTAGGGGCTGACCTGCTCGGCCGCTGTCGGCGAGGTCGCCGATGGAGCTCGAGGTCGGGCTTCGCCTCCCACGCCGTTGCGGACGTGACCGAACGCCTCCTGGGTCTGGTCGAAGCCGTCGAAGGGGCTTAGGCCGTCGATGTCGTCGATCGCCTCCTTCGCCGCGGTGACCTCACGACGTCGTCTCGATGTCTGGAGCGTTTCGGAGCTCCGGTCGATCGTCGTCCTCGAGCCCGCCTGGGTGGGTGTGCGTGCGACGTAGTCGAGGGCGGCCTGGATCTCCTGCCGGTGGTCGGCCACGTACTTCGCAGCGCGATATCGCTCCATCAGGTTGGGCACTGCGGCGACCGCGTCCTGGCCTTGCCGCTCACCGTCTCGGCGTCGCTCAGGGCGACGGCCGCTGCGGCGCCGCGCCGTACGCCTTGATCCCGAGTTCCAGCACCGCGCCGGTCAGCAGCCGCCCGACCTCCAGCCTGCCTCGGAGCGACGGACGATCAGGGCCAGTGGTCACAGGGAGTCCTCCGGTAGTTCCGCAGACCATGGTTGTTTCCACGCGTCGACCTCGGAACGGTACAGGTCTCCGAACGGATTGATCGGGTACAAGGGCGGGTACGGCGCGCTCAGGCCAGGTTTGCAATCCAGAAGCATCCACGGCGCGTCGGCTCCGGGCGGCTCGCCGGATGCTGCGTGGGACAGGCGGCGGGCGTCAGCGGAACGCGCTGGTCACTGGTCCCTTCCTGCTCGATCGCATCCTGCTCCAGGTCAGGAAGGGCGGCCGCCGGAGGCACATTTTCACGCCCCCCCGGCCATTGAGCAGAAGGAATGAGCAGATGAACCCGCTGACGCAGGCCAGGCCGACCGCAGGCCCGGCATGCTCGACGGCCTCCGGCACCATCGTGTCAGCGAGCATCGTCAGCACTGCACCCGCGGCGAACGCCTCCGTCAAGGCCAGCGTCGCCTCTCCCGCCGCCACCGAGCAGGCCGTAGCCCAACGCCGCCGGGAGACCGTCGAGGCGAGCACCACGGGTGCCCACAGGGACACGACGTAACCGACCGAGCGGCCGTCCCGCTTCATCCCGACGCTGGCGGCCAGCGACTCGGGAATGTTGGACAGGAACACCGCGATGACCACCGCGGTCCCCACCGAGCCGCCGCCGAGCAGGCTCACGCCGATCGCGGCCGACTCCGGGATGCCGTCCAGCAGCGCGCCCAGCACCAGCGCCGTGGCCGCCGCCGAGCCGGCCCCGGCACCGGTGCCGGTCGGGTCCTTGCGGTTCTCCGCGCCTTTCCGATCGATGACCCAGTCGCCGGCGAAGAACGTCAGCGCGCCCGCGGACAGCCCGAGGACGACGGGCACCGCTCCCGCTCGATCGTACGCGGCGCCGGTCAGCTCGAAAGCGACGGCACTGATGAGCACCCCGACCCCGAACCCCATCACCAAGCCCACGAGCCGGATCGGCACGGGCAGGAACAGACCGACCAAGGCGCCGACCAACAGGGCGCCCCCACCGACGAATCCCCAGACGAGCTTCCACCACGTCCAAGCGGTTCCCATTCGGCACGGCTTCAAGCCTCGTCCGGCTCGGTGACCCGTCACAATCCGTCGCGTACTGTCGCTCGAAGTCGCCGGACAGATTCGTCCGACTGGTCACCGTCGCGCGGTCATTTCGGCCTGTCGGCGCATGGTCGCGAATGTGATTGAGGGCATAGACGCTGCGGCCACTACGGCGACGCAGGGACTGCATCCCGGGTTCGCAACGTGACCCATCCCACCAGCATCCAAGCGAGTCCGAGGCATACAGGGGGATCTCGAGGTCGCTCGTCTATCTGGGCGAGGGCTCCTCCAACCGCAAGGGCTGCCAGCGTGCCCACACCGATCCAGAACGTCAACGGGGCGGGTGCTCGGCCGCTCCTCGCGAGCGTCAGCTGCCCGACCAGCAAGGCCAGCGACGACGCAGCGATCGAGGCGTCCCAGCCTTTGTCGAGAAGCTCGCTTACCAACGCCACCAGTCCGGTGACGACTGCCAGCCAGGCCATGACCACGACGACTGTTCGGCGCATCCCCTGAAGAGTCAGGTGGGCAACGCCCAAGAGACTCAGGCCGAAGAGCGGAAGGGCGACCGCGAACGCTAGGGGCGGCTGGTCGTCTACAGCGAGGATCGAGACGCCCTTGATGACCCAGGCAAGCCCGCCTGCCGACCGGCCGCTCCGCCGATCCGGATCAGCCGTGCGCTGCCGCCGGTCGGGCTGCGATACGAGCCATGCGCTCAAGAATGCACTCACAGTGTCCCTGGTGCGACAGATTGCCCCGGCATGAGGGGGCCAGGCGGTTCGGCGTGCGTCGCTTCGCCGCCTGTCGGCGACAACCGGATCTGGTACCCCTCTGTGTCAAGGGACGGTTGGAGTGAGGGTCTTCCGACTAGCTGGTGGTCGGCGTAGCGTCGGGTTTGCGGGTCCGGGAAGTGGCTGATCCGAAGTGTCGATGTGCGGGTGTGAGTCGGCCGCGCTGGATTGAAGTGTCGCCCCGCAGTGCCCTCCCGGACCCGCGTTCAGCCCTGGTAAGTGCGCTTGGTGTCGGCGACGAGCTGGCGGTAGACGACGTCGGACAGACGTCGTTTGAGACACCGCACGCTTCCATCGGTGTCTTGCCGGCAGCGATTTGCTGGTAGTAGGCGCGGCCCTCGGTGTCGTGACGGATCTGCACGACCGCGGCGACGTGCAAGACGTGGTTCATGCGCCGGTTCCCTGCCCGCGACAAGCGGTGGCGGGTCTGCTCACCCGACGAGGCGTCCAGGGGTGCGGTCCCGGTCCAGGACGCGAACCGGTTGCGGTCGGCGAACCGGGTGACGTCGCCGACGTCGGCCAGGGTCC
>CAVZOU010000021.1:0-136420 GCA_963776975.1 uncultured Actinomycetota bacterium | reverse complement strand
GGCGATCGCGGCCGTCGAGCTCCGACTCGACCCGACCGAGGAGTGCGGCTGGGAGCCGATCCTGGCGACCACCGGCGAGCCGACCTTCACCTGTGGTGAGGGCCAGTCCACCAAGACGCTGTTCTCGGACGACTTCGAGTCCGGCATCGCCGCATGGACCCCCGAGAGCGAGGTCGTCTACGCGGGGGCCACCGGTATCCGTGGGAGGCCTCGACCAACGCACCCGGCAACCACGCCGGTGGCGTCGCGTTCGGCCCGGACCCGTCCGAGGGCGACTGCTCCGGCACCGCGGACGGACATCTCCGGTCGTGACTCGATCATCAGCCCGGCCATCCCGGTGCCGGCCTCGTCCAAGGCTCCGCGACTCTCGTTCGACCACTACGTGGCGACCGAGGCGGGCTACGACGGCGGCAACGTCAAGGTGTCGCGTCAACGGTGGTCCCTTCGCCGTGATCGCCGACGAGGCGTACGTCTTCAACGCCCCAACGCGCACGCTGGAGACCGCTGCCGCGGCAACACCAGCCCGCTGGCCGGTCAGCAGGGCTTCAGCGGCACCGACCCCGGATCCGTCTTCGGCTCGTGGGGCACCAGCCACGTCGACCTCTCCAAGGCGGGCGTCAAGGCCGGCGACAGCGTCAAGATCCGCTTCGACCTGGGTCGCGACGGCTGTGGCGGCGTCGACGGTTGGTACGTCGACAACGTCAAGGTCCTGGCCTGCGACGACAGCGCGACCAAGGTGACTGCCGTCCACGTCCCGGAGCCCTCGACCTCCGGCCACGCCTCCAGGGTCAACGTCACCGTTGCCCGCGACGGCTCGGCCGGCACGCACGCCGGCGGGCACCGTCGACCTGGTCAAGGCCGACGGCACGAAGTCGCCACCGGCACGCTCGAGCGGCGGTCAGGTCTCCCTGGCCCTGCCGGGCGACCTCCCGGTCGGGACCCACGTGATGACCGCGAAGTACCTCGGTGGCGGGGCCTTCGGCCCCGGCTCGGCCAATGTCACGGTGACGGTCAAGGCCGCACCGGCAGGCAAGCCGACGTCCTCGACCCAGGCCAAGGTCAAGCCCAGGAAGCCCTCCTTCAAGGAGAACTTCAAGGCTGTCGTCAAGGTCTCGCCTCCGACGACTCGGACGCGACCGGCCGGGTCGTGCTCAAGCTCGACGGCAAGTGGCTCGGTCGTCGCCTGCTCGACGACGGTCGGCTCGTCTACAAGATCCGGAAGGACCTGAAGGTCGGCAAGCACAAGCTCGTCGCGATCTACAAGGGTTCCTCGACGGTCGAGGGCAGCCGCGACAAGCTGACGTTCCGGGTCGTGCGCTGACCTGATCGACAGCTGACGCACAGCAGCACGAGCGGGGCCCCGGTGGAGAGATCCACCGGGGCCCCGTCTCGTGCGTATCGGGTCGTGCGGCGCCGGACTCATCGCAGCCCCGCCAGCCAGGGCAGCACGACCAGGGCGCTGGGGAGTGCGAGCAGTGCCGCCGCGGCGAGCGTCACCGCCGCCGCCTGCACCCGGTGGGGGCGGGTGTCGCGCAGCACTGCGACCCGCGCGGCCAGGGTCACCCCGGTCGCGCCCGTCACCCCGAGTGCCCCGAGTGCCCCGCCCGGGGCCCGCGACCCGGCCAGGGTGAGCAGCGCGGAGGCCAGCGCCCGCCGGTCTGCGCGGCGTACGGCCGCCTTGTCCGCGAGGACCTCGACCAGCACCTGCACCTCGTGGTGGGCCGCGGCGCTCGACACCCAGCGCGGGAACGCCCGGTGCAGCACCGTGAAGGCCTCGAGCACCAGGTCGTGACGGGCGCGCAGGTGGGAGCGCTCGTGCGCGACCACGGCCGCGAGCTCCATCGGCTCCAGCGCCGTGAGCGTCGAGCGGGACACCACGATCCGGGAGCCGGACATGCCGGGCACGCAGTAGGCGACGGGCACCTCGTGGTCCAGGACCGAGATCCCCCGGTGGAGGATCTCGCGGTCGACCCGGGCCAGCAGGTCGACCTGGTCGCGGTGGCGACGCCGGAGCCGGCGCAGGGTGGTGCCGGTGCGGTGGCCGCTGAGGAGCAGCCGGCCGGCGACCACGGCCGTCACTCCCCCGGCCAGGACGGCCAGCACCACGTCCGGGGCGTCGACGCGCCCCTCCCACAGCCGGTGGGTCACCAGCGACAGGCCGGCGCCCAGGGCGGCGAGGACCGCGGCGAGGGCGGCGCTCTGCCACAGCAGCATCGCGGGCACGGGCGTGTGCCGCAGCCGCGGCCACCGCGCGAGGGCCCAGGGCACCGGGCTCGCCAGCGCGAGCGCCAGCGCGCCGAGGACGAGGGGGGTCAGCACGGGGCGGCGCGGGTCAGGCCAGGTCGCCGAGGGCACGGCGCAGGGCCGCGATGTCGTCGGGGCCGGCGTCCTCGACGAAGGAGACCAGCGCCGAGCCGCGCTCGTCCGCACCCATGTCGGAGAGCGTCTCGCGCATCAGCTCGGCGGTCAGGCCGGCGCGGCTGACCCGCGGCCGGTAGCGGTAGGCCCGCCCGTCCCGCTGCTGCTCGACGTACTCCTTGCGCGCCAACCGGTCCATCACGGTCATCACCGTGGTGTAGGCGAGGCCGCGGTCGGCGAGCGACTCGTGCACCTGGCGCACGGTCGCCCACTGCTCGTCGTCGAGCGCCCAGAGCGTCTGCATGACGGCCTGCTCGAGCTCACCCATCCGGGACCTTGGACCCATGGCACCGGAGTCTAGAGGCCCTGTGCGCAGAAGTACGACACGTCGTAGTATCTACTACGATATGTAGTAGTACTTCGCCCAAGGAGCCTGATGGACGTCCTCGAGATCGCTCGCTGGCAGTTCGGCATCATCACCGTCTACCACTTCCTGTTCGTCCCCCTCACGATCGGCCTCACCGCCATCGTGGCCGGCTTCGAGACGGCGTGGGTGCGGACCCGCAACGAGGACTACCTCCGTCTCACCAAGTTCTTCGGCAAGCTGATGCTCATCAACTTCGCCATCGGCGTGGTGACCGGCATCGTCCAGGAGTTCCAGTTCGGGATGAACTGGTCCGACTACTCACGCTTCGTCGGCGACGTCTTCGGTGCCCCGCTGGCCATCGAGGGCCTGCTGGCCTTCTTCCTCGAGTCGACGTTCCTGGGGCTGTGGATCTTCGGCTGGGACAAGCTCCCCCGGGCCATGCACGCGGGGTGCATGTGGATCGTGCACATCGGGACGCTGTTCTCGTCGTGGTTCATCCTCGCCGCCAACTCGTGGATGCAGCACCCCGTCGGCCACATCTACAACCCCGACACCGGACGCGCCGAGCTCGTCGACTTCTGGGCGGTGATGTTCAACAAGGTGCAGCTGGTGACCTTCCCGCACGTGATCGCGTCGGCCTACCTCACCGCCGGCGCGTTCGTCGTCGGCGTCGCCGGTTGGCTCTACGTCCGTCGCGGCCACGAGGCCGACCGGGGGCTCTACCGCCGGGCGGTCCGCATCGGCGCGACGGTCACCCTGCTCGCCGGCCTCGGCGTGGCGGTCTCCGGCGACATCCAGGGCAAGATCATGACCGAGGTCCAGCCGATGAAGATGGCGGCGGCCGAGGGGCTCTTCGAGACCGAGCAGCCGGCGTCGTTCTCCGTCTTCACCATCGGCACCCCGGACGGGACCGAGGAGAAGTTCGCCATCAAGATCCCCGGGCTGCTCAGCTTCCTGGGCACCGGATCCTTCGACGGCGAGGTGCGCGGGATCAACGACCTGCGCGAGGAGTACATCGAGACGTACGGCCAGGACCCGGGTGCGGCCTACTACACGGCCGGCGACTACGTGCCCGTCGTGCCCATCACCTACTGGTCGTTCCGGTTCATGATCGGGCTCGGCATGGCCGCCGCGGCCGGTGCCGCGCTGGTGCTGTGGCTGACCCGGCGCGGCCGGGTGCCGGGCGCCCGGTGGTTCCCCTGGCTCGCGCTGAGCCTGCCCGTGCTGTCGGTCGCGGCCAACTCCTTCGGCTGGATCTTCACCGAGATGGGTCGCCAGCCGTGGGTCGTCTTCGGCCTGATGACCACCGAGAACGCCGTCTCCCCCGGGGTCAGCGTCTTCGAGGCCGCCACGTCGCTGATCGTGCTCACCGTCCTGTACGCCGTGCTGGCGGTGGTCGAGCTCGGCCTCCTCATCACCTACGCGAGGAAGGGCGCGGACCCCTTCGTGGAGCCGCCCGACGTGCCCGTCGGCGGTCACGACGACGACGCCCCCATGGCCTTCGCCTACTGATTCGAGAGGATCGACATGGAACTCACCACCGTCTGGTTCAGCCTGATCGCGGTCCTCTGGATCGGCTACTTCTGCCTGGAGGGCTTCGACTTCGGCGTCGGGATGCTCCTGCCCGTGCTCGCCCGCAACGACACCGAGCGCCGGGTCATGTACAACTCGGTCGGTCCCGTCTGGGACGGCAACGAGGTGTGGGTGCTCGTCGCCGGCGGCGCGACCTTCGCCGCCTTCCCGGAGTGGTACGCCACGCTCTTCAGCGGCTTCTACCTGCCGCTGCTCCTGATCCTGGTGGGGCTGATCGTGCGAGGGCTCGCCTTCGAGTACCGCGCCAAGCGCGACGACGACCAGTGGCGCGCCCGGTGGGACCTCGCGCTCATCATCGGCTCGGTCGTGCCCGCGCTGCTGTGGGGCGTGGCCTTCGCCAACATCGTGGCCGGGGTGCCGATCGACGCCGACAAGGAGTTCACCGGCAACCTGTTCACCCTCCTCAACCCCTTCGGCCTGCTCGGCGGCCTGGTGACGCTGACCCTGTTCGCCACCCACGGGGCGATGTTCGTGGCCCTCAAGACCGACGGCGAGATCCGGCACCGGGCCCGGGCGCTGGCCGTGAAGATCGGTGCCGTGGCCGCGGTGCTCGCGGTGGTCTTCCTGGTGTGGACGCAGGCCAAGACCGGTACGGCGGTCTCCGCGGTGCTGTTCGTCGTCGCAGCGCTCGCGCTGGTCGGGGGCCTCGTCGCCGCCCGGGCCGGCCGGGAGGGCTGGGCCTTCCTCGGCACGTTCGTCACGATCGGCCTGGCCGTGGCCGGGCTCTTCGTCGGGCTGTTCCCCGACGTGATGCCCTCCTCGACCGATGTCGCCTACTCGCTGACGACCACCAACGCCGCCTCCACGCCGTACACGCTGGAGCTGATGACGTGGGTGGCGGTGATCTTCACCCCGATCGTGCTGCTCTACCAGGGGTGGACCTACTGGGTCTTCCGCAAGCGGATCGCGGTCCACCACATCCCGACGGCGGCACCGGCCGCGACGGCGGGTCGCTGACGGTGCGCCCGCTCGACCCGCTGGTCCTCCCCCACCTGCTGCCGGCCCGCCGGCCGTTGGGCGTCGTGGTCGGCGCCGGCGTGGCCGGAGGGCTGCTGACCATCGCCCAGGCGGTGGCGATCGGGGCCCTCGTGGTGCGGCTGGTCGACGACCCCGCGGGCGAGGCGTGGCACGGCGCCGCGCTCGCGCTGCTCGTGGTGGTCGGACTGCGGACGCTCGTCGACCACGTGGGCGACCTCGCGTCCGCCCGCGCCGCCGCGCGGGTGTCGTCCACCCTGCGTCGCCGTCTCCTCGACGCGACCACGCGGCGCCCCGGGACCGGCGGCCCGGACCCGGACGACCTGGTCCTGCTGGCCACCCGCGGGGCGACCAGCGTCGAGCCGTACGTCACGCGCTACCTGCCCGCGATGGTCCTCGCGGCCACCCTGCCTGCCCTGACCGTGGCCACCATCTGGTGGCTCGACTGGCTGTCGGGCCTCATCGTGCTGCTGACCCTCCCGCTCGTGCCCGTCTTCGCCGCCCTCGTCGGCATGACCACGCGCGACCGGGCGGCCACCCAGTGGCGGGAGCTCGGCGTCCTGTCGGGCCACTTCCTCGACGTCGTCCGTGGGCTGCCCACGCTGGTCGCGCACCGCCGGGCAGAGGCCCAGGTCGAGCGCATCGGCGCCGTCACCGAGCGTTACCGGCGGGCCACCGTGGACACGCTCCGCCTCGCCTTCGCCTCCTCGAGCGTGCTCGAGCTGGTCGCCACCCTCTCGGTCGCCCTGGTCGCGGTCAGCGTCGGCCTCCGCCTGGCCGACGCGACCATCGGCTTCGAGACCGCCCTGGTCGTCCTGCTGCTCGCTCCCGAGGCCTACTGGCCGCTGCGCCGCGTCGGCGCCGAGTTCCACGCCGCGGCCGAGGGCACCGCCGCGCTGACCGGGGCGAGCGAGGCGCTGGCCGCCCTCGAGGACGGGCCCACCGGCGACCGGATCCCCGGCTCGCCCACGCTGCGCCTCGACGACCTCGCGCCCGGGCACCCCGGGGCGGCGCAGCCCGCTGACCCGCCCGCTCGCCCTGGACCTCCCCGACCGTGGGCTGGTCGCGGTCGCCGGGCCGAGCGGGTGTGGCAAGTCGACCCTGCTGCAGACCCTGCGCGGCGAGCTGGCGGCGTACGACGGACGCGTGCTGGTCGGAGGCGTCGACCTGGCCGACGTCGACCCGGCCTGGTGGCATCGCCAGGTGGCGTGGCTCCCCCAGCGTCCGTGGCTGGCCGCGACCACCGTGCGTGACAACCTGCGCCTCGGCGCCCCCGACGCCGGCGACGAGACGCTCCGGCGGGCCCTGGCCGCCGTGGAGCTGGACGACGTCGTGGCCGCCCACCCCGACGGGCTCGACCGCGTCCTCGGCGAGGACGGCGCCGGCCTGTCGGCGGGCCAGCGGGCGCGGCTCGCGATGGCCCGGGTGCTGGTCGCGGACCGGCCCGTGGTGCTGCTCGACGAGCCGACCGCGCACCTCGACGAGGCGACCGAGCGCGTCCTGCTGGCCGCCGTGCGGACCCTGGCCGACCACGCGCTGGTCGTCGTCGTGGCCCACCGCCCGCAGGTCCTGGCCGCCGCCGACCGGGTGGTCGAGCTGGCCCCGTGCGCCAGCGAGGCCGCGCCCGCGCCCGCGGTCACGGTGAGTGCGCCTCCCACCCCGCCCGTCGCGGTCGAGCCGGACGACGTACCGCTGCCCGCCGCCTGGGCCGGACCGCTCGCCACCCTGCTCGGCGTGCTCTCCACCGCGGCGGGGGTGGCCCTCACGGCTACCGCGGCCTGGCTCATCACCCGCGCCAGCGAGCACCCCCCGGTCCTGGTGCTCATGGTGGCCATCGTGGGCGTGCGCACCTTCGGCATCGCCCGGCCGGTGCTGCGGCACGCCGAGCGCTTGCTCTCCCACGACGTCGCCCTGCACGAGCTCGCGGAGCGGCGCACCGCGGTGTACGCCGCGCTCGTGCCGCTCGTCCCCGGCGCCCTCCGGGTGGCCGGGCCGCGGCGCGGTGACCTGCTGACCTCCGTGGTCGACGACGTCGACTCGCTGCTGGACGCCCGGCTCCGGGTGCGCCAGCCCGTCGTCACCGCGCTGGCCGTCGGGCTGCTGGCCGTGGCGCTGGCCTGGTGGTGGGCGCCGCAGGCCGGCGCGGTCCTCGGGCTCCTCGTCGTCGTCGGCGCGCTCGCCGGGCTGCTCGGACGCCGTGGGGCCCGGGTCGCGGAGCCCGCCCACCTCCGGCACCGGGCCCGGGTGTCCGAGCTGGTGGAGGAGGTGGTCACCGCCCGCGACGAGCTGCGCCAGTGGCAGGCCGCTCCCGAGGCCCTGGCCGCCGTCGATGCCGAGGGCGACGCCCTCGAGCGAGCCGTACGCCGCTCGGTCCGCGCCGTGGCGACCGGCCACGCCGCCGTCCGGCTGGCCACGGGCGCGGCCGTCGTCGCCGTCGCGGCCGCGGTGCCCGCGGGTGCGGTCTCCCCCGCGACGCTCGCCCTGCTCGTGCTCCTGCCCGTCGCCCTCGGCGAGGTGCTGGCCCCGTTGGCCGACGCGGGAGCGCTGTCGGTCCGCACCGATGCCGCGCGCGAGCGCCTGGACCGGCTGGCCTCGCTGACACCACTCGTCGAGGACCCGCCCGTGCCCGCACCGCTGTCCCCGGGCCCGCTGGTCCTGGCCGGCGTCAACGCCGGCTGGGGGCCGGAGCCCTGCCTGCACGAGGTGGACCTGGCCCTGCGCCCCGGCGAGCGGGTGGCGGTCTGCGGGCCGTCCGGCAGCGGCAAGTCGACCCTCGCGGCGCTCCTGGTGCGCCACCTCGACCCCGCCACGGGCACCGTCCGGATCGGCGGCCGGGACCTGCGCGACTCGCGCCTGGACGACGTGCGCGGGCACGTCGGCCTGGCGTCCGACGACCCGCACGTCTTCGCCTCCAGCGTCTGCGAGAACGTCCGGCTGGCCCGGCCGGACGCCACCGACGCCGAGGTCGCCGACGCCCTCGGCCGGGCCCGCCTGGGGGCGTGGGTGGCGTCCCTGCCGCAGGGCATGCACACGCTCGTGGGCGGCGCCGGGATCGCCGTGTCGGGCGGCGAGCGGGCCCGGATCGGCGTGGCCCGGGCACTGCTCGCCGACGCCGCGGTGCTGGTCCTCGACGAGCCGACGGCCCACCTCGACACGGGGACCGCGCGTGAGGTGGCCGACGTGCTGCTGGCCGCGCGGCCGGACCGCACGGTCGTGTGGATCACCCACGGCACCGTCGGGCTCGACCTGGTCGACGAGGTCGTCCACCTGGACGCGCCCGCGGTCGACGGGCCCGGGGTCAGGGAGTCCGGCGTGGGGTGCGTGGCAGCGCCAGCGTGAAGGTGCTGCCCTCCCCGACGACCGACTCGACCTCGATCCGCCCGCCGTGCGACTCCACGATGCGCCGTGAGATGGCCAGGCCGAGGCCGGTGCCCGGGATGGACAGCGCCTCCGGGTTGCTGGAGCGGTGGAACGCCGAGAACAGGTGCACCTGGTCGGCCTCCGAGATGCCCAGCCCCGAGTCGCGGACCAGGACGCGCACCTCGTGGTCGTCGCGGGCCACCTCGATCCGGACCGTCCCCCCGGGGCGGGTGTACTTGACCGCGTTGCTGACCAGGTTGTCCACGACGAGCGACAGGTCCTCGGGGTCGCCGCTGACGCTGACCTGCTCGCAGCAGACGGCCAGCTCGATGCCCACCCTCCCGGTGTCGGCGAGGTGGGCGACGAGGTCGATGGCGGCCCGGCAGCTGTCGATGACGTCGACGTCGACCCGCACCGAGGCGCGCCGGTCCTGCACGCGTGAGTAGTCGAGGAGGTTCTGCACGAGGCGGTTGAGGCGCTCGGCGTTGCGGGTGATCGCCTCGACCGAGCGGTGCTCGTGCAGCTCCCCGAGCAGCTCGGCGTGGCCGATGATGGTGGTGAGCGGGGTCTTGAGCTCGTGGCTGATGGTGGTGATCAGCTCGCCCTTGTAGCGGTCGAGCTCGCGCAGCTCGGAGACCAGGCGTTGCTCGGTCTCGAGCAGCCGTGCGCTGTGCACGCTGCGACCGAGCTCGCGGGCGATCTCGGCGATCGCGTCGAGCTCGGCGGCGCGCAGCGGACCGCGACCGCCCGGGAAGCCGATGACGACGTAGCCGAGGAGGGACAGCGCGACGCCCATGGGCATCACGACCACCTGGAAGGCTCCGACCGACGTCATCATCTGCTGGAGCGTGGGGAGGCTGGAGGGGAGCCGGTCGCACGACTCGTCGCTGATGTGCACGACCACCGGATCGGCACTCGGCCACAGCTCCGACAGGTCGGCGCGCAGGGTCGTGACCCCGGCACCCGTCGGGTTGGGTCGCGGGTGGCCGGCCGCCACACCGTTGGCGCGGTCCTCGTCCGGATAGCACCGGATCCAGACCTGGGTGGCGTCCAGACCGCGCTGGACGGCCCTGCAGGCGTCGGAGAGGATCGCCTCGATCCCGGGCTGGCTGCCGGCCTGCGCCACCTCCTTGACCGTCGATCCGAGGCGCACCTGCTCGGCCAGCCGCTCGCGCTGCTGGGCGTTGCTGAGGGCCAGCCCCGCCTGCACCACGAACATCTCCAGCAGCTCGCGCTCGTGGACCGACGGGATCCGGTTGCCGGTGGGCAGGTCGACCGCCATGTTGCCGAGCAGCCCGCCGGTCGCGGAGTAGAGCGGGGCGTAGAGCGCGTCCTCCGGGTGCCAGGCCATCGGGTCGTCTTCCGGCTCGAAGTCGGGGATCCAGGCCGCCGTGAGCCGCGCGTTGTCCATCCGGCCGTGCGGGACGAAGCGCAGGATGCCCCACCGGTCGGCCTGCCGGAACTCGTCCAGGATCTCCGCCGCCGGCGTCCGGCGGCCGAGGACCTGGCGTCGTACGTCGTCGGGGCCGGCCACCGCGGTCATCACCAGGGTGTCGCCCTCGAGGCGCGCGATGGCGGCCACGCCGTAGCCGAGGACCTCGCAGACCCCGTGGACGATCTCCTCGAGGACCTCGGCGGTGTCGGTGGAGGAGTTGACCCGGCGGACGAGCTCGGAGAGGCGCTGGAGCGCGGGCGCGGGCGCCGCCTCGTCCGGCCCCGCCCTCCGCCGGGGCCCCTGGGGCCTCCGGCGCCCCCTCCGCCGACACGGCTAGGCCTCGATCACGACCGGGATGATCATCGGTCGGCGACGGTGGGCCTTGTTGACCCACCGGCCGACGACACGACGGACGGTCTGCTGCAGCTGGTAGGAGTCGACCGTCCCGTCCGCGACGGCCTTGTCGATCGCGTCGATGATGCCCGGCTTGATGGCGTCGAAGATCGAGTCGTCCTCGGCGAAGCCGCGAGCGTGGATCTCCGGCCCGCCGGCGACCTTGCCGGTGACCATGTCCACGACCACGATGACCGAGATGAAGCCCTCCTCGCCGAGGATCCGGCGGTCCTTGAGGGACGACTCGGTGATGTCGCCGATGGACGAGCCGTCGACGAAGACGTAGCCGCAGTCGACCTTGCCGGCGATCCTCGCGACCCCGTCGACGAGGTCGACGACCACGCCGTCCTCGGCCATCACGACACGCTCGCGCGGCACGCCGGTGGCGACGGCCAGGTCGGCGTTGGCCCGCATGTGGCGGATCTCGCCGTGGATCGGCAGCACGTTGCGCGGCTTGACGATGTTGTAGCAGTAGAGCAGCTCGCCGGCGCTGGCGTGGCCGCTGACGTGCACGAGGGCGTTGCCCTTGTGGACCACGTTGGCGCCCCAGCGGGACAGGCCGTTGATGACGCGGTAGACGGCGTTCTCGTTGCCCGGGATCAGCGAGCTGGCCAGGACGACGGTGTCGCCCTCCTCGAGGTGCACGAAGGCGTGGCTGCGCTGGGCGATCCGGCTCAGGGCGCTCAGCGGCTCGCCCTGCGAGCCGGTGGAGATCAGCACCTGGCGCTCGGGAGGCAGGTCGGCCAGCTCCTTGGCGTCGACCAGCACGCCCGCGGGTACGTGGAGGTAGCCGAGGTCCTTGGCGATGGCCATGTTGCGGACCATCGAGCGACCGACGTAGGCGATCTTGCGGTTGTTGGCCACCGCCGCGTCGATGACCTGCTGGACGCGGTGCACGTGCGAGGCGAAGCACGCCACGATGATGCGCTGCGCCGACTTGTGGAACACGCGGTCCAGGATCGGCGCGATGTCCTTCTCGGAGGTCGTGAAGCCGGGGACCTCGGCGTTGGTCGAGTCGGTCATGAAGAGGTCGACGCCCTCGTCGCCGAGGCGGGCGAACTCGTTGAGGTCGGTGATCCGGCCGTCCAGGGGCAGCTGGTCCATCTTGAAGTCGCCGGTGTGCAGCACGACGCCGGCGCCGGTGCGGATGACCACCGCGAGCGCGTCGGGGATGGAGTGGTTGACCGCGACGAACTCGAGCACGAACGGCCCGAACGTGATGGTCTCCCCCTCCTTGACCACGTGGTGCACCGTCTCCTTGAGGCGGTGCTCGCGCAGCTTGGAGCCCAGCAGGGCCAGGGTCAGCTCGGAGCCGACGAGCGGGATGTCGCCGCGCTCGCGCAGGAGGTACGGCGTGGCGCCGATGTGGTCCTCGTGGCCGTGGGTGAGCACGAGGGCCTCGATCTTGTCGAGGCGGCCACGGATGGAGTCGAAGTCGGGAAGGATCAGGTCGACGCCGGGGTGGTGGTCCTCGGGGAACAGGACGCCGCAGTCGACGATCAGCAGCCGGTCGTCGTACTCGAAGACGGTCATGTTGCGACCGACCTCGCCGAGGCCGCCGAGCGGGATGACCCGCAGCGCCCCTTCGGCCAGCGGGGCAGGCGTGGACAGCTCGGGATGGGGGTGGCTCAAGGTTCTCCTCAGATCAGGTCGGACGCGGCGAGCCCGGCACGCAGTGCCGCGACCTCGTCGTCGTCGAGCGGAACGAGCGGTCCTCGCACGTTCCGGTTGTCGAGCACGCCGAGCAGCTGCAGCGCAGCCTTGGCGGTCGTGGCTCCGTAGTTGGGGACGCCCATGACGGCGTCGAAGGCCGGCAGGAGCCGGGTGTACGTCGCGAGGGCGGCGTCGATGTCGCCCCCGAGGAAGGCGTCGATCATCTGCTTGAGCTCGTCACCGGCCGCGTGGCCGACGACGCTGACCAGGCCGCAGCCGCCGCTGCTCAGGATGCCGAGCGTGTTGGCGTCGTCGCCGCTGTAGACGGCGTAGCCGAGCTGGACCAGGCGCGCGGTGCGGGCCAGGTCGCCGAAGGCGTCCTTGACGCTGTTGACGGTCGTGATCTCGAGCGCGCGCTCGAAGGTGTCGTACGAGATCGTGGTGGCGGTGCGTCCCGGCACGTCGTAGAGCATCACCGGGACGTCGGTGGCCTCGGCGACGCTGCGGAAGTGGTGCAGCACGCCGGCCTGGCTGGGCTTGTTGTAGTAGGGCGTGACCAGCAGCAGGCCGTCGACGCCGATCTTGGCGGCCTGCTCGGCCAGCTCGACCGAGTGGGCGGTGGCGTTGGTGCCGACGCCGGCGACGACGGTGCCGCGGTCTCCCACGGCGTCCTTGACGGCCTGCAGGATGCGGCCGTCCTCGGCCACCGTGGTGGTCGGCGACTCGCCGGTGGTGCCGCTGACGACGACGCCGTCGTGGCCGTGGTCGAGCAGGTGGACGGCGATGGCGGCCGTGCCCTCCAGATCGACCTCCCCGTCGTCGGTGAACGCCGTTGCCATCGCGGTCAACAGGCGGCCGAACGGTGCTGCGGAGGTCATGGGGTCAGGCTACCGCGAAGGTGCCGCGACCACGGCGACCGCCACGAGCAGCCCTCGCCGCTGCCGGGCGGTGTGGCGGACGCGACCACGCCGCCGGGGGGTGTCGTCCCACCGTTGTCGGTGGGTGCGCCTACTGTCGACGACGTGAGCAGCCGATGAGCAAGATGGACAACCTCCGCGCGATGCGCGAGGCCAAGTACGACGCCAACGCCAAGCGCACGGCGTCCGGCGCCGGCGCGGCCCGGCGACCCACCCCGGTCGCCCCGCCTGCCGCGTCCGAGCCGAGTCCTCCGCACCCGCGGCCGAGGCGTCGGACCAGACCGACGAGGCACTGTGCGGGCACCGCAACATGAGCGGGCGCACCTGCACCCGCGAGGCCGGGCACGCGGCCAAGAGCCACCGCTACTCCTGACACCTCGCCAGGCCGGTGTCCCCCGCGTCGAGCGACGGGCCCGAGCGATGCCTCCCTCCCGCTCGCGCCGAGGCTGCACAGACCCCCGCGTGCTGCGAGAGCCGCGAGGGGTCCCGCAGGCGGTTGCCGTGCCCCATCGGCCCGCGGGCACGCAGGTCTGATCCGAAGTGGATGCCAGGCGGGACCTCCAGCTCGCGCGCGAGGAGATCTCTGGCGTGCTCGAGCGGAGCGGCTCCGTCGAGTGTGGGTGAATGCACCGGTCGCGCGCTGTGATCGGTGCCTCTGCGCACACTCCTCGGCTTTGGCGCCGTGGGACGTCGGACGATCCGCTGAGTCGTGCTGGGATCAGCGGCGCCGCCCCGGAACTGCTGGCGAGCCTCGAGACCGGACATGCCCATGGCCCCGCCGATGGTGCGGTGGCGGGGTCCGGGGCGTGGTGGTCAGCGGTCGGGCGGGTGTGCGTCCGGCGGGTCGTCCGGATCCGAGCTCGGGTGGTCGGGCGGCGGTCGTCTCGTCCTGGTCGCGGTCGCGTCGAGTGCCGTCGCGAGGGGACGGGATCCCGGGCTCGGGCCAGGCGCGTCCGATCGGTCGGCTGCCGGTGTGGTCGCGGAGGTAGGTGTTGCCGAGCGGGCTGGTCCAGATGAAGACGCCGGGTTCGGTCATCTCGTAGCGCCACCGGCCACGCGTCTTGAGGCGGTGGTGTCTCCTGCACAGTGGTGCGAGGTTGTCGGTTGCCGTAGGGCCGCCGTCCTCGGGGTGGTCGTGGTCGTAGGGGATGACGTGGTCGAGGTCGCAGTGCCGGGCGTTGCGGCCGCACCACGGGAACACACACGTGCCGTCGCGGACGATGACGTGCTCCCGGATCTCCGGGGTGGGCCGGTAGCCCTGGCACTCCAACCGCTCCCGCAGGTCGATGACCTGGGTGACGACCACCTTCACGTCATCGCGTCCGCACCAGGCCCGGATCTGGTCGACCGACAGCAGCCGGTTGCCGGCCTGCTCGATGCGCCCACACAACGCCTCGTCCGGGGCGTCCGGGTTGTCGACGTGGGTGATCGCGTCCGCGGACAGGTGGGCGTACAGGTGGATCTGCGTCACCGGCTTCACGGGCCGCTGCGCTCGCACCGTACGCCCGAACCGCCCGGAGCGTCCGGGTCGTCGAAGCCGATGGTCAGCTGGTGCCGGGCGAGGTCGCCGAGCGCGGTGGCGCGGCGGCCGTCGACGGTGTCGGTGGACCCCAGCCGCGCGAGGTGCTCAGCACCCGACGCCACCGCCTCGGCCAGGGCGAGGGCGTCGGGGATCTCCAGGTCGGCCTCGAGGTGCATCGTCCCGTCGAACGACGCCTGCTCGGTGTCGAAGGTGACGTGTCGCTTGTCCGCCGAGTCGTCCAAGGCCTGCTGCACGGCGTCGGGCATGAACCGGACCCGGGCCTCGTCGACCACCCGCCGCAGCTGCGACGGCGTCAACCGCGACGCACACCAGAACACCTGCTCGTCGACATGGGTCGCCGCCTCCAGGGTCAGGGCGAGGGTGGTCTGCGCGATGATCCGAGCCCGCCACCCCGCCACCAGACCGGACAGCACCGCACCCCACAGGCGCGGCAGCCGGTAGGCGACCTCGACACACTCGGTCAGGAACCGCCCCGCACTGTCGTTGGTCCGACCCAGCATGGTCGCGAACTCCGGCACACAGAACTCATCGATCGACGGCGATCCCTCGCCGGCGAACGTCTTCGGAGACGTGAAGCACGCCTCCGCGAACTCCGGGTCCGCGATGTGCAGGTCGGCCCAGTGGACCGCCAGCCGCATCATCTCCACGTCCTCGACAGCAGCCCGATCCCGCGACTCCTTCACCGCACGCAGCAGCTCGGCCGGAGAGTCCGGCAGCGCGGTTGCGGTGGTCGATGACATGCCTCCAGCCAATCAGGGACCACCGACAATCAGAGGCCGAAAACAGCCGTTCCGACCGCATCGTGGACACGACTTTCGAAGGCCTTCTCGACCGGCGACCAGAGTGGTTTCGAGGCTCGCTCCGCTCGCACCTCAACCACCATGAGCACGGGTCCACGCCCGTCGAGGCCGGCTGTCGCTCCTTCCCGGGCGGCGCTTGATCGACTTCCGACGACCGGCACCGCGGCATACTCGGGTCATGGCCTACGACGAAGCCCTCGCAGCGCGGGTCCGCGACGAGCTCGGGGGTGAGCCGGGCGTGACGGAGCGGAAGATGTTCGGCGGGCTCGGGTTCATGGTCGACGGCCACATGGCCGTCGCCGCGGGCAGCACCGGCGACCTCATGGTCCGCGCCGACCCGGAGGCCGCCACCGGGTGGCTCGAGGAGGAGGGCGTGACGCCCATGGAGATGCGCGGGCGCCCGATGACGGGCTGGCTGCTTGTCTCGACCGCGACGCTCGACGACGACGCGTCGCTGGCCACGTGGGTCGGGCGGGGCGCGACCTACGCCCGGTCGCTCCCACCGAAGTAGCCGACTGCAGGAGTGGACCTCTCCCACCAGACCCAGTCGAGCCCGAGGTCGGGCCGAGCGACGCGGCGTACCTCTCGCCACTCGTCCGGCGGGAAGACCGGGTAGAGCGCGTCCCCGGACGGCGAGAGGTGGACCTCGGTGAGGACCTGGTGGGTCGCGACCGGGAGCGCCAGCTCGTAGACCTGTCCCCCGCCGACGACGTACGCCGCGAGGTCCAGGTCGGCGGCCAGCGCCAGCGCCGCCTCGAGGGTGTGGACGACGTGCACTCCCTCGAAGCCCGGGTCGAAGCTGTCGGACCGGGTGAGCACGATGGTGGTCCGGCCCGGCAGCGGTCGTCCGATCGAGTCCCACGTCGCCCGGCCCATGATCAGCGCGCCACCCATGGTCACGGCCTTGAAGTGGGCGAAGTCCTCGCTGATCCGCCACGGGATCGAGCCGGCGTCGCCGATGACCCGGTTGTCGGCGTACGCCGCGACCAGCGTGACCGGGGCCGGGACCTCAGACGGCAACGGGGGCCTTGATGGCGGGGTGCGGGTCGTAGCCCTCGAGGGTGATGTGCTCGAGGTCGAAGCCGTCGATGGTCGTCACCGACGGGTCGAGGGTGAGCGTCGGCAGCGGGCGCGGCTCGCGGGTGAGCTGCAGGCGCGCCTGGTCGACGTGGTTGGAGTAGAGGTGCGCGTCGCCGATCGTGTGCACGAAGTCGCCCACCTCGAGCCCGGTCACCTGGGCGACCATGTGGGTGAGCAGGGCGTACGACGCGATGTTGAACGGCACGCCGAGGAAGACGTCGCCGCTGCGCTGGTAGAGCTGGCAGGAGAGCTTGCCGCCCGCGACGTAGAACTGGATGAGCGTGTGGCACGGCGGCAGCGCCATGTCGGGCACGTCGGCGACGTTCCAGGCGCTGATGATGTGGCGCCGGCTGTCGGGGTCGGTGCGGATCTGGTCGATCACCTGGGCGACCTGGTCGACGTGCCGGCCGTCGGGAGTGGGCCACGAGCGCCACTGGTATCCGTAGATGGGACCGAGGTCGCCGTCCGCGTCCGCCCACTCGTCCCAGATCGAGATGCCGCGGTCGTGCAGCCACTTCACGTTGGTGTCCCCGCGCAGGAACCACAGCAGCTCGCCGAAGATGCTGCGCGTGTGCACCTTCTTGGTGGTCACCAGCGGGAAGCCCTCCGACAGGTCGTAGCGCGTCTGGTGGCCGAAGAGGGAGAGCGTCCCGGTGCCCGTCCGGTCGTCCTTGGCCACCCCGTCGTCGAGCAGGCGCTGGAGGAGGTCGAGGTAGGGCTGCATGCCCTCAGGCTAGTCGCCGAGGTCGACCTCGCCCACGATGCGGGAGACGGTGTCGCCGGCCACCCAGACCGCGTCCCCCTCGCGGGACACGTGCACCCTCCCGGCCCGCCCGATCGCGGTGCCCTGCGCGGCGACGTACGACGACGGCAGCGCGCCGCCGGCCAGCCACTGGCCGATCCCGGCGTTGAGCGAGCCGGTGACCGGGTCCTCGGTCACCCCCAGCCCCGGGCACATGGCCCGCACCTCGCACGCGGTGTCGCCGCCGTCCCGCGGGCCGACGACCCCGATGTCCATCCCCCCGAACTCGTGCCACGCCGGCTCGAGCGCGAGCACCGCGTCCGCGGACTCCAGGAGCACCCCGACCCACCCCGGGCCGTTGTCGATCCACGCACTGTCGAGCGACCTCGTCACGACCGATGCGCAGCGCGCGGACGATCCGGTCCAGGTCCTCCTCGGACACCGGGCCGCTGCGGACCAGCGGAGGGGCCTCGAAGGCCAGCCGCTCACCGCGGCGTACGGACACGAGGCCGGCGGCGCACTCCTGCACGACCACGCCGTCGGTGGCCGGCACTCCCCCGGCCTCGAGCCAGGCGTGCGCCGTGCCGAGGGTCGGGTGGCCGGCGAACGGCAGCTCGACGTCCGGCGTGAGGATCCGCACCCGGTAGTCGGCCGCGGGATCGGTCGGTGCGAGCAGGAACGTCGTCTCGCTGAGGTTGGTCCACCGCGCGAAGGTGCGCATCTGCGCGTCGGTCAGCCCGTCGGCGTCGTGGACGACCGCGACCGGGTTGCCGAGCATCGGCAGGTGGGAGAAGACGTCGACCTGGCGGAAGGAGCGCATGGGCCCACGCTAGCGAGCACCATCGACATGAAGACTTGTTCATGTCATGTAGTCTTCACTCGGACCTCGAGCCCCGGGATCCGCAGAGGAGCCGACATGCAGGCACGACCGTGAGCGTCCCGTTGTACGAGGCGAAGGCCGAGTTCTTCAAGACCCTCGGGCACCCGGCGCGCATCCGGATCCTGGAGCTGCTGTCCGAGCGCGACCACGCCGTGCACGAGCTCCTCGAGCGGATCGCCATCGAGCCCAGCAACCTGTCCCAGCAGCTGGCCGTCCTGCGCCGCGCCCGTCTCGTGGTGTCCCGGCGCCAGGGCGGCGAGGTCACCTACTCCGTCAGCGCCCCCGAGGTCCGTGACCTGCTGCTGGCCGCGCGTCGCATCCTGTCCGGCCTCGTCCTGGTCGACGACGAGCCGGCAGCCGCCCGGTCCACGAACGCCCCCCGGTGAGGGGCTGGCTGCACGCGTCGCTCTCCCGCACCGCCGGCCTGCTGCCGCGGCGGTCCGACTGGGCGCACGCCCGCATCGGCCGCGACCTGGGCGCGGGCGCGATGGTCGGCCTGATCGCCCTGCCGCTGGCGCTGGGCTTCGGTGTGAGCTCCGGCATGGGCGCCGGTGCCGGGCTGGTCACGGCGATCGTGGCCGGCGCGGTGGCGGCCGTGTTCGGCGGGAGCCGGGTCCAGGTGTCCGGCCCCACCGGCGCCATGACGGTCGTCCTGGTGCCGATCATCGCGGCGTACGGACCCGACGGGGTCCTCGTCGTCGGCCTGCTCGCCGGCGTGATCCTCATCGGCCTCGGGTACGTCGGCGCGGGCCGCTTCATCCGCTACGTGCCCGTGCCCGTGGTCGAGGGCTTCACCGTGGGGATCGCCGCGATCATCGCGCTCCAGCAGCTCCCGGCCGCCCTCGGCTCGGAGGTCCACGCCGAGAACGTGCTCGCGCTGGCGTGGCTGGCCGTCCAGGCGTGGGCGACCTCCCCCGTCTGGACGCCCGTCGCCATGGCCGTCGCGGTGGTCGCGGGGATCCTGGCCCTGTCGCGGGTGCGACCCGGACTGCCCGGATCGCTGGTCGCCGTGGTCGTCGCCACCGCCGCCAACTCCGCCCTGGACCTCGGGGCCGCCACCATCAGCAGGATCCCCAGCGGCCTCCCGGGTCCGTCACTGCCCGATGTCGCGCTCGCCGACCTCGACGCCCTCCTCCTGCCGGCCGTGGCCGTCGCCGCGCTGGCCGCCCTGGAGAGCCTGCTCTCGGCGACGGTGGCGGACGCCATGAGCGTCGGACAGCGCCACGACTCCGACCGTGAGCTCGTCGGCCAGGGGCTGGCCAACCTCGCCGCCCCGCTGTTCGGCGGGATCCCGGCCACCGCGGCCATCGCCCGCACCGCCGTCAACGTCCGCTCGGGCGCCACCTCCCGCTGGGCATCGCTGACCCACGCCGCCTTCCTGCTGCTCGTGGTGCTGCTCGCGGCGAGCTGGGTCTCCGAGATCCCCCTCGCCGCCCTGGCCGGGGTGCTGATCGCCACCGCCGTGCACATGGTGCGCGTGTCCAGCCTGAGGGCCCTGGCCCGCTCGACCCGCGGCGACGCGGCCGTGCTGGCCGTCACCGCCGTCGCCACCGTCCTCGTCGACCTGGTGACCGCGGTCCTGCTGGGACTGGTCGTCGCCGGCTTCGTGGCCCTGCGCCAGACGGCCGGCACCGCCCGCCTCGACGAGATCCCCCTGGACGCGGGTGACCACACCGCCGAGGAGCAGTCGCTGCTGGACCAGCACATCGTCGCCTTCCGCATCGACGGCCCCTTGTTCTTCGCCGCCGCCCACGACTTCCTCCTGGAGCTCTCCGAGGTCAGCAACGTCCGGGTGGTCGTGCTGCGGATGTCCCGCGTCACGACCATCGACGCCACCGGGGCACACGTGCTGGCCGACACGATCAACCGCCTCGAGGGACGCGGCGTGACCGTCCTCCTCTCCGGGGTCCAGCCCCAGCACGAGCAGGTCCTCCGGGAGCTCGGCGTCCACGCCCGCCTCGCGCACGAGCGGCACCTCTTCGACGACACCCCCGGCGCCATCGCCCATGCCCGGGTCCACGCCGCGCGCACCGCGCACGACCCCGTCAACGGAGCCGGGCGCCCGGCTCCACCAGCCGCGTGACGCAGCTGTAGGGCGTGCACAGCAGGAAGACCCGACGCCCCGTCTCCGACAGCCGCACGTAGATGCCGGCCTCCGGGTTGGAGCTGAGCATCTCCACGAGGTGGAGCGTCGTGTCACTCGGTCCGTCCACGGACTGCAGGATCCGGTCGTTGGGGTCGATGGGCGGGATGTTGTCGGTGGTGTCGCGGTCGAAGTCCACGCTCCCGGAGTACGCCGAGACGTCGCCGTCCGCGTCGACCCGCTGCACCTCGCCGTCGCGACGCACGATCACCCCGTCCCCGTCGGCCACGAAGGGACCGAGGTCCGGCAGCGTCACCCGCACCTCGGCGAGGTGGAGGTCGGTGCCGTCGTACCACGGCACCGGCAACGGGTTGGGCTCCTCCGCGACGGCCGGCGGCTGCGGCCGCAGCGACCAGAGCACCCCCGCCACGACGACCAGGAGCAGCACCCCCGCAGCCCGGAGGGCGATCCGCCGGCGACGGGGCCGGTCCAGCTCGAGCTCGACCTGGTCCCGCACCCGGGCCTCCACGTCGTCCTCGCGCTCGAGGCGGCGCCAGCCACGCCGGCACCGGGCCAGCGCGCGGTCCACCGCGGCCTCCACGACCGGGCCGCCGCCGCGCTCCTCGACCAGCAGGTCGCGACGCGCCGCGACGAACGCCTCGTATCCCTCGTCCGTCGGCATCCGCACCTCCAGCGAGCGTTCGGCGCGGGTCGCGCGACGGATGGGTCAGGCCGTGGCGTGGGCCACCGCGGCGCGGACCGGGAAGACCAGGTCCTCGCCGTCGCGCCAGGGTGTCGCGGCGTCGGCGAAGCCGGCCCGCATGTGCTCCTGCACGTCGGTCGACTGGGCGGCCCACGCGACGCCGAAGTTGCCCACCGTCGTCACCCCGGCCCAGAAGTCGTCCGGTCGGACCCGCCAGTCCCACTCGGTGGTGCCGACCTCGACCACCTCGAGCCCGGCGTCCGCGAGCAGGCCGCCCAGGCCCTCGGGCGAGCGCTCGAAGTCCAGCTCCGGGGCCAGCCGCGGCATGGCGGGACGCACTGCGCCGGCGTCGTCGAGCAGCGCGCTCCACAGCGTCGCCTGCGGCGGCGGGGAGGACGGCCAGATGGTCGCCACGACGTGCCCTCCGGGGCGGGTCACGGGAGCGATCCCCCGCGCGGCGGCACGCGGGTCGTCGACGTGGTTGAGGACGAAGTTGGCGACGACGGCGTCGAAGGAGGCGTCGTCGTACGGCAGGTCGGGCAGCCCGCCGGGACGCACGTCGGCGGCGGACCGCGACGTCGCGAGGGCGACCATCTGCGGGTCCGGGTCGACCGCGTGCACGACGTGCCCGGCCGCCACCAGCGAGGCGGCGAGGTGCCCCGAGCCGCAGCCGACGTCGAGCAACCGCGAGCCGGCCGGGACGCGGTCCAGCAACGTCCCGGTCGTGCCCGCGCAGAGCGTCGCGAAGGACCGGTCGTACACCGCCGCGACGTCGGTCCACAGGGCCTCGGCCATCGCGCGGGTCCTCAGGCGTGCAGCGACATCGGCCCGTAGACCTGTCGCTCGTGCTCGAAGAGCGTCACCGCGTCCACGCCGGCGTCCGCGAGCTCGGCGTAGACCTCCCCCACCCACGACTCGGCGTCGGCCTGCGAGGCGAAGCGCTGGTCGTCGTGCCCGGCGGCCTCGACGGTGGTGCCGTCGGCGTCCTCGAGGCGCCACCACCAGGGCCGCTCCGAGGCATTGGGCTGGCGGAAGGTCGGGGGCTGTCCGGGCAGCATCAGGACTCCCTCACCGAGGTGTCGACGAACGGCGGCTTGGTCAGCCTGAAGATCTCGCGGCGCCCGCGCACGTCGACGCCGACCTCCGCGTCCTCGGCCACCATGGTGGGGATCAGCGCGAGGCCGATGCCCTTCCTGAGCGTCGGGGAGAAGGTGCCGGAGGTGATGTCGGCGAGCGGCACGTCCTGGGTCAGGGTGACGCCCATGCCGGGACGCGGGATGCCGCGACCGACGGCCACGAGGCCGCGGAGGCGGCGCTTCGGGCCGGCCTCCTTCTCGGCCACGAGGGCGTCCTTGCCCCAGAAGGCGTCCTTCTTCCAGCCGACCGCCCAGCCGAGGCCCGCCTGCACCGGGGTCACGTCGAGGCTGATGTCCTGGCCGTGCAGCGGGTAGCCCATCTCGGTGCGCAGGGTGTCGCGGGAGCCGAGGCCGCACGGGAGGATGCCGTGCTCGGCACCGGCAGCGAGGAGCGCGTCCCACAGGCCGCGCGCGCCGTCGTTGGCGACGATCAGCTCGTAGCCGCGCTCGCCGGTGTAGCCGGTGCGGCAGACCACGACGTCGGCACCCTCGAAGGGCGCCTCGACGAAGGACATGTAGTCGTGCCCGGTGGGCAGCCCGACCGCCTCGAGGACCTCGTCGGACTTCGGTCCCTGGACGGCCAGCACCGCGTAGTCGCGGTGGTGGTCCGTGATGGTGACGCCCTCGGGCACGGCGGCGAGCAGGCGGCGTACGACCTCGGCGGTGTTGGCGGCGTTGGGGACGAGGAGCACGTGCTCGTCGTCCTGGTAGTAGGCGATGAGGTCGTCGACGATGCCGCCGGTCTGCTCGTCGCAGCACAGCGTGTACTGCGCCTTGCCGGGCGGGAGCCTGCGCAGGTCGTTGGAGAGCGTCGCGTTGACGAAGTCTGCGGCACCGGTCCCGGTGATCATCACCTTGCCGAGGTGGCTCACGTCGAAGACGCCGACCGCCTCGCGGACGGCGGTGTGCTCCTTGACCACGCCGGAGGGGTACTCGAGGGGCATCGACCAGCCGCCGAACTCGGCGAGCTTGGCGCCCAGGGCGACGTGTGCCTCGTGGAGGGGCGACTGCGTCAGGGTCTGCTCGGACATGCTCGGAAACCTACCGCAGCGCGAGGTGCCGGACGCCTCGCCTAGCATGCCCGGGTGACGACGACGTACACGCTCCGCAGCGCCAGCCCCGCCAAGACCCGCGCCGACGCCGTGGTGGTGGGAGTCCTGTCCACCGACAAGGGTCCCGTCCTCTGCGAGGAGGCCGCCGAGGTCGGCGAGGCGTGGGGCCGCAAGCTGCGCCCGCTGCTGTCGTCGCTCGGCGTCACGGGTCGCGCCGGCGAGAGCGTCAAGATGCCGACCGCGGGCATCGTCCGCACCCCGCTGCTCGTGCTGGTGGGTCTCGGCCCGGCCGCCGCCGACGGCTCGGTCACCCCCACCGCCGTACGCCGCGCCGCCGGCGTCGCCGCCCGCAGCGTCCCCAACGCCGCGTCGATCGCCCTGGCGCTCCCGGCCGACTCCCCGGAGCTCGTCGCTGCCGCCACCGAGGGGCACCTGCTCGGCGGCTACACCTACACCCGCCACAAGTCCGGCGACACCGAGGACTCCACGGCCGGCGAGGTCGTGGTGCTGAGCCCGATCGCCCGCAAGGCCGAGGCCATCACCGCCTTCGAGGAGGCGCAGGTCGTCGCCGGGGCCGTGATCACCTGCCGCGACTGGGTCAACGAGCCCCCCGGCCACCTGACCCCGCCCGCCTTCGCCGACGCCGTCACCGAGGCGCACCGCGAGCTGACCAAGGGTCGCGGCGCCCCCAAGGTCACCCTCGAGGTCCTCGACGACACGCAGCTCGCCGAGCTCGGCTTCGGCGGCACGCTCGCCGTCGGCAACAGCTCCGACGCCAAGCCGCGGCTGGTCCGCGCTGACCTGGGCGCCCAAGGGCGCCGAGCGCCACCTGGCCCTCGTCGGCAAGGGCATCACCTTCGACTCGGGCGGCCTCACCATCAAGCCGTCCAGCAGCATGGTCGGCATGAAGGGCGACATGGCCGGCGCGGCCGCCGTGATCGCAGCGACCTTCGCCATCGCCCGCCTCGGCCTCCCGGTCAAGGTCACCACCTACGCCCCGATGGCCGAGAACATGGTCTCCGGCACCTCGATGCGTCCCGGCGACGTCGTCACGATGTACGGCGGCAAGACCGTCGAGATCGCCAACACCGACGCCGAGGGCCGGATGCTGCTCGGCGACGCGCTCCAGCTGGCCAGCGAGCAGGAGCCCGACGTCATCGTCGACGTGGCCACCCTGACCGGCCACCTCCAGATCGCCCTCGGCGACAGGGTCGGTGCCGTCCTCGGCACGGACGCGCCGGTCCGGGCGGTGCTCGACGCCGGCGCGGTCGCGGGCGAGCAGCTGTGGCCGATGCCGATCCCCGAGGAGATGCAGGAGCGGATCACCTCGTCCAAGATCGCCGACCTGCTCCAGCACGACTGGGTGCGCTGGGGCGGTGGCCTGTACGCCTCGGCGTTCCTGCGGGAGTTCACCGGCGGGCTGCCCTGGGCGCACATGGACATCGCGGGCAACGAGATCAACGGCGGCGGCCCCTACGGCCACGTGACGTCCGGGGCCACGGGCTTCGGCGTGACGACGCTCGTCGCCTACGCCCGCAGCCTGGCCTCGGACTCAGATCCCGCCGGCCTTCTTGCGCCGGTTGTAGTCGCGCATCCGCTGCGGGATGCCGACCACGGCGGCGTCGTACGACGGCACCTGGTGCTTGTTGGCGAAGTTGTGCGCCCACTGGACGCTCGGCACCCGCCGGCGGGTCCACTCGCCGTCGTGGGCGACCAGCAGCAGCGTCACGTCGCTGACCGCGGTGCGCGGCTCGACGAACCCCTCGACTCCTCGGCGGGTGGTGACGAAGTCGCTCAGGTGCGCGACGTCCTGCCCGTCGGCGGCGCGGACCGTGGTCGATCCGGTCCGCGACGCATCACGGGCAGGACGTCGCGTGCGGCCGGAGCGACGGAATCGGTCGAAGAGTCCCATGCCGACATTGTGCCGTGCCCGCCCGAAGTGACCCGGTGTGGACAGGCTCACGAAGAGTGCAAAGATGGGGCCCGATCCATCGGGCGAGAGCGGAAGGCATCAGGTGGCGGAGGGCGACTTCGACGTACTCATCCTCGGGGCGGGCTCGGGCGGATACGCCTGCGCACTCCGGGCGGCGCAGCTCGGGCTGACGGTGGGACTGGTCGAGAAGGGCAATCTCGGCGGCACCTGCCTCCACGTCGGCTGCATCCCGACCAAGGCGCTGCTGCACGCCGCCGAGGTCGCCGACTCGGCCCGCGAGGCCTCGCAGTTCGGCGTCCACGCCACCCTCGACGGCATCGACATGGCCGGCGTCAACGCCTACAAGGACGGGGTCGTCGCCCGGCTCTTCAAGGGCCTCACCGGGCTGATCAAGTCGCGCGGCATCACCGTGATCGAGGGCGAGGGCCGGCTCACCGGACCGCGCACCGTCACCGTCGGCGACACGGCCTACACGGGCCGCCACGTCGTGCTCGCCTCCGGCTCCTACTCCAAGTCCCTGCCCGGCCTCGAGGTCGACGGCGAGCGGGTGCTCACCTCCGAGCACGCCCTGCGCCTCGACCGCGTGCCCGCGTCGGTGATCGTGCTCGGCGGCGGCGTCATCGGCTGCGAGTTCGCCAGCGTGTGGGCCAGCTTCGGCGCCGAGGTCACCATCGTCGAGGCGCTCCCCCGGCTCGTCGCGGTCGAGGACGAGGCGTCCTCCAAGGCCCTCGAGCGGGCCTTCCGCAAGCGCAAGATCGACTTCCGCACCGGCACGCCGTTCCAGAGCGTCAAGCACACCGACGCCGGCGTCGCCGTGACCGTCGAGGGCGGCGACGTCATCGAGGCCGAGCTGCTGCTGGTCGCGGTCGGTCGCGGCCCCTCCACCGACGGCCTCGGCTACGAGGAGCAGGGCGTCGCGATGGAGCGCGGCTTCGTGCTCGCCGACGAGCGCTGCCGCACCAACGTCGACGGCGTCTACGCCGTCGGCGACATCGTCCCCGGCCTCCAGCTCGCGCACCGCGGCTTCCAGCAGGGCATCTTCGTCGCCGAGGAGATCGCCGGCCTCGACCCGCGCCCGATCGACGAGGCCGGCATCCCGCGGGTCACCTACTCCCACCCCGAGATCGCGTCGGTGGGCCTCGACGAGGCCACCGCGCGCGAGCAGCTACGGCGACGAGGTCACCACGATCACCTACGACCTCGGCGGCAACGGCAAGAGCCAGATCCTGAGCACCTCCGGCTTCGTCAAGCTCATCCGCCGCACCGACGGTCCCGTGCTCGGCGTCCACATGGTCGGCGACCGCGTCGGCGAGCTCATCGGCGAGGCGCAGCTGATCTACAACTGGGAGGCGCACGCCGACGACGTCGCCCCTCTGGTGCACGCCCACCCGACCCAGAACGAAGCGCTCGGCGAGGCCCACCTGGCCCTCGCCGGCAAGCCGCTGCACGCCCACTCCTGACCCAGACCCACCTACACCCCACGTCAACGCGAGCGAAGGAATCCCATGGCCTCCGAAGTCACCCTCCCCGCCCTCGGCGAATCCGTCACCGAAGGCACCGTCACCCGCTGGCTCAAGCAGGTCGGCGACTCGGTCGCGGTCGACGAGCCGCTGCTCGAGGTCTCCACCGACAAGGTCGACACCGAGATCCCCTCGCCGGTCGCGGGCACGCTGCTCGAGATCAAGGCCAACGAGGACGACACCGTCGAGGTCGGCGCCGTGCTGGCCGTCGTCGGCGAGGAGGGCGAGTCCGCCGGCGACGCCGACGACACCGCCGAGCCCGAGGCCGCAGCCGAAGGACGAGCAGGAGGCCGAGAAGAAGGCCGAGCAGGAGGAGGAGATCGTCGAGGAGACGGGCGAGCTGCCCGCCGGCGACGAGACCCCCGAGGCCGACAAGCCCGACTCCCGCCGAGGAGAAGCCCGCCGCCGAGCAGTCCGGCGGCGGCTCCTCCGGTGGCTGGCGGTCCGGCACCTCCGTGACCCTGCCCGCGCTGGGCGAGTCCGTCACCGAGGGCACCGTGACCCGCTGGCTGAAGAAGGTCGGCGACGACGTCGCGGTCGACGAGCCGCTGCTCGAGGTCTCCACCGACAAGGTCGACACCGAGATCCCCTCCCCGGTCGCCGGCACGCTGCTCGAGATCAAGGTCGAGGAGGACGAGACCGTCGAGGTCGGCGCCGAGCTCGCCATCATCGGCTCCGGCGACGCCGCTGCGTCCGGGTCGTCGTCCGAGGACGAGGCCGAGGAGCCGGCCGCCGAGGCGAAGGCCGAGGAGCCCGCCGCCGAGGAGAAGGCCGACGAGCCGGCGCCCGCCGCGCGAGGAGGAGGCCGCGCCCGCCGAGGAGAAGCGAGCCCGAGCCCGAGGCGAAGCAGCCGGCCCAGGAGCAGCCCGCCGCGCAGGAGCAGCCGAAGGCAGGAGGCGGCCCCTGCCGCCGCCCCGTCCCGGCAGCGACGACCAGAGCGCGTACGTCACCCCGCTGGTGCGCAAGATGGCCGCCCAGCACGGCGTCGACCTGGCCGCCGTGACCGGCACCGGCGTCGGTGGCCGGATCCGCAAGCAGGACGTCCTCGACGCGGCCGCTGCCGCCAAGCAGCAGGCCCAGCAGCCGCGCCGCCGCCGGCCGCTGCTCCGGCCGCCGCCGCGGCTCCGGCCGCGGCGGGTCCTCCGCCCCGCGGGCACCCCGTCGCCGCTGCGCGGCACCACGGAGAAGATGTCGCGGCTGCGCAAGATCATCGCCGAGCGCATGGTCGACTCGCTGCAGACGTCGGCCCAGCTCACCCAGGTGGTGGAGGTCGACGTGACCACCATCGCCCGCCTGCGCGAGCGGGTGAAGGCCGACTTCCTGGCCCGCGAGGGCGTCAAGCTGACCTACCTGCCGTTCTTCGCCAAGGCGGCGATCGACACGCTCAAGCAGCACCCCAAGCTCAACGCGACGATCGACACCGACAAGGGCGAGGTGACCTACTTCGACCGCGAGAACATCGCGTTCGCCGTGGACACCGAGAAGGGCCTGCTGACCCCGGTCGTCAAGGACGCCGGTGACCTCTCCATCGCCGGGATCGCCAAGAAGATCGCCGACGTGGCCGAGCGCACCCGCACCAACAAGATCGGTCCCGACGAGCTCTCCGGGCGGCACCTTCACGATCACCAACCTGGGCAGCTTCGGGGCGCTCTTCGACACCCCGATCGTCAACAAGCCGCAGGTCGCGATCCTCGGCCCCGGCGCCGTGGTCAAGCGCCCGGTCGTGATCGACGACGCCAACCTCGGCGAGACGATCGCGGTGCGGCACATGGTCTACCTGTCGCTGTCCTACGACCACCGCCTGGTCGACGGCGCCGACGCCGGCCGCTTCCTGCGCGACGTCAAGGCGCGCCTCGAGTCGGGCCAGTTCGAGGTCTGACCCGACCCGCTCCACCCCGCGTCACCACGGACGCCCCGCCCACCTCGGGCGGGGCGTTCGTCGTGCTCCCCCGGCGTAATTCACGCGCGCGGTGTCGGTGCCGACACCTACGGTGGTGCCTACCGTGAGCACCCTGGACACCTCTTCCGCACGCACCCGCACCGAGCCGACGCCGTCGCCCGACCCGGGGCAGGGTCGCGTCCCCGTCGACTGGCGCCGGTTGCGCCAGCCGCTGTCGGTCTTCTGCTTCTCGCTCTCCTTCATCGGGCGCGATCGGCACCTCGCTGGGCTCGGTCGCGGCCGGTCGCCTGGCCGAGCAGCCCACGGAGCGGCTCGCGGTGCTGCTGGCGATCTGCGTCGTGGGCGCGGCACTGGTGGACACGGTCGCCAAGACGATGTGGGCCGGCGTCGTCGACCGGGCCGAGGGCCGGCTGCGCTCCGACCTGCTCGACGCCGCGATGTCCCAGCCGCTGGCCGACCTGACCGAGCAGGCCGTCGGCGAGGTGCTCGACCGCATCGACGACGACACCTGGGAGGTCGGCCAGCTGCTGCGGTGGGGCGTCTGGATGGCGGCCCGCACGCTCCTCGCGTCGGGACCCCTGTGGGTCGTCGCGACCCTCACCTGGTGGCCGGCGTTCTTCCTGTTCCCGCTCACGGCGGTCGCCGCCGTCCTCGTCGTACGCCGCCTGCTGCCGCTGGTCTCCCAGCGCAAGGTCGTCGAGGAGGCCGCCTGGACCGACCACGCCGCCGCCACCGAGGAGGGCGTGGCCGCGCGCGACGACCTGCGCACCAGCCTGGGCCAGGCCCACGTCCTGCGCCGCAACGCGCGGGTCGCCGCCGCGGTGCACACCGCGCTCGACGCGGTCCTCGCGGTGGAGGCCCGGATCACCCGACGCAGCGGCACCCTGCTCGCCGGCGTGCTGGCCGGCACCGGGGTCCTCGGCATCGCCCTGGTCTTCCGCGGCGACCTGTCCACGGCCGCCCTCGTGACGCTCTTCCTCGTGACCACCCAGTTCGTGGGCCAGGTCGACATGCTGGCCCGCCACCTGCCCGACCTGCAGGAGGGCTTCGGCGCGGTGCTGCGGCTGCGCGGGATGCTCGCGTCCCCGGCCGAGCCGACCGGTGGCCTGCCCCTGCCCACGGGCCGCTCGACGTCGAGTTCCGCGACCTGCACTTCTCCTACGACGCCGGCTCCTTCGCCCTGCGCGACGTCGACCTCCTGGTGCCGGCCGGCCACACCTGCGCGCTGGTCGGTCGCACCGGCTCGGGCAAGTCGACGCTGGCCTCCCTGCTGTCCAGGGCCGTCGGAGCCGGAGCCCGGCACCGTCCTGCTCGGCGGCACCGACGTCCTGGACCTCGACCTCCAGGCGCTGCGCGCGGCGGTCGGCGTGGTCACCCAGCGCACCGAGATCCTGGCGGGCAGCCTGGCCGACAACATCACCCTCTTCGGCGACCACCCGCGCGAGGTCGTCGAGGCCGCCGTGTCCGAGCTCGGCCTCACCGACTGGGTCGCCGGCCTGCCCGAGGGCCTCGACACCACCCTCGGCCCCGGCGGCACCAGCCTGTCCGCGGGCGAGGAGCAGCTGGTGGCCTTCGCGCGGCTGCTCGTGCGCGACGTGCGCGTCGTCGTGCTCGACGAGGCGACCGCGCGGATGGACCCGGTCACCGAGGCCCGGGTGGTCCGCGCCGCCGACCGCCTCATCTCGGGGCGCACCGGCATCCTCGTCGCCCACCGCCTCTCCACCACCCGGCGTGCCG
Source organism: uncultured Actinomycetota bacterium (assembly GCA_963776975.1). Lineage (GTDB taxonomy): Bacteria > Actinomycetota > Actinomycetes > Propionibacteriales > Nocardioidaceae > Nocardioides. Next base: position 106,260 of record CAVZOU010000021.1, on the reverse strand, counting down.
AGCAGGTCGCCGTGCTCGAGTCGGGGCGCGTCGTCCAGCGCGGCCCGCGCGAGCGGCTGGCGGTGGAGGACGGCCCGTTCCGTGCCCTGCTGCGCGCGTCGGCGCACGAGCCGGTCGTGGAGGAGCACCACCACGCCGCCACCTCCATCGGCTCCGTCCGCCGCTCGACGACTCCCCCGCCGGCCCCGGTGGTCGCGCCGCCTCCGAGCCTCACCCGGGCGACGTGGAGCGCGCTGACGATCGAGCCGCGCTGGGGCCTGCTCGGCATGGGGCTCTTCCTCCTCTCCGCGCTCACCGGCGCCTTCGGCGCGCTGACCGGCTGGGTGTGGGGACTCGCCGTCACCGAGCTCCAGGACGGCCAGCTCCCGATCGGTCCCACCGTCGCGCTGGTGGCGTCGCTGCTCGTCAGCCCGCTGCTGCTGTCGCAGGCCTTCCGCACCTACCCGCGCTGGTGGATCTCGGTGCGGCTGCGCGTCCGGCTGGCCGTGCTGCACGGCCAGACCGAGCAGCACCGGCTGGAGCGCACGCCCCCCGGTGAGGTCGTCGCCCGCACGATGGACGCCGACCGCCTGGCCCGCTACGCCGACCGCTGGGTCGACTTCGTCAACGGCCTGGTCATCGTCGCGGTCACCGCCCTCATCGCCCGCACCTGGCTGGCCGGGCTGGTGCTGCTCGCCGTCATGGTCGCCTCGGCCGCGGCCTCGACGCTGGGCCGCCGGGTCGCCGGTCGGTCCGCGGCCGCCTCGTCGACGGCGCGGGCCGGCTTCGGCCGCTCGCTGGTGTCGGCGCTCGAGTCGGTGCGCACCGTCAAGCTCGCGGCGGCGACCCCGTCGGTGCACGAGCACCTGCGCCAGGTCGACGCCGGACGCGTCGACGCAGCCGTCCGCGAGCACCGTGTCCAGGCCCTCCTCGAGGGCGTGCCCGTCGTCATGGTGCAGTGCGGCGTCGTCGCCGCCTGGGTCGGCCTGCTCACGGGCCGGTGGGAGCTCGCCACCGCCCTGCTCGTGGCCAACGCCGTGAGCGGCTTCGACTGGTTCGGCCGGGTGGCGGGCTCGGTCGTGACCGAGGCGCCCGGCGTCCGTGCCTGGTTGAACGCCACCAGCGCGCTCGCCGGCGGTGGCGACCTCATGCACCTGCCTCCCGGCGTCGACATGGTGACCGGCACCTCGCCCGCGCCGGTCCGGCCCGAGCGCGACCCGCTGCGCGAGCTCACCCTGAGCGGGTTCTCGGCGATCCACGACGACGGCACCCTCGGGGTCCGCGACGTCGACCTGACCGTGCGGTCCGGAGAGCTGGTGCTGCTGCTCGGACAGGTCGGCTCCGGCAAGTCGAGCCTGCTGTCGGCACTCGCCGGCCTCGTGAGCAGCACCGGCGAGGTCCGGTGGAACGGCGACCCCGTCCGCGACCCGCAGGTCCAGCTGCGTCCCTCCCGGGTCTCGCACGTCGCCCAGGTCCCGCGCGTGCTCTCGGGGTCGTTCACCGGCAACGTCGCCCTCGACCACGAGGACCGCGATGTCGTGCCGGCGATCGCCATGGCGCGCCTCGGGCGGGACGTGGAGGAGGCCGGCGGTCCCGACTCCCTCGTCGGGCACCGCGGCGTACGCCTCTCCGGCGGCCAGGTGCAGCGCCTCGCGCTGGCCCGGGCGCTGGCGTGCGACGCGGACCTGCTGCTCGCCGACGACGTCTCGTCCGCGCTCGACGCGACCACCGAGGTCGAGCTCTGGGCGTCCCTGCGCGAGGGCGGGGCGACCGTCGTCGGCGCGACGAGCAAGGCGGCCGCGCTGGCGCAGGCCGACCGGGTCGTCGTGCTGGTCGACGGGCGCGTCCGTGACGAGGGTCCGTGGTCGGAGCTCGCCTCGCGCTGGTCGCACCTCGCCGGGTGACGCCGCCCGGGGGCGCCCGGGCGTGCTTGGGCACCATGGTTGGGTGGAGGCATGCGAGCGGTGATCGCCGGTGCGTCCGGTTTCCTGGGTACCCATCTGACCCATCACCTGCGGGCGCAGGGCCACGAGGTGGTCCACCTCGTCCGGCGTGCCGGCCACTCGTCCCTCGAGTCGCAGTGGGACCCGTACGCCGGTGAGCTCGACCAGGCCGTCATCGACCGCGCCGACGTGGTGGTCAACCTCGCGGGCGTCAACATCGCGGGCAACCCGCACTCCCGGGCGCGCGCCGAGGCGGTGCTCTCCAGCCGCGTCACGACCACCCGCGCCCTCGCCGACGCCATCGCGGCCGCACCCCGCCCCCCGGCGTTCCTCGCCGGCAACGGCATCTCCTACTACGGCGACCACGGCGCCGACCTCCTCACCGAGGCGTCCGACTCGCGTGGCGACGCGATGCTCACCCAGGTGACCCGCGAGTGGCAGTCGGCGACCTCGCCCGCCGAGCAGGCCGGCGCCCGGGTCTGCGTCCTGCGCACCGCGCCGGTGATGGACCGCCGGTCCTCGCCCCTGCGCGAGCTGCGCCGCCTCTTCCAGCTCGGCATGGGTGCCCGGCTGGGCTCCGGCGAGCAGTACTTCCCGATGATCTCGCTGCGTGACTGGGTCGCCTCGGTCGCCTTCCTCGCCGGCTCCGGAGACGTATCCGGCGCCTTCAACCTGTGCTGCCCGCGGACCCCGACCAACGCGGAGTTCACCCGGGCCCTCGCCGACGCGGTCCACCGCCCCGCGTTCCTCGTCGCACCCGCCCCGGTGCTCAAGGTCGCCGCCGGCCGGATGGCCCCCGAGCTCCTGGGCTCGGTCAACGCCCGACCGGCCGCCCTCGAGCGGGCCGGCTACGACTTCGAGGACGAGGACGTCACGGGGGTGCTGGCCGCCGGGCTGGCCTGAGCACCGCGGGTCACTCCCGCACCTCGTCGACCAGCCACTCCCCCTCCACCAGCCGCAGTGCGACGGTCCGCGTCGACGGCCGGTCGTCGGGCAGCGGGACGACCGTGTCCCCGTCGACCGCCTGCGCCCCGCCGACCCGGTCGGTCACGCGGACCGCCACCGCCGCGTGCGACTCGTCCAGGACCTCGAAGGCCAGCACCTGCGTGCGCATCCCCTGCACGGTGAGGCCGCGGTCGACGTACGACGCCAGCATCCGCACGTCGGCACGCCCGCTGAGCGACCCCTCGACGTACAGGTCACGCAGGGCGGAGACGTCACCGGCGGCCCACGCCCGGGCGCGCCGGGCGTCCCAGTCGGCCAGCACGGACCGGGGCCCGTCGGGGGCGGCGGCCACCGGACGGGACGCGGGACCGGCCGGACCCGGCCGCAGGGCGACCAGCGCGGCCGTGCCGAGCACCGCACACAGCGTGACGCCGAGCAGGATCGGGAGGAGTCGTCGCGGGTCCACTCCCCCACGGTGCCGCAGATCGGCACGCAGCGTCGGCCGTCATCCACAGGCACGGCCGCGGGCGGTGCGGCGTACGCTGACGCCATGCGCTTCGACATCGCTGGGCTCGGACCCGAGGCCGTCGACTACCTCGCCGCGTGGGAGCTCCAGCGCGACGTGCACGCCCGGGTGGTCTCCGGTGAGCAGGAGCCCACCGTGCTGCTCCTCGAGCACCCGCCGGTCTTCACCGCGGGCAAGCGCACCGACCCCCACGAGCGCCCCCTCGACCCGGGTGGCGCCGACGTCATCGACGTGGACCGCGGCGGCAAGATCACGTTCCACGGCCCCGGCCAGCTCGTCGGCTACCCCATCGTGGCGCTGCCCGACCACGTCAAGGTCGTCGACTACGTCCGTCGCGTCGAGGAGGCGCTGATCCGCGTGTGCGCGGACTTCGGGGTCACGAGCGCCCGCGTGCCCGGCCGCAGCGGCGTGTGGCTCCGGGCCGACGAGCGCGGCCCCGAGCGCAAGATCGCCGCCCTCGGCATCCGGGTCAGCCGGGGCGTGACGATGCACGGCTTCGCCCTCAACTGCGACGTCGACCTCGGCTGGTACGACCGGTTCGTCCCCTGCGGCATCGCCGACGCCGGCGTCACCTCGCTGAGCACCGAGCTCGGCCGCGACGTCACGGTCGACGACGTGCTGCCCAGCGTGCGCCGCCACCTCACCGACCACCTCGCGTGGGGGCCGTACGACGCGACGCCCGACTACGAGCCACGCCCCGAGCCCGCCCGCGGTCCGCGCATCGAGCTGGTCACGCCCGGTCCCGCAACCGCCTGACGGTGGGGCCACTGCGCCACTAGCCTGCCGCTCACCGGTCCCGTCGGGACCGCTGACGTGCGGGGGGACGCATGCCGGGACGGTTCGACGTGCCACCGCGGGCGGTGGTGCGGCTCGCGCTGGCGCTCGTCCTCGTCCCCGTCGTGGTGTGGCTGGTCGTCGCCCAGACCACGCGACCCGTGGACCCGGCCAGTGTGATGGCCGACCGGGCCCGGGTGGAGACGACGGTGGAGTACGCCGAGCACCGGGACGCCTGCACCTCGCTACTGAGCCTCCGGCTCGACTGTGACGAGGTCGCCTACGACCTCTCCACCGACATGGAGCAGGAGCCGCCCGGGCTCGGTCCGTCGCCGTGGAACGCGTCCGCGATCGCCCTGGTGTGGATGGCCGGGGCCAGCCTCCTCGTCGGGGCCGCGTGGCCCGCCGCACCGGGCGCGCGTGGCCTCCTGCGCCGGACGGCACTCGTGGCCGCGGCCGCGTGGCTGGTGACGGCGCTGGTGGGGGTGGCCTGGTGGTGGGGGCTGCAACGCGTCGCGACGGCGCGCGGCCTGGACCTCGTGGTCGGCGACCAGACCTGGTCCTTCGTGCGGTACGCCGCGCTGCTGGCGGCACTGGGCGCCGCGGCCGGTGCGTCGGCCGCCGTGCTCCTCCGTGGGTGGTCGCGCGGCGTGCTCAGCGTCGCGCTCGGCAGCCTTCGCGTTCGGAGCCGTCGTCCTGCTCGCCGGACCGCCGGTCGACCCGTGGCTCCCGCACGTCAACGCGGAGGCCTTCCTGTTCGGCGGGGCCGTCTACGAGGGACCTCCGGAGGCCGAGGTGTGCAGCGAGCCCAGTCATGTCGACCAGCTGTGGATCGTCCCCGGCTTCGGCGCACACGCCCCCGCGGCGTACTGCACCCGTGACGTGACCCTCACGACGGGACGCGCTGCGGCCCACCTGGGGGGAGCCGTGGGGCTGCTGGTGCTCGCGGCCACCGCAGCCACGGCGGCATCGGGACGACGACGCCTCGCGCGAGCCTGACCGGCGTGCCGCGCGACGGCCGTCCCCGCCGGCTGCCACAGTGCCCTCCACGGGGAGGGCGCCGAGCGGCGTCCGGGAGGGAGCGCCGTGTCGAGCACGGCCACCGCAGACCTGGTCATCGAGACCCGGGGGTTGCGCAAGGAGTTCAGCGGGAGGCGGGGCACGCGCGTCGCGGTCCAGGACCTCGACCTCGCGGTCCCGCGCGGCGGGGTGCACGGCTTCCTCGGGCCCAACGGGTCCGGCAAGACCACCACCATCCGGATGCTGCTGGGCCTGGCCCGGGCCACGCGCGGCGAGATGGCGCTCTTCGGCACGACCGTGCCGTCCGGGCTGCCGCAGGTCATCGACCGGGTCGGCGCCGTCGTGGAGATGCCCAAGTTCCTGCCGCACTTCACCGGCCGGCAGAACCTCACCATCCTGGCCCGGTCCAAGGGCATCGCCGCCGCGCGGGTGGACGCCGCCGTCGACACCGTCGGCCTGACCGGCCGTGACGGGGACCGCTACCGGGCCTACTCGCTCGGCATGAAGCAGCGCCTGGCCATCGCGGCCACCCTGCTCAAGGACCCGCAGCTGCTCATCCTCGACGAGCCGACCAACGGCCTCGACCCCGCCGGCATCCGGGAGATCCGCGAGACCATCCGCACCCTGGGCGAGTCCGGCGTGACGGTCCTGCTCAGCTCCCACATCCTCGCCGAGGTCCAGCAGGTCTGCACCTCGGCCACCATCATCGGCAACGGCCGCCTGCTCGCCTCCGGGCGGGTCGAGGACCTCCTCGGCGCCAGCACGTCGTACCGCATCGTCGTCGACGACCCCGACGCCGCCCGCCGGGCCCTCGCGGAGGGTCCGTACGACGTCCGCACCGACGGCACGTCGCTGCGCGTCGAGACGCAGGCACCCGCCGCCGAGATCACCCGCACCCTCGGTGAGGCCGGCATCTGGCTCTCCGAGATCGTCTCCGTCCGCCCCGACCTGGAGACCGTGTTCCTCGAGCTCACCTCCCAGGACACGCTGGGCAACGCGCAGGGGGGTGGGCAGGCATGAGGCTCCTCGGTGTCGAGCTCACGCGCCTGCGCTGGCGCCGCGCCTGCCTGGTGCTCATGGTCGCGTCCGTCCTGGTCCCCGCCCTGATCTGGGCGGGCACGGTCTGGGGCACCCGCCCCTACTCCGACGACGAGGTCCGGCGGGCCACCGAGCAGGCCCAGGCCCAGCCCGGTTTCGACCAGGAGGTCCGCAGCTGCGAGCGCAAGCCCGAGCAGTACCTCGCGCCCGACCAGCTCCCCGTCGCGGACGAGGCCGACGCCTCCGAGCAGTGCCGGGCGCTCATCACCCAGTGGTGGACCGGCCTCTACCGCGAGCCCCTCGCCCTCGAGCGGGAGCTCGAGGGCAGCGGCATCGGGATCGCCATCGTGATGGCGGGGCTGATGATGCTCCTCGGGGCGACCTTCGTCGGCGCCGACTGGGCCAGCGGGTCGATGAGCAACCAGCTGCTCTTCGAGCCCCGACGCCTCCGCGTGTACGCCGCCAAGGCCGGCGCCGTCGCCGTCGCCGGCCTGCTGCTGGGACTCGCCGTCGGGGCCCTCTGGTGGGCCGCCCTGGCCGGCATGGCCGGCGCCCGGGACCTCCCGGTGCCCGACGGGGTCATCGGAGAGGTGGGCTGGCAGGTCGTGCGCGGAGCGGTCCTCGTGGCCGGTGCCGGGCTCGCCGGCCTGGCCACCACGATGCTCTTCCGCAGCACCGTCGCGACCCTCGGCATCCTCTTCGCGGTGGTCGTCGCCGGCACCTTCCTCATCGCGGTGCTGCCGTTCGAGTCGCCGGAGCGCTGGATGCCGCACCTCAACGTCGTGGCGTGGATCGCCGACGGGACCGTCTACTACAGCGACGACGCGCAGACCTGCGTCGACGACGGGACCGGGATGGTCTGCTCGGGCGAGCGCGTCCTCAGCGCCGGTGCCGCGGCGGCGTACCTCCTCTCCATCCTGGGCGTCGTGGTCGCCGCGTCGATGGCCACCTTCACCCGCCGCGACATCCCGTGATCGGTGTCCGGAGGGCGAATTGGGTGCCCTCCGGGCGCGGCGTAGAGTGACGACGTGACTGCACCGGTACCCGAAGGACGCAAGCTCCTCCGCCTGGAGATCCGCAATTCCGAGACACCGATCGAGCGCAAGCCGGAGTGGATCAAGACCCGGGCCAAGATGGGTCCCGAATACACCGAGCTCCTCAACCTGGTGAAGGGCGAGGGCCTGCACACGGTGTGCCAGTCGGCCGGTTGCCCCAACATCTTCGAGTGCTGGGAGGACCGCGAGGCGACGTTCCTCATCGGCGGCGACCAGTGCACCCGGCGCTGCGACTTCTGCCAGATCGACACCGGCAAGCCGCAGCCCCTCGACCGCGACGAGCCCCGACGGGTCGCCGAGTCCGTGCAGAAGATGGAGCTCAAGTACGCCACCATCACCGGCGTCGCCCGCGACGACCTCCCCGACGGCGGGGCCTGGCTGTACGCCGAGACGGTGCGCGTGATCCACGAGCTCAACCCCGGCACCGGCGTCGAGAACCTCATCCCCGACTTCAACGGCAAGCCCGACCTGCTGCGCGAGGTGTTCGAGTCGCGTCCCGAGGTCCTCGCCCACAACGTCGAGACGGTGCCGCGCATCTTCAAGCGCATCCGGCCGGCGTTCACCTACGAGCGCTCGCTGGACGTCATCACCCAGGCCCGCGACTTCGGCCTGGTGACCAAGTCCAACCTGATCCTGGGCATGGGCGAGACGCGCGAGGAGGTCAGCCAGGCGCTCCGCGACCTCCACGACGCCGGCTGCGAGCTCATCACCATCACCCAGTACCTCCGCCCCTCTCCCCGGCACCACCCCGTCGAGCGCTGGGTCAAGCCCGAGGAGTTCGTCGAGCTCAAGGACGAGGCGGACGAGATCGGTTTCTCCGGCGTGATGTCGGGACCGCTGGTGCGTTCGTCCTACCGGGCCGGTCGGTTGTACCGTCAGGCGATGGACGCGCGCGACACCGTCGGCGCGACCGTCTGACCCACCCCGCACGACCCGTTCATCCAGACTCCGCCCGACAGGTAAAGGCCAGCATGTCGACGCCCGCCACCCCGCCCACCTCACGGCGGCAGCAGTTCATCCAGACCTACCGGATGGCCAGGAAGACCGACCGCACCATCGGGTTGTGGATCTTCGCTGCCTTCGTGCTCGGCGCCCTCCTGGGCTTCGCGTTCATCTGGTTCCTCCCCGGTGACGGCCTCATCGCCTGGATCATGTCCGGCGTCGGCGCCCTCCTCGTGGGCCTGCTGCTCGCGGTCACCATCTTCGGGCGCCGTGCGCAGAAGGCGGCGTACGGGCAGATGGAGGGCCAGGTCGGTGCCGCGGCATCCGCGCTCACCATGCTGCGCCGGGGCTGGAAGACCGACCCGGTGGTCGGCTTCAACCGCCAGCAGGACGTCGTGCACCGCGTCGTCGGCCCGCCCGGCATCGTGCTCGTGGGCGAGGGCAACCCGACCCGGCTGCGCCAGCTGATGGCCAACGAGCGCCGCAAGCACGAGCGGGTGCTCCCCGACACCCCGATCCACGAGGTCGTCTGCGGCAACGGCGAGGGCGAGGTGCCGCTCCCCAAGCTCGTCAAGCACGTCACCAAGCTGGGCAAGAACCTCAAGCCCGCCGACATCACCGACGTGCGCAACCGCCTCAAGGCGATCGACGCCCAGCGCGGCACCATCCCGCTGCCCAAGGGCCCGGTCCCCACGTCGATGAAGGGCATGCGCGGCCAGCAGCGCGGCCGCTGACGCCAGCGCTCAGCCCGGCGAGGCGGCCTTCAGGTCCTCCAGCCGGGCCGTGCGCGAGCCTGCCGCGATGTCGTGCAGTCCGCGCCCGTCGGGCCGGAAGACCAGTGGCGGGATCACGACCGCCACCAGCAGCTGGCGCATGACGCAGCGCAGCAGCGAGACCGGTCCGTAGGACCCGTCGTTGCGTACGACGCGCAGCCGCGTCGCGAGCTTGCCGAACGATCCGCCGCGCGACCGCGGTGAACACGGCCGACTCCGCGACGAAGAGGCCCAGGACGTACCAGCTCGACAGCGGGTCCTCGCTCCAGGACCGGGGTCCGATGAGCGCGACCACGACCAGCGTGCAGGCGAGCCAGTCGACGACGAGGGCGAGGATGCGGCGTCCCCAGGAGGCGGTCTCGATCACGGCCCCAGCCTAGGTGGGCCACCGCAGCCGCTCCGTCAGCGGACCGGCTTCGCCCCCTCCGGCGCGGTGACCTCGACGGGCTCGCCCCAGGCGCTCCAGCCGACCTGCGCGGAGCGGGCCGCGTCGTCGCCGACCTGGTAGGCCAGCTGGACCGGGCGTGAGTCCTCGTCGATCCACAGCTCCGCGTCGAGCTCGGCCGGCACGTCCATCACCCGGTAGATCGACTGCTCGGGCAGCGCGGCCAGCCACGCCTCGGTGTCGAGGGTGACGTCGTAGCGGGTGACGTCCTCCCCCGCCACCTCGTCGGCCGTCCCCTCGCCGACGTCGGTGACCCCGGCCTCGAGCGCGGCCAGCTCGGCGGGCACGTCGATGGCCAGCAGGATCGGCACCACCCCGGCGTCGAAGCCCTCGGCGCCCTGCAGGCGCGGGTCGTCCTCCTCGAGGTAGCGCCACTGGTCCTTCGCGGCGGCCCCGCCGACGTAGACCCGGCCGCCGACGCGGCGTACCTCCAGGCCGGCACCGGTCTGGTCGCCGGTCACGGCGGACAGGACCGGCTCCTCGCCCCAGCTCACGTCCACCTCGACGTCGTCGGGTGACTCCTTCGTGCCGAGGGTGACGTGGACCGACTCGTCGTCGGCGACGGCGTCGCGCACCGCCGGCACCAGGGTCTCGGTGTCGTACGCCGCGGGGTCGCCGGCCGGGTCCCCCTCGCCGCCGCCGTCGCTGCCGCTGCAGGCACCCAGCCCCAGGACGCAGGTGGCGAGGGCGGCGGTGACGAGGGACGTCGTACGGGCAGGGCGGAGACGGGACAGCATGGTGACGACCCTAGGAGGCACCCGGGAACCGACCGCTGGCCGGGACATCTGTTACATCGGCGAAACAAACGGGATACGGTCGAGAAACCGCCCGTGCGTAGTTTCGCGGGCAACCGGTGCAACGGTGCGCCGTACTCCACGTCGGTTCCACACACTTCGGTGCGCGACCCGCGGGTCCCACCCAGGAGGACGCATGTTCAGCAACAGCGACGAGCTGCTCAAGTACATCAAGGACGAGGGCGTCGAGATGGTCGACGTCCGCTTCTGTGACCTGCCCGGTGTGATGCAGCACTTCACTGTGCCCGTGTCCTCGTTCGACCAGTCGGTCTTCGACGACGGTCTCGCCTTCGACGGCTCCTCGATCCGCGGTTTCCAGGCCATCCACGAGTCCGACATGTCGCTGTTCCCGGACGTGACCACGGCCTACATCGACCCCTTCCGCGTCTCCAAGACGCTGGTCGTCAACTTCTTCATCCACGACCCGATCACCGGCGAGGCCTACTCGCGCGACCCGCGCAACATCGCCAAGAAGGCGATGGCCTACCTCGCCTCCACCGGCATCGGCGACACCGCCTACTTCGCCCCCGAGGCCGAGTTCTACGTCTTCGACAGCGTCCGGTTCGCCACGTCGCAGAACGAGGGCTACTACCACATCGACTCCGAGGCGGGCGCCTGGAACTCCGGCACCGCCGGCACCGAGGACAACCCCAACCGCGGCTACAAGGTGAAGTACAAGGGCGGCTACTTCCCCGTCGCGCCCTACGACCACTTCGGCGAGCTGCGTGACGAGATGGTCATCGAGCTCGAGAAGTCCGGCCTGCTCGTCGAGCGTGCCCACCACGAGGTCGGCACCGCCGGCCAGGCCGAGATCAACTACAAGTTCGACGAGCTGCTCAAGGCCGCCGACGACGTGATGAAGTTCAAGTACATCATCAAGAACATCGGCCTGGCGCAACGGCAAGTCGGCGACCTTCATGCCCAAGCCGATCTTCGGCGACAACGGCTCCGGCATGCACTGCCACCAGTCGATCTGGAAGGACGGCGAGCCGCTCTTCTACGACGAGACCGGGTACGCCGGCCTGTCGGACACCGCGCGCCACTACATCGGCGGCATCCTCAAGCACGCCCCGTCGCTGCTGGCCTTCACCAACCCGACGGTCAACTCCTACCACCGCCTGGTGCCCGGCTTCGAGGCCCCGATCTCGCTGGTCTACAGCCAGCGCAACCGCTCGGCCTGCGTGCGCATCCCGATCACGGGCGCCAACCCCAAGGCCAAGCGCGTCGAGTTCCGCTGCCCCGACCCGTCGGCCAACCCCTACCTCGCCTTCTCGGCGCTGCTGCTGGCCGGCATCGACGGCATCCAGAACAAGATCGAGCCGCCGGCCCCGATCGACAAGGACATCTACGAGCTGCCGCCGGACGAGATGGCCGACATCGACCAGGTCCCCACGTCGCTCAACGCGGTCATGGACAACCTGGAGAGGGACCACGAGTTCCTCACGGCGGGCAACGTCTTCACGCCCGACCTGATCGAGACCTGGATCGACTACAAGCGCACCAACGAGATCCTGCCCGTGCAGCTGCGGCCGCACCCGCACGAGTTCGAGCTGTACTACGACATCTGATTTTCGGTCCTGAGGGGCTTGTCGATCGACCGCGATCGACGCCAAGAAACCGCCTCTGACCTGCGGAAACGCCGTCGACTGACCTTCGGGTCGGTCGGCGGCGTTTCCCGTCCCTGGGCGATGGCTTGTTGCATTTTTGGTACATGGAGCCCGGTGCTCTCAGTTCTTGCGCTCCTGCGCGAGGGTCCACTCGAGGACCACCGAAGCCCGCCAGCGCAGGTGCTTCCCCACCCGGATCGCCGTGGGTCCGTAGCCGGTCTTGCGCCACGAGTAGACAGTCTGCTTCGGCACGCCGAGGTAGTTGGCGACGTCGTCGATACCCCACACGCCCCGGAACTCTCGGGGCGCTCTCGATCCAGAGGCCGCCTGCTCGAGAACGTTTGCGCGGGCCGCTTGAGCCCTGCCCGCCTAGGCATCGTCGGGGTCTTCCTCGGCGCGTCCCACAAACTCATCTGGTCGCCAGTCCTCCTCGTGTCACCCGTCGGCTGCACGAAGGACGCGCTCGTCGCGGCTGATGGACGGGTTGGTCTTGATGTTGGCCCGCTATCGGGCGTTCGCATCGTCCACGAGTTCTTGGGCAACGGCGCGGAGCTTGATGTTCGTGTGCGACGAGGCGCGGACAAGGAAGGCGAAGGCGCGGTCTTCGTTCATTTCGTAGCGCTCCATGAGGATGCCGATGGCCTCCCCGATGGTCTTGCGGGTCTGCAAACCCTCGGTGAGGGTCTCGCGCTCCCGGGCGTGGCCCAAGGCGATTGCTGCATGGGTGGCAAACAGTCTTGCGAGCGCCTGAGCGTCATTGCTCACCTCGTCGCTGATGGTGGAGTAGAAGTTGATGCCGCCGAGTGTGCCTTGGTCGAGGTACAACTTGACCGCCATCTGGGACCGCACGCCTGCCTCCCGTGCCTGCGGCACGTATCGGGGCCATCGGTGTTCGTGCTGCAGACTCGATACGGATACCGCGTCGTCGCCTTGCAGTGCCGCTGAGCACGGGCCCTCGCGCAGGCTGTACTGCGCCTTGTCGAGGGGTAGGACGAGGTCGCCGGTGAAGGCTCGGGTCTCGACGTCCCCCTTCTTTTCCAGTGTCGCGATGCCGACGTGGTCGAACCCGGGCACGGAGTTGCAGGCAACTTCGACAATGGTCTGCAAGGTGTCGTCGAGGCTGCGAGGTGCGTTCAGGGTTCGCGCGGCTTCGGCGATGGACTGGGCGTAATCAGAGGTTGCGAGCACGGGGCTCTCTCGGTGCACTGGAAGTGAGGCACACAGAGAGGCGCTCATAACGAGCCCTGCAGACCAATCGGTGACTCGAGGGTGAGCCACGCGGTTGTTCCATGGTACTCCCCAAGGCGGGCCTCGCCCGGGCATGCGTGAATGCCTTCGCTGGGGTACAGAGAGGCACGACCGGCCGCCGGGTGCTCGGCTCGCGGCGGCACGACGTGAGCGACGATGCGTCGCACCTGCTCCGGTGCCGCCGACCGCGGAGAATCGGCGACCGGATGTGAGGCGTCTGGGAGCATCTCGTCATGGACGTCGAGATGCTGGATGCTGAACGGCTCCGATTCGGCGACGGCGCCCCCGTGCGGGCGGCCTCCGCGGTCGTGCCCTTCGGCGAGGGCCACCTGGTGGTGTCGGACGACGCCACCCGTGCGGCCTGGTTCCGGGAGGGGACGGCCACCCGCGTCCGGCTCCTCCCGCCGTCGGGCACCCCCCCCCTCAAACCGGACTCGAGCCGCCTGCATCGAGTCGGTGGGCCCGGCGCTGTGACGGGCTCCGGCCCCAGCCCGGATGCAGTGGTGCCTGCTGCGGCTCGAGGACGGCCGACCGAGGGCCGTGGTCGCCGACATGGCACCGGTGTACGCCGCCGCCGCGGCTGCCCTGGCCGTCGACCTCGAGAGTGCTCAACCTCGAGGGCGCCTGCATCATCGGGTACACCCTGCGGTGGTTCCACCGTGGGCTCCCCTCGGCCGGGATGCCCTCGCGAAGCGTGCACATCGACGTATCCAGTGCCGCAGCCGAGGACAGCCCCGACCCGCGTGACGACGGGCCGGTGGTGGCCTCGGCGCTGGCACGTATCCGGGGAGACCAGGTCCAGGAAGTCGTCCTCCTGCCCACACTCGGCGGCGGCGTGATCAAGGTCGAGGGACTGATGGTGCTGGACGCCGACGAGAGGCAGACGACCTTGTTCGCCGTGACCGACGTCGACGACCCGGACGCAGCGTCCTGGGCGACCACGCTCCGCGTCCGGCACTGACGGGCGGCCCCAGGACCAGCGTCCAGTGCGACCCATTCCTACAAGCGCACTGGGCGCACACGATGACGGCACCTTCACCTGCAGCACGCTCCGGGACCGACCGCACCACGGGCGCTTCGACTCGGCACTGAGCGACAACGTGCTCACCGCTGCACACAGCCTGTGGCTCACGCTCCAGCAGGGCTTGGTCCACCTACGTCATCGCGCTCGGTAGCACGGCCACGATCGGGCAGGCCGCCAGTGCGCGCTACGAATGGGACCAGGTGGCATCGACCTACGGCGTCTGAGGAAGGGGCCGCCACTGACGGCAGCGACACGCGGGTCCGTCACGTCGGCGGTACCGTTCAGGGGACGCTGTGCAACCCCAGGCCGCTTGTCGAGGTCATACGACCCCGAAATCGGGTACTCGGAAGGACGTGCGCTCATAGACGCAAGTACTGGAGGACCCATGAGCCCCGACCCATCCCCGCCAAGCCTCGGGCTCGTGGCGCCCGACATCGACGTCCAGGCAGCATGCGTCGCCGCGTGTGTGCGTGCGTCCACCGTGTGCTCCGTCACGGCGGACGCATGTCTGGATGACGACGGGGTCGCGCAGCTCCGCGGCTGCATCCGGCTGCTCCTCGACTGCGTGGACGTCCTGACGGCCACGGCCACCGTGCTGTCGCGCCACTTCGGCACGTTGCCTGCCCCCACCGCGACGCTGTTGTCCGCGTCCGCAGACGTGGCCGAGGCGTGCGCGGACGAGGTCGAGCGGTCCGCTCCGCCGGAGCACGGGCAACGGTGCGTGGACGAGTGCCGCCGTGCGGCGGACGCGTGCCAGGCTCTCGTGGAGGTCACCGCCTCCTCCCGGGTCTCGCGTCGCCGTCGCTGATCAGCGGCGCCGGGCCGCTGCACAGCACGACGCGGCGACACGCCCCAGACGGGGCCTGCCGCCGCGCACGGGGAGTCATCTGCCGGACTGTGACCGCACCTCGTCAGCGCTCGCCTTGCCCTGCTCGCGGACACGCTGGGCGCTCTCCGCCGCGGTGTCCTTCACCGTCGTCACCGCGTCACCAGCGGACTCGGCCACCTGGTGGGCCACGTCCTGGGCCGCAGCCTTGGCGTCCTCGACGAGGGGTTGGCCCTTCTCCTTGGCCGTGTCCACGACCTGCGCAGCGACCCGGGTCTCCTTCTCCGAGGCAGGAATGAGCGAGGCCAGGACGACGCCCGCTCCGAACGCCACCAGGCCGGCGGCCATCGGCGCCCCCTCGACCTTCGCCTGGGTCCCGCTCACCGTGCCGCGGGCGGCGTCCTTGACCGAGTCGACCGCACCGTGGGCGGAGTCCTGGGTGGACCCGAGGCTGTCGGTCCCGGAGGACCGGACACCCATGACGCGCTCGCGGACAGATCTCATCCGACCTCGTGCGGCTTCCTTGCGGCGTTCAACGATGGCGGTCGGGCTGACCCGGTCCTGCAGCGCGTCGACGTTGGACGACATCGAGCGTCGCGTCTCCTCGATGTCACCACTCAGTTCTTCTGTGCTCGTGCCCATGCCACGTCCTCCTTCAGTGTCTGCTGCGTCTCGGGCAGCTGTGGGTTCATGCTCCGGATTGCCTTGCGACCGCTCAACGCGAGCACTGCCCCGACCACGGCCCACAACAGGCCCACGATCAGGAAGGCAGCCTCGCGGGGGATCCAGCTGTCCAGCAGGTACGCGAGGGCACCCGAGAGGAAGATGAGCGCCAGGAATCCGGAGGCACCCGCGCCCCCGAGCAGGCCGGCGCCCTTCCCGGCCTTGCCCGCTTCCTCCTTGAGCTCGGTCTTGGCCAGCTCGAGCTCCTGCTTGACCAGCGTGGTCAGGTCGTTGCTGATGTCGCCCACGATCTCGCCGAGGCTCCGGTCGTCCCCGGGCGAGGACGACCGCCCTGGAGGGATGCTGACCTCGGGTTCCATGCTCGACGACCCCGTCACGGCGTGTCCAGGATCGGACGGGCGGCCGTCACCGAGGGCGAGGGGGGAACCACTGGCGCGGCCGGGTCGAAGACCTCGCCGGTCCCGGTGGCCGGCGACGGGTGGCCCGCGAGCGGCGTGTCGGCTCCGAAGTGCGACGTGCCCGACGGCACGGGTGTCACACCGCCTCCGGCACCACGGTCCCCGGACTCTCCAGCAAGGGAGGCCGCGGCAGCGCCGTCGGCCGTGGCGCGGAACAGGCGTCCGGCGACGACACCGGCCGCCAGCGCCCCGAGGAGGAAGGTGCCGGGCTTGCGTCGGGCGAAGTCACGCGCCTCGTCGAGCAGCTGTCCGGGCTCCCTGCCCTCGAGGTGCGACCCGAGGGAGCGCACTCGCTCGGACACCTCCCGAGCGAGGTCCACGGCCATGCCGGATTCCGGCCCGGGCTGCTGGGAGGCCATCTGCTCCAGGTCGTCCCCGAGCGTCCGGAGGGTCTCGGACAGTCGATCGCGCTGGGTCGTGGCCTGGTCGCTGACCTGGTCGCTCACCTGTCGCACGGTGTCACCCACCACGCTCCGAGCCTGGGCCGCGGCGGTCCCGGCGACGTTCTGCGTCTCCTCCTTGGCCGTGCCGGCAACGTGCTTCCCCTGGTCGGCAACGGCCGAGGTCGTCCCCCTGTGCCACTGTCCGTGGCACTCGTGGCGGGATTGCTGTTGGTGCTGCTGTCGATCGTCATGCGTCCTCCTCGTCCCGGCTGTCCGGGCATCGGTGTGGGTGTGTGGGATCCGCCCGCGGCTCCACTCAGGCCGCCCGACCCGGCATCGGGATCGGGATCCGGGTGTCATGCGCCCCGGTACCCGGTCCGGGGCGGTCCAGCCCCGCTAATCGGCACTTTCTGCAACGCGGTCCTGTGGTTCCACCGAGGTGGTTCCCGCCGTGCCGAGACGCATGCGCGTCCACGGTCCAGCTGACGTCAGGGTCGGAAGACCACCTTCACCATGCCCTCCTCCTTCTTCTGGAAGTGCCGGTAGGCGTCGGGCGCCTGGTCCAGCGGCACGTGGTGGGTGGCGAAGGCGTCGACGCCGAACGGGTCGTCGTGGATCAGCAGGGGCAGCAGCTCGTCGGTCCAGGCGCGCACGTTCGCCTGCCCCATGCGCAGCTGCACCTGCTTGTCGAAGAGCTGCATCATCGGCATCGGGTCCGCCTGCCCGCCGTAGACCCCGGAGATGGAGATCGTGCCGCCGCGCCGTACCGCGTCGATGGCGGTGTGGAGAGCCGCCAACCGGTCGAGCCCGGCGCTCTTCATCATCGGCTCGGAGATCGCGTCGGGCAGCATGCCGGCGAACTTCTGCACCAAGCTGGCGCCCGGTGACCCGTGCGCCTCCATCCCGACCGCGTCGATGACGGCGTCGGGGCCCCGCCCACCGGTGGTCTCGCGCACGACGTCGCCCACGCCACCGACCTTCTCGGCCTCGTCGAGGTCGAGCGGCTCGGCCCCGAACGTCGCGACGCGCGCCAACCGCTCGGGGACCCGGTCCACGGAGATGACGCGGTGCCCGGCACGCACCCCCATCCGGGCAGCCATGTCGCCGATGGGGCCGGCCCCGAGCACGAGCAATGTGCCGCCGTCGGGGACGGCGGCGTACTTCACGGCCTGCCACGCGGTGGGCAGGACGTCGGAGAGGAACAGGAACCTGTCGTCCGCATGCTCGTGCGGCACCTTCATGGCCATGAAGTCCGCGAAGGGCACGCGGAGGTACTCCGCCTGCCCGCCCGGCACCTGCCCGTAGAGCTTGCTGTAGCCGAAGAAGCTCGCCCCCGTGCCGTGCTCTCGGTTCTGGGTCGTCTCGCACTGGCTGTACAGGTGGCGCTCGCACATCCAGCACCTGCCGCAGCAGACGTTGAACGGGATGACGACCCGGTCACCGACCTGCAGCGACGTGATGCCCGAACCGACCTGCTCCACGACCCCCATCGGCTCGTGGCCCACGACGTCCCCGACCTCCATGAACGGCGCAAGCGTCTCGTAGAGGTGGAGGTCCGAGCCGCACAGGCCGGTGGACGTGATCTTGATGATCGCGTCCGACGGCTCCTCGATCCGCGGGTCGGGCACCTCGGTGACCTGCATGTCGTGGACGCCTTGCCAGGTGACTGCCTTCATGTCATGGACCGCCTTCACTCGCATCGTGGTCGGATGAGGTGTCCCCGGTACCCGCCAGGGCCCCGGAGATGCGGTGTCGTGCGAGGAGGGCAACCTCGGGGGTCCAAGCGCTTGGACCCCCGAGGTCTGGGCGCGGAGCCGGTGGCTGGACTCGCACGCCTGATCGGTGGGGCCCCCGGAGGGTCACCCGCAGGCTCGGGAGAGGGTCAGGTGGTCGTCCGTCGGTCCGGGATCGAGGTGCGGGCCACGACGACGATGGTCTGCGGGGTCTCTGCCAGGGACCGGGCCTGGTGCATCGTGCGAGCTGCGGAGGTGATGGACGCGGCGAGGTCAGCGCGATCGTTCACGACGGAACCCTCTCTGGCGACGTCCCACCACGGTACCCACTTCTGACCCCGTCATCCGTTCAGTCGGGATGTCTCCAGCACCCCCACCCGCACCTAGTCCGAGCGGGTGCCGTCGACGCGCTCCTGCGCCACTCCGATCCGTTGCCGGCTCCGCAACCCCTCCTGGAGCCGGTTGATGGCCCGGGCCTTGCCCGTGGCCAGCGCGGCGTGGGCCGCGAACAGGTCGGCCGCCCGGGCGCTGGAGCCGTCCAGGACGTCCTCCTGCTCGGAGTAGACGTTGAGTCCTCCCGGCCGTGCTGGTCGCGGCGACGGTCTCGAGCCGCCCGTCGCGGTGGATGGTCACACCGACGTGGTCGGCGCCGGGGACGGAGAGCCGGGCGCTGCGGACGATGTCCGTCAGCGTCTCCTCCAGCGAAGAGGTCTCGGTGAGGCGGCGGGCAGCATGGGCGAACGCCTCGGCCAGCACGTCATCAGGCCTCAGAAGGGATCTTTCGGAGAGCGGCGCGACTGCGTCGGCGCAACGCCGAGCCCGCTTCTGGACCGGGCAGTTCGTAGGCTGGCAGGACCTCCTCCAGGAGCTGCGCGTCAGCCAGCCGGGGTACAGCTGCTGGCCGGCTTCCTCGTGACGCTTCCCTTCCAGTCAGCGTTCTCCGACCTGAGCTCGTTCCAACGGCAGTGGTACGTGGGACTGCTGGGACTCGCCTTCGTGACCGTCGGCGTCACCCTCGCTCCGGTGTCGATGCACCGGCACCTGTTCCGCGAGGGCAAGAAGTCAGCGCTCGTGCACGCCGCCCATCTGCTCACCGAGCTCGCCCTCGCCCTCATCG
This sequence comes from uncultured Actinomycetota bacterium, assembly GCA_963776975.1. Lineage (GTDB taxonomy): Bacteria > Actinomycetota > Actinomycetes > Propionibacteriales > Nocardioidaceae > Nocardioides. The sequence continues at coordinate 86,946 of CAVZOU010000021.1, read as the reverse complement.
CCGTGCTGCTGCTCGCCGCGATCGCCTTCCTCGTCATCGACGTCGTCCTCGACCGGCCGTCGGCGATCATCGCCGGCGTGCTCTCGCTGTGCGTCCTGCTCGTGCTGCTCGTCGGGCTTCCGCGGGGCGTGGCCCACCGGGCTGGTCGGGACTGACCGGGCAAGTCATCCCCGGTGGAGCTGGACGGGGCCAGCCGCCGACTGCACGGTGTTGCGTGTCGACCCGGTCACGACCTGGTCCTGGCCCGCCATCAGTGCCTCGACACCTTCACGCGCCACGTCGTGGGGATCGTCCTTGCGTCCTCGCGCGACCTCGGTGTCCTGCATCCCGGCGCGCTCGAAGAACCGGATGTCGGTGGGTCCGGGCAACAGGGAGGTGACGCTCACCCCGGTGCCGCGCATCTCCTGCCGGACCGCCTCGGCGAACGAGTGGATGAAGGCCTTGGAAGCGGCGTACGCCGCGCGTGCCCGGGTCCCGGGGTCTTGCCCACGACGGACGAGACGAACAGCAGCCGTCCCTCCTCCCGCACCACCATGTCGCGCGCCAGGAGGGTCGCGAGGTGCACCGTCGACGGGATGTTGATGTCGATGAGCTGGAGCTGTCGTTCCAGGCCGATCTCGTCGAACCGGCCGTGGACCCCCATCCCGGCGTTGAACACGGCCAGGGTGACGGGCGCGCCCTGGGAGGTGGCCTGCTCGTAGAGGTGCTCGACGCCCGGCGCGCCGGACAGGTCGACCTGCAGGCCGACGGCCCGTCGGCCCCGACCGAGAGGTCGCTGGCGACCTGGTGGATCGCCGGCTCGTCGGCCGCGATCACGAGGTCGTACCCCATGTCGGCCAGGATCTCGGCGAAGGCTCGCCCGATGCCGGAGGAGGCCCCCGTCACCACGGCGATCCCTCGCTCGGACGGTCCTCGATCCTGCGTGGCTTCGGTCATGATGCGTCTCCTCGTGTCTCGGGCGTCGATCGCATCCCGCCCGCCCCGGGCCCCACGGGCTTCGCATGGCGGAAGCACTCTTCCACCAGCAGCACGTCGCGAGGGTCAACGGCTTCGGCTTCTCGTCTACAGCTCCCCGTCCGCGGTTGGAGCCGGGTCGCCCACGGCGTCGTGGAGCTCGGCGAGAATCCGGTCGAGGATCCGCGACACCTGCGTCTGTGTCACGCCGATCTCGGAGCCGATCTCCTTCTGGCCCAGGTCCTCGAAGTAGCGCAGGAACAACACGCGCCGGTCCCTCTCCGACAGCATCTGCACGACCGGAGCGAGCACCACCCGCGCCTCGCACGCAGGGAGGCCAGCGTCGTCGTCCGGGAGGAGCTCTGCGAGCGTCGCTCCGTCGTCGGAGACCGAGGCCGGCCGATCCAGCGAGGTGGGCGCAAAGCACCCATTCGCGGAGGAGGCCTCGGCGTACTCCTCATGGGTGAGGGCGACCTCGCGCATGACCTCGACCGGGCGGGGAACGTGTCCCAGACGCTGCGTGAGCTCCGACTCCGCGTGGGCGATGGCCGTGCGGGCCTCCTGCACCCGCCGCGTGGGACGGACGACCCACCCGACGTCGCGGAAGTAGCGCTGCAGCTCTCCGCGGACGGTGGGGACGGCGAAGGAGAGGAAGTCCTTGCCTCGGTCCGGGTCGAAGCGGGCGGCCGCCTTCACCAGTGCCTCCGAGGCGACCTGCTCCAGGTCCTCGACCTCGACGCCGCGCCCCCGGAAGCGGTGGGCCAGGGACCGTGCCACGCAGAGGTTGACGAGGACGACCTCATCCAGGAGCGCCTGCCGACGGGACGGATCCGTGGTGCGGAGCGCGGAGTCGAAGAGCTCAGCCGTCCGTCGGGACCGTTGGTCCCGGGAAGCGGTGCTCGTGCCTGCAACGGCACCGGAAGGAACATGTGAGACGGACATGGTCGTCGTCGCTCTCGATGAGTTGCTGCGCCTGCATGCCCTTGGCTCGAGCACGGCTGGTCCCGGCGAGGGGGGCCGTGGCCGCGGCCCCGGAGCGCCGGAGTGAGACTCACGTCACGTTAATCAGACGCGCGCCGGCTGGGCTAGTCCTCTCGCCCTCAGGGGTGAGTTCCGGTCCCCCGTCATGAGGTGGGCTCAGAAGACCGGCTTGCCCCCCGTCACCCCGATGACGGTCCCGGACACGTAGCTCGCGTCGGAGGGAGAGGCCAAGAACACGTACGCCGGAGCGACCTCGCCGGGTTGCCCGGCACGCCCCAGGGGGGTGTCGGCCCCGAACGTCTCCATGTCCTCCCCCGGACGCGTGGCCGGTTGCAGGGGCGTCCAGATCGGTCCCGGGGCCACGGCGTTCACCCGGATCCCGCGAGGCCCGAGCTCGGCAGCCAGGTTGACCGTGAGGTTGTTGATCGCCGCCTTGGTGGCCGCGTAGTCGAGCAGCTGCGTCGAGGGCTCGTAGGCCTGGACCGAGCTCGTGTTGATGATCGATGACCCGGGTCCGAGGTGTGGGACCGCCGCCTGACACAGCCACAGCACGGCGTGCAGATTGGTCCGCAGGACCCGCTCGACCTGCTTCTCCTCCAGACCCTCGAGGCCATGCGAGCCACGGGCCCAGTGGTATCCCGCGTTGTTCACCAGCACGTCCAACCCACCCAGGCCATGAACGGCCTCCTCGACCACCCAGACGCACGTCTCCCTGTCCGTCAGATCGCCCGGCACCGTCACGGCCCGTCGTCCGGCCTCTCCGATATGGGCAACTACCTCGTCAGCGTCCGCCTGCTCGTCCGGCAGGTAGTTGATCGCCACGTCGGCGCCCTCGCGCGCGAACGCGATGGCCACCGCCCTTCCGATCCCGGAGTCACCCCCTGTGATGAGGGCCCGACAACCGTCCAGCCGGCCCGATCCGCGGTAGGTCTCCTCCCCGTGGTCAGGACGCGGCCGCATCGGCTGTGTCAGCCCCGGCGGATCCTGTTGCTGCGGAGGGAAGCCCCCATGGTCGTCCTTGCGGACCAGGGCTGCGGCTCGTGCGGCGATCTCTGACGGCTCCATGGATGACGTCCTTCCTGACGGTTGGCGTGCAAGTACCCGATCTACGACACCCCATTCGCCCAGCGGATCAGCCGCGTCTGCCCTTCACGTCGCTCGCATCACGCAACGAGTCCACGGCCCTCCAGCTCGTCCTCACCCACGACCCGCGTCGGGGTTCCCCAGCAACCCCAGCACCGGTGGCGCGAGCGGAGAGACGAGGAAAGGGATGTACGCCGACGACACCGCCTGCGCGAACAGCTCGGCCGTCCCTCGCACGGTCGGTCGACGCAACCGCCGGTGCACCCACCAGGCGACGTGGTCCAGGTGGGGTCCGCTCATCGAGATGAAGGACCTCACACGGTCCTCGGCGCCAGGCTGGCAGACGGCCGCCCACACCTGGATGGACCCCCAGTCGTGGCCCAGCACGTGCACGGGTCCGTCTGGGCTCACGGCGCCGATCACCGCGAAGAAGTCGGCCGCCAGCTCGTCCACGGTGAATACCGAGTCGCCGGCGTCGGTGAGCCCCTTGGTGGTCATGGATGAACCCCGGGGACTCGTTCCGAGGGGCCTGCGATGTCGTCCCGTACGTGGTGCACGCCGAGCATCTGGTGGTTCACCAGTCCTTCCACGACATTGAAGGTCTCCGCGGGTACTCCGTACCCCTCAACGCGACAAGGAGGACCGCCCGCGGTCGTCGACCACGGGCGGGCCTCCATCGATCGGCACCACCCGGACCGCCTGTCACCATGCCGGGTTCGTACCGAAGCTCACCAGGTGACCGTCACACCACTGTTATCGGTCGGTCCGCGAGCGGGTGGCAGCGTCGGAGTCATCGAGCTCGATCTCCTCCTTGCGGACGGTTTCGTCGCACCTGCTGCTGCTCAGTGACCGTGTCCTTGTCCAGGCGCACGCGCTCGACCGGAACGGCCTCCTTCTGCACGACGGGGCGCTCCTCTGTGAGGACCACTTCGTGCTCCTCCTCGGTGATGTCGCCTCCCGCGCGGGCGTCGCCACGGTTCTCGCCCGTGATGGGTTCGCGCTCCAGACGTACCTCCTCACGGCTGACCGGGACGGTCTGCGTGACGTTCTCCGTCACGACGTACTTGCGCAACCGGACCCGTCCGGTCTCCCGAGTCTCAGTGCCCACTCGCACCTGCTCCTCCGACCGGGTCATGGCCGAGTCCGTGTCCGGGCCGGACGTGTCGTGCCCGGCGCCTCGGGAAGCAGCGACACCACCGTCGACGTACGTGGTGTCGAAGTCGGCTCCCTCCGTCCCGTAGTAGCGGTAGAGCGTCTCCTCCTCGTCCTCGCTGAGATGACCGTCGGGGTCGGAGATCCGCGGCGCGTCCTTGACGGTCGCCTTGTCATAGGGGATCCGAAGGTCGTCACCGGTGACCTCGGCATCGCGCAGGGGTACAAACGACTCACCGCCCCCGAAGAGGCCAGTCTTGACGGTGACCCATTCGGGTCGACCGGACTGGTCGTCCAAGAAGATCTGGCCAATGCTGCCGATCTTGCTTCCGTCGTTGTCGACCACGTTGCCGCCGCTACTGAGGAGGTGCTGTGCCTGATCGTTGTTGAGCATGAGTTCTCCTTCGTCGGTCCTCGGTTGACCGGGTGGTGGACCACCCAGGTGCTGGTGCCCTGAGCGGTCGAACTCATACGTCGAGCCCCCCCGGAGGGTGAATCGAGGTGACGGATGCTCGCGGGGAGCGCCCGAGGCGGTGCAGGCTTTCAAGGCTGACCTGCCGACGACACGCCAATCGCGGCCGCTCGGGACGTGAGCACCGCAGGGCGACGCCCACCCGGAACTGCTAACGGGACATGGACCGCACGTCCATGTCGGGCCTCGACTGTTCGTGCGCACCCGCTCCGGAGGGGTCGCTGCCGAGCCCGTGCATCACGCCCCACAGGACCGCCTGAGACCGACTCTCGGCGTCGATCTTGCGGTAGCAGGTCCGGATGTACGCCTTGATCGAATTGATGGAGAGACAGGTCTGAGCCGCGACCTGCGCGTTCGAGAGTCCGGCCGTGATGAGGGACAGCACCTGTGCTTCGCGTTGCGTCAGACCGTGCTCCTGTCCCGGCCACCCATGCGCCACGGCCGCGCTTCGCTGCGACGGCGCCACGATGGTCCGCCCCGCGTGGATGGCGTGTAGCGCCTCCACCAACGTCCTCGAGGGCAAGCTCTTCGACAGGTAGCCGGAGGCGCCTTGGCGGATCCACTGCCCGGCCGACCACGGCTGGAAGTTCCAGGTGTAAACCACCACCTTGCCGATGCGCGGATCGGCGACCAACCTAGCCAGCGTGCGATCAGGATCCCCCGTCGTGGCGAGCGTGTCGACCAGCGCGATGTCGATGCGTGCTGCTTGGCGACATCCACGTGCTCGAAGTCGTCGCGATGCTTGAGCATCGACGCGAGACCCCGGACGACGAGCTCGTCATCCTTCACCAGCGCGACTCGGACAACCATGAAAGCGCCTAACTCCTGAGTGTTACCAAGGGGGCGGACACGGACGCAGGTGCCGAAAACGAGGGGATCGTACTGCGCCCCGTGACCGGAAGGAAGGGGTGGCTCGCGGGCATGTCACGCGATCGCCCGTGGACCGCGCCGACGGACCTGCTGTCGTCTCCGTCGGCGCGGTGAGGTGGCGGGCCACGCTCCTGGCAGGGGTGCAGGTCGGACTGTCGTCACCCACACTCGCCATCCTTCGCTCGTCCGGCCTGACAGGAGGACGAGCTAGCCCGTGAGGGCAGGACCAGCGTAGACGAGGCGAGTCGCTGGACGCAGCCCGCCCCGCCCCCCCACCGATCGAGACAGGCAGACCGCCCCGGACGCGTGACGACCGGGGCGATCATCACCAGTCAGCGGCCTCGCGAGACGACGACTCGCAGAACCGAGACACACGGCGACGCGAACACCACCGTGACCAGTACGAGGACATCACGCAGCGAACGCTCGTCGAGATTCATCGACGAGCCGTCCAACGCGAACCGGCGTCGTCGGTACGGGCACCGCCACCGACGGTGTCGTCGCAGTAGTCGCGAGCTGCCGGACTTGGCCAACCCCCGGCTGACCATGTCTCCGATAGCCAGGAGGACGACGTAGAACCACGCCTCCTGGGTGCCGAAGCCACTCGCGTCTGTCGTAGCTGCGGCCACCAGGACGCCGATCAGGGCGGCGACGTAGGCGGCGGGCTCGGTCGTCTTGAGCGACGCCTTTGTCTCGGCGCTCGGGCGACGAGTCTGGGCGCGCGTGCGGTCGTTCGCGAAGACGATGTTCGGCATGGGGCGTCTCCTCCATCAGATGAGCCCCACCCGCTTCTTGAATGGAATTCCAGAGCACCCGGGGTGCACCTTCGCCCAGTATGCTTACGCTGTAAACACAAGTCCAAGTGTGGGCGAACCCGGCTTTCGGGTCGGACGCCGACACACTCGTTCGCGCCCTCGTCGTCGTTGAGGCCGGACATCCACTCCTCGGGCGTCACTCCGGCACACAGGGCTAGGTTGAGGCCGAGCGGGCCCACGACCGGTCGAAGTGTCAGTGGACGTCGAAACGTCACGCAGCACACAGCGCCGATCTCGGCACGGCGATCACACAAGGAGACCCTGAGCCATGAGTCATGACGATTCGATCGTCGACGCCAGTCAACGCCTGGCCGCGGCACTCGTGCCAGGCGATCTCGACAGGACACTCCAACGGATCACTGCAGCCGCCGTGGAGGTGTTGCCCGAGGTCGAGTACGCGAGCATCACCGTCAAGCATGCCGACGGTCGTCTCGAGACCTTCGCCCCGACCGCCGACGTGATCCTCGATCTGGACGCCTCGCAGTACGAGCTCCGGGAGGGCCCGTGCTACGAGGCGGCTGTGGACACGGTCCATGTGACTGCACCTGACTTGGCGCATGACGTCCGCTTCCCCCGCTACGCCCAGGTGGCGGTGGCCGCAGGCATCCGCGCCCAAGCCGGTGTCCGCTTGTTCGAGACCCCCGGATCTAACGGCGCGTTGAACCTGTACGGCACACAGACCGGGGCACTCTCGGACCTCGGCACGCTGGGTGAGCTGTTCACCCACCAGTCCGCTGTCGCGCTCGCCTACGCCCGCCAGGTGAGCCAGCTGCAGGAGGCGGTCCAGACGAGACAGCTCATCGGTCAAGCCGTCGGCGTGACGATGGAGCGGTTCGATCTGGACGAAGCACGCGCTTTCGGCTTCCTCACGCGCATCTCCCAAGACACCAACACCAAGCTCCGAACCGTTGCCGAGCGCCTCCTCGCCGAGCCCAAGGACCTGACCGCGGGAGGGGCCGTGAGTTGCTGTCCCTCAGTCCCCCCCGTGCTGCCTCTCGATCTCGATGAGACTTGCCGCCAGGTCAGCCTCGCTGACTCCCGCCCGGCGTGCGGCATCGTGCAGCTCCTCGAGGGCTTCCTCCATGTCGATGCCGCGCGCGGCGGCGAGTATTCCCACCGCGACGTGCACCTCAAGATCCTGCTGCAGCTTCCGCGGCGCCTGCTCGGCGATGCGCGCGCGTGGTGAAGGACAGATCAGCGTTGGTGACCGCCCCGGGAGCCCACGCGTCGAAGATCCGGGCGATCGCTCGGTGGTGGCCGGCAAAGGCATCCGTCGACGCGGCGTACAGGTTGATGCTGCCCACGACCTGTTCCCCGGCCAGAATGGGCAGGGTCAACGTGGACGCAACCCAGCCGCGGCGGTGGCCTGCGCGAAATGCTGCCACGCCTCTTCGTCCATCCCGTCGCCGTGCGCGAACGTGACGACCCGCTCGGCCCTCACCGCGTCGACGCACGGTCCCCCGGACAAGTACTGCACGGCGTCGAGCAGCGCGATCTCCCGGGCGGTCGCTACCAGCGTGAGGGTGACGTCGTGCTCGCACGAGGCCAGACTGAGACCGACACAGTTCGGCACGATCGCCCTCACCTGATCGCTCCTGTACGACAGCTGCTGGAGAAGATCCACCTCGGCGAACGGACCGAACTCGTCGAAGGCTGCCGCGCTCTCGGGGATGGGTTCCATGTCACGGTCATACCCCGAATCCCCCACGCACATGGCCACGGCAGCGGACAAGGACACCCCCGGGGGTGGTTCACGGAGTCGGTGGTCCGGGGATCTCCAGCCGCCTCACCTGCCGGGTGACGAGGTCCACCGATGCCGCCGTGTGCTCCGGCACGGGCGTCCACCCCTGAGGGTCAATGCCGCTCGAGACGACGATCACGGCGTCCGACGTGAGCCTGAAGTCCATCGCAAAGTACTCGTTGAGGTGTCGGTGTGGGATGTCCGCGTCTGAGGCAAACAGACCTCGGAGACCACGCAGTGGGGTCGCGGCCCGACTGTTGACGTGGACTGCGAACATGTGGGTCGGCGTCAGCAGCAGGGCGTTCAGGCTCGCGTCGGGAAACGCATGCACCATGACGTCCAGAGCCGCACGCAATCCCTGCTCGTCGTCACCGCAGGCGGTAATGCACTGCATGACGTAGCGGAAATACCGTTCGCTGTCGGTCGTCCCGACCAAGGCGGCCTTGAAAGCCGGTTCGAGCAGACCCTCGAGGTCCTGCACTGGGAATATGTGCCCGTTGTGAGCGAATGCGTACCCCTCCTGGACGAACGGGTGGGTGTTGTCGCGCGTCACCGGGAGGCCTGGCGTAGCCCACCGCAGGTGCACCATCCCTGCCGAACCGAGCTGTTCGCCTGCCATGCGCGCGTACTTCGGGTCACTCGTGGCCGATACAGCGGAGGTCTCGTGGCGGAGGGAACGATCTCCTGCGTGCCGCCACGCCATCCCCCAACCATCGCCATGCACGGCGGTGAGGGCGGTGAACTCGTCGAACTTGTCCCGGCCGAGCAGGTGGACGACCGAGACCGGCTTGCTGGCCACATATCCGAGCAGACGACACACGACCCTTCCACCCTTCCCGCGGACGGCTCGAAGCTCGAACTCCAGCATCCTCGCCCCTAGGAGGTCGGGCAACCGTGGGCCAGACTTGCAGGGTGCGCAGCGTCGGGGTGGAGGAGGAGTTCTTGCTGGCGGACGCTGGCCTGGAGCGCCTGGTGCCGGTCGCGTCCAGTGTCCTATCAGCCACGCCGGCATCCATCGTGGCTGACAGCTTGGCTGGCGGTGGCTCTCTGGTCCACGAGTTCCAGGAGCAGCAGCTCGAGGCCTACACCTCGCCGCATCACTCGATGGCGCTGCTCGAGGCCGAGCTGCGGGGCTGGCGAGCACGGGCCTCCTCGGCCGCAGGACAGGTTGGCGCCCGACTTGTGGCGAGCGCGACCTGTCCAGTCCCGGTCGAACCGCGTCACGTGCAGACGGAGCGGTACGACAAGATCGCCGAGCGCTTCGGCATCATCAGCACCGGCATGCTGACCTGCGGCTGCCATGTACACGTGGCGGTGAAGTCCGCGGAGGAGGCCGTCGGAGTGCTCGACCGGATCCGGGTGTGGCTACCCATCCTGCTGGCACTCAGCGCGAACTCGCCGTTCTGGCAAGGTCACGACACGGGCTACGCAAGCTATCGCAACCAGGCGCTCGGGGCCTGGCCCGTGTCAGGACCGACCGAGGTGTTCGGTTCGGCCGGCCGATATCGCGAGGTGGTGGACGGGGTGGTCTCTACGGGCGTCGTCCTTGACGAGGGAATGATCTACTTCGATGCGCGTCGCTCGCCCCGGCACCCCACCGTCGAGATCAGGGTGCCTGATGTGTGCTTCGATGTTCGCGATGCGGTCCTCGTCGCAGCGCTCTCTCGGGCACTGGTCGAGACCAGCGCGCAAGAGTGGGCGATGGGAAGCCCCTCACCCACCACCCCCGCCCTTCTACTGCGGCTCGCCACGTGGCGCGCGGCAAGATGGGGTGTCGAGGAGCGCCTTCTCGATCCTCTCAGTGGGCGCCTTGCCCCCGCGCAGGAGGTCGTGCTGCGACTCCTCGACCATGTCCTTCCCGCGCTTCGCCAGAGCGGGGACGCCGCGTTGGTCACTCAGGGGATCGACCGGATCCGGGCACGCGGCAACGGTGCGATGCGGCAGCGCGAGGTCATGCGACTCACGGGCAGGCTGACAGATGTGCTCGCATGTCTCGCGACGGAAACCATGGGCCCTTGACCTCACACCTCATGCCGTGCCCGATGGCATGCAGAGGACCCGCGCCCACGAGCAGACCGACTCTCAGGCCCTGCGTGCTCCCGGTATGGCGCGGGTTCTGCTCACCGGCATGTCGGGTGCGGGCGCGAGCATCCTCCTGGCCGCGGCCTTCGGGTCGACGCCCACCTGGTGCGCGTCGGACCGAGATCCCAGATGCGCTCGTGCTTGCTCGGGCTGCGCGGTGCCCATGCCGTGGGATATGCCCCAGAGGACTGCCTGGGAGCGGGTCATCACGTCGATCTTGCGATAGCCGGACCGGACGTAGGACTTGATCGAGTTCGGTGACAGAGACAGGCGTGTGGCGATGTCCGCGTTGCTGAGACCCGAGGTGATGAGTGAGAGCACCTCAGCCTCCCGGGCCGTGAGTCCTTCCGCCCGACCCGGCCAGTCGCTGCCGACGACTTTGTTGGTTCTGGTCGACGGGGACACCACGGTCATGCCTCCGTGCACCTGTTGGAGGGCGGTGACGAGCTGGGCTGCAGTCAGGCTCTTGGAGAGGTACCCCGAGGCGCCCTGCTCGATGACGTCTCGGGCTAGCCAGGGCTGGAAGTTCCAGGTGTAGACGACAGTTCGACGGATGCGTGGGTCGGCGATGAGCCGCGCCAGGTTCGGGCCATTGTCGAGTCCGGGTGCGAAGGTGTCGACAAGGGCGATGTCTACCTGGGGGTCGACCGGATTGGCGTGCTCGGCAAACCCGACCTGGGCGTGGTAGCGGCTCAGCATCGCGACGACACCTCGCCTGACGATCTCGTTGTCGTTGATGAGCCTGATGCGGAGCATGCTGACCGCCTTGAGGGAAGGACGCGCACGGAGGAAGCTACGAGGACGCCGATGGACTGTCGCAGGAAGACGACGCTGGGAATGGCAAGCAGGTATGGGACCGTCTTCATGGGGATGTATGACGCGAAGTCCTCCAGGTGAGGACCACACACCCATGACCCCGCCCGGCCATCCGGATGACGCTGCCCCACTGGCACCGATGGGCCCCGAGGCGACCTACTGATCCCTCGTCGCGCGCACCAGCCGTGAAGATCTTCGCGTCATGCGCCCGCCTGTCTCGGGTCATGAACACACATGGGGCTGTATGGCATGCCAGTGGGCGAAACGCCGACCTACGCCACCCGAGAAGGCTGGCCCTGCTCGCCTTCGGGATCCGACAACGTGGGAAGAGCATGAGGTCGGAGGTCGCCTGGCTTCTGCGCACTGGTGACCCCAGGCCGAGGCGTTGCGCGGTGAGCGTCGACCAAATAGACGAACCGGCCTGCCAATCCGGTCAGGCGTCCGCCCGCCTATTCAGGCTGGGCCCCACGTCGTGCGTCCATGAAGCCGCGCTGGGCCACCTCGAAGGACGCCACGAGATCGATGAGAAGGGTGGACGCGGTCTCCGTCAGGTCGAGAACCTCGTCGAGGTGGCGGACGGTCGCGAGGATCTCGAGGAACAGGTCGTTGTGCACCCGTACGACGTCGAGGAGACCGACCGACTCCTGCATTGCTCGGCGCCCGAGCTGGTAGGCCGCCTGCAGCCCTGACTCGTCCCGCCGGGCAAGGTGGCGCAGAAGCACGGGGGCGTAGTCGAGGCGGAAGCGCTCCAGCGGGTCCGTCACGTCCCCAGCCACTCGAGGCCCTCCTCGAGGTCGAGTGCGGTCTGCGTCAGAGGGATCCGCACACCGAGGCGGACCAGCGTCATCGCGACCTCCGGGGCGATCCCGACCACGACGGTTCGGGCGCCGCGCAGCTGGGCCATGTAGGCGAGGTCGGCCAGCGTCCTCGCCGCAAAGGAGTCGAGGACGTCCAGCGCCGCCACGTCGATGAGGATCCCGCGAGACCGGTCCCGTCCCACCCGCTCGAGCAGGTCACGCTGCAGCCGGACGAGCTGTTCGTCGTCGAGGGCTGCGTGGATCGAGACGATCAGGTTCGGCCCCTGCGACAGGATCGAAGCAGGCAGAGGCGCGCGCGGAGCAGTGGCGGCATCAGTCGGCATCGGGCACCTTCGAGACCCGGAACCCGAGCTGCCGTTCCGCTTCCTCGATTCCCCCCTGCAGGTCTCCGACCGTGTGCATCTTGCTGAGGTCGACCCCGATGGTGACCAGGGTCTGGGCGATCTCGGAGGAGAGGCCGGTGATGATGACGTCCGCCCCCATGAGCCTGGAGGCCGTCACCGTGTCGACGAGGGAGTTCGCCACGGTCTCGTCCATCTCCGGCACCCCGGTCACGTCGATGACCACCAGCTTCGCCCGGTGTGCCCGGATCCCGTGCAGCAGCTGCTCGGTGAGCTGCTGGGCCCGGTCCTGGTCGAGCACACCGATGATGGGCAGGATGAGGAGCCGCTCGCGCACCTGCAGCACCGGGGTCGACAGCTCCAGCAGCGCGTCCTGCTGCGCGCGGATCACCCGTTCGCGCTGCTCGACGAAGCTGACGGCGACCGTGTTGGCGATCCGGTTGGCTGCCGGCTCGTAGGCGTCGAGCACGTGAGTGAGGAGGTCGAAGTCCTCGCGGTACTTCTCGAAGAGCGAGCGAGCCAACACGTCCCTCAGCAGCAAGACGATCCCGATCACCTCGTGCGTCTCGACGCCGCGCGGGATGATCCGCTCCGAGAGGTCGCGCGCGTAGTCCCGGAGCGCCTCGACGCTGCCCGTCTCGAGCACCTCGACGTAGTTGTCGTACACCGAGGTCGCCTCGGAGAACACCTCCTGATCCGTCATGGAGGACAGCAGGTGGGCCTGGGTGATCCGCTCTGCCCACTGCTGCCGCAGCTCGGTGCGGTTGTCGCGCAGGTGAGCGACCAGCTCGGGGAGCAGCTTGTCGTCACTGTGTGCGCGGTCGGCAGTGGTCGGAGTGCTTGAGTCGGTCATGTCTAGGCCTCTCTTGTGCTGCTCGCTGGTAGGTGCTGATCTGTTCACGGCAACCACTTCTCCATGGTCACGGTGGTCCCCTCGCCGGGGACCGACCTCAGAAGGAACGTGTCCATGAGGCGCCTCGCGCCTGGAAGGCCGAGGCCCAGCCCGTGGTAGGTGCTGTAGCCGTCCCGCAACGCATCCTCAAGGTTCGCGATCCCCGGCCCCACGTCGCGGGCCACCACACTGATGCCCCGGCGTCCATCCTCCGACACCAGCGAGACCGTGACCTCGCCCCGCTCGGCGAACTTGACGATGTTTCGGCTGATCTCGGAGATCGCGGTGGCGATGAGCGTCTGGTCGGAGAGCGAGAAGCCGGCGCGGGCCGCGGCCTCGCGACCCTGCTGCCTGGCCGTCACCACGTCGGCGTCCCGGGACACCTGAACCCGCACGACGCCGTCCTCCTCGGCGGGGCGCCCGCGGCGCTCGAAGAGCCGGTCGGCGAGCTCGGCGCACGTCGTGCACTTGAGGAGATGGCCGTTGACGTCCAGCTCCCGCTGACGCCGCCTGCCACCGCTGGACAGCGCCCGCAGCACCGGCCGGCAGCGATCGGTGGGCGGCACGGCGCTTTCGGCGACCAGGAGGTACTCCACCCGGAGGCTGGCACGGGCGCGGCTCAGGCGAGCCGCGACCGCGCCGGGCGTGGAGCCCCGCTCGGCCGCCATCGTGCTGGTGTCGGCGCCGTGGACCTCGTGGGCCACCAGGAGGTCCCGGTCGGCATCGGACAGCTGGGCCAGCGCGGCGCTGACGAACTCGCGATCCTCCTGCCGCAGCACACCGTCGGTGGGCGGCTCTACCTCCTCAGCCTCGGCGAGAAGGTGGGAGCGGTTGCGCGCCCGGTCGTTCCGCTCGGCGTACGACGCAACGACGTGTCGCGCCGTGACCGCCGCGTAGTGGTGCAGCTTGTCGGGATCAATGCGCCGGGAGGAGGACATCAGCCTGGCCAGCGTCTCCTGGACCAGGTCGTCCACGGTGTGAGGGTCCTTGATCCGGGCCCCGACGACCCGCCGCAGCACGGGGAGGAGGTCGACCACGACGCGCTCGTCGTACGGCTGGTCGCCGTCCGGCACAGGCTCGCTCGCCACAGGCTCCTCCTTCCCGTCGGGAAGCAGGACCTGCAGCCCCTTGGGTAGACCTCCACGAGTCTATGACCAGCGCCGGCCGAGCGCATGACGCGAGTTCTTGTCCACGGGCGCGCCCGGGGGTGGGTGCCCGTGCGCGCGGGCAGGCTCGCCACTCGAAGAAGGACTCGCATCATCCGTCGGCGACGTCCGGGTCACAAGGCGGAGAGACGACGCAGTGGACACGGAGGACGCACGTGAAGGATCAGGACGGACAGGGACGTGACGCAGCGTCGGAGCTGCTCGAGCGCGACCTCGAGAGGCGCGTGGCGGAGCTGGAGCAGCAGGTGGTGACGATCGCCGCGGCGGTCGACGCGGCCTCGCGGATGCAGGTCGCGACGCCTCACCGGCTCAACCAGGACATCCGCATCGCAGGCGGGCGACTGGTCCGTCGGATCCTCGAGAAGGGTCGTCTCGTCGAGGACTACGGCGACTCACGTGGCACCGGATAGCCACGCCGGACCGGATAGCTCCGGCGACGCCGCGTGTGCCCCGACCCCGCGGCGTCGTCGGTCACCACCAGCGGGTTCGTGCCGATCCGGAGCGGCCGGTGGGGACTTCCGTGTCAGTCCGGCTCGGCGGAGGCGCTCGGGACTACAGCACCTTGGTGCCGTACATCTCCCCGAGCGGATCGGCGATCAGCTCGATCCGCGCGCCGTTGGGGTCGCGGAAGTAGATCGACGTGCCGCTCTCCTCGAGGTACTCGACTCCGGCCTTGTCGAGCTTGCCCTTGAGGTGCTCCCAGGTCGCGGGCTCGATGGAGATGGCGATGTGGTGCAGCCCGCCCAGCACCTCGGCGTACGCTCCGACGTCGAGGCCAGGGAAGTCGAAGAAGGCCAGCAGGTTGTCGTGGCCGATGTCGAAGAAGAAGTGGTTGGAGCCCTGGTAGTCGCGGTTCTCGAAGATCTCGGTCAGGGGGAACTCGAGCACCCCCTGGTAGAACCTGATCGTCTCCTCGACGTCGCGCGCGACCACGGCGAAGTGGTGAAGGCCGCGGGCGCTCGAGGGTGGGCGGGAGTCCTCGGGCCGGAGGTACGCATCGCGGATGCGCTCCCGCTCGGCGTCGATGGTGGCCAGGTCGATCTCGGTCTCGGACATCTAGGGTCCTGAATGCCGGTGAATCATGGTTGCTTGCTCAACTTGACGCTACACCTGGAGCGGACCGCCCTGCCAGTGCTCCAGACGGGTCAGCTCGTCCACCCCGACCCGCGTGAGCCGCTTGAGCTGCCGGACCGGTCTTCCCAGCGGTACGACGGCGGCGACGGCGTACGGATCCGGGATGCCCAGCAGCTCCTTGAGCGCCGGCTCCTCGGCGACGGCCATCGTGGTGATGGTGCCGCCGAACCCCTCGTTGCGGGCGGCCAGCAGGATGTTCCACACGAGTGGGTAGACCGATGCGCCGGCGACGACCCCGACCCGGTCGAGGTCCTTGTCGAGAGCCGCCACCGCGCGAAGGTCCACGCAGACGACCAGGACGACAGGCGCGCGGCGCAGTGGTTCCGTGACGTAGTCCGGCACCTCGGTCCGCGCCACCTGCTCCTCGGTGACCTCGCTCGGGACGTAGCTGCTCCAAGGCGTCTCGCCGGCCGCCTTCTGCGCCTGGTAGCGGCGCGCACCCGGAGCGGTGATCTCGATCAGCCGCTCCCGCGTCTCCGGATCTCGGACGACGACGACCTGGCTGCCCTGGCGGTTGCCACCGCTGGGCGCGAAGCGCGCGTTGTCGAGGATCGTGTGGAGCACGTCGTCCGGCAACGGGTCGTCGGTGAACTCCCGGACCGCCGCGGTCGTCCGCATCACGTCGTAGAGCTCCATGACTCGAATGCTAGTCACGACACGGGAAGCGGCTCGTGCTGTTCCTCGCGCGTGAACGTGCCCCCGACCACCCGCGTCTCGCCGGTCTTGTCGGCGCAGGACGCCTTGTCCCGGGCATCGCGCCGTGACAAGCAGTGGCGGTCATGACGAGGTGGATTCACAGGCGCGCGGTCCACCCAGAGCCGTCGGTCACCACGACGATCTTTCCTCCGGCGGTGTTGTCCTCCATCACCCGATGGGCCTCGCGGATCTCATCGAGCGCGAACACCCGGCCGATGGGGACGACCGCTTCACCAACAGCCACGTCGTCCAGGAACGCCCGGAGCACGTCCGAATCCATCGTGGACGCGGAGCTGCGGGTCAGCGGAGTACGCGACCTGCGCATCGCGGACAGCACGATCATGCCCCGCATCGTCGCGGGGAGCCCCTCGCGCAGGGTGGGGGTGCGGTCCCGAGCCGTAGCCTCCGGTCATGGAACTTCGTCACCTGCGGTACTACGTCGCCGTCGCCGAGGAGTGCCACTTCGGGCGTGCGGCGGAGCGACTGCACATCGCCCAGCCGCACCTGTCGCAGCAGGTCAAGCAGCTCGAGGCCGAGCTCGGCGTCCAGCTCCTGCTCCGGTCGACGCGCCGGGTCGAGCTGACGACGGCCGGCGAGCGCTTCCTGGACCGGGCTCGGGACCTCCTCGCCGGCGTCGACTCGGCCGCGGACGAGGCCGTCCGCGTGGCTGCCGGAGAGGTGGGCCACGTCGCGATCGGCTTCACCGGCACGGCCACCTACGAGCTCCTCCCCACCTTGAGCAAGGCCCTGCGCCAGGAGCTGCCCGGCGTCAGCCTGGACCTTCGTGGCGAGATGCTGACGCCCAGCCAGACCGAGGGACTGGTCGACGGACAGCTCGACATCGGCCTGCTCCGACCACCGGTGGGCGACGCCGACCTGACCACCACCGTCCTGCGCCTCGAGCCGCTCATCGCCGCCCTGCCCGAGGGGCACCCGCTCGCGTCCGGCACGCACGTCGACATCGCGGACCTCCGCGACGAGTCGCTCGTGGGCTATCCGTCACGACACCGCTCCGTCATCCACGACGCGGTCCAGGAGGCCTGCCGGGCGGCCGGCTTCACCGCGCGTCCGACCGAGGTCGCGGAGACCTCGACCCTGATCTCCTTCGTCGCCGCCGGCCTCGGAGTGGCCCTGGTCCCCCGCTCGGTCCAGCACCTCCGCATCACGGGCGCGACCTACCGCCCGCTCACCGGGACACCTCCCACGGTGGCGCTGGCCGTCGCCACACGCAGCAACGAGTCCAACCCCGCGGTCCGACGAGCCGTCGAGATCATCAGCCGCCTGGTCACTCAAGACGGCTGAGCTCTCAATCGAGACGAAGACCGACCTTCACTCCTACTGATCCGCGTGTGACGCTCGTCGCATGAAGATCAGTCGCATCGAGGCGATCCCGTACTCGATCCCGTACAGGAAGCCCCTGCGCTTCGCCAGCGGGGAGATCACGGCAGCAGAGCACGTGCTCGTGCGCGTGCACACCGACGACGGCGTCGTCGGGACCGCCGACGCCCCTCCCCGCCCGTTCACGTACGGCGAGACCCAGGTCTCGGTGCGCTCGATCGTCGCCGACCACTTCGGCCCGCAGCTCGTCGGCGTCGGCATCCTGGAGCGCGAGGTCGCGCGGGCCCGCATGGAACGGACCGTCGGCAACCCGGTCGCGAAGGCTGCCGTGGACATGGCCATCTGGGACGCCCTCGGGCAGACGCTGGGGGCGTCCGTCAGTGAGCTGCTCGGCGGCTTCACCGACCGGGTCCGGGTCTCGCACATGGTCGGCTTCGCGCCCGCCGCCGAGATGGTGGCCGAGGCCGAGCGGCTGCGCCACACCTTGGGCATCACCACCTTCAAGGTGAAGGTCGGTCGCCACCCCTACCGTGACGATGTCGCAGCGTGCCGCGCCCTGCGCACCGCCCTCGGACCCGACGTCGAGCTCTACATCGACGGCAACCGCGGCTGGACCGCGAGCGAGTCGGCACGCGCGCTGCGCGAGATGGCCGACCTCGACCTCTCCTTCGCCGAGGAGCTGTGCCCGGCCGACGACGTCCTGGGGCGCCGCTGGCTCGTCCAGCAGTCGACGATCCCCATGTACGCCGACGAGAGCGTCGCCCGACCCGGCGAGGTCACCCGCGAGCTGCTCAACGGTGGGGCCACCGGCATCAGCATCAAGACGTCCCGCACCGGCTTCACGACCAGCCAGCTGGTCCTCGGGCTGTGCGAGGGACTCGGCGTCGAGGTCGTCATCGGCAACCAGATCGACACCCAGGTCGGGTCGCTGTGCGCCGCCGCGTTCGCGGCGTCCCACCCCCTGACCGCACGTCGCGCCGCCGAGCTGTCCAACTTCCTGGACATGACCGACGACCTGCTCGTGGACCCACTCGTCATCCAGGACGGCGAGCTCGCCGTCCGACAGGGCCCCGGACTCGGACTCGTCATCGACGAGGACAAGCTCGGGCACTACCGCCAGGACCGCTGACCGGGCGATCCGCCCCCACGTCGCACCACCCCACACGAAACGGAGCACCACCATGACCGACCTCGACAACTCCACCGACCTGGAGCAGACCGCTCGCGCCGCCGACTCCGGCGCGAACGCCACCCGCGTCTTCCAGAGCAAGCTGGCCGGTGGCTCCGACATCCCGAAGGAGCGGGTGGACGAGGTCGCCACCGCGGCGATCAAGGCCCTGCACGAGGTCATCCGGGACAAGCAGGTCACCTACGAGGAGTACGACTACCTCAAGAAGTGGATGATCCAGGTCGGCCTCGACGGGGAGTGGCCGCTGTTCCTCGACGTCTGGCTCGAGCACGTCGTCGAGGAGGTCGCCAACGCCGACCGCGAGGGCAGCAAGGGCACCATCGAGGGTCCCTACTACGTCCCCGACGCACCGCTGATGGACTCGACCTGCACCCTCGACATGCGGGCCGACGAGCCCGGCACACCCCTCCTCTTCCAGGGGCAGGTCCGCGCCGTCGACGGCACCCCCCTGTCGGGCGCGGTCGTCGACATCTGGCACGCGGACGACCTCGGCTTCTACTCCCAGTTCGCCCCCGGGCTTCCCGACTGGCTCTTCCGTGGTCGCGTGGTCACCGATGGCGAGGGACGCTTCGCGATCAACACGATGCAGCCGGCGCCGTACCAGATCCCGACCGACGGCTCCTGCGGCACTCTCATCGAGGCCGCAGGATGGCACGCGTGGCGCCCCGCGCACATCCACCTCAAGGTCTCCGCGCCGGAGCACCTGACGGTCACCACCCAGCTCTACTTCGAGGGCGGCGAGTACGTCGGCACGGACATCGCCGACGCGGTGAAGCCCGAGCTCATGCTGGCCCCGACCTCACGCGCCGACGGTCAGGGCGCCGAGGTCGCCTACGACTTCGTGCTCGACCCCGCCTGAGATGGCGTTGTACGCCGTCCGCATGGACGTCGACCTGCCGCTCGACCTTCCGGGACGAGATGACCTCCTCGCGCGGGAGAAGGCCTACAGCCAGGAGCTCCAGCGCTCCGGGCAGTGGGTCCACATCTGGCGGATCACCGGGCAGTACTCGAACCTGAGCATCTTCGACGTCCCCGACAACGAGGCGCTGCACGAGGCGCTCTGGGGTTTGCCACTGTTCCCCTACATGACGATCGACGTGACTCCCCTGGGCCGGCACCCGTCCGCCATCTGAGGGCGGCTGGCGGACCTTCCCCACGCGACTGCGGCACGGACGGCGTCTTCCGTCCGGTGCGGCTTCCGTTGCGGGCCGACCCGGCGATCTCCGCCGCGATCGTCGGCTTCTTCGTGTGGCTGGCGCGGACCCGGTGACGGTGGCAAGGTGTCGGAGCGCCCTGCCCCAGGGAGGTCGCGGACGTCATGTCGCGGACCGGCTCGAATCCCGGGCACGGGGAGCCGGAAGAATCTCGGTGATCAGGAAGGCCACGACGACGGCCACCACGACCTGGGGGGTCACCGAGACCCCGTCCGCACCGAGGAGCAGGGTGGCCAGGAGCGTCGAGGTGAGCGGCAGTCGCAACATGGCCGCGCACATGGCTCCGATTCCCATGCCGATCGCCGGCGCCAGGCTCATGCCGGGCAGCTCGGACGCGGCAATTCCCAGGACTGCACCGATGAACATCGCCGGGAACACCGGCCCTCCGCGGAAGGCGCTCAACGAGAGTCCGTAGGCCAGGGTCTTGCAGAGTGCGAGCACGAGCAGCACGCCGGTCGAGTAGGTCGCGGCGTCGTCGACGAGCTCGGGCAGGTCGTCCTGGCCGGAGAACAGGACCTGGGTGAAGGGATTGTCCGTGGCCAGCTGATACGTCATCGCGGTCAGGCCGATGAGCAGACCGAGCAGCGAGGTCACCAGCACCCGGTTGAGGTGGACCACCGGCCGTAGCGACAGAGCCATCCAGCGGATCAGCCAACCGAGCAGTGCGGCGGTCGCACCCATGGGCAGGGCCCAGGCCAAGGTCGACAGAGTCGGATCCACAGCCGGAGGGACCGAGGTGAGGGCCAGCGAGAAGGACCCGAGGCCGGTCCAGTTGTCCAGACCGACGAACACCAAGGCGCCGATTCCGGATGCGAGCAGCCCTGGCATTGCCACCAGGGTCAGTGTGGCCCCCCCGATGCCGGCAGCCTCCATGATCAGGAATGCGGCCAGCAGGGGTGAGCCGAGCAGGGTGCTGATGGCCGCGAAGCTGCCCGCCGACGCCATGATCGTCAGGGCCATCGGCGGTGCATCCTTGTTCACCAGGTGCACGGTCAGCGCGGCAAGGCCGCCACCGATGGCGATCAGAGGTCCCTCGGGCCCGAGGACGACGCCCAGGCTGAGCGTCGTCAGGGCCGCAAGAATGATGCCGGGGAGCTCGCGGGCAACCGGCGGACCTCCTCCTGCGTGGAATCCGAGTGCGGGCGAGTGCCCTCCGGTGCCCGGCAGGTATCGGATGGTCAGGCCGGTCAACAGCCCCGACATGAGCAACCAGGGCACAGGCCACCAGGCAGGCGGCGCTGCTGCGAACAGCTCGCCGGGCAGGTCGGTGAACAGGTAGTCCTGGATCGCGGTGAAGAGTGCCAGAAAGCCGTACGCAGCAGCCGAGATGGGGACACCCAGGACCGCGGCGAGCAGCAGCGCCGCAAGGTAGGGCTTCGAACGAACAGTCGCCGCCACGTCGATCGCCGTGGGGCCATCGGACGCCGAAGCACTGGACTGGCCCGCGGCAGATGACGCGGTCTCCTCGGGTCCGTTCGTGTCGGTCATCAGATGGACTCTCCTTGGGCACAGTTCAGCCCGCGCTGCGCCATGGCGCGCTCCTCTCGACGCTGGTGCTCACGCTGACCGATGAAGTCGTCGAGGGACTCATCCGGACCGGGTGAGCGCGGATCGCAGAGGCCGGCGGGCGCGGGTGATCGTCCGGGGCCGACGGCCCGCGCGCGGAGCCCGTGAAAGGTCAGCCAGGTCCTCGCAGCTGACCTGCTCGGGCGGCAAGCAGCCACGCCAACAGGTAGCTGCGGGAGTTGCCGTCGTCGATCGCGGAGTCAGGCAGTCTCCGGCCTATCGCGAGGGCGCGTCCGGGGTCGGCCATGGCGAGGTACATCGACAGGTAGTCACCGAACATGGTGTCGAACCCATCGACGGAGGCCTCGGAGACGCTGGCACGCACGCGCTTCTCGTCCATCCGCCCCTGACGAGCACGGACGGCATGGGCAGCAGCTGGATGCCGAGCATCGCCGACGGCTCCGGCGCTGAACCACGTGGCCCACTCCCGCTTGCCGCCCCAGTTGAGGGAGACGATCGAGTGGTCGTAGGTGGCCGGGAGGTTCCGCGGCTGCAACCAGTAGGCGCGCGCAGACGCGGATTCCAGGCTCAGCTGCCACGTCGCCTGCCTGGCGAGCACCCGGTTGCCGTCCGCCTCGGCCCAGGACGCCAGCCCGTTCCAGGCATTCACCGCCTCGGAGCTCGACTCCTGGTTGTTGCCGTCGGCGAAGTCGGAGCGCCCCGCTGCCCACGAGTGACCGGCGTACGGGTCGAAGCTGCGCAGTGCGGGCAGCGTGCTGTTCGTCGCCGGGGACGCGATGTCCTCCGCCAGCGCGGTGAGCGTGGGTCGCCACCGGTCCAGCAACCGGGGCTCGCCCTCGGCGAGCAACGCGGCCGCAGCGAGGAAGTAGCCGTAGTGGAAGTGATGGTCGTTGAACTCCTCCGAACCGAATGCCGCGGTCCGACCCACCACTCCCTTCCACGCGGTGTCGTAGGCGAAGCACCGGGTCGAGGCCTCCGTGCACTCGGCGGAACCCCCCAGCCACGCGTCCAGCTCGGAGACCGCGCGCTCGCGGATCGTGCGGGCGGCAGCGTCGGCCCCAGCGGCCTCGGCGATCCGGGTGAGCTGCGCCATCCGGTGGACGTCCTTGCCGCCGAAGTAGGTGTCCTGCCTCGGCGGTGTCCCGGAGACCTCCCGCGCCACGTCCGCGACGACCTGGTGCCGCACCTCGGCCCGGGCGTCCTCGTCGAGGCGGGCGATGTCCGGCGTCGCATCCGGTTCGAGGGCCGGGACACTCGAGATGAGCGAGCGCGAGCTCACCAGTCGCAGCGGTCCGTACAGCGAGTCGACGCGACCGACGACCTGCGGGCGGTCCAGGCGCTGGTGCGGCATCGCCGCCAGCACGGTGCGCCGGCCGGGCGGGGTCGCGTAGGTGATCCTGGTCCTGGCCTGTCCCCCGCTGATGTCGTAGCTGGTGGACGTCCCGTGCACGGGGGCCGCCCCGCGGGCGAGGTGTGCGAGCGTCCGGTCCCGGCGGGCGGCGAAGGCGAGCAGGGTCTCCCCGCGGTCCAGCCCCACGACGTCGCCGGAGGACTCGATCACGCGACGGCTGCCGTCGGAGCCGGCGACCGCGAGCCCGTACGTCGTGTCGCCGACGCCCAGCGCCAGCCACCGGCCGCCGTCACGAGGGACGAGACCCGCGGGCACGGTGACCTCCTGGTCCTGCAACGCGGTGTAGCCGACGTACGGCCAGCCCTCGGCCAGGTCCAGCTCGCCGACCGGGGTGCCGGACGAGGTGTAGGTCGAGGTCACCGAGACGGGGTCGGCACGCGTGGCCGTGAAGGCGTCGGCCGCCAGTCCGAGCCGCAGCTCGGGGACGAACGGAGCGGTGATGGTCCGCTCCGAGGCGGACACCCGGGGCAGACCCACGGCCACGCCCGTGTCGTCGGCCTGGGCAGCCAGCGGCATCGCGAAGACCGGCTGCGGCTCGGCACCGAGGAACATGCCCGAGTACCACCGGTTGGTCGGCGGCGCGAGGTCGTCGTCCACGCGGATCGCTCCGGGCGCGCCCTCCGTCCGGGGCAGTCGTGCCGCGGCCGGCGTCCACGACGGCGGCGCCTCCCGCGACACCGAGGTCCACCCCGAGGAGTCCGCGGGCCGGAAGGGGTGGAAGGCCTGGCGCCCGGTGGACGGGTCGCCGCCGCTGAGGATGGAGCCCATCCCCACGCCGCCGACTACGACCACCGCGACCACCGCGGCCGCGCCGGCGCGGCCGCTCAGCGGAGACCCCCCGGGGTGAGCAGTCCGGCCAGGGCAGCGCGGACGGAGTCCACGAGCCCGTCCCTGCGCAGCGCGACGTCGACGTTGACCGGCGTCCCGGACGCGAAGAGGCCGCGGTTGTTCAGGGCCGGCGACACCGCACGCAGGCGCGTGGCCGCACTGTCCCCGTCGGTGTGCACGCGGATGCGGTCGATCTCGGCCTGCACCGTCTCCTCGTCCGGCAACCGGACCGTGACCTCATCGGCACCACGCATCAGCGCGTACTGCTTCGGGGTGAGCCGGAAGTCGGCCTGCACGTAGCTCGTCCCCTGCTCCTGGACGGTCGCCATCGACGAGTTGGCCGCCACGAACGCGCCCTCGATCGGCGCGACCTCCGAGACCTTTCCGGCCGAGGTCGCGCGGATCACGACCTTGCTCCCGCCGCGGATGTCGTAGGGCGACTCCTCGGGCTCGAGCGCGTCGTTCGCGATGTCGCGGGCGAGCTCACTGCTCTGGACGACGAACAGGCGGTCGCCCTCGTCGACGTGGTCCCCCACGTCGACGGTGCGCCGGAGCACCATGCCGGCGTACGGCGTGCCGACCGTGTAGTCGTCGGTGCGCACGCTGGCAGTGACGTCGTGGACGGTGCTGATGCGGTTGTTCATGCTCAGCGTCAACGCAGCCACGGCGGCGACGACGACGAGCACGCCGATCAGGTACTTCAGACGGGTGAGAAAGGTCATCGGGTGCCTCCAACGAGGTTCGTGGACGGGTCGGACGTGGGCGGAAGGGGTGCCGGGGCTGACGTGCGCCGAGCGCCCCGCCGGGCCTCCCGGCGGGTCCTCCGACGGGAGGCACGCGCGGTGCGCGCCTCCCGGTAGGTGATCGTCAGGAAGCTCCCGAGGACGACCGTGTTCAGCGCGTTCCAGACGAGCGCCACGTTGAACGTGCCGGTCACCTCGGCCTTCCAGGCGCCCACGACCGTGGTGAGCAGCAGGAACAGGAAGACCAGCACCTGCGGGAAGGTGAAGTTGAACGGGGACCGGGCCTCGCCCAGGCGACCGGTCACGTGCCACTGGCGATCGCGCCTGGTGATGGCGTTCCACATGGCCTGGATGTAGATCGGGAAGGAGGCCGAGGCCAGCATCAGCGTCTCCCAGCGGAAGGAGCCCATGGTGTAGAGCGCCACGACGATCTGCATGAAGTAGAAGCCGGCGTAGTACATGCAGCCAGGTGCCCGTGGTGACCCCGAGGGCGACCGGGGTGAGGTCGAAGTAGATCTGCAGCGGCGGCACCATCAGCAGCAGCGCCGGTGCAATGCCGTTCGAGGTAGAACGTCGCCGTCGTGAGGTACTGGATCCGCTGGTCGGTGGTCAGCTGGCGCTTGCGGCTCAGCGGGTTGTGCCGCAGCAGGATCTCGAAGGCGCCGGTGGCCCAGCGCAGCTGTTGCTTGCTGTATGCCTCGACGGACTCCGGGGTGTCACCGACAGCCAGCACCGCACCGGTGTAGATGGACCGCCAGCCGCGCTCGTGCAGGTGGATCGAGGTCCAGATGTCCTCGGACTTCGACTCCTGGTAGATGCCGCCGATGTCGGCGACCGCGTTGCGGCGGAAGACGACGTTCGTCCCCACGCAGAACGCGGCGTTGAAGCGGTTCTTCCCGGACTGGATCAGGGAGTAGAAGACCGACTGCATGTAGCCGGACCCGCGGGACAGGACCGTGTGGAGGTTGCCGTACGTCTGGGGCGTCTGGACGAAGGCGACCTTGTCGGTGGCGAAGTACGGCAGCGTCTCGTGGAAGAACTCCGGCCTCGGCGCGAAGTCGGCGTCGAAGACGGCGAAGAACTCGCCGTCGGTGATCGAGAGCGCGTGGTTGAGGTTCCCGGCCTTGGCACCAGCTGTTGTCGGGACGACGCACGTACTCGGCCCCGAGCTCGAGTGCCAGCTCTCGGACCTCCTCCGAGCGTCCGTCGTCGAGCACCAGCGTGCGGTGGCGACCGCGGATCGCCAGCGCCGCGGAGACGGTACGGCGGATCACGTCGAGGTCCTCGCCGTAGGTGGTGACGAAGACGTCGACGGAGGCTTCTCCGTCGTTGATCCGCATCGGCCACAGGCTCGGGCTGGCCTCCAGTCCCTGGGTCGTGATCTCCCCGGGATCGAAGAGGCTGCGCTTGGCCTGGTGGTAGGAGAAGTCGCGGGCGTCGTACCCGCTGGAGAGGATGGTCCACAGGGCGAGCAGCGCCTGCGCGATCAAGAACGTCTCGGCGGTGACGACGAGGGCGAACGGCAGGAGGTCGCCGTGGTGGGAGGGCCGGAAGATGAACGTCGCGTAGGCCAGCACACCGATCGTGGCCAGCAGGACCAGCATCATCAGGGACGGTGAGCTGGACTTGGTGGCGTCGCGGGTGTGAGCGGAGCTCAGTCCTTCCGTGCCCGGTGCGGGGCGGAGCAAGTGTTCGAAGTCTGCGGTGGTGATGCTGTTCTCCTTCGGTGGTACCGCTGCCCGAGCACAGCGAAGCGTCGGCCAGGGGCCGGGGTCAGGTGTCCGGGCAGGGGGCCGCGGAGACGTCCGGCTGCGTGAGCGGACGCGTACGGGGGGCACAAGTCGCGTGCCTCGCACCGGTGTTTGGATCGATCCAACGTAGCGAGCGGAAGGAGCGTGCGGCCAATCGAACCACCCCGGAGAGGCGTCGACGTGTGGACACTCACAGTGTGTGACGCCGCGCCTGGACGCCCTCGGTCAGCCCGGGCCGGCGCCTGCGGTGGCCGCACGAGGCTGGCACGCCGCCGCCGGCTCTGACACGTTGGTGTCGTGACCTCCGAGGCTGGCCCGACCGTCGCCCCGCGGGACTGGAGCGCCGAGCCGGCGGACGTCCTCCTGGCCGACGGCACGATCGCCGTGATCCGATCCGCGCACGAGGAGGACCGCGACGCCGTCCTCGAGCTGCACGAGTCGGTCTCGGAGGACACGCTGCGGCTGCGCTTCTTCTCCCCCAGCCGTGAAGCCGGTCGTCACTACGTCGGCCACCTCTTCGCTCCGGACAACACCGCGTCGGCTGCGCTCGTCGCGCTCGTCCGCGGCCGCGTCGCCGGCCTGGCGACAGCCGAGCTGCTCTCCCCGGACAGGGCCGAGGTGGCCTTCCTGATCGCCGACCAGGACCGTGGCCGCGGTCTGGGGAGCCTGCTGCTGGAGCACCTCGCCGCCCTCGGTCGGCGCCACGGGGTCAGCCGCTTCGAGGCCGAGGTCCTCGGCGACAACTACGGCATGCTGCGCGTCTTCCGCGCGGCCGGGTTCGCCGCCACTCGCAAGACGGTGGCCGGAGAGGTGCAGGTCGAGCTGCGTACGGACGTCTCCCGCGAGGCCGTGGAGGCCGCCGACCGGCGGGAGTGGCGGGCCGCGGCGCGGTCCCTCCGTCCGCTGCTCCACCCGAACAGCGTGGCGGTCGTCGGCGTACGACGCTCCGCGGGCGGCTTCGGCCACGGCGTGCTCGAGGCGATCCGCAGCTCGCCCTACGCCGGGACGCTCCACGTGATCCACCCCGCGGCAGAGTCGATCGACGGCCTCCCCACCACCCGCAGCCTCGGCGACCTCGACGCCCCGGTCGACCTGGTCGTCGTCGCCGTTCCGGCCGACGGGGTGGCCGACGTCCTCCGCGACGCGGCCGCGAACGGCGCGGGCGCCGCCGTGGTCATCTCGTCCGGCTTCTCCGGCACCGGCAGCGACGAGCGTCGCCTGGAGCTGCTGGGCATCGCCCGCGCGCACAGCCTGCGCCTGGTCGGCCCCAACTCCCAGGGCGTCCTGGACAACGGTGACGGCCTCAACGCGACGCTGCTCCACGACGTGCCCGAGGTCGGCGGCCTGGCGGTGGCCTCCCAGTCCGGCGGCATGGGCTTCGCGCTCCTCGATCTCGCCCGCGACGTGGGCCTCGGAGTGCAGTCCTTCGTCTCGCTCGGCGACAAGCTCGACGTGTCCAGCAACGACCTGCTCGCCGCCTGGATGGAGGACGACCAGGTCGCGGCCGGCGCGCTCTACCTGGAGTCGTTCGGCAACGCCCTCAAGTTCGCCCGCACCGCTCGCCGCTTCGCCGAGCAGAAGCCGCTGCTGGCGGTGATCGGGGGCCGGTCCCGGTCCCGTCGGGACCCGATCGTCGACTCCACCGTCGGTGTGGGCGTCGATGCGCTGCTCGACCAGTCCGGGGTGATCGCCTGCCGGACCGGTGCCGAGCTGACCGAGACCGCGCTGCTGCTCGTGGAGCAGCCGCTACCCGCCGGGCTCCGGGTGTGCATCGTCTCCAACACGGGCGGCGTGGGCGCGCTCACGACCGACCGTGCCGACCTGCAGGGCATGATCGTCACCACGACCTCCGACGAGCTGGGCGCCGTCCTGCGCGCCGAGGTCCCCGGTGCGGTCGACGTCCGCAACCCGGTCGACCTGGGAGCGGATGTCACGCCCGGGGAGCTCACGGCCGCGCTGCGTGGCGTGCTCGAGGCCCGTGAGGCCGACGCTGTCCTGGTCCTGCTCGTCGCCAACCGGCTCACCGACCGCGACGCGCTGTTCGCGGCCGTCGGGCAGGCGCGGCCCTCGGGCGCCGACGTCCCGCTGCTCCTCGTCACCCCCGGCGCCGCGTTCGACACGGCGCGCGGCCTCGACGGCGTCACCGTCTTCCGCACGACCGATGCGGCGATCGGGGCGCTGGGTCGGGCCATGCGGTACGCCGCGTGGCGGCGCGTCCCGGCGGACCGACCGGAGGTCGAGCTCGGCACCCGCGGTGTCCACGCCCGCACCTGGGTGCGGTCACGACTGGCCGTCCGCAGCGGCGAGCCGGAGTGGCTCGCGCCCTCCGCCCAGGCAGAGCTGCTGGCGCCCTACGGCATCCACCTCGTCGGCCGGCTCGCCGCCGGACCAGAGGAGGCCGTCGCGGTCGCGGAGGAGATCGGCTACCCGGTGGCCGTCAAGGTGGCCGACCCGACGGTGCTGCACAAGTCCGACCGCGGCCTGGTCCGCATCGACGTGCGCAGCGGCAGTGACGTCGCCGACGCCGTACGACGCTTCGCCGAGGAGCTGGGCCACGACCACGTCGACGTGCTGGTGCAGCCGCTGGTGCTCGGGCACGTCGTCTCGGTGGGCCTCGTGCGCGACCCGCAGCTCGGCCCGCTGGTCCGGGTCGGCGGAGGAGCCCCGGGACCGGTCGGCACCTGGGCCGAGGAGGTGCTGCTGCTGCCACCCGTCGAGGCGGCCGACGCCGCCCGCGCCGTTCGTGCTCTCAGGATCTGGCCGCAGCTGGTCAGCCACCACGGCCTGGAGGAGGTGGACCTGGCCCCGCTCGAGGCGCTGTTGATGTCCGTGGGCCGGCTCACCGTCGACGTGCCCCACGTCGCAGACCTCACGCTCGAGCCCGTGGTCCTCAACGCGCACGGGATCTTCTGCGTCGACGTGAAGGTCCGCATCGCCGAGCCGCCCGAGCTCGACACCGGCGTCCCGCGGCGGCTCCGCTCCTGACGGGCGTGGCTCAGCCGGTGACGCCGAACCGCTCGACGCGGATCGCCTCGGGGCTCATCCCGGACTCGACCAGGAGGTTCTCGGCGAACTCGGCGAACCGGGCGGAGCCGCAGACGAACGCCAGCTCGGCGCCGGCGAGGAGCGGGGCGATCTCCGCCGTCGTCGGGGGGCCCGGCGGGCGGCCACTCGTGGGATGACGGGTGTAGGTGATCGCGGCGCCCGCCCGCGCGAGCTCCTCGGCGTACGGCAGCTCGTCGGGGCTGCGCCCCACCGCCATCACCCGGAGCAGGTCGGGACGGTCGAGGTGCCGGGCCGCCCGCATCATGGCGACCGCCGGGACGACGCCGGTGCCACCGACCAGGCACACCGCCGGCGTGTAGGTGTCCCACCTGAACCAGCGCCCGATCGGGCCGCGCATCTCGAGGACGTCGCCGACCTCGGCCACGTCGGCGAGGAACTCCGAGACCTCCCCGTCGGGGAGCCGCTCGACGAGGAACTCCACGAGCGGGTCGCTGTCGTCGGAGGCGACGGAGTACGACCGCTGGGCCGTGTAGTCGTCGGGGGCACGCAACCGGATGAGGTAGTGCTGTCCCGGCCAGTGGCGTTGGCGGTCCTCGACGTGCATGCGGAGCCGCACGAGGTGCGGGGCGGGGAAGTCCTTGGAGATGATCCGTCCGGTCGTCCACGCCGTCGCACCCGTGCCCACCTCGCCGAAGGACTCGTCCGTGGTCACGGATCCCCCTGGTAGCGCTGCTCGAGCCACGGGTCCCCGCGGTCGTGGTAGCCGTTTCTCTCCCAGAACCCGGGCGGTCCTCCGCTGTCAGCTCGAGCCGGCTGATCCACTTGGCGGACTTCCAGAAGTAGAGGTGCGGGACCAGCAACCGCACGGGGCCACCGTGCTCGGCGGTCAGCGGTCGCCCGTCGTACTCCCACACGACCCACGCCTTGCCGCCGGTGACGTCCGTCAGGGGCAGGTTGGTCGTGTAGCCGGTCGTGGAGTGGGCCATCACGAACCCCGCCTCGGCCCGCGGCCCGGCGGCCTCGAGCAGGCTGTCGACCGAGACACCGCGGAACGCCACGTCGAACTTCGACCAGGTCGTCACGCAGTGGATGTCCCCGTGGTAGGTCGCGCTCGGCAGCTGCTGGACTGTCGTCCCACGTCCAGGTCGTCGGCCGGTCGACGAGGCCGTCGACGGACAGGGTCCAGGACTCGCGGTCGATCCGTGGGGTGGCCTCGGCCGTCAGCACCGGCCAGTTCCCGCCGACGTCGTACTGTCCGGGAGGCAAGCGGCCCGCGGGGCCGTCGGGTCGACGTCGGAAGAAGCCTCGCGTCACCGGCATCGGGCGTCTCCTCGTGGATGGTGTGGCCGAGGTCGTGCTCGACGGCAGCCTACGCGGGCAGGCCTCACTCCTGCCGCACCACGACCCGGGTGCCGCTCGGGACCACCACCACGTCCTCCTCGTGCGACGCGACGTCGAGCAGCACCGCGAAGATGTCACGCATCGAGACGAAGCCGGCGATCTTGTCCTCGTCGACGACCGGCAGGTGGCGGATCTCCGCCTCGAGCATCCGCCGTGCCGTGTCGAGGATCCGGTCGTCCTGCCGGGCGGTCACCAGGTCGGTGGTCATCATCTCCGCGGCCGTCACGTGCTCCGGGTTCGCGCCCTGGGCGAGGTGGTCCACGACGTCGCGCTCGGACACCACACCGGCCAGGTGGCCGTGCTCCACGACTCCCACGGCGCCGATGCGATCCGCTGCGAGCGACTCCGCCACCTCCCGCAGGGAGGCCTCACCGGGCACGGTGGCGACCGGCCACACCATGATGCGGGCGACCACATCGGTGGGGTGCATGCTGCGTCTGCTGCTGGTGTACACGATGGCCTCCACGGGTCGACGCCCTGTTGCTGACAGCCCCAGCCTCCACCCTCGACGGCCCCGGGATCAGGGGACTTGGTCCCCATCGGGGGGACCGAACTGCTCCCCCCGGCCATCCGCACGTGACGGACGTCAGGCCGTGGATCAGACGCGTGGCCTGACCGGGAACCATGGCAGCAGCGCCGGCACGCGAGCCGAGTAGGCGTCGTACGACTCCCCGAACGAGCGGCGCAGGTCCCGCTCCTCGAACCTCATCCCGACGACGATGTAGGCGGTCGAGACCGAGCGCGAAGAGAAGGTGCGACGCGCCCATCTGCGGGGTCGCCCAGAAGGCCAGGACCGTTCCGGTCATCAGCGGGTGCCGTACGACGGCGTAGAGGCCGCCGGTCTGCAGCTCGGAGGACGGGACGGAGTCCCGGGGGCCGGCCCACCCGGCCTGCCGCAGCCCGGTGAGCTCGAGGTGGTCGACCGCGAACGTCGCCGTGATCGCCAGGACCCAGCCGGCCCCGCAGAGCGACCACAGGACGATCGCTGCCGCGCCGTCCACGTCCCAGACCTGGCCGCCCCAGGGTTGCCACAGGACCAGCAGCACGACGAGGCACACGTCGGTGGCCAGGACGAACGTCGTGCGCTCGAGCGACGCGGGGATCCATCGACGCAGCCACGACTTGACCCCGCGGCGCGCCATCACGGAGTGCTGCACCGCGAAGAGCCCCAGGAGACCGAGGTCGGCGGCCACCGCGACCCCGGTGGTCGTGCGCGCCGGGCCGTCCACGGTCCGGGGGACGACGACTCCGGCGAGGAAGCCGACGGTCCAGATCACGACGACGACGAAGCCCACCCAGGCGAGGGCTGACAGGAACAGGGAGCAGCGGCGCGAGGACATGCCCCATGCTCGGACGACCAGCCACCGCCGGCGCAGCCGTGGAACTACCTCACTTGTGCGGCTCCCGCGCGACGTACCAGGCGGCGACCTGGGAGCGCGACCTGAACCCGAGCCGGAGCCGGATCCGCTCGAGGTGCGACTCGGCAGACCGTTCGCTGATGCCGAGGCGCTCGGACAGCTCGCGGTTCGTGAGGCCCTCGGCCACGAGGGCCGCCACCTCGGTCTGGCGAGGGGTGAGGCTGGTCGGCACCGCCCGGCGCAGCCGCGGGAGCCCCAGGAAGCGCCGTACCTGGTCGACCACCGCCCCGGCATCGCCCATGGCCGGAAGGTGCGACCGGCCCTCGAGCTCCACCAGCTCGGCGTCCTGGATCGCCTCGGCGAGAGCCCTGCCCTGCGCGACGGGTGCCGCACGGTCCCCCCGCCGGTGCAGCACCAGGGTCGGCGCCGTGACCCGGCCGAGGGCCGGACGCACGTCGAGGGCGTAGGCAAGGCCGAGCAGCGCGACCGCCGTCCCTGCCGAGGAGGCCGCCCGCTGGTACTGGGCCAGGGCGCGGCGGGTCCCGGCGTCCGTCTCGGGCGCGAAGAGGTCGGTGAGCAGGTCGGACCCCAGGCCCCAGTGGGTCGCCAGCAGCCCGAGCAGGTGCCGCCTGCTGTCCTCGTCGCCGATCGCGTCACCCGTGGCCCAGCCGCCGTACAGCACCAGCCGCGAGACCGTCTCCGGCTGCTCCGCAGCCCACTGTGCGGCCACCCCCGCGCCGAGCGACCAGCCCAGCAGGTCGAAGCGCGTCGGCACCCAGCGCCTCCGTCACGGCCCTGATCGTGGCGAGCTCGAGCGCCATCGTCCGGGGTCCCTCGTAGGGATCCGAGAGGCCGCAACCCGGGCGGTCGTAGCGCACCAGGGTGCGCCCCGACGACAACGCCTCGTGGAACAGGCGCTCGGACGGGATGGACCAGCCCAGCTCGAGGTGGCTGAGCCAGCCCGGCGCCACCAGCAGAAGTGGCCCGCGGCCGGTCAGGGCGTAGGCGACCCCGCCCGCCGTCCTCCAGCTGCGCCATGCCGAAGCGCTGCTCCACTGCAGCCACGGCACCAGTGAACACCAGCGACCGGTCTCGCAACAGCACAAGTGGGGTATTTCCCCGCCTGACAGGAGCCACGGGCGCGACCTGAGGCTGGGTGCATGACCACCGAAGCAAGGGCACCCGAGCCCGCCCACGACCTCTCCCACCCGCACCGGCGCATCTGGAACGGCGCTCCGTCCCTGACCACCGCCAACGATCTCTCCGGTCGGAGCCTGATCGGCCATCTCGGCATCGAGTTCGTCGAGGTCGGTGAGGACCACCTGATCGCACGGATGCCGGTCGACCACCGCACCCGCCAGCCCCTCGGACTCCTCCACGGCGGCGCATCGGTCGTGCTGGCCGAGACCCTCGCCAGCTGGGCCGCGACCTTCACGATCGACCCCGGACGGTCCAGCTGCGTCGGCATGGAGATCAACGCCAACCACCTCCGGCCCGTGACCTCCGGGTGGGTGACCGGAGTGGCACGCCCGATCGCCCTCGGCAGCAGGACCCAGGTCTGGGAGATCCGCATCACTCGCGACGACGAGAAGCTGGTCTGCATCTCCCGCTGCACCATGGCGGTGGTCCCCCTCGGTCAAGAGTGAGAGCCAGATCACGTCGGGGCGGGAATGAACCGGACGGATCGAACCTTCTATTACTTGAAGCGTCAACCAATCCCACTGTCTGGAGCCCCCCATGTCGTTCTTCCGCCGCAAGCCCAAGACCACCACCGCCCCCGCGTCCGCCGGCACCGCCCCCGCCGCTGTGGCCGTCGTCGAGAGCGGCTCCGTCGTCACCGGCGACTACGCCGTCGACGCCAGCCACAGCCGCCTCGGCTTCTCCGCCCGCCACGCCATGGTCACCACCGTGCGCGGCGACTTCACCGACTTCGACGGCACCGCCCACGTCGACGCCGAGACGCCGGCCAACTCCAGCGTCACCCTGACCATCCGCACCGCGAGCATCAACACCGCCTCCGCGGACCGCGACGGTCACCTGCGCTCGGGCGACTTCTTCGACACCGAGACCCACCCCGAGATCACCTTCGTCTCCACCGACGTCGAGCGCGACGGCACCGACTGGACCATCACCGGCGACCTCACCATCAAGGGCATCACCCGCCCGGTGACGATCCCCTTCGAGGAGAACGGCACCGCCGTCGACCCGTTCGGCAACACCCGCGTGGGCTTCGAGGGCGCCACCACGATCAACCGCAAGGACTGGGACCTGACCTGGAACGCCGCGCTCGAGACCGGCGGCGTCCTCGTGTCCGAGAAGATCAAGCTCGAGTTCGACGTCTCCGCGATCAAGAGCGCCTGACACTCGGCCGGACGAGCGGCGCCTCGTCGGGGAGGGCGCGGGACACCGCGCCCTCCTCGACCCCCGTCGAGGCCCGCCGGCCGCCTACTGGCGCGCCATGACGACGCGGAGCCGCTCCTCGGGCGTGATGAGGTGGTCGGCGTCCTCCGCGTCCTCGCCGAGGTCGATCTGCACCCAGTTGACCCGTCCGGTGAAGATGCTGGAGTCGCCGGCGTAGTCGGTGCTGACCGGGGAGGCGGTGTCACGGCCGATGTCGGCGGTCTCGTCGGCCGAGAAGACCAGGGGGACCGTCGCGTCGACACGACCCTCGCCGACCTTGGTGCCGTCGACGAAGAGCTGCACGGTCCCGCCCTTCGCGAGTCCCCCGCCGTCGTAGCCGAACTCCATCCGCACCTGGTGGGTGCCAGGGGGGATCGACGTGTCGCCGTCGACGGTGAAGCGCTGCAGGCCGAGCAGGTTGTAGCAGTACCTGCGGCCTGCCGTCCTTGGCGTAGAGGCTCCAGCCGGCGAAGGCTCCTCCTTGGGCGATGATCACGCCCTCGGCCCCGGACGCGGGCACCTCCACCTCAGCGGTCACCGCGTGGGACTTGTTCTTGATGTTGAGGATCGAGGCCTCCGTGAGCCGCCCCATGCCGCCGTACAACGTCTGCGTGTTCCCCGTGACCAGGACCGGGCGGCCCGCCAGGCCGGCATCGAACCGCTCGATCCGACGGTCGTCGAGCGGCAGCACGTTGTACTTCCGCGCCTCCGTCATCCACAGCTCCTGGAGCTCCGCGAGCCTCTCGGGATGCTCGGCGGCCAGGTCGTGCGACTGGCTCCAGTCCGTGGTCGTGTCGTAGAGCTCCCAGACGTCCTCCTCGAGCGGCGGGAGGGGCACCATCACCCACGGCGTGCTGTGCCGGGTCACCGCGGTCCAGCCCTCGTGGTAGATGCCGCGGTTGCAGAACATCTCGAAGTACTGCGTCTCGTGGCGCTCGGCGGCGCCCGCGTCATCGAACGAGTAGCCCATGCTCACGCCCTCGATGGGCCGCTGATCGACGCCGTCGACGACGGTCGGCTGGGGCAGGCCGGCAGCCTCGAGCACCGTGGGGGCGACGTCGATGACGTGGTGGAACTGCGCGCGCACCTCCCCCTTCGCGGTGAATCCGCCGGGCCAGTGCACGATGGTGCCGTTGCGGGTGCCACCCCAGTGCGAGGCGACCTGCTTGGTCCACTGGTACGGCGTGTCCATCGCGTGGGCCCAGCCGACCGCGTAGTGGTTGTACGCGGTCGGGGTGCCGAGCTCACCGATCCGCGAGGCCACGAACTCGGGCGTCTCCAGCGCGTCCGCGCCGTTGAAGATGAACATCTCGTTGAACGACCCGTTGATCGTCCCCTCGGCCGAGGCCCCGTTGTCGCCGATGATGTAGTAGACGAGCGTGTCGTCCAGGGCGCCGAGGTCCTCGATCGCGTCGACCAGCCGGCCGATGTGGTGGTCGGTGTGCTCCAGGAACCCCGCGTAGACCTCCATCTGCCGAGCCAGCACCGGCTTCAGCTCCTCCGGCATGTCGTCCCAGGCCGGGATCTCCTCGTGCCGCTCGGTGAGCACGGCGTCGGGCGGGACCACGCCGAGCTCCTTCTGCCGGGCGAGGATCTCCTCACGCAACGCGTCCCAGCCGGCGTCGAAGCGGCCCTGGTACTTGTCCGACCACTCCGTGGGCACGTGGTGCGGCGCGTGTGTCGCGCCCGGGGCGTAGTAGACGAAGAACGGCTTGTCCGGCATCAGCGACTTCTGCTGGCGGATCCAGCCGATCGCCCTGTCGGTCATGTCCTCGGTGAAGTGGTACCCCTCCTCGGGGGTCGTCTCCGGCTCCACCGGCGTGGTGCCCTCGTAGATCCCCGGGTAGTACTGGTTGGTCTCGCCACCGATGAAGCCGTAGAAGTGCTCGAAGCCACCGCCGCCGGTGGGCCAGGCGTCGAACGGCCCCATCGGGCTGGTCTGCCACACCGGCACCTCGTGGCACTTGCCGAACTGCGCGGTCGCGTACCCGTTCAGCCGCAGGGTCTGCGCCAACGGCGCACACGTGTTCGGGCCGGACCGAGCTGTAGCCGGGCGCCGAGGTGGCCAGCTCCGTGATCACGCCCATCCCCACCGAGTGGTGGTTGCGGCCGGAGAGCAGCGCGGCGCGCGTCGGCGCGCACAAGGCGGTGGTGTGGAACCGGTTGTACTTCAGCCCACCGGCCGCCAGCCGCTCCGCCGTGGGCGTCCGGCACGGTCCGCCGAAGGCGCTGGAGGCGGCGAAGCCCACGTCGTCGAGCAGGATGACGAGCACGTTCGGCGCCCCGGCAGGTGGTCGCAGCGGCTCGATCGGAGGAAACGTCGCCGCGGGGTCCTTCGCGTCGAGGGGAGCTGTCCCCTCGAAGGCCTGATCGGGGATGGGAA
Organism: uncultured Actinomycetota bacterium; assembly: GCA_963776975.1. Taxonomy (GTDB): domain Bacteria; phylum Actinomycetota; class Actinomycetes; order Propionibacteriales; family Nocardioidaceae; genus Nocardioides. The sequence goes on along the minus strand of CAVZOU010000021.1, from coordinate 50,384 downwards.
GCGTGTGCCGGGGAAGTTGGTCCGTCATCGTGAGCTGCCTCCGCGGTCTCCCGCACCGATGGCAGCACGCCGCCACGAAGCGGATCTCCACGGCTGGGGATCCCCAGCCGCCTCGACCCTAGGCGGGCGTCTCCGGGTCGCCCCCACCCTCTTAGGGTGAGCCCGCGGGCACTTCGGGCGATACGCGACCGCCAGGGGCCGGGCGCGTTTATCGTGGGCCCACGGTCACCAGTGCGGCGCCCACGACCGCTGCCGACCCTTGGCGCCCGGAGACCCGAGGGGACACCGTGGCCGTACCCATCCCAGCGCGCGGCGAGCCCGGCGGCCTGTCCTGGGTCACCGGCGTGCTGCTGCTCGGGGTGATGGTCGCGGTGGACGTCGCTCTCGGGCGCCAGATCAACGGTGCCTACGCCGGTGCCGCCGTGCTGACCGCGATCAACGCGGACGTGCGGCGTACAGCGGGCGTCGTCGGCCTGACCCTCGTGGCCTCGGTCGCGTCCGGCGTCTGGAACGACAACCTCGGCGAGCGCGACTGGGCGATCCGCTTCGCCACCTGCGTGCTCATCTGCGGCCTGGCCCTGCTGGCCGCCCGGGCCAACCACGCCCGCCGCGAACGGCTCCTCCGCACGACGACCCTCGCCCAGCGCGTCCTCGACGCGCTGGCCGTCGAGCTCACCGGCGCCCGCACGGTCAAGGACGTGGCGGAGGGCTTCGTGGGTCACGCGATGGGCACCCTCGGGGCGACGTCGGCCATGGTGCTCACCCTGGACGCGGACGGTGTGCTGAGGACCCTGACCTGGCACGGACGGGTCGGAGGCGGGGCGGACCACTACCAGGAGATCCCGCTCACCAGCGACCTTCCCGGCGCGGTCGCGGTGCGCCAGGGCACCGACGTGCACTACCGCTCGGTGAAGGAGATCGTCGCGGCCTTCCCCGACCTGGACGGCTACTACGCCACCGACCGCAGCCTCCACCTGCTCCCCCTGCACCGCGACGGCACGACGTACGGGCTCCTGGCCATCACGTTCCCCCCGGACCTCTTCACGTCGCACGAGGACGGGTTCCTCCACTCGCTCGCCGGGGCCCTCACCAGTGCCGTACGCCGCGCCGCCGAGCTCCAGGACCACGACGCCGCCACGCAGCGCACGGTCCTGCTGGCCGAGGCCTCGATGACCCTCTCCCGCAGCCTCGACATGGACACCACCGTCGCCGCGGTGGGGCGGCTGCTCGTGCCGCGCTTCGCGGACTGGTGCTCGCTGCAGCTCCTTCGCGACGGCCGCCTCGAGACCGTGTCCCTCCAGCACGCTGACCCCGACACCACGGAGTGGGCGCGCTCGATGATGACGGCCTTCCCGACGCGGATGGAGGCACCCACGGGGTCTGCCCTCGTCGCGCGCACCGGGCAGACGGAGATCTACCCGTTCATCCCCACCGAGCTCATCGAGGCGACCGCCACCAGCGCCGAGCACCTCGCACTCCTCCGGAGGCTGGGCCTCACCAGCGCCATCATCGTGCCCCTCATCGGTCGCGACGGCGTGGTCGGGACGCTCACGCTCATCCACGCCGAGTCGGGCCGCCGCTACGGCGAGGAGGACGTCGCCTTCCTCGAGGCCGTGGCCGACCGGGTGGCCGTCGCCCTGGACACGGCCGCCACCTTCGAGCACCAGTCCGAGCGGCTCGCCGGGGTGACGCTGGTGGCCGAGGCCGCGCAGCGCGCCATCCTGGCGCCACCGCCCGCCCGCGTCGGGCCGGTGGCCCTGTCCGCCCGCTACCTGTCCGCGGCCGTGGAGGCCCAGATCGGCGGCGACCTCTACGAGATCGTCCCCGGCCCCTCGTCCGTGCGGATGCTGGTCGGCGACGTGCGGGGCAAGGGCCTCTCCGCCGTCCGCACCGCGACGGTCGTGCTCGGCGAGTTCCGCGCGGCCGCCGCCGGCACGGGCGACGTCGCCCACGTGGCCCGTGAGATCGATCGCCGCATCGTTCCCTACCTGCCGGACGCCGAGGACTTCGTGACCGGGATCCTGGTCGACATCCGTGCCGACGGCTGCTTCGACGTCGTCTCCTGCGGCCACCCCGCGCCCGTGCTCCTGTCTGCCCGAGGTGACGTCGAGGCCATCGAGCTCGACCACTCGCCGCCCCTCGGGCTCGGCGTGCACCCCGTGGTCGGCCACGGCAGGCTGGGCCCCGGCGACCGCCTGCTGCTCTTCACCGACGGGCTGATCGAGGCCCGCTCTCCCGGTGGCGGCTTCGTCGACCCTGCGCCGTTCCTGCCGTTGGTGGGCCGGTCGGACTTCGCCACGGCACTGGACGGGCTGCTGACGTCGCTGCAGGAGGCCGCAGGGCACGCCCTCGACGACGACCTCGCCCTGCTGCTGGCGTGCTACGACCCGGAGGGGGCGACGTAGGTCATGACACGGGCCCACGACGAGGGCAGGCGCGAGACCCCCGAGGAGCGCGCCGACCGCAACTGGCTCGACCTGCTCCAGGAGCTGCGGGTCAGCCAGACCGGCGTGCAGCTGCTGGCGGGCTTCCTGGTGACTCTCCCCTTCCAGTCGAGGTTCACCGATCTCGACTCCTTCCAGCAGCGGTGGTACGTCGGGTTGGTGGGGCTCGCCTTCGTGACCGTGGGGGTCACGCTGTCGCCCGTCGCCATCCACCGGCGGCTGTTCCGGGAGGGGAGCAAGCCCGAGCTCGTCCATGCGGCCCACCTGCTCACCGAGCTGGCCCTCGCACTGATCGCCCTGCTGCTCGCGGGGATCGCGTTCCTCGTCGTCGACGTGGTGCTCGGCCGGACCGCCGCGGTCGGGGCCGGCTCGCTCTCGCTGCTCGTGCTGCTCGTGCTGCTGGTCGGACTGCCGCGCCTCGTGGCACACCGGGCGAGCTCACGCTGACCCTGTGTACGGTGGCGCCCTCGCTGCCCCACCGACGGGCATGGGTGGCCGCTTGACGGACTCGAACACGTGTTCGATCATGGGCACATGTCGTCCGCCCGCTCCGTCGCCGCGCTCGACCCCGGGCGCTCGGTGGTCGAGCAGCTGCGCGAGCGCATGGTCGCCATGGAGCGCCGGACCGCACGACAGCCCGTGGCGACGCTGCCCGGCCTCGCCGACCTCGTGCCGCTGCATGCCGGGTCGACCTACGCCGTCGACTCCGCCTCGCTGGCGCTCGCGCTGGCCGCGGGGGCCTCCCGGGCCGGGGAGTGGATCGGTTTCGCCGGCTGCGCCGACTTCGGTGCCGAGGCCGCGGTCGAGCTGGGGATCGAGCTGTCCCGCACGGTGCTGGTCCCCGACCCGGGCGAGCACTGGCTCGAGGTGACGGCGGCACTGGTCGACGTGCTCCGGGTCGTGGTGCTGCGGCCGCCGGCCTCCGTCGACGAGAAGACGGCGGGGCTGCTCGACTCGCGGCTGCGGACACGCTCCTCGGTGCTGGTGGTGCACGGCGACTGGCCGCGGGTCGAGGCCAGGGTCGGTGTCGAGGCCTCCGACTGGAGCGGTCCGGTCTCCGGCGCCGGGCACCTGCGGGAGCGTCGCGCCCGCGTCGTCGTACGCCGCGGAGCGCGGCCGCCGCGGCGTGAGGACCTGACCTGGCCGGGGGTGCACCAGGTCGAGCCGCGCGTCGACCGCCAGGTGCACGAGATCCGGCAGGCGTCCGGGTGAGGGTCCGATGAGGGTCATGGTGGTGTGGTGCCCCGACTGGTCGGTGGTGGCCGCGCTCGACGAGGCCGGCCGGTCCCACCGCTCCCCCGCCGCCGTCCTCTCCGCGAACGTCGTCGAGGTGTGCAACGGACCCGCCCGGGGCGAGGGCGTGCGGCGCGGGCAGCGCCGGCGTGACGCCCAGGCCCGGTGCCCCGAGCTGGTGCTGCTGCCGGCCAACCCGGACCGCGACGCCCGGGCCTTCGAGCCGGTCCTGGCCCTCGTCGAGGACCTGCGCCCCGGGGTGGCGGCGCTGCGTCCCGGCCTGCTCGCCGTGCGGGCCCCGGGCAGCTGGTACGGCACCGAGACCGCGGCCGCCGCGACGGCCTGCCAGACCCTGGTCGAGGGTGGCATCTGGGACGTGCGTGTCGGCATCGCCGACGACCTCTTCACCGCCGAGCGGGCGGCGCGCACCGCTGACGTCCAGTCGTGGTCGGTCGTCCCGGAGGGCGGTTCCGCGGCGTTCCTGCGCGGCCTGCCCGTGCACGTGCTGCAGGACGACGGCAGCCGGGGACGGGACCTCGTCGGCCTGCTGCAGCGGCTCGGCCTCCGCACGCTGGGCGACCTGGCCGACCTGCCGGGCGAGGCGGTGGAGCACCGGCTGGGCACCTACGGCGCCGAGGTCCGGCGACGGGCACGGGGAGAGGACCGCGCGCTCTTCGCCGCCCGCACCCCTCCTCCGGAGCTCGACGCCGACGTGTCCTTCGAGCCGCCCCTCGACTCGGTCGAGGCGATCACCTTCAGCGTGCGCACCACCGCCGAGCGGTTCGTCTCCCAGCTGGCGCACCACCAGCTCGTCGCCACCGGCGTGCGGGTCGAGGCCGAGTCCGAGGGTGTCGTCTGCTCGTCACGCGTCTGGCTCCACCCGCGCCACTTCGGCGCCCGCGACCTGGTCGACCGGGTGCACTGGCAGCTGCAGGGCGCGGGAGTCGGCGGCGCGCTGCGGGCGCGCAAGCAGTCCGGGACGGTGCGAGCCCCGATCGACCGCGTCCGGTTCGTGCCCGAGGTGGTCGAGCCGGCAGCCGCCCACGGTGAGGCGTTGTGGGGTGCGGCCTCCGACGACCTCGTCGAGCGGGGCGTGGCCCGGGTGCAGGGCATGGTCGGCTTCGACGCCGTACGCCGTCCGGTGCTGCAGGGCGGTCGCAGCCCGGCGGCGAGGCAGTCGCTGGTGCCGTGGGGTGAGCGTGCGGTCGACCTGCGGCCGGTCGACCGGCCGTGGCCGGGCCGGGTTCCGGGGCCGGCCCCCGTCCGCGTCTTCGCGACGCCGCCGGTCGCCGAGGTCGTGGACCACGCGGGTCGCGACGTGTGCGTCACCGACCGCGGTGTCGTCACCGGCGAGCCCCAACGGTTCCGGGTCGGGCGCGGCTCCGGCGGACAGGGCCTGCCGTGGCAGCCGGTGACGGCCTGGGCCGGGCCGTGGCCCACCGACGAGGCCTGGTGGTCCGGAGGGGCGGGACCGAGCGCCCGCTTCCAGCTCGTGGGGGCCGACGGACGAGCCTGGCTGCTGCTGCGTGGGCCGGACGGCTGGTCCCTGGAGGCCGGCTATGACTGACCGCTGTCCCACCGAGGGGGTGCGCTGATGGGCTGGAACAACCCCGCCATGCACTGGAAGGAGCTCGAGCGCCGGCTGAGCGGCCTGCCGGGCGCCGACGACGCTCCGGTGTCACGGCGCAAGCGTGCCTCTCCCGAGACCCGGTCGATCGAGCGACCCTCGGCCGTCACTCCCTACGCCGAGCTGCACTGCCACAGCCACTTCAGCTTCCTCGACGGAGCCAGCTCGCCCGCCGAGCTCGTCGAGGAGGCCGTGCGCCTCGGCCTGCACGCCCTCGCGGTCACCGACCACGACGGCTTCTACGCCGCCCCGATGCTGGCCGAGGCCGCGGCGGCGTACGACCTGCCGACCGTCTTCGGCGCCGAGCTGTCCCTCGGCCTCACCGCACCCCAGAACGGCGTGCCCGACCCCGAGGGGAGCCACCTGCTCGTGCTGGCGCGGGGGGTCGAGGGCTACCACCGGCTCGCCGCGGCGATGACCGACGCGCACCTGCGCGGCGACGAGAAGGGCCGCCCCCACTACGACCTCGACGACCTGGGCGAGCGCGGGCGCGGCCACTGGGCGGTGCTGACGGGATGCCGCAAGGGCACGGTCCAGCAGGCGCTGGCGCACGGTGGTGAGAACGCGGCCGGCGGGGCGCTCGACCGGTTGACGACGCTCTTCGGCCCCGAGCACGTCCTCGTCGAGCTCTCGCCGCGTCCCGGCGCCGACCGCACCAACGCAGCGCTCGCCCGGTTGGCCGACGTCCGCGGCCTCGACGTCGTCGCCGCCGGCAACGTCCACCACGCGACGCCCCAGCGGCACCGGCTGGCGTCGGCGATGGCCGCGATACGGGCTCGCCGCAGCCTGGCCGAGCTCGACGGCTGGCTCGACCTGTCCGGCTCGGCCCACCTGCGCAGCGGCGCCGAGACGGCCGCCGCGCTCGCGGCCCACCCCCACGACATCGGACGCCGGGCGGTCGCGCGCAGCGTCTCGCTCGCCGACGAGCTGGCCTTCGACCTGCGCAAGGCGTCGCCTGCCCTGCCCAAGCGACAGATCCCCGAAGGCCACACCGCCGACTCGTGGTTGCGGGTGCTGGCCGAGCGGGGCTTCGCCGAGCGCTACGCCGGCGTCCCCCACGAGCAGGAGGCGCGCGAGCGGCTCGAGCACGAGCTGCGCGTCATCGCGGACAAGGACTTCGCCGGCTACTTCGTCATCGTCCACGACATCGTCGCCTTCGCGCGCTCGCAGCGCATCCTGTGCCAGGGCCGGGGATCGGCAGCGAGCTCGGCGGTCTGCTACGCCCTCGGGATCACCGCGGTGGACGCCGTCTTCTACCGGCTGCCGTTCGAGCGGTTCATCTCGGCGCACCGCGACGAGGAGCCCGACATCGACGTCGACTTCGACTCCGACCGTCGCGAGGAGGTCATCCAGTGGGTCTACGACACCTACGGGCGCCGCAACGCCGCCCAGGTCGCCAACGTCATCACCTACCGGCCGCGGATGGCGGTGCGCGACGCCGCCAAGGCGCTCGGCTTCTCCCCCGGACAGCAGGACGCCTGGTCCAAGCAGATCGACGGCTGGCAGTCCGTGGTCGCCGGCGACCAGGGCGACACCGCCGCCCACGACGTGCCCGCCCCGGTGGTCTCCCTCGCGGAGGAGCTGATGGGTGCGCCCCGCCACCTCGGCATCCACTCCGGCGGGATGGTGCTCACCGAGCGGCCGATCGGCGAGGTCTGTCCGATCGAGCGGGCGCGGATGGAACGACGGACGGTGCTGCAGTGGGACAAGGACGCCTGCGAGTCGATGGGCCTGGTGAAGTTCGACCTGCTCGGCCTGGGCATGCTCGGCGCGCTCGACCACATGATGCGGCTGGTCGCCGAGCACCTCGGCGAGGAGTGGGACCTCGCGACGATGCCCAAGGAGGAGCCCGCGGTCTACGACATGCTGTGCCGGGCCGACTCGATCGGGGTGTTCCAGGTCGAGAGCCGGGCCCAGATCGGCACGCTGCCGCGACTGCGTCCGCGCGAGTTCTACGACCTCGCCATCGAGATCGCCCTGATCCGCCCCGGCCCCATCCAGGGCGGTGCCGTGCATCCCTACGTCCGACGCGCCACCGGCAAGGAGGAGGTCACCTACGACCACCCCGAGCTCATCCCCGTGCTCGAGCGCACCAAGGGCGTGCCGCTGTTCCAGGAGCAGCTGATGGCGATGGCGGTCACGCTCGGTGACTGCAGCCGGGACGACGCCGACCTGCTGCGTCGCGCGATGGGCTCCAAGCGCGGCGTCGAGCGCATCGAGTCGGTCAAGCAGAAGCTCTACCAGGGCATGGCACGACGCGGCATCACGGGCGACCTGGCCGACTCGATCTACGTCAAGATCCTGTCCTTCGCCAACTTCGGATTCGCCGAGTCGCACGCCCTGTCCTTCGCGCTGCTGGTCTACGCCTCGTCCTGGTTCAAGCTGCACTACCCGGCGGCGTTCCTCGCCGGGCTGCTCCGCAACCAGCCGATGGGCTTCTACTCCCCCAGTCGCTGGTGGGCGACGCCCGGCGGCACGGTGTCGACGTACGCCGTCCCGACGTGACGCGGTCCGCGGCCCAGGCCGACCTGGAGTCGGTCGTGATCGGTCCGGTCGCCCCCACCGGCCCCGACGCGTGCTGCCGTCCGCGCTTCGACCGCGTCGAGTGGGTGCCGGGCACCCCGGACCCGGTCCCCGCCCACCGACGGGACGGCGCGCTCGCCGTCCGGCTCGGGCTCGACTCGGTGCGCGGCATCGGCCTCGAGGTGGCGCGCCGGATCGTCTCCGCCCGCGAGGAGGCGCCGTTCACGGGCATCACCGACCTGTCCCGCCGCGCGGACCTGACCACCGGTCAGCTCGAGGCGCTGGCCACCGCGGGCGCGTTCGACACGTGGGGACTGGACCGCCGGGAGGCCCTCTGGGCGGCGGGCTTCGCCGAGGGCGCCGAGCACCTCCCCGGCACCACACCGGCCCCGGCGGCGCCCACCCTCCCCGGCATGAGCGAGCCGGAGATCACCCTGGCCGACCTCTGGGCCACCGGTGTCTCCCCCGAGCGACACCCGATCGATCACCTGCGCGACGACCTGCGCAGCGCCGGAGTCCGCTCGGTCGACGAGCTCGCCGACGTCGAGCACGGCCGGCGCGTCCACGTCGGCGGACTGATCACCCACCGCCAGCGTCCCGGCACAGCGATGGGCGTCACCTTCCTCAACCTCGAGGACGAGACGGGCATGCTCAACGTCGTGTGCTCGATCGGGGTGATGAAGGCACACCGGCACGCCGCCCGCAACCGCGTGGCCGTGGTCATCCGTGGGCGGCTCGAGCGCAACGAGGGCGTCACCAATCTCATCGCCGACCGGGTGGAGGCCATCGACGTCGTCGTGCCGGGAGCGGGCGCCGTGCTGCAGGCTCGCGCGTCGTCGCGCGACTTCCGGTGACACGGCTCTGGATGTCTTGATCCCGGCGTCCGTCGGTGCTTGGCTGGAGCATCAAGGTCCGCCACGGGCACCTCGCCGCGGCGGTGCCGAATTCCGGGCCAGGAGCGTCATCATGACGGGTTCGCCACCCCACCGCACCCCTGCATCGACGCCAGGAAGAGGTGAGGCGGTCGTCCTCGGAGGCGGGATCGCTGGCCTCCTCGCGTGCGCCGTGCTGGCGCGGGAGTACGACCAGGTCACCCTGGTCGAACGTGACCGGTTGCCGACGGACCCGGCCGCGCGGCGGGGGGTGCCCCAAGGCAGGCACGTGCACGTGCTGCTGTCGCGGGGAGCGACGGCGATCGACGAGATCCTGCCCGGGTTCTTGGACGAGCTGACCCGCGTGGGCGGAGTGACCGCGGACAACCTCAACCAGTTCCACTTCGAGGTGGACGGCCACGTCCTCTGTCAGGACGACTCCACTTCGGACCGCGTCCACCTGCAGAGCCGACCGTTCCTCGAAGGTCTGGTCGCGGCACGGGTCAGGAGCCTGTCGAACGTGCGCGTGCTCGATCGCCACGACGTGGTGGACCTGCTCTGGGACGCCACCGACACGCGAGTGGTAGGCGCCACCGTGGCTCCACACGCGGCGCCCGAGAAGCGTCTTGCTCTCGGTGCAGATCTGGTCGTGTCGGCCCTGGGACGCAACGGCCGGGTGGGTGCCTGGCTGACCGAGCACGGATTCGACACACCGCCCGACCATGAGTTGCGCATCGACCTGCTCTACGTCAGCCGGCTGGTGCGGCTCGATCCCACCTTGCTCGGTGGCTACCGGGGAGTGCTCGTCGGCCCGCGGCGGACGCGACCCGCCGGCCTCGCCATCGTGCAGCAGGAGAACCACACGTGGATCGTCACCCTGGAGGGGTTCGTCGCCCACCATCCCCCCACCGAGGCGGACGAGTGGCTCGAGGCGGCGGTCGCGCTCACCCCGCCTCAGTGCGCCGCCGCGCTGCGCGAGGCCGAGCCGATCACCGACATCAGCGCGCACCGCTTCCCCTCGAACTTGTGGCGCCGCTATGACAAGCTCGACCGATTCCCCGACGGACTCCTGGTCGTCGGAGACTCGGTCTGCAGCTTCAACCCGATCTACGGCCAAGGAATGACGGTCGCTGCCCTGGAGGCTCAGGCGCTGGCCGAGCTGCTGCGATCGGGAGCCCCCGACTCACCGGCCCGATACTTCAAGCAGGCGTCCAAGCCGGTTCGCGTGGCCTGGCAGGCCGCCGTGGGTGCCGACTTGTCGATGCCACCCGACGTCGTGGCCGGGCATCGCTCGATGTCGGTGCGAGCGATCAATGCCTACCTCGATCGCTACCTGGAGGCTGCCGAGCACGACCCGGAGATGGCGTGGAACTTCTTGAAGGTCACGGGGCTCGACACGTCGGCCCGTGCCCTCTTCTCTCCTCATGCCGTCCGTCGCATCACGCAGTCCACCCGAGCCACCAGGCGAGCCAGCGGCCCGGTCGGGGCTCTCTGACGCGGTGGCCGAAGCGCGGTCCAGCCGGGGGCAGCGCCGGCCGCGCCCGGTCAGGACGTCGGCGATCGCCGCGTCCAGGATGTCAGCCCCTCAGAGGATGTAGAGCATCTCCTGGTAGGTCGGCAGCGGCCACAGGTCGTCGGCCACCAGGGTCTCCAGGGTGTCCGCCGCGGAGCGGACCGAGGCCATGGCGGGGAGGACCGAGTCGCGCATGAAGGTCGCGGCCTCGAGCAGGTCCGTCGGGTGCTCGTGGCCGATGACGGCGGTCAGGTCGGCCAGGCCGGCCCGGAGCGCGGCGATGTGCGTGCCGATCGTCTCGAGTCCCGAGGAGTCGGCGTCGACGCCGGCCGCCCGCAGGGCGACGACGTTCTGGGCCAGCTCGGTCTGGTAGCGCGTGGCCGCCGGCAGGATCGTCGTCGTACCGATCTCCAGGGTCAGGTTGGCCTCGACCGCGACCGCGAGGACGTACTGCTCCGCACCGATCTCGAAGCGGCTGTGCGCCTCGTGCTCGGTGAAGACGCCGTACGTCGAGAACAGCTCGATGGCCTCGGGCGAGATCAGCTCCGGCAGCGCGTCGACCGTCGTGCGCAGGTTCTTGAGCCCACGCTGCTCGGCCTCGATCGGCCACTCGTCGGAGTAGCCGTTGCCGTTGAAGATGACGGCGCCGTGGTCGGCGACGATCTCGGCGAGCAGCGTCTGGACGGCCTCGTTGAAGTCCGTCCCGGCTGCGACGGCCTCCTCGAGCGTGGTGGCGCAGTGGTCGAGCGCCTCGGCCATGATCGTGTTGATCATGACCATCGGACCGGCGACGGTCTGGTTGGAGCCCGGGGCGCGGAACTCGAACCGGTTGCCGGTGAAGGCGAACGGCGAGGTGCGGTTGCGATCGCCCGGGTCCTTGGTGAGGTTGGGCAGCGTGTCGACGCCGATGGTGAGCGTGCCCTTCTCCTTGGAGCGGGTCGCGCCCCCCTTGGCGATCTGGTCGAACACGTCGGCGAGCTGGTCGCCGAGGAAGATCGAGATGATCGCCGGCGGGGCCTCGTTGGCGCCGAGGCGGTGGTCGTTGGACGCCGAGGCGACCGAGACGCGCAGCAGGCCGCCGTACTTGTGCACCGCGCGGATGACCGCGGCGCAGAACACGAGGAACTGGGCGTTGTCGTGCGGGGTGTCACCGGGCACGAGGAGGCTGCCGAGCTCGGAGTTGCCGAGCGAGAAGTTGACGTGCTTGCCCGAGCCGTTGACGCCCTCGAACGGCTTCTCGTGGAAGAGGCACTCCATGCCGTGCTTCTTGGCGACGGCCTTGAAGGTGGTCATCAGCAGCTGCTGGTGGTCGGAGGCCTCGTTGGCCCGCTCGAACATCGGGGCCACCTCGAACTGGCCGGGTGCCACCTCGTTGTGGCGGGTCTTGGCGGGGATGCCGAGCTTGAAGAGCTCCCGCTCGGTGTCCATCATGAAGCCGAGGACGCGCGAGGGGATCGCCCCGAAGTAGTGGTCGTCGAACTCCTGGCCCTTCGGCGGCTTGGCCCCGAAGAGCGTGCGACCGGCGTTGAGCAGGTCGGGGCGGGCGAGGAAGAAGTGGCTGTCGACCAGGAAGTACTCCTGCTCGGGGCCGCAGTAGGCCACGACGTTCTCGGGCTCCTGGTGGCCGAAGAGCTGCAGCACCCGCTTGGCGTGCACCGCCATCGCCTGCTGCGAGCGCAGGACCGGGGTCTTGTGGTCGAGCGCCTCCCCGGTCATCGAGATGAAGATGGTGGGGATGCAGAGCGTGTTGCCGTTGGGGTTCTCGAGGATGTACGCCGGGCTCATCACGTCCCAACCGGTGTAGCCGCGCGCCTCGAACGTGTTGCGCAGGCCGCCGTTGGGGAAGGACGAGGCGTCGGGCTCGCCCTGGGTCAGCGTCTTGCCGGAGAACGACGCGAACGCGGTGCCGTCGCCGACCGGGTCGAGGAAGCTGTCGTGCTTCTCCGCCGTCAGGCCGGTGAGCGGGTAGAAGACGTGCGCGTAGTGGGTGGCGCCCTTCTCCAGGGCCCAGTCCTTCATCGCCGACGCGATGGCGTCCGCGACGTCGGGGTCGAGGGGCGTCGACTTCTCGATGGTCGACAGGACCGACTTGTAGACGGCCTTGGGCAGCCGCTTCTGCATCACGGTCAGGCTGAAGACGTTCTCGCCGAAGATCTCGCCGGGCTCCTCGCCCGGGTCGAAGGTGATCGGCGGCGGCACGAAGGCCTCGACGGCGGTGATGGCAGACAGTCGGACCGGGTTCGCGCTCACAGCAGGCTCCTCAGGCGTACGCCGCTGTCCGCGGCACTGCGGCGACCGTAGAGCGGCCACATGTCGGTCTCGTTTCGTGGCGGTGACGTCCGCAGGCAGGGAGGGGACTGTGTCGGACGACACAGGGGGCCGCCGCTAGGGTCGCGGCATGGGAGTCGACGGGCGGAGTCACCAGTGACGGCGACCGCGACCACCGCGGCGGTGGAGCCCGAGCAGACCGGTCGCTCCCGGCAGATCGTGCTGGTGCTGGCCCTCTGCGGCACGGCCGTGTCGCTCATGCAGACGCTGGTCGTGCCGTTGCTGCCCGACTTCCCCCGGCTGCTCGGCACGACCTCGGACAACGCCGCGTGGCTGGTGACGGTCACGTTGCTCACCAGCGCCGTCGCGACCCCGATCCTGTCCCGCCTCGCCGACATGCACGGCAAGCGCCGGATGATCGTCGTCTCGCTGGTCGCCCTGCTCCTCGGGTCCCTGCTCGGCGCGCTGAGCGACTCGCTGGCGCTGCTGATCGTGGCCCGGATGCTGCAGGGCTTCGCGCCGGCGCTCATCCCGATCGGCATCTCGACGATGCGCGACGAGCTGCCGCCCGAGCGGATCGGTGGCGCCGTCGCGCTGATGAGCGCCACGCTGGGCATCGGCGGTGCCGTGGGGCTCCCCCTGTCGGGCGTGATCTACGAGGCCTTCGGGTGGCAGGCCGTCTTCTGGGGCAGCGTCGTCATGTCCGTCGTGATGCTGGCGCTCGTCCTGACCGTGGTGCCGGAGTCCGGGGTGCGGACGCCCGGCCGCTTCGACTGGCTGGGCGCGATCCTGCTGTCCGTCGCGCTGACGACGCTGCTGCTCGGCATCTCCAAGGGTGGCGTCTGGGGCTGGACCTCCCAGTGGACCGTGCTGTCGTTCGTGGTCGCCGTCCTCGTCTTCGCGGTGTGGGCGCCGTGGGAGCTCCGCACCGGGGAGCCGCTGGTCGACCTGCGCACCTCGACGCGACGACCCGTGCTGCTCACCAACATCGCGTCACTGCTCGCCGGCTTCGCGATGTTCACCAACCTGCTCGTCGCCACCCAGCAGCTGCAGATCCCGGTCGAGACCGGGGTCGGGTTCGGGCTCGGTGTCACCGAGGCCGGCCTGGCGATGCTGCCCGGCGGCGTCCTGATGGTCCTGATGGCGCCGGTCTCGGCGTCGATCACCCGCCGCTTCGGGGCCCGGATCACGCTGATCGCCGGCCTGGGCATCACGGGCCTCGGGTACGTCGTGCGCGTGCTGCTCGACGCCTCCCTGGCGCAGCTCATGCTGGGCGTGGCCGTGGTCTCCGTCGGCATCGCGGTGAGCTTCGCGGCGATGCCGGTGCTCATCATGCAGTCGGTGCCGATCAGCGAGACGGCGGCGGCCAACGGGCTCAACACCGTCGTGCGCTCCATCGGCACCTCGACGTGCTCGGCGACCGTCGCCGCGGTGCTGACGGCCGGGACCGTCGCCGGTGGGCTCTATCCCTCCGAGGGCGCCCTGCACTCGATGAGCTGGCTCGCCGCGGTCGCCGCGTTCCTCGGCGCGGGCGTCGCGTTCCTGATCCCCGCCCGGCTCTCGCCCGTCCTCGCCGCGCGTGCCGCCGGACCCGTCGTACGACCCGCGCCCGTGCGCGGCGACTCGGTCCGCCGCGCGGACTCCGGCGCCGAGGTGGTGGTGCGCGGCCGGGTCCGTCGCCCGGACGGCCAGGCGGCCCGGCTGGCGGTGGTGTCGGTGCTCGACCCGAGCGGACGACAGGCCGACTGGGCGCGCGCCGACAACGACGGCCGCTGGTCGGTCGTCCTGCCCGGCGCCGGGGAGTACCTGGTCGTCTACGCCGCCGAGGGCTGGGCGGCACGCTCCGAGCTGCGGCACCTCTCCCCCGAGTCCGCGCCCCTGCTCGAGATCGACCGGCGGCTCACGGTGGCCGGCGTGGTCTCCCGCGGCGGCTGGCCGATCGACGACGCGCTCGTGGTGCTCACCGACGCCTCGGGTGAGTCCGTGGGAGCCACCCGGACCGACGCCGATGGCCACTACGAGCTGGGCCTCCCGCCGCTGGGGCGCTACGTCCTGACCGCCCTCGACCCCCGCACCGGGACCGCAGAGTCCGAGGACGTCGTCATCAGCGCGCAGCGGCGGCGCTTCAACCTGGTGATGCCCGACCTGCCGGAAGGGGCCGACTGACCCTTGCTGGCCGTGGTCCCCCTCCCTAGGGTGCGAAGGAGGGGCCGCGCGGGCCGCTCTGGGCGAGGAGGGTGTCGTGGGCGACCGGGAGAGCTTCGACTACATCGTGGTGGGGGCCGGCAGCGCCGGTGCCGTCGTGGCGGCGAGGCTGAGCGAGGATCCGGGCACCTCGGTGCTGCTGCTCGAGGCGGGCGGTGAGGCGGTCGGTGACGAGATCACCATCCCGGCCGCCTTCCCCAGCCTCTTCAAGACGAAGTGGGACTGGAACTACACGACCAGCGAGCAGAAGCAGCTCGAGGGCCGTCGTGCCTACTGGCCACGGATGAAGGCGCTCGGCGGCTGCTCGTCGATGAACGCGATGATCTACATCCGGGGCCATCGCGCCGACTACGACGCCTGGCGCGACGCCTACGGCGCGACGGGCTGGGGGTACGACGACGTGCTCCCCGCGTTCATCCGGTCGGAGGGCAACACCCGCCTGGGCGGGCCGTTCCACGGGCAGGACGGGCCGCTGCACGTCGAGGACCGGCGCTACACCCACCCGCTGACGACCGCCTGGGTCGAGTCGGCGGTCGCCACGGGCTTCAAGCCCACCGACGACTTCAACGGCGCGGAGCAGGAGGGTGCCGGGCTCTACCAGGTGACCTGCCGCAAGGGCCGGCGCTGGTCGACCGCGAACGCCTACCTCGATCCGGCGCGGGACCGTCCCAACCTCACCGTGCGCACCGGCGCGCTCGTCGAGCGGATCGTCGTCGAGGGCGGCCGCGCCGTCGCCGTCACCTACCAGCACGGGCCCACCAGCCACACGACGTACGTCGACGCGGAGGTCGTCCTGTCCGGCGGCGCCGTGAACTCCCCCCAGCTGTTGATGCTCTCCGGCATCGGTCCCGGCGCGCACCTGCGCGAGGTGGGCGTCGACGTGCTCGTCGACCTCCCCGGCGTCGGCCAGAACCTCCACGACCACCCGGCCGCACCGCTCGTCTTCCGCACCCGCGGCGTCTCGGACCTGGTGGACCACAACAACCTCGTCCAGTTCGCCCGGGCGAAGGCGACCGGCACCGGACCGCTCGTCTCCAACATCGGCGAGGGCGGCGGGTTCTGGCGCACCCGCGACGACCTCGCGGCCCCCGACCTGCAGGTGCACGTGGCCCCGAGCGGCTTCTACGACAACGGCCTCCACGAGGCGACGAGCCGCAACGTCACCGTCGCACCGACGCTGGTCAGCGTGCAGAGCCGGGGCACCCTCCGCCTGCGGTCCGCCGACCCGCGCTGGCACCCGGACATCGACCCCGGCTACTACGACGACCAGGCCGACCTCGATGCGATGGTCGCCGGCGTGCGCCGGCTGCTCGAGACGGTCTCCACGGGACCGCTCGCCGAGCACGTCGACGGTCCGGGGCTGCCCACGATGGAGGGCTGGGGCGCGGACCCCAGCGACGCGCAGATCGAGACCCACCTGCGGGCCCACACCCAGACGCTCTACCACCCGGTCGGCACGTGTGCGATGGGCGGCGACGAGCGTGCCGTCGTCGACCCCGAGCTGCGCGTGCGGGGCGTCGACGGCCTCCGCGTCGCCGACGCCAGCGTGATGCCGGTCGTCCCGCGCGGCAACACCAACGCCCCCTCGGTCATGGTCGGCGAGCGTGCCGCCGACCTCCTGCGCGGAAAGGCCTGACATGACGTCACCGGACAAGCTCGAGTCGCTCAACCCCGCCACCGGCGACGTCGTCGGGGTCCACACGATCGACGACACCGCCTCCGTGGACGCGGCCGTCGCCCGCGCCCGGGAGGCCAGCCACTGGTGGGCCGGCCTCGGCTTCGACGGCCGCGCGGAGGTGCTCGGCCAGTGGCGCGGCGTCCTGACCCGCCGGATGGCGCAGCTCGGTGACGTCGTGCACCAGGAGACGGGCAAGCCCCACGGCGACGCGCAGCTCGAGATCGGGCTCGCGATCGACCACCTCGCCTGGATCGGCTCGCACGCGCGGAAGGTGCTCGGTCGTCGACGCGTCTCCCCCGGCCTGCTGCTCGCCAACCAGGCCGCCTCGGTGGAGTACCTCCCGCTCGGCGTCGTCGGGGTCATCGGCCCGTGGAACTACCCGGTCTTCACCCCGATGGGCTCGATCGCCTACGCCCTCGGCGCCGGCAACGCCGTGGTCTTCAAGCCCAGCGAGCTGACGCCCGGCGTCGGGGTCTGGCTGGCCGAGAGCCTGCGCGAGGTGGTGCCGGACCACGACCTCCTTCAGGTCGTCATCGGCGGCGGCGAGACCGGGGCGGCCCTGTGCCGGGCCGCCATCGACAAGCTCGCCTTCACCGGGTCGACCCGGACCGCCAAGGTGGTGATGGCCACCTGCGCCGAGAACCTCACCCCGGTGCTCATCGAGGCCGGCGGCAAGGACGCGATGCTCGTCGACCACGACGCCGACGTGGACGCCGCCGCCGACGCGGCCGCCTGGGGTGCGTTCTCCAACGCCGGCCAGACCTGCACCGGCATCGAGCGGGTCTACGTGCACGACCGGGTCCACGACCGGTTCGTCGCGGAGCTGACCCGGCGGGCCGGCACGATCCACGCCGGCACCGACGCGGAGGCACAGATCGGGCCGATGACGATGCCGAGCCAGGTCGACGTCGTACGCCGCCACGTCGAGGACGCGCTGGCCCGGGGAGGCCGTGCGGTGGTCGGCGGGGTCGACGCCGTGGGCGACCGGTTCATCCAGCCGACCGTGCTCGTCGACGTGCCCGAGGACTCCGCCGCGGTCCGCGAGGAGACGTTCGGGCCGACCGTCACCGTGCGCCGGGTGCGGGACATGGACGAGGCCGTCGAGCTGGCCAACGCCACCCGCTACGGCCTGGGCGCGGCGGTGTTCTCGGCGGCACGCGGCCCGGAGCTGGCCCGCCGGCTGCGATCGGGGATGACCTCGATCAACTCCGTCGTCTCCTTCGTCGCCGTCCCCGGACTGCCCTTCGGCGGCGTGGGCGACTCCGGCTTCGGTCGCATCCACGGCCCCGACGGGCTCAAGGAGTTCACCTACGCCAAGGCCGTCACCCGGGTGCGGTTCAAGCCGGTGCTCAACCTGACCACCTTCGACCGCACGCCCGAGCAGGACAGTGCGATGGCGTCGCTGCTCACCGCCCTGCACGGGCGCGCGACCCAGCTGCCGAAGGTGCCCCGGCGGCCGATCGCCACCCTGCGCGAGCGCGCCGGCCGGGGCCCACGACAGTCCGGCCGGTCCTGATCGTGCAGACGATCGGCAACATCCTGTGGCTGGTGCTCGCGGGGTTCTGGCTCGCGATCGGCTACGCCATCGCCGGGGTGCTCGCCTTCGTGCTCATCGTGACGATCCCCTTCGGGATCGCGTCCTTCCGGCTGGCCAGCTTCGTCATCTGGCCGTTCGGCCGGACCACGACCTGGCGTCGCGACGCGGGCATCTGGTCGGTCATCGGCAACGTCGTGTGGATCATCTTCTTCGGCTGGGAGCTGGCCCTGCTGCACCTGGTCACCGGCGCCCTGCTGATGATCACCATCATCGGGATCCCCTTCGGCATCGCCTGCTGGAAGATGATCCCGCTGTCGCTGGTCCCGCTCGGGCGCCAGATCGTGCCGGTCTCCAGCGTGTCCCGGGACCCGTACGGCCTCCCGACCTGACCGCGTGGGTCACGGACCTCAGCGCCTGGTCCGGGCCAGCCGGAGCCGCTCGGCCAGGACCGCGGCGGGCAATCACGTCCGGCCATAGACAGGGCCGCGCCCGTCGCCTACGTTCGAGACCGGTGGTTGGGACCTCAGCCCGCGGCAGGAAGTGTTGGCCGTGACGGCTCTCCGTGAGAGGTCTTGTCATGCCCCCCGATCCCCTGCTCGTGACTCCTGACGCGCGCCGCGCTGCGAACCGTCGGCTCGACGCCCACACGCGGCTGCGCGGGACCTGCGCCGGCCCGGTCGTGGACCGGCCCATGAACGCCGTGCTCGATCTGAGTGCGGAAACGGGGGTATGCAGGGGCGCGACTCACGCAGCCACGCGTCCCTGCATCGCCTCCCGCGACACCCCGACACCCCGGGTCAGCTCGGGGTGACACCGGTGCGGACGAGCTCCTCGGCCACGCGGTTGAGCTTCACGTTGCGGCTCTGGGAGACGCGTCGCAGGACGGCGAACGCCTGGTCGGGAGGCATGCCGAAGCGTTCCATCAGGATGCCTTCGGCGCGACCGATCGCGGTGCGGTTGCTGATCGCCAGCTCCAGGTGCTCGGCGTTCTGCGACGCCGCCAGCGCCACGCCGACGTGCGCGGCGAGCGCGTGCCCGTTGTCGATGTCGTCGGCGTCGAACGCAGCGGGCTTCGTCGAGTACAGGTTCATGGCGCCGAGCGTGTCCCGGGTCGTGTAGAGGCGGTAGCTCACGATGGAGACGACACCGGCCTCCTTCGCGACGAGGGGACCCCACCGGGGCCAGCGCGCGTCGTGGGCCAGGTCGCCACTGTGGACGACCTCGTTCGTGTGGAGCGCGTCGAAGCACGGCCCCTCCTTCAGGACGAACTGGAGCTCGTCGATCCGGTTCAGCGCCTCGCTGCTCCCCACCGGGGTGTCGATCCCCCCGCTGTGGACGACGGAGATCCCGACGAGGTCACAGCCCTGCACGATCTCGATGGCGACCAGCACGACCTTCTCGAGGGTCAGCTGGGTGCTCGACCATCCCTGCATGGAGCGCGCCGCATCCGCGAGCTGCTCGGCGAAGGTCGTGGAAGGCTCCATGACTCGAGTGTCCTCCCCCCGTCCGGCCCGCCAGCCCCCTCAAAATTGAGCAGGTTCGCGCCGTGGGCGCCGCGCGCGGCCCGTCGTCGGG
The DNA here is from genome assembly GCA_963776975.1 of uncultured Actinomycetota bacterium. GTDB lineage: Bacteria > Actinomycetota > Actinomycetes > Propionibacteriales > Nocardioidaceae > Nocardioides. The sequence goes on along the minus strand of CAVZOU010000021.1, from coordinate 30,909 downwards.
AAACATCGCGCCATGACAGACGTGACCGTCGACTGGCGGACCGTCGCCATCGACGCGCTGAGCGGGGCGGCCGACGACTTCGCCGTCCGCGCCCAGCTGCAGGAAGCGTGCCGCGACCGGGCGCAGCCCGGCACCGGCCGGCACCACCACTATGCCCACTCGGCCACCTTGTGGCGGCTGGCCGAGCAGAGCGTCCGTGCCCGCATCAGCGAGCTGGAGACACCGTCCGCCCCGTGACCCGTGCGGGTCCTCAGGAGGCGGCGGGGTCCGGCAGGACGTCGCGCCAGGAGTGCTCCGGCGCGAATCCGAGGAGCTCGCGCGCCTTGTCGATGGAGTAGAACGTCTCGTCGCGGCCCATCTCCCGGCGCAGCTCCACCCCGTCGTAGAACCGCTCGCGGACCTCGTCGGTCGTCGCGGCCACGGACATGTCGGCGTTGGCGACGTTGAAGACCTCGTAGCCCAGCCCGTCGGTCTCCAGGCAGCGCTGCACCATCCGGGACAGGTCCCGGGTGTCGATGTAGGCGAAGACGTTGCGCCGCCGCAAGGACGGGTCGTCGAGGAACGCCGGGAACATGTCGGCGTACTCGTGGGGCTCGATGACGTTGTTGATCCGCAGGCCGTAGACGTCGGCACCGGTGCGCGCGTGGAAGGAACGCGCCGTCACCTCACCCGCGACCTTGGACATCGCGTAGGAGTCCTCCGGGACGGTCGGGTGCTCCTCGTCGACCGGCAGGTAGAGGGGCCGGCGCTCGCCCTGGGCGAAGCAGATCCCGTACGTCGTCTCCGAGGAGGCGAAGACGACCTTGCGGATGCCGAGGCGCGTGGCGGCCTCGAGCACGTGGTAGGTGCTGAGGACGTTGGTCGCGTACGTCGCCGAGTCCGCCTCGCGCAGGATGGCGGGCACCGCCGCGAAGTGCACGACGGCGTCGTACGACGGCTTCTCCGGCAGGTCGAGCTCGTCGAAGGTCGCCAGCCCGGCCAGCGCCGAGTAGGTCTCCCCCGCGTCGGTGAGGTCGACCCGGAGGTCGGCCACGTCGGGATGCCCCAGCGGGACGAGGTCGGCGTTGGTGACCTGGTGGCCCTGGGCTGCGAGGAAGGGGGCGACGTGCTTGCCGGCCTTGCCGCTGCCTCCGGTGAAGAAGATGCGCATGGCTCACCCAACCAGCCGCGACGCCAGATCCTTCCCCGGGTCAGTGGGGACCGTGCACACGGCGGGCGGGCACCAGCTCCACGGCGCACCGCGCCTGGTGCAGGACGCCGCGCGACGTGGGACCGAGCACCGGACCGTTGTGCACGCCGGACGCGCGAGACACCAGGAGGACCGTGCCCGGCCCGACGCTGTCCATCAGTGCCTCGGCAGGGGACGACCGCACCACGTCGACGCGCACGTGGACCTGGGGGTGGCTCCGTCGGGGCACCACCAGGTGCTCCTCGACGAGCGCCGTGAGACCGGGCACCCAGCCCGGGTCGTGTCCCCGCGGGGTCGGTGGGTCGCGGCGGGCGCCCTGCGCGCGACCGGCGTGCACGACCTCGAGGTCGCAGTGCCACCGCTCGGCCGCGGCGAAGGCCTCCTCGAGCAGCGCCTCGTCCTCGTGCGGCGGCCACCTGAGGCCGACCACCACCCGGCGGACGACCGTGTGTCCCGCCTCGTGCGGGACCACCGTGACCGGGCAGGCGGCCCGGGTCGCTAGCACGGTGGACAGCGCGCCCGACCTCCACGGGTCGGTGGGCTCGTCCTCGGAGGAGCCGACCACCAGCAGCGCCGCGGACTCCGCGTGCGCCACCAGGGACTCGTCGACCGGCCCGCTGAGCAGGGTCGGGGTCACCGGCACGAGCGGGGCCTCCGCGGCGGCCACTTGCTGGGCCCGCCGCAGGGCACCCACCACGACCCCCTGCAGCCCGCCCGCGGGCCGGGGCGTGCCGGGACGGAGGACGTGGACCAGCTCCAGCGAGGTGCCGCGCGCGGCCGCCTCGCGAGCGGCGTACGAGGTCACGACCTCGGCGTCCCGACCGCCGGCGACCCCGGCCACGACGTGGTCACGTCGGTGCGTGTCCCCTCCCCCTGCGGGGGGACTCGCACCGACGCGACCTGGTGAGGATGGCGCACCGATCCCCGTCGGCGACCGGTGTCGACTGCTGGCTGCGTGAGCCGTGGGCATCATCAACTCCGGTCATCTCACGGAGCGGTGCTCGGCGTGGCCACCGTCCCCCGCAGGCTGTCGGTGTCCGGCCGAACGGGCGCCTATCCACACCCGAGGTCGAAGTTAGCAGCCGTCCAGCCGGGCAGGAAGAGGACCAAAGTCCCTAGGTGCGCGCCCCCGGCGGCGTAGCGTGGGCTTACTGAGTCACAGGTGTGGCGCCAGGGTCAGGCGGCACCACCTGGTGCGACACGACGGCTCTCCGGACGACCTTGCAGGCGGGAATCGACCAGTGGACCAGCAACCACTCGATCTCTCGACGGCCTGCGGCGAGCTGCAGAACCTGATCCTCGACAGCCCCGACGTCACCGACTTCCTGCACCAGCTCGCGATGCTGGCCGCCGCCATCGTGCCCGCCTCGCACTGCGGCATCACGATGCACCGCGCCGGCCAGGTCGCCACCGTGGTCAGCAGCGACGACGTCGCGACGCGGATGGACGAGGTCCAGTACACCCGCGGCCACGGACCCTGCCTGGAGGCCATCGCCCGGGGGGTCCGCGTCGAGGTGCCCGACATGTCGCTCGAGGTGAGGTGGGGCGACTACGCCGCCCACGCCGTGGCGCACGGGATCCTCAGCGTCGTCTCCGTGCCGTTGCGCATCGACGGCAACCCGGTGGCCGCCCTCAACCTCTATGCCACCGTCCCCCGCGCCTTCACCGACCACGACGTCGCCCGGGCCGAGGCGTTCGCCGGCCAGGCCGCCACCGCGTTGACGATCCTGCTGCGCCACGCCGGGCACACCGTCCTCGACGACGAGCTGCGCGAGGCGCTGGCCACCCGGGCCGTGATCGACCAGGCCCTCGGGATCCTCATGGTCACCCGCAGGATCACCTCCCGCGAGGCGTTCGAGGTCCTGCGCCACGCCTCCCAGACCACCAACCGCAAGGTCAGCGTCATCGCGGCCGAGCTCATCGAGACCATGACCGGCCATCCGCCCCAGCCGCCCCGGCCCCTCGCCGGGCGCAACCCCCCTGGCGGGTCGCCGCGCCGCGTCCGTTAGACAGAGGCGGTGAGCAACGAGGAGCGGGACGGCTTCGTGCGCGTCCGCGGGGCACGCGAGCACAACCTCCGCGACGTCGACGTCGACCTGCCGCGCGACGCGATCGTCGCGTTCACCGGGGTCTCCGGCTCCGGGAAGTCCTCGCTGGCCTTCGGGACGCTGTACGCCGAGGCGCAACGTCGCTACTTCGAGTCCGTCGCGCCGTACGCCCGTCGCCTGCTCCACCAGGTCGGCGCGCCCCACGTGCAGGAGATCACCGGCCTGCCCCCGGCGGTGGCGCTGCAGCAGCGGCGGGGGGCGGCGAGCTCCCGCTCCACGGTCGGCACCATCACCACGCTCTCCAACTTGCTGCGCATCCTCTACTCGCGGGTCGGCACCTACCCCGCCGACGCCGACCACCTGGCGGCCGAGGCCTTCTCCCCGCACACCGCCGCCGGCGCCTGCCCCGAGTGCCACGGCCTCGGGGTCGTGCACGACGTCGCCGAGGACCTGCTGGTCCCCGACACGTCGCTGAGCATCCGCGAGGGCGCGATCGCCGCGTGGCCGGGCGCCTGGCAGGGACACAACCTGCGCCGCATCGTCACGAACCTCGGCATCGACGTCGACCGGCCGTGGCGCGAGCTGTCGGCCGACCACCGGCACTGGTTGCTCTTCACCGACGAGCAGCCGTCGGTCCTGATCCGGCCGCAGGACAAGGACGGCGGTGGCGGCCGGGACTACCACGGCACCTTCCGCAGCGCACGCCGGCACGTGCGCCAGGTGCTGTCCTCGTCCCCGAGCGAGGCGATGCGGGCCAGGATGACGCCCTTCGTCCGCAGCACACCCTGCCCGACCTGCCACGGCAGCGGCCTGCGCCGCGACGCCCTCGCCGTCACCTTCGCCGGGGCCTCGATCGCGGAGGCCAACGCGCTCCCCTTCACCGAGCTCGCCGACCTGCTCCGCCCGGCGGTCACCGACGACAGCGACGACGTCGCCGGGCGCATCAGCGGCGACCTCGTCGCCCGGATCGAGGTGCTGCTGGGCCTCGGCCTCGGATACCTCTCCCTGGGCCGCAGCTCGACGACCCTGTCCCCCGGCGAGGCGCAGCGGCTGCGGATCGCCACCCAGCTGCGCTCGGGGCTCTTCGGCGTCGTCTACGTGCTCGACGAGCCCTCGGCCGGCCTGCACCCCGCGGACGCCGAGCCGCTGCTGGAGGTGCTCGACCGGCTCAAGGCCGCGGGCAACTCGCTCTTCGTGGTCGAGCACGACATGGACGTCGTACGCCGGGCCGACTGGGTCGTGGACATCGGGCCCGCCGCCGGCGAGGGCGGTGGCCGGGTGCTCTACTCCGGACCGATCGCCGGGCTGGAGGAGGTCGCCGAGTCCCCCACCAGTGCCCACCTCTTCGGTCGCGCCGAGCGGCTCCGGCGCGATCCCCGCACGCCGGCCGGGTGGATCCACCTCGGTGGCGTCTCGCGGCACAACCTCCAGGACGTGTCGGTCGACCTCCCGCTGGGGACCCTGACCGCGGTGACCGGCGTCTCCGGCTCCGGGAAGTCGAGCCTCGTGGTGCAGGTGCTCGCCGAGGTCGTCCGGCGCCACCTCGGCCAGCCGCCGGCCGACGCCGGGGACGAGGAGGAGGACCGGGACGGCTCGAGCGGGGACCTCGACGTCCGCGTGGTCTCGGGCATCGACTCCTTCGACCGTCTCGTCGTCGTGGACCAGCGGCCCATCGGCCGGACGCCCCGGTCCAACCTGGCGACGTACACCGGTCTCTTCGACGCGGTCCGCAAGCTGTACGCCGCCACGCCCGAGGCCAGGGCGCGCGGCTACAACGCCGGGCGCTTCTCCTTCAACGTCGCCGCCGGGCGCTGCGAGACATGCCAGGGCGAGGGCTTCGTGTCGGTGGAGCTGGTGTTCCTGCCGAGCACCTACGCCCCCTGCCCGACCTGCCACGGCGCGCGCTACAACGCCGAGACCCTCGAGGTGACCCACCGCGACCGGACCATCGCCGACGTGCTGGCCATGTCGGTCGACGACGCCGCCGCGTTCCTGGCCGACGTGCCGTCGGCCGCCCGGGGCCTGGCGACCCTGCGCGAGGTCGGGCTGGGCTACCTGCGGCTCGGCCAGCCCGCCACCGAGCTCAGCGGGGGCGAGGCCCAGCGGATCAAGCTGGCCACCGAGCTGCAGCGTGCCAACCGCGGCCACTCCCTCTACCTCCTCGACGAGCCGACCTCGGGCCTGCACCCCTCCGACACCGACCTCCTGATGCGCCAGCTGCACCGGCTGGTCGACGCCGGCAACACGGTCGTGCTGGTCGAGCACGACCTGGACACCATCGCCACCGCCGACTGGGTCGTCGACCTCGGCCCCGGCGGCGGCGACGCCGGCGGGCTGGTCGTCGCCACCGGCACCCCGCGCGACGTGGCGGCGGCCGGCGTCGGCGTCACGTCGACCTACCTCGCACGCCGCCTCGAGGGTTAGCTCAGCGGCCGTCGAGCAGCGGCTGGGACGGGTCCCACGTGGTCCCGTCGCGCTGGTCGCGACGCCGGCGCGCGATCGCCGAGAGCGCCTCGAGCACGACCCGGTTGGCGAGCGCCGCGGTGATGTCGGCGTGGTCGTAGGGCGGGCTGACCTCGACCACGTCGATCCCGACGACCGGCAGCTCGAGGCAGATGCGGCGTACGGAGTCGAGCAGCTCGCGCGCCGTCAGGCCGCCGGGCTCCGGGGTGCCCGTGCCGGGCGCGTGCCCGGGGTCGCAGACGTCGATGTCGACCGAGAGGAAGACGCCGTCGCACTCGTCGGTCGCGATCGTGGACGCCTCGGTCAGGACGTCGGACAGCCCGCGGTGGACGATCTCGGTCATCTCGTAGGAACGCATCCGCTGCCCGGCCATCCAGTCCAGGGTCTCCGGCCCGGGCCAGTAGCCACGCAGCCCGACCTGGAGGAAGCGGTCGCCGCGCAGCGCGCCCGACTCGATCAGCCGGCGCATCGGCTGTCCGTGCCCCCACAGCGAGCCGAACTCGATGTCCCCGGTGTCGGCGTGCGCGTCGAAGTGGATCATCGACACGCGTCCGTGGCCCAGCACGTTGGCGACGCCCTTGGCGTCGGGGAAGGCGATCGAGTGGTCCCCGCCGAGCACGACCGGGATGGCGCCGGCGCGGGTGACCTTCTCCACGGCCGCCTCGAGCACCCCGAGGGCCTTCTCGATGTCGCCGGGCGGCATCTCCACGTCGCCGGCGTCGAGGACCTTCAGGTCTCTCAGCCCGTCGGTCCGCAGCGCGAGCGACGGACGGGAGCCGTCATGGGCGAGGTAGTCGGTCATCCGGATCGCCTGGGGACCGAAGCGGGTGCCGGGCCGGTGGGAGGTGCCGCCGTCGAAGGGTGCGCCGACGACCACCACGTCGGCACCGGCGTACGACGCCTCGTCGTCCAGGTCGCAGGGGGCGACGCCGAGGAACGTGATGTCGGGGCCGTACTGCCCGCCGTACCTGCTCATGCGGTCATGATGCTCGCGCGCCGGGACCCTGACCAGCCGGCTCGCCCTGGTGCACGTCGAGGTGGAGCAACCGGCTGGCCAGGTCGACCCCCGGTCCGAGCAGCAGGATGACCGCGACCGTGCCGACGCCGACCGTCGCGCCGAGGAGCCACCCGATGAGCGCTCCCCCGCCCTGCACGGCGCTGTAGCTCCACCGGAAAGGCACGGGCGGGTCCCAGGCGAGCGCGGCCGCCTCGGCCGGGCCCGCACCGGTGTGGCTGCCGAGGTAGACCGCGATCCCCACGGCGAGCACCGGGAACGCCCCGGCCAGCAGCAGCAGCCGGGGTCCCAGGCCGTCCGGGGTGTCGAGCACGTCGACGAGCAGGGACACGGTCACACCCACGACGACCACCTGGACGACCGTGCCGACGCCGGGGAACACCCGTCGTACGGCGGCGAGCGCGACCAGGGTGACGCCGACCAGCAGGTTGGCGACCCAGAAGGCCAGGCCGGTGCGGAGCGCGATGCCGTTGACCAGGGTGGAGTAGCCGTCCGAGCCCAGGTCCGCGGTGAGGAAGAGAGCCACCCCGGCACCGAGCACCACGCACCCCACCAGCAGCACGAGCAGCCGGCCCGGTGCGTACGTCACCAGCCCAGCATGACAGTCCGTCCACCCCCCACGGAGCCGCAGGGTCATCCGAAACGTGGGATGCGGCCGCCCTGTCGGCCCGGCAGGGTGGCCGTGACGGGCCTGGAACCAGGCATCCTGCCGTCACGACTCAAGGACTGACATGGACTCGATCACCACGGACTTCGGCGAAGTCCTCCTCTGGAGCTTCTGGTTCTTCATCTGGTTCGGCGCCATCATGGTGTGGTTCCGGTGCCTCTTCGACATGTTCGGCGACACCACGCTCAGTGGCTGGGCCAAGGCCGGGTGGGCCATCGTGCTCGTCTTCCTGCCCTGGCTGGGGGCACTGATCTACCTGATCGCCCGCGGCCGGAGCATGCAGGACCGTCAGGCGGCGGCCGTGCAGCGGCAGCTGGACGAGCAGGCCAGCTACATCAGGCAGGTCTCGGGCGCGCAGGCCGCGCCCGACCAGATCGCGAGCGCCAAGGCCCTGCTGGACGCCGGGACGATCGACGAGAGGGAGTTCGCCGCCCTCAAGGCCAAGGCACTGGCCTGAGCCCGGCCGGCCCGCCGGTCATCCGGCGGGTCGGTCACTCAGGACGTCGTGGGACGACCGGCCTCGAAGCGCGGTCCTGGCCGGTCCACGACGGTGGGCCGGTCCACGACCGCGTCGTGGCGGCCCATCGAGTTGAGGACCCGGGCGGCCTGGACGGCGGACCGGTAGCGCCACCGGTCGACTCGCGTGACGGACGGTGCGATCGGTCGCTGCTTCAACGTCTGCTCCTCGGTGGGGACGGCATCGCTGGGGTGCGCTGACGAGGCTAGGGACGGTCCTCGAGGCCTTGAAGGGTCGAAGGTCCCGACTCCCAGCCGTCGCGGAGGTGAGGCAACCCTTCGCAGACCCGCCAAGAGATGGCTCGTCTCACCCGGAGCGGATGAGGCGCCCTCCCCGAGCGCGGTGCCACGGTGGGCCTTTCGCCACCGGCCGCCGCTCGCCATCGCGAGCGGGCGAGCTCGGGCTCACCCGACCTGGAGGTCCTCCACATGGCACTCGACACGCTCATCGTCTTCGCAGGGGTCTACCCGGACCTCGACTCCGCCGAGGCGGACTACGACCTCGTGAAGGCCCTGCACAACGGTGCGGGGCTCATGGACGCCTACGACGCCGCGGTCATCCACCGTCGTGAGGACGGCAAGGTCAAGATCACGCGCAAGCACGAGACCCCGACCCGCGTCGGGGGCGTGCTCGGCGGCGGCACCGGTCTCGCGACCGGCCTCGTCGTCGCCCTGTTCCCGTTCGCCGCGATCGGCGGTGGCCTGCTCGCGGCCACGACCGCCGGCGGCGCGATCCTGGGCGCGGTGGCCGGCCACGCCGCCGCCGGGATGAGCCGCGACGACCTGAAGGAGCTCGGTGAGTCCCTCGACAAGGGCGAGGCCGGCCTGGTCGTGGTGGGCGTGATGGACATGGAGTCGCGGATCGAGGAGGCCATGCGCCGCTCGGAGTCGCTGGAGAAGAAGGAGCTCCAGGCGGACGTCGAGGCCCTCGAGCGCGACGCGAAGGAGGCCGTCGACCAGTCGTGACGAGGAGGTCCGCCCGGCACCCTGCGCAGCGCGTCAGCCGGCCTCGCGGGCGATGGCCAGCAGCTCCGCCATGGACGCCGAGATGCCGTCGGCGAGCACGTGCAGGTCGGGCGTCGTGTCGTAGTCGCCGGTGATCCCGAAGGTCAGGGTGTCCCGGTAGGAGAACATGGCCACGCCGATGCGCACCCGGTCCGCGATCGGGACGTAGGGCAGCATCTCCTGCACCTCGCGGCCCAGCGCGTACAGCGTGCTGCGGGGACCCGGCACGTTGGTGGTCACCGTGGCGACCTGCCGCTGCGGCAGCCGCATCCCGAGGCGGATCCCCCACGACACGGGCGGGAACGGGCCGTACTCCGCGGCCGTCGTGACGCTCCCCCCGGCCTCGGGCTCGTGCCGAGCCCGCAGGCCGCGCACGCGCTCCCGCACGGCCTGCAGCCGCTCGTGGGGGTCGGCGAGGTCGACGGGGAGGTAGGGAAGCATCAGCGAGACCCGGTTGTCGGGGATCGACTCGGCGCCGGGCTCACGGGTGGAGACCGGGACCAGGGAGCGCAGCGCGTGGGCGTCGGGCTCCTCGCCACGCGACAGCAGCAGCTGCCGGAAGCCACCGGTCACCGCGGCCAGGGCCACGTCGTTGACCGTCACGCCGTACCTCGCCCGCACGATGCGTACGTCGCCCAGCGAGATGTCCGTCCACGTGTACCGGCGGCTGCCCTCGAGCGGACCCGTCAACGACGTGCTCCGGACCGGTCGGAGGGCGGACGACATGGTCACCAGCCCCCACGCCGTCTCGGCGGTGAGACGGGCCAGGCGACGAGGGTCCGCGAGCGAGCCGGCCACCGCGCGCACCGCCGGTACCGGCGAGGTCGCCAGCTCCCACGCAGCGCGCGCGGTGACGGACAGCGTCGAGGGTGCGGCCGCGGGCACCCACGTGTCGGGCACGGGCGGGCGCGGCGTCCGGGTCGGGTCGAGCACCAGCTGGTAGAGGTCGGTGCCGGAGACGCCGTCCACGAGGCTGTGGTGCAGCTTGGACAGCAGGGCCCACCGGCCGTCGGGGAGGCCCTCGCAGAACCAGTACTCCCACAGCGGGCGGTCGCGGTTCATCCGGCGCGACATGACCCTGCTCATCAGGCGGCCGATCTCCTGCGGGCCGCCGGGGCGGGGCAGCGCCGTGTTGCGGATGTGCCAGCGGATGTCGAAGTCGGGGTCGTCGACCCACGCCGGCGCCGCCAGGCCGAACGGGACCGTGCGCAGCTTCTGGCGGTAGCGCGGGATCAGCGCGAGGCGGCCGGCGATGAGCTCGACGAACTCCTCGAACGGCGGCGCCGGCCCCTCGAAGACGGCCAGCGAGCCGATGGCGAGGGAGGCCCGGGGGTCCACGTCCTCCGCGTCCAGGAAGGCGGTGGCGAGGGGGGTGAGTCGCTCCATGGGGTCTCCTCGGTCGTCTTGCGGGCGCCTCCCAGTCTTGGCGCGGCCCGACCCACGCACCAGAGCCGTTCGGCCCTGTCGGGGCCCCCGCCGGCGCCCTAGCGTCGACGGTGAACGGAGGAGGACGTCATGTGGCAGGAGACGGACCGCAGGCGCAGGGTCCTGCTCGGGTTGCTGGTGTTCAACGCGATCAGCGCGACGGGCGGCGGCATCGCCCTCATGACCACCTGGATCCCCGAGCAGCCGGCGTGGGTCCGGGCCACCGACTTCCCGAGCAACTACCTCCCCGGCGTGATCCTGATGGCGATCGTCGGTGGCAGCTCGCTGGTCGCCGCGATCGCCCAGGTGAAGGGCAGCGACGGCTGGCCGCTCGCCAGCATCGTGGCCGGGACCGTCATGGGCTACTGGATCGTGGGCGAGATCGCCTCGATCCGTGCGTTCCACCCCCTGCAGGTGATCTACCTGGTCACGGGCGTCCTCGTGGTGGTCCTCACGCCCCGGGCACGACAGGGGGCACGACAGGCTGCCCCGCGCGACGGGTCCTAGTACCCGTCCTCGGGATCACCGTGGACCGTGACGGCGTAGATCACGAGGACGTCGAGGATGATCATGAGCGAGAACCACCACGGGTTGGCCGACAGGAAGGCGAGGTTGGTCAGCGCGCTCACCATGGCGACCAGGACGGCGACGATGCGCGCCCACGTACGCCGGAAGAACAATCCGTAACCCGTGAACCACATCGCCACCGCGATGGCCATGTGGGCGAACCCCCACAGCTGGTAGTCGGTCTGGATGAGCAGGTCCGACTCCCCCACGAGGTACTGGTCGTCCTCGAGCAGGGCGACGAAGCCGCCGAGGAAGTGGAAGCCTCCGACGAGGAGGAACATGAAGGCGGCGAACGCGATCATGCCGCTCCAGAACCTCGGGTCCTCGTCCTCTTCCGGACCTCGGGTCGTCTTCGGAGGGGTGGGGGTGGTGGCCATGGCGGATCTCCTCTCCCGGCGCTGTGTCGTCACCATGGCACCGTGACGGTCCCCCGGGATCACCCTCTTGGGGTGAGGGTGCTGCCGGCGGGGAGGAACAACCGGTGACCGCCGTGGCCGGCCTTGGTCGCCAGGTAGTCCGCATTGACCGGCGACAGGTGGAGCCCGGTCGGGACGCGCCGCGCGACGTCGATGCCGGCGGCGCGCAGCTGGGCCGCCTTGTCGGGGTTGTTGGAGAGGAGGTCGATCCGGTCCGCGCCCAGGCCGAGCAGCATCTGGGCGGCCACCGTGTAGTCGCGGTCGTCCTCCCCGTAGCCCAGGGCCACGTTGGCCTCGTAGGTGTCCAGCCCGGCGTCCTGCAGGGCGTAGGCGTCGATCTTGTTGTAGAGGCCGATCCCCCGCCCCTCCTGGCGCAGGTAGAGCAGGAATCCGCCGACGCGACTGATCCGGTCCACCGCCTCCTGCAGCTGCGGCCCGCAGTCGCAGCGCTCGCTGCCCAGCACGTCCCCCGTCAGGCACTCGCTGTGCATCCGGACCAGCGGCACACCCGGCCCCGGTGGCCCCAGGGCCAGGGCCACGTGCTCCCGACCGTCGCGGAGCCCGTCGAAGGTGAAGAGCCGCGCCTCGACGCTCGACCCGTCCCGCAGCCGGACCGGCAGCGGGACCTCGCGGCGGACCATGGCCGGGACCACGGCCGGGACCGGTCGACGAGGCACGACGGCGCCCGTCACGACGGACCCTCGAACCGTGCGGAGAGGGCGTAGCGCAGCAGCACCACGTCCCCGATCTGGCAGGTCTCGACCAGCCGGGCCCGGTGGGCGGGGTTCCACGGGAAGTCGCCGTCCCCGACGAACCGCCGGGCGTGCGAGCTGCCGACGAAGAAGGGAGCGACGACCAGGTGCAGCTCGTCGGCGACACCGGTGGTGAGGAACTGGGTGTGGACCCGGCCCCCGCCCTCGACCATGAGGCGTCGTACGCCGCGCGCGTAGAGGTCCTCGGTCAGTCGCGGCACCTCCACCGGCTCTCCGCCGTCCACGACGGTGGCCACCGCGGCCAGCCGACGACGTGCCGCGGGGACCGAGCGGCTCGCGCAGTAGACGATCTTCTCGCCGTCGCCGGCGGCGAAGAAGTTGCTGCACGCGTCGAGCCGGGCGTGCTCGGTGACGGTCACCTTGGTCGGTGTCTCCTCCAGTCCCTGGCTGCGGCGCTGGAGGCGCAGCCGGGGGTCGCGCACCAGCAGCCGGGGGTTGTCGGCGCGCACCGTCGCGGCGCCGACCAGGATCGCGTCGCACCCGGCCCGGACGTGGTCGACGCGGTGGAGGTCGGCCTCGTTGGAGAGCACCAGCCGCTCCGGGGTGGCGCCGCCGAGGTAGCCGTCCAGCGAGACGCTGCAGCTCAGGATCGTGTACGGACGCTCAGCCACGGGACCCCCCACCCCCCGCCGCCAGGGCGACCGGCACGTCCCCGCGTCGGCCCGCCCGCTGCGAGGCGGCCAGCAGCACGACCAGTCCCGGGAGGTTGGCCACCAGCACCAGCGCGCCGTACGCGACGGCGGTCGCCACGCCCTGGGCCGCGCCCGCGCCGGCGGCCGCGAAGGACCAGGCGGCCATGCCCTCCCGGGGCCCCCAGCCGGCGAGGTTGAGCGGCAACCCGGCGGCGACCAGGACGAGGACGGCGAGCGGCAGCAGCTCCGCCGGGGGCAGGGTCACGCCGACGGCACGCGCGGCGACGACGAAGGTCGCCACGTGGCCGGCCGTCGCCACGCAGGACGCGACCACCACCCCGGGCCAGGCCCGGCGCACGAGGAGACCGCACCGGACGTCGTCGTGCACGGCGGCCAGCAGCCGACCGGTCCGGGACGGACGGAGGTCCCGTGGCCGTCGCGCCACCAGCGCGACCGCCAGGACGAGGACGGCCGCCGGTCCGGCGACCAGCAGGACCGCGCCCTCCAGCGGTGACGGGAGCACGAGGAGCACCGCCACCGCGAGGACCAGGTGGACCGCCTGCCCGGCGAGTGCGCTCCCAGGCGACGGCACGCAACGCGAGCCCGGTCTCCCCGACGGCCCGGCCGTGCTCGACGCCCCGGTGCACGTCACCGAGGATCCCGCCGGGCAGGACCGTGTTGAGGAACTGCGCGCGGTAGCAGGACGCCACCGCCGGGGGCACCCCGATCCCGACGCCCAGCCCCCGTGCGACGAGGTGCCACCGCCAGGCGCAGGCGACGGTGGTGACGAGGGCCAGCACGGTGCCCCAGGCCAGCGTCGTCGCGTCGAGGGCCCGGACGCCGGCCACGAAGGGACCGCTGCCGGTCTGGCGGCCGACGGCCACCAGCACCACCGCGCCGGCGAGCGGTCGCCACGGCAGGCGGGACCACGTCGGCACCGGCGTCATGCCGCCACCTCCCGCAGGACGCGCCCGACCAGGTCCGCGGTCCCCGACCACGGAGCCAGGCTCGTACGCCGCTCGAGGGCGGCGGCGCGCAGTGCCGCTCGGCGGTCCGCGTCGGACAGCCAGAGCCGCAGCCCGTCGACGAGCGCGGCGACGTCCTCCGGGGGCACCAGCACGCCTGGCCGCGTCCCGTCGCCGGTGGAGCCGAGGGCCTCCGGCACGCCGCCCACGTCCGCGGCGACGACGGGGATGCCCCGCGAGAGGGCCTCGGTGACGACCATGCCGTAGGTCTCCGCCCGGCTGGCCAGGACGAGCACGTCGGCGGACGCGTAACGGCCCGCGAGGTCGTCGCCGACGAGCGCCCCGGTCAGCACGAACCGCTCGTCCAGGCGGTGGTGCCGGACCTCGCGCCGCACCCGGTCGGCGTACTCCGGCGACACGGTCAGGGAGCCGACGCACGTGCACCGCCACGGGAGGTCCGGGATGCGCGACAGCGCCGCGACCAGCACGTCCTGGCCCTTGCCGTGCGTGAGCGCCCCGACACACAGCAGGGCGCCGCCGTCCCCCGTGCCGTCCACCGGAGGCGCCCGGTCCACCCCGGGGCGGGCGACGTGGACGAGGTCCGGGTCCAGGCCGTAGGTCCCCAGCAGCCAGGACCTCGTCCAGGCGCTCGGGGTGACGACCGCGGCGGCGGCGCGCAGCAGGGCACCCTCCGCCGGGTGCAGCGTCGCCCGCGGCGCCGATCCCCAGCGGCATGTGCATCAGCACGACCACCCGCAGCCGGCGGCACGCCCGCGCCACGACCGTCCCGAGCGCCGACGCGACGAGGCCGTCGACGAGCGCGATCGCACCGTCGGGCAGGGCGTGGAGCGCCCGCTCCAGCGTCTCCCGCTCCGACGCCCCGTCGTCGGGCCAGGACCCGGCCAGCTCGACGAGGCGGACCGACCACCCGGCCGCCCCCAGCTCCCGCACCAGGCGCCGGTCGTAGGTGTTGCCACCGCTCGGGCGCAGCGGGTCGTGGATCCCCTGGGGGACCAGCACGTGCACCACCTCCCCCGCCCTCACAGCGACCGCTCGTAGCTCGCCGAGGCGACGTGGGACTCGTGCAGGGTCACCACCAGGCCGGTGACCGGGACCGCCGGGCCGAGGGCCCGGCCGCGATGCCTGCGGCCAGCCGGTCCGCGACGTGCCGGGCCAGCACCTCGGTGGTCGTGTTGGTGCCGGCGAACGCCGGCTCCTCGTCCAGGTTGCGGTAGGACAGCTCCCCCACCACGGAGCGCAGCAGCTCGGTCGCCCGGCCGATGTCGACGAGGATCCCGTCGTCGTCGAGGTGCTCGCCGCGCAGCGTCGCGTCGACGACGAAGGTGGCGCCGTGCAGCCGCTGGGCCGGCCCGAAGACCTCGCCCGCCAGGCTGTGCGCCACCATCATGTGGTCGCGGACGGTCACGCCGAACACGGGACCTCCACGGTGTCGTAGGTGACCGCGTGGCACAGCGCCGGAGCGTGCGGGACACGAGGCGGGGCATCACGTCGGGCAGCGTCTCGAAGGGTGACTCCCCGGTGAGCAGGCAGTCGAAGGCCGGGTCGCGGAGGAGCTCGAGGGCGAGCGCCAGCCGGTCGCCCGTCGTACGACGCCCCCGCCGGGCCGGCGACACGGTGCCCACCTGGCTGGCCCGGACGGCGAGGCGCCCCGAGTGGAAGGCGCCGCCGAGGGAGACCGACGTCGCGGCGTCGCCGTACCAGCTGAGCTCGATGACGGTGCCCTCCGCCGCCAGCAGCTCCAGCGACGCCTGAAGGCCCGCCGAGGTCGCGCTGGTGTGGAAGACCAGGTCGCAGCCGCCCTCGGCGCGGTCGGGGAGGGCGAAGTCCGCGCCGAGGGCGGTGGCCACGGGCGCCCGGCCCGGGTCGACGTCGACCAGCGTCACGATGACGCCGGGGATGCGCGCCAGCAGCCGGGCCACGCTGCAGCCGACGGCTCCGGCCCCCACGACCGCCACCCGGTCACCGACGAGGGGCCCGGCGTCCCAGAGCGCGTTGACCGCGGTCTCGACCACCCCCGCGAGGACGGCCCGGGCGACGGGCACGTCGTCCGGCACCACCGTGACCGCGGTGGCGGGGACGACGTACGCCGTCTGGTGGGGGTGCAGGCAGAACACCGTGCGCCCGAGGAGCCGGGCCGGACCGTCCTCGACCACGCCCACGTTGAGGTAGCCGTACTTCACCGGCCCGGGGAAGTCGCCGTCCTGGAAGGGGGCGCGCATGGCGTCGTGCTGGCTGCGCGGCACGCGTCCGGCGAAGACCAGGCTCTCGGTCCCCCGGCTCACCCCCGACCGGAGAGTGCGCACGGTGACCTCGTCGGGCCGGCGCCCGGGCAGCGTGCTCCGGCGGATCTCGCCCGCGCCCGGCTCCGTCACCCAGAAGGCCAGTGCCTCACCGCCCGTGCGACCACCCATGCGACCACCTCGCGTCCGCTCCCTCGGCCCGCCCCGGGTGAACCGGAGCGTCGCCGTCCTCGTTGCACGACGTGAACCTCCCTGCGTGACCTTGAACGGAGTGACCGTGCCCGTGGTTCAACGCCCTGTCGTGTCCCGTCGTGTGACGCGGTGGGCGAGGGCCGCCTCCACCACGGTGGGGGTGCTGGTGACCGGGGCTGCGATCGCGGTGGTCGTGCTCGTGCTGACGGTCCCGAACCGGCTCGAGGACGTGGAGCGGACGTCGTTCGTGCGGCTGCCGGTGGAGGCCATCGTGTTCCTGGCGGTCGTGCTCCTGCTGCCCCCCGCGATGCACCGGTTGCGGGCGGTGCTGGTCGCCGCCGCGTGCGTCCTGCTCGCCCTGGTCGCCGTGTCCACGTTGCTGGACATCGGGTTCCTCCAGGTGCTGAACCGGCCGTTCGACCCGTTGATCGACTGGCAGTACGCCGGGTCGCTGGTGGAGACGGTCCGCGGCTCGGCCGCCGGCGCATGGGGCGAGGGACTCCTCGTGGCGGCGGCAGCCCTCCTCCTCGCCCTGGTCGTCCTGCCGCCGTTCGCGGTGCTGCGGGTCACCCACGCCGCCGAACGGCACCGGCGCGGTGCGCTGCAGGCGATCGCGGCCCTCGGCGTCCTCTGGCTGGTGCTCGGTGTGGTGGACGCGCGCACGGGTTCGGGCCCGGTGGCGTCGCACCGGGCCTCCGCCTACGTCTACGACCAGGTGACCCGGGTCCCCTCGGTCCTCCGGGACCGACGCGAGTTCGCGCGGGCCGCCGCGGCCGACCCGGTGCGCGACGTGCCGGCCGCCGACCTGCTCACCGGGTTGCGGGGCAAGGACGTGCTCGTCGTGTTCGTCGAGAGCCTGGGCCGGGTCGCCCTGGAGGACCCGGCCATCTCCCCGGGGGTGGTGGACGTCCTCGACTCCGGCACCCGACGACTCGAGCGGGCCGGCTTCGCCGGTCGCAGCGCGTTCCTCACCTCCCCGACCTACGGGGCGGGCAGCTGGCTGGCGCACGCCACCCTCCAGACCGGGTTGTGGGTCGACAGCCAGCAGCGCTACGACCTGCTCGTGACGAGCTCGCGCCTGACCCTGACCCGCCTCTTCGCGGGGGCGGGCTGGCGGACGGCGGCCTCGGTCCCGGCCAACACCCGGGACTGGCCGCAGGGCGCCTTCTACGGCTTCGACCACGTCTACGACTCGCGCAACGTCGGCTACCGCGGACCCCGGTTCGGCTACCCGACCATGCCGGACCAGTACACCCTCGACGCCTTCCACCGCCTCGAGCTGGCGCCCGCCGACCGACCACCGGTGATGGCCGAGATCGACCTGATCACGAGCCACGCCCCGTGGTCCAGGGTCCCGCGGATGGTGCCCCCGTCCGAGGTCGGCGACGGATCGGTCTTCGACGGCATGCCCGGCAGGCTCGCCTCGGAGGCCGACATCTGGCCGGACCCCGACCGGGTGCGGGCGGCGTACGCCGGGGCGGTCGAGTACTCGCTCGAGGCGCTCGTGTCGTTCGTGCTGACCCACGGCGACGACGACACGGTCGTCGTGATGCTCGGGGACCACCAGCCGGCCACGATCGTCTCGGGACCGGACGCCGGGTTCGACGTGCCGGTCGCGCTGCTCGCCCGCGACCCCGCCGTGCTGGAGGCCATCGACGGCTGGGGCTGGGACGAGGGACTCCGGCCGGCCGCGGACGCACCGGTGTGGCGGATGGACGTGTTCCGGGACCGGTTCCTCGCGGCGTACGGCCCGGACGGCCACACTGGATTCCTGCCTGCCCGGGCGCGTTGAACCGGTGCCGCCCCGCGGGCGTATCCCCGGGAGGAGGCATGCATGCCCGAGGACGAGGTCGCGCTGATGCGACGGCTGCACGAGGAGCACGCGGACGTGCTCTGGCGCTACTGCCTGCGCCTCGTCGGCAACGACCGCGCGCACGCCGAGGACGTCACCCAGGAGACCCTGCTGCGCGCCTGGCGCCACCGCGACGTGCTCGCCGGGCCGGCGCCGTCCGTGCGTGCCTGGTTGTTCACCGTCGCCCGCAACATCGTCATCGACGACTGGCGCAGCCGCCGGTCCCACCCCGAGACCCCCGTCGCCGACGTCCCCGAGCTCCGCACGACCGACGACGCCAGCGACCAGCTGCTGCTCTCCTGGGTGGTGGCCGAGGCGCTCACCCACCTGTCCGCCGACCACCGCTCCGTCCTGCTCGAGTGCTACTACCGGGGCCGGTCCGTGGCCGAGGCCTCCCAGCGCCTCGGGGTGCCCGAGGGCACCGTGAAGTCCCGCACGCACTACGCGCTGCGGGCGCTCCGGCTGGCGCTCGAGGAGATGGGGGTGAGCGCGTGACCTGCCCGTTCGCACACGACGGCGCGGCCTACGTGCTGGGCGCCCTGAGCCCGGGCGACCGCCTGGCGCTGGAGCGGCACCTGCCCGGCTGCGAGAGCTGCACCCGCGCCGTGCGGGAGGTCGCCGGGCTCCCCGGGCTCCTGGACCGCGTCGACGCGAGCCTGCTCGAGCACCCGCCGCGCCGACGAACCGCTGCCGGACACGCTGCTGCCCGCCCTGACCCGCTCCGTACGCCGCAGCGGGCGGCGGCGCACCCTCGTCGCGGCCGGGCTGGCCGCCGCCTTCGCCGCGGTCGCGTTCGGTGTCCCGGCACTGCTGGCCGGCGGCGACGACGGCCGGGAGCCGTCGTCGGTGGCGCCGTCCCCGACCGCCACCGAGGCTCCGGTCCCGGACGAGCCGATGAGCCCGGTGGGCGACGTCCCCGTGGAGGCGACCGTCGGCCTCGAGCAGGTCACGTGGGGCACCCGGCTGCTCCTGACCTGCACCTACGAGCCGGAGTCGGTGGAGTACGAGCTGCCGCCCTCGGTCGACTACACGATCGTCGTGCGGACCCGCGACGGGCACACCGAGCAGGTGGGCAGCTGGCGCTCGGTCGGCGGCATGACGATGCGGCTCACGGCCGGGACGTCCACGGACCGGGCCGACATCGCGTCAGTGGAGGTGCGCACCACGTCCGGACGCGTGGTCCTGCGACTGCGCGCGTGAGCGCAGCGGGTTGTCCTCGCGCAGGAGCAGGCCGCCCGTCACGATCGCCACCACCTCGGCCACGGCGGCCGTCCACACCGCCCAGCCCGACCAGTCCTCCTCGACCCCGAAGAGGCCCACGGTCGCCGAGATGACGAAGGCCGCGAGCGTGGAGAGGCCGAAGCCGACCGCCAGGAGCGGGGGCACCCAGTGCCGCCAGAGGACCAGCAGCACGGCGATCACCGCACCGCCGACCGCGTTGAGCAGGAAGGCGGGGCCGACGACGTCGGACTCCCGCATCCCGTCGAACCACAGGACGAGGTGGACCCCCGCCGACACCAGCACGGCCGCCGCCGCGATCTCACGGATGACCATCACACGCTCCTGCCACGAGGGATTCTCACGAGGGCTTCTCACGAGGAGGTACGACGCGGCGCCACGCGGAGTTCATCCCGCGGCGTGCTTCTCCGCGACGATCGCCAGCTTGCGGACCCGGCCCGAGCCCAGCCAGTCGCTCCAGAGCCGGTGGGCGGCGAGGAGGTCGTCGGCGGTCCGGTCGCCGACCTCGTCGGCGATCGCCGCGCGCCCGGCCCCGAGCTGCGCCGCCAGCGCATCGGCGACCCGCTGGTGCGAGCGGGTCCCGTCCTGCATCCAGCGCAGGTCCAGCCCTGCGTCGTCGAGCTGGCCGAGGAGCTCCGCCAGCGGGACCGGCCAGACCGTGTCGGCGGCGGGCATCGCCTGCCGCTCCCGCTCGGTCAGCGGCGCGCCCTCCTCCACCGTGAAGGCGAACCGTCCCCCGGGCGCGAGTGCCTCGGCGACCCCGTGGACCAGCGGCACCTTGTCCTCGAAGGCGAGCATCGTCTCCAGGAGCAGGACGACGTCCACGTCCCTGCCCGGGACCGGCGGGACCTCGGCGACGTCGAAGCGGCAGCCCAGGCCGGCGGCGCGTGCCCGCGCCACCTCGATCGCGTCCGGGCTGCGGTCGACACCGCGGTAGGCGCACCCCAGCTCGGCCGCGACCAGGCGACCGGGCCCCGCCACCCCGCAGCACAGGTCCAGCACCGAGACCCCGGGGCCGACCGCGGCCGCCCGGGCCAGGTCGAGGATCTCGGTGCGGGTCATGAAGCTCTCCTGCCCGACGAACTCCCCCGGCGGGTAGGCCGCCACCCGGGCCGCCCGCAGCGCCGCGTCGTACGCCGTCCGCTCGACCTGCCTCACGGCGACGCCAGTCCCGCGGACGGGGCGACCACGGCGGCGGCGACCGCGCGCCGGCGCCACAGCCACCCGACGTCCCGGCCGAAGGACTCGGCGAGCAGGAGGGCGGCGAGGCCGAGGGCGGCGTACGTGGCCGGCAGGTCGGCCACCGCCCAGACCAGCGCGATCCCCGCGACGGCCGTGACGACCTTGCGCCAGTAGCGCGGCGGCAGCTCGGCGCGCATCCACGGCAGCACCCACCCGGCCACCGCGAAGGCGTAGCGCACCGCCCCGATCGCCAGCACCCATGCACCCACCTCCGCCGCGACGTGCACGCTGAGCACGAGCATGAGGAACGCGTCCGCCTCCCCGTCGAGGCGGGCGCCGAGCGGCGACACGGTCCCGGTCCGCCTCGCCACCCGCCCGTCCACGGCGTCGAGGGCCAGCGCGACCACGGCGAGCGACACCAGCACCGTCACCGCCGGCTGCGCCACCAGGGCGTCGGCGACCAGCGCGGCGACGCCGCACGCCAGCGTGGCCCGCACGAGCGTCACCACGTCGGCCGGGCCCCACGACCGGACCCCGGCCCGGCGGGCGCTGCGATCCGCAGCGGCGCCCAGCACGGCTCCGCACGCGAGGCCGACCGCCACCGCGGCAGCCCCGATCCCGGGAGCCGCGGCCAGTCCGCCGAGCAGGACGACGAGCCCGGCGACGGCGGCGAGCAGGCCCGCGCGGACACCGATCACGAGACCTCCCTCCCGAGTCCTCGCCGGTGGGTACGGACGTTGCTAGCGTTCGGTTCACCGGACCGCGGGAGGTGGCATGACGACCGAGCCGGTCCGTGCCGCCCCCGACTGGCTCGTGCTGCGGGAGCCCGCCGACGCCGAGGCCCGCTCGACCGGGCTCGTCGACCTCCTGCGTACACACCTGCCCACCGGCGGGCTGCTCGTCCACGACCTCGGCTGCGGCACCGGCTCGATGGCCCGGTGGCTCGCGCCGCGGCTGGTCGGTCCCCAGCGGTGGGTGCTGCACGACCGCGACGCCGAGCTGCTCGCGCGCGTCGCGGCCCAGCCGCCCGTCCCGCAGGTGGAGACGCGCCAGGACGACATCACCCGCCTGACCGCCGACGACCTCGCCGGGGCGTCCCTGGTCACCGCGTCGGCACTCCTCGACATGTTCACCGGCGAGGAGCTGGACCGTTTCGTCGCGCTGTGCGCCGACGCGCGGTGCCCGGTGATCGTCACCCTCAGCGTCGTGGGCACCGTCGAGATCGACCCGCCCGATCCGCTCGACCACCGGGTGATGGCGTCGTTCAACGCCCACCAGCGGCGACGACTCGGCGACGGCCCGCTCCTCGGCCCCGATGCCGCGGGCACGGCGGTGGCGGCCTTCCGGCGGCGAGGTCTCGAGGTCCACACGCGGCCCAGTCCCTGGCGCCTCGGACCCGACCTGCGGGACCTGGCCGCGGCGTGGTTCGACGGCTGGGTCGGCGCCGCTCGGGAGCAGTCACCGGACCTCGACCGGGTCGCCGGGGACTACGCCGGGCGCCGGCGGGCGGAGCTGGCCGGCGGCGCGGCCGCGGTGACGGTGCACCACGTGGACCTGCTGGCCCTGCCGACGTAGCCGGTCAGGACCCGGCAGCCGTGCGGGATCCTGCCTCCGACTGGCGCAGCGCCCAGTCGAGGGCGTGGTCCGCGACGGCCTCCCAGCCCGGAGCGGCGCACGTCCAGTGGTCCCGCCCCTCGAGCTCGACGTAGTCGGTGACGGCCGGCGACTTCTTGTAGTGCTTGGCGTTCGACCTGTTCACCGAGGCGGGCATGATGTGGTCCTCGCCGCCGGCGATGAACAGCAGCGGGGCCCGGTCTGCGTCGTAGTCGACCCAGGTCTCCTGGTGCCCGGGCTTGAAGTTGGCGATCAGGCCGTAGGCCCAGATCCAGCTGCCCGGTGCCGCGATCGCGTAGCGCTCCCACACCCGCAACGACTCCTCCTCGGACAGGGTGTTGGTGAAGGCGTAGTGGAACTCCTCGGGAGTGAACGCCACTGCCCTGTGCCGGGTGGCGGGGTTCTTCAGCGCCGGGAAGAGGGACCGGGCCTGCGACAGCGGGTTGACCCGGACCCCCTCGGTCGGAGCGGAGTCGATCACCACGCCCGCCGCACCGAGGCCGCGGGCCAGCAGCAGCTGGCCGCATACCAGACCATCGTGTCTGTGCCCGAAAGGGAGCTGACGTGAGCCGGGTGGCCCTTTGACGAATCAGAGCCTATGAAACGCTGGAACCATACGGACAAGTTAGGCGCCGCGACGCAGGACGCGACGACCACCGTGGTCGATATCACGGCGCTCGATGAAGGCGGCGACGTGGCGAACGGACCCGAGGACCCGATCGACTGGGACGCCATCACATGGCGCGAACAGGAGGCACGGGTACAGCGACTACGGCAACGGATCTTCAAGGCGACGCAGGCAGGCGACTACAAGCAAGTGCGCAACCTGCAGAAACTGATGCTGCGCAGCCGAGCGAACGCGCTGGTCAGCGTGCGGCGGGTCAGTCAGCACAACACCGGTCGCCTCACCGCGGGCGTGGACAGGAAGGTCGCGCTGACCTCTGAAGACCGGGCCGCCCTGGCGACGCTGCTGCGCCGCCGGACCGGACCGGGCCACGCGCTGCCGGTGCGGCGGGTGTACATTCCCAAGAAAGGCGGCAAACGCCCACTCGGTATTCCCACTATCGCCGACCGCGCCCAACAACAGCGGGTACGCAACGCGCTAGAGCCGGAGTGGGAGGCTCGACTGGACCGCAGGCAATACGGATTCCGGCCGGGCCGCGGATGCCACGACGCGATCGAGATGATCTACAAAGCCGTCGCGGCGAGAGGCGCGAAACGGGGCTGGGTACTCGACGCAGACCTGAAATCCGCATTCGACAAAATCGACCACAACTTTCTGCTCGACCGGATCGGGACGTTCCCCGCCAGGGAACAGATCCGGGCCTGGCTGAAGGCGGGAGTGGTCGATCGGGGCCGGTACTCACCGACCGACGAGGGAACCCCTCAGGGCGGTCCGCTATCCCCGCTGCTATTGAACATCGCGTTGCAGGGAATGGAGGAGGCCGCCGGAGTCCGCTACAATCCTGGCGGCCACGTGAAAGCCGGGTGTCCGACCGTCATCACCTACGCGGACGATTTCGTGGCCCTGTGCCACAGCCGCGAACAAGCCGAGACGGTCCAAACCAGGATCAGCACCTGGCTGAAAGACAGGGGTCTTTCCCTCAACCAGGAAAAGACGCGAATCGGCCGTATCGACGACGGGTTCGATTTCCTGTCCTTCACCATCCGCCGCTACCACATCCACAGCGGCACGAAGATCCTCACCACACCCAGCCGCAGCGCGCTCACCAAGATCCGGCGCAGGATCGCCGACGAGCTGCGCGCCCTACGCGGCGCCAGCCCAGCCGAGGTGATCACCACGATGAACCCGATCATCCGAGGCCAGGCGAACTACTTCCGGCCCGGGGTGTCCAAGAAGGCCTACCAGAGCCTGGATTACCACCTGTGGCAGCACCTCTACAAATGGGCCCGCCGCAGGCACCCCAACAAGAGCCGAACATGGGTCGTCACCCGCTACTTCGGCTCATACCACCCGACCAGACACGACCGATGGGTCTTCGGCGACCGGGACACCGGCGCCTACCTCCACCGGTACGCCTGGACAAAGATCGTCCGGCACGCCCCGGTCGCCGGCGGGAACTCACCCGACGACCCCGCCCTGGCCCAGTACTGGGCCGACCGGCGACGCAAACGCAGACCCCCACAGCTGGCCGAGTCCCGGCAACGCGCCCTGCGCGTCCAACAAGGACTCTGCCCGCTGTGCCGGGAACCGCTGCTGTACACCGACCACGTGCCCGACTCCCCCAGCCAGTGGGAGACCTGGTACGCGGCCGTCGGCAAAGCGATGACCCACCAGGCCATCACCGAGCACGACAGCAGCCGGACGACACACCGCCTCGTACACGCCCACTGCGCCCGCCGATACAACAGGACGCAGAACACGGCCCGGACCAGCCAAGCAGATGCCTGCCCGCCCACGCGGGCTGCTTGAGCCGTGTGCCGCGACGAGTGGCCCGCACGGTTCTGAGGGGGGCGCGGCGCAGCAATGCGCCGCGCCCTACCCGACAACGCCCTGCACTGGGTCCCGCGTGCGATCTTCGCCGAGGACCTCTCCCGGATCCGCGCCGGCGCAAGGGGCAGGTCATGGCCTCGCTGCGCAACCTCGTGATCAGCCTGCACCGCCTCGCCGGCGCCACCAACATCGCCAGCAGCGCTACGACATCACGCCCGCGACGCCCGCCGCGCCCTTCACCTACTCAAGATCGACTGACTTTGCCGACCCCCTGACCTCGGCGGGCGTCCCAGTAGCCGCCGGCGGATGGTCGCGCAACAGCCCGCGCCACCGCAGGTGGAGGTTTCCGACCAGGGGTGCAGGTCGATGACGCGGCACGGTCCCGACGGAACGCGGAAGACGTCCGGCCCGTGTGGTCGGATGCCTGCGTGCTGATCGCCGACCGCCGGGGGATCGTCCGGGTGCGGTACGAGGTGCGCGACACCGCACCTGGTCCGAGCGCGATCCCGCCCACAAAGCTGGCGCTGTCGCGGTGGGACCGCGCGGTGGAGTTCGAGCACGACAGCAT
Organism: uncultured Actinomycetota bacterium; assembly: GCA_963776975.1. Lineage (GTDB taxonomy): Bacteria > Actinomycetota > Actinomycetes > Propionibacteriales > Nocardioidaceae > Nocardioides. The sequence continues at coordinate 5,865 of CAVZOU010000021.1, read as the reverse complement.
GGAGTACACGGCCTGGTTGAAGCGCCGCTTCCTGATGGGCCACGAGGGGCGGCTGCTCGCCGGGGACCGAGAACTCGCGCACGCCGAGGGCATCGGCACCTCCGACTGGGAACTGGACGCCGAGGACCGCCGGTACCGGTTCGTCCGCCCCAACCCGCTAACCCACACGCAGCAGCTGATCGAAGCCGGCGAGCCGATCGGCGTCGTCCGCCGGCGGGCCCTCGGGGTACGGCGCCGAGGCCAGCCTGCCCGCCGTGCCACCCCAGCTACGGCTGTTCGTCCTCGGCGCCCTACTGCTGGTCTGGGAGGAGGAGACGAGCTGACGTCCTCGGGTCAGCCGCCGCCAGACCGCCGACCAGTGACAGCATCCGGTGACCAACTGGCGTAGGGGCGTCACTGAGCGCCCGAGCAGAGCAGGCAGGCGCATCCGCCCGTCGTCGTGACAGTGTCCTGGACTAGCCGTTCGCCGCGCGCTCGAACGGGACGTTCAGGCAAGCCGCGCGCCCGCCCGCGGAACCGGCCTGGCCCGGCGCGGTCGCAGTGGCCTCGGCCGCGTGGATGAAACCGAGCGCCACGGCTCCGCCTGCTGCGGCCAGCACGAACGCGGAACACCGAAGCCTGCTGGTCAGCAGCCGCGGCGCCCTCTTGCACCCACACCAGCACCAGGCGCACCAACAACCCCCACGACAACGCCGCGATGCCCACCACACCGAGTGCCGTCGGCCACCAAGGACGACCCGATCTCGATCCGGACATCCATTCCACCATCAGCGCGGCTGCGGTCGGAGGCCCCGGATTCCACCTTCGGCCGCACCGCGCCGGGATCGCTCACCTGTTCGCAGACGGCCCGCTCAACACACGGATGATCCGTCCTGAGCAGGAAAGAACACGCTCCGCCGCGAGGTCAGCATCGGCCACGTCGCTCGCCGTCGCTCGCCGTCGGCCGTCCCCTGCGACACCACCACGCCTCCCCCGGCTCCACCCAGGAGCCTCGCTCGCGAATCGGCCGCCGTTACGCAACCGGCTCGAGCACCGACGCGGCTGCAGCGCGCCCCGGTCCCCGCCCGCCGGCTCACCGCGGCCCGGCTCGCGCCGCACTGCGCGCCCTACCGATCCGCGGCGGTGCGGACGGCCGCGCGGGAGATGGCCACCGAGGACGGTTGCGGGAGCGCGCTCGGACTGCTCGAGCGGCTCGACGCCGCCGATGGTGCGGTGAGCACACCGGTCCGAACGGGAGCCCGTGACGACGATCGGCCGAGGCGTTCTGCGGAGTGCGACGAGTACGACCGCTCGATCTGCCCACGACCGTCCTCCAGCCTCCATCTATCGAACTGCTGGTTGCCGGTCAGCGTCGGATACTTGACCGATCAATGACGGGACGGCGGCATCGGCGTCGTAGTACCGACCGGCCGGTTGGCAGGTGGCCGTGCGAGCGGCGTCGTGGTGTGCACCACCTCGATCGCGACGTGGCGGTCGCCAGTAGGGGGCTCGACGTCCTGCTGACCGCGATCAGCGGATCCGCGGCGGGACGACCGCCTCCACGGCGACCCGGCTCTCGCCCGATGAGGCCCGCGCGATCGGGTGGGCCCTCATCGAGGCCGCCGGCTACGTCGAGGCGGGCTCCTCGAGCGACCGCCGGGTGGATCAGGCGGGGGTTCGGCCGTCGGTGAGTGGCCACGGCCGCGGCAGGGGCGGAGTCCGTAAAGTCGAAGGTGTCCAGATGGCGGAGGATCACGCCTTCACGCAGCGCCCAGGGGCAGATCTCAACACGCGTCGACCGGTCGCGCGCGCATCGCGGCAGTGGCGATCAGCGCGCCCGCGACGAGCTGGTGGGCACGGTTGGCGCTGACGCCGTCGAGGGTTCGGCCAAGTCAGACGGGGCGGTTGCGGCTGATTGGAAGCCGATAGCTGGCGCAGGCCGACGTCGGTCAGCCGCCGGCGCGCCCGGAACCCGGCGTGGCCGGAGCGGCCCCGGCGAGCCGGCCGACGAGCGGAATGTCTTGGACGTGCCCACCGCGAGGTCGAAGCCGCCCACGGCCCGAACCCGCCGGGCGACCGGTTCGATGATGGCGTCGAGCTCCTCGTCGAGGGCGTCGATCTCCAGGCGGGTCGGTAGGTCGCCGCGGAGAGCCAGGCCGCAGGGTCCAGCCGCCCCGCGCCGAGCGGCAGTGACTTGCGCCACCGTCCGGGTCCTCGTCGCGTCCCGGCGGCCAGTTCGAGCGATCCGCCGCCGATGTCGAGCACCAGCAGCCGTCCGGCCGACCAACCCGCACCGCGGCGCGCCGCGAGGAAGGTATAGCGGGCCTCGTCCTCTCCCGGAGAGCACCTGGAGGCCGACGCCGGTACCGGTCGAGTTCGTACCGGCACGGTCGTGGGGAGTTGTGCGCGTCGCGCAGGGCCGAGGTCGCGAAGGCGACCAACTCCTCGCAGCCCGCGGCCGCCGCGGATTGGCTGGGCGCCGGGCCACCGCACTGGACCAACGCGGCCACGCCCACGCCCCGGTCCATCACGCTGCCGTCGTCGAGGTGCTCGGCGAGTCGCAGCTCGGTCTTCTCCGAGTGCGCCGGGCCTGGGGTGCGCTCCCTTTACTGCGTGCGTCGACGACGAGCAGGTGGACCGTGTTCGAGCCGACGTCGAGCACTCCCAAGCGCATCCCGCCACGCTAGAGAACCAGTTGAACACGCCGAGAACCGTGGGGGGGCCCGGGGGAACATCCGCGGGTCGTGGTGATCTGGACCGGGCCATTCCGCCGGCTCTGCTACTGGCGCGCCGGAGGTGATCAGCGGCGCGGGTCAGGCCGAATTCGCCCGCGTCGATGTCGCCAAGTGCGCGTCGATCTCGACCTCGTTGGCCAGCCCGGCCGTCATCGGGCTGGAAGGAAGGACGCGCGCGCAAGGGGCGTGGCGGCTCGACAACCGTCTCATCGTGCGCATCCAGCCCGTCAGCCGCGCCTGAAAGTCGCCGCTGAACGGTGACGACGCGGTCCCGCTGGAGCCGGGCACGGAAGACTGTCACCAGTCTTCAGTTGTTGTAGCGCGCTGGTGACCGGGCAGCGACATCGCCGCCGCGGGGGTCGACACCGAGCAGGGGCTCGGCGTCGTGCTCGAGCAACCGGGCCAACCATGGTGCGGACCAGCAGCGTGGCGGGTGCCCGGCGTTGCACCCAGCGCAGGACCCGGCCCCCGGCCTGCACGGCGGGATCGGCTGGGGCCAGGATCATCGTCGCCAGCACGCCGGGCTCGAGCCCGCACACCCCGTGGTCCACCGCCGACACCAGAGCCGCCGGTGAGCCGTCCAGCACCTGGGCGATCCCTCGCACCATGCTGCGGACCTGCGCCATGACGATGGCGGCGTCGCCGTCGTCCCCGGGGGACATCGCCGATCACCAGCACGGTCCGGTGGCCGACGCCCTCGAACGCGTCGTACCAGTCCCCGCCTGCAGCCGCGGGGCGACCTTGAACAGATCAGCCAGACCGACGTCGGCCGAATGATCAACGGCAGAGCGAAGTGGTCACACAGGCCGAAGCATCCGCACAGGAGGTGGACACGCGATAAGCATCGTGGTAGTGCGTAGAACCGCGATGTGAAGGATCGCTTAACGGCGATGGAACGGGTGTCATCCCGGCGGTGTCGAATCGACTCCCACCGGCCTTCGATGTTGTGGCCCGCTCCATATTTGGCGCCGTTTCCAGGACATCGTGGCCACATGTCCGGCGCACCGGCGGTCCGAAGTGTCGTCGGCGGCCTGACCCTTTCCCCCCCCTTTTTTTTTTTTTTTTTTTTTTTTTTTTTTTTTTTTTTTTTTTTTTTTTTTTTTTTTTTTTTTTTTTTCAGGCGGATTCCGGGGCCACCGAGATTCAGCCGCTCCGGGTGACGCCGCGGACGGGAGCACGCACAGGCCTGCAGGTCCGGTGTTCGGGGATCAGCGCGGCTGCCAGCATCTTCGATCTACTGGCGACCCCGTGGCGACCGTGGGCCGGACCGATACCTAAGGCGGTGGACGGTGACGGCGACTCAAGTATCAGACGGCGTCCGGATCGACGGATGGCGCTGGGCGTCGCCGAGCAGCCGTACATCTACGAGATCAATACCTGGCCGTGGCTGCATCAGCTGAGTGTCGAGGCCGGCCGGTCGATCGACCTGTCCGACGTGCCGGACGAGCGCTGGGCCGCGCTCGCCGACGCCGGCTTCGACGCGGTGTGGCTGATGGGGGTATGGACGCGCAGCGCAGCGGGGTCCGCGATCGCGCTGAACAACACCGAACTGGTCGGCAGCTTCCAGGCCGTGCTGCCCGACTACCGACCGGAGGACGTCGTCGGGTCGCCGTACTGCGTCCGCGACTACGAGGTCGACCCGCGCCTCGGCGGGCGTGACCGGCCTGGCCCGCGCCCGCGCAGCGCTGGCCCGGCACGGACTGGGCCTGCTCCTCGACTTCGTCCCCAACCACGTCGCACCCGACCACGAGTGGACGAGCACGAACCCGGAGCTCTTCGTCCCGGGCACAGCCAGGAGCTCGAGGACGATCCGGGATCCTTCGTCGCGATCGAGGGCTCCGTGCTGGCCAGGGGTCGGGATCCGTTCTTCCCGGCGTGGCCGGACGTCGTGCAGCTCAACGCCTTCGCCCCCGCCCTACGCACACCGTCATCGCCACCCTCCGCGACATCGCCGACCAGTGCGACGGCGTGCGATGCGACATGGCGATGTTGATGATGAACGACGTCTTCGCGCGAACCTGGGGGGCCCGCGTCGGCGCCCCCACCCGCGCAGGACTACTGGCCCACGGTCATTCCCGCCGTCCACGAGACGCATCCAGGCTTCCGCTTCATCGCCGAGGCCTACTGGGATCTCGAGTGGGCGCTGCAACAGCAGGGCTTCGACTTCTGCTACGACAAGCGCCTCTACGACCGCCTCGTCGCGGGTGAGGCAGGGCAGATCCGGCCCCATCTGTCCGCCGACCGGCAGTATCAGCAGCGGCTGGTCCGGTTCATCGAGAACCACGATGAGCCACGGGCCGCCGCTGTGTTCGACGGGCCTCGGCAACGGGCCGCGGCGGTGGCGTGCCTGACCCAGGCCGGGGCCCGCCTGGTCCACGACGGCCAATTCGACGGCCGGAAGGTGCGGCTGCCGGTGTTCCTCGGCCGCTACCCCGACGAGCCCGCCGACCGCGACCTGTCCGGCTTCTACGACACCCTGCTGGCTGCCCTGAAGGATCCCACCTTCCGCACCGGCACCTGGGAGCTCTGCGACTGCTCGGGATGGCCCGGCAACGACACCACGGGCAATCTCGTGGCCTGGTCCTGGGACGGCGAGAGCCGATGGCTGATCGTGGTCAACTTCAGCGACGCCGACGCCAGTGGCCACGTGCGGACAGCCTGGAACGACCTGCACGGCCGCACGTTGACACTCACCGATCCGACGACGAAAGCCGTATTCGAACGCACCGCGGACGACCTCACCAACGGGCTCTACGTGCAACTGCCGCCGTGGGGCCGGCATCTGTTCCGCGTCGAACCCAATGACGATGTTCGTAATACCACATCGCCCTGAAATGAGTAACTATCAACGCCACAACTGTGTGGAAAACCGTTTCCAAGCGCACCCATCCGATGAGTTCCGATATCCAGAGAGCTGGAGCGCACGACGTCGTCATAATCATCGAGGTGTTCACCACCCCGCCGCCCATGGCCTTCCAGCGCCAACGGCCCGATTGGTCAGGTCAACCGATCGAGGTCACGTGGCTGGATTCCGTGTCGCAGAGGCATGCGTCCGACCGGAGCACTCGGGGCTCGGGACGCGACGGCCTCTCACTCGACGAGGAGAACGGCGGCCAGCGCGCTCATGCGGGCGGCCGCGGTGTATCGCCGT
>CAVZOU010000020.1:0-30637 GCA_963776975.1 uncultured Actinomycetota bacterium | reverse complement strand
TGCGATCATACGTTCGTGTTGGCCTGGAGCGAGCGGTCCCAGATACCGGCGTTGACCAGCAAACTCCCGCTGTGTTCGCCCTGTGATCGACCCCTCGGCAGACGTCACCTGCCGATGGGGGCGTTGCTGCCGCTGTGCTGCCGCCCGACGCCGGGGCAACATGGGCAACGGCAGGCGTCGGGGCGCCGCCAAGCCGGCTAGGTGTAGATCCCAGTGACGTTAGTCAGTCGGCGCTGAAGCCGGCTGGCGGGTGTCTTGTGGCCGAGGGCGCTGTGTGGTCGTCGGTGGTTGTAGTACTCGAGCCAGGCGGGAGTGCGTCGGCGCGGTGGGTGCTGGTCTGGTAGGTGGCGGCGTAGGCCCACTCGCGCAGCATGGTCTGGATGAATCGTTCGGCTTTGCCGTTGGTGCGGGGCCGGTAGGGGCGGGTGCGGAGGTGGCGCGATATCGTGATCGGCGCACCAGGTCGCCCAGGCCCGTGACTTGTAGGGGGCGCCGTTGTCGGTCATGACCCGCTGGACGGTGACGCCGCGGGCGGCGAACCAGGCGATGGCCCGTTGCGAGGAACCCGACGGAGGTGACGCCGCGTTCGTCGGGGAGGACCTCGACGTAGGCGAGGCGGGTGGTGTCATCGACGCAGACGTGCACGGCTTCCCAGCCGGGCTTGTGGTTGTAGTGGCCCGGGCCTCGGCCGGTGACCCGGTGGCCGGGCCGGTTGAACCGGCCGAGCTTCTTCACGTCGATGTGCACCAGCTCGCCCGGGTGGCGGCGGCAGTAGCGGTTCGGTGGCTCGGGCGGCTCCGAGCTTGGAGAGCCGGTTCAGCCCGCAGCCGCGCGAGCACGGCGCACACCGTCGAGGCCGCCAGGCCGAGCTCGGCCGCGATCCGGGTCGAGGTCCACCGCAGCCGCCGCAGCTGCTCGATCAGCGCTTCGGTCTCCGGCGGGGTGCGGCCCGGCACCGTGTGCGGCGCCGAGGAACGATCCGTCATCGGCTCGCCGGCGTCGTAGCGGGCCAACCACCGGTAACAGGTCCGTTCCGAACAGCCAGCCGCATCCGCGGCCTCGCTCAACCGTCCAGCCCTCTTCGCCGGACCCGCCGACACATCAGCGTCCGGCCGTGCGGAGTCAGGCGGGCATTACCGTGCAGACGCATCGGGCTCCTTGGGGTGAGGTGGGTCGCACCCCCAATCTCAAGGAGCCCGTCCTGACGAACGTGGATGGGATCTACAGCTAGGCCGCTAGTGGAACGACGTCCCGGCTTCCGCACGTCGAGTCGTGGGCGCGCCCGTGCACTCCACATTCCTCACGCCTGGTCGATAGGACGACGCCATATCTGCCAGCCGCAGCCGACCTCGTCGTCAACAGCTCGCACCTCCGGGAGGCCATAGGACTGCACGATCTCACTTCCGATGAAGCGCAGGGCTTCAACGGCACCCCGGGACAGTCCTGAGATCGTCCAATGGAACAGAGACTTGCTCGGTCACAGGCGGACGCGACCAACTCCCCTGCGGTGAATCGGCTCAGGTCGAACCCTGACTCGTTCGCGATTGAGAGGGCTACCGGCTGGTCAATTTGACGCCAGAAGTGACGATCGCGTCGCCAACGGCTCCTACGAGGTCTGCGCTGGCAAGGCCAACGAAGTTCAGTTGCATGAAAAGGCTTGCGCTAATGTAGCTCTCGTGGATGGTGAGCTTTAGCCCTTCCTTGGCGAGCTGGTTACTCAGTTGCTTGGCAACGAAGATCGAGCCATCGCTGTGGATCTCCGCATACGTGTGGACCACAGTGTCCTGACCATTGAGATGTGCGACCCGAAGCTTTTTGCGGCCAACTAGAATGGCGCCTGTGGTGTCGAACTCAAGGTACGGTCCTCGCCACGACTGCACGCGATGCTCCGCGAGCCATTCCGACAATCCGTCGCTGAGCGCTGCTGATCGTCCAATTCGCTCCCTGTTCGGGTGTCAGCGCAGTCCACAGCCAGGGCTCGGACGACAGAGACGCAAGACCTTCACGAATCACAGTCTCATGCCGAGATCGTCGTTCAGCTACAGACTCGTAGCGCTGTCGATACCACACCGATAGCTCCGCTTCCGACAGATAGCGAGTGTCCCTGTGATCCCTCACGGGAAATGACATCATGTCGCCGTCGATTACTCCGTGGGGTCGTCGCGGGCTGGGGGGGACGATCCAGTGCGGCAACGCCAGTCCCGTCGGGATCGGTTGCGATGAAAAGTCGTTCGAACTGAACCGGAGGGCTGATCAGGTCGGACGCTGCTTGTGTCATCTGCCGCATGGGTGTCGGTTACCACGAACGGCTTAATTGACTTGGCAGTGCCGTCTCCTGAGTTCTCCCGGATCCCCAGGATAAGGACGCCGCCCCGATGGTTTGCCATCACGGCAATGTCCTTCGCAAACTCAAGTCTTTGTTTGCGGCAGGCATCTCGGGGTTGCCGTCTCCGAGGCGGTAGAGACCACTTTTGAACTCGAGGTCGTCGAACTCGCCAACTTGCTCGGCGACAAGCCGGCGAATGGCTTGGCCCGCTGATTCGGTTAGCTCCTCGCCGAGAATATCAACTACTCGCGGAGGATGCCACGTCATTCATTCTGCCGCCCGTCGCCTGTTAACAATGGTGTCGTCAACGGATAATCCTTCTAGTCAGATGGCGGCCAGCGGACGGTGACCACGGTACGCGTCGGCAAGGGCGCGTCCAGGTGTGATCGGTACGACGATCCATCGCCGGGCCATGACGACGGTGCCGACGTCTTCACCACACCTGCGGTCTGGGTGTGCGACATGTGCCGATCGCCATCGTGGCTCTAGCTGACCTCAGTGGCCTGGCGGCGGTGGCAGGGCCAGCCACAACCTGCTAATCCTAATGCGTCAACGCACCAGATGACCCAGCCAATCGAGAACAGCGCCAATGGTGCGGCTAGCCTGAGTTCGTCATCGACGGCAAGGGCTATCGCAATCCCAAGGAACATGCATGTGCTTAGGGCCATTAGAGAAACATCGACCGGCGTCAATCGCCATATCCGGCCCTCCGAAGTGCGAGGAAGTTTGATGGTGCGTATGCCGTTGACTCCGGCCGCTCGGGAGGTTGCCGCAGGCTCGGTCGGCGCCCCTTCGACGAGGCACTGAATCTCGACCGTGTCGCCGGGGTTCCATAAACACGACTCGACAACGAGCGTGGTTGGGCCTGGAGTGAGCTGGGGTGCAAAGTCACTCGGCCGGGCGCCAGTCACCTGGCTGGAGGCGATCGTGTTGCCTTGGAACTCTATGGAGATTGGCTTCTCAAAGTCGGTAGCTCGGACGGGCGCATTGCCAGTACTGGCCAAGCGGAACACTACTAGAGACGGTTCGGTGACGAGGCGACTGCCGATCTGCAGCTGGACCGTTAAAGGGGTCGAGCTATCTAGTAGTGGCCGGTTAGCGAGGATCGCTAGGTCGATTCGCTTGCTGCCCCTCTGGGCAAAGTAGATGACTACCGAAGCCACCAATGCAGCCGCGCCAATTGCTATTTCGGCTATACCGATCTCATCCACGTTTCACACTCTGTCGAGGTTGTTGGCACTAGGTGTTGCCCCGAAGGCCAGTGATCGCGGCGAGGAGAATCGCAAGCACGGTCGTATCATGAGGGCGATATTTAGGATGAGCTGCCCCGCCGTAGCGATGCGGGCGGCATCAGACTTCGGGAAGATTTCCCCGGACTCGACCATCGCTAGATTTGTCGCTGACAGGTAGAGCCGCGTCCGCCCCTGCTGAGGCTGCCCGCCGAGAAGGCGCCGGCACTGTCCCTGGATATCTGATAGAGGGCTCCTCCAAATGTCAGGACCGACGCTATAACTAGGGCCATGAACCTCAAGGCGAGATTGAAGACATAGATGGGATCACTGGCACCTCTAAGCCAACCTAAGACACCTAGAGTGATTACAAGTACATCGGGAGAAGGTTGGAAAGAGGACCGTCAAAAGCGTCAGTTGGAACGGCCGTACCTCGCCGCCTGCGTATAGGAGGACAAGGGGAACAAGGCACATCCATATGCCGGCGAGTTCAGCCCAAGATCTGGTCAGTCGTGGACCCGTCCATGGCGCTGGTGACTGGACCACGTCCTAGTCCTCCAGCGACGGCCAGCGGACTGTGACCATCACGGAGTCGGCGAGGGCCTTCCAGGTGTGGTCGGTGCCGGGGCCCCAGACGATGTAGTCGCCGGGGCGTTCCATGACGACGGTGTCGAGCTGGTCGCCGTTGCGGAGCTGCATCTGCCAGCGGCCGGACACGAGGATGAGGACGGTGCCGGTGTGGACGCCGAGGTTCCAGTCGGCCCGCTCGTCGCCGGCGACGTGGGTCGACCACTTGACCTCGGTGTCCTTGGAGTGGCGGATGTCGTCGGGCTTCTTGAAGTGGCCGACGAGCCACGAGCGGTTCTCGCCGGCGTCGTCGTCGGCGTTTCCGACGTACCAGGGTCGGTCCATCACATCTCCGGTTCGATCGTCGGGAGGGCGAGCCGGCGAGGGTCGCCGACGTCCGCGAGGCGGCGGAGGCCCTGTAGGAACGTGAACAGGCTCTCATTCCCCCAGCGGGGGTCCGACACGAGGGCCTCGATGCCGGCGGTGTCGAGCGTGCTGTGGCGGTGCACGCTCTCGGCCTCCCAGTTGGCCTCGACCAGGTGGCCGAAGCGGTCCCACCAGCTCTCGTCCTCGATGACGATCAGGCACGACGCCTCGTAGTTGCTCGTCACCGTGTTGAAGCCCAAGCCCGTGCACTCAAGGCGGTAGGCGTCGGGGCCCTGGTCGAGCAGCCACGCCATCGGCGGGGTGCGGTGCTGGGCGTGGAGCAGGTCGACGCCGGCGTGGCGGCCCGAGCAGCCGAGCTGTTCGAGGTCCTCGCGGCCGAGCAGCTCCTCCTCGAACTCCCGCTGGACGGTCGACGAGATGCACACCTCGTCGGCGGCCCCGCCGGTGGGCTGGTGGAAGCGCCTTCGGGATCACGGCCAGCTTGCCGGCGGTCTTGAGCACCGACTTGGAGCGCTCCTGGGTGAGCAGCACGTAGTCGCCGTACTCCCGCGCGGGCGACCGCCAGTACCGACGCCGCCCCGCCGACGCAGGCCCGGCCGGCGAGGTCGAACACGGCGTCGGTCGAGGGGAGGAACACGTCGCGCAGCGGCAGGGGCCCGCCGCCGGCGGCGATCGTGTCGAGCAGCTCGCCCTCCATCAGCTCGGTCGTCGAGCGCGTGATGCGCGAACGGGACAGTCGTCACCGTGGCGGAGAGCCGGCCGCCGCCCAGCTCCACCTCGAGCAGCCGGTAGAGCGGGTTGTTCACCATCACCGTGCCGTTGACCTCGACGCTGGCCAGGCGGGCGACGGCGGCCGCCACGATGCCGGCGTCGAGGCGGGGCAGGGGAGGGGCGCCGGCGGGGCGTAGCGCACCTGCTCGGCGTCGCTGCGCAGGTCGACGGGCGACGTGAGCCACTCGGGCCGGGTGGCGACCGCGGTGCGGACGTCGGTGCCGCCGACCCGAGCCCGGTAGAGCCGGTCGGGGCCGTAGTAGTCGGCCAGGGCGTCGGCGATGTCGGCTCGGCCGACGCGGCGGCGGGTGCGGTCACGGCCGTAGCGCACTGAGGGGCGCTCGCCCTCCAGCCGGCTCACGGCGTCGCACACCGAGCCGTAGAGGTCGGCGAAGTCCACCGCGCTGTTGTCGGCGAGCCAGGCCACGAAGTCCTCGGTCACCAGCTCCCGTTCCGGGCCCGGCCGGCGGCGGGTCGAACGGGGACGGGGCCACCCGCTCGAACAGCGCCCACAGCTCACCGCCGGCGCCGAGCTTCAAGGAGCGGCGCCATCGAGCTCGCCTGGGAGCTGGTCACCAAGCCCCAGGCCGACGGCGGCTGGGGATTCCCCGAGGACAAGCTCTACCCGAGCGTCTACGTCGACGACCCCGAGGCCGTCGAGCTGTGGAAGAAGATCACCGGCCTGCCCGACGAGCGGATCGCGCGCCTGGGCAAGGCCGAGAACTACTGGTCGATGGGCGTCCCCGGTCCGGGCGGGCCCGTGCTCGGAGATCCTCATCGACCGTGGCCCGGCGTACGGCGCCGACGGCGACTTCGGCGCCGAGGACCGCTACCTCGAGTTCTGGAACCTCGTCTTCATGCAGGACGAGCTGTCGCGCCGTGCGGACGCAAGGACGACTTCGACATCGCGGGCTCGCTGCCGAAGAAGAACATCGACACCGGCATGGGGCTGGAGCGCGTCGCCTTCATGACCCAGGGCGTCGAGAACATGTACGAGATCGACGTGATGTTCCCCGTCATCGAGCGCGCCATGGAGCTCACGCGGTCGGCGTTACGGCGCCAACCACGAGGACGACGTCCGGTTCCGCGTCGTCGCCGACCACGTGCGCAGCTCGATGATGCTGATCGGCGACGGCGTCACCCCGGGCAACGAGGGGCGCGGCTACGTCCTGCGCCGGCTCCTGCGCCGCGCCGTCCGCTCGATGCGCCTGCTGGGCTACGACGACCCCGCGCTGCCCGAGCTGATGCCGGTCAGCCGCGACAAGATGGGCGAGACCTACACCGACCTGATCCGCGACTGGGACCGGATCGCGCGGGTGGCGTACGGCGAGGAGGAGACGTTCCGCAAGACGCTCCAGGCCGGCACCCAGATCTTCGACCTGGCGGCCGGCGAGGTGAAGAAGGCCGGCGGCAGCACGCTGTCGGGCGACCAGGCCTTCGCCCTGCACGACACCTACGGCTTCCCGATCGACCTGACCCTCGAGATGGCCGCCGAGCAGGGCCTGGCCGTCGACGAGGCAGGGCTTCCGCGCGCTGATGGCCGAGCAGCGCGAGCGCGCCAAGGCCGACGCGCGCGCCAAGAAGGGCCAGCACGCCGACACCGCGGTCTACCGCGGCATCCTCGACGCGCACGGCCCCACCGAGTGGCTGGCCTACGAGACGCTCGAGACCGAGTCCCGCGCCGCTGGCGCTGCTCACCGGCGGCGGCGCCCGTGCCGGTGCTCGGGCAGGGCGAGGTCGGCGAGCTCGTCCTGGACCGCACGCCGTTCTACGCCGAGTCCGGCGGCCAGGCCGCCGACGCCGGCACCATCGAGTTCGACGGCGGCCGGCTCGAGGTGCATCGACGTCCAGCGCCCGATCAAGGGGCTCGTCGTGCACCAGGTGCGCGTCGTCGAGGGCGAGCTGCGCCCCGACGCGCCAGCTGCACGCCCGGGTCGACCCCGAGTGGCGCACCGGCGCCCGCCAGGCGCACTCCGGCACGCACGTGGTGCACGCCGCGCTGCGCGAGGTGCTCGGCCCCAGCGCGCTGCAGTCCGGCTCCTACAACCGGCCCGGCTACCTGCGCCTCGACTTCGGCTGGACCCAGGCGCTGAGCCCCGAGCAGGTCCGCGACATCGAGCAGGTCTCGCAGCAGGCGCTGCGCGCCGACCTGCCGGTCGGCTGGCAGTACATGACGCTCGAGCAGGCCAAGGAGTGGGGCGCGATCGCGCTCTTCGGCGAGACCTACGACAACACCCAGGTGCGCGTCGTCGAGATCGGCGGCCCCTGGTCGCGCGAGCTCTGCGGCGGCACCCACGTCGACCACTCCTCGCAGATCGGCACCGTCGTGGTCACGGGCGAGGCCAGCGTCGGCTCCGGCAACCGCCGCATCGAGGCGCTTCACCGGCGTCGAGGGCTTCGCCTACCTGGCGCGCGAGCGCGACGTGGTCGGCCCAGCTGACCGGCCTGCTCAAGACCCAGCCCGACGACCTCGTCGGCCGCGTCGAGGACCTCGTCGAGCGGCTGCGCGCCGCCGAGAAGGAGCTCGAGAAGGCCCGCACCTGCCCAGCTGCTCGCCGGCGGGCGGACAGCTCGCGGCGCAGGCCGCCGACGTCGACGGCGTGGCCGTGGTCGCGCACCGGGCCGACGGGCATCGGCGGCGGCGACGTCCGCACCCTGGCGCTCGACGTGCGCAGCAGGCTCGACGCGCCGCCGGGCGCCGTCGTCGTCGCGGGCGTCGCGGACGGCAAGGTCGCGGTCGTGGCCGCCGTCAACGACGCCGCCCGCGAGCGCGGGCGTGAGCGCCAACGAGCTGGTCCGCGCCGTCGGCTCGCTCATCGGCGGCAAGGGCGGCGGCAAGGACGACGTCGCCCAGGGCGGCGGCACCGACGCCACCCGCACTCGACGAGGCCCTCGGCCTGGTCCCGGCCGAGGTCGCCCGGATGGCCGGCCAGGGCTGACGCGGGCAGACGGACGTGCGCACCGGAGTGCGGCTCGGCATCGACCCCGGGGACGCCCGGATCGGGGTCGCGCGCAGCGACCCCTCCGGCTTCCTGGCCACGCCCGTCGAGACCGTACGCCGCGGGCAAGGGCGACGTGGCCCGGCTGCGGCGGATCGTCGCCGAGAACGAGGCGGTCGAGGTGGTCGTCGGGCTGCCCCGCTCGCTGTCCGGCGGCGAGGGACCCGCGGCCGCCAAGGTGCGGGACTTCGCCGCGCGGCTGGCGCGCCAGATTGCCCCCGTGCCCGTCAGGCTGTGCGATGAGCGCCTGACCACGGTGTCGGCGGAGTCCATGCTGCGCGACCGGGGTCGCAAGGGAGCAGCACCGGCGCGCCGTGGTCGACCAGGCGGCTGCCGTCCTGATCCTCCAGCACGCGTTGGACACCGAGCGCGCGAGCGGCAGCGCGCCAGGAGAGATCGTCGAGGTCAAGCGATGAGTGACGAGCAGCAGTACGACTCGACCGACGAGGCTCGACGAGCCCGAGGAGCGAGACGCACGTCGAGGGCGGACGGCGTCGCAAGAAGCGCGGGCTTCTCGCGGCTGCCTCGCCGTGCTGGTCGCGCTCGCGGTCCTCGTCGGTGGCTTCTACTTCGGCGTCACCAGGGGCGTCGAGTGGGCTCCAGGACCAGTTCGCCACCGCCGAGGACTTCCCCGGCCCGGGCCGGGGCTCGGTGACCTTCGAGGTCGAGCGAGGGCGACACCATCGCCGCAGATCGGGCCGCAACCTCAAGGCCGACGGCGTCGTCGCCTCCGTGCAGGCGTTCCTCGACGCGGCCGCCGCCGACCCCGACTCGCGCCGGCATCCAGGTGGGCTTCTACGAGCTGAAGAAGGAGATGGCGGCCGACGACGCGCTGGAGGTGCTCCTCGACCCGGCCAACCAGGTCAAGAGCACCGTCACGGTGCCCGAGGGCATGCGGGTGGAGGACATCGTCGACGCTGCTGGCCGAGAACACCGACTTCGGGCGCCGCCAAGTGGACGCAAGGCGCTCGGACGCCGAGCGACATCGGGCCTGCCCGACTACGCCGAGGGCAACCCGGAGGGCTACCTGTTCCCCGCGACGTACGAGATCGGTCCGAAGGACAAGCCCGGCGACGTGCTGACCGCGATGGTCGACCGCTGGCGCCAGGCGGCCGAGGACGCCGGCCTCGAGGAGGCCGCGGCCGAGCTGGGCAAGACGCCGGCCGAGCTGATGATCATCGCCTCGCTGGTCGAGGCCGAGGGCCGCGGCGACGACATGCCCAAGATCGCGCGGGTCATCTACAACCGGCTCGACGGACCCGGCGACAAGGGCGGCACCAACGGCCTGCTCCAGATCGACGCCAGCGTCAACTACGGCCTCGACCAGGAGCTCGGGGTCGCGCTGACCACCGAGCAGCTCGCAGCAGGACACGCCGTACAACACCTACACGCGGCCGGGCCTGCCGCCGACGCCGATCGAGGCGCCGGGTGACGCGGCCATCGCCGCCGCGGCCGAACCCGGAGGAGGGCGACTGGTACTACTACGTGACGGTCGACCTGGCGACGGGCGAGACCAAGTTCGCCGAGACCTACGACGAGTTCCTGACCTACAAGGACGAGTACACCGAGTACTGCACGACGTCCGACGCCTGCTGATGGGCGGTCCGGAGGCGGGATCCGCAGTGCGCTGCGGCGTGCTCGGCGACCCGATCGCCCACTCGCTCTCGCCGGTCCTGCACCGCGCGGGCTACGCCGGCGCTCGGCCTGGACTGGGAGTACGACGCCCACCGGGTCGGCTCCGGCGGCCTGCGCGCGACGTTCCTGCGCCGGCCTCGACGCCGAGTGGCGCGGGCTGTCGCTGACCATGCCGCTCAAGCGGGAGGCGGTCGCGCTCGTCGACGACCTCACCGAGCGGGCCCGGCTCGCCGGGCGCGGCCAACACCGTCCTGCTCGAGGGCGACCGCCGGGTCGGCGGACAACACCGACGTCCCCGGCGCGATCGCCGCCATCCGCGAGCGCACGCGGCGCCGACCTGACCAGCGCCGCGATCCTGGGCGGCGGAGCCACCGCGACCTCCGTCGGGCTGGCCCTGGCCGACCTGGGCGTGCGCGTCGCTGGCGCTGCGTCGGTCGCGCGAGCCGGCCCGCGCCGCCGAGACCCGTCGAGGCCCTCGACCGGCATCCCGGGCGCCCGGACGTCGGTCGTCGGCGTCCTCGACGACCCGGCCCCGCTCGAGGCGGACCTGCGTCGCCTCCACGATCCCCGCCGAGGCCCAGGACCACCGGCTGGTCGCCCGGTGCCGCGCACGCGCAGGTGGTCTTCGAGGTGCTCTACCACCCGTGGCCCACGCCGCTGGCCGCGTCGGTCGGGCGACCGGGTGCTGGTCAGCGGGCTCGACCTGCTGCGTGCACCAGGCGGCCGTCCAGTTCGAGCTCTTCACCGGCCAGCCGGCGCCGCTCGCCGCCATGCGCGCGGCGGGCGAGCAGGCGCTGGCCGAGCGCGCGGCGGCCGGAGGACGCCCGGCGTGAGCGACACGCTGCTGGCGGTCCTGGTCGCGGCCTGCTGTGCGGCCTGCTCGGCCTGCTCGTGCCCCGGCTGGTCGCGCGCGGTGCCCGAGCCGGCGCCGACGAGCCGGCGGAGGAGGCGCGCCGCAGCCGTCGAGGCCCCGCGAGGACGCCGGCCGGCGAGGACCCCAAGCCGCCCTACGCCGACCTCGCCGCGCCGCCCGGGCCTGGGCTGGCAGTCGGCCGTGGTCTGCGCTGGCTGCCGCGGGCGCTCGTCGGCGCGGCGACCGGGCTGGGACTGGCCGCTGCTGTTCCTGGTGCCGCTGGTGCCGGTCGGCGTGGCGCTGGCCGTACATCGACTGGCGCACCCGGCTGCTGCCCACGCCGCTCGTCGCTGCCGGCCTACCCTCGTCGCTGGCCGTCGCTGGTCGTCGTCGTCGGGCCTCGCCACCGACGAGCCGCGACGCGCTGGTGCGGGCGCTGGTCGGCGATGGTGGCCGTCCGGCTGGTCTTCTGGCTGCTGTGGTTCGTCCGGTCCGCCGGCATGGGCTTCGGCGACGTGCGGCTCGCGGCGCTGCTCGGGCATCGTCCTCGGCTACCTCGGCTGGGGCGAGCTCGCCGTCGGGGTCTGGGCCGGGTTCCTGGCCTTCGGCGGTCCCGGGGCTGCTGCTGGCCGTCGTACGCCGCGACCGCTCGGCTGCTCAAGCAGGCCTTCCCGTTCGGGCCGTTCATGCTGCCGGCGCCCTGGTCGGGCATCGTGTGCGGGCCCCGCGCTGTCCCGCGTCTCGTCTGGGGCTGATCTCGCCGCGCCGCGGACGGGCGTCGGTGCCGGTGGGCCCGCGTGAAAGACTGCGCCCATGCTGCGTTGGCTCACTGCGGGCGAGTCCCACGGCCCGTCCCTGGTCGCGATCCTCGAGGGCCTGCCCGCCCACGTCGAGGTCACCACCGACGACATCGCCGACGCCCTCGCGCGGCGCCGCCTCGGCTACGGCCGCGGCGCCCGGATGAAGTTCGAGCAGGACGAGGTCACCATCACCGGCGGCGTCCGCCACGGCGAGACCCAGGGCGGCCCGGTCGCGATCCAGGTCGGCAACACCGAGTGGCCCAAGTGGGAGAAGGTCATGTCGGCCGACCCGGTCGACCCCGCCGAGCTCGACGCCCTGGCCCGCAACGCCGCGCTGACCCGGCCCGCGCCCCGGGCACGCCGACCTGGTCGGCATGCAGAAGTACGACTTCGACGAGGCCCGCCCGATCCTCGAGCGCGCCTCCGCCCGCGAGACCGCCGCCCGCGTCGCGCTGGGCCGGGTCGCCACGCAACTTCCTCGAGCAGGCGGTCGGCGCCCGGATCGTCTAGCCACGTCGTCGAGCTCGGCGGCGTGCGCGCCCCGGCGGGCTCGTGCCCGCAGCCCGACGACGTCGGCCCGCCTCGACGCCGACCCGGTGCGCTGCCTCGACCCCGAGGCCGCGCGCCGCGATGGTCGCGCGCATCGACCAGGCCCACAAGGACGGCGACACCCTCGGCGGCGTCGTCGAGGTCGTCGTCCACGGACTGCCGCCGGGCCTCGGCTCGCACGTGCACTGGGACCGCCGCCTCGACGCCCGGCTGGCCGGTGCGCTCATGGGCATCCAGGCGATCAAGGGCGTCGAGGTCGGCGACGGCTTCGACGCTCGCCGCCACGCCCGGGCTCGCAGGCGCACGACGAGATCGTCTCCACCGCCGACGGGCATCCGCCGCACGTCCGGCCGCTCCGGCGGCACCGAGGGCGGCATGACCACCGGCGAGGTGCTGCGCGTGCGCGCGGCGATGAAGCCCATCGCCACCGTGCCGCGGGCGCTGCGGACCGTCGACGTCGCCACCGGCGAGGAGGCGGTGGCCCACCACCAGCGCTCCGACGTGTGCGCCGTCCCGGCCGCCGGGATCGTCGCCGAGGCGATGGTCGCGCTGGTGCTCGCCGACGCCGTGTCGAGAAGTTCGGCGGCGACTCGGTGGGCGAGACCCGCCGCAACGCCGAGTGCTACCTCGACACGCTGAGGTTCCGATGATCACCCGCCTCCGGTCCCCGGGTCGTCCTCGTCGGCCCGATGGGGGCCGGCAAGTCCACGGTGGCCGCCCTGCTCGGCGACGCGTGGGGCGTGCCGGTCCGCGACACCGACACCGACGTCGAGGCGGCCGAGGGCCGCACGATCTCCGACATCTTCGTCGACTCCGGCGAGGAGCACTTCCGGGCGCTCGAGGCGACCGCGGTCGCCGACGCGCTGGCCACCCACGACGGCGTCCTCGCGCTGGGCGGGGGAGCGGTGCTCGACCCCGCGCACCCGCGAGCTGCTCGCCGGCCACCGCGTGGTCTTCCTGCGCGTCGGGCTCGCCGAGGCGGTCAAGCGGGTCGGCCTCGGCGTCGGCCGGCCGCTGCTGCTGGGCAACGTCCGGTCCCGCATCAAGACGCTGCTCGACGAGCGCACCCCCGTCTACGAGTCGGCCTGGCCACGTCTGGTGGTCGACACCGACGACACGCACCCCGGACGAGGTCGCCGCCCAGATCGAGGAGCAGCTGGCGAGCGTGACCCGATGACGACCGTCCTGCACGTCGGCGGCGCGTCGCCGTACGACGTCGTCGTCGGCCACGACCTGGCCGACCGGCTGCCCGGGCATCCTCGGCGAGTCCGTGCAGCGGGTCGCGGTGCTGTACGCCGGCTCGCTGGGCGAGCTCGTCCAGCCGGTCGTCGACGCGCTCGTCGAGCACTACGACGTGCTCGCGCTGGGCCTGCCCGACGGGCGAGGCCGCCAAGACCGCCCCCGTCGCCGCCGACTGCTGGGAGGCGCTCGGCGAGGCGGGCTTCACCCGCTCGGACGCCGTCGTCACCTTCGGCGGCGGCGCGACCACCGACCTGGGCGGCTTCGTCGCCGCGACCTGGCTGCGCGGCGTACGGGTCGTGCACGTGCCCACCACCGTGCTCGGCATGGTCGACGCGGCCGTCGGCGGCAAGACCGGCATCAACACCGGCGCCGGCAAGAACCTCGTCGGCTCCTTCCACGAGCCGGCCGGGGTGCTGTGCGACCTCGCCCTGCTGCGCGTCGCTGCCGCGCGAGGAGCTCGTGTCCGGCCTCGGTGAGGTCGTCAAGTGCGGCTTCATCGCCGACCCGGCGATCCTCGAGCTGGTGGAGGCGCACCGATCCCGCCGACCTCGACCGCCGGCTCCGCCGAGCTGCGCGAGCTCGTCGAGCGCGCCATCCGGGTCAAGATCGACGTCGTGGTCGACGACCTGCGCGAGACCGGCGGCCACGAGGGCCACCCCGGCCGCGAGGTGCTCAACTACGGCCACACCCTGGCGCACGCGATCGAGCGCGCGAGCGGCTACGCCGTCCGCCACGGCGAGGCCGTCGCCATCGGGTCCGTGTACGTCGCCGAGCTGGCCGCGCTGGCCGGCTCCCTCGACCCGGCGCTGGTCGACCGGCACCGTGCCGTCTTCGGCCGGGTCGGGCCTGCCCACGGGCTACGCCGGCGCGTCGTTCGAGGAGCTGCACGAGGCGATGAAGGTCGACAAGAAGTCCCGCGGCAACCAGCTGCGCTTCGTCGTGCTCGACGACCTCGCGGTGCCCCGCGTGCTCGCCGGCCCGTCCGAGGAGCACCTGCGCGCGGCCTTCGCCGCGATCGGCGGGGACCGCTGAGTCCTCGTACTCAGCGCGACTGAGCAGCGCGGGTGATGGGTCCGGCGACCACCCGGGTGGACCATCAGGCATGTTCACCTACGCCGACCCGCGTGCCTGCCCCGGATGCCGGGCGCCCCTGACCACCCCCGGCCTCTCCTGTGCCGCCTGCGGGCTGTCCCTCACCGGCCCCGCCCCGCGCCAGGTCTTCGAGACGCTGTCGTACGTCGACGGGCTCGTGGCCGCGTTGTACGCCCACGTCCCGACCCCGGTGGCCCTTTCTGGCGCGGCCACCGACGCCGCGCTCGCGCCATGCCCGGCGCCCGCGCCGACGCGTGCGCCGTCGTACGCCCGACCGGGCCTCAGCGCCGCGTCGGTGCCCCGGATCCTGCTGGGACTCGGAGCGCTCTGCCTCCTCGTCGCGGCGATCGTCTTCCTCGCGGTGGCCTGGGCGGCGCTCGGCGTGGGTGGGCGCACCGCGGTCCTGGCGGTCCTGACCGCGGTCGCCGCCGGGCTGATGGCCTGGCTGGCCGGTCGCGACCTGCGCGCCGGGGCGGAGTCCTTCGCAGCGGTCGCGCTCGGCCTGCTGGCCCTCGACCTCGGTGGCGCGTGGCGGGCCGGATGGCTGGGGACGCTCGGTGACGAGCCGTTCGTGGTGCTGGCGGGCCTGGTCGTCGCCGGCGCCGCCGCTGCGGCCGGGCGCTGGACGGCCACCACCCCGGTGGGGGCGCTGGTCAGCGCCCAGGTGGTCGGGGCAGTGGCCGTGCTGGCCGCGTCGCTCGGCGTGCCCGGGACGATCGATCAGGGAGACGCGGTCGGCGTCCTGGGGGCGCTGCTCGTGTGCGTGGCCGGCGCGGCGCTCGGGCACCTCGTCGGGCTCCGCATCCTCGCGGTCGGGGCGGCTGCCGGAGCGCTCGGCTGGTGGGTGGCGCTGGTGGTCGTCGGAGTCGGTCGCCTCGACGAGCTCACGGTGGCCCGCGTGTGGGGCGAGCTGGCCGTCTGGCCGCTCGTGGTCGCCACCGTGCTCGCCGCGGTCGTGGCCGTGCCGCGACGGCTCCCGGTGGAGGCGCGGGTGGGGGCCGCGGCGGTCGCGGTCCTGCTCGGCACGACGGTGGTCGCGGTGGTCTCGTTCGACGAGTCGGCCACCCGGGTGGCGCTCGTGGAGCTCGCGGTCGTCGCGGCGTACGCCGTGCTCTCCGCGCGTCTGACCGGCGCCTGGCGCTGGGTCTGCGCCGCCCCCTCGGTCGTCGCGGCGCTCGGCCTCGCCGTCAGCGTCCTGCTGCTGGTGACCGCCGCGCTGCCCGTGATGGTCCTCCTCGACCCGTGGAGCATCGGCGCCCTCACCCGCCTCGACGCCCCCGACGTGCCGTGGTCCTGGCCGCTGCTGCTGCCGGTCGGCGTCGCGGGCATCGCGGTGGCGGTGTCCACCGTCCTGCGGTGCCTCGGCGGTCGCGCCGGGTCGGCGCTGGTCCCCGGGACCGCGCTCGCGCTGGTCGCCCTGGCGCTGGTGCCCCCGCTGTACGCCGTCCCGCTCCTGGTCGCCGTGGTAGTCCTGCTCGTCGTCGGCGGTGCCCTCGCCGTCGGGGGAGCGGCCCTCGAGCGGGTCGAGGTGCTGGCCCTGGCCGCCGTGACGCTGCTGCTGGCGCTCGGCACCGCCCTGGCGAGCGACTGGGTCACTGCCGGGACGCTGGCGGTGCTCACCGCGGCCGCGGTGGCACTCGAGGTCGTGCCGCCCCGTGCCTGGCGCGACGTCGGCGCCGCGATCGCCCCGCTCACCGGGGCCGGCCTCCTCTGGACCGTGGGGCACCTGGCCGGCATCCCGGTCGAGGCCCGCGCCCTGCCCGTCCTGCTCGTCCTGGGTGTCGCGGTCGTGCTCGTGCCCCGGGTCGGGCGCGAGGTGGCCTCCGCCGTCGCCGCCGCGTGCGCCGTCGCCGCCTCCGTCCTCGCGACCGGCTCGCCGGACCAGACGTGGCTCGCCGTCCACCTCACGGTCGCGGGCGTGGTCGCCACCGCCTCGGCGCTGGTCAACGCGGACCGGCGACGCCTCGCGTGGGTCGGACTGGGTCTCCTGACGCTGGCGCAGTGGGTGCGGCTGCAGCAGGTGGGGGTGGAGACCGTGGAGGCCTACACGCTCCCGCTCGCGCTGGTGCTCCTCGTCGTCGGCGTCGTGTCCATGCGGCGGGGCGACGAGTCGAGCCTGCGGGCGCTCGGGCCCGGCCTCACCCTCGGGCTGGTGCCGACCCTGCTCCTGGTGCTCGTCGACCCGGTCGACCTGCGGGCGGTCCTGCTCGGCCTGGCCTGCCTGGTGCTGGTCGCCGTGGGGGTGTCCCAGCGCTGGTCAGCCCCGCTGGTCGCCGGGGCGGTGACGGGCGCGCTCGTCGTCCTCCGCGAGGGCACGTTCGCCCAGGTGCTCCCGCAGTGGGTGCTGATCGGCCTGGTCGGGGTGCTGCTCACCGTCGTCGGCGTCACGTGGGAGCAGCGCCTGCGCGAGATCCAGCGGGTGTCGGCGTACGTCCGGGCCCTGCGATGACGTGAGTCGGTTCGTGGATTCGCCGGGCCCTCGATAGACTTCGCGGTCGGCGCCTGCGGGCGTCGTACTCCCGTTTGACAACAGACAACCCGATGGCGAAGGCAGGCCGGACCTCACAATGGCAACCACCAACGACCTCAAGAACGGCATGGTCCTCAACATCGAGGGCCAGCTCTGGACCGTCATCGAGTTCCAGCACGTCAAGCCCGGCAAGGGCCCGGCCTTCGTGCGGACCAAGCTCAAGAACGTCGAGTCCAACAAGACGGTCGACAAGACCTTCAACGCCGGCACCAAGGTCGAGACGGCCAACGTCGACAAGCGGACGATGCAGTACCTCTACAACGACGGCACGTCGTACGTCTTCATGGACACCTCGACGTACGACCAGCTCGAGGTCGCGCCCGAGATCGTCGGCAGCGCCAAGAACTTCATGCTCGAGAACCAGGAAGCCATCGTGGCGACCAACGAGGGCCGCGTGCTCTTCATCGAGCTCCCCGCCTCCGTCGAGCTCCTCATCGCCGAGACCGAGCCGGGCCTCCAGGGCGACCGCTCGACCGGCGGCACCAAGCCCGCCACGCTCGAGACCGGCCACCAGATCAACGTGCCGCTCTTCATCACCGCCGGCGAGAAGGTCAAGGTCGACACCCGCGACTCGTCCTACCTCGGCCGCGTCAAGGGCTGACGTGTCAGCTCGCGGCAAGGCCCGCAAGCGCGCACTGGACGTCCTGTACGCCGCCGAGATGCGCGGCGAGCAGCCGGTCGAGGCCCTCGAGCGGATCATCGCCGCCGGCGAGGGCCCGACCAACGACTACACCTCGACCCTCGTGCACGGCGTCGCCGAGCACCAGGCCCGCATCGACGAGCTCCTCGGCACCTACGCCCAGGGCTGGACGCTGACCCGGATGCCGGCGGTCGACCGCAACGTCCTGCGCCTCGGCGTCTACGAGCTGCTGTACGTCGAGGACGTCCCGGACGGCGTCGCGGTCTCGGAGGCGATGAGCCTCGTCCGCGACCTGTCGACCGACGAGTCGCCGAGCTTCGTCAACGGCCTGCTCGGCAGCATCGTGCGCGACAAGGCCGACCTGGTCTGAGCGTCACGCGCGTTGCCTCACCGGGGTGAGGCGGCGCTCGCGGCGGGGCCCTAGGGTGTCGCCCATGGGAGAGGTCGCCGACAAGGCAGAACGCACAGGTCAGCAGGCACATCAGAGCGAGTGGCTCGACTGGGCGATCCGGGCCGGGCTGGTGGCCTACGGCGTGGTCCACCTGATGGTCGCCTGGCTCGCGGTCCAGCTGGCGCTGGGGGAGAAGTCGGAGAGCGCCTCCAACACCGGCGCCCTGCAGGCACTCGCCGAGCAGCCGATGGGCAGCTTCCTCGATCTGGATGATCGCCATCGGGATGCTGCTCCTCGTCGTGTGGAGGTTGCTGGAGTTCGCGCTCGGCTACCAGGACGAGACCGACGAGAAGAAGCGCTGGCGCAAGCGCGCCGGGTCGTTGGCCAAGGCCGTGATCTACGGCGTCCTGGCCTGGAGCGCGTTCAAGGTGGCCACGGGCGACGGCTCGGGCGGCGGCACCGACTCCACCACCGCCAAGATCATGCAGCTGCCCGGTGGCCAGCTCATCGTCGGCGCTCGTCGGGCTGGGGATCATCGTCTACGGAGGCTCGCTGATCTACCGCGGGTGGAGCGAGAAGTTCACCGAGCACCTCGACGCCCAGGGCCAGTCCGGCAAGGACGGCTCCGCGTACGTCATGTTCGGCAAGGTCGGCTACATCGCCAAGGGCATCGCCATCGGCATCGTCGGCGGGCTGTTCGGCTACGCCGCGATCACCCACGACGCCAAGAAGTCGGGCGGCCTCGACCAGGCGCTGCAGACGGTCCTGGAGCAGCCGTTCGGCCAGGTGCTGCTCATCGCCATGGCGATCGGCATCGGGTGCTACGGCCTGTTCTGCTTCGCCCGCGCCCGGCACCTGTCGCGCTGAGCGGAGGTCGCCGATGACCGAGCGCATCGCCTGCGACGTCGTCGTCCTCGGGCTCGGTCCCGGCGGGCAGGAGCTCGCGACCGAGCTGGCCGAGGCCGGTCTCGACACCGTCGGGGTGGAGATGCACCTGGTGGGCGGCGAGTGCCCGTTCTACGGCTGCACCCCCACCAAGCTGATGATCCGCGGCTCGCCGACCACGTCGCGATGGTCCACCGGGCCGACCACCTCGCCGGACCGGCGTCGGTGGAGCCCGACTGGTCGCGCCCGGCTGCGCGCATCACCGACGAGGCCACCAAGGGCTGGACCGACGACGCCAACGCCAAGGCCGTCCAGGAGGCCGGGGTCCGGCTCGTCCGCGGCCACGGCCGCCTCGTCGCGCCGGGCGTCGTGGAGGTCGACGGGGTCGAGTACGAGGCGTCCCGAGGCGTCGTGCTCAACACCGGCACCGAGCCCCTCGTGCTGCCGATCGACGGCCTGGCCGAGACGCCGTACTGGACCAACCGCGACGTCGTGCAGGTCACCGAGCTGCCCGCGCAGCCTCGTCGATCCTCGGCGGTGGCCCGATCGGCTGCGAGATCGCGCAGGCGATCGCCCGCTTCGGGGTCGCCGTCACCGTGCTCGAGACGGCGACCGGCTGCTCGCGGTCGAGGAGCCCGAGTCGAGCGAGCTGCATCACCGCGGCTCTTCGAGGCCGAGGGCATCACCGTGCACACCGGCGT
The DNA here is from genome assembly GCA_963776975.1 of uncultured Actinomycetota bacterium. Lineage (GTDB taxonomy): Bacteria > Actinomycetota > Actinomycetes > Propionibacteriales > Nocardioidaceae > Nocardioides. Next base: position 11,040 of record CAVZOU010000020.1, on the reverse strand, counting down.
CCGGGTCGACCGGGTCGAGCACGACGGCGCCTTCGTCCTCACCGCCGGCGACCTGCGGGTCGAGGCCGAGCGGCTGCTCGTCGCCGCCGGTCGCAGCAACAACGTCACGCGACATCGGGCTCGAGAGCCGTCGGCCTCGACCCGGACGCGAAGACCGGTCGAGACCGACGAGCGGATGCGGGCCGGTGACAAGCTGTGGGCCATCGGCGACATCACCGGGCACGGCCGCTTCACCCACGTGTCGAGCTACCAGGCCGAGGTGGCCAAGGCCGACATCCTCGGCGAGGACGGCCCGGTGGCCGACTACCGGGCGGTGAGCCGGGTGACCTTCACCGACCCGGAGATCGGCTCCGTCGGGCTGAGCGAGGAGCAGGCGCGCGAGCAGGGGCTCGACGTCCGCACCGGCTTCGCCGACATCAGCGGGTCGGCTCGCGGCTGGCTCGACGGCGAGGGCAACGAGGGCCACATCAAGCTCGTCGCCGACGCCGCGACGGGGCTCCTGGTCGGGGCCACCACGATGGGCCGCACCGGGGGAGACCTCGTCGCGATGCTCGCGCTGGCCATCCACGCGAAGGTGCCACCGTCCGTCGTACGCCGGATGCACTTCGCCTTCCCGACCTACCACGGGTCGGTCATGACCGCGCTGGACGACCTCGGACTCTGAGGGCCCTTCAGTGCCCGGCGGGCCGAGACCGCGAGGGCCGTGGCCACGAGGAAGTCGCGCACCTGCTCCCGCGACACCGCGCCGATGCGTCGGCATGCCCGGGGCGGACTCGCCGACCAGCATGCCGACGCGGGCGAGCTGGAGCGCGCCGAGCGCGCTGGCGTAGAGCTGGTTGGCCAGCAGGTTGGTGTCGTCGACGCTCGAAGTCGCCGGTGGTGACGCCGTCGTCGATCACGCCGGACAGCACGGACAGGCACGCCGAGATGCTGCGCCCGAGGCGGAACATGGCGCTCTCGCTGATCTCGTCGAGGAGCTCGGGGCCGGTACGACGCATCAGGGTCTGCGCGCAGTCCACGAACGCGGGGTGGTCGAGGCCGTAGTCGACGAACGCGGTGACGATCGCGGTGAGTCGCTCGGCCGGGTCACCGGGCCGGTCGGCGCCGGCGGCGAGGGCGTCGCGCAGCTCGTCGAGGTAGCCGGTGAGGGTGAGCGCGAAGAGCTCCTCCTTGCCGGTGAAGTGCCGGTAGACGATGGCCCGGTTGATGCCGACCGCCTGGGCGATGTCCTCGATCTGGGCGTCGCGCACGCCGCGCTCGTCGAAGAGAGCGACGGGTGGCGTCGAGGATCTCGCGCTCGCGCTGCCGGCGGCGCGCCGCGGCGGCCGAGCGACGGCCGTCCACGCGAGGCGCCTGCTCACTCGTCGACATGCGAGAAGTGTAAGCCGTGTGCAAACGGGAGTTGCACGGCTGTGACGGCCGTCGCGACGGGGAACCGGGCCCGATGATCCGAGCGGCACCGGGCCCGGGTCCCCTCCTTCGTGGAGACTGTGCGGGTGTCCGAGGAACGCGCCGCCGAGATCGCCTGGAACCGGAAGCTCTGGGCGATCGTGAACGAGCGCTTCACCGACGGGGCGGCCGAGAGCATGTGGTGCAGGTCGGACGTCGTGTGGGGACTGTTCGCCGCGCCCGAACGAGAGCTCGGGGTCCTCGGCGACGTGCGCGGCCTGGACGTCCTGGACCTCGCCGGCGGGACGGCGTACTTCGCCGCCTGGCTCGCGCGCGCGGGCGCACGGCCGGTCGCCCTGGACCTCTCGGGCGAGCAGCTCACCACCGCGCGGCGCCTCCAGACCCGGGTCGGTCCCGGCTTCCCCCTCGTCCAGGGCGACGCCGAGCGACTCCCAATCGCCGACGCACGCTTCGACCTGGTCGTGAGCGAGCACGGGGCGGCCGCCTGGTGCGACCCCGCGCGCTGGCTGCCCGAGGCGGCGAGGGTGCTGCGGCCGGGTGGGCGCCTGGTCTTCCTGACCAACAGCACCCTCTCGACGCTGTGTGTCCCGGCGGACGGTGGTGTGGCTGGGGACCGGCTGCTGCGCGGCCAGCGCGAGACCCACCGGGTGCAGTGGCCCGGGGGAGGATTCGAGTTCCATCCCTCCCACGGGGAGTGGGTGCGCGCGCTGCGCGGCGCCGGCTTCGCCATCGAGGCCATGCACGAGATCTACGGGCCGGCGGACGGCCTCGACCACCCGTTCTACGAGATCGTGTCGCGCGAGTGGGCGACCCGGTGGCCGGCCGAGGAGCTGTGGGTGGCGGTCCGGGGCTAGAGGAGTGCCCGCACGTCCCCGATGGTGTCGGCCTCGTGGGCCTGCTTGTCGTCGCGGTAGCGCAGCACCCGGGCGAAGCGCAGCGCCACCCCACCGGGATAGCGGGTGGAGCGCTGCAGGCCGTCGAAGGCGATCTCGACCACCTGCTCGGGACGGACGTGGACGACGTAGGCGCTGCGGTCGGTCGGCGAGGTCGGCGAGCCCGGTGAACCGCTCGGTCTGCCAGGCCAGCATCTCGTCGGTCATCCCCTTGAACGTCTTGCCGAGCATCACGAAGCCGCCCTCTCGGGTCGCGGGCGCCGAGGTGGATGTTGGACAGCCAGCCCTGGCGGCGGCCGCTGCCCCACTCCACGGCGAGCACCACGAGGTCGAGGGTGTGCACCGGCTTGACCTTGATCCACGCCGGCGCCGCGCCGGCCCGCGTCGTAGCGGGCGTCGAGGTCGCTTGACGACGACGCCCTCGTGGCCGCCAGCGAGCGTGGCGGCGACGAACTCCTGCGGCCGCCGCGGCGTCGTCGGTGACGAGGCGGCCGACGCGGTGCTCGCTCGGGGACGAGCGCGTCGAGGGCGGCGAGCCGCTCGTGGCCGGGCGCGTCGAGGAGGTCGGCCCGTCGACGTGCAGGACGTCGAAGAAGTAGGGCACGACCACGCCGCCGCCCGCGGCCTGCGCGGTGCGCGACGACGTCTCCTGGAAGGGGCGCGGACGGCCGTCGTCGGCCAGCAGGAGCGCCTCGCCGTCGAGCACGAAGCCGCCGTGCCGGTAGCGACCGGGCGATCTCGACGACCTCGGGGAGCCGCGCGGTGATGTCGTCGAGGCTGCGGGTCACCACCAGAACCTCGTCGCCGTCGCGGTGCACCTGGATCCGGATGCCGTCGAGCTTGGCGTCGATCGCGACCGGTCCGCCGCCGGCCATCTTGTCGAGGGCGGCGGTGACGTCGGGGGCGCTCGAGGCGAGCATCGGCAGCACCGGGCGGCCGACCTCGAGGCCGATCGCGGACAGCGCCTCCTCGCCCCCCTCGAAGGCGGCGACCGCGGCGGCGAGCGTGCTGCCTGCGAGCATCGCGGCGCGGCGTACGGACGTCAGCGGGACCTCGGCGACGTCGGCGACGGCCTCCTGGACCTGGGCGTCGAGGGCACCCTGGCGCACCTCGCCCGTGACGAGGCCGCGCAGCCAGGCCTGCTCGTCGGCGGTGGCCCGCCCGAAGAGGTCGGCCACGGCCGCCTTGCGGGCGGCCTGGGAGCCGGCACCGGCGATCGCGCTGATCGCGTCGAAGGCCTCGTGGACCTCGCTGACCGTCAGCGTCGGCGCCGTGGCAGGCGGGGGGAGGTCGCTGACCCCGCGCCAGCCCAGGCCGGTGCGGCGCTGGCGCAGCGTGCCGCCGAGGTAGGCCACCACGGTCTCGAGCTCGTCGGGCCCGGCCTGCCGCAGCGCCTCGGCCAGCGACGCGGCCTTGGCCTTGCGGGAGCGCGTGGCAGCTGACGGCCTGCGAGGTGGCCACGAGGTCGGCGAGGAGCATGCGCCCATCCTGCCGCGCACCACCGACACCGCACCTCACCCGGCGGTGCCCTCGCACGGCTGGCACGATGCGGGGGTGCGGGGAGACGGTCGAGGTTCCGCGAGCGTTCACCGGACGGATCGCCGGCGTCGGCAGCGCGAGCGGCATACGCGTCGTGGTCGGCCGCTGGGACGACGGGCCGTGGGGCGCCTTCGCGGACCTGATGGTCGAGGACGCCACCGGCCACCGGGTGCTGGTCGCCCCCGACGACCGGACCCGCGACTTCGTGGCCGCGACCTACATCTTCGACGAGGTCGTCATCGCGCCGGTCGAGGTCACCGACACCGCCGACGGCTGGCACGTCGCGTCTCCGCCGCTCGAGCTCGACCTCGTGATCGGCGCACCCACGGCGCTGGGGCGGCTGCTGGGCCTCGTGCCCCGTCGGGTGGCCACCTCGCCCGCCTGGTGCACGCTCACCGACCCCGTCGCCCGGGTCCTGCTGCGCGGAGTGCGCACCCGCGGGACGGCGGGTCAGGAGCGGCGCGAGTGGTACGGCGCGACGTCGGTGCACGCGGTCACGTCACTGCGCGGCACGTGGCGGGGCGAGGACCTCGGCGCCCTCGCACCGGTCGACCCGCCGTGCCGCTTCGGCTTCTCGTCGACGCCGCGCCGGCCGTCGGTCACCGCGCGTGGTGACCACGATCGAGCGGTCGCGCTGAGTCACTCCCCGACGCGCGTGCGGACCGCGAAGAGCTCGGGGAAGAACGTCAGGTCCAGCGCCCGGCGCAGGAAGTCGACGCCGCGGGAGCCACCGGTGCCGACCTTGTGGCCGATGGTCCGCTGCACGACCTGGAGGTGCCGGAAGCGCCACTGCTGGAAGTTGTCCTCCACGTCGACCAGCTCCTCGCAGGTCTCGTAGACGCCCCAGTGCTCGGCCGGCGCGGCGTAGACCGTCGGCGAAGACGTCGACGAGCCCGGGCGAGAGCCGGTGCGCGACGGTGACGTCGCGGTCGAGGACGTCGGCCGGGACGGCGTACCCGTGGCGGGCGAGGTAGCGCGAGGAACTCGTCGTACAGCGACGGCTCGGCGAGCAGCGCGGCGAGGGCGTCGTACGCCGCGCGGTCGTGGCCGAAGACGCGCACCATGTCGGCGTCCTTGTTGCCGAGGAGGAACTCGACCTCGCGGTACTGCGCGGACTGGAAGCCCGACGACGTGGCCAGGAAGGGCCGGATCTCGGCGTACTCGCTCGGTGTGAGCGTGGCGAGCACCGCCCACTGGTCGGTGAGCACCCGCTGGATGTGCTTGACCCGCGCCAGCCGCTTGAGCGCGGGGGCGAGGTCGTCGGTGCCGAGCAGGTCGCGGGCCGAGCGCAGCTCGTGGACCATCAGCTTGAGCCACAGCTCGCTGGTCTGGTGCTGGACGATGAAGAGCAGCTCGTCGTGCTGCGGCGGGTCGCTCTGCGGCTGCTGGGCGGCGAGGAGCAGGTCGAGGCGCAGGTAGTCGCCGTAGGACATCTGGCTGCTGAAGTCGCGCTCGATGGTCGGCTCGATCTCGCGCCTGTTCCCGGCCTCGCCGGTCCCGGCCTGGCCTGCGTCGGATTCACCCATGGCAGGAACGTAGTCGGTGCCGTCGTCTACCGTCGCGGTGTGGGTGAGGCACTGACGCGCGAGTGGCGGCCCGACTGGCCGTGCGCGGCGACGTCGGTGCTCGCGCCAGCAGCGCCGTGGCGCCGGCGACCCGACCCAGCGCACCGACGTGCGGGGCCGGGCGCTGGCGGCCACCCGCACCCCGGACGGCCCGGCGACCCTCCGCGTCGAGCAGCACGCCGCCGACGGCGTCGTGACCGGGACGGCATGGGGCCCGGGTGCGGCGTGGGCGCTGGAGACGATGCCCTCCCTGCTCGGCGCCGACGACGACCCGCAGGCTTCGAGCCCCTGCACCCGCGCGGTCGCCGAGGGCTGGCGGCTGCGCCCGCACTGGCGCCTCGGCGCCAGCCGGCGGGTGATGGAGGCGCTCGTGCCCTCGATCCTGGAGCAGAAGGTCACCGGCAAGCAGGCGTTCGGGGCGTTCCGCCAGCTCGTGCTCCACCACGGCGATCCCGCGCCCGGCCCGGCGGACGTCGTCGGTGAGCTGCGGCTCCACGTGCAGCCCGACGCCGGCCACCCTGGCGCTGGTCCCGTCCTGGGAGTGGCTCCGTCTCGGGGTGGAGCCCTTCCAGTCCCGCGCCCTCGTCACCGCCTGCCGGGTCGCCGACTCCCTCGAGCGGCTCGTCGACGTCGGGACCGAGGAGTTCGACCGCCGGCTGCGGTCGCTGCCGGGGCTGGGCGTGTGGACGAGCGCCGAGGTGCGCCAGCGGGCCCTCGGCGACCCCGACGCCGTCAGCTTCGGCGACTACCACCTGGCCAACCACGTCGGCTGGGCGCTCTTCGGGCACGACATCACCGACGAGGAGATGGCCGAGGCCCTCGAGCCCTACCGGCCGCAGCGCGGGCGGGCCGCCGCGCTGGCGTGTGCCGGGGGTCGGACACGGCCGCGGAGGGGCCCGCGGATGAGCGTGCCGACCCACCTGCCGACGCGCGGCACCGGGCGTCGTACGCGCTGACCGGAGCGCACCCGGACCACCAGGAAATGGGGTCGCTGGACCCCGGGCCCCGCGAGTAGCGTCGAACGCACGACTGGAGGCGCCGAGGGAGGGCCACCGTGGACGACGTCGAGCCTGTCCTGCTGCTGGCCACCACCGACCCCGCCTCGCGCGCGGTGATCGGCTCGGAGCTGCGCCGGCGCTACGGCGCCGACTACGAGGTCGTCGTCTGCGCCGACTACGCCCACGCCCGGGCCGTCCTCGAGGGCCTGCGCCGCTGGGGACGACAGGTCGCCCTGGTCATCGGCTGCTACGGGCCCGAGCGACCGGGACGGCCTCGACTTCCTCCGGCGGGCCTACGGCCTGCACCCCTCCGCCAAGCGGGTCGTCGCCGCGGTGTGGGGGACTTCGCGAGCACCTCGACGGTGTTCGCGGCCATCGCCCACGGGCACGCCGAGCTCCTCGTGCTGCGGCCCGAGCGGGAGCGCGACGAGGAGTTCCACGGCGCCCTCACCGACGCCCTCGACGACTGGCACCTGGCCCAGGGCATCGGCTTCGAGGCGGTGCGCCTGATCGGCGAGCAGCGCGACGAGCGCACCCACATGCTGCGCGACACCTTCGGCCGCAACCACATCCCGGTGGGCTTCCACCAGGTCGGCACCGAGGCGGCCGCGCGGATGCTGGACGGCCTCGGGCTGGAGGACCCGGCCCTGCCGGTGGTGGTGCTCGCCTTCACGTCGCCGCCGACGACGCTCGTGGCCCCGACCGACCTCGAGATCGCCGACGCGTTCGGCCTGACGCGGCCGCCACCGGCCGACCACGTGTACGACGTCGTGGTCGTCGGCGCCGGTCCCGAGCGGGCTCGCCGCGGCCGTCTACGCCTCGTCGGAGGGGCTCTCGACCCTCGTGGTCGAGCAGCAGGCGGTCGGCGGCCAGGCCGGCACCTCGTCGCTGATCCGCAACTACCCGGGCTTCTCGCGCGGCGTGAGCGGCGCCCACCTCGCCTTCCGCTCCTTCCAGCAGGCGTGGTCCTTCGGGACGGAGTACTCCTTCATGCGCCAGGTGCAGGGCCTGGGCGCCGAGGGCGACGTGCGCACGGTCGTCGATGTCCGACGGCAGCGTGGTGCGCGGCCGGAGCGTGGTGATCGCCACCGGCGTCGACTACCGCCGCCTCGACGTGCCCGAGCTCGAGTCGCTGGTCGGCCGCGGGGTCTTCTACGGCGCGGCCGTCGCCGAGGCGCCCTCGATGACGGGGCAGGAGGTGTACGTCGTCGGCGGCGGCAACTCCGCCGGCCAGGCCGCGCTGCACCTCGCCCGCTACGCCCGCCAGGTGACCCTGCTCGTGCGCGGCCCGTCGCTGGCGGCGAGCATGTCCGACTACCTCATCGCCCAGCTCGAGGCCACCCGCAACGTCGCCATCCGCTACCACGCCGCGGTGCTCGGCGGGCGTGAGGCGCGACGGCTGCCTCGCGGGGCTCACGGTGGGCGATCCCGCGCGGCGGCGGAGCCGGAGGAGGTGCCGGCCGCGGGGCTCTTCGTGCTCATCGGCTCGGTGCCGCGCACGGCGTGGCTGCCCGACGAGGTGATGCGCGACGAGGCCGGCTTCGTGCGGACCGGTCCGGACCCCGCCGACGCGGCCGGGATGGCGCAGGGCCGGGCCCGGCTGCCGCTGGAGACCAGCATGCCGGGGGTCTTCGCCGTCGGTGACGTGCGCGCCGGCTCGATCAAGCGGGTCGCCACCGCGGTGGGCGACGGCGCCACCGTGATCGCCCTGCTGCACGGCTACCTCGCCGCCCACCCGGCCACGGGCGCCACGCGCATGACCGGCCGCGACCTCGCCGTCGTCACCCCGATGCGGGTGATCCTGCTCGTCGCGGCGGGCTCGTGTTCCTCGCCGGGCTCCAGCTGACCGTCTTCCCCCTGCGCACCGCCGACTGGTTCGCCTGGACGATCGACGTGCCGATGACGGCGGTCTTCCTCGGCGCGGCCTACTGGTCGAGCGCGGTGCTGGAGGTCGCCGGCGCCCGGTCGGTCGGCTGGGGCCGGGCCCGGCTCACCGTGTGGACCGGTGCTCGTCTTCACCTCGCTGACGCTCGTCGTGACGCTGGTCCACCTCGACAAGTTCCACCTCGGCCCCGAGCCAGCCGGCCAGCGCCCGGCTCGTCACGTGGGGCTGGCTGGCGATCTACGCCGGTGTGCCGGTCGCGATGCTGGTCGCGCTCGCCGTCCAGGCGACGTCGCGGACTCCCGGCACCGCGCTCCGCGCTGCGCCGCTGCCGTCCGGGCTGCGCGGCGCTGCTGGTCGTGCTCGCCGTCGTGCTGCTCTCGGGTGGCGTGGCGCTGCTCGCTCGCGCCGGGCTGGGCGTCCGGGGGCTGGCCCTGGCCGCTCACCGACCTCACTGCCCGTGCCATCGGGGCGTGGCTCGTCGGGCTCGGCTGGGCGGCCGCGCACGCCCGCCTCATCGACGACGTCGACCGGGTGCAGCCGCTCGGGCAGACGGTGTCGTCTTCGTCGTGCTCGAGGCCGTCGCCCTGCTCCGGTACGGCGACGCGCTGGACTGGTCGGGTCGGCCGGCGGTGGTCTTCGTCCTCGTCCTCGGGGGGATCGGCGCGGCGGGTGCCTGGATCCTGCTGCTCGGCCGCGCGGGGCGGCGTACGGGTCAGGGCCTCAGAGCAGCGGACGCAGCGGCGCGAGGACGAACTCGGTGAACTTGCGGTGCAGGTCGCGCGCCTCCCACTCGCCGAGCGTCAGCTCCAGCGCAGTTGGACTCGTCGGTGCAGGAAGATCTCCTCGAGCACCGCGGCCATGGCCTCGTCGATCACCTCGACGTTGATCTCGTAGTTGCCCTGGAGGCTGAGCCGGTCGACGTTGGCGGTGCCGACGGTCGACCAGTTGCCGTCGATGGTCGAGGTCTTGGCGTGCACCATCGCGTCGCTTGAAGCGCAGGACCCGCACGCCGGCGTGCGAGCAGCTGGCAGAAGTAGCCGCGCGAGATCCAGTCGGCCACGATGTGGTTGGACTTGAGCGGCAGCAGCAGCCGGACGTCGACGCCGCGGCGCGCGGCGTCCTTCAGGGCGTCGACGAAGTCCTGGTCGGGGATGAAGTAGGCGTGGGTCATCCAGATGTTGCGGGTGGCGCGGTTGATCGCCTCGAGGTACATCGACCGGATCGGGAACATCCACAGCCGCGGCACGTTGCGCGCGAACCGGATCCGCGGCTCCCACACCGACGCCGTCTCGAGCAGCAGCGGCCGCTCGCTGCGGCCGATGCGCTTGCGGCGGTTGAGGTTCCAGAAGTCGGCGAACGCGCGCTTGAGGTCCCACACGCCGGGCCCGGTGATCCGCACGTGGGTGTCGCGCCACTCGGTGGCGTAGGCGTCCCGATGTTGTAGCCGCCGACGAAGCCGACCTCGTCGTCGACGACCAGGATCTTGCGGTGGTCGCGGCCGTAGCGGCGCAGGTCCCAGAACCGCCAGCCGGCCGAGTAGACCGGGTAGCGCAGCACCTTCATCGACGCCGGGAACCGCTTGAAGCGCGGCGAGACGACGAGGTTCGCGAAGCCGTCGTAGATGCAGTAGACCTCGACGCCCGCGCTCCGCGGCGTCGACAGCGCGGCCTTGAACCGCTCGCCGATCTCGTCGCCCTTCCAGATGTAGGTCTCGAAGAGGATCTGCTTCTCGCGCGCCGTCGATCGCGGCCAGCATGTCGTCGTACAGGTCCCGGCCGAAGGTGTACGTCGTGACCGTGCCGTCGCCGACCTCGACGCTCGCGGCGGCGGTGACCGGGAACGGCTTGGGCTTCTTGCCGCGGCGGCGGTAGGAGTCGACGAGCGACAGCGCGATCGCGAGGACGACTGGAGGCCGACGACCGACAGCAGCGTCCGGCGGACGACGGTCAGCACGCGGGCGGCGGTCACACGCACAAGATAGCGACGGCGGGCCAGCGGTGCGCGGGGGCCGGTCCGGTCGACGCGACCGCGCTTGCAGCATGGCGCCATGCGCCGACTCGTCTACCTCGTCGCCGTCACGCTCGACGGCTTCATCGCCGGCCCCGGGTGGTGACCCACCGGGACGATGCCTTCCCGGTGACGCAGGACCTGGTAGAGCTCCTCGTCTCGACCTACCCCGAGACCCGCCTGGACCCGCGCGCGCAGCGATGGGCATCGAGGGACCGGGGGCGGCACTTCGACACCGTGGTGGAGGGGCGGGCGTCGTACGAGCTCGGCCTGGCCGCCGGTGTCGACGACGCCTACCCGCACCTGCGCCACCTGGTCGTGTCGACCTCGCTCGCAGGTCGCACGGACCTCCCGGTCCCCCCCCCCCCCCCCCCCCCCCCCCCCCCCCCCCCGGTCCTCGGCTCAGGCATCCCGCTCTTCGCCGGCCCGGAGACGCACGCCCGCTTCACGCCCGGCGACCAGGTCGACCTGGCGGGGGGAGTCCGGGTCGTCACCCTCGACCGGGTGCGCAGACCCCGCCCTGTCCGGGCGCAGGGAACGGCCACGACGACGGGCACGTCGGACCGGCGTGCCCCCCCCCTCGTGTCCTCCCCGTCCTCGGGTTGCTGCTCCCGCTCCTGCTCGCTTGCCGGACGGACCGGCTCGACGTGCCCGAGCCGGGCGGGACAGCAACAGCGGGTGAGGGGTGGGTGCGCCTCCCCGACGCGCCGCGCCTGTCACCGCGGAGCAGGGCGGTCGTCGAG
>CAVZOU010000019.1:0-146341 GCA_963776975.1 uncultured Actinomycetota bacterium | reverse complement strand
GCGAAGCTGTCGCCGCCCTGGGTGGGGGCGCCGTCGGTCGACAGGGTGCTCTCGAGGGTGCCGACGGTGATGTCGGACCGCCGGAGGAAGCGGGCCATCGGGCGCAGCGTCACGGTCGGGTCGGCGTGCACGGCGGCGACGCCGCGCCCGAGCATCACGTCGCCGACCACGGTGAGGGTGATGGTCGCTGGCGGGGCGGCACGGACGGCGCCGGGCTCGGGGACGGCCGAGGGGGACCCGTCGGCCGACGGGGACGTGGTGGGACGCTCGGTCGGAGCGTCCGGACGGACGTCCTCGGCCCCCGCGCAGGCCGGGACGAGGCAGACCAGCGCGCCGGCGGCGAGCAGGCGGCGTACGACGGCGGCACCCCTCATGTCCCCACGCTACGGGAGGTCACCCCCTCCGGGTGACGCCTCCTCCACACCCCACCGGATAGCCTGCCGACAGGCACGCGCGGGGGGCTGCGTGCCGCGACCGAGCCGCGGCAGCGCGGTCGCGCGAGACCACAGGGGGAAGATCTCATGAAGCACACGACGACGACCGGACTGGGCCTGGCGCTCGCGTCCGCCCTCGCCGTGCTGTGGGTCCCGACGGCGGCGCACGCGACCACGCAGACGCTGCCGGACGCGGCGGAGACGCCCGAGTCGCGCACCGACGTGCTGTCCACGACGGTGCGCCACTCCACCACGCAGGTGGTCGCCCGGGTCCGCTTCGACGACCTGCGCCGCCGCAACAACGCGGGCCTGAGCACCTACGTCGACGTCGACCGGGGGCGCCGCGGGCCCGAGTACGTGCTCAACACCGGCCTCGGCGCCGGCACCGACTACCAGCTCGCGCGGGTGCGCCGGTGGCAGGCCTCCGGCACGCCGCTCCAGTGCGAGCACTCGGTGCGCCTGCGCTGGCGCAGGGAGGTCGCGGTGGTGCGGATCTCGCGCGACTGCCTCCGGGACCCGTCGTCGGCCCGCGTCAGCGTGCTGATGACCGACCTGTACGACGGCGTCCACGCGGTCGTGGACTGGTCGCCGGGCACCCGTCGGTTCGGCACCTGGCTCGCGCCCAGCTGAGCCCGCGGACGCGGCGTCGCGGCGAGGGACTGCTCAGCCGGCGGCGACGAGCGCGACGGCGACCCCGCAGCACGCCAGGCCCAGTCCCTGGAGGCCGTGGATCCGCTCGTGCAGCACGGTGGCGGCCAGCAGGATCGTGAACGCGGGGTAGAGCGACGTGACGACGGCCGCGATGGTGAGCATCCCGGTCTGGGTGGCCAGGAGGAAGCACACGACCGCGGTGGTGGCGAGCAGGCCCGCCGGCAGTCCCCAGAGCTCGGTGGTGTGCCGGGGCACCCAGCTGACGCGCAGCGCCGTGGCCGTGAGGGCCACCGCGAGGAGCGCCACGGCCTGGGCGACCGCGGTGGGCCACCAGCCCGCCTCCTCGGGCACCTGGCCCATGGCCGCGAAGAGCAGCCCGAAACCGGCACCGGCCAGGACGCCGTCCACGAGCCCCGCGGCGAGCCCACCGTCGCGCTCCGGCTCGCGGCTCACCAGCCAGATGCCCGGCACGGCGGCCACGATGCCGATCCACACCAGCGTCGAGGGGCGCTCCCCGGTGGCCACGCGCCACCACGACGGGCAGCAGCGCGGCCCCCACGGCGGACACGGGCGCCACCACACCCATCCGGCCGGCGGCGAACCCGCGGTAGAGGAAGGCGCCGCCGGTGCCGCTGCCGATCCCGGCCAGCGCACCCCAGGCCAGGTCGCCGCGCGTGGCCTCGCCGGGGACGGCGACGGCCAGGGCGACGAGCGCCGACCAGGGAGCCGACCGCGGCGACGAACGCCACCGCCCAGGCCGACGTACGCCGCGACGCGAGGCCGCCGATGAAGTCGGACAGGCCGTAGGCCAGCGCGGCCGCCAGGGCCAGCAGCACACCCATCAGGGCGTCACCACGATGCCCACGATCCACGTGAGGGCCGCGAGGACGGCGGCCAGGGCCTCGACGAGGATGGAGATGCCCACCGCCTTGAGTGCGTGCTTCGGTGGCCGGCCAGGCGGCCGCGGCGCCGAGGCGGCGCCGCTCCGCGGCGTACACCCCGAGGACGAAGCCGACGAAGAGCCCGACGACCGGCACGACGAAGAAGCCCACGAAGGCGAGCGCGCCGCCCAACAACAGCGTGGAGCGGGGGACCCCCGCCTCCTTCAGCCGTCGGCCGGGCAGCGCGTACTTCACCACGGCGCCGATGACCAGGAAGGTCGCGGCCACCGCGAACACGATCCAGGCGGTCGAGGTGCCGACCTCGGTGGCCCAGACCAGGATCGCGCCGAGGATGAGGATCGTGCCGGGCAGCACGGGCACGACGATGCCGGCGATGCCGACGGCGATCAGGATCGCGATCACGACTTCGGTGAGGGTCACGCGCGGGAGCCTGCCACAACGGGGGCCGCCCCCGCCGGGCGGCGGGCGGCTGGCGGGCGAGTGGCAGTGGACGTGGAAATGAGGAGCGGCCCCGGACGTGGTGTCCGGGGCCGCTGTGGTGGTCTGGGGTCGGGGTGCTCAGTCCTCGGGGGTGGCCGGCGTCGCCGAGAGCTTGTGGGTCTCGTCCTGGACGGTGAGGCCACCTCTCGGAGCTTGTCGCCGTGCTCCCGTGCGTGGTGGGCGCAGAACAGCAGCTCGCCACCGGTCTGGAGCTCCACCCGCAGGTAGGCCTGGGCACCGCAGCGGTCGCAGCGGTCGCCTGCCGTCAGGGCGGCGGGCTGGGGGGCAATGGCAGTGGTCACATCGGCCTCATTTCTCTCCATCGGTGTCTGGCCCAACGTAGCCCCCGGGGAAAAGATTCCCCGCAGGTGGTGCGGTGGTGACTCCCTCCATAGTGACACTGATGGGGTTGCCCCGTGGTCATTGTTCGACACCGTGGGACTTCCGGTTTCGGTACGGTGCGCGTGTTGCCTCGTGTGAGGTATGACGCTAGACCGGTCGGGGACGGTTGCGTGGCAGCGTGCCTGCGTCGTCGTACGGCGTGTCGCGGGTAGGTTCTTCCCTTGTGGCAGCACCGGCGGACAACACCTACAACGCAGCGCACCTCCTCGTCCTCGAGGGCCTCGAGGCCGTGCGCAAGCGGCCCGGCATGTACATCGGGTCGACCGACACCCGCGGGCTCATGCACTGCCTGTGGGAGATCATCGACAACGGCGTCGACGAGGCCCTCGCGGGCGTCGCCCACCGGGTCGAGGTGACGCTGCACCCCGACGGGTCCGTGGAGGTCCACGACGACGGTCGCGGCATCCCGACCGACAAGGAGCCCAAGACCGGGCTGCCCGGCGTCGAGGTGGTGGCCACCAAGCTGCACGCCGGCGGCAAGTTCGGCGGCGGGTCGTACGTCGCGACCGGCGGCCTGCACGGCGTCGGCCTGTCGGTCGTCAACGCGCTCTCGTCGCGGATGGACATCGACGTGGACCGCTCGCCGTCCCAGCAGGGCATCTCGTTCCAGCGCGGTGTCCCCGGCACCTTCGACGGGGACGGCCCGGGCGCTGCCTTCACGCCGAGCCTCGGGCATGACCCGCAAGGGCAAGCGGGTCGCCAAGGGCAGGACGGGCACCCGCATCCACTTCTGGCCGGACCGGCAGATCTTCACCAAGGACGCCACCGTCGAGTTCGAGGGGCTCCTCGGCCGCGCCCGGCAGACGTCGTACATCGTCCCGGGCCTCGAGCTGGTGATCCGCGACCGCCGCGGCCCCGAGCTGGTCGAGGAGAAGTTCCTCCACGAGGGCGGCATCTCGGAGTTCGCCGACTACCTGTCCTCGGGCGAGCCGGTGACCGACATCCTCCGCCTCCAGGGCAGCGACACCTTCACCGAGACCGTGCCGCTGCTCGACGACCAGGGCCACATGACGCCGCAGGAGGTGGAGCGCGAGCTCACCGTCGACGTGGCGCTGCGCTGGTCCAACTCCTACGACACCCAGGTGCGCTCCTACGTCAACGTCATCGCGACGCCGAAGGGCGGCACCCACCTCAGCGGCTTCGAGCAGGCGATCACCGCGACCTTCAACGACGTGATGCGCTCCTCCAAGGTGCTCAAGGTCAACGACGACAACGTGATCAAGGACGACGTCCTCGAGGGCATGACGGCCGTGGTGACCGTGCGGCTGGCCGAGCCCCAGTTCGAGGGCCAGACCAAGGAGATCCTCGGCACCCCGGCGGCGCGCACCGTCGTCCGCAAGGTCGTGGCCGCGGAGCTCAAGCAGTTCCTCACCTCCACCAAGCGGGCCGAGAAGGCCCAGGCCAAGCTGGTCATGGAGAAGGTCGTCGGGGCCTCCAAGACCCGGATCGCGGCCAAGCAGCACAAGGAGACCCAGCGTCGCAAGAACGCCCTGGAGTCCTCCGCGCTCCCGGCCAAGCTCGCCGACTGCCGCGCCGGCGACAACGAGCGCACGGAGCTCTTCATCGTCGAGGGTGACTCGGCACTCGGCACGGCCAAGCTGGCCCGCAACTCCGAGTACCAGGCGCTGCTGCCCATCCGCGGCAAGATCCTCAACGTGCAGAAGGCCTCGGTCGGCGACATGCTCAAGAACGCCGAGTGCGCCTCGATCATCCAGGTCGTCGGCGCCGGCTCGGGTCGCACCTTCGACCTCGAGGCCGACGCGCTACGGCCGGATCATCTTCATGGCCGACGCCGACTCCGACGGCTCCCACATCCGCTGCCTGCTGGCGACGCTGTTCTTCAAGTACATGCCCGACCTGGTCACCGCCGGGCGGGTCTACACCGCGGTCCCGCCGCTGCACCGGATCGAGATCTCCAACCCCAAGAAGGGGATGGACAAGTACGTCTACACCTACTCCGACGACGAGCTGCAGCGCCGGCTCGCCGAGCTGAAGAAGAAGAACGTCCGCTGGAAGGACCCGGTGCAGCGCTACAAGGGCCTCGGCGAGATGGATGCCGACCAGCTGGCGGAGACGACCATGGACCCGCGGCACCGCACCCTGCGCCGGCTGACCGTCGACGACGCCGAGGTCGCCGCGCACGGTCTTCGAGCTGCTCATGGGCTCCGACGTCGCGCCGCGCAAGGAGTTCATCGTCCAGGGGGCCTACGACGTGGACATGGAGACGCTCGACGCGTGAACCGGTTCGTCCGGTCTCCGAGAGCCCGTAGCCGTCGTCCCGCGCTGACCGTCGTACGGACCGAACGGCGCTGACCGGACCGGTCTCGTGGGCGTCGTCGGCGCGCGGGCGATGCCTCCGTCGGTCCGTACGACGGGCGCCGGCGCCTGCGTGTCCCCGGCCCGGACCCGGCCGCGCTGGCTAGGTTGCGGCGATGGAGTCGTTCCTGGTGCTCATCCTGGTCGCCGTCGTCGCGACCGTCGTCCTCTACTGGATCATCCGGCTCGCCGTCTCGCACGGGGTGCAGGACGCAGCAAGGGCCCAGCAGCCGGCCGCTGCGGGCGGACAGGTGTCCGAGGTCATCCGGCGCCAGCGCGCACGCCACGGCGACGAGCAGGTCTGACCGGGACTCCCCGGTCCGTGCGTAGACACGCGGACACAACGTTGCTCCGAGGCCGGTCGTGAGCGTGCGTCGGCGCGCGTGACCCGGGTTGTGTCCGCGCGTCTACGCCGGCGGGTCAGTCCGGCAGGGCGCGGTTGATCGCGAACACGGCACCGAGCCAGGTCAGCAGCACCGCGGCCAGGGTGGCGAGGCCCAGGAGGATGCCCCACGGGGCCGCGTAGCCGGCTCCCACCGCGGCCAGGGTCGCGAGGGCGACCACACCCGTGGCGTACCGGCCCGCGACCGTCCAGGGGAGGGCGACCTCGTGGCCCCGCACCCAGCCCTCGTCGGAGGCGGTCGTGGCGCGGGTGTGGATGCCGGTGCTGCCGGGGGTGCTGCGCCCGGCGGCCGCCTGGGCGGTGACCCACCACACCCCGGCTCCCAGCGCTGCGCCCGCGACGGCCAGGAAGATCGCGACGATGGTGGGGTCGAGCGTCACAGCTTCTGCTCGAGCAGGCCCGTGTCGACGTGGTAGAGGAACCCGCCGACCTTGACCGTGTCGGGGATGAGCGGGTGCGACCGGACCTTGCGCACGTCCTCCTCGAGAGCGGCGACCTGGTCGGCGATGACGTGGAACTGCTGCCACGACGCGTCGACGCCGGCGGACTCGCCGACCTTGACCCGGAGCTCGGCCTCCGTGTTGGCGGCCATCGCGCACCGGGTGTGGGGCACGACCAGGACCCGCTCGACGCCGAGCAGGTGCACGCCGAGCACGAGCGCCTCGAGCGCGGCGCTGGTGACGCGGCCACCCGGGTTGCGGAAGATCTTGGCGTCGCCGTGCTGGAGGCCCAGCATCCGCAGCGGGTCGATCCGGCTGTCCATGCACGTCACGATGGCGACGCCGGCGTGGGCCACGCCGTCGAAGCCGCCGAGCTCGAAGTCGTCGGCGAAGGCGCGATTGGCGGCCATCAGGTCACTGAAGTCGTCCACGACGCCAGACAGTAGCGGAGGTGGCGGTCAGCGCGCGGCGACGACCGGTGCGCTGGACCCGGGGATGGCCGGCCCCTCCTCGGGGAGGAGCACGGTGGTGCGGACGGACGGGACGATCCGGTAGGGCTGGGCCTCCAGCAGCGATCCCAGCGAGCGTCGCAGCCGCGACATCTCCGCCCGGACGGTCACCACCCGGCTCGGGTCGGCGAACAGGTCGTCGGCGAGCTCGGCGGCGGTCCGGCCGCCCGGGGAGCGCACCAGGGCGAGCAGGATCTCGGCGTGGCGGGGACTGGGGTGGTGCTGCCAGGAGTGGCTGCGGGTGCGGACCCGCAGCTCGGGCCGCCCGCGGAGGTCGAGCACGAGCTCGGTCGCCTCCGGGTGCTCGTCGCCGAGGCGGACCAGCCAGCCGCCGGGCAGCGGCTCGACGGTGACGGCACCGAGGGTGGGCAGCCACGTCGACGCGGGGGAGAGGTCGGGCGGCAGGAGGAGCCGGTCGGGGGCCGTGAACCCGGTGACGGCGGCGATGTGGCCGCTGGGGTCGATGGCGAGGGTGCGGCCGCCGACCCGGGCGACGACGGGGGCGGCGTACGCGCGCAGCCGCTCCAGGGCCGCGGCATGCTCGTTGCGGACCTCGGCGGCGGCCAGCCGGGCGGTGACGCCGACGAGGGCCAGCACGGAGCGCTGGACGGCGTACGCCGGGCCGCTGATGTCCACCGCACCCAACGTCCGGCCGGTCCACGGGTCCAGGACCGGGGAGGCGGCACAGCTCCACCGGGTGTGGGACTCGACGTAGTGCTCCGGGCCGTGGATGTGGACGGGCTCGCCGACGACGAGGCAGGTGCCGATGGCGTTGGTGCCGACGTTGGCCTCGGTCCACGCCGAGCCCTGGACGAAGCCGAGCCGGTCGGCGAGGCGTCGTACGCCGGCGCGGCCCCGCCGCCACAGCACGCGGCCGTCGGTGTCGGTGACGACCACGAGCAGGCCGTCGTCGACGACGGGCGACAGGGACGCGGTGATGCTCGGCAGCAGGGGGGACAGGGCGCTCGAGGCCCGGCGGGACTCGACCTCGCCCTCGCTCAGCGGGGGGACCGCCGGCTCGGCGCCCGGGGCCAGCCCACCGGCCCGCACCCGCCGCCAGGAGGCGCTGATCTCGGGGCGGGCCACCGCGGTCGGGGCGGCGCCGGACAGCACCCGCTCACGGGTGAGACGGGCGGTGCGCTCGACCTGGCGACGGTCCTCGCCCATGCCGGCCTCCTGACGGTTGCAACCCCGTGCAACTCTGCCGCCGATCCTACGGCCGGGTGTGTCGTGGGTCACGTCGGAAGGAGACACCACCGTGACCCAGACCCTGGACGCACCCGAGACCACCGCGACGCCCGACGCGAGCGCCGTGGCCACCGCCTGGCTCGACGACCTGGAGGCGGCCCTGTCCGCCCGGGACGTGCCGGCGGCCGCCCGCCTGTTCGCCACCGAGTCCTACTGGAGGGACCTGGTGTCCTTCAGCTGGAACATCACCACGGTGGAGGGGCGCGAGGGAGTCGAGGACCTGCTGGAGCAGACGCTGGCCGGCGCGAACCCGTCGGGCTTCGCCCTCGACGAGCCGGCCGACGAGGCCGACGGGGTAGTGACTGCGTGGTTCGTCTTCGAGACCGCGGTGGGCCGGGGTCGTGGGCTGCTGAGGCTGGTCGAGGAGGACGGCGAGCGACGGGCGTTCACCTTCCTGACGACCCTCTACGAGCTCAAGGGCCACGAGGAGCCCCGCAACGAGCACCGCCCGCGGGGCGCCGAGCACGGGGCGGACAAGGGCCGCCAGACGTGGCTCGAGCGCCGCCAGGAGGAGGCCGAGAGCCTCGGCAGCACCACGCAGCCCTACGTCCTGGTGATCGGCGGCGGCCAGGGCGGGATCGCCCTCGGCGCGAGGCTGCGGCAGCTCGGCGTCCCGAGCCTCGTCATCGACAAGCACCCGCGACCCGGCGACCAGTGGCGCAACCGCTACAAGTCGCTGTGCCTGCACGACCCGGTCTGGTACGACCACCTGCCCTACCTGAAGTTCCCGGACAACTGGCCGGTCTTCGCCCCCAAGGACAAGATCGGCGACTGGCTCGAGTCGTACACACGGATCATGGAGGTGCCGTACTGGTCGAGCACCACCGCCACCAGCGCGTCGTACTCGGAGGAGACGGGTGGGTGGACCGTCGAGGTCGAGCGGGAGGGGCAGCCGCTGACGCTGCGGCCCACGCAGCTGGTCTTCGCGACGGGGATGTCCGGCAAGCCCAACATCCCCGACGTGGCCGGCACGGACGTCTTCGAGGGCGACCTGCACCACTCGTCGGCCCACCCCGGCCCGGACGCCTACCGGGGCAAGAAGGTGGTGGTCATCGGCAGCAACAACTCCGCCTTCGACATCTGTGGGGCCCTGTGGGAGAACGACGTCGACGTGACGATGGTGCAACGCAGCTCGACCCACATCGTCAAGAGCGACAGCCTCATGGAGATCGGGCTGGGCGACCTCTACTCCGAGCGGGCCGTGGAGGCCGGGGTGACGACCGAGAAGGCCGACCTGATCTTCGCGTCGCTGCCCTACCGGATCCTGCACACCTTCCAGATCCCGGCCTACGAGGCGATGGCGGAGAAGGACAAGGACTTCTACGAGCGGCTCGAGGCCTCCGGCTTCGACCACGACTGGGGCGACGACGGGTCCGGGCTCTTCATGAAGTACCTGCGCCGGGGCTCGGGCTACTACATCGACGTCGGTGCCGCGGACCTGGTGGCCAACGGTGACGTCAAGCTCGTGAAGGGCCAGATCGACCACCTGACCGCCGATGCGGTCGTGCTGGCGGACGGCACCGAGCTGCCGGCGGACGTGGTGGTGATGGCCACCGGCTACGGGTCGATGAACGGCTGGGTGGCCGACCTCATCGACCAGGAGACGGCCGATCGGCTGGGCAAGGTGTGGGGGCTGGGCTCCGACACCACCAAGGACCCCGGTCCGTGGGAGGGCGAGCAGCGCAACATGTGGAAGCCGACCCAGATCGAGAACCTCTGGATGCACGGTGGCAACCTCCACCAGTCACGGCACTACTCGCTCTACCTCGCGCTGCAGCTCAAGGCGAGGTTCGAGGGCATCGACACACCCGTCTACGGGCTGCAGGAGGTGCACCACACGAGCTGACCCCCCCGGGCCGGGTCAGTGCGCCGACAGCGCGTCGCGCGCACTGACCTGGTCGGTCCGCGCGCCGGCGAACAGGACCAGGGCCAGCACCCCCGCGACGACCGCGCACCCGGCCGCGCCCCAGAAGACGGCGTGCTCCTGGGCGATGCCCGCCAGCTTGAGGAGCCGGGTGAACTCGTCGCAGCGGCTCGACCCGTCGCAGACCTCGCGGACCGGCGGCACGTCGGCCTGCTCGGCGTAGTAGCGGCGCAGCCCGATGACCGTGAGCGCCGAGATGCCGACCAGCATGCCGACCATCCGGGCGACCACGACGAAGGCGCTCGCCACCCCGTGGACGTCGTCGTCGGTGAAGGCGAGCAGCGCGGCGTTGACCGGGGCCAGGGCCAGGCCGAAGCCGAAGCCGCACACCA
Source organism: uncultured Actinomycetota bacterium (assembly GCA_963776975.1). GTDB lineage: Bacteria > Actinomycetota > Actinomycetes > Propionibacteriales > Nocardioidaceae > Nocardioides. The sequence goes on along the minus strand of CAVZOU010000019.1, from coordinate 136,300 downwards.
CCAGCGCGATGTTGGCCGTCCACTCCGACAGCGAGGTGAGGTCCCAGCGGGTCATCAGCACGAACCCGACCGCCGCCAGCGCCATCCCGGCCGCGGTGACGACGCCGGGGGAGCAGCCGGCGGATGAGGTAGCCGCCCACCACCGCGCCCACGGGCAGCGCCACCAGGAACCGCACCAGCACCAGCGCGGCCAGCAGCTGGGAGTCGGGGTAGACGGTGGTGCGGGCGAAGAGCGGGATGTCGATGAGGGCGGCGATCAGGGCGGCCCCGATGAAGAAGCTGACGAGCAGTGCCCCCCACGCGGGGGTACGCCGCAGCGCACCGCGCGGGACCAGCGGCGCCGCCGACCGGCGCAGGTGCACGACGAACAGCGACGGCGGCCACCGCCGAGCCGAGCAGGAACCACAGGCCCTGGTCGGAGAAGACCTGCACCTTGGGGTCCGCGGTGGCGAAGGCGAGGATGACGCCGGCCAGCGCCACGGCCAGCAGCAGCGCGCCGGTGAGGTCCGCCTCGCGCAGGGCGCCCACCCAGCGGCGTACGTCGAACAGCGGGGCTCGGGCGAACGTGCACCAGGCGAGGAAGGCGACGGCGGCCGCCATGGCCACGACCCCGAGCGGGGTGAGCCACCGGCCGTCGCCGGCGAACGGGATGAACGCCTGGCCCCAGGTGAGGTCGCGCAGCAGCGGCGGGGGTCGCACGAAGACCAGGGAGCCGGCCAGCAGGGTGAGCGCGAGGAGCCCCAGGCCGACCAGGTCCACGCGGCGTCGGGCCTCGCGCGGGGCCGGGGCGACCCGGCGGATCGCCGCCGCGAGCACCAGCCCGACGGCCAGGTTGATGAGGAAGATCGCCCGCCAGTCGGTGAAGGCGAGCACCACCGCCCCGAACAGCGGTCCGACGACCGAGCCGATCTCCTGCACGGCCGAGACGACGCCGAGGGGTACGCCGCGCCGGTGCGGCGGGTAGAGGTCGGCGACCAGGGCCAGGGTGGCGGGCACCAGCCCGCCGCCGCCGACGCCCTGGAGGAATCGGCCGGCCACCATCGAGGGCATGTCGTAGGCCAGGGCGGTCACCAGCGACCCCAGCGCGAAGAGGACCAGCGAGAAGACCAGCACGGGCACCCGTCCGCGCAGGTCGGCCATCCGGCCGATCAGCGGGAGCATGGCGACGTAGCCGAGCAGGAAGCCCGAGATGATCGGTGCCGCCCGCTGGAGCTGGTCGATCGGCACCCCGACCGACGTCATCATGTCCGGCAGCGCCAGCACCACGACGTAGGTGTCGGCGGCGGCGAAGGCCACCGCGACGGCCGCCAGCCCCAGCAGCAGGCGCGCGGAGCCGGCCCCGGACGCGTCCGGCCCGGCCGCCGGTCTCATGGAGCGACGATGTCCTGCGTCGTGCCGTAGGCGGCGAGGTCGACGGTGTAGGTCATCTCGGTGCTCTCGGGGTAGAAGACCCCGGTCAGCACGGCCTGCCGCAGCTCGCCGTCGTCGCTGACGAGGTACTCGGCGTCGAAGCTGTTGCCCGACGAGCTCGGGATGACCTTCTTCATCGCCGCGCCCGGGACGGTGCCGGTGTAGGTGGTGAGCACCTCGGCGTTGTCGGCGCCGCCGCGGACGCTCTCGCCCTCCTCGACGCCCTCGGTCACGGCCAGCAGCGAGCCGAACCCGGACTCCTCGCTCACCAGCGCGGCCGGGTCGGGAGCGCCGTAGTCGCCGGGGTCGATGTCCTGGTAGCCCGTCGGTGAACGGCAGCTGCGCGTAGACCACCTCGTCGACGGCGATGACCGGCACGTCGACGCTCTGACCGGCGTAGATGACGGTGATGGTGCCCTCGAAGGCGGGGGCGCTGGTCGCGACGCCGTCGGCCCGGGTGATGCCGTAGACGCCCTCGGGCAGGTCCTCCGTCGACAGGGTGAGGTCGACGCCGCTGGTCGTGGCCAGCGTGTCGGCGGCCGCGGCGAGCACCTCCTCGGGCGTCTGCTCGTCGGCGGCCGCGTCGTCGTCACCGCCGGAGCAGCCACCCAGCAGGAGCGCGCCGGCCAGGGTCGCCGCGAGCGCGAGCGAGGGCGTACGACGTCGGCGGCGGGCCACGGGGAAGGTCATGCGATCAGCCTTCCACACCGTCGGTAGGGGGCACGTCGCCCGCCACGGGGGCTGCGGCGTCGCCGGCCACGACGCCCGCCACCGGACCGGACACCGCGGCGATGGGCTGGGCGGCGGGGATGCCGGAGCCGTCCCGTCGGCCGGTGGCCTCGGGCAGGTCGACCGGGGCCCCGCTGGCGGCGGCCGCCCGGGCGGGCGCCGGGCCGGCCCAGGCGGTGAGCAGGGTGTCCTCGCCCTTGAGGAAGCGGTGGCAGCGGACGCCGCCGGTGGCGCGTCCCTTGGCGGGGTACTCCGTGAAGGGGGTCACCTTGACCGCCCCTGCCTCGGTGCCGGGCAGGGCCGTCGAGGCGCCGCTCGCGGTCACCACGACCGCCGTGGTCGGGTCGAGGGCGCCGAAGAACGCCACCCGCTCGCCCGCGGTCAGCCGGACCCCGGCGATGCCGCCGCCGGAGCGGCCCTGGGGGCGGACGCCGTCGGCACCGAAGTGCAGCAGCTGGGCGTCGGTGGTGATGAAGCAGAGGTTCTCGTCGCCGGTCGCCAGCTCGACGGCGCCGACGACCTCGTCGCCGTCCTTGAGCGAGATGACGTCCCACTCGTCGCGGCCGAGCACCTCCGGGTTGACCCGCTTGACGATGCCGTCGCGGGTGCCGAGGGCCAGCCCGGGACCCTCGGTGGCCAGCGAGGTGAGCGCCAGCGCGCGCTCCCCGCCCTCGAGCTGGAGCATCTCGCTGAGCGGCAGCCCGCCCTGGAGGTTGGGGTCGTTGGCCGAGTCGGGCAGCTGGGGCATGTCGAGCACGCCGAGCCGCAGCAGCCGCCCGCGCGAGGTGATCACGCCGACCTCGCCGCGCGTCGTCGTACGGACCGCGGAGACGATGACGTCGTGGTTGGCGCGGCCGTCGCCCTGGCCGGGGACGCTGGCGTTGCCCGAGCGGGCCAGCAGCCCGCTGGACGACAGGTAGGCGAAGCACGGGTCGTCGGCCACCTCGAGCGGGGTGGCGGCCGTGGCGGTCGCGCCGCTCGAGGCGAGCAGGACCGTGCGACGCGGGGTGCCGTAGGTCTTGGCGACCTCGGCGAGCTCGTCGGAGACCACCTTGCGCAGCATCTTCTCGTCGCCGAGGATCGCGTCGAGCAGCTCGATGGTGCGCAGCAGCTCCGCCTTCTCCTTGTCCAGCTCGAGCTTGCTGAACTTCGTGAGCCGGCGCAGCGGCATGTCGAGGATGTAGTCGGCCTGGACGTCGGACAGCTCGAAGATGTCGATGAGCCGCTCCTTGGCCGCCGCGGCGTTGTCGGAGGACGCGGATCACCTGGATGACCTCGTCGATGTCGAGGATCGCGATGAGCAGGCCGTCGACGAGGTGCAGGCGGTCGGCGGCCTTCTGGCGACGGAACACCGAGCGGCGGCGCACGACGTCGAAGCGGTGGCCGAGGAAGACCTCGAGCAGCTGCTTGAGGCCGAGGGTGCGGGGCTGGCCGTCGACGAGGGCCACGGTGTTGATGCCGAAGGAGTCCTCCATCGGCGTGAGCTTGTAGAGCTGCTCGAGCAGCGCCTCGGGGACGAAGCCGTTCTTGACCTCGATGACCAGGCGCAGTCCGTGGGTGCGGTCGGTGAGGTCCTTGATGTCGGAGATGCCCTGGAGCTTCTTGGACAGCACCAGCGCCTTGATCCGCTCGATGACCCGCTCGGTGCCGACGCCGTAGGGGAGCTCGGTGACGACGATGCCCTTCTTGCGGGCGGTGACCGACTCGATGCGGGCGGTGGCGCGCATCTTGAAGGTGCCGCGGCCGGTCTCGTAGGCGTCACGGATGCCGTCGAGGCCCACGATCTTGCCGCCCGTGGGCAGGTCGGGGCCGGGGATGTAGCGCATCAGGTCGTCCAGCGACGCCTTCGGCGTGGTGATGAGGTGCCGCAGGGCCTGGACGACCTCGACGAGGTTGTGCGGGGCGATGTTGGTCGCCATGCCGACCGCGATGCCGGTGGTGCCGTTGACGATCAGGTTGGGGATCGCCGACGGCAGGACGACCGGCTCGGTCTCGCGCGAGTCGTAGTTGGGCTTGAAGTCGACGGTGTCCTCGTCGATGGACGCGGTCATCGCCGCGGCGGCCGGCGCCATCCGGCACTCGGTGTAACGCATCGCGGCGGGGGAGTCGTCGGGCGAGCCGAAGTTGCCGTGCCCGTCGATCATCGGCAGCCGCATGGACCACGGCTGGGCCATCCGGACCAGCGCGTCGTAGATCGCACCGTCCCCGTGGGGGTGCAGCTTGCCCATCACCTCGCCGACCACGCGGGCGCTCTTGACGTGGCCCCGGTCGGGGCGCACGCCCATCTCGTCCATCGTGTAGAGGATCCGTCGCTGCACCGGCTTGAGGCCGTCGCGGGCGTCGGGGAGCGCACGGGAGTAGATGACCGAGTACGCGTACTCCAGGAAGGAGGACTGCATCTCGTCGCCGATGTTGGTGTCGAGGATGTGCTCCTCGAAGTCGTCGGGAGGGGGTGGTGTCGTGGTACGCCGTGCCATGGGCGCCATTGTCCCCGTACGGCGTCCCCGCGCCACGCGGGGCGCGCCGTACGGGCGCCGGGAGACGCTCGGCGCCCCTAGCGTGGGTCCATGACCGCCTCCCGCTCCACCTACACGTCCCCGTCCGACGCGACCGCCCTGGCGACGTACACCTGGGACGACGTGGCCGACCCGGTCGGCGTCGTCCAGGTCGCCCACGGCCTCGCCGAGCACGCGGCCCGCTACGACCGCCTCGCCCGCGCGCTCAACGAGTCGGGCTACGTCGTCCACGCCACCGACCACCGCGGCCACGGGTCGTCCGTCGTCGACCGGCCGGGCGACTTCGGGGCGGTCGGCTTCGACGGGCTCATCGCCGACGTCGCGGCGTACGGCGCCTCGCTGCGGGAGGCGGCCGGCGACCTGCCGCTCTTCCTGGTGGCCCACTCGATGGGGTCGTTCGCGGCGCAGTCGGTGCTCCTCGAGCACTCCGACCTCTACGCCGGCGTCGTGCTGTCCGGCTCGACCGCCCTCGACCTCCTCGCCGCCGGGCTGGCGCAGGCGGAGGGCCCGGTCGGGCTGGAGGCGTTCAACGCCGGCTTCGAGCAGCGCACCGGCTACGAGTGGCTCTCCCGGGACGAGGCGGAGGTCGACGCGTACGTCGCCGACCCGCTGTGCGGCTTCGACCTCCCGGACGAGACCGTGCCGGCGCTCTTCGGTGCCGCGGCCACGGTGGCCGACCCGCAGGCGCTCGCGCGGATCCGTCCGGACCTGCCGATCCTGGTGGCGTCCGGCTCGGCGGACCCGCTCGCCGGTGGGGGAGAGCTGGTCCAGGTGCTCGGCCAGCGCTACCGCGACGCCGGGGTGACGGACGTGACGGTGCGCGTGTACGACGACGCTCGCCACGAGATCTTCAACGAGACCAACCGCGACGAGGTGACCCGGGACGTCATCGCCTGGCTCGACGCGCACCGGTGACGGGCGGGCGCCCGACCCGTCGGGGTCGGGCGCTCCTGCTCATCGGTCCAGCGGCCAGCCGCGCTGCGCCCAGCCCGCGGTGCCGTCGGACACGTTGACCGCGTCGACGCCGTTGGACAGGAGGTACTCGGTGATCGCCCGGCTGCGACCGCCGCTCTGGCAGATCACGAGGACCCGGCGGTCGGTCGGGACCTCGGCGAGCCGCTGCGGGACGTCGTTCATCGGGATGTGCACCGCTCCCGGGACGTGCCCGGCGGTGAACTCCTCCTGCTCGCGCACGTCGAGGACGTAGCCGCCACCCGCGTGCTCGGCGGCGAAGGAGTCGAGGTCGAGCTCGGTGGGGTTGGCCTCGGCCTCGGCGATCTGGGCGCGGATCGCGTCCATGTCGAGCTCGCGGGCCTGCTCGATGACGCCCTCCAGCGCCTGCGGGGGCAGCGCCCCGGCCTGGTTGAAGAGGAGGACGCCGTCGCGGAAGAGCATCAGGGTCGGGATCGACGAGATGCCCGCCATCCCGGCCAGCTGCTGCTCGGCCTCGGTGTCGACCTTGGCGAAGACGATGTCGGGGTGCTTCTCGGACGCCGCCTCGAAGATCGGCCCGAACTGCTTGCACGGGCCGCACCACTCGGCCCAGAAGTCGACGAGGACGATGCCCCCACCGACCACGGTGTCCTCGAAGGTGGCTTCGGTCAGCTCTCGGGTGCTCATGCGGACCAGCGTAGGAGGTGGGCCCGTACGACCTATGGACCCCACCTCCGGGGCGGTCATAGCGTGCCGAGGAGGGACCCGCCGGGTCCGGGAAGCTGGGATGGTCATGACAGGACAGGAGAACATCGAGAAGTGCAAGGCGGCCTACGCCGCCTTCAGCGCGGGGGACGTCGGTGCCGCGAGCGCGGAGCTCGACGACGGGATCGAGTGGGTCGTCTCGGGCAACAGCAAGATCTCGGGCACCCGTCACGGCAAGGACGAGGTGCTCGCCTTCTGGATGCAGCTGGCGGAGAAGGGCTTCTCCACGCAGCCGCAGTACTTCCTCGGCGACGAGGAGCGCGTGGTGGTCCTGACGTCGGTCACCCTCGACGGCGAGACCGCGGACCAGGCCGACGTGCTGACGTTCCGCGACGGCAAGGTCGTGAAGTTCCAGTCCGCGGGCGACACCGCCATGCAGGAGCGGATCTGGGGCACCAGGTAGGGAGCCGCGTAGCCGATCCGGTGGGCCCTCGTGGGAGGCAGCGCGGCATCCTTGCTTGCGTACGCCCCCGCACCGCCTTCCGGATCGGAGCCGACGTTGACCCCTGACTCGCACCTGCTCGAGGTCGCCGCGATCGTCGACGAGACGGTCGACGCGAAGTCCGTCACCTTCTCGGTCCCGGACGCGCTCGTCGACCGCTTCACGTTCTCACCGGGCCAGTTCCTCACCCTGGGCATCCCCTCGGAGCGGACGGGTCTCGTCGCGCGCTGCTACTCGATCTGCACGCCACCGGGGGAGCCGCTCACGGTCACCGTCAAGCGCACGGAGGGCGGCTACGCGTCGGGGTGGATCCACGACCACCTCGCGGTGGGCGACACGGTGCGGGTGCTGCCCCCGTCGGGCATCTTCACGCCCCGGGACTGGTCGTCCGACCTCCTGCTCCTCGCCGGCGGGTCCGGCATCACGCCGATCATGTCGATCGTGCGCACGGCGCTGGCCGAGCACACCGGTCGGGTCGTCCTCCTCTACGCCAACCGCGACGAGCGGTCGGTCATCTTCGCCGGGCCCCTCGCCGCGTTGGCCGCCGAGCACCCGGAGCGGCTGCAGGTCGTGCACTGGCTCGAGTCGGTCCAGGGACTCCCGAGCGAGGCGCAGCTGCGCGCCTTCGCGTCGTCGTACGACGGGTGGACGAGCTTCTGCTGCGGTCCCGCGCCGTTCATGACCGCGGTCTCGCAGGCGCTGCGCTCCCTGGGCGTCCCGCGCGCCCGGCGCCACCAGGAGAAGTTCGTGTCGCTCGGCGGCAACCCGTTCGGCGACGTCGACGAGGTGCGCGCGGCCCGGGCCACCCTCGACGAGGCGGACGACCCGGACGACGCGGCCTGACCTGCTACCAGCCGCGCTCGCGCCACTCGGCGAGGTGCGGGCGCTCGGTGCCGAGGGTCGAGTCGTCGCCGTGGCCCGGGTAGAACCAGGTGCTGTCCGGGAGCGGGCCGAAGAGCTTGGTCTCCACGTCGGAGACGAGCCGACGGAACGCGTCGTCGTCGCCGAACGTGTTGCCCACCCCGCCGGGGAAGAGCGAGTCGCCGGTGAAGAGGTGACCGCCGTCCTCGGGCCAGTACAGGCAGATCGACCCGGGCGTGTGGCCGGCGACGTGGATGACCTGCAGGTCGCACGTCCCGACCGCCACCCGGTCGCCGTCGCCGACGCGCCGGGTCACCTCGACACCGGTCTGCTCGGTGATCGCGTCCGCGTCGGCCTCGCCGGCGACGACCATCGCTCCGGTCGCGGCGACGACCTCGGCGAGCGCCCGGTGGTGGTCCCAGTGCTGGTGCGTGGTGACCACGGCCGTCAGCGACCGGTCGCCCACCAGCTCGAGCAGCCGCGGTGCCTCGGCGGCGGCGTCGACCAGGACGAGCTCGTCGGTCTCGCCGCAGTGGACCAGGTAGCAGTTGTTGGACATCTCCGGGTCGACGGCGACCTTGGTGATCGTGATGCAGCCGATCGTCCGGACGTCCGGCGCGCCACCGGGGGACACGTCGCCGCGGTAGGCGTCGGGCTGCTGCTGGTCGTTCACCACGAGGGCACCTCCGGGAGTCGGTCCTGGTCGACGGTCAGGTCCGCGCCGTCGCCGCGGCCGGTCAGCCACCACCCCAAGGAGGCGGCGCCGCCCGTGACGTTGGCCACGGGATCGCCATCGCCGAAGTCCCACGTGCGGGCGAGGTCGCGGGCCAGGACGCGGAACGGCTGCGGGTAGGGGCGCTTGGTCATCGACTCGATCAGGACGGCGTCGAACTCCTCCGGCCACTCGGCCGGCGTGTAGTCGGCGTCGAGGTCGACGTGGTGGATCTCGACCTCGCGCAGCCGCATCAGCGGCACGGTGGCGACGGAGAACGTCGCGCCGCCACCCGGCGTACGCTCGAAGCGTCCGTGCCAGGCGTCGCCCGACACGGAGGTCGCGGCCCGGGCGAAGCAGTGGGTGGAGGCCATCAGGCGCTCCCGCAGCTCGCTGACCTCGGCCTTCGCCACCTCCTCGATGTCGGCGGCTCGGGCGTCGGGCGAGTCGTACATGGGCTGCTGCTCGCCGCGCGCCGCAGCCGAGAGCACCCGCTCGAGGGACTCGGCGTTGAGCGCCAGGTGCGCGACGACGTGCGCCCGCGACCAGCCGGGAAGCAGGGAGGGCCGGGCGAGATCCTCCGCGGTGAGGGCGTCCACGGTGCGCACGAGGCGCTGGTCGGCCCCGGTCAGGAGCTCGAGCTGGGTGGGCACCCAAGGAGGTGCCCCGGCCCCCGGCGCCGGGGGAGCTGTGTCCGTCATGGATGTCATTCAACACACACCTGGGGGTGCTGTGCAGCCCCGTAGGATCGATGACTGACCGCGTGGCGGGTTGCAACCCGGCGCGGCGTGACGAACACTTGTTCGAACCCATCTCCCTGCTCGAGTGACCACCCGGGTGGGGATCCCTGTGCAGTGAGGACCATTGTGGCCGACCAGCTGATCATCCGCGGCGCCCGCGAGCACAACCTCAAGGACGTCTCGCTCGACCTCCCCCGTGACGCGCTCATCGTCTTCACCGGCCTCTCCGGCTCGGGCAAGTCGAGCCTGGCGTTCGACACGATCTTCGCCGAGGGCCAGCGGCGCTACGTCGAGTCGCTGTCGGCCTACGCCCGCCAGTTCCTCGGCCAGATGGACAAGCCCGACGTCGACTTCATCGAGGGCCTGTCGCCCGCGGTGTCCATCGACCAGAAGTCCACCTCCAAGAACCCCCGCTCGACCGTCGGCACCATCACCGAGGTCTACGACTACCTGCGCCTGCTCTACGCCCGCGCCGGCCGGCCGCACTGCCCCGTCTGCGGGGCGCCGATCGAGCGCCAGACGCCCCAGCAGATCGTCGACAAGATCCTCACCCTCGAGGAGGGCGCCCGCTTCCAGGTCCTGGCCCCGGTCATCCGCGGCCGCAAGGGTGAGTACGTCGAGCTGTTCCGGCAGCTCCAGACCGACGGCTTCAGCCGCGCCCGGGTCAACGGCGAGACCCACCAGCTGGCGGAGCCGCCCAAGCTCGACAAGCAGAAGAAGCACACCATCGAGGTGGTCGTCGACCGGCTGGCGGTCAAGGCCTCGAGCAAGCGTCGGCTCACCGACTCGGTCGAGACCGCGCTGCGCCTGGCCAGCGGCCTGGTGGTCTTCGACTTCGTGGACCTCGACGCCAAGGACCCGGGCCGCGAGATGCGGTTCTCCGAGCGGATGGCCTGCCCCAACGAGCACACCATCGACACCGACGAGCTCGAGCCGCGGTCGTTCTCCTTCAACTCGCCGTTCGGCGCCTGCACGCAGTGCCACGGCCTCGGCACCCGGATGGAGGTCGACCCCGAGCTGGTCGTCCCCGACTCCCGCGCCACCCTCGGCGAGGGCGCCATCCAGCCGTGGAGCAACGCGCACGTCGCCGACTACTTCCTGCGCCTGATGAACGCCCTCGGCGAGGAGCTCGGCTTCGACCTCAACACCCCGTGGGACGAGCTGGACGCCAAGAGCCGCACCGCCATCCTCGACGGCCACAAGACCAAGGTCCACGTGGTCACCAAGAACCGCTACGGCCGCCAGCGGTCCTACTACGCCGCCTTCGAGGGCGTCCGCCCCTACATCGAGCGCCGGCACACCGAGGCCGAGTCCGACACCAGCCGGGAGCGCTTCGAGGGCTTCATGCGCGAGGTGCCCTGCCCGGCGTGCCGGGGGAGCCGGCTCAAGCCCGTCTCCATGTCGGTCACCCTCGGCCCGCGCGACGAGGGCGGCAAGAACATCGCCGAGGTCTGCGCGCTGCCGATCAACGAGGCCGCCGACTACCTCGCCGACCTCGAGCTCTCCCAGCGCGAGAAGCAGATCGCCGAGCGCGTGCTCAAGGAGATCCAGGAGCGGCTCAACTTCCTGCTCGACGTCGGGCTCGACTACCTCTCGCTCGACCGGCCCTCCGGCTCGCTGTCCGGCGGCGAGGCCCAGCGCATCCGGCTGGCGACCCAGATCGGCGCGGGCCTGGTCGGCGTCCTCTACGTCCTCGACGAGCCGTCGATCGGCCTGCACCAGCGCGACAACCAGCGCCTCATCGAGACGCTGGTGCGGCTCAAGGAGCTCGGCAACACCCTGATCGTCGTCGAGCACGACGAGGACACCATCCGCACCGCCGACTGGGTCGTCGACATCGGCCCCGGCGCCGGCGAGCACGGTGGCCAGGTCGTGCACAGCGGCACGGTCAAGGACCTCTACGAGCACCCGGACTCGATGACCGGCCAGTACCTCTCCGGCCGCCGCGAGATCCCGGTCCCGGAGATCCGCCGCCCGCGCACCAAGGGTCGCGAGCTCACGGTGCACGGCGCCAAGGAGCACAACCTGCGCAACGTCGACGTGAGCTTCCCGCTCGGCGTCTTCTGCGCGGTCACCGGCGTCTCCGGCTCGGGCAAGTCGACGCTGGTCAACGACATCCTCTACACCTCGCTGGCCAAGCAGATCTACAACGCCCGCACGGTCCCCGGACGGCACACCCGCATCTCGGGCACCGAGCACGTCGACAAGGTCATCCACGTCGACCAGTCGCCGATCGGGCGCACGCCGCGGTCCAACCCCGCGACGTACACCGGGGTCTTCGACCACGTCCGCAAGCTCTTCGCCTCGACCCCCGAGGCCAAGATGCGCGGCTACCTCCAGGGCCGCTTCTCGTTCAACGTCAAGGGCGGGCGCTGCGAGGCGTGCTCCGGCGACGGCACGATCAAGATCGAGATGAACTTCCTGCCGGACGTCTACGTCCCGTGCGAGGTCTGCCACGGCGCCCGCTACAACCGCGAGACGCTCGAGGTGCACTACAAGGGCAAGACCATCGCCGAGGTCCTCGACATGCCGATCGAGGAGGCCGCTGGACTTCTTCGCCGCCGTGCCGCCGATCGCGCGCCACATGCAGACGCTGTGCGAGGTCGGGCTCGGCTACGTCCGGCTCGGCCAGCCGGCCACCACCCTGTCCGGCGGCGAGGCCCAGCGCGTCAAGCTCTCCAGCGAGCTCCAGAAGCGCTCGACCGGCCGCACGGTCTACGTGCTCGACGAGCCGACGACCGGCCTGCACTTCGAGGACATCCGCAAGCTGCTGCTGGTGCTCGGCAGGCTCGTCGACGCCGGCAACACGGTGCTGGTGATCGAGCACAACCTCGACGTCATCAAGACCGCCGACTGGCTGGTCGACATGGGCCCCGAGGGCGGGTCGCGCGGCGGCATCGTGGTCGCGGAGGGCACGCCCGAGGACGTGGCGGCGCACCCGGACAGCCACACCGGACGGTTCCTCGCGCCGCTGCTCGAGGGACGGGCCGCGAAGCAGCCCCGCGGTCGGGTCGCCCCGAAGGACGAGCCGCCCACGAGACTGGCCAAGAAGGCCGCCCGCAACGCCGCCGCCAAGAAGACGGCGGCCAAGCGGAAGGTCGCGAGGTAGGGGACCGGCCCCGACGGATCCGCAGCCTGTTCACAGGTGCGGGTGGGGCGGGTGTCCTACGGTGGTGGGACCCGTTGACCTGACCGAGAGGCCACCCCCATGAGCTCCGAGCACACCGTCTCCCGCCGGCGGTTCGCCACGACCGCCTCCGCGGGCCTCGCGCTCCCCGTCCTCGCGGCCTGCGGGTCGGACGACAGCGGGTCGGCCACGGACTCGTCCTCGTCCTCCGGTGGCGGGAGCAGCCCCACCCGCCGGCACGTGCTCGACCAGCACCTCCGACGTCGCGGTCGGCGGCGGCCGTCTTCCTCGAGGAGCCAAGCGTCGTCATCACCCAGCCGGCCGAGGGCGAGTTCAAGGCCTTCAGCCGCATCTGCACGCACCAGAGGTGCCCGGTGACGGACATCGTGGACGGCAAGATCCACTGCTCCTGCCACGGCAGCCTCTTCGACATGAGGACCGGTGACAACGTGGGAGGCCCGGCACCCGCGCCGCTGGCCGAGGTGTCCATCACCGTCGAGGGCGACAACATCACCCTGGCCTGAGGGGGCCGCCCCGCGCCGCGTGCGGGCGCCGGTCACCACCCCGCCGGGACTGTCCCCGGCCGCCCGTAGGGTTGACGCGTGGCCACCCCGCAGCAGCTATCGACCCGCCCCCGGGTCGATCCCGACCGACCCGGGGGTCTACCGGTTCCGCGACGCCAAGGGCCGGGTGATCTACGTCGGCAAGGCCAAGAGCCTGCGCCCGCGCCTGTCGTCGTACTTCCAGGACATCGCCAACCTGCACCCGCGCACGGCCAGCATGGTCACGACCGGCGCGAGCGTCGAGTGGACGGTGGTCAAGACCGAGGTCGAGGCCCTCCAGCTGGAGTACAGCTGGATCAAGGAGTTCGACCCGCGCTTCAACGTCAAGTACCGCGACGACAAGTCCTACCCGTGGCTGGCGGTCACCGTCGGCGAGGAGTTCCCGCGGGTCATGGTCGGGCCGGGGCGCCAAGCGCAAGGGCACCCGCTACTTCGGCCCCTACGGCCACGCCTGGGCGATCCGCGAGACCGTCGACCTGCTGCTGCGCGTCTTCCCGATGCGCTCGTGCAGCAACGGCGTGTTCAAGCGCTCCAGCCAGATCGGCCGGCCCTGCCTGCTCGGCTACATCGACAAGTGCGCGGCGCCCTGCGTCGGCAACGTCACGCGCGGAGGAGCACCGCGCGATCGTCGACGACTTCTGCGACTTCATGGCCGGCAACACCACCGCCTTCGTCCGACGCATCGAGCGGGAGATGTACGCCGCCTCCGAGGCGATGGACTTCGAGAAGGCCGCCCGGCTCCGCGACGACCTCGGCGCGCTGCAGCAAGGCGCTGGAGAAGCAGGCGGTCGTCCTGGGCGACGGCACCGACGCCGACGTCATCGCGCTCGCCGAGGACCCCCTCGAGGTCGCGGTGCAGATCTTCTACGTGCGCGGCGGGCGCATCCGCGGCCAGCGCGGCTGGGTCGCCGACCGCGCCGACGACAGCGACACGCCCGAGCTCGTCCAGGAGTTCCTGCTCCAGCTGTACGGCGGCGTGGCGGCCGAGGACGACGCTCGGCGATCCCGCGCGAGGTGCTCGTGCCCGCGCTGCCGCCCGACGCCGCGCGTCCTCGAGGACCTGCTCAGCGACCTGCGCGGCGGAGCCGGGTCGCCATCCGGGTGCCGCAGCGCGGGGACAAGAAGGCGCTGCAGGAGACGGTCGCCAGCAACGCCGACCAGTCCCTGGTGCTCCACAAGACCAAGCGCGCCAGCGACCTCACCACGCGCAACCGGGCGCTGGAGGAGATCCAGGAGGCCCTCGGGCTCGACGAGGTGCCGCTGCGCATCGAGTGCTACGACGTGTCCAACCTCCAGGGCACCGAGGTCGTCGCCTCGATGGTGGTCTTCGAGGACGGCCTGCCGCGCAAGGGCGAGTACCGCCGCTTCGTGATCCGGGGCGAGGCGGCTCGACGGAGCAGGTCGGGCAGAACGACGTCGCCGCCATGCACCAGGTCATCACCCGGCGGCTTCCGGCGGCTGCTCGACGAGCAGGCCAGGTCGCAGGCCGTGCAGCACCGAGTCCGGGCCGATGCTCGTCGACCCCGAGACCGGCCGGCCGCGCAAGTTCGCCTACGCGCCCGGCCTGGTCGTCGTCGACGGCGGTCCGCCGCAGGTCGCGGCCGCCCAGCAGGCGCTGCACCGAGCTCGGCATCAACGACATCCCGGTGTGCGGGCTGGCCAAGCGGCTCGAGGAGGTGTGGCTGCCCGACGAGGAGGACCCGGTCATCCTGCCGCGCACCAGCGAGGGCCTCTACCTCCTCCAGCGGGTGCGCGACGAGGCCCACCGGTTCGCGATCACCCACCACCGGTCGCGGCGCTCCAAGTCGATGGTCGAGAGCATGCTCGACGACGTGCCCGGCCTCGGCGAGGTCCGCCGCAAGACCCTGCTCAAGCACTTCGGCTCGCTCAAGAAGCTGCGGGCCGCCGACGCCGACGAGATCGCGCTGGTCCCCGGCATCGGTCCGCGCACGGCACACTCGATCAAGGAGGCGGTCGCCGCGGCGGCGCGACCCGCAAGACTGGCAGCCCGCGGGTCAACACCGCGACCGGCGAGATCGAGGAGGACTGATGGACCCCCAGCCGGCTCGAGCTGGTCATCGTGACCGGCATGACCGGGCGCCGGCGCAGCACGGCCGCCAAGGAGCTCGAGGACCTCGGCTACTACGTCGTCGACAACCTGCCGCCCGACGCTGGTCGAGACGTCGTACGCCTCGTCGACGACAGCCGCGGCATCAGCCAGCCGATCGCCGTCGTGGTCGACGTCCGGTCGGGCTCGTTCTTCGACTCCCTCCAGGCCAACCGCCACCAGGGGGTCACCGGCACGCCCGACCAGCTCCTCTTCCTCGAGGCCACCGACGACGTCCTGGTCCGCCGCCAGGAGGCCGCCCGGCGTCCGCACCCGCTGCAGGGCAGCGGCCGGCTCCTCCACGGCCTCCAGCGCGAGCGCGAGGTGCTGCGCCGAGCTGCGCGGCCGACGCCGACATCGTCATCGACACCACCAACCTCAACGTCCACCAGCTCACCGACCGGATCGCCCAGGCGCTTCGGCACGCGCCGAGTCGACGCGGCCTCAAGGTCACGGTGGTCAGCTTCGGGTTCAAGTACGGCATCCCGGTCGACGCCGACTTCGTCGCCGACATGCGGTTCCTGCCCAACCCGTTCTGGGTGCCCGAGCTGCGGCCGCTCACCGGGCGCGACGAGGCGGTCGCGACTACGTCAAGCAGCGCCCGGGCGCGGCCGAGTTCCTCGACCAGTACGTCCCGGTGCTGGAGACCGCGCGCCGGCGGCTACCTGCGCGAGGGCAAGCGCTTCATGACCGTCGCCATCGGCTGCACCGGCGGCAAGCACCGCAGCGTGGCCATGACCGAGGAGATCGCGGCGCGGCTGCGCGCGCTCGGCCACGACACCCGGTGCGCGCCACCGCGACCTGGGCCGGGAGTGAGCTGATGGCACGCGACACCGCCAGGCCGCCGTCGCCCTCGGCGGCGGGCACGGCCTGTTCGCCACCCTGAGCGCGCTGCGCCGGCTCGAGGCCGACCTGACCATCGACTCGCTGACCGCCGTCGTCACGGTCGCCGACAACGGCGGCTCGTCCGGTCGGCTGCGCGACGAGTTCGGCGTGCTCCCACCCGGCGACCTGCGGATGGCGCTGGCCGCCCTCTGCGGCGACGACGAGTGGGGTCGGACGTGGGCGGAGGTCGTCCAGCACCGCTTCGCCGGGCGAGGGCGACATGCGGGGCCACGCGGTCGGCAACCTGCTGATCGTCGGCCTCTGGGAGCTCATGGGCGACCACGTCCGGGCCCTCGACTGGGTCGGGCGGCTGCTCGGCGCCCAGGGCCGGGTGCTGCCGATGGCGGTCACCCCGATCGACATCACGGCCGAGGTGCGCGGCCTCGACCCGGCCGACCCGGCCCGCACCACGACCGTCCGCGGCCAGGTGGAGGTCGCGACCACCGACGGCGACATCGTGTCCGTGGCCCTCGACCCGCCGACCCGCCAGGCCTGCCCCGAGGCGGTCGACGCCGTCCTCGACGCCGACTGGGTGGTCCTCGGCCCCGGATCCTGGTTCACCTCGGTGATCCCGCACCTCATGGTCCCCGGGCTGCGGGAGGCCCTGGTCGACACCGCGGCCCGTCTCGTCGTCGTGCTCAACCTCGGAGCCCCAGGAGGGGGAGACCCCGGGGTTCGGACCGGAGGACCACCTCGCGGCCCTCTTCGAGCACGCACCCGAGCTCAAGATCCACACGGTCCTGGCCGACCGGGGCAGCGTGGCGCACCCCGACGAGCTCGAGCGGGTGGCCGCGTCCGCCGGCGCGGAGCTGGTGCTGGCCGACGTCGCCGCCGACGACGCCACGGACCGGCACGACCACGCCCGTCTCGCGACGGCCTTCGAGGGGATCGTGTCCCGCGTCTGAGCACCCCCGGCGGCGGTGAGGGTGATTGACGCGCATGGCAGGATCGGCCCCATGGCGATGACGGCACAGGTGAAGGCGGAGCTCGCCAACACCCAGATCACCAAGACCTGCTGCCGCAAGGCCGAAGTGGCCTCGATGCTGCGGTTCGCGGGCGGTCTGCACATCGTCAGCGGACGGATCGTGGTCGAGGCCGAGCTCGACACCGGCGCCGCCGCGCGGCGCCTGCGCAAGGACATCGCCGAGGTCTACGGCCACCAGTCCGACGTGGTCATGGTGCAGGGCAACGGCATCCGCAAGGGCAGCCGCTACATCGTCCGGGTGGTCAAGGACGGCGAGGCGCTGGCCCGCCAGACCGGCCTGCTCGACCAGCGCGGCCGCCCCGTGCGGGGCCTGCCGCCCGCCGTCGTCTCCGGCGGCGGCTGCGACGCCGTCGCGGCGTGGCGCGGCGCCTTCCTCG
The DNA here is from genome assembly GCA_963776975.1 of uncultured Actinomycetota bacterium. Taxonomy (GTDB): domain Bacteria; phylum Actinomycetota; class Actinomycetes; order Propionibacteriales; family Nocardioidaceae; genus Nocardioides. The sequence goes on along the minus strand of CAVZOU010000019.1, from coordinate 119,148 downwards.
CCCACGGCTCGCTGACCGAGCCCGGACGCTCGTCGTCGCTCGAGATCACCTGCCCCGGCCCGGAGGCCGCGCTCGCGATCGTCGGCGTCGCCCGCCGGCTCGGCATCTCCGCCAAGGCCCGCGAGGTCCGCGGCATCGACCGGGTGGTCATCCGCGACGGTGACGCCATCGGTGCGCTGCTGACCCGGCTCGGCGCCCACGAGTCGCTGATGGCCTGGGAGGAGCGGCGCATGCGCCGCGAGGTCCGTGCCACCGCCAACCGGCTCGCCAACTTCGACGACGCCAACCTGCGTCGGTCGGCCCGCGCGGCCGTGGCCGCCGGTGCCCGCGTCGAGCGGGCCCTGGAGATCCTCGCCGACGAGGTCCCCGACCACCTCAAGCTCGCCGGCCACCTGCGGCTCGAGCACAAGCAGGCCAGCCTCGAGGAGCTCGGCCAGCTGCACGACCCGGTGCTCACCAAGGACGCCATCGCCGGCCGCATCCGCCGCCTGCTGGCCATGGCCGACAAGCGCGCCGAGGAGCTCGGCATCCCCGACACCGAGTCGTCGCTCACGCCGGAGATGCTCGCCGAAGAGGCCTGACAGGCCCTCGTCCGGACCCGCTGCAGCCCCCGGGCGGAGTTACCTGCACGTACGCCGATACGGCCCCCGTCACGCGGGACGCGCGCGCGATAGGGTCGACGGGAGACGCCGACGACCGCGCCTGCGTGCCGTCGTGCCACCTGACCCCGCACACGCTCGTTCCCTCTTAGGAGTTCCGCAGTGACTGTTCGCGTAGGTATCAACGGCTTCGGCCGCATCGGCCGCAACTTCTTCCGCGCCGTGCGTGCGTCGGGTGCCGACATCGAGATCGTCGGCGTCAACGACCTGACCGACAACGCCTCGCTCGCGCACCTGCTCAAGTACGACTCGATCCTGGGCCGCCTCGACGCCGACGTGTCGAGCGACGACACCTCGATCAAGGTCGGCGACCAGACCATCACCGCCTTCGCGGAGCGCGACCCGGCCAACCTCAAGTGGGGCGACCTCGGCGTCGACGTCGTCGTCGAGTCCACCGGCTTCTTCACCGACGCGACCAAGGCCCGTGCCCACGTCGACGCCGGCGCCAAGAAGGTCATCATCTCGGCGCCCGCCTCCAACGAGGACATCACCGTCGTGATGGGCGTCAACCACGAGCTCTACGACCCGAGCAAGCACACGGTCATCTCCAACGCGTCGTGCACCACCAACTGCCTCGCCCCGATGGCCAAGGCGCTGCACGAGGAGTTCACCATCGTCAAGGGCCTGATGACGACGGTGCACGCCTACACCGCCGACCAGAACCTCCTGGACAACATCCACAAGGACCCCCGTCGCGCCCGCGCCGCCGCCCTCAACGTGGTCCCCACGTCGACCGGTGCCGCCAAGGCGATCGGCCTGGTCATGCCGGAGCTCAAGGGCAAGCTCGACGGCTACGCCCTGCGCGTCCCGGTCCCGACCGGCTCGGCCACCGACCTCACCTTCGAGGCCGGCCGCGAGACCTCGGTCGAGGAGGTCAACGCCACCGTCAAGAAGGCCGCCGACGGCAAGTTCCTCAAGTACTCCACCGACCCGATCGTGTCCTCCGACATCGTCACCGACCCGGCGTCCTGCATCTTCGACGCCCCGCTGACCAAGGTCATCGGCAACCAGGTCAAGGTCGTCGGCTGGTACGACAACGAGTGGGGCTACTCCAACCGCCTCGCCGACCTGATCACCCACATCGGCACGACGCTCTGACGTGTCGGACATCGCCTCGCCTGGCTGTGACCTGACCGGCAAGCGCGTCCTGGTCCGCTCGGACCTCAACGTGCCGCTCGACGGCAGCACCATCACCGACGACGGCCGCATCCGCGCGAGCGTGCCGACCATCCGGCAGCTCTCCGAGGCCGGCGCCCGGGTGGTCGTGACCGCCCACCTGGGCCGTCCCAAGGGCGAGCCGGACCCGGCGTACAGCCTGGCCCCGGTGGCGGCCCGCCTCGGCGAGCTGCTCGGCCAGGACGTGGCGTTCGCCACCGACACGGTGGGCGAGAGTGCCACCGAGACGGTCGCGGCCCTGCAGGACGGCCAGGTCGCCGTGCTCGAGAACGTGCGCTTCAACGCCGGCGAGACGAGCAAGGACGACGACGTGCGCGGCTCGTTCGCCGGCCAGCTCGCCCAGCTCGCCGACGCCTTCGTCTCCGACGGCTTCGGCGTCGTCCACCGCAAGCAGGCCAGCGTGTACGACGTGGCGCTGCGACTGCCGGCGGCCATGGGTGGTCTGGTGGCGACCGAGATCGACGTCCTGCGTCGCCTCACCGTCGACCCGGAGCGCCCGTACGTCGTGGTGCTCGGTGGCTCGAAGGTCTCCGACAAGCTGGGCGTCATCGACAACCTGCTCGAGAAGGCCGACAAGCTGCTCATCGGCGGCGGCATGGTGTTCACCTTCCTCAAGGCCCAGGGCCACGAGGTCGGCAAGAGCCTGCTCGAGGAGGACCAGCTCGACATCTGCCGGCGCTACCTCGAGGAGGCCACCGAGCGAGGCGTCGAGATCGTGCTGCCGACCGACGTCGTCGTCGACACCGCCTTCCCGTCGGGTGATCGCGAGCCCCAGCCTCAGGTCGTGGCCGCCGACGCCATCCCGGCCGACGCGCTCGGCCTCGACATCGGCCCCGAGTCGGGTGCCGCGTTCGCCGCGGCTCTCGCCGACGCCCGCACGGTCTTCTGGAACGGCCCGATGGGCGTCTTCGAGGTCGACGCCTTCGCCGAGGGCACCCGTGCCGTCGCGCAGGCGCTGACCGAGGTCGACGGGCTGTCCGTGGTCGGTGGGGGCGACTCCGCCGCCGCGGTCCGCAAGCTCGGCTTCGACGAGGCCGCCTTCGGCCACATCTCCACCGGCGGCGGCGCCAGCCTCGAGTTCCTCGAGGGCAAAGAGCTGCCCGGCATCGCCGTACTCGAAAGGAACTGATCACACATGAGCCGCACCCCGATCATGGCCGGCAACTGGAAGAGCAACCTCAACCACCAGGAAGCCGTGGTGCTCGTCCAGAAGCTCGCCTGGACCCTGTCGGACAAGCGCCACGACTACGGCAAGGTCGAGGTGGTCGTCGTGCCGCCGTTCACCGACCTGCGCTCGGTGCAGACGATGGTCGACGGCGACCGGCTCTCGATCAAGTACGGCGCCCAGGACGTCTCCACGCACGACGGCGGCGCCTACACCGGCGAGATCTCGGCGGCGATGCTGGCCAAGCTCGGCTGCTCCTACGTCGTCGTCGGGCACTGCGAGCGCCGCGAGCACCACGCGGAGTCCGACGAGACCGTCAACGCCAAGGCCCACAAGGCGCTGGCCGCCGGGCATGACGCCCATCGTGTGCGTGGGGGAGGGTCTCGACGTCCGCCAGGCCGGCGAGCAGGTCCCCTACACGCTCGCGCAGGTCGACGGCTCGCTCGCCGGCTTCACCGCCGAGCAGGTCGCCGGCCTCGTCGTCGCCTACGAGCCGGTGTGGGCCATCGGCACCGGCGAGGTGGCCACGCCCGAGGACGCCCAGGAGGTGTGCGGGGCGATCCGTGGACGCATCCGCGAGGTCCACGGGGACGCCGCCGCGGACGGCGTACGCATCCAGTACGGCGGCTCCGTCAAGGCCGCCAACGTCGCCGGCATCATGGAGAAGCCGGACGTCGACGGGTGCCTCGTGGGCGGTGCGAGCCTCCAGGCCGACGAGTTCGGGGGAATCTGCCGGTTCTACGAGATGCCGGTCCTCTGATCCGCGAGGGTGTGACGTAGGCTTCCGCTCGTGATTCTGCTCTTCACCATCCTGCTCGTCATCACGAGCCTGATCCTCATCCTGCTGGTGCTGCTCCACAAGGGCCGCGGCGGCGGACTGTCCGACATGTTCGGCGGCGGGGTCTCCAGCACCATCGGGGGTTCCTCGGTCGCCGAGCGCAACCTCGACCGCTTCACGGTCGGGATCGGCATCATCTGGTTCGCCTGCATCATCGCGCTGGGTCTGCTCACGGCCTACCGCGGCACCTGACGTTTCGTTGACGGGGATCGTGTCCCCGGCGACATCGTCGCCGGGGTCTTGAAGAGGGAGAGAGACACGTGGCTGGTGGCGGTAACGCGATCCGAGGGAGTCGGGTCGGTGCTGGCCCGATGGGCGAGGCCGAGCGCGGCGAGGCGGCGCCTCGCCAGGCGGTGACCTACTTCTGCTCGCACGAGCACCGCTCGGTGGTGACCTTCTCGGTCGAGGCCAACGTCCCGGAGTCGTGGGACTGCCCCAAGTGCGGGCTCCCGGCCAGCCTGGACTCCGACAACCCGCCGCCGGCGCCCAAGATCGAGCCCTACAAGACGCACCTCGCCTACGTGAAGGAGCGTCGCTCCGACGCCGAGGCGGCGGACATCCTCGACGAGGCGATCCAGCTGCTGCGCAGCCGCCGCAAGTCGGGCGACATCATCTTCTGACCCGACCGGCCGTCGTACGGACCGATCGGGCACGTGATCATCCGCGACGCGTGTGCGGTGGCCGTCGGAGTGGGCTGTAGGTCCGTCCGGTGGCGGCCGCGCGCATCGTAGACGCGCGGACACAACCCTCCGGCCCGGCCGCCGCCGAGCGCGGGGTGTGGGGTGCGGGGTCGGTTGTGTCCGCGTGTGTACGACGTGGTGCGGTCGGGTCAGAGGGCGGAGGCTGCGGCCTCGTCGAGCAGCCAGAGGGTCTCGTCCTGCCCGACCACCCCGCGGGCGGGGATCTCGTGGACGTCGCCCCCGGCCAGCGCGGCGGCGACCGCGTCGGCCTTGCCCTCCCCGCTGACGAGGAACCACACGGCCCTGGCCCGGTCCATCGCCTCGAAGGTCAGCGAGACCCGGTCCGGGGGCGGCTTGGGGGAGTCGTGGACGGCGACGGCGATCGCGTCCGTCGTGTCGAGCGCCGGGTGTCCCGGGAAGAGCGAGGCGATGTGGCCGTCGGGACCGACGCCGAGCATCAGCACCTCGAAGAAGCCGGCACCGTGCGTGCGCATGGCATCGGAGTACGCCGCCGCGGCGTCCTCCGCGGTGGCCACGGCGTCCGCCGCCGGGACCTCGTGCACGTGGGCCGGGTCGACGCCGAGCCCGTCGAGGAAGGCCTCGCGGGCCTGGCGCGCGTTGCGGTCGGGCGAGCCGGCCTCGACGAAGCGCTCGTCCCCCCACCAGAAGACCACCCGCGACCAGTCGACGGAGGAGTCGACGGCCCGCCGGGCGACCTCGCGGTGGATGGCCTCGGCGATCGAGCCGCCGGTGAGGCCGACCTGCGGCACCTCGCCGCGTTCCTGCGCGGACTCCAGCCGGTCGAGCAGCATCGAGGCGACGTCGCCGGCGAGGGTCTGGGCGTCCTCGTGGACGACGACCCGGGCCTCGGCGGGCACGCTCATGCCTCCTTGGCCAGGGCCACGAGCCGCTTGGCGGTGGCCGCGTAGACGTCGTCCTCGTCGAGACGCCGCAGCTCCTCGGTGAGCAGCGCCGGGACCTCGCGGCGCTTGAGCGCCACCGGCCGGTCCGGCCGCTCGGGGGAGGAGAAGGTGGCGAGCCGGCCGTCGTCGCGGGCGATGGTGATCGGACCCTGCTTGGTGTCCATCACGACCTGGGTGATGCCCGGGCCGTCCGAGGTGTGCCGCTCGACCGGCACCTTGAGCCGGTCGTTGAGCCAGGCCACGAGGAGGTCGGCGCTGGGGCTGATCCGCTCGGCGGAGACCGAGGCCCGGGTGACCTTCAGCGGGTGCTGGTCGAGGGCCGCGGCGAGCAGCGCCCGCCACGGGGTGAGCCGGGTCCAGCTGAGGTCGGTGTTGCCGGGTGCGTAGGACTGGCACTGGCGCAGCATCACCGACGACTTGCCGCGCTTGGCGGCCGCGGAGTCGGTGATCCGGCGCTTGGCCAGCGCCCCCAGCGGGTCGTCGGCCGGGTCGTCCGGGGGCTCGGTCGGCCACCAGATGGCGACGGGGGAGTCGGGCAGCAGCAGGGGCAGCACGACGGACTCGGCGTACCGGACGACCTCGCCCTTGAGCCGGATGAGCGCGGTCTCGCCGCCCCAGCCGCCGCCGGTGGCGACGGTGGCGTCGACCTGCGGCTTGCCGCGGCCGTCACCCAGGATGACGCCGAGCACCCGGGCGGGGTGCTCGCGCGACGCACGCTGGGCGGCCTGCATGGCCTCCTCGGCGTCGTCGTCGGGGACGACGATGATCAGCGTCATCACCATGCCCATGGCCGGGGAGCCGGCGCGGGTCCGGGCCCGGACGAACTCCGCGGCGATCGCGGAGGCGTTGGTGCCCTCGAGCTCGAACTTGGTCATGGTCGCCTCCAGGTGCGTCCGTCACGGGCGAGCATCTTGTCGGCCGACTCCGGCCCCCAGGTGCCGGACGGGTAGGCCTCGGGCTTCCCCTTGCGCTCCCAGTGCTCGAGGATCGGGTCGAGGATCTTCCACGACAGCTCGACCTCCTCGTGACGGGGGAAGAGCGGCGGGTCGCCGAGCAGCACGTCGAGGATGAGCCGCTCGTAGGCCTCGGCGCTGGCCTCGGTGAAGGAGCCGCCGTACGCGAAGTCCATGTTGACGTCGCGGATCTCCATCGCGGTGCCGGGCACCTTGGAGCCGAACCGCATCGTGAGGCCCTCGTCGGGCTGCACCCGGATGACCAGGGCGTTCTGGGTGAGCTCCTCGGTCGAGGTGGCGTTGAAGGGCAGGTGCGGCGCCCGCTTGAAGACCACCGCCACCTCGGTGACGCGGCGGCCCAGGCGCTTGCCGGTGCGGAGGTAGAACGGCACGCCGGCCCAGCGGCGGGTGTCGACGTGCAGGGTGATGGCGGCGTACGTCTCGGTCTTCGAGGTGCGCTTGATGCCCTCCTCCTCGAGGAAGCCGATCACCTTCTCGCCGCCCTGCCACCCGGGGGAGTACTGCCCGCGCGCGGTGGTGGTGTCGAGGCGTGGCGGGAGGACGACCGAGGACAGCACCTTCTGCTTCTCGAGGCGCAGCTGCTCGGCGTCGAAGGAGGTCGGCTCCTCCATGGCGACCAGGGCCATCAGCTGGAGGAGGTGGTTCTGGATGACGTCGCGGGCGGCGCCGATGCCGTCGTAGTAGCCGGCGCGGCCCCCGATGCCGATGTCCTCGGCCATCGTGATCTGCACGTGGTCGACGTAGTTGGCGTTCCAGATGCGGCTCGAACATGTTGTTGGCGAAGCGCATCGCCAGGATGTTCTGGACCGTCTCCTTGCCGAGGTAGTGGTCGATGCGGAAGATCGACCCCGACGGGAACGACCGCAGTCCAGCACGTCGTTGAGCTCGCGCGCCGACTCGAGGTCGTGGCCGAAGGGCTTCTCGACCACCACGCGACGCCACGAGGGCATCCCGGTGGCGTCGACCGCCGGCTCGGCCAGCCCGTGCTCCTTGAGCTGCGCCACCACGGTGCCGAAGAACGACGGGGGGATGGCGAGGTAGAAGGCGGTGTTGCCGCCGGTGCCGCGCGCCTCGTCGAGCTCGCGCATCGTCCGGCCCAGGGTGGCGAAGGCCTCGTCGTCGTCGAAGTTGCCCGGCACGAAGCGGAAGCCCTCGGCGAGCTGGCGCCACACCTCCTCGCGGAAGGGCGTGCGGGCGTGCTCCTTGACCGCGTCGTAGACGATCTGCGCGAAGTCCTGGTCGGCCCAGTCGCGCCGGGCGAAGCCGATGAGCGAGAAGCCGGGGGGCAGCAGCCCGCGGTTGGCGAGGTCGTAGATCGCCGGCATGACCTTCTTGCGGGACAGGTCGCCGGTGACGCCGAAGAGCACCAGGCTCGACGGGCCCGCGATGCGCGGGAGCCGGCGGTCCTGGGGGTCCCGGAGCGGGTTGGGTCGCATCACGCCGCCGATCAGCCGCGGTGGGCCAGGTAGTAGGAGACCAGGGAGCGGGTGGAGGCGTCCTGACCGGCGAGCGCCGCGGCGTCGCCGGCGACCGCGGGGGCCACCTGCTGGGCCAGCTGCTTGCCGAGCTCGACGCCCCACTGGTCGAAGCTGTCGATGCCCCACACGACGCCCTGGGTGAAGGTGATGTGCTCGTAGAGAGCGATCAGCTGCCCGAGCACCGACGGGGTCAGGGCCGGGGCCATGATCGAGGTCGTCGGGCGGTTGCCCGGGAACACCCGGGCCGGGACGACGTCCTCGGCGGTGCCGTCGGCACGCACCTCGTCGGCGGTCTTGCCGAAGGCCAGCGCCGCCGTCTGGGCGAAGAAGTTGGCGAGGAACAGCTCGTGGACGTCGGCCTCGCCGTCGCGCAGGGGGTAGGCCGGGGTGGCGACGGCGATGAAGTCGGCCGGCACGAGCCGGGTGCCCTGGTGGATCAGCTGGTAGAACGCGTGCTGGCCGTTGGTCCCGGGCTCGCCCCAGAAGACCTCACCGGTCTCGGTGGTGACCGGTGTGCCGTCCCAGCGGACGCCCTTGCCGTTGGACTCCATCGTCAGCTGCTGGAGGTAGGCCGGGAAGCGGTGCAGCAGCTGGCTGTAGGGGAGCACGGCGTGGGTGTCGGCGCCGAGGAAGTTGACGTACCAGACGTTGAGCAGGCCCATCAGCGCCGGCACGTTGCGCGCCAGCTCGGTGGTGCGGAAGTGCTCGTCCATGGTGTGCATGCCCGCCAGCAGCTCGGCGAAGCGCTCCGGGCCGATCGCCACGACCAGCGACGTGCCGATCGCGGAGTCGAGCGAGTAGCGACCGCCGACCCAGTCCCAGAACCCGAAGGCGTTGTCGGGGTCGATCCCGAAGTCGGCGACCTTGTCGAGGGCGGTGGACACGGCGACGAAGTGCCGGGCCACCGCGTCGGCGTCGTCGTCGCCGATGGTCCCGGCCGCGCGCAGCCCGTCGAGCAGCCAGGCCTTGCACAGCCGGGCGTTGGTGAGGGTCTCGAGGGTGCCGAAGGTCTTGCTGGAGACGATGAACAGCGTGGTCTCGGGGTCGAGGCCGGCCAGCGTCGTGGCGCAGTCGGTCGGGTCGATGTTGCTGATGAAGCGGCACTCCAGGCCGTCCTGGACGTAGGGCGCGAGCGCCTCGTACGCCATCACCGGACCGAGGTCGGAGCCGCCGATGCCGATGTTGACCACCGTGGCGATGCGCTGCCCGGTCACCCCGGTCCACGCCCCGGACCGCACCCGCTCGGCGAAGTCGTAGACCCGCTCGAGCACCTCGTGCACGTCGGCCACGACGTCGTGGCCGTCGACCTCCACCGACGCGCCGGCCGGCTGGCGCAGGGCCGTGTGGAGGACCGCCCGGTCCTCGGTGACGTTGATGCGCTCGCCGCGGAGCATGGCGTCGCGCCGCGCGACCAGCCCGACCTCGTCGGCCAGCGCCAGCAGGGCGGCGAGCACGTCGTCGTCGAGGAGGTTCTTGGAGAGGTCGACGAAGAGGTCGCCCGCCGTGTGGGTGTGGCGCTCCACCCGGCCCGGGTCGTCGGCGAACCACGCCCGCAGGTCGGGGGACGAGGTCGCCGCGAGGTCGGCGAGCTCCGACCACGCCTGCGTGGTCACCGGGTCGACGGGCGACGAGGTCACGCCGAGGTTCCCTCGCCCGCGGCCTTCGAGCTGGCCGGACACGGTGTCGAGGAGCTCGGCCCAGGAGGCCTCGAACTTCTCGACGCCCTCCTGCTCGAGGGTGGCGATCACGTCGTCGTAGTCGATGCCGACGGCGGCGAGCCGGTCCATCACGGACTGCGCCTCGGCGTACGTCGTGGTGACCCGGTCGCCCTCGACCTCGCCGTGGTCGGCGAAGGCCTCGAGGGTCTTCTCCGGCATCGTGTTGACGGTGTCGGCCACGACCAGGTCGGTGACGTACATCGTGTCGCGGTAGTCGGGGTTCTTGACCCCGGTGGAGGCCCACAGGGGGCGCTGCTTGTGGGCGCCGGCCGCGGCGAGCGCCTCCCAGCGCTCGCCGCTGAAGAACTCCTCGAAGTCGCGGTAGGCCAGGACGGCGTTGGCGACGCCCGCCTTGCCGCGCAGGCCGAGGGCCTCGTCGCCGCCGATCGCCTCGAGCCGCTTGTCGATCTCGGTGTCGACGCGGGACACGAAGAACGACGCGACCGAGTGGATGCCGGACAGGTCGTGGCCGTTGTCGCGAGCCTTCTCCAGCCCGGCGACGTAGGCCTCCATGACACCGCGGTAGCGGTCCAGGCCGAAGATCAGCGTGACGTTGACGCTGATCCCCTCGCCGAGGACGGTGGTGATCGCGGGCGCGCCCTCGGTGGTGGCGGGGATCTTGATGAGCAGGTTGTCCCGGTCCACCTCGGCCCACAGCGCCTTGGCCGCCTCCTCGGTCGCGTCGGTGTCGAACGCCAGCGTCGGGGCGACCTCGATCGAGACGCGACCGTCGGCGCCGTTGCTGGCGTCGTACGCCGGTCGCAGGATGTCGCAGGCCTGGCGCACGTCGGTCGTGGTGAGCGCGAAGACCGTGGCGTCGACGTCGGCGCCCTCGGCGGCGAGCTCGCGCACCTGCGCGTCGTACCGCTCGCCCTCGGACAGCGCCGCGGCGAAGATCGACGGGTTGGTGGTGACGCCGACGACGGAGCGCGTCTCCATGAGCTCGGCGAGGTTGCCGGTCTCGATGCGCTCGCGGGACAGGTCGTCGAGCCAGATCGACACCCCGGCGTCCGCCAGGGCCTTCATTCGGTCAGTCATGGGTTCCTCCGGTGGTGGTGGTCCGTGGGGTGCGTGCCGGGGTGCGACGCTCAGGCCGACGCGGCGGCGATGCTGTCGCGGGCGGCCTGGGCGACCGCCTCGGCGGTGATGCCGTACTCGCGGTAGATGCCGCTCGTAGTCGGCGGACGCGCCGTAGTGGTCGATCGAGACGATGCGGCCGTGGTCGCCGACGACCTCGCGCCAGCCGAGCGCGATGCCGGCCTCGACCGACACCCGCGCCTTGACGTGCGGCGGGATGACGGTCTCGCGGTAGGACGTCTCCTGGGCGTCGTACCACTCGCGGCACGGCATCGAGACGACGCGGGCGGCGATGCCGTCGGCGGCGAGCAGGTCGCGCGCCTGGACGGCGAGCTGGACCTCGGAGCCGGTGCCGACGAGGACGACGTCGGGGATGCCGTCGGTGTCGAGCAGGACGTAGCCGCCGCGGTGCACGTTGCTGGTGTCGCTGTAGCCGTCGGTGCCGCGCGGGAAGACCGGGACGTTCTGGCGGCTCAGGCACAGGCCGGCGGGACGGTCGGTGTGCTCCAGCACGGCCTTCCACGCGGCGACCGTCTCGTTGGCGTCGGCCGGGCGGACGACGTCGAGGCCGGGGATCGCGCGCAGCGCGGCCAGGTGCTCGATCGGCTGGTGGGTCGGGCCGTCCTCGCCGAGGCCGATGGAGTCGTGCGTCCAGACGTAGGTGACGGGCAGCTGCATGAGCGCGGCCAGCCGCACCGAGGGGCGCATGTAGTCGGAGAACGTGAGGAACGTGCCGCCGAAGACGCGGGTGCCGCCGTGGACGGCGATGCCGTTCATGATCGCGCCCATGCCGTGCTCGCGGATGCCGAAGTGCAGCACCCGGCCGGCGTGCGGGTCGCCGGAGAACATCTTGGTGGAGCGGTCCTTGGGCAGGAACGACGGGACGCCCTCGATGGTCGTGTTGTTGGAGCCGGCGAGGTCGGCGGAGCCGCCCCACAGCTCGGGCAGCGCCGGGCGCGACGGCGTTGATCGCCTTGCCGGAGGCGACGCGGGTGGCGACGCCCTTCTCGTCGGCCTCGAAGGTCGGGAGCGCGTCGGCCCAGCCGTCGGGGAGGCTGCGGGTCTGCATCCGGTCGAAGAGGGCGCGGTCGGCGGACGGCTTCTTCTCCCAGTGGGCGAAGTCCTCGTCCCACGCGGCCTGGGCGGCCTTGCCGCGCGCGACGGCCGAGCGGGTGTGCTCGAGGACGTCGGCGGGCACCTCGAAGGTCTGCTCGGGGTCGAAGCCCATGAGCTTCTTGGTGGCCGCGACCTCCTCGGCGCCGAGCGCGGAGCCGTGGCTCTTGCCGGTGTTCTGCAGGGTCGGGGCGGGCCAGGCGATGATCGTGCGGAGCACGATGAAGCTGGGCCGGTCGGTGACGGCCTCGGCCTTGCGGATCGCGTCGTACAGCGCCGGGACGTCCTCGGCGTAGCGCGTCTCGTCGTGGGTCCAGTCGACCGTCTGCACGTGCCAGCCGTAGGCCTCGTAGCGCGCGGCGACGTCCTCGGCCAGCGCGATGTCGGTGTCGTCCTCGATCGAGATCCGGTTGGCGTCGTAGATCAGCGTGAGGTTGCCGAGCTGCTGGACGCCGGCGAGGGCCGACGCCTCGGCGCTGACGCCCTCCTCGATGTCACCGTCGCTGCACAGCGCGTAGATGTGGTGGTCGAAGGGCGAGGCGCCCTCGGCGGCGTTGGGGTCGAGCATGCCGCGCTCGCGGCGGGCGGCCATCGCCATGCCCACGGCGTTGCCGATGCCCTGGCCCAGCGGGCCGGTGGTGGTCTCGACGCCGGCGGTGTGGCCGAACTCCGGGTGGCCGGGGGTCTTGGAGCCCCAGGTGCGCAGCGCCTTGAGGTCGTCGAGCTCGAGTCCCCAGCCGCCGAGGTAGAGCTGGATGTAGAGCGTCAGGCTGGAGTGGCCGCACGAGAGCACGAAGCGGTCGCGGCCGGGCCAGTGCGGGTCGGCGGGGTTGTGCCGCATGACCTTCTGGAACAGGAGGTACGCCGCGGGGGCGAGGCTCATGGCCGTGCCGGGGTGGCCGTTGCCGACCTTCTGCACGGCGTCCATCGCCAGGACGCGGACCGTGTCGACGGCCTTCGAGTCGAGTTCGCTCCAGTCGAGCGCGGGCAGAGTGGAAGGCACGGGGATCCTCTCGGACGATCATTGGCAGGCACCGCCGAGCCTACTCATGCCGAGGTCTAGACTCGACCCCGCACCGTCCCCCTTCCCGCGAGGTCCCCACCGTGTCCCACGTCGGCCGTTCGGCCCACGCTGCCGTGCCGTCGACACCTTCCGGTGACCCGGCAGCAGGCGGCGAGCGCGCGTCGTTCCGGGACGTCGTGGCGGCGTACGTCGGGCTCACCAAGCCGCGCGTCATCGAGCTGCTGCTGCTCACCACCGTCCCGGTGATGTTCTTCGCCGCCCGCGGCATCCCGCCGCTCGGGCTCGTCGCCGCGACCGTCGTCGGCGGTGCGCTCTCGGCGGGCTCCGCGTCGGCGTTCAACTGCGTCTACGACCGCGACATCGACGAGCAGATGCGGCGCACGCGTCGTCGTGCCCTCCCGCGGCACATCGTCTCGCCGCGGTCGGCGCTCGTCTTCGCCACCGTCCTGGCCGTCCTGTCGACCGTGGTGCTGGCGCTGTGGGTCAACTGGCTCTCGGCCGCGCTCTCCCTGCTGGCCAACGCGTTCTACGTGCTCGTCTACACGATGGTGCTCAAGCGCCGCACCACCCAGAACATCGTCTGGGGCGGCCTGGCCGGCTGCTTCCCGGCGCTCATCGGCTGGACCGCGGTGACCGACGAGCTGGCGTGGACGCCGGTCATCCTCTTCCTGGTCGTCTTCTTCTGGACGCCGCCGCACACCTGGGCCCTGGCGCTGCGCTACCGCGAGGACTACGCCGGCGTGGACGTGCCGATGCTGCCCGCCGTCGCCCCCGCGGCGAGGTCGGGCGCCAGATCGTCCTCTACAGCTGGGTGATGGTCGCCACGTCGCTGCTGCTGTGGCCGGTCGCCGGCACCAGCTGGTTCTACCCCGTCGCGGCGGGGGTGCTCGGGGCCGTGTTCCTCGTCGAGGCCCACCGGATGTGGCGTCGCACCAAGGCGTCGGACGACCTGTCCGTGATCAACCCGATGCGGCTGTTCCACCACTCCAACCTCTACCTCAGCCTGCTGTTCGTCGCGGTCGCCCTCGACCCGCTCATCGGCTGAGGCCGGACCGGGGACCGACCGGGGCCCGCGGGCTCAGCCGCGGTGTCCCTCGACACGCCGGGGCGGTGAGCAGGCCACCTTCCCCGACGGTCGGACGGTGGCTGGCTCACCGCCCACGCGGGTGTCGCGGCCGACCCGCCGTACCGGGGGCGCGCAGGCCACGTCCGCCCAGTCGGGAAGGTGGCTGGCTCACCGCTGGCGCGGCAGTCCCGGGCGTCGCGGTACCGGCAGACCGGCAGACCGGTCGGACCGTGGCCGGGGCCCGAGCTCAGCCGCGGTGACGCGGGCGGACCGCCAGGACCACCCAGGTGACGCTCGCGGAGACGAGAGCGGCGCCGAGCATGTGGAGGCCGACCAGGATCTCCGGCAGGTCGGTGAAGTACTGCACGAAGCCGACGACACCCTGCGCCACCTCGAGGACCAGGAGCAGCAGGACCGCCCGGGCCAGCGTCGGCGTACCGACCCGGCGGGCGGTGAGGGCGAGCCCCAGGGTGAGCGCGAGCAGCAGGTAGACGGCCGCGGCGTGCACGTGCGACATGACCTGGGGGTCGAGGCCCGTACGACGCGAGTCGAGGTCGCCGGAGTGCGGTCCGCTGCCGGTGACCACGGTCCCGAGGTAGAGCACCACCCAGGTGACCGCGAAGACCGCCCAGGCCAGGGAGGCCAGCCGGGGGGAGCCGTCGCGGTCGGGCCCGCGCAGCTCGTCGAGCAGCACCACGCAGACGCCGATGATCGCCATCGAGACGAGCAGGTGCAGGGACACGATCCAGGGGTTGAGGTCGGTGTGCACCGTGATGCCGCCGATGACCGCCTGGGCGGGGATGCCGAGCGCCACGGTGGTCGCGAGCAGGAAGGGGCGCCACTCCCGCTCGCCGCGCCAGGAGCGGACCAGACCGACGAGCAGGACGACCCAGAGGGCGACGGCCAGGACGACCAGCACGAAGGTCAGCAGCCGGTTGCCGAACTCGATCGCGCCGTGGATGCCGAGCTCGCCGTGCGCGACGTACGAGTCGTCGGTGCAGCGCGGCCACGTCGGGCAGCCCAGGCCCGAGCCGGTGAGCCGCACGGCCCCGCCGGTGATGACGATGCCGATGTTGGCGACGAGGTTGGCCACGGCCAGCGGCCACGCGAGGCGTCGGACGCCGGTGGCGGGCCGGAGGTCAGCGGACTGGTCGAGGGTGGTCATGTCATTCCCAGGTGAAGGTGCGTGCGGTCAGCAGGGTGCCGACGGCACCCCAGACGAGGAGGACGAGGATCGCGGTGACGTCGAGGCGGGCGTCGACGAGGGCGGCGCGCATCGCGTCGCCCAGGGCCGCCGAGGGGAGCCACTGGATGGCGCCGGAGGCGGCGCCGTACGACGACGTGGGCAGCACCACCCCGCCGCCGACCATCAGGAGCAGGTAGACGAGGTTGGCCAGCGCCAGGGTGGCCTCGGCGCGGAGCACGCCGGCGACGAAGAGGCCGAGCGACGCGAACGCCCAGGTGCCGGCCGCGACGGCGAGCACGGTGGAGCCGATCGTCGTCACCGGCTGGTCGAGGGTGGGCTGCCAGCCCAGGGCGAGTCCGACCACGACCAGCACGACGAGCTGGAGCACCACCACGTTGAGCAGCGCCAGCACCTTGCCGAGCAGGAGGCCGTGGCGGGGGAGTGGTGAGGCGCCGAGGCGCTTGATCACGCCGTACCGGCGTTCGAACCCGGTGGCGATGGCGATGGACGTGAAGGCCGTGGACATCACGGCCAGCGCCAGGACCCCGGGCGCGAGGACGTCGACGGCCCGGTGGCCCTCCAGGTCGAGGCCCAGCCGGTCGGCGCCCGCGACGCCGCCGACGAGCACGATCACCGGGATGACGATGGCGAGGAGCAGCTGCTCACCGTTGCGCAGCATGAGCCGCGCCTCCATCCGGGCCTGGGCGGCGACCTGACGGTGCAGCGGGGCGGCTCCGGGGCGGGGCGCGAAGGTGCCCGTGGGCGTGGGGCTCATCCGACCAGCTCGTGCCCGGTGAGCTCGAGGAAGACGTCCTCGAGGGTGCGACGGCCGAGGGAGAGCGACTCGGGCAGCACGTCGTGGCGCTCGCACCAGGCCGAGACCGTCGCCAGGGTGCTGCCGTCGGCGGGACCGGTGATGAGCATGCTCACGGCGTCCAGCTGGGTCACCTCGGTGTCCGGCCCGAGCGCGGTGCGCAACGACTCCGGCGCGCCGTCGGGGAACGGCCGGGTGACGACGAGGCGGATGGTGGCGGACCGGCCACCGCTGGTGAGCTCGGTCGGCGAGCCCGACGCGATCAGGCGGCCCCGGTCGATGATGTGGATCGTGTCCGCGAGGTGCTCGGCCTCGTCCATGTGGTGGGTGGTGAGCACCACCGTCACGCCGTCGGCGCGCAGCTCGTCGAGCAGCTCCCACGTGGCCCGCCGGGCCTGGGGGTCCATGCCCGCGGTGGGCTCGTCGACGAAGACCAGCTCGGGACGCCCGACCAGGGCCATGGCCAGCCCGAGGCGCTGCTGCTGGCCGCCGGAGAGCCGCCGGTACGGCGTGCGCCCGCAGTCGGCGAGCCCCAGCCGGTCGCTGAGCATCGCCGTGTCGAGCGGGTGGGCGTGCAGCGACGCGATGTGGTCGAGCATCTCCATGGCCCGGACGCCCGACCAGGCGCCCCCGTCCTGGAGCATCACGCCGATGCGGGGGAGGAGGGCGCGACGCTGGCGGTGCGGGTCGAGCCCCAGCACGCGGACGGTGCCGCCCTGCGGCCGGCGGTAGCCCTCGCAGGTCTCCAGCGTGGTGGTCTTCCCGGCGCCGTTGGGTCCCAGCACGGCCGTGACGGAGCCGCGCTCCACGCGCAGGGACAGGCCGTCGACGGCGACCTTGTCGCCGTACCGCATGACCAGGCCGTCGACCTCGACGGCAGGGCCGTGGGAAGGCGAGTCGGTCGGCACGCTGGAAGTCTAGGAGCGGCCCCGAGGAAAAGCGGACGCGCCCTGTCCCCGGTGGTGACTAGCGTGGTCGCATGACATCGACCCATGCCATCGAGGCGGAGCACCTCGTCAAGCACTTCGGCGACACCGTCGCCGTCGACGACGTCTCCTTCGTCGTCCCCGAGGGCTCGGTCCTCGGCCTCCTCGGCCCCAACGGTGCCGGCAAGACCACCACGGTGCGGATGATGACCACCCTCACCCGGCCCACGTCCGGGACGGCCCGGGTCGCCGGGCACGACGTGGTGGAGGAGCCCGACGCCGTGCGCCGCAGCATGGGCCTGACCGGCCAGGCCGCCACCGTGGACGAGCTGCTCACCGGCCGGGAGAACCTCCGCCTCATCGGCCAGCTCTACGGGCTGGACAAGGGCTACATCGCGCGCGCCAGCGAGGACCTGCTGGAGCGCTTCTCCCTCGGGGACGCGGGGGACCGGATCGCCAAGACCTACTCCGGGGGCATGCGCCGGCCGCCTCGACCTGGCGGTCAGCCTCATCGCCACTCCACCGGTGCTGTTCCTCGACGAGCCGACCACGGGTCTCGACCCGCGTTCGCGCGTCGAGCTGTGGGAGGTGCTGCGCGAGCTGGTGGCGGACGGCACGACGCTGCTCCTCACGACGCAGTACCTCGAGGAGGCCGACCAGCTGGCCGACAACATCGTGGTCATCGACCGCGGGACGGTGATCGCCGAGGGCACCCCGCTGCAGCTCAAGGACCAGTCGGGGGCGGCGGCACTGGTCGTCACGGTCTCGGAGGCCAAGGACCTCGACGCCGCGGAGGCGCTCATGCGACCGCACGTCCGGGAGGTCCACATCGACCACGGGGCCCGCCAGATCACCGCGCCCGCCGAGGGCCTGGGCCACATGACCCGCGTCGCCGGCATCTTCGACGAGAGCGGGATCGTGCTCGACGACATCGGGCTCAAGCGCCCGAGCCTCGACGACGTGTTCCTGCACCTGACCGGCCACCGCGCGGAGGATGCAGAGGCCGACACGGGCTCCGACGGGACCGGGGTCACCGACCAGAGCAGGGAGGCCGTCCGATGAGGACGCTCGAGCGCCCCGAGATCCGCCAGACCGGGCTGATGGGCCAGTCGTGGTCGATCGCCCGCCGCAACTTCCTGCACATCCGGCGGATGCCGGAGATGCTGCTCGACGTCACCATCCAGCCGGTGATGTTCGTGCTGCTCTTCGCCTTCGTCTTCGGCTCGTCGATCGACGTCGACACCGAGGCGGGCTACCGCGCGTGGCTGCTCCCCGGGATCATGGCCCAGACGGTCGCCTTCGCGTCCTTCATCGTCGCCGTCGGCCTCACCGCGGACCTCGAGAAGGGCATCGTCGACCGGATGCGGTCGCTGCCGATCAACTCCTCGGCGGTCCTGGTGGGACGCAGCATCTCCAGCCTGGTCCACTCCTCGATCGGTCTCGTGGTGATGTCGCTCACCGGGCTGCTCATCGGCTGGCGCATCCACACCAGCGTGCCCGAGGCGGTCCTCGGCTACCTGCTGCTCCTGGGCTGGGGCTTCGCGATGATCTGGGTCGGGATCTGGGTGGGCTCGGCGATGCGCTCGGTCGAGGCGGTCAACGGCGTCATGTTCGCGACGATGTTCCCCATCACCTTCCTCGCCAACACCTTCGCCCCGACCGACCAGATGCCCACCGTGCTGCGGTGGATCGCCGAGTGGAACCCGATCTCGTCCCTGACCCAGGCCGTCCGGGTCCTGTGGGGCAACGACCAGCCGCTCGCTCCCGGCGCGGCCTTCCCGATGCATCACCCGATCCCGTTCACGATCGGGTGGATCCTGCTCATCACCGCCGTGGTGGCCCCGCTGGCGATCCGCGCCTTCCGACGCCGTACGGCCGCCTGAGGCGGTCGTACGACGTCGCACGCGGTGGTCAGCCCTTGGTCAACCGCACGTAGTCGAGGTCACCGGGGAAGTAGTCGCAGCTGTCCGCGCCCACGGTCGGGTCGCTGGTGTCGCACTCGAACTTCCCCCCGATGGTCCAGTCCTTGGTGTTGTTGATGTTCCCCGTGGACTTGTTGATCCGGTTGCGCTGGACCCCGTCGACGAACATCGTCACGCTGGTCGGGGTGCGGACGCAGCGGATCACGTGCCATGCGCCGTCGTTGAGCGGCGTCTTGGACCCGATCGCGGCCTGGCTGGTGGGTGACTTGAACATGCAGCTCACGACGCCCTTGGGCTGCTGGAACTTGACCTGACCGCCCGCCGTCTTGGCCTGCCCCTTCTGGATGATGTTGCCGAACTTGTCGGTCGACCGGTAACGGATCTCGACCGAGAAGTTGCCGGTCCCCGGGTCCAGCGACCCGTCCGCGGCGTCGTCCACCGTGACCAGGTGCTCAGCGTTCGGCACGTAGAAGCCGTCGGCCGGCGCGTGCCGGTCCCAGTCGGCGTAGGAGCCGTTCATCCGGACGTGGCTGCCGATGGCCCCGTCGTGACCCAGGCCCGAGCTGTCCTGCGCGACCCGTGACCCGGCCGGCTCGTTGAACTCGAGCGAGAGCGTCGTGGTGGCGGCCCTGGCCGACACCGCGCTCCCGATGTCTGCCTGCGCGGTCGGTGCCGCGAGGGCGAGGCACGCCACCGCCCCCACCCCGATCGTGATCCGTGCTGCTCGCATGTCTCCCCAATCCGGCGCCCGCCGCCCGGGCGACCCGGACGCGATTCTTCGCGGCGGGCCGCAGGTCGAGACCGCCTGCGGAGTCTTTCCCCAATAGTGGGTGCGGGTCCGGGTAAGGGCACCCTTGCTTGAATGCGTGGAAGCATTAACGTCACACTTGCGTTGTGCAATTCGTGAGGACGACTGCTGCGGCGCCCGACAGGGACGCCCCCACCCGTGAGCGGGTGGCTCGGTCGATCCTCGAGAACGGCCCCTCCACGGCCGTCGCGCTGGCCGAGCGGCTCGAGCTGACGCCGGCCGCCGTGCGTCGCCACCTCGAGCACCTGGCCGAGAGCGGCACCGTCGAGGGACGCGAGCAGAAGGTCTACGGCCACCGCGGTCGCGGTCGCCCGGCGCGCGTCTTCGCGCTGACCGACTCCGGTCGCGACGCCTTCGACCAGCAGTACGACGACCTCGCGGTCGCCGCGCTCCGCTTCGTCGCCGAGACCCAGGGCGAGGACGCGGTGGTCGAGTTCGCCCGGCGCCGGGTCGCCTTCGTCGAGCGCGACTACGCGGCCGTGATGGCCGAGGAGCCCACGCTCACCCCGGCCGAGGCCCTCGCCCGGGTCTTCACCGCCGGTGGCTACGCCGCCACCGTGCGCCAGCTCCCGATCGGCGACCAGCTGTGCCAGCAGCACTGCCCGGTCGCCCACGTGGCCCACGAGTTCCCGCAGCTGTGCGAGGCCGAGACCGAGGCCATCGGCCGGGTCCTCGGCACGCACGTCCAGCGGCTGGCGACGATCGCCCACGGCGACGGCGTCTGCACGACCTGCATCCCGAGCACCACCGGCACCACCCAGACCACGAGCACCCCCTCGAGCACCAAGGAGAAGGCATGACCTCCATCGAAGAGCTCAACCCCGAGCTCCAGGGCATCGGCCGTTACGAGTTCGGCTGGTCCGACTCCGACGAGGCCGGCGCCACCGCGACCCGCGGGCTGAACGAGGACGTCGTCCGCGACATCTCCGCGAAGAAGAACGAGCCGCAGTGGATGCTCGACCTGCGCCTGAAGGGCCTCAAGCTCTTCCACCGCAAGCCGATGCCGACCTGGGGCTCCGACCTCAGCACCATCGACTTCGACAACATCAAGTACTTCGTCCGCTCCAGCGAGAAGCAGGCGACCTCCTGGGACGACCTCCCCGAGGACATCAAGAACACCTACGACAAGCTCGGCATCCCCGAGGCGGAGAAGCAGCGCCTCGTGTCCGGTGTCGCCGCGCAGTACGAGTCCGAGGTCGTCTACCACTCGATCCGCGAGGACCTCGAGGAGCAGGGCGTGCTGTTCCTGGACACCGACACCGCGCTGCGCGAGCAGCCCGAGCTGTTCCAGGAGTACTTCGGCACGGTGATCCCGGTCGGCGACAACAAGTTCGCCGCGCTCAACACCAGCGTCTGGTCGGGCGGCTCGTTCATCTACGTCCCCAAGGGCGTCCACGTGGACATCCCGCTGCAGGCCTACTTCCGGATCAACACCGAGAACATGGGCCAGTTCGAGCGCACCCTGATCATCGTCGACGAGGACGCCTACGTGCACTACGTCGAGGGCTGCACCGCGCCGATCTACTCCTCCGACTCGCTGCACTCGGCCGTCGTCGAGATCATCGTCAAGAAGGGCGGTCGCTGCCGCTACACGACCATCCAGAACTGGTCGAACAACGTCTACAACCTCGTCACCAAGCGCGCCACCTGCGAGGCCGGCGCCACCATGGAGTGGGTCGACGGCAACATCGGCTCCAAGGTGACGATGAAGTACCCCGCCATCTACCTGATGGGCGAGCACGCCAAGGGCGAGACGCTCTCGATCGCCTTCGCCGGCGAGGGCCAGCACCAGGACGCCGGCGCCAAGATGGTGCACGCGGCGCCGCACACCTCGAGCTCGATCCTGAGCAAGTCGGTGGCGCGCGGCGGTGGCCGGACGTCGTACCGCGGCCTCATCCAGATCAACGAGGGCGCCTACGGCTCCAAGTCCAACGTGCTGTGCGACGCGCTGCTCGTCGACCAGATCTCGCGCTCCGACACCTACCCGTACGTCGACATCCGCGAGGACGACGTGTCGATGGGCCACGAGGCCAGCGTCTCCAAGGTCTCCGACGACCAGCTCTTCTACCTGATGTCGCGCGGCATGGAGCAGGACGAGGCGATGGCGATGATCGTCCGCGGCTTCGTCGAGCCGATCGCCAAGGAGCTCCCGATGGAGTACGCCCTCGAGCTCAACCGCCTGATCGAGCTGCAGATGGAGGGCGCGGTCGGCTGATCCTCCGGGATCGGCACCGCCCCGCCCACCCGTCGTACGAAGAAAGCGAAGTAGAGAAGTAGTGACTGTCACGGATTCTGTTCGGTCTGCCCTCGAGGTGGACAAGGTCGAGAGCCACCTGCACCCGCAGGGCTCCTTCGACGTCGCCGACCACGTGGTCCCCACCGGCCGCGAGGAGATCTGGCGCTTCACCCCGCTCAAGCGGCTGCGCGGCCTGCACGCCGACGCGGTGTTCCAGCCCAGCGCCACCGTCGTGCACCTGGAACACCCCGGCCGGCGTGCGCGTCGAGGGCGTCGACGGCGACGAGGCGCGGGCGCTGCGCGGGGTGAGCGGCCTGGTGCCCAACACCCGGTTCGCGGCGCGGGTCCTCGCCGAGGTGCCCGTCGAGCCTGCTCGTGGACGTGCCGGCCGAGGCCGACGTGGCCGAGCCGGTCGTCGTCGAGCTGCGCGGCACCGACAGCGACGTCACCGAGGCCGGCCACGTCGTGCTGCGCTTCGGCACCCACTCCCGCGCCACCGTGGTGCTCAACCACACCGGCCACGCCTCGATGGCGCAGGTCGTCGAGGTCGTCGTGGGCGACGGTGCCGCAGGCCTCGGTCATCTCGCTGCAGGACTGGGACGACGACGCCGTCCACCTCACGCACCACCAGACGCTGGTCGGCCGCGACGCGACGTACAAGCACGTGGCGGTCAGCTTCGGCGGCGACGTCGTCCGGATGGACACCAACGTGACGTACGCCGGTCCCGGCGGGTCCGCCGAGCTGCTCGGCCTCTACTTCGCCGACGCCGGCCAGCACATCGAGCACCGCCTCTTCGCCGACCACGACGCGCCCCGCACCAAGAGCAACGTGGTCTACAAGGGCGCGCTGCAGGGCCAGGGCGCGCACACCGTGTGGATCGGCAACGTGCTGATCCGCAAGGTCGCCGAGGGCATCGAGACCTTCGAGGAGAACCGCAACCTCGTGCTCAGCGACGGCTGCCACGCCGACTCGGTCCCCAACCTGGAGATCGAGACCGGCGAGATCGAGGGGGCCGGCCACGCCGAGCGCCACCGCCCGCTTCGACGACGAGCAGCTGTTCTACCTCCGCTCCCGCGGCATCGACGACAAGGAGGCCCGCCGCCTCGTCGTGCACGGCTTCTTCAACGACCTGATCCGCAAGATCGGCGTGCCCTCCATCGAGGACAGGCTGATGAGCACGGTCGAGGCCGAGCTCGCCAAGAACGTCCTGAAGGACCTCTGATGGCCTGGGTCAAGGCGTGCGCGCTCGCCGACGTCCCCACCGACGAGGCCCTCGCGGTCACCATCGGGGCCTACGAGGTCGCGGTGGCCCGTCAACGGCGACGAGGTCTTCGCGATCCAGGACCAGTGCTCGCACGCCGCCGTCGCCCTGAGCGAGGGCGAGGTCGACGACTGCACCGTCGAGTGCTGGCTGCACGGCTCGCGCTTCGACCTCCGCACCGGCAAGCCCACCGGCCTCCCGGCCACCGAACCCGTAGCCACCTTCCCTGTAGACGTCCGTGACGACGCGGGCAGCCTGGCTGTCTGGGTCGACACCGACACCACCCTGAACGGAGTCACCCCCGCATGAGCAAGCTCGAGATCAAGGACCTCCAGGTCACCGTCGACACCGAGGACGGCCCCAAGCAGATCCTCAAGGGCGTCACGCTGACGATCAACGACGGCGAGACCCACGCGATCATGGGCCCCAACGGGTCGGGCAAGTCCACGCTGGCCTACTCCATCGCCGGCCACCCGAAGTACACCGTCACCGGCGGCACGGTGACCCTCGACGGCGCGGACGTCCTCGCGATGACGGTCGACGAGCGCGCCCGCGCCGGCCTGTTCCTGGCCATGCAGTACCCCGTCGAGGTCCCCGGGCGTCTCGGTCTCCAACTTCCTGCGGACCGCCAAGACCGCCATCGACGGCGAGGCCCCCAAGCTCCGCACGTGGGTCAAGGACGTCAACGCGGCCCTCGAGCAGCTCAACCTGGACCCGACGTTCGGCACCCGCAACGTCAACGAGGGCTTCTCCGGCGGCGAGAAGAAGCGCCACGAGATCGCCCAGCTCGAGCTGCTCGACCCCAAGGTCGCCATCCTCGACGAGACCGACTCCGGCCTCGACATCGACGCGCTGCGCGTCGTCAGCGACGGTGTCAACCGCTTCCGCGCCCAGGAGGGCAAGGGTGTCCTGCTGATCACGCACTACACCCGCATCCTGCGCTACATCACCCCCGACTTCGTGCACGTCTTCGTCGACGGCCGGATCGCCGAGCAGGGCGGCCCCGAGCTCGCCGACCAGCTCGAGGCCGAGGGGTACGACAAGTACACCAAGGCCGCGTCGGTCTGACCGACCGCACGCACCCCACGACGTACGACGAGAGGAGACCAGCGATGAGCATCCCGGGACTGCTTCCCGAGCTGGAGGTCATCCGCAAGGACTTCCCGATCCTCGAGCGCGTGCTCGCGGACGGGTACCCGCTGGTCTACCTCGACAGCGCCAACACCTCGCAGAAGCCGCAGGTCGTCATCGACACGATGGTCGACCACCTCGAGCGCCACAACGCCAACGTCGCCCGCGCCATGCACCAGCTCGGCGCGGAGGCCTCGGAGGCGTTCGAGGCCGGCCGCGACAAGGTGGCGGCGTTCATCAAGGCGCCGAGCCGCGACGAGGTGATCTTCACCAAGAACGCCTCCGAGGCGCTCAACCTGGTCGCCAACACGCTCGCGTGGCGCGGTGACCTCCAGGTCGGCGAGGGCGACGAGGTCGTCATCACCGAGATGGAGCACCACTCCAACATCGTGCCGTGGCAGCTGCTCACCGAGCGCACCGGAGCGACGCTGCGGTGGTTCGGGCTGACCGACGACGGCCGCCTCGACCTGTCGAACATCGACGAGCTCATCACCGAGCGCACCAAGGTCGTGTCGCTGACCTGGGTGTCCAACATGCTCGGCACGATCAACCCGGTCCGCGAGATCGCCGACCGCGCCCACCAGGTCGGCGCGATCGTCGTCGTCGACGCCTCCCAGGCCGCTCCCCAGCTGCCGGTCGACGTCGTCGCCAGCGGTGCCGACGTGCTCGTCTTCACCGGCCACAAGGTGGTCGGGCCGACCGGCATCGGCGTCCTCTGGGGGCGTCGCGAGGTGCTCGAGCAGCTGCCGCCCTTCCTCGGTGGCGGCGAGATGATCGAGACCGTCCGGATGGAGCGCTCGACGTACGCCGGGATCCCGCACAAGTTCGAGGCCGGGACGCCGCCGATCGTCGAGGCCGTCGGCCTCGGCGCCGCGGTCGACTACCTCGACCACGTCGGGATGGACGCGATCCACGCGCACGAGCAGGCCATCACGGCGTACGCGCTCGAGGGCCTGCAGACCGTGCCCGGGCTGACCGTCATGGGTCCGCTCGACGCCGCCTCGCGCGGCGGCGCGATCTCCTTCGAGGTCGCCGGCGTGCACCCCCACGACGTCGCCCAGGTGCTCGACTCGCGCGGCATCGCCGTGCGGGCCGGACACCACTGCGCCAAGCCGGCGCACGCGCGCTTCGGCGTCCAGAGCTCGACCCGGATGTCGTCCTACCTCTACACGACCCCGGCCGAGATCGACGCGCTCGTCGAGGGGCTGAACCACACCCGTTCCTACTTCAAGCTGGATGCCTGATGGACCTCGACTCCCTCTACCAGGAGATCATCCTGGACCACTACAAGCACCCCCACCACGCGGGCCTGCGCGACCCGTTCGAGGCGGAGGTGCACCACGTCAACCCCACCTGCGGCGACGAGGTGACGCTGCGCGTCCACGTCGCCGACGGCGTGGTCGAGGACGTGTCGTACGACGCCCTGGGTTGCTCGATCTCGCAGGCGTCCACCTCCGTGATGACCGACCTCCTCATCGGCAAGAGCGTCGACGAGGCCATGACGATCCACCAGACGTTCCTGGAGCTGATGCAGGGCAAGGGACAGGTCGAGCCCGACGAGGACGTCCTCGAGGACGGCATCGCCTTCGCCGGAGTCGCCAAGTTCCCCGCCCGCGTCAAGTGCGCCCTCCTCTCCTGGATGGCGTGGAAGGACGCGACCGCACAGAGTCTCGACAAGGAGAAGGCATGACCAACGACAGCACCGGTGCCCCCGCACACGTCCCCGACCACGGTGACCTCCCCGACGTGCCGGCCGCCGGCGGCACCACCACCGTCACGATCGACGACGTCACCGAGGCGATGAAGGACGTCGTCGACCCCGAGCTCGGCATCAACGTCGTCGACCTCGGCCTCGTCTACGGCGTGCACGTCGACGAGGGCACAACGCCGTGATCGACATGACCCTGACCTCGGCGGCCTGCCCGCTGACCGACGTGATCATGGACCAGACGCAACTCCGCGCTCGAGGGCATCGTCAACGACGTGGCCATCAACTGGGTCTGGATGCCGCCGTGGGGCCCGGACAAGATCACCGACGACGGCCGCGAGCAGCTGCGCGCGCTGGGCTTCAACGTCTGAGGCGTCGGGTCGGTCGGGACGACCGACCCGCCGGCTAGGGTTCGGACATGAGTGACGCCGACGTGACCGTGTCCGAGCCGGACCACCCCGAGGTCCGCGCCTTCTGGGACGTCGCCCGCGTCCACGCCAAGCTCAACGCGGCGTCGTCGTACTTCGGGCCGACGCCGCTCGAGTCGGTGCCGCCGCCGGCCTGGTCGTACGGCGACACCCCGGCCGAGGCGGGGGAGTTCGTCAGCGCCGCGCTGGAGGCCGAGGGTGGTACGACGACCGCGCCGCTCGCCGACTACGACGGCATGCTGCCCGAGGAGGGCGTCCTGTCGATCCTCTGCGACGGCGAGGGGCGACCCCGCGCGCTGCTCGAGACCACCACCGTGGCCGTCGACGGCGACGAGGTGCGCGAGCAGTTCCGCGTCGTCTACCAGGGCGACTGAGCCGTGTCGGAGCGCACGACCTACCTCCTCGTCGACGGCGAGAACATCGACGCCACCCTGGGCGGCTCGATCCTCGGTCGTCGCCCCCGTCCCGAGGAGCGGCCACGCTGGGACCGGCTGCTGGAGTGGACCGAGCGCGCGTTCGACCAGGACGTCACGGGACTCTTCTTCCTCGCGGCCGGCACGGAGCTGCCGACGACGTTCGTGCAGGCCCTGATCGCGATCGGCTTCCGGCCCGTCCCGCTCAGCGGCGCCGGCAAGGTCGTCGACATCGCCATCCAGCGCACCGCCGATGCGCTCGTCGAGCGTGACGCCGACGTGGTGCTGGTCAGCCACGACGGTGACTTCGTGGAGCAGGTGTCCGCGCCTGTGCGACGGCAGCCGCCAGGTCGGCGTGGTCGGCTTCAACGAGTTCGTCAACGGGGCGTTCCGCGGCCTGCCGGGTCTGCGCATCATCGACCTGGAGCACGACGTGGGCGCCTTCACCGCCCCGCTCCCGCGCGTGCGCGTCATCCCCATCGACGAGTTCGACCCGCTCGACTTCCTCTGAGCCGTGCCCGTCGTCCTGGTCCCTCCCGCCCGCCTCGAGCGCTGGGTCGGCAACTTCGAGGCCCGCCACGGGGCGACGTCGTACGCCGTCGAGGACGGTGGGTTGCGCGGCGACGCCGCCGACGGATCGTCGTTCGTGGCCCGCCCGCCCTTCGCCGCGTCGTACGACGCCGTGCCCGACGTCGGAGCCCTGCTCGCGGCATCCGGGCCGCCTGACAGCTGGGGTGTGCTGCTCGTCCGCAAGGGCGGGTTCGCGGTGGCCCGGCTCGAGGGGGCGCGGATGGTCGAGCACAAGATCGGCCAGCGTCACGTGCAGGGTCGGACCAAGGCCGGCGGCCAGAGCCAGCAGCGCTTCGCGCGACGTCGCGACAACCAGGCCCGCCAGGCCTACGAGGCCGCAGCCGACCACGCGGCGCGGATCCTGCGCCCGGGCGTGCTCGTGACGGGCGGGGACCGGACGGCGGTGGACGAGGTGCTGACCGACGCCCGGTTGTCCGGGATGCGGGTCGTCGAGCCGTGGCTGCCGGTGCCCGACCCCCGCCGCGCGGTGCTCGACCAGGCGATCGCGGACGCACAGTCGCTCTGCGTCGACGTCACGAACGCCTGAGGACGCGAGGCCCTGCGCCGCCCCTGACGGGTCTTTCGTCCCTCCCCGACGACCGGCGCCGCACCTAGTCTGGCGTTCGTGGCGAACCCCATCGAGATCTCCGGTCTGGTCAAGACGTTCGGACACCTGCACGCCCTGGACGGTCTGGATCTCGACGTGGCGCAGGGCGAGATCCACGGCTTCCTCGGACCCAACGGCTCGGGCAAGTCCACCACCATCCGGGTGCTGCTCGGGATGCTGCGCAAGGACGGGGGAGAGGTCCGCCTGTTCGGCAGCGATCCTTGGACGCACGCGGCCGACCTGCACCGGCGGCTGGCCTACGTCCCCGGCGAGGTCAACCTGTGGCCGTCCCTGACCGGTGGTGAGGTGATCGACCTCCTCGGCCGGCTGCGAGGAGGCCTCGACGAGCGGCGCCGGGCCGACCTGCTGGAGCGCTTCGAGCTCGACCCGACCAAGAAGGGTCGGGCCTACTCCAAGGGCAACCGCCAGAAGGTCGCCCTCGTCGCCGCGCTCTCCAGCGACGTCGAGCTCCTCGTCCTCGACGAGCCCACCACCGGGCTGGACCCGCTGATGGAGTCGGTCTTCCAGGAGTGCGTCGACGACTTCCGTGACAGCGGGCGCACGGTGCTGCTCTCCAGCCACATCCTGGCCGAGGTGGAGCGGCTGTGCGACCGGGTGAGCATCATCCGGGCCGGACGCCGGGTCGAGACCGGCACGTTGACCGAGCTGAGGCACCTGACCCGCACCTCGGTGGCGGCCGAGACGGTGCTGCCGGTCCCCGGTCTCGACGGGCTGACCGGCGTGCACGACCTCGAGGTCGACGGGCGCCGCGTCTTCTTCGAGGTCGACACCGCGGTGCTCGGTGACGCGTTGGGGATGATCCAGCAGGCGGGCGTCGCGTCCCTGACGGCGACGCCCCCGACCCTCGAGCAGCTCTTCCTGCGCCACTACGGCGACCACGCGGACCACGAGCCGTCGTCGTGACCGGGACCGGGACGCTGTTGCGGCACTTCCTGTGGCGGGACCGCTGGATGCTGCTGTGGTGGTCGCTGGGCACCATGCTGCTCTACTGGTCGCAGGCCGTGAGCGTGAAGGGCCTGTACGCCACGCAGGCCGAGTTCGACGCCGCCGCGGCCAGCATGGAGGGCAACGCCGCCCTCATCTCCATGGCCGGTCCCGCCCGCGCGCTCAACACCGTCGGGGGGCAGGTGTCCTGGCAGGCCACCGCCTTCGGTGCCATCGTCGTGGGCCTGATGTCGATGTTCCTCGTCGTGCGCCACACGCGTGCGGAGGAGGAGTCGGGTCGCGACGAGCTGCTGCGCGCGTCCTCGATCGGTCGCGCAGCACCGACGCTGGCCGCCGTCCTGGTGGCCCTGGTGGCCAACCTGCTCGCCGGAGCCCTCGTGGCGGCCAGCCTCGTGGCCGTGCCGCTCGCCGTCGCCGACTCGGTCGCCCTGGGCGCCGGCCTCGCTGCGGTGGGAGCCGTGTTCACGGGCACGGCGCTCGTCGCGGCCCAGCTCACCAGCGGGGCGCGCGCGGCGTACGGGCTGGCGGGGTCCGTGATCGCGATCGCCTACGTGCTGCGCGCCATCGGGGACGTGGGCACCCCGTTCCTCACGTGGATGTCGCCGATCGGCTGGTACCAGGGCATGTACGCGTTCTCGGGGCTGAGGTGGTGGCCGATGCTGCTGCTCGTGGCCGGGGCCGCCCTGGCCTTGGCGGTCGCGCTGTGGGTGTTCGGGCGCCGGGACTTCGGCGCCGGCGTCGTGGCGACGCGCCCGGGACCGGCGACTGCGTCGCCTCGCCTCGCCTCCGGCTGGGGGCTCGCCTGGCGCCTCCAGCGGGGTGCCGTCATCGGCTGGACCGGGGGCATGGCGTTGATGGGCCTTGCCTACGGCTCGATGGGCACGGACATCGGTGACCTGATCGGCGACAGCGAGCTCAGTCGCGAGATGTTCGCCCGAGGCTCCGGCGGCATAGTGGACGGCTTCTACGCGACCGCGATCGTGCTGCTCGCGCTCATGTCGTGCGGCTTCGCCGTCAGCAGTGCCCTGCGGCCCCGCCAGGACGAGGCGGAGGGGAGGGTCGAGAGCCTGCTGGCGACGGGGTTGTCACGCACCCGCTGGCTCGTCGGCCAGGTCGCGGTCACCGTGGTGGGCACGGTGCTCGTCGTGGTGGCTGCGGGAGCGGGGCTCGGCGTCGGCTACGCGCTGGCCGCCGACGACAGTGGCGCGGTGCTCGACTACACGCTCGCCACGGTGCCCTACGTCGTCCCGGTGCTGGTCACCAGCAGCGTGGCCCGTCTCCTGTTCGGGATCTCCCCGCGGCTGGCGTCGCTCGCCTGGCTCGTGCTCGGGTATGCGGTCGTCGTGCTGATGTTCGGGGAGCTCTTCTCCATCCCGGACTGGCTGCAGGCGCTGTCCCCCTTCGACCACCTGGCGCTGGTGCCGGCCGAGGACTTCAGGTGGGCGCCGGTCCTCGGACTCGCGACGGTGGCCGCCGCGCTGAGCGCCGCCGGTGTCGCGGCGTTCACGCGCCGCGACGTCGAGGTCCGCTAGCGTCCTCGCCATGTGGCAGCCCGAGCCCGGTTGGCAGCGACTCCCGGGCGCCGGCCCGTCGACGTTCGGCGTGTGGTCCGCGGTCGAGGACGGCCGCGAGGTGGTGGCCAAGCGCTTCGCCGCCCCCGAGCCGCCCGACCCGGCCGGCCTGAGCGACCCCCGGGACACCGGCTACTGGCGGCGGGCCGCGGACGTCGCGCTGTCCGGCGTCGTACGCCGCACGCCGGGGCTGCGCGAGGCCCCCGTCGTCCGCGTCGAGGAGGACGAGGACGGCGTGACCGTCGTGCACGAGCGGGTGACGGGGGAGGCGCCGGGCGGGCTCTTCATCGCCCACTGCCTCGGGCGCTTCGCCGTGGCCGACCTCGGCGACGAGCCGTGGCTGGCCACCGGCCAGCTGCGCACCCGGCTCGGCCTCGTCGAGCGTCGCGGGGGATGGCGCACCCTCGCGCGCACGCCGACGGCCGACATCGCCGAGCACCTGTGGAGCAGGCGGGACTCGTGGCTCGCCCGCTGCGACGACCTGCCCCGCGTCGCCCAGCACGGGGACCCCGTCGCCGCCAACGTGCCCGTCCGTGACGGCAGCGACGCGGTGGCCATCGACTGGTCGCACCTCGGGACGGGACCGGTGGGTGCCGACCTCGGCTACCTCTCGCTGTCCTCGCGGGAGGGGTTCGAGACGTTGCTCGACGCCTACCTCGACGGCCTGCCCGAGGGCTTCGCGACCCGGGAGCAGGCCGAGCTCGGCGCGCAGGTGACCGCGGTCTACACCGCCCTCACCCGGGTCGACTGGGCGCTCGGCCGGGTCGCCGACGGGGAGGGCGCACTGGCGGGGAAGTTCCGCCACCCCGCCGTCGCGCCGTACATCGTCGCCATGCAGCGCCAGGTGACGCAGATCGAGGCCCTGCTCGGCTGATCCTGGGGTAGTCCGTGACGAAGGGACCCCGGATCTGGCGATCCAGGGGACCGATCGTCACGGACTATCCCGAGATGCGGGTCAGAGCTCGGTGGCGGCGAAGGTGTCGCACGCCTCGAGCGAGCCCTCCTCGAAGCCGACCATGAACCAGCGCATGCGCTGCTCCGACGACCCGTGGGTCCAGCCCTCGGGGTCGACCCGCTGGCCGGACTTCTGCTGGATCCGGTCGTCACCGACGGTCTTGGCCGAGTCGATGGCCTCGTCGATGTCGCCCTGGTCGAGGTCGAGGAGGATGCCGTCACCGTCGCTGGCGTCGCGCGTCCACATGCCGGCGTAGCAGTCGGCCTGCAGCTCGAGCCGCACGGCGTCGGACTCGGGGCCCTGCTGGGTGCGGACCCGACCCATGGTGCCGAGCATGTTCTGGATGTGGTGCCCGTACTCGTGGGCGAGGACGTAGGGCTCGACGAAGTCGCCACCCTGCCCGCCGAGCTGTCCCTCGAGCACGTCGGAGAAGAACGTGGTGTCGAGGTAGATCTGCTGGTCGGCCGGACAGTAGAACGGGCCGACCTGGGAGGTGGCCTGGCCGCAGCCGGTGTTGACGCCCCCGCTGAAGGTGATGGCCTGGGCGGGGACCAGCTCGGTGCCGCCCTGCTCGGGCAGCGTGGCGCCCCAGTACTGCTCGAGGGACAGGAGCACGGCCTTGCGGGCGCAGTCGACGTCGTCCTCGGCGTCCGCGCCGGTCCGGCAGTTGGCGTAGCGCTCGCTGTCCTGGTCGAGGCCCGACGGGTTGCCGCCCTGGCTGGTCGGGTCGACACCCGTGCCGCCGCCCCCGCCGCCACCCATGCACTGGGTGAGGACGAGGAACAAGATGATCACCAGCACGCCGCCGATGCCGCCGCCGGCCTTGGTGCCACCGGGCATCGGGATCCGCATGCCCCCGCCACCGCCGCCACCGCCACCACGGCCGGCGTCGCCGACGCGACCTCCGCTGATGTCAGCCTTCGGGTTGAACCGCATGTGGGGGCGCCTTTCGGTGGAGCAGGAGGGTCGGGGGGCAGGTTAACGCGCCGTCGCCCGATCGTGCGTCACCGCCGATTCCAAAGGGTGGGTCCTTCCTCCGTACACTCGGGACCGATGATCACCGCCCAGCAGCTCGAGGTCCGCGCGGGCGCTCGCCTCCTCATGGAGAACGTCTCCTTCCGCATCGCCGCAGGTGACAAGGTCGGCCTCGTCGGTCGCAACGGCGCCGGCAAGACGACGCTCACCAAGATCCTCGCCGGCGAGGCCCAGCCGGCCTCCGGCACCGTCCTCACCAGTGGTGAGGTCGGCTACCTCCCGCAGGACCCCCGCATCGGCAACCCCGAGGTCCTGGCCCGCGAGCGGATCCTGTCCGCGCGCGGTCTCGACGACGTCGTACGCCGCCTGCGCGACGCCGAGGTCGAGATGGCCGACGAGGACCCCGCCGTCCACGAGCGCGGCATGAAGCGCTGGGCCCGCGCCGACGCCGAGCTGCACGCCGGCGGCGGGTACGCGGCCGAGTCCGAGGCCGCCCAGATCGCCAGCAGCCTCGGCATCGAGGCGCGGCTGCTCGAGCAGCCCCTCAAGACCCTCTCCGGCGGCCAGCGCCGCCGCGTGGAGCTCGCCCGCATCCTCTTCTCCGGCGCCGAGACCCTGCTCCTCGACGAGCCCACCAACCACCTCGACGCCGACTCGATCGTGTGGCTGCGCGGCTTCCTGTCCTCCCACCGCGGCGGCCTGATCGTGATCAGCCACGACAACGCCCTGCTCGAGGCGACCGTCAACAAGGTCATGCACCTCGACGCCAACCGCGGCGTGATCGACGTCTACAACATGGGCTGGAAGAACTACCTCACCCAGCGCGAGACCGACGAGCGTCGCCGCAAGCGCGAGCGGGCCAACGCCGAGAGCAAGGCCAAGACCCTCACCGACCAGGCCAACAAGATGCGGGCCAAGGCGTCCAAGGCGACCGCGGCCCAGTCGATGCTCAAGCGCGCCGAGAAGATGGTCTCGAGCCTCGAGGGCGAGCGCGCGTCCGACAAGGTGGCGCGGATCAAGTTCCCCGCGCCCGCCTCGTGCGGCAAGACCCCGATCACCGCCGAGGAGCTGTCCAAGTCCTACGGCTCGCTGGAGGTCTTCACCGACGTCGACCTGGCCGTCGACCGGGGCTCACGCGTGGTGATCCTGGGGCTCAACGGTGCGGGCAAGACCACCATGCTGCGGATCCTGGCCGGGCGTCGACGAGGCCGACACCGGTCGCGTGCTGCCCGGCCACGGGCTCAAGGTCGGCTACTACGCCCAGGAGCACGAGACCCTCGACACGGGTCGCACCGTCCTGGAGAACATGCAGTCGGCCGCACCCCAGCTCACCGACAGCGAGGCGCGCAGCGTGCTCGGGTCGTTCCTCTTCTCCGGCGACGACGCGCACAAGTCCGCGTCCGTGCTCTCGGGTGGCGAGAAGACCCGGCTGGCCCTGGCCGCCCTGGTCGTCTCCAGCGCCAACGTGCTGCTGCTCGACGAGCCCACCAACAACCTCGACCCGGCGTCGCGGGAAGAAGTGCTGGCCGCGATCCGTTCCTACGAAGGAGCGATCATCCTCGTCACCCACGACGAGGGGGCCGTGCGGGCCCTCGAGCCCGACCGGGTGCTGCTGCTCCCCGACGGGGACGAGGACCTGTGGAACGAGGGCTACCTCGACCTGGTGTCGCTCGCCTGACGCGGTGCACCGCCGACTTGTCCTCATGTGGACATGAAGTCCTAGCCTCCGTCACGAAGACCTGAGGAGGTCGCATGTCGATGATGAGCCCCGGTGGGCGTGGAGCGGTCTTCCGCCACATGCGCACCGACCGGTCCGAGGTGCCGCGTGGCGTGAGCCGCGAGACCGTGCGCCGGGTGCTGTCGTTCGCGCGTCCGCACCGCGGCCTCATCACCGTGTTCCTCCTGCTGACCGTCGTCGACGCCTGCCTCGTGGTCGTCAACCCGTTGCTCGTGCAGCGCCTCGTGGACGACGGCATCACCGCCGGCAACGGCACCCTGGTCACCCTGCTCGCGCTCGCGATGGCCGGGGTGGCGATCGTCAGCGCCGCCCTCGCGGTGGTCGCCGGCTGGTTCTCCTCCCGGATCGGCGAGGGCCTCATCTTCGACCTCCGCACGCAGGTCTTCGGCCACGTGCAGCGCCAGAGCCTGGCCTTCTTCACGCGCACCCAGACCGGCGCCCTCGTGTCGCGGCTCAACAACGACGTGATCGGCGCCCAGCGTGCCTTCACCTCCACCCTGTCGAGCACGGTGTCCAACTCGATCTCGGTCGTGGTGGTCGGCATCGCGATGCTGGCGCTGAGCTGGCAGGTGACGGTGCTGTGCCTGCTGCTCTTCCCCATCCTGCTGATCACCTCGCGGATCGTCGGCACCAAGCTGGCCGGGCTGACCCGCGACCAGATGGACGGCAACGCCGACCTCGGCAACGCGATGACCGAGCGCTTCAACGTGGGCGGCGCGATGCTGCTCAAGCTCTTCGGCCGCCGCGACGAGGAGGACGTCGTCTTCGCGCGCAAGGCGGGCGTGGTGCGCGACCTCGGGGTGCGCATCTCGCTCATCACCCGGATCTTCGGCGCCGCGATGATGCTCGTCCCGGCGCTGGCCACCGCCCTGGTCTACGGCGTCGGGGGTCACCTCGCCCTCCGCGACGAGCTGACCGTCGGCACCCTGTTCGCCCTGGCGACGCTGCTCCTGCGCCTGCTCGGCCCGTTGCAGGGCCTCTCCAACGTGCGCATCGACGTGATGACGGCACTGGTGAGCTTCGAGCGGGTCTTCGAGGTGCTCGACCTGCCCTCGCTCGTCGCCGAGAAGCCCGGTGCCACCGTGCTCCCGCGCACCGCCTCGCGGCTGGAGTTCGACGACGTCTCCTTCACCTACCCGAGCGCCGACGAGGTGTCCCTGGCGTCCCTGGAGAAGGTCGCCCGGGTCGAGTCCCGCGACAACGGCGAGGTGCTGAGCGGGGTCTCGTTCACCGCCGAGCCCGGCCAGATGGTCGCCCTCGTGGGCCCGTCCGGCGCCGGCAAGACGACCGTCACGCACCTGGTCGCCCGGCTGTACGACGCCAGGTCCGGCGCCGTGCGCGTCGGCGGGCAGGACGTCCGCGACGTCACCCTGGAGTCGCTGGAGGACGCGGTCGGCTACGTCACCCAGGACGCCCACATGTTCCACGACACGATCCGGGCCAACCTCGTCTACGCCCGCCCCGGAGCCTCCGACGACGAGATCTGGGCGGCGCTCGAGGCGGGGCAGGTCGGCACCCTGGTGCGGAGCCTGCCCGACGGTCTCGACACCGTGGTCGGCGACCGCGGCTACCGGCTCTCCGGTGGGGAGCGGCAGCGGCTGGCCATCGCCCGGCTGCTGCTCAAGTCCCCGTCGATCGTCGTCCTCGACGAGGCCACCGCCCACCTCGACAGCGAGTCCGAGGCCGCCGTCCAGCGCGCCCTCGACGCGGCCCTGGAGGAGCGGACCTCCCTCGTCATCGCGCACCGGCTCTCGACCGTGCGCAACGCCGACCAGATCCTCGTGCTGGAGGACGGTCGGGTCGTGCAGTCCGGCACCCACGCCTCCCTGCTCGCCGAGGGCGGCCTGTACGCCGACCTCTACGCCACGCAGTTCCGGGAGGACGCGGCGCAGGTCGGGTGACTGGCTAGGGTCGGGGGATGGACCTGCGTCTCTCGGATCGTGTCTACGTCGTCACCGGGGGAGCGCGCGGCCTCGGCCGCGCCACCGCGGACTGCCTGGTCGCCGAGGGGGCCCGGGTGGTGCTCTCCGGTCGCTCGGGCGGAGTCCCTGGAGTCCGCCGCCGCCGACCTCGGCGACGCGGCCACCACGGTCGAGGCCGACAACGCGGACCCCGCCACGCCGGCCCGGCTGGTCGCGGCCGCCCACGAGCGCTGGGGGCGCCTCGACGGCGCCCTGATCTCGGTCGGCGGG
This sequence comes from uncultured Actinomycetota bacterium, assembly GCA_963776975.1. Classification (GTDB taxonomy): domain Bacteria; phylum Actinomycetota; class Actinomycetes; order Propionibacteriales; family Nocardioidaceae; genus Nocardioides. The sequence goes on along the minus strand of CAVZOU010000019.1, from coordinate 82,849 downwards.
CCGCCCAAGGGGCCGGTGACCGCCATGACCGACGAGCAGTGGACGACCGCCTTCGGGTCGGTCTTCCTCGGCGCGGTGCGGCTGGCCCGCGAGATCGGCTCCGCGCTGGGCGAGGGCGGGTCGCTCGCCCTGGTCCTGAGCTCGAGCGTCCGGGCTCCGCTGGCCGACATGGCCATCTCCAACGGGCTGCGTCCCGGACTGGCGATGGTCGCCAAGACCCTCGCCGACGAGCTGGGCCCTCGCGGGGTGCGGGTCAACGGGCTGCTCCCGGGCCGGGTGGCCACCGACCGGGTCGCCGAGCTGGACGAGCTGTCCGGCGACGCCGCCGCGGCGCGGGCCGCCGCCGAGGCCACGATCCCGCTGGGCCGCTACGGCGAGCCGGAGGAGTTCGGCCGGGCCGCGGCCTTCCTGCTGTCGCCGGCCGCGTCCTTCGTCACCGGGGTCATGCTGCCGGTCGACGGGGGCATGCTCCGCTCGCTCTGACCCCCGGCCGCATTCGTCCCGGCGGCGGGCTGCCGACGCGAGCCGCGCACGGGCCCACGACCGCCGCGCGACTCGTCGTACACGAGGTAGGCGAAGCCGAAGAGCGCCAGGGCGCCGAAGAACCACCACTGCAGGCCGTAGAAGAAGTGCGGACCGTTGTCGAGGTCGGGGAGCTGGGCGGGGGCCAGGGCCTGCTCGGGCTCGGGCGACTCCGAGCGGAGGTCGACGAAGCCCTCCAGGACCTCCTGGTCGATGGCCGGGCCGATCTCGGCGCTGCTGATCGCGCGGGTCGAGCGGTCGGTGACCGCGGCGCTGTCGCCGGAGGCGTCGGCCCGGACCCAGCCCTCGATCTCGACCTCGCCGGCCGGGGGAGCGGGCACGTCGTCGGGGGTGGTGCCGCGGTTGTCGGTCGCGAACCAGCCCCGGTCGACCAGCAGGCTGGTGCCGTCGGCCAGGACCAGCGGGACCACGACGTCCACGCCGGCCGCGCCCTCACGGGTGCGGTAGCGGACGACGACCGTGGAGTCGACGTCGTACGTGCCGGTCGCGGTCACCCGGGTCCACTCCTCGTCGGAGGACACGGGCGTGTCGACGCCCAGCACCTCGGTGACGGGCACCGGCGCCTGGGTCTCGTTGCGCTCGATCACCGCGTTGCGGTCCTTGCGGTCATCGAGGCGGTGGAACTGCCACTCGCCGAGCCGCCAGGCCACCCACGCGAGCGCGAGGACGGTGAGCAGGAAGAGCACCCAGCGTCTGCTGAGCAGGAACCGGAACCGTCGCACTGCTCGAGGCTATCCGGCGACCCCGCACGCGCCGTCGGCGACCTCGCCCTGTTCCACCCCTCCGGACGGGCGAGTGACGGCCTTCACGCACCCCCACCACCTAGACTGTCGAGGTGACGACTCGGATGCTCCCGCTCGCGGACGACTACGGTCGTGTCGCGACCGACCTGCGCGTCTCCCTGACCGACCGCTGCAACCTGCGGTGCTCCTACTGCATGCCGGCGGAGGGCCTCGACTGGCTGCCCGACGACCAGACGCTGACCGACGACGAGGTCGTCCGGCTGATCACCATCGCCGTACGCCGCCTCGGCGTGCAGGAGGTGCGGTTCACCGGCGGCGAGCCCCTCGTCCGCCGCGGGCTGGTCGACATCGTGCGTCGCACCCACGCCCTCGGCGGCGTCGAGACGTCGCTGACCACCAACGCCCTGGGCCTGCAGCGCAACGCCCAGGCACTGCGCGACGCCGGGCTCGACCGCATCAACGTCAGCCTCGACAGCGTGCGCCGCGAGACCTTCCACGAGGTGACCCGCCGCGACCGGCTCGACGACGTCATCGCCGGCCTCGAGGCCGCGCGGGCCGCCGGGCTGGGACCGCTCAAGCTCAACGCCGTCCTGCTGCGCGGGCTCAACGACGACCAGGCGCCCGAGCTGCTGGCCTGGGCGATCGAGCGGGGCTACGACCTGCGGTTCATCGAGCAGATGCCGCTGGACGCGCAGCACGGCTGGAGCCGTGCCGAGATGATCACGGCGGACGAGATCTTCGACGCGCTCAGCGCCGAGTTCGCCCTCACCCCGCACGGCGCGCCGCGGGGGAGTGCCCCGGCCGAGCTGTTCGACGTGGACGGCGGGCCGGCGACGGTCGGCATCATCGCGTCGGTGACGCGCCCGTTCTGCGGGGACTGCGACCGGGTCCGGCTCACCGCCGACGGCCAGGTCCGCAACTGCCTGTTCGCCCGCGACGAGTCCGACCTGCGCACCGCCATGCGCGCGGGCGCGTCCGACGAGGAGCTCGCCCAGCGCTGGGTGACCGCGATGGCGGGCAAGCTGCCGGGTCACGGGATCAACGACCCGTCGTTCCTCCAGCCCGACCGGCCGATGTCGGCCATCGGGGGCTAGCGGAGCCGCGTCAGCGGATCCGCTGACGGTGGTCGAGCGGGACGCGCGACCGAGGGACGCGACCGATCCCTAGCTCGGGTGCGCGACGACGTCCTTGAGGAAGCCGCGCGCCCCGAGGAAGTCACCCAGCGTGGTGCGGTGCTCGTCGCAGGCCAGCCACGTCTTGCGGCGCTCCGGCGTGTGCAGCTTGGGGTTGTTCCACAGCAGCGCCCAGGTGGCGGGGGCCGTGCAGCCCTTGGCGGAGCAGGTGTCGGGGAGCTCGTCGCTCAACCTCGGTCCATCCTCTCGACGTCGGGGACAGCCGGAAATGAAGGCGGTGCCGGACAGCCACGGGGGAAGCCGTCCGGCACCGCCGGTGCCACCTCAGACGGGGGATGCTGGGTGGCGAAGTTGATTCTTGCACGAGGCCACGGCAAAACCAACAACCGGTTACGGGCGTGTGGCGGACGGCGGAAGCTCTCGAGTGGTCTGCGTACCACGCAGCTCGAAGCTGTCGTCCTTGCGCGTCTCCGGGTTGGCCATCACGACGGCCACGTAGGGCAGGAGGACCGCTCCCGCGACCAGCACCCAGCGCAGCCAGCCCGGCCCGACGGCGACCGCGCCGATGAAGCAGAGGGTGCGGATGGACATCGAGATGACGTAGCGCTTCTGCCGCGCAGCGATGTCCGCGTGGTGGCTCGACGCCGCCGTCGTGATGCGCACGGGAGCGCTCGAATCCTCGCGGCGGGCCATGTGTTCACTGTACGTCGCACCCCCAACGCGGGGCCGTCCGTCGCTAGGCTCCACAGGACCGTCCGTACGCACCCCAGGAGGACCCGTGTCCAACCGCACCTACCGCGTCACCGAGATCGTCGGCACCTCGCCCGACGGCGTCGACCAGGCCATCCGCAACGGCATCGAGCGGGCCGGCAAGACCCTGCGCCACATCGACTGGTTCGAGGTGACCCAGATCCGCGGCCAGGCCAAGGACGGCCAGGTCGAGCACGTCCAGGTCGGCATGAAGGTCGGCTTCCGGCTCGAGGACGAGTGAGCCGGCGAGGACTTTTCGCGTACCCCGGGGTAATCACTAGCGTCGAGCAGCATGAGTGACGACACGCGCCCCGAGCCCCGTTCCGTGCTGGTGACGGGCGGCAACCGCGGCATCGGCCGCGCCATCGCCGAGGCCTTCATCGCCCAGGGCGACAAGGTCGCCGTGACCACCCGCAGCGGGGGTGCGCCCGAGGGCGCGCTCGATGTCCGCTGCGACATCACCGACCCGGACGCCGTGGAGGCCGCGTTCAAGACCGTCGAGGAGGCCCACGGGCCCGTCGAGGTCCTGGTGGCCAACGCGGGGATCACCGCCGACACGCTGGTCCTGCGCATGTCGGAGGAGCAGTGGTCGAGCGTCATCGACACCAACCTCACCGGCTCCTTCCGGCTGGCCAAGCGCGCCGCCAAGGGCATGCTGCGGCTGCGGCGGGGCCGGATCATCTTCATCTCCTCGGTCGTCGGGCTGCTGGGCTCGGCCGGCCAGGTCAACTACGCCGCCTCCAAGGCCGGTCTCGTGGGCATGTCCCGCTCGCTGGCCCGCGAGCTGGGGTCGCGCTCGATCACGGCCAACGTGGTCTCGCCCGGCTTCGTGGAGACCGACATGACCGACGTGCTCACCGACGAGCAGAAGCAGACCATCAAGACCCAGGTGCCACTGGGCCGCTACGCCACCCCCGAGGAGGTCGCCGGCGCCGTCACGTGGCTGGCCTCCGACTCGGCGGCGTACGTCACCGGGGCGGTCATCCCGGTCGACGGCGGCCTCGGCATGGGCCACTGAACGAGCGAGAGGGAATCTGACAATGGGACTTCTGGACGGCAAGCGGATCCTCGTGGCGGGCGTGACGATGGACTCGTCCATCGGCTTCGCCACGGCCAAGGTGGCGCAGGAGCAGGGCGCCACGGTGCTCATCTCCAACTTCGGGCGGGCGCTGGGCATCACGAAGCGGATCGCCAAGCGGCTCCCGACCGAGCCGCCGGTGCTCGAGCTCGACGTGACCGACGAGGACCACCTGGCCGGCCTGGCCGACCAGGTGCGTGAGCACGTGGACGGCCTCGACGGGGTGGTGCACTCGATCGCCTACGGCAACCCGGCGACGCTGCTCGGCGGCAAGTTCATGGAGGGGCCGTGGGAGGACGTCGCGCAGGCGGTGCAGGTCTCGGCCTACTCGCTCAAGTCCCTCGCGACCGCCACCCGGCCGCTCATGTCGCGGGGCGGCTCCATCGTGGGCCTGACCTTCGACGCGACGTCGGCCTGGCCGGCGTACGACTGGATGGGCGTCGCCAAGGCGGCGCTGGAGAGCACGTCGCGGTACGTCGCGCGCGACCTGGGGCCCGAGGGGATCCGCTGCAACCTCGTCTCCGCCGGTCCGCTCAAGACGCTGGCGGCCAAGGCGATCCCCGGCTTCGAGGACCTCGAGACCTCGTGGAAGGACCGCGCCCCGCTCGGCTGGGACGAGACCGACCAGGTCCCGACCGCGCAGGCCGTGTGCGCCCTGCTCAGCGACTTCTTCCCGGCCACCACCGGCGAGATCGTGCATGTCGACGGCGGCTTCCACGCGATGGGTCTCTGACCACCGGAGTCACCCGGTCGCGGCTCGGGCCGTGACATGACGAGAGGTGGTGCCCCGGTCGAGTCGGAGCACCACCCCTCGGACCTGTCAGCTGAGCGTGCAGCCCAGGTTGTTGTCGGTGTCGAGCCGGCTGGCCAGGGCGAGCATCGTGGCGCGGTCGCCGCTGGCGTACGCCGCGTTGACGGTGGCGACCAGCGGGGGGCGGCCGTCCTTGCCGTCGGTGAGGCGGCGCCAGGGATAGCCGACGCCCTCGTGGGCGGCGTTGAGGTAGGCCGCGGCCGCGGCCCGGGCCAGGATGCCGGCTGCTCCGTCGACGCCCGACCCGCCCTTGGCGGAGAGTGCCTCCAGGAACGTGAGACCCCCCACGACCGTCGGTGCGGCCGAGGTGTAGACGACCCCGAACAGGCGGTCGGTCTTCATCTCCTGCCAGTTGTCGGTGTGGTTCTTCCAGTAGCCGGGCGTGCAGCCTTCGTAGCCGATCTCGACGGCGTTCGCGGTGGGTACGGCGGTGAACGTCGTGAGCGCGGCCAGCACCATGGCCACCGCGACGAAGATCTTCCTCATGGGTGTGCGGTCCTCTCGTTGGGGTGGGCGCGAGACAGCGGACGTCCCCCGAGCGGCCCGGGCCCCTACTTGGGGCCAGCCCTTGCAGCATCCGGCACCCGGGCACCCGCCACATCTCCCAATCTGGGTATGTGCAGACATCGGGTCCCGGCCGAGGCTTCGGTAGCGTGCGCGCGTGAACTCTCTCGTCGAGCTCCGGGTCCTGGAGGGCCCGAACCTCTACTTCCCCCGCGCCGCCATCAAGCTGACCCTCGACGTGACCACGATCGTCGAGGCGTCGGAGGAGACCGCGTTGCGCTTCGCACGCCGGATCGGGCTGCGGAGCACCCGTCCGGGCGCCCCCGGCAGCGGCTTCCGGCAGCGGTTCGCCATGCGTGCGGTGGAGAGGCTGGTGCGGGCGATCGCTGCCGAGTCCGGTACGACGCGGCTCGCCGTGCGGGTCCGTCCGACCAGCGACCCGGACCGGCTCGTCGTCGCGTTCCCGTGGCGGCACCGGGGCCGGGCCCAGTCCCTGGGCCGGGCGGTCGCCGACGCGCTGGACGCCCTGCCCACCCCCGACCTGGAGGCCGCCGTCAGCGCCGCCGCCGAGACCGTCGCGGCCGCCGAGCCGGGGGACGGGCCGACGACGCTGACCCCACGGGTGCCGGTCGTCGCGGTGACGGGCACCAACGGCAAGACCACCACGAGCCGGATGATCGCCCACATCGCGCGCGCCCACGGGCTCCTCACCGGGTGGTCCAACACCGACGGCATCTACATCGACGGCGAGCTCGTCGAGGCCGGCGACTACTCGGGGCCGAGCGGCGCCGGACGCGTCCTGGCCCACCCGCAGGTCCAGCTGGCGGTGACCGAGACCGCCCGCGGCGGCATCCTGCTCAAGGGCATCGGCCTGCGCCACAACGACGTCTCGGTGGTCACCAACGTCACCGCGGACCACCTCGGGCTCCAGGGCATCGACACCGTCGACCAGCTCGCCGAGGTCAAGTCGGTCGTCCCGCAGATCACCCGCAAGGACGGCTGGGCGGTCCTCAACGCCGACGACCCGCGGGTGCTGGCCATGCGGTCGGTCACCAAGGCCCGACCGTGGGTCTTCTCCCGCGACCCCGACTCGCCGGCCATCCGTGAGGTGCTCGGCAGCGGCGGTCGGGCCACCACCGTGATCGACGGGTGGGTGACCGTGCTCCGACCGGGCGCCGACCCCGAGCCGCTCGTCGAGCTGGTCGACGTACCCATGACCCTCGCCGGGCTGTCCCGCTTCAACGTCGAGAACTCGCTCGCGGCCACCTCGGCCGCGCTGGCCGTCGGCCTGCCGGCCGAGGCGGTGGTGGAGGGGTTGCGGTCGTTCCTGCCGGACGCCGAGCACAACCCGGGCCGGATGAACTTCTTCACGCTCCCCGTCGACGGCGACCACCTCTCCGTCGTCATGGATCTCGCGCACAACGAGGCCGGGCTCGAGGCCCTGCTGGAGATCATGGGCGGCGTACGACGCCCCGGTGCACGCCTCCTGCTGGGCCTCGGGGCGGTCGGCGACCGCACCGACGAGCTGATCGACACGCTGGGGGAGATCGGCGCCAAGGGCAGCGACGTCGTGGCGATCGGGCACAAGGAGCACTACCTCCGCGGCCGCACGATGGACGAGATCGACCAGCTGCTGCGGGCGGGCGCGGCCCGGGTCGGTGTCGAGGACATCGAGACCCACCGGACCGAGGTCGAGGCCCTGGCCGCACTCGTCGCGCAGGCGCGCCCCGGCGACGTCGTGGGGCTCATGTGCCACGCGGAGCGCGAGGAGGTCTACGACTGGATCGCGGCGCACGGCGGCACGCCGGACACTCCCGAGCAGCTGGCTGCCAAGGTGCGTGCCGCCTCGGCGTGACCCTCGCGGGTCGTCACAGTCGGGCGCTGATGTCGCGACGTTGTCCGATGCTTCTCGGCGGGTGTGCGTGGAAGCACCAATGGGTGTCCCGTTCCGGTGCTGCTGCGCACACTCGGTGGAGCGCTGTCGTCGCCGGGTGTCTCCCTGGACCCACCGCGTGACGCTGGGCGGTCGGTGGCGAGCTGTCCCGCACGTGCCTGTGGCCCCGCCGTGCCCTGCGGCGGGGTGGGGGAGGTGTCCCCGGACGTGCCGGTGACCCCGCCGGTGGTGCGTTGGCAGGGTCCGGGGCGTGGTGGTCAGAGGTCGGGCGGGTGGGCGTCCGGCCGGTCGGGAAGGTCGTCGGCTCCGGGCTCGGGCCAGGCGCGGCCGAGCGGTTGGCTGCCGGTGTGGTCGCGGAGGTAGGTGTTGCCGAGCGGGCTGGTCCAGACGAACACCCCGGGCTCGGTCATCTCGTAGCGCCACCGCCCCCGGGTCTTCAGCCGGTGGTGCCGCCTGCACAACGGTGCCAGGTTGTCGGTCGCCGTCGGACCACCGAGCTCCGGGTCGTCGTGGTCGTACGGGATGACGTGGTCGAGGTCGCAGTGCCTGGCGTTGCGGCCGCACCACGGGAACACACAGGTCCCGTCGCGGACGATGACGTGCTCCCGCATCGCCGGGGTGGGCCGGTAGCCCTGGCACTCCAACCGCTCACGCAGGTCGATGACCTGGGTGACGACCACCTGCACGTCATCGCGGCCGCACCAGGCGCGGATCTGGTCCACCGACAACAGCCGGTTGCCGGCCTGCTCGATGCGGGCGCACAACGCCTCGTCCGGCGCGTCCGGGTTGTCGACGTGGGTGATCGCGTCGGCGGACAGGTGGGCGTACAAGACGATCTGCGTGGCGGGTTTCGAGGCTCGCTGCGGTTCTCCTGAGGAGCCGAGGGACGAGGCGTCTCGAAGGGCCCGCACCTCAACCCCCGAATCATCAGGCTCGTCGAAGCCGATCGTCATCTGGTGGCGGGCCAGGTCACCCAGCGCGGTGGCGCGGCGGCCGTCGACGGTGTCGGTGGACCCGAGCCTCGCGAGGTGCTCGGCCCCGCTCGTGACGGCCTCGGCCAGCGCGAGGGCGTCGGGGACCTCGAGGTCGGCCTCGAGGTGCATGGTCCCGTCGAAGGACACCTGCTGGGTGTCGAAGGTGACGTGCCGCTTGTCGGCCGAGTCCTGCAGCTCCTTGGTGACCTGGTCGGGCATGAACCGCACCCGGGCCTCGTCGACCACCCGACCCAGCTGGGAGGGCGTCAGCCGGGAGGCGCACCAGAACACCTGCTCGTCGACATGGGTCGCGGCCTCCAGGGTGAGGGCGAGGGTGGTCTGCGCGATGATCCGCGCCCGCCACCCCGCCACCAGACCCGACCAGGACCGCACCCCACAGACGCGGCAGGCGGTAGGCGACCTCGACACACTCGGTCAGGAACCGCCCCGCACTGTCGTTGGTGCGACCCAGCATGGTCGCGAACTCCGGCACGCAGAACTCATCGATCGAGGGCGATCCCTCGCCGGCGAACGTCTTCGGGGACGTGAAGCACGCCTCGGCGAACTCGGGGTCCGCGATGTGCAGGTCGGCCCAGTGGACCGCGAGACGCATCATCTCCACGTCCTCGGCGGCGGCCCGATCGCGCGTCGGCCTTGCACCGCGCGCAACAGCTCGGCCGGGGAGTCCGGCAGCGCGGGTGCGGTGGTCGATGACATGGCTCCAGCCAATCAGGAACCACCGACAATCAGAGGCCGGAAAGCCCTGTTCTGACCGCATGGTGGACACGACTTTCGACGACTTTCACGGCGGACGATCCGCGTGGTTTCGAGGCTCGCTGCGCTCGCACCTCAACCACCGAGAGCAGGACCGCCGCTGACGTGGTTTCGAGGCTCAACCACCGACAGCGACGGCGCGCGGCCCCGGCCGGCGTGAGGGACGCCACGGCACGCGGTAGCGTGGCGCGCGCCCTGATCTCCGTCCAGGAGGACCCGTGAACCGACACCAGCTGCTCCGCAGCCTGCACGAGACGATCGAGCCGAGGACCTACCTCGAGACCGGCGTCAACCGCGGCGCGAGCATGGCCCTCTCCCGGGTGCCGAGCATCGGCATCGACCCGGAGTTCCGCGTGGTCTCGGAGCTGCAGGCCGACGTCCACCTGGCCCGCACGACCAGCGACGAGTTCTTCGCCCGGCCGCGTCCGCTCGCCCACCTCCCGGTCCCGGTCGTGGACCTGGCGTTCGTCGACGGCATGCACCTGGCGGAGTACGCACTGCGCGACTTCCTCGCGATCGAGCGCTTCACCCTCCCGACGAGCGTCGTCGTCATCGACGACATGCTCCCGCGGACGGTGGAGATGGCCAACCGCCAGCGCACCACGCTCGGCTGGACCGGGGACGTCTACAAGGTCGCCGACGCACTGCGCCGCCTCCGTCCCGACCTGCTGGTGCTCGACGTGGACACCCACCCCACCGGGACCGTCGTGGTGCTCTTCCCGGACGCGCGCCGCGGAGGGGTCCTCGAGGGGTACGACGAGTGGGTCGCGACCGAGGCCGTGCGTCCCGACCCGCAACCCGTGCCCGAGGCCGTGCTGGAGCGGACGCAGGCGCTCGACCCCGACGTGCTGCTGGCGAGTCCCGGCTGGCGCCGGCTGGCCGACCTGCGCGGGTCCTCGCGACCGGGTGGTGACGCGGACGTCCGGGAGGCGTTCAGCGACCTCGTCGGGGCAGGCTCCGCACGCGTCGGCTGACGGCTCGCTTCGTCCGTCCCGCGAGCGAGCGCGCGCGCCGGACCGGCGTCCGACCAGCCTGCGGCCGCTCGTGCGGCACCGGGAGACGTGACTTCGACGCCTCGGCGCCCCACAGGAGCACCAGCGGTCGCGCGCCCTGCACGAGCAGCCGACACCCGAGCGGCCGCTCGTCGGCGCCGTCCGCCAGCAGCACGGTGTACTGGCCGTCGGTGAGGGCCGAGCGACCGAACCGTACGACGCCGCGCCGACCACCGTCGTCGTCGAGCAGACCGAGGGTGCCCCGGTGGGAAGCGTCGCCGCGGCGCAGGACGAGCGTGGCTCCGTCGCCGACCTCGGGACCGGGGGAGGCCAGCACGAGCTCCACCTCCCCGCCCAGCTGGCGGGCGTAGCTGTCGACGAGGTCGACGTCGGCGGCGGGTGGCCTGGACGAGCCCACGGGTGCTCCTCGGGGATGCGGGGTGCGGTCGCCAGCAGCCTAGCGACCCCGACTCAGACGTCCCCGGGGTCGACCTGCTCGCCGGGCGCCCCGATGTCGAGGTCCCCCTCGACGATCATCGCCAGCATGCCGGTCGGGGAGCGCGTCTCGTGCACCTCACCGGGCTCCCAGACGGCGGCGTCACCGGCCGCGAGGCGTCGTACGGACCCCTCGACGCCCGCGACCTCGGCCTCACCGGACAGCACGACGAGCAGCTGCCGTCCGTTCGCCGGGTGCGGCCCGATCACCCCGCCCGGGGCCAGGGTGACCGCGACGAGGTGCGCGTCGGCACTGATCCCGAACGCCCCGACCGAGAAGCCCCGGCTCCCGTGCGCGTCGATCGCCCGGTGCGGCAGGTCGGCCAGCGACAGGATCCGCACTCAGGACTCCGCGGGTGCCGAGTAGTCCGGGTCCGCAGCGGGGGTGTCCGACGACGCACCGGCGCCGGCCTGGGCCTGCGAGGACCAGTTCTCGAGCTCGGTCATCACCTCGGCGTGCTTGTCCACGCAGACGACGACCAGGTCGCCCTTGTTGGCGCGGCCGAGGGCGTGCCGGACCGCCGAGATCTCGTCGAGCACCTCCTCGGCCTGCTTGCAGCGCGACCCCTCGGCCATCGCCTGCCGGACACCCTCGAGGACGAGCCCCGCGACGTCGCCGCGCTCGCGGCCCCGGAGGGAGACGTCCTCGCGGACGATGCAGACGTCGAAGTGCTGGGCCGCGATCTGCCCGAGCTCGCGCATGTCCTCGTCGCGCCGGTCGCCGGCGGTGGCGATGATGCCGATCCGCGACGGGCGGGCCAGGTCGTGCGACCCCTCCAGCGAGTCGCCGACCCGGTCGACGAAGTCGCCGAGCATCTTCATGCCGGGCGCGTTGTGGCAGTAGTCGACGATGACGTTGACGCCGTTGACCTCGACCTCGTTGAGGCGGCCGGGGGAGAGGTAGTAGTTGGTCGAGAAGCTCCGCAGGCCCTGCCGGATGTCGTGCAGGGGCGCGCCGGCGGCGAACGCCGCGGCGGCCGCGGCGAGCGCGTTCTGGACGTTCATCCGGGCCCTGCCGCTGAAGGTCGCGGGCAGCAGGTGGGTCCAGGCGAGCTGCATCTCCCGGCGGCCGTGGCGTACGACGATCATCTCGCCGCGCTCGGACGGGTCGAGGACCAGCGCCTTGCCACCCCGGCGGCAGTGCGCGTCGATCATGTCGCGTGCCTCGGAGCCCGGCTCCTCCATGGAGAACCACACGACCTGCCCCGAGCAGCGGCGCCGCATCTGGCGCACCAGCGGGTCGTCGGCGTTGAGGACCGCGTGCCCGTCGCGGGGGACCGCCTCGACGATGACCGCCTTGACGTCGGCGAGCTGCTCGACGGTGTCGATGCCGCGCAGGCCGAGGTGGTCGGGCTGCACGTTGAGGACGACGGCGACGTCGTTGCGCTCGTAGCCGAGGCCCTCGCGCAGGATGCCGCCGCGGGCGACCTCGAAGACGGCCGTGTCGACGCGGGGGTTCTGGAGCACCATCCGGGCCGAGCGGGGGCCGCTGGCGTCGGCGCGGATGACGAGGCGCTCGTCGATCACGACGCCGTCCGTGGAGGTCATGCCGACCTTGCGGCCCATGCCCTTGAAGATGTGGCTGATCATCCGGCTGGTGGTGGTCTTGCCGTTGGTGCCGGTCACCGCGATGATCGGGATCCGCGACGTCGCGCCGGGCGGGAAGAGCATGTCGACGACCGGCTTGGCGATGAACTGCGGCTCGCCGATGGTCGGGTGGGTGTGCATCCGGAAGCCGGGAGCCGCGTTGACCTCGCAGATCGCGCCGCCGGCCTCCCGCACGGGCTCGGTGATGTCGGGGCAGATGAAGTCGATGCCGGCGATGTCGAGGCCGACCATCCGGGCGGCCTCCTCGGCGATCTCGACGTTCTCCGGGTGGGCCTCGAAGGTGCGGTCGATCGAGATGCCGCCGGTCGACATGTTGCCGGTCAGCGCGAGCTTGACCATCTCTCCCTCGGCGGGGACGGACTCCAGGGAGTGCCCCTGTCCGGCCAGCACCTCGAGAGCGCCGGCGTCGACCTTGATGCGGGTGAGGACCTTCTCGTGGCCGACGCCGCGGCGCGGGTCGGCGTTGGTGAGGTCGACGAGCTGCTCGACGGTGGACGTGCCGTCGCCGGTCACCGACGCCGGCACGCGCTCGGCGATGGCGACCATCCGGCCGTCGATGATCAGGCAGCGGTAGTCCTTGCCCACGACGTGGGACTCCACGATCACGACCCCGCGACGCGACTGCTCGCGGGCGATCTCGAAGGCGCTGCGGACGTCGTCCTCGCCCTGCAGGTCCAGGCACACGCCGCGGCCGTGGTTGCCGTCGAGCGGCTTGACGACCACGGGGTAGCCGATGCGCCGGGCCGCGGCCACGGCGGCGTCGGCGCTGCGGACGGACTCCTGCTTGGGGACGGGCAGGCCGGCCGCGCCGAGGAGCTTGGTGGTGAGGTCCTTGTCGGAGGCGATGTCGACCGCGATCGAGCTGGTCTCGCTGGTCATGGTCGCGCGGATCCGCTTGGCGTGGACGCCCTGGCCGAGCTGGACCAGGGAGTACTGGTTGAGCCGGATCCACGGGATGTCGCGGGACACGGCCTCGTCGACGATGGCCTGCGTCGAGGGGCCGAAGGCGGTCCGCTCGGCGCGTCGGATGAAGGAGTCGCGCTCGGTCTCCCAGTCGAAGTCCGGGTCGCCCTGCACGAGGTGGTTGACGAGGCGCACGGCGAGCTTGCCGGCCTCGAGGCCGACCTGCTCGTCGACGTACCCGTAGATGATGTTGTAGCGGCCCTTGTGCCCCTTGACCGAGCGGGTCTTGCCGCGCCGGATGTCGTGGCCGACGACCTGCTGCAGCGCCAGCGCCACGTGCTCGGCGACGTGGCCCAGCCACGTGCCCTCCTGGAGCCGCTCGAGGAAGCCGCCGCGGCGTCCGCGCGAGCACGAGTGCTCCCGCAGGCCGGGCAGCATCGCGACGAGCTCGTCGGTGAAGCCGGGCAGCGTGTTGGTCGGGAACTCCTCCAGCGAGCCGAGGTCGACGACCAGGTGCACCGACTTGTCGTAGGACCAGACGTTGGCGCCCCGGTAGACGCGGGTCTCGATGATCGTCAGGTCAGGCGTAGGACGCTCGCTCATGCAGGGTCTCCGGTCTCGACGGGGGCGGTGGCGGGGGCGTGGGTGGCCGTGACGCGGCGGGCGCGCGACAGGCGCCGTCGCAGGTTGGTCGGTGAGACGTCGCCGGCCGCGATGTCGCGGGCCAGCTGGCGCAGGTCGCGCCCGGCCTCGGCGATCTCCTCGGCCTCGCTCGCGTCGACCACCGGCTCGCGGGGGACGAGGGCGCGGACGGTGAGGTCGTACGCCGCCCCGGCCGGCAGGACGTGCAGCGTGAGGCCGCTGGCGAGCAGGGGTGCCGACCGCCGGGCCTCGTGGGCGTTGGACACCATCTTCGCCGGGTCGAGGATCGTGACCGCACCCTTGCCGGCGACGCGGAGCACCTCGTGCCCGTCGACGACCTCCACGATCGCCGCCGTGTCCTCGTCGACGCCGATGCCGAGCAGCTGCGGGCTCTGCGCCACGATCATCAGCAACCGCCCGTAGCGGTTGCGCTGGTCGAAGTGCTGGTCGATCACCGTCGAGCCGACGAGCCCCAGTCCGGCGGCGACCTGGGTCATCCGCTGCTTGGGCGTGGCCCCGCCCGAGCCGAAGGCGACCATGTGCGACGACTGGATGCTCGCGCCCGCCGAGGTGCCGGCGACGACCGCACCCCGCTCGTGGGCCGCGACGATCGCGTCGCCGAAGGGCGTGCCGCAGACGACGCCGGACAGCTTGAGCTGGTTGCCGCCGGTCATGAAGATGCCGGTCGCGTCGTCGATGGCGGCCACGAGGTCGGGGTCGTGCGCGTCCTCGCGGCTCTCGGGCCGGGCGGCCCGCACCTCCCCGGCGCCGAGCTTGGTGAAGAGCGCCTCGTAGACCTCGACGATCTCGGGGCCGAGGGACGAGGCGGTCGGGATGACGACGATGCGGGCGTCGTGGCCTCCACTGGCGACGACGAACTCCTTGAGGATCGTGCGCTTGCGCAGCTTGTCCTCGGCGCCGCCGATGATCATGAGGGGTCCTGAGGGCATGACAGGCAGGCTATCGGCTGCCACAGTGACCCCGTGCACGAGACGCAGCCAACCCCCACGACACCCGCCCGCAGGCTGGTGGTCATGCGCCACGCCAAGGCCGAGTCCTGGGGTGAGTCCGACCAGGGGCGCACCCTCGAGGCCCGGGGACGCGACGACGCCGCGGCCGCCGGGCGGTGGCTGGCCGCCCTCGGCTTCGTGCCCGACCACGCCCTGGTCTCCACCTCCGTGCGCACCCGCGAGACGTGGGAGGCGGTCGCCGGAGCGGCGGGCTGGGAGTCCGAGCCCGACTACGACACCGGCCTGTACGCCGCGGGCCCTGAGGCCGCGCTGGACCTGATCCGCGAGGTCCCGCCGCACGCGACGGCCGTGATCGTCATCGGCCACAACCCGACCATGGCCTACCTGGCCCAGCTCCTCGACGACGGCGCCGGCGACGCCGAAGCGGGTGCCGCGATGGCCGGTGGCTACCCGACCTCGGCGCTCACCGTCCTGGAGTACGACGGGGCGTGGGTCGAGCTGGACATGGCGTCCGCCTCGGTGGTCGCCTTCCACGCCGGGCGCGCCGAGTGAGCGACCGCTGACCGGTCCCGCGGTCCCGCCGGACCTCGTCGACCGGCTGCGCGCGGCCGGGTGCGTCTTCGCCGAGGACGAGGCCCGGCTGCTGTCCGGCACCGGAGCCACCGGCGAGCGGCTCGAGGCACTGGTCGCCCGGCGCGTCGCCGGCGAGCCGTTGGAGACGGTCCTGGGCTGGGTCGAGTTCGCCGGCCGGCGGCTGGTCGTCGCGCCGGGGGTGTTCGTGCCGCGTCGCCGCACCGAGCTGCTGGCGCGCGTCGCCGCGTCGTACGCCGGTCCCCGGGTCGTCCTCCTCGAGCTGTGCTGCGGCGTCGCCCCGGTCGCGGCCGTCGTCGCGGCCGGTGAGGTCCACGCCAGTGACGTGGACCCGGTGGCGCTCGGCTGCGCGCGACGCAACGTGCCGCACGGCCACCTCCACCGCTCCGACCTGTACGACGCCCTGCCGGACGCCCTGCGCGGGCGCATCGACGTGCTGGTGGCCAACGCGCCGTACGTGCCCACCGACCGGATCGCCCTGATGCCGCCGGAGGCACGCGACCACGAGCCGACCGTGGCGCTGGACGGTGGCCCCGACGGCGTGGACCTGCACCGGCGGATCGCCGCCGGTGCGCCGGACTGGCTGGCGCCCGGGGGAGTGCTGCTGGTCGAGACCAGCGCGGCCCAGGCCGGCCTCACCAGCGACGCGATGCGGGACGCCGGGCTGGACCCGCGTGTCGAGCGCGACGACGACCTCGGGGGGTGCGTCGCCGTGGGCGTCAGACCGGGGGAGCCGGGGTGACGATCCCGTCGGCCATGTCGGCGGCCTCGATCTCCTCGCGGGAGATGCCGAGCAGGTAGAGGATCGTGTCGAGGTAGGGCACGTTGACCGACGCGTCGGCGGCGTCGCGCACGACCGGCTTGGCGTTGTAGGCGATGCCGAGGCCGGCCGCGTTGAGCATGTCGAGGTCGTTGGCGCCGTCGCCGATGGCGATCGTCGCGTCGACCGGGACCCCGATGTCGGCGGCGAACTCCCGCAGCGCGGACGCCTTGCCGGCCCGGTCGACGACGTCGCCGACCACCCGGCCGGTGAGCCGGCCGTCGACGATCTCGAGCTCGTTGGCCCGTGAGTAGTGGATGCCGAGGTCCTCGGCCAGCCGGGCGGTGATGTGGGTGAAGCCGCCCGAGACGATGGCGAAGCGGTAGCCGAGCCGCCGCAGCACCCGCACCATGGTGCGGGCGCCCGGTGCCAGGGCGATGGACTCGTAGACCTCGTCGAGCGCCGTGGCCCGGACGCCCTCCAGCAGCGCGACCCGTGCGCGCAGCGACTCCTCGAAGTCCATCTCCCCGCGCATCGCCTGCTCGGTCACCGCGGCGACCTCGGCCTCGCAGCCGGCGTGCGCGGCGATCATCTCGATGACCTCGCCCTGGATGAGGGTGGAGTCGACGTCCATCACGATGAGCCGCATCGAGCGGCGCAGCAGGTCGGCGGGCTGCACGGCGATGTCGATGCCCTGGGCGGCGGCCTCGGTGGCGAGGAGCGGGCGCAGCACCTCGGGCTCCACGCCCGAGATGGCGAGGTCGATCGCGGTGACGGGGTAGCGCGCCATCCGCTCGATGCGGTCGATGTTGGCGCCGCAGTCGGCGATCCGGCCGGCGATGGCCGCCATCGCCGACGCCTTGAGCGGGGCGCCGAGCACGGTGACGTGCGACCGTCCGGAGCCGCGCACGCGGTTGTCGCCGACACCGCGGTCCACGTCGACCTGCATGCCCAGCGCCGCGGCGGTCTCCTCGATGGCGACCCGCAGCCTCTTCCAGTCCCGCGGGGCGGTGATGAGGACGCCCAGCACGAGGCGGCGGCGGAGCACGATCTGCTCGATGTCGAGCACCTCGACCCCCGCGGCCGAGAGGGTCGCGAACATCGCGGACGTGACACCCGGCCGGTCCTTGCCGGTCAGGGTCACGAGGAGGGTCCTGGGCTGCTCGTCGACGTCGCTCATCTCGGGCCCGAGGCTATCCCCGTCGCGGGGGGTGCTCAGGACTCCGGCCACACCTCGGGCGAGCACGCGGCCACCACGGCCCGCCGCGAGGCCCGCTCCAGCGGTGCCAGGGCGTCACGGCGTCGCCCGATCTCGTACGACGACAGCGCACCGCCGTCGTCCTCGAGCGCGAGGTCGACGATCGCCCAGCCCTGCAGCCCGCGCGCGGCCAGGTCGACGCACCGGGCGGGGATGCCCAGCGGCGGCTCGAGGGCCGGCCGGTGCCGCAGGTTCATCAGCCGGTCCGCCACCTCGGGACGCCAGCGCGCGACGTCCAGGTCGGCCAGCAGGTTGGCCGAGTCGACGAGGGCCGCCCGCATGGACCGGTCCGCCTCGCCCACGTCGGGCAGCTGGCGCGGCGCCGACGGCGCGCACCCGCCACCGGACGACCTCCCCGACCACGGTGGGCACCAGCGCGAAGGCCGCCAGCACCACCGCCTCGCCGGAGTCGAGGGCGGCGTCGTTGAGCTCGCGGGGCCCGCCCAGCCCGAGCAGGTCACCCTCGACCGGCAGGGCGAGGCCGGCCCGGTCGGCGCCGGTGCGCCGGGCCGCGACGAAGGCGTCGAGCAGCGTCGTACCGCCGTCGGGCAGGCCCTCCACCACGTGCCCGAGGTCGCCGTGGGTGACGGCGTCGAGGGCGTGGTCGGTGACCTCGTCGCCGCGCAGCCAGGCGGTCATCCACCAGGCGAGGCGGGCGGACAGGGGGAGTTCGGGTGACACGGCTGGAGACGATACGTCGGTGTCGTCGGGAGTGCGGTCCCCGCTGGATAGGGTGAGCCGCATGAGCGCCGTGATCGAGTGTGCAGGTCTCACGGTGCGCCGTGGCGAGGCGACGTTGCTCGACGACGTCGACTGGACGGTCGAGGAGGACGAGCGCTGGGTGCTGATCGGCCCCAACGGCGCCGGCAAGACCACCCTGCTCCAGGTCGCCTCGGCCCAGCTGCACCCGACCTCCGGCGTCGCGGGCATCCTCGGCGAGGTGCTCGGCACCGTCGACGTCTTCGACCTGCGTCCCCGCATCGGCCTGACCAGCGCCGCCCTCGCCGACCGGATCCCGCGCGGCGAGCTGGTGCAGGACGTCGTCGTGTCCGCGTCGTACGGCGTGCTGGGCCGCTGGCGCGAGGAGTACGACACGCTCGACCACGACCGGGCCGCCGACCTGCTCCGCGAGGTGGGGGCCGCGCACCTCGTCGACCGCACCTTCGGCACCCTCAGCGAGGGCGAGCGCAAGCGCGTCCAGATCGCCCGCGCGCTGATGACCGACCCCGAGCTGCTGCTGCTCGACGAGCCGGCCGCCGGGCTCGACCTCGGCGGTCGCGAGGACCTCGTGTCCACGCTCAGCGTCCTCGCCCTCGACCCCGACTCGCCGGCCACCGTCCTCGTCTCCCACCACGTGGAGGAGATCCCGCCCGGTTTCACCCACGCGATGATGCTGCGGCAGGGACGCGTCGTGGCGCAGGGGCCGCTGGAGCGCGTGGTCACCGAGGAGGCGCTCTCCGAGACCTTCCAGATGCCGCTGCGGCTCAGCGTGGAGGACGGTCGGTACGCCGCGCGGCGACGCACCCACCGCGCCACCGTTTGAGGCTGCGTCCCACCGGATAGGGTCGCGTCATGGACTGGCTCGCGCGACACCTCTGGGAGGCCTGGTTGGGTCTCGCCATCGTGCTGGGCGTCGTCGAGATGTTCAGCCTCGACCTGATCGTCGGCATGCTCGCCATCGGCGCCCTCGTCGGGATGGTGCTCGCGATCGCCGACGTGCACGTGGCCATCCAGGTCCTCGGTGCCGCGGGGGCATCGATCGCCATGCTCGCGCTGGTGCGGCCGTCGATGATCAAGAAGCTGCACTCCGGCCCCGAGCTCGAGCTCGGCCACGGCAAGCTCGTCGGCACCCAGGGCACCGTCATCGCCGAGATGAGCGGACTCACCACCGGCCGCATCAAGATCGGCGGGGAGGACTGGTCGGCGCGTCCGTACGACGACACCATGACCATCCCCGCGGGCGAGATCGTCGAGGTCCTCGCCATCAAGGGCGCGACGGCCTACGTCCACCCGGTCGCCCGACTCGACTACTGACCACGCACCACCCATCACCTTCCACGGGGGAAATCACATGCCAGCAGTCTTCGTCCTGTTCGTGCTGTTCCTGCTGTTCGTCGTCGTCCTGCTCGCCAAGACGGTCCGGATCGTGCCCCAGGCGCGAGCGGGCATCGTCGAGCGGTTCGGCAAGTACAAGGGCACCCTGCCCGCCGGCCTCAACATCCTCGTGCCCTTCATCGACCGGCTGCGCTACCTCATCGACCTGCGCGAGCAGGTCGTGAGCTTCCCGCCGCAGCCGGTGATCACCGAGGACAACCTGGTGGTCTCCATCGACACCGTCATCTACTTCCAGGTCACCGACCCGGTCGCCGCGACCTACGAGATCGCCAACTACATCCAGGCGATCGAGCAGCTCACCATGACCACCCTGCGCAACATCGTCGGTGGCATGGACCTCGAGGAGACGCTGACCAGCCGCGACTCCATCAACTCCGGCCTGCGTGGCGTCCTCGACGAGGCCACCGGCAAGTGGGGCATCCGCGTCAACCGTGTCGAGCTCAAGGGCATCGACCCGCCGCCCTCCATCAAGGACTCGATGGAGAAGCAGATGCGCGCCGACCGCGAGAAGCGCGCGGTCATCCTCACCGCGGAGGGCCAGCGCCAGGCCGCGATCCTCACCGCCGAGGGCTCCAAGCAGTCGCAGATCCTCAACGCCCAGGGTGACCGGGAGTCGCAGATCCTGCGCGCCCAGGCCGACCGCGAGGCCTCGATCCTGCGTGCGCAGGGTGAGGGCCAGGCCATCCAGACCGTCTTCCAGGCCATCCACGACGGCCAGCCGGACCAGTCGCTGCTGGCCTACCAGTACCTCCAGATGATGCCCAAGATCGCCGAGGGCAGCGCCAACAAGGTGTGGGTCATCCCCTCCGAGATCACCAAGGCGATGGAGGGCCTCGGCTCGTCGATCCACGAGATCGCCGGCATCCCGCGCGACGCCACGCCGCGCACCCGTGTCGACATGGGCCCGACCGAGCCGCAGGGCGGCATCAGCGCGTCCGCCGACGCCGAGCTCAGCGACGCCAGCAAGGCCGTCGAGGAGGCGATCGCCGCCGCCGAGTCGGCCGCGCGCCCCAGCCGGGCCACCTCGGGCATGACGCCCGACGTGCTGGGCGGGTCCACCCCGCCGGTCGCCTCCGAGCCGACGGACCCGTCGGCCGGCGAGGGTCCGGTCGACCCGAGCGCCCCGGGGGCAGCCCCGGCGTGACCTGGATCGAAGCCGTGCTGATCGCCCTCGCGGGCGTGGCGGCCGGCACCATCAACACCGTGGTGGGGTCGGGGACGTTGATCACGTTCCCGACCCTCCTCGCGTTCGGCGTTCCGCCGGTGACGGCCAACGTCTCCAACTCGATCGGCCTCGTGCCGGGGTCGGTGACCGGGGCGATCGGCTACCGCCGCGAGCTCCGCGGCCAGCGCTCACGCCTGCTGCACCTGGCCAGCGCCTCGGGTCTCGGGGGACTCCTGGGCGGCGGCCTGCTGCTCTGGGCGCCGGGTGCCTTCGAGGTCGTCGTGCCCGCGCTGATCCTGCTCGGCCTGCTCCTGGTGATCGCCGGTCCGCGCATCTCGGCCTACGTCGCCCGCCGCCACGAGGCGAGCGGCGGGCTGCCCGAGCGCGGGGCCTGGTGGGTGTGGCCGGGGATGTTCGCGTGCGGCGTCTACGGCGGCTACTTCGGTGCCGCCCAGGGCGTGCTGATGATGGCGGTGCTCGGCATCGGCGTCGACGAGACCCTCCAGCGCCTCAACGGCGCCAAGAACGTCCTCGCGGCCCTGGTCAACGGGATCTCCGGGGTGCTCTTCGTGCTGCTCGCCGACGTCGACTGGAAGATCGTGGGGCTCATCGCGGTGGGCGCCGTCATCGGTGGCGTGATCGGCTCCTCGGTGGGTCGACGCCTGCCGGCGCCGGTCCTGCGCGGCTTCATCGTCGTGGTGGGCGTCGTGGCCCTCGTGGCGTTCCTGGTCTGAGGACCGTGGCTCAGCCGTCGACGTAGGTCGACAGCCACCGGTCGATCTCGTCGTACACCCGCGCCCGGACGTCGGGCAGCGACAGCACCACGTCGTGGCGCGCACCGTCCACGGCGATGCTGGTGACGTGGCGGCCCAGGCTGGAGGCCCAGCGGCGGATCTGCTCGACGTCCAGCACGACGTCGTTGCTGTGCACGGCGTCGCCCATCGTCGTCGGCCACGCCGACGTCGTCGACGAGAGCACCAGGCACGGAGCGGGGACGTCGAGCCCGCGGTGCAGCTCGGCGTGGCCGCGGCGCACGGCGCGCAACCACCCGGCGTACACGGGGTAGGACTCGACGGGCTTCCAGTCGAGGTTGAAGTCGAACTCGCCGTGGTGGTCGCGGTGCAGCGACTGGGTGTAGACGCCGCTGACCCTGCGGGGGATCAGGCGGCGCGGCTGCCGGGCACCCATCCGGTCGAGGGCCAGGCGCGCGGCGGGGTTGCGCAGCCAGCGCGCTGCCCTGCAGGTCGAACCACGGGGAGTTGAGGACGACGCCGGCCAGGCCGTCGGGCCGTCGGTCGTGCAGCCACAGCGGCAGGGTGAGGCCGCCGGTGGAGTGGGCGGTCGTGACGATCCGGGTGTGGTCCACCGCGACGCGTCCCCAGGCGGCGTCGAGGTCGGGGAAGTACTCGCGCAGGTCCTCGACGTAGTTGGGCGTCTGGTGCTCGCGCAGCGACCGGCCGTACTTGCGCAGGTCGAGGGCGTAGAAGTCGTGGCCGCGGGCGTTCCACCACTCGGCGTACTCGGTGTGGAAGAAGTAGTCGGCGAAGCCGTGCACGTGCAGCACGGCCCGGTCGGTCGGCTCGGGGGCCGGTCGGTGCACCAGGGTCGCGTGCACCGGGCCCTCCGCGTCCACGCCCAGGTCGAGGGTCTCGACGGTGTACGGCGCACCGAGGACGTCGTACGTCGGGTCAGGGGCCATGGCGCGCACGATAGCGGGCCGTCGTCCGTGGCCCCGGACGGCACGTGGGCCCCGGACGGGTGTCCGGGGCCCACGTGGGTGAGGCAGGTGTGGCTCGAGCGGTCAGCGGGCCGCGTGCGTGTCGCTCTCCACGACGGGTGCCGACGCGTCGTCCTGCGCGTCGTCGGGCTGTCCACCGGGGTTGTCGTTCGGGCCACCGGCGCGCACGAGCTCCTCGATCTGCTTGCCGCAGTCGCCGTCGACCGCCTTCCAGTAGGCGAAGGCGCGCTCGAGGACGTCGCCCTCGACGCCGCCGAGGAGGTGGCCGGCGACGGTCTTGACGAAGTTGGCGCGGATCTCGTCGTCCCACACCTCGCGCACGAGCGTGCCGGCCTGGCCGAAGTCGTCGTCGTCCTCGCGCAGCGCGTAGGCCTGACGCACCATCGCGCCGTCGGCCTCCCAGCCGTCGGAGACCTCGCCGACCTCGTCGGCGTAGCCGCGACCGAAGGAGTTGGGCGCGTAGACCGGGTCGTCCGAGCGGTGCTCGAAGGCCATCGGGCCGTCCTGGGTGTAGGTGTTGATCTCCACCCGGGGACGGTTGACCGGCAGCTGCAGGTAGTTGGGGCCGATCCGGTAGCGGTGCGTGTCGGAGTAGGCGAACGCCCGGCCCAGCAGCATCTTGTCGGGGGAGAAGCCGATGCCGGGCACCGTCGCGGACGGCTCGAACGCCGCCTGCTCGATCTCGGCGAAGAAGTTCTCCGGGTTGCGGTTCGAGCGTCATCGTGCCGACCTCGATGAGCGGGTAGTCGCTGTGCGGCCACACCTTGGTGAGGTCGAACGGGTTGTAGCGGTAGGTCTTCGCGTCCTCGTAGGGCATCGCCTGGATCGACAGCGTCCAGGACGGGTGCTCGCCGCCCGCGATCGCGTCGTACAGGTCGCGGCGGTGGAAGTCGGCGTCCTCGCCGGCGATGCGGGTCGCGTCGGCGTCGCTGAGGCTCTCCACGCCCTGCTTGCTGTGGAAGTGGTACTTGACCCAGTGCTTCTCGCCGGCCGCGTTGGTCCACAGGTAGGTGTGCGAGCCGTAGCCGTTCATGTGGCGGTAGGACTTCGGGATGCCGCGATCGCCCATGAGGTAGGTGACCTGGTGGGCCGACTCGGGGTTGAGCGACCAGAAGTCCCACTGCATGTTGTTGTCGCGCAGGCCGCTGCCGCCGCGACGCTTCTGCGAGCGGATGAAGTGCGGGAACTTCATGGTGTCGCGGATGAAGAACACCGGGGTGTTGTTGCCGACGAGGTCGTAGTTGCCCTCGCCGGTGTAGAACTTCAGCGCGAAGCCGCGCGGGTCGCGCCAGGTGTCGGGGGAGCCCTGCTCGCCCGCGACGGTGGAGAAGCGGGCCAGCATCTCGGTCCTCACGCCGGGCTGGAAGAGCCCGGCGCGGGTGTAGGCGCTGACGTCCTCGGTGGTGACGAACTCGCCGAACGCGCCGGAGCCCTTGGCGTGCACGTTGCGCTCCGGGACGCGCTCGCGGTTGAAGTGCGCCATCTGCTCAGGAAGTGCACGTCGTGGAGCAGGATCGGGCCGTCGGACCCGAGCGTGAGCGAGTTGCGGTCGCTGGGGGCGGGTGCACCCGTGTCGGTGGTCGATCCGAGCCGGGCCTCCTCCGAGGGGGCCGTGGCGATCGAGCTGTCCGTGGGCTGGGGCAGGTCGGGCATGTCACTCCTGGGGGCGAGATGGGGTGGGGTGGGTACGACGGTGCTGGGCCCCGCGTCCAACGTCGCACTCACTCTGGAACAGGTCAAGAAAGTCCGCCCGTGCGGGTGGGGTCGGGCGAGCCGTCAGGCCAGGAGGTCGGCGCGGCCGAACATCTCGGCCGTGGCCCGGGCGGTGGGAGCGCCGGCATCGGGGTCGGCCCCTCCGGCGAGGAGGCGGCGTACGACGTCGTCCTCGCCCTTGAAGACCGCGCCGGCGAGCGGGGACTGTCCCCGGGCGTTGAGCCGGTCGGGGTCCGCGCCTCGGTCGAGGAGCAGGCCGACGGTGGCGGCGTGGCCGTGGTAGGCGGCGAGCATGAGGACGGTGTTGCCGTCGGCGTCGGGGTGGTCGACCGGGAACCCGCCGTCGAGGTAGCGCGCCAGCAGGTCCGTCTCGCCCTGGCGGGCGCAGTCCATCGCGAACGCGACCACCTCCGCGAGCAGGGCTGCCGGGTCGGCGGCGGGATCGGGCTCGGGCTGGGTTGTCTGGTCCGGTGTCTCGGTCATGAGGCACCCGAGCCTAGGGCAGGTGCCGACATCGCCCGATCGGGCCCGAGGGCGGTCCCCGCGACCTATTCTCGGTAGGTGTCGACTGCTCTCGGGTCCGTGCCGCGCCGCTTGGCGCTGCACGTGCACGACCGGGTGCAGAGCTGGCGGACGGGGTCCCGGGGCAGTCAGGTCTACGTGCTCTGCCTGCTGCTGGGGGGCTCGGCGGCGTCCTTCGCCGCCGCGTGGGCGGCGCCGGACCTGGTGCCGGTCACGGTGTGGTTCGTCTGGCTGCTGCTCGGCGTGCTGCTGCTGCGCACCCTGCCGCTCGTGGTGCTGTCCGGCTTCATCCTGGTCGCGGCCGGAGCCACGACCCTGCACGAGGGCGTGGACGGACCGGCGTTCGCGACCCTGGCGACCCTCGCGGTGTCGGTGGGCCTGGTCGTCTACCAGTCCAGCCGCCAGCGCTCCGGGCTGCCGGTCGCCCTGAGCGAGCCGATGCTCGCCCAGCTCCGCGACCGGCTCCAGCGGCAGGGGGTCGTGCCGCCGCTGCCCGACCCGTGGCGCTCGCAGTCGGCGATGCTCAGCGCGCACGGCACCGGCTACGCCGGCGACTTCCTCGTGGCCGACCTGCGCGACGACCGGCACCTGGAGATGGTGCTGGTGGACGTGTGCGGCAAGGGCGCCTCGGTGGGGCCGCAGGCGCTGCAGTTCGCCGGCGCCCTCGGCGGCCTGCTGGGCGCGCTGCCCCCGGACTCCCTGATGCGGGCCGCCAACGCGTTCCTGCTCCGGCAGGAGTCCGACGAGTCGTTCGCCACCGCGGTGCACGTGCGCGTCGACCTCGACACCGGCGACTACACGATCACCAGCGCCGGTCATCCGCCGGTGCTGCACTGGCATCCCGATGCGCAACGAGTGGGGGATCGACAACGCCCGAGGCACGGCGCTCGGCGTGGTCCCCGACCCCGAGCTGCACGCCAGCGAGGGCCGGCTCGGGGCGGGTGAGGCGCTGATGTTCTACACCGACGGGGTCATCGAGACCCGCGGTCGCGACCTCGACGACGGCCTGGAGTGGCTGCGCGAGATCGCCCGCACCCGCGTGCTGGCCGCGGGCTTCGCCGGCTTCGCCCGAGCGGTGCTGACGAAGGTGCCCCGCGGCGACGACGACCGGGCCGTGCTCGTCCTGGACCTGCGTGCCGACTGACCTCGGCCGTCAGGCGCCGCGTGAGTAGAGGTCGCGGATGACCTCCTCGATGTCCGGCTCCTGGATGGACAGGTCGGCCACGTCGTACGACGCCGCGACGGCCGCGACGATCGGCGCGGCGCTCGCCTCCGTCGGGAAGGACAGCCACTGCCGAGGTCCCTCCACCCGGCGCACCACCGCACCCGGGACCTCGATCGCGGGCGCCTCGTCGACCAGGTCCACCACCAGCGTGCGCGTCGAGCCGCCGTGGGCGTGCAGCGCGGGGAGCAGCGCCGTCGAAGACGGCCGTGCCGTGGTCGATCACGATGACCCGGTCGCAGAGCGCCTCGATGTCCTGCAGGTCGTGCGTCGTCAGCACGAGCGTGGTGCCCCGCTCGGCGTTGAGGGCCCGCAGGAACTCGCGCAGCCGCCCCTTGCTCACCACGTCGAGCCCGATCGTGGGCTCGTCGAGGTAGAGGATCTCCGGGTCGTGCAGCAGCGCGGCGGTGATGTCGCCACGCATCCGCTGCCCGAGCGACAGCTGGCGGACCGGGGTGTCGAGCTGGTCGCGCAGGTCGAGCAGCTCGACGAACCGCTCGAGGTTGGCGCGGTAGCGGTCGGGAGGGATCCGGTACATCTTCTGGAGCAGCGCGAAGGAGTCCCGCAGCGGCAGGTCCCACCACAACGTCGTGCGCTGTCCGAAGACCACCCCGATCCGGCGGGCCAGGGCCACCCGGTCCTTGCTCGGGTCGAGGCCGGCCACGCGGAGGTGGCCACCGGTGGGCACCAGGATCCCTGTGAGCATCTTGATCGTCGTGGACTTCCCGGCGCCGTTGGGGCCGATGTAGCCCACCATCTCGCCGGCCTCGACGGAGAAGGTGAGGTCGTGGACCGCCCGCACCTCGTCGCGCAGCCGGCGGCGACCGCCGTCGACCTTGCGTCGCACCACGAAGGTCCGTTCCAGGTCCCGTACGTCGATCAGGGCCATCTCAGCTCCCGGTGGAGGTGTAGTGGCGCACGCCGGTGCGCCAGACGAGCAGGGCCGCGGTGACCACCGCGGCCGCGGCGAGCGGAGAGCAGAACTGCAGCCACTCGGGCAGGCCGAAGGGGTCCGGCCGGTCCAGCAGGTAGAGGCAGGGGTACCAGTTCACGAAGGCGATCGGCAGCACGACGGTGAGGGCGATGGCCAGCTCGCGGGGGAAGATCGTCAGGGGGTACTGAGTGAGGGTGTTGCCGCCGTACGTGAAGGCGTTGGCGAACTCGCTGGCGTCCGACGTCCAGAACTGGATGCAGCTGAAGAGCACGAACAGGCCGAAGAACAGCGCGCTCGAGCTCAGGACCATCACGAGCGCCATCCCCACGCGGGACGGGGTCCAGTCGACGACCGGCAGCGCCCAGAGCAGGACGACCGTGGCCTGGGTGATCCGGCCGAGCCGACGCAGGGTGAACCGGTCCGAGCAGACCTGGACCAGCAACGGAACCGGCTTGGTGAGCATCTGGTCGAGCCGGCCCGTCCGCACGAACTCCCCGATCCGCTCGACGCTGCCGATGAGGGTGTCGGCGACGCCGATGCCGATGCCGTGGCGCCGTAGAGCAGGGCGATCTCGCGCAGTTCGAACCCGCCGAGCTGGTCGATGCTCGAGAACATGATCGCGATGCCGACGAAGTCGAGGGCGTTGATCAGCATGCTGCCCACCACGAGCATCGCGAAGGAGGCCGGGTACGCAGATCTCCGCACGGATCCACAGTCGGGCGATCTCGCCGTAGCGGGCGAGCGGGTGCCACGGGCGCACCGGGGTCGAGAGGTCAGCCACCCTGGACCACCACCTTGCGCGTGGCCCGCGCCAGCACGAGCCGGCAGGCTGCGAGCAGCACCACGGCCCAGCCGGCCTGGAAGGCCAGGGCGCCGAGCAGGTCCACACCCGTGTGTCGACCGAGCCAGATGTCGTTGGGCACCTGGATCATCGCGGACCAGGGCAGTGACTCGGCCAGGATGCCGAGCCAGCCCGGGAACAGGACCAGGGGGAGGGCCATCCCGCTGAAGAAGATCGCCAGGGCCCCACTCAGCGTGCGTGCCCCTGTCGCGTCGAGCAACCAGAACGCCGTGCTCGCGACCAGGAACCTCAGCCCGAAGCTCACCACGACGGCGAGCGGGACGCTGACGAGGAAGCCGACCGCAGCCGTCGGGGAGTCCGGCAGGGCGATCTGGAAGAGGGCCGCGCCGACGACGGTGGGTGCCAGGCCGCGCGTGAGCAGGTGATAGGTCGCCCGGCCGAGGTCGGCGGCGAGGTACCACTGGATCACTCCCACCGGCCGGTAGAGGTCGATCGCCACGTCCCCGGAGCGGATCCGCTCGGCCAGGTCGTCGGTGGTGCCCCCACCCCACAGGGCGACGGTCATCAGCAGCGCCTGGCCGAGCCAGACGTAGGTCACCGCGTCGACCTTGTCGTAGCCGCCCGCCGACGGGTTGGCCTCCCACAGCGCCAGGTAGGCGAAGGAGTAGATGACGCCGAAGACCGAGTTGGTGAAGACGCCGGCGAGCGTGGCCGCCCGGTACGTCGAGTAGCGGCGGAACGCGCGCGTCGCGATGGCGACGTAGAGCATCCCGGCCTCCCGTGATCGGCGACCGGGATCCTCCACACGTCAGGGCTGGATCGAGCCGGGTCCGCTCGGCAGGATCGAGCGGTCGCTCAGTGCTGGTAGGTCCCGTGGATGATCGCGCGGCCCAGGGTCTTGAACGCCAGGTTGAAGGAGACCACCGCGTTGGAGGCGTCGGCGTCGACGCCGAGGGTCTCGTCCTTCACCGCGTGCACCACGAAGAAGTAGCGGTGGGGCTGGTCGCCCTGCGGGGGAGCGGCGCCCATGAAGCCGGCCTCGCCGCCGTCGTTGCGCACGTGGAAGGCCTTGCCGGGGAGGTCGCCGGAGGAGGCGCCGGTGTCGAGCGAGGTGACGTCGGCGGGGATGTCGACCAGCGACCAGTGCCAGAAGCCGCTGGGGGTGGGGGCGTCGGGGTCGAAGCAGGTGACGACGTAGCTCTGCGTGCCCTCCGGGGCGCCCTCCCAGCTCAGCTGGGGCGAGGTGTTGCCGTGCTCGGCCACCTGGTCGTCCTTGAGCGGCCGGCCGTCGGTGACGTCGGTGCTCGTGACCGTGAAGGACGGCACCGCGGGGAGGAGGTCGTAGGGGTCGGGGGCGATGGGGCGCTCGAGGCTCATACCCCGAACCTAGGAGTGCCGTGGTTGCCGTTTCAAGCGTGGACGCCGGTGCCGTCGATCCCGGGGCGCGGGAGAATGGCGAGATGAGCGACCCCACGCCGTACCTCTCGGGACTGATCCTGCGCGACCGCCGGGTCGTCGTGGTGGGCGGCGGCCACGTGGCGCAACGCCGGGTGCCGATGCTCATCGCGGCGGGCGCCCGCGTCACCGTCGTCTCACCCGTGGTGACGCCCGCCCTGGAGGGCATGGGCGGCGAGATCACCCTCGAGCTGCGCCGCTTCGAGCCCAGCCGACCTCGACGGTGCGTGGTACGTCATCGCCGCCACCGACGACCACGCGGCCAACACCCTGGTCTCCGAGGCCGCCGAGGAGCGCCGGATCTTCTGCGTGCGCAGCGACGACGCGACCGAGGCGACCGCGTGGACCCCCGCCGTCGGGCGGCACGGCACCGCCACGGTCGGGGTGCTCGGCAACCGCGAGCCCCGTCAGTCGGCGACGCTGCGCGACGACATCATCACGGCGCTCCGCGACGGGCACCTGACCGCGTCCGGAGCCCTGGACCGCTCGCCCGGCGTCGTGCTGGTCGGCGGGGGACCGGGGGACCCCGAGCTGGTGACGGTCGCCGCCCGGCACGCGCTCGCCTCCGCAGACGTGGTGGTGGCCGACCGCCTCGCACCGCGCGAGCTGCTCGACGAGCTCGACCCGGGCGTGGAGCTCATCGACGTGGCCAAGCTGCCCCGCGGCCGCTCGGCCCTCCAGGAGCACATCAACGAGATCATCGTCGACCGCGCTCGCGCCGGGAAGCGGGTCGTGCGCTTCAAGGGCGGCGACAACTTCGTGTTCGGCCGTGGCTACGAGGAGGTCCTGGCCTGCGAGGCCGCCGGGGTGCCGGTGACGGTGATCCCCGGCCTCTCCTCCTCGGTGGCGGTGCCCGGCGTCGCCCAGATCCCGGTGACCCACCGCGGCATCACCCACGAGTTCACCGTCGTCTCGGGTCACCTGCCCCCCGGGCACCCCGAGTCGCTCGTGGTGTGGCCCGCGCTCGCCCAGCTGCGCGGCACCCTCGTGCTGATGATGGCCGTCGAGAACGCCCCCCACATCGCCGCCGCGCTCGTCGAGGGAGGCCGTCCGGCCGAGACCCCCGTCGCGGTCGTGGTGGAGGGGACGATGCCCGAGGAGCGCACGGTGCTGGCCACCCTCGGCACGCTGGCCGACGAGCTCGCGGCGCACGAGGTGCGGCCGCCGGCCATCATCGTGGTCGGCGAGGTGGTGGCGGTGGCGCACCCCGTGCACTACGGGCGGCATGCTGCTCCCCGTGGCTGACCTGATCGAGATCACCGACCCCGCCGACCCGCGGCTGGCCGACTACCGCGACCTGCGCGACGTCGAGCTCCGCAAGAACCTCGAGTCCGAGCACGGGCTCTTCCTGGCCGAGGGGGAGAAGGTCGTACGCCGCGCGCTCGAGGCGGGCTTCACCCCGCGCTCGCTGCTGATGGCGCCCCGCTGGCTCGACGGCCTCGCCGACGTCCTGGCGGCGACCGACGCCCCCTGCTTCGTGCTGCCCGAGGCCCTGGCCGAGGAGGTGACCGGTTTCCACGTGCACCGCGGCGCGCTGGCCTCCCTCGAGCGGAGGCCGCTGCCCCCGGTGGCCGACGTGCTCGAGGGAGCCCGCTCGGTGCTGGTGCTCGAGGACATCGTCGACCACACCAACGTCGGCGCCATCCTGCGCAGCGGCGCCGCCCTCGGCTTCGACGCCGTCCTGCTCTCGCCGCGCTGCGCCGACCCGCTCTACCGCCGCGCGATCAAGGTCGCGATGGGCGCGGTGTTCACGATGCCGTGGACCCGCCTGCCCGACTGGTACGACGCCCTCCCTGACCTGTCGGCCGCCGGCTTCACCACCGTGGCGCTGACCCTCGCTCCGGACTCCACCCCGGTCGAGGAGGCGGTCGCCGGGGTCGAGCGGCTGGCCCTCGTCCTCGGCTCCGAGGGCCACGGGCTCTCGCCGCGGTGGGAGCAGTCGGCCGACCGGAGGGCGATCATCCCCATGCGTGAGGGCATCGACTCGCTCAACGTGGCCGCCGCGACCGCCGTCGCCTGCTACGTGGCCGCGCGTCGCTGACCCGGTGGGATCGACGGCTAGGCCAGGGCCCTCACGTCGGCGAGGAGGGCGACCACGCCCAGCACCGGGACGACGGCGTACGCCGCGCGGATCCCCCACGTCGCGGCCGGGGAGCGCCTGACCTGGTCGAGCAGGGCCCGGCGCACCGGCAGGAGGGCGGCGACCACGGCCAGCACCACGGCGACGATCGGCCAGGCGACGGGGAACGGCGCCACCAGCAGCACCGGGACGAGCCAGCGTCGACGACCCTGCGCCGCCCAGCGGGCGAGTCCGCGCTCGGCGCGGGCGGCCCTGTCGACCAGGGGCACCACGGCGCACCCGAAGGCGGTGGGGATCGCCACGAAGGACGCCACGGCGAGCCACGTCGGCTCGAGCACCGCCAGGTCGAAGCCCTGGGGGTGCAGGACGGCGGGTCCCACCACGACGCCGGCTGTCACCCCCACCGTCAGGGAGCGCAGTCCCGGCCCGCCCAACAGCCAGGGGGACACCGCGACGTACGCCGCTCCGCCGACGACGCCGACCGCCACCCCGAGACTGGCCAGGTTGTAGAAGCCGAACAGCGTGACGTCCCCGACCGTGAACCCGTCGTCGGTCACCCGCCCACGGACCGCGTCGTCCGAGGTGAGCCGGAGCACGTACATCGCCAGCCGCGACAGCCCCGCCGCGCACAGGATGCCGAGCGGCACGGCGCCGACGACGATCACGCGGCACAGCTCGACCAGCTCGATGGTGTACGACGGGGCGTCGCCGTCGCTGTTCCCAGCGACACGTCCGTGCAGGGGAGGGCCCATGAGCCATTGCGCTCCCTCGCGTGTGGCCGGGGCAAGGCCCGGTCTGGACCGCGGGGGGAGTCCGCATCCTTGGCCACGTCCCCCCGGATCGGGGTGGCTACCCGCCGGCCCGGCGCTGGCGGGCCGCCTCGTCGAGCACGATCGAGCCGGCGGTCGCGGCGTTGAGCGAGCTCGCCGAGCCGGCCATCGGGATGGACACGAGCTCGTCGCACGCCTCCCGCCAGGCCGCGGTCATCCCGGACGTCTCGTTGCCGACGACCACCAGGAGCGGACCACGGAGGTCCGCGGACCGCAGGTCGGTCGTGCCCGTCTCGTCGGTCCCCACCACGCGGACCCCGGACGGTCGCGCCCAGTCGAGCACCTCTCGGTGCGAGGGCGCACGCACGACGGTCAGCGCGAAGAGGGACCCGGTGCTCGCCCGGACCGCACGGGGGTCGTAGGGGTCGGCGGCGTGTCCGGTGACGACGAGCCCGGTGGCGCCGAAGGCGTCGGCCGACCGGGCCAGGGTGCCGATGTTGCCCGGCTGGGTCGGGCGGTCGAAGACCACGGTCAGACCGGTCGGGTCCAGTCGGGAGAGGTCGTCCGCGGGCATGCCCACGATCGCCAGGAGCTCGGAGGGCTCGTCCTTCTCGCCCAGCTCGGCGACGAGCTCGGGCGCCATCACCACCCGCTCGGCATCCGTGGTGCCCCACACGCCGGCCGCCCAGGCCGACATCCGGGGCCGACCGTCGGAGATGAGCGCGCGGATGGTCCAGCCGTGCTCGATCGCCAGGCTGATCGGCCGGACGCCCTGCACGACGAGCTCGCCGAGCCGGTGTCGCTTGGTCCGGTTGTGCAGCAACGACTCCCACTGCTGGAAGCGCGCGTTGCGGCTGGTGATCCGGACGGTCACGACCCGGCCGGCCAGTCCAGCGGGTAGTCGTCGGCCGCCTTGTCGTGCTGCTTCTGCAGCTTCTTGCGGGCCTTGGTGGGCAATCGGTCGCCGAAGACCGTGCCCCGGGTGTGGTCGGTCTCGTGCTGCAGGCAACGGGCCAGCAGCCCGTCGCCCTCGAAGTGCACCGGCTCACCGTCGAGCCCGGTGCCGTCGACCGCGGCCCAGTCCGGTCGCGCACACTCCACGAACGCGCCCGGGTAGGACAGGCAGCCCTCGTCGGCGTCGTCGAGGTTGCGTTCGCGGCCCTCGGGGAGGGTGACGACGGGGTTGCAGACGACTCCGACGGTGTGCTCGCCGCTCTCGTCGGGGCAGTCGAAGACGAACATCGCCACGTCCTCCCCGACCTGGCAGGCGGCGAGACCGACGCCGTCGGCGGCGTACATCGTCGCCACCATGTCGGCGGCCAGGGAGCGCAGGGCGTCGTCGTACGACGTCACGGGCTGCTGCGGCGAGTGCATGACCGGTGTGCCCCAGCGGGTGACGGGACGGACGGTGCCGCCGGTGGGCAGCTCGCCGTGCGGGGCGTGGACAGGGGGGCCCGAGGGGTCGGTCGGCATGGCGCAGATCCTAGTGAGGTGCCTCGTGACGCCCGACACGCAGACTGGCGCGGCAAGGTGTGGCGTCGTGTGTAACTCGGAGTTACATTAGATCCATGTACTTCACCGCAGACTTCCTCAGGCGAGGACTCCGGCCGGGCGGCAAGCACGGCCTGTCGTCCCGGGAGAGCCGCGACCCGATCGGTCTGGCCGTGGCCGGACTCAACCGGCTGGCGCAGAGCGAGGTCCTCGACCGCCTGGGGCTGCGTCGGCAGACCGAGCAGGCCGTCTTCACCGTGACGCGCGGCGGCTTCCGCGGGGCCACCGCCGCCGGCCGCACCTTCGCCCGGATGGGCACACGCGGCGCGCCCGGCACCCGTCCCGAGGCCACGCGGGCGGACGGCCGCTTCGACCTGACCCCGACCGAGGACGAGCAGATGCTCGTCGACGTGGTGGGGGAGTTCGCCGCCGAGGTCGTGCGGCCGGCCGCCGCCGCCGCGGACGCGGCGTGCGCCGCCCCGGAGTCGCTCCTGCGGGCGAGCCTCGAGATCGGGCTGCCGATCCTGGGGGTCCCCGAGGCCCTCGGCGGCATCTCCGAGGAGCGCTCCGCCATGGCCGGCACCCTGGTCGCCGAGGCGCTCGCGAAGGGCGACATGGGCCTGGCCGTGGCGGCACTCGCCCCCGGCTCCGTCGCCACCGCCCTCGGGCTGTGGGGCACCGACGCCCAGCAGCAGACCTACCTCCCCGCCTTCACCGGCGACGACGTCCCGGCCGCCGCGCTGGCGCTCACCGAGCCGACGGTGCTCTTCGACCCGCTGACGCCGGCCACGACGGCCCGGCGCGACGGCGACGGCTTCGTGCTCGACGGCCTCAAGTCCGCCGTCGTGCGTGGGGCCGAGGCCGAGCTCTTCGTCGTCGGCGCCGAGCTCGAGGGCCGACCCGTCCTCTTCCTGGTCGAGTCGTCCGCCGAGGGCCTGACCGTCGAGGCCGACCCGGCCATGGGTGTCCGTGCCGCGTCGCTGACCCGTCTGGCGCCTGTCCGGCGTGCGGGTCCCGGCCGAGGCCGTCCTCGGCGAGACCGACGGCTCGACGTACACCGAGTGCGTGCGGCTGTCCCGCCTCGCGTGGTGCGCCCTCGCGGTCGGCACCGGGCAGGCCGTGCTCGACTACGTCACGGCGTACGTCAACGAGCGCGAGGCCTTCGGCGAGCCGATCAGCCACCGCCAGGCCGTGGCGTTCATGGTCGCCGACATCGCGATCGAGCTCCAGGCCATGCGGCTCGTCACCTACAAGGCGGCCTCCCGCGCCGCCCGGGGCGAGGACTTCGCCCGCGAGGTCGCCCTCGCTCGCTCGCTGTGTGCCGACAAGGGCATGCGGATCGGCCTCGACGGCGTCCAGCTGCTCGGCGGCCACGGCTTCGTCAAGGAGCACCCGGTCGAGCGGTGGTACCGCGACCTGCGTGCCATCGGCATCATGGAAGGGACGGTGCTCGTCTGATGATCAACCTCGAGACCCCCAGGAAGCACCGCACCCTCGTCGACCAGGCCCACCAGGTCGCGATGAACATGCTGCGGCCCATCTCGCGCAAGTACGACCGCGAGGAGCACGCCTACCCCCAGGAGCTCGACCTGCTCGCCGCCATGATCGACGGGCTCTCCGAGTCCGGGTCGGCGGAGGGTGCGGGCGCGTCCGGCGTACGTCGCGACGAGGCCGACGACGACTCGGGCGGCGTCCGCAACGGCGCCAACCTCGCCTCCGCCCTGTCCATCGCCGAGATGTGCTGGGGCGACACGGGGCTGTTGCTCTCCATGCCGCGCCAGGGCCTCGGCAACTCGGCCATCGCGTCCGTCGCGACGCCCGAGCAGCAGGAGCGGTACGCCGGGACGTGGGCCGCGATGGCCATCACCGAGCCCAGCACCGGCTCGGACTCCGCCAGCATCTCCACCACGGCCCGCCTCGACGGCGACGAGTACGTCATCAACGGCGAGAAGATCTACGTCACCTCCGGCGAGCGCGCCGACAGCGTGGTCGTGTGGGCGACGCTCGACAAGTCCCTGGGCCGGGCGGCGATCAAGTCGTTCGTGGTCCGCAAGGACAACCCCGGGATGAAGGTCGAGCGGCTCGAGCACAAGCTCGGCATCCGTGCCTCCGACACCGCCGCGATCACCTTCACCGACTGCCGCGTGCCCGCCGAGGACCTCCTCGGCTCCCCGGAGGTGGACGTCAAGCAGGGCTTCGCCGGGGCGATGGCGACCTTCGACAACACCCGGCCGCTGGTGGCCGCGATGGCCGTGGGCTGCGCCCGGGCGTCACTCGACCTCACCCGCGACCTGCTCGAGCAGGCGGGCGTGGAGATCGACTACGACCGGCCCGCCCAGGTGCAGTCCGCCGCGGCGGCGACGTTCCTCCGGCTCGAGGCCGACTGGGAGGGCGCCCAGCTGCTCACCATGCAGGCCGCCTGGATGGCCGACAACCGCCGGCCCAACTCGCTGGAGGCCTCGATGGCCAAGGCGAAGGCCGGCCGGGTGGGCTCCGACATCACGCTCTCGTGCGTCCAGCTGGCCGGCTCGCTGGGCTACAGCGAGGTCGAGCTGCTGGAGAAGTGGTCGCGCGACTCCAAGATCCTCGACATCTTCGAGGGGACCCAGCAGATCCAGCTGCTGATCGTCGCCCGGCGGATCCTCGGGCTGACGAGCGCGCAGCTGCGCTGAGGTGCCCCGGTCGGAGTCCCCGCTTCAGCGGGGACCCGATCAGGCGGACCTGAACGGGTCGTGCTGCGACAGCGCCTTGTCGAGCCGTGCCTGGTCGAGCCGGTGCATGACGGTCGTGTCCTCCTGCATGTCCCGCACGACCTTGGCGAGCGTGAAGGTCGACGTCGTCAGGTAGAGCGTGCCCAGGGCGAGGAAGCCCTTGACCCACGGGTCGGCGTCCATGAAGTAGACGGCGACGAGCATCGCGAAGAGCGCGGCCCCGAAGGAGATCGCGGCCTGGGCGGCGAAGGCGGTGGTGTTCTTGGCGGTGGTGCTGGCTGTGTTGGGCATGGGAGGAGCCTCGTCGCGGCCGGGCCGCCACGGACCTGTCGGGCTACCCGACGTCCCCTGAGTACGACGGCTCAACCGCGCGCAGTACCTTCGGGCCATGTCTGACAACGCCGGGCACATGTCCCCCGAGGAGTTCCGCCGGCAGGGGTACGCCACCATCGACTGGATCGCCGACTACTGGGCGTCCCTCGACGACCTGCCGGTGCTCTCGCAGGTCGCGCCCGGCGACGTACGACGCGCGCTCCCGGCCTCGCCGCCCGAGCAGGCCGAGGGGTTCGACGCCCTCCTCGCCGACCTCGACGAGGTGGTCGTGCCCGGCCTGACGCACTGGCAGCACCCCCGCTACTTCGCCTACTTCCCGGCCAACTCCTCGCCGGCCGCCATCCTCGGCGACCTCCTCTCCAGCGGGATCGGGGCGCAGGGGATGATCTGGGCCACCAGCCCGGCCGTGACCGAGGTCGAGCAGGTCGTCGTCGACTGGCTGGCCCAGGCCCTCGGCCTGCCCGAGCAGTTCCAGCACCGTGCGGAGGGCCCCGGTGGCGGCGTCATCCAGGACACCGCCTCGACGGCCACCTTCACCGCCCTGCTGGCCGCGCTCCAGTCCGCGGGTGCCGGGACCGTCCGCGAGGCGGGCCTCGGCGACACGCGCTGGACCGTGTACGGCTCCTCGCAGGCCCACTCGTCCCTGGTGAAGGCCGCCATGATGGCGGGGATCGGCGCCGGGAACGTCCGCATGGTCGAGGTCGACCCGGTCACCCAGGCCATGGACGTGGCCCACCTCGAGCGGCTGCTGGCCGACGACATCGACGACGGCTGCCGCCCGGTCTTCGTCCAGGCGTGCGTCGGCACCACCTCCACCGGGGCGGTCGACGACGTGCAGGCCATCGCCGAGGCCCTCGACGGTGTCGGCGCGTGGCTGCACGTCGACGCGGCCTGGGCCGGGGTCGCGGCCGTGTGCCCCGAGCACCGGGAGGTCCTGACCCGGGGGCTGCACCTCGCCCAGTCGTTCGTGACCAACCCCCACAAGTGGCTGCTCACGACCTTCGACTGCAGCGTCCTGTGGGTCCCGGACCGCGAGTCGGTCGTCGACGCGCTCTCCCTCACGCCGGAGTACCTCCGCAACGCGGCCTCCGAGTCCGGGGAGGTCGTGGACTACCGCGACTGGCACCCGCAGCTCGGCCGGCGGTTCCGGTCGCTCAAGCTCTGGGCGGTGCTGCGCACCTACGGGCTGGAGGGCCTGCGCGCCCACATCCGCGACGGCGTCGAGCTCGCCCGCCGCGTCGAGGACCTGGTGGCCGAGGACGAGCGCTTCGAGCTGGTCACCGCCCGCAGCCTCAGCCTCGTGGTCTTCCGCGCGGTGGCCGGTGACGACGAGACGATGGCGATCATGGAGCGCGTCAACGCCTCCGGGGTCGCCTACCTGAGCCACACCCGGGTCGAGGGTCGGGCCGCGATCCGCTGGGCCGTCGGGAGCTGGCGCACCACGGCCGCGGACATCGACCGCACGTGGGCCGCCCTCACGGAGGTGGCCGCCGGCCCCCGGTGATGCTCGGATGGGGGCATGAAGCTCTACGCCGACAGCCCCGGCCGCCGTACCGTCCAGATCGTCGCCGACCTCCTCGTCCTCGGGTGGATCGTCCTGTGGACCCGGGTCGGGAGGGCCGTCCACGACGGGACCTCGGCACTGGCCGAGCCCGGGTCGGCAGACCGACGAGTCGGCCACGGCGATGGCCGGCCAGCTGCGGGACGCGGGCGGGCAGCTCGGCGAGGCACCCCTGGTCGGTGACGAGCTGGCGACGCCCTTCGACCGGGCGGCCGACGCCTCGGAGGGCATCGCCTCGGCCGGGCGGGCGTCCGTGGAGGCCGTCGAGCAGCTGGCCGTCGTGCTCGGCCTCGCCATCGCCCTCATCCCGATCCTGGTGATCCTGGCCGTCCACCTGCCCCGGCGGTGGCGGTTCGTGCGGGAGGCGACGGCCGGGGCACGCTTCATCGACTCCGCCGACGACCTCGACCTGTTCGCCCTGCGGGCCCTCGCGCACCAGCCGATGCGCGTGCTGGCGCGGGTGAGCGACGACCCGGCGGGGGACTGGCGACGCCAGGACCCGGACGTCGTACGCCGCCTGGCCGAGCTCGAGCTCGAGGACGTCGGCCTGCGCCCGCAGGGTCGACTCACGTAGATTCCCGAGACGTGCGCTTCCTCCACGACGCGGCCCCGCCGCACGACCTGACCTACGACGACGTCTTCATGGTGCCGCGCCACTCGGCGGTGGCCAGTCGGTACGACGTCGACCTCGCCACCCACGACGGCACCGGGGCGACGCTGCCGCTGGTGGTGGCCAACATGACCGCCATCGCCGGCAAGCGGATGGCCGAGACGACGGCCCGCCGCGGCGGCCTCACCGTCATCCCGCAGGACATCCCGATCCCCGTGGTCACCGACGTGGTCCAGTGGGTCAAGCAGCGCCACCTCGTCTTCGACACCCCGATCGAGCTGGCGCCCACCCAGACGGTGGCCGAGGCGCTGTCGCTGATCCCCAAGCGCTCCCACCGTGCCGCCGTGGTCGTCGAGGACGGCCGCCCCGTGGGCGTGGTCTCCGAGGCCGACTGCGCCGAGGTCGACCGCTTCGCCCAGGTGGGTGCGGTGATGCGCCGCGACCTCGTGACGGTCGCCGCCGACGCGGACCCGCGGGTCGTCTTCGACCGGCTGGACGCCGCCAAGGCACCGCTCGCCGTCGCGGTCGGGGACGACGGCTCGCTGGTCGGAGTCCTCACCCGGCTGGGGGCGCTGCGTGCCACGCTCTACACGCCCGCGGTGGACGCGACCGGCGGCCTGCGGGTCGCGGCCGCGGTGGGGGTCAACGGCGAGGTCGCGGCCAGGGCGGCCGCCCTGCTCGACGCCGGCGTCGACTGCCTCGTGGTGGACACCGCCCACGGCCACCAGGACCGGATGCTCGAGGCGCTCCGCGCGGTGCGGGCGCTCTCGCCGGCGGTGCCGATCGTCGCCGGCAACGTGGTCTCCGCCGAGGGCACCCGCGCGCTCGTCGAGGCCGGCGCCGACATCGTCAAGGTCGGCGTCGGGCCGGGCGCCATGTGCACGACGCGGATGATGACCGGCGTCGGGCGCCCGCAGTTCAGCGCGGTGCTCGAGTGCTCCGCTGCGGCTCGCGAGCTCGGCAAGCACGTGTGGGCCGACGGGGGAGTGCGGCACCCGCGGGACGTCGCGCTGGCCCTGGCCGCCGGCGCGAGCTCGGTGATGATCGGCTCGTGGTTCGCCGGGACGCACGAGTCGCCCGGCGACCTCATGCACGACGCCGACGGACGGGCCTTCAAGGTGTCCTTCGGGATGGCCTCGGCGCGGGCCGTCGCCAACCGCACGTCGACCGAGTCGGCGTACGACCGGGCCCGCAAGGGCCTCTACGAGGAGGGCATCTCCTCGTCGCGGATGTACCTCGAGCCGGCCCGGCCCGGGCGTCGAGGACCTCATCGACCAGATCTGCTCCGGGCTGCGGTCCTCCTGCACGTACGCCGGCGCCACGACGCTCGAGGAGCTCCACGAGCGCGCGGTCGTCGGCCTGCAGTCGGCCGCCGGCTTCCACGAGGGACGGCCGCTGAGCACCTCCTGGTGAGGAGGCGCCCAGCGGCCGCCGGGGTAGTGCTGCGCTCGGGTCGGGGGTCAGGACCTGGGTGGACGTCGTCCCGTCCGTGCCGGGCTCCTGCTCGACCGAGAGACGGAAGTCGTCGCCGTGCTCGGTGACGCCCGCGATCACGGCGTCGTGCACCGCCTCGCGGGCCACCCGCG
The DNA here is from genome assembly GCA_963776975.1 of uncultured Actinomycetota bacterium. Lineage (GTDB taxonomy): Bacteria > Actinomycetota > Actinomycetes > Propionibacteriales > Nocardioidaceae > Nocardioides. The sequence continues at coordinate 42,617 of CAVZOU010000019.1, read as the reverse complement.
TCCGGACGATCATCGGGTCCCGGCTGAGGTCCTTCACCAGGGACACGCACAGCCCGATCATCACCAGCACGAACGGCACGGCCGCCACGATGGTGATGGTCTTGAGGCCGTCGAGCGCGGTGTCGCCACCGACCAGCAGCATGACCGCGGCCACGCCGCCCGTCGCGACGCCCCAGAAGATGACCGGCGCCTTGCTGGGCTCGATGGCACCGTTCTGCGACAGCGACCCCATCACGATCGACGCCGCGTCGGCGCCGGAGACGAAGAAGATCGCCACCAGGACCATCACCAGGATGCTGGAGACGGTGGCCAGCGGGAACTGGTCGAGCACGGTGAAGAGCTGGTCCTCGAGGGCACCGGCGCCGTAGACGTCGGTGCCGTCCATCTGGAGCTTGATCGCGGCGCCGCCGAAGATCGCGAACCAGACCAGGGTGACCAGGCTGGGGACCAGCAGCACGCCGGTGACGAACTGGCGGATCGTGCGTCCGCGCGAGATCCGCGCGATGAACATCCCGACGAACGGGGTCCACGAGATCCACCAGGCCCAGTAGAACACCGTGTAGCTGCTCAGCCACGCGGCCGCGGCCTCGCCGTCGGCGTTGGTGCGGCCGGCCATGGTGGGCAGCTCGCGCACGTAGGAGGCGATCGACGTCGGGATGATGTCGAGGATGAACATCGTCGGTCCGACGACGAACACGAACACCGCGAGCGTCAGCGCCAGCACCATGTTGATGTTGGAGAGCCACTGGATGCCCTTGGCGACACCCGAGACGGCCGAGAGCACGAAGCAGACGGTCAGGACCGCGATGATGCCGACGAGCACGCCGTTGCCGACCTCACCGAGGCCGGTGACGATGCGCAGGCCGCTGGCGATCTGGATGGCACCGAGCCCCAGCGACGCCGCCGAGCCGAAGAGCGTCGCGAAGATCGCGAGGATGTCGATGACCTTGCCGGCCGGGCCGTTGGCGTGCTTGCCGAGCAGGGGCTCGAAGGCCGAGCTGATGAGCTGGAGGCGACCCTTGCGGTAGACGCCGTACGCGATGGCGAGACCCACGACCGCGTAGATGGCCCACGGGTGCAGGGTCCAGTGGAACAGCGTGTGCGCCATCGCGCTCTCGGCGCGCTGCGGGGCGGGGAGGGACTCCGAGCCGGGCGGCGCGAAGCCGTCGGTGTCCGCGAAGAACGTGAGCGGCTCGTTGACGCCGTAGAACATGAGCCCGATGCCCATGCCGGCGGAGAACATCATGGCGACCCACGAGGTGGTGGAGAACTCCGGCTCGTCCCCGTCGCGACCGAGGGGGATGTTGCCGTACTTGCCCAGGGCGAGCCACAGGGCGAAGACGACGAAGGCCGACGACGTGAGGACGAACAGCCAGCCGAGGTACTCCATCGTGCCGGTGAGCGCCGTGCCCGATGCGCTGGCCAGCGAGGCCGTGTCGAGGAACCCCCACAGCAGGAAGCCGATCGCGATCGCGGCGGTGACGCCGAAGACGACCTTGTCGAGGAGCTGGGGGCGCTCGGACTCGGCCGAGGGCTCGACGTCCAGAGCGGGGTGGGGGATCACCGTGTCGGTGGGAGACTTGAGGCTCTGAGTGAGCGTGTGGTCGTTCGGTGGAGCCTGGGTCACGAGCTCGTGACACCTCCAGAGGGTGACTAGGGGGTGGAGTGGACAACCGTTCGACCCTAGGTGGAACGCTCGGACGTCCGCCAACTCAGGAGGGCTAGCGTGACGAGGTGCACACCCTCGTCGTGGCCGCCACCGCGGCCGAAGCAGCCCACGTCCCACAGGACCTCCCGCTGGTCGTCACCGGTCTCGGCAAGACCGCCGCGGCCGTCGCCACGACACGGGCCCTGGCGGCGTACGACGACGTCTCGGGGCTCACGGTCGTCAACATCGGGACCGCCGGCGCACTGCGTGACGGGCTCACGGGCCTGCACGAGCCGGGCGTGGTGCTCAACCACGACATCAACGCCGACATCGTCCGCTCGCTGGGCTACGACCCCGAGGAGCGGCTGGTGGTGGGGGAGTCCGAGGTGGTGCTCGCGACCGGCGACGTGTTCGTCACCGACCCGCTGGTCCGCGACCGGCTCGCGCTCGCGGCGCACCTCGTCGACATGGAGGGGTACGCCGTCGCGTTCGCCGCGCGGTCCTTCGGGGTGCCGGTCCGCCTCGTCAAGCACGTGAGCGACGAGGCCGACGAGTCCGCGATGGACTGGCCGAGCCGGGTGGAGGCCAGCGCGGTGGTGCTGGGCCGGTGGCTCGAGGACTGGCTCAGCGCGAGCTCGTGACCCGGCGTCCCCGGACCACGCCGACGAAGGCCTGCGTCACGTCGTCGTCGCGGTCCCGGAGCCAGACCAGCGCGATGGTCGTGGGCTCCAGGTCGGTCACCGGCCGGGTCACCACGTCCTTGCGCTGGTGGAGCCGGGCCACGCTCATCGGCACGACCACCACACCGGTGCCGGCGGCCACCGTCTCGATCGCGTCCTTCTCCGACATCGGCGGCCAGTCGAGCTGCGCGGCGGTGGGCGTCCAGCCGCTCGCGTGCGGGCGCACCAGCTGCTCGTCGGCCAGGTCGTCGAGGGTCACCTCGTCGACGGCCCCGACGACGTGATCGAGGCCGGCGACGACGACCGGCACCTCGTCGTACAGGCGGATGCAGTGGAGGTCGTCGGTGTCGACGGGCAGCCGGACGAGTGCCATGTCCAGGCTGCCGTCACGGACTCCCTCGACCTGCTCGTCCTCGGTGACCGGGACCAGCTCGAGCCGCTCACGCCGGCGCTCGCGCCAGGCGCGCGCCCACTTGTCGGGGGTGGCACCGGTCACGAAGCCGACCCGCAGGGTCGGGCGCAGGTTGGCGGTCACCCGGCGAGCCTAGGGTGAGCCCCGTGATCACGCACGTGCTGCTCGACGCCGACGGCGTCATCCAGGACCTCCCGGGCGGCTGGTACGCCGCCATGGAGCCCTTCCTCGGCGATCGCTCGCGCGAGTTCCTCCACCGGACGTGGGCCGACGAGGAGCCCACCCTGGCCGGCAGGGGTGACTACCTCCCGATGCTGGAGGCGACGCTGCTCGAGTACGGCGTCACGACCCCGGTCGCGGACGTGTACGCCGCCGTGTGGCACCGCATCGACGAGGTCGGCTCGTCCTTCGAGGTCGTGTCGGCGCTGCGCGGCGCCGGCTACGGGGTGCACCTCGCCACCAACCAGGAGCGCCACCGTGGCACCTACATGCACGACGTGCTCGGCTACCGGAACCGCTTCGACGTGAGCGCCTACTCGTGGGAGGTCGGGGCCGCCAAGCCGGACCCGGAGTTCTTCCACCGCGTCGTACGACGGATCGGGGCGCCGGCGCACGAGGTGCTCTTCGTCGACGACAACGAGGCCAACGTGGAGGGGGCGCGGGCCGCCGGCCTGGTCGCCGAGCACTGGCACTTCGAGCGCGGGCCCGGCTCCCTGCTCGACCTGCTGGCCTTGCACGGGATCCTTCTCGGCACTCCCTGAGACGTCGCCGCGAGCGTAGTGTCGCGGCATGGTGTGGATCGTGATCGGCGCCCTGGTCACCTACTTCTCGCTGGCCGGCTGGTTCCTCGAGCGCCGGTGGCGCGCGATCCCGACGGGCCGATGGAGTCGGACGCCCCGGGGGTGTGGGGCCTCGGTGAGGCACCGGCCCGGGTGCACCACCGGATGGGCCCGTCCGCGCGCCCGCGCGGGACGCCGATGATCACCGCCGTCCACCCTGCTGTACGTCGAGGACGTGGACGCCGCCCGCGCCTTCCTGCGCGACGTGCTCCGCCTGCCGTACGCCGACACGGGGGGTGGCTGGCTGATCTTCAGGTCCGGCCCGAGCGAGTGGGGGTCCACCCCGCCTCGTGGGAGCACGATGGCCACAGCGGCGCCACCGACCAGCGGTTCGACGTGTCGCTGATGTGCGACGACCTGGCCGCGACCATGGCCGATCTGGAGAGCCGCGGGGCCGAGTTCGCCGGCGAGGTCCAGGACGAGCAGTGGGGTCGCACCGTGTCGCTGAAGGTGCCGGGCGCGGGGACGATCATGCTGTTCGAGCCGATGTACGACCCGCCGGCGACGGCCGGTCCCGCGCATTCCTGAAGCGCACGGAGTCGCACCGAAATGAAGAAAAGGCCCCGTGGAGCCGGGGCCTTCTCAGTGTCCGAGGGGGGACTTGAACCCCCACGCCCTAATACGGGCACTAGCACCTCAAGCTAGCGCGTCTGCCAATTCCGCCACCCGGACGAGTGCTGGAGAACCGTAGCAAAACGCCTGCCCGAACACTCGCATCGGGGTCCCCCCGTCCCTGGTGCAGGATGGGGGCATGGCTGACGAGACCTCGGTGACCCCTCCCGACCCCGCCCACGACCCCGCCGGCGAGGTCGTCGACCTGTGCCGCGACCTGATCCGGATCGACACCTCCAACTACGGCGACGAGGACGGCCCGGGGGAGCGGAAGGCCGCGGAGTACGTCGCCGACGCTGCTCGACGAGGTCGGCATCGAGTCGCGTCTCTACGAGTCCGAGCCGGGCCGGACCTACCTCGTCGCCCGGTGGGGCGGGTCGCCCGGCTCGACGAAGCCGCCGCTGCTCGTGCACGGGCACCTCGACGTGGTCCCCGCCGCGGCGGAGGACTGGCAGGTCCACCCCTTCTCCGGCGAGGTGCAGGACGGCTTCGTGTGGGGCCGCGGCGCCGTCGACATGAAGGACTTCGACGCGATGCTCCTCAGCGTGGTCCGGGCCCGGGCCCGGGCCGGCCGGTTGCCCGACCGCGAGCTGGTGCTCTGCCTGACCGCCGACGAGGAGGCCGGTGGCCACAAGGGCGCCGAGGTCCTCGTCGAGCAGCACCCCGACGAGATCGCCGACTGCACCGAGGCGATCGGCGAGGTCGGCGGCTTCAGCGCGACCGTCCGCGGCCGCCGGATCTACCTCATCGAGGCCGCCGAGAAGGGCATGGCCTGGATGAAGCTCACGGCCCGCGGGCGCGCCGGCCACGGCTCGATGATCAACACCGACAACGCGGTCACCCGCCTCAGCGGCGCCGTCGCCCGGATCGGCGCCCACGAGTGGCCGGTGCGGCTGACGCCGACCATGGAGGTGCTGCTGGCCACCGTCGCCGACATCGCCGGCACCGAGGCGACGCCCGACAACGCGGAGGAGCTGATCGACGAGTTCGGCAGCGCCGCGCGGATGCTCGGCGCCGTCATCCGCAACACCGCCAACCCGACGATGCTCGGCGCCGGCTACAAGGTCAACGTGATCCCCACCGAGGCGACCGCGCACGTCGACGGCCGCTTCCTGCCGGGCTACGAGGACGAGTTCTTCGCCACCCTGCGCGAGCTGTGCGGGGAGGGCGTCGAGATCGACTTCCTCTCCCACCAGCAGCCGTGGGAGACGCCCTACGAGGGCCACCTGGTCGACGCGATGACCCGCTCGCTGATGGCCGAGGACCCGGACGCCGTCGTCGCGCCGTACCTCATGAGCGGCGGCACCGACGCCAAGCACTTCACCAAGCTGGGCATGACGCTCCTACGGCTTCGCGCCGCTGCGGCTGCCGGCGGACCTCGACTTCACGGCGCTCTTCCACGGCGTCGACGAGCGGGTGCCGGTCGACGCGCTGGAGTTCGGGGCGCGGGTCTTCGACCGGTTCCTCGACGAGCTCTGAGCGGGCTCACCACCCGTGCTCCCACGGGTGGTCGTCGTAGCGTGATCGGGGGGACCTGAGCCCGCGGGCCCGGTCCAACCGGGCCATCGCGGCGTAGCGCGCCTCGTCAGGGGTGGCAGGAGGGACGCGGCACAGCAGCGCGGACACCAGCCGAGCCGTCAGCTCCTCGTCGAGGCCACGGGCGACCACCTCGTCGCAGACCTCGCGCACCGCGCCGGCGTCGGCGGTCTCGCAGTGCAGGAGGGCCCACGCCGCCTCGAGCAGCAGGGCCACATCGAGCCCGGCAGCGCCGGCGAGGTGCTCGACCCGTTGGACCACAGGCGCCGGAGGAGGGAGCCGGACCATGATCTCGGCCCACGGGTAGTCCGGCTGCTCCCGGACGTGCCCCCGCAGCGTCGGGAGCACCCGGTCGGCGAGGATGGCCCGCTGCTCGGGCGGCAGCAGGGCACGCAGCCGCGGGGCGACGGCGCCCTCCGTGCGCTCCAGCGCGTCGGCGATCGCGGGCACGTCGTGGCCCTCGCGGACCAGCGCCACCAGCCGCTCGTAGTCCTCGTCGGCCCAGGGCTGGCCGGAGCGGCCGGGGCGCCCGCGGGCGTCGCGGCGGGGACGCGGGACCTGGGGTGGCGTGCTGTGCGGGGCGTTGACGTCGTGGAACGGGGTCATGGGCCCAGCGTGCGCCGACGCCGGGATCGCGTCGAACGCTCCTCCACAGGCTCCGTGGCACGCGGGCCCTCCACAGGTCCGGTGGCCGCAGGTGGCCGCGTTCCCAGCCCGGGGTGACCCGCAGGAGGCGTCAGCCGGCGAAGAGCGTCAGCCGCTGGCGGATGATCTTGCGGCGCAGCACGACGCGGCGTACGCCGTCGTTGCCGATCCGCAGCCGGTCGAGCTCCCAGCCGCCGTGCTCGGCGCGGTCGACGAGCATCCGGGTCACCACGTTGCGGGAGAAGTCGCGGGGGAGGGTCAGCGTCTCGAACTCCCACTCCACCCCCGCCCGCGGCGGACGCCGGTGCGCGCGAGCCATCAGTCGCCGCTCACGTCGTCGAGGGCGTCCACGATCTCCCGCGGCAGCGTCGAGCTCCTCGATGCCGAGCGCGCCGCGGAGCTGGGCGGCGGTCCGCGCGCCCACGATCGGTGCGGTGACACCGGGCCGGTCGCGCACCCACACCAGCGCCACCTCGAGCGGGGACCAGCCCAGGCCGTCCGCGGCCCGCGCCACGCCCTCGACGATCGAGCGACCCCGGTCGTCGAGGTAGACACCGACGAAGCGACCGAAGTGCTCGGTGGCCCCGCGGGAGTCCGACGGCGTGCCGGAGCGGTACTTGCCGGTCAGCACCCCGCGCCCCAGCGGCGACCAGGGGAGCACGCCGAGGCCGAGCGCCTGGGCCGCGGGGACGACCTCGTGCTCGATCCCGCGGTTGAGCAGGGAGTACTCCACCTGGGTGGACGCGAGCGTGGCCCGCCCGGGCACGGCGCGCTGCCAGGTGGCCGCCTGCGCGGTCTGCCAGCCGGTGTAGTTGGAGACGCCGACGTACGACGCGCGCCCGGACGTGATCGCCAGGTCCAGCGCCGTGAGGGTCTCCTCGATGCGGGGTCTCGTCGGTCCACACGTGCACCTGCCACAGGTCCACGTGGTCGACGCCGAGGCGCTTGAGGGAGGCGTCGAGGGAGGTGAGCAGGTGCCCGCGCGAGGTGTTGGTGACCCGCTCGCCGGTGCGCCGCGAGATGCCGGCCTTGGTCGCCAGCACGATCTCGTCGCGGCCCACCACGTCGCCGATGAGGGTGCCGATCAGCTCCTCGCTGGCGCCGTCGCCGTAGCCGGCCGCGGTGTCCAGGAGGGTGCCGCCGGCCTCGGCGAAGGCGATCAGCTGGTCGCGCGCCTCGTGCTCGTCGGTGTCACGCCCCCAGGTCATCGTGCCGAGACCGAGCCGGGAGACCTTGAGGCCGGTCGAGCCGAGCGAGCGCTGCTGCATGCGGCAGAGATTAGTCATGCCCGCCCCGGCGGGCCCTTCGGCTCGCCGCAACCACCTCCCCGTAGGCTCCTGCGGCGTGTCAGATCTCCTCAAGGCCATCGTCCTCGGGACCATCCAGGGACTCACCGAGTTCCTGCCGATCTCCAGCAGCGCGCACCTGCGGATCTTCCCCGAGCTCTTCGGGTGGGGCGACCCGGGCGCCGCCTTCACCGCGGTGATCCAGATCGGCACCGAGCTGGCCGTGCTCATCTACTTCCGCCACGACATCTGGCGGATCGGCAAGGCGTGGCTGCTGTCGCTCTTCAAGCCGGAGTGGCGCGGGCAGTTCGACGCCCGCATGGGCTGGTTCATCATCATCGGCTCGCTGCCGATCGTGGTGCTGGGCGTGCTGCTCAAGGACGTCATCGAGGAGGACTTCCGCAACCTGTGGATCGTCGGCACCACCCTGGTCGTGATGGGCATCGTGCTCGGCCTGGCCGACCGGTTCAGCAGCGACGACCGCGAGATCAGGCAGATCACCCTCAAGGACGCCGTGCTGATGGGCATCGCCCAGGCCATGGCGCTCATCCCCGGCGTCTCCCGCAGCGGCGCGACGATCTCGATGGGTCGCGTGCTCGGCTTCGAGCGCGAGGCCGCCACGCGCTACGCCTTCCTGCTCGCCATCCCGGCCGTCGTCGGCGCGGGGCTCTTCGAGCTCAAGGAGATCCCCCACGGCGACAACTCCTACGGCTGGGGCCCGACCCTCGTCGCCACGGTGGTGTCGTTCGTCATCGGGTACGCCGCCATCGCCTGGCTGCTGCGCTACGTCTCCACCAACTCCTACACGCCGTTCGTCATCTACCGCGTCCTGCTCGGCACGGCGACCCTCATCCTGCTCGCGACCGGCGTGCTGTCCGCCTGAAGGTCTGCACCAGCAGGGCCAGCGCGAGCAGCTGGCTGATCGCGACGACCACGACCAGCGCCGTCAGCGAGCGCTCGTAGAGCCAGCCGGCGCCGGCCCCGCCCACGATCGCCAGCAGTCCCTGGATGCCCGCGAAGACGCCGTACGCCGTGGCCCGTCGCGGCGCCTCGACCAGGTCGGCGACGGCCGCCTTGATCGTGGAGTCCTGGACACCGTGGGCGAATCCCCACACGACCACGCCGACGACCACGGCCGCGAGGGTGGGGCCGAGCGCCAGCGCGGGCACCAGCGCCACGAGCACCGGCACGACCAGCAGCACCGCGGCCCCCGTGCGGTCGTAGACCCAACCGACGAGGAGCGCCGCGATCGCCTCGACGGCCATCGCGGCGGCGTACACGAGGGGCACGGCGGCGACCGGGACGATCCCCTCGACGGTCAGGTGGTAGCCGATGATCCCGAAGGTCACCAGGGCTCCGGTGGTGAGCGAGGCCGCGACGGCGTAGCGGAAGAAGTCGCCCGGCAGGCCGGCGCCGACCGCCTCGGCCCACCAGCCGCGGGTCGGGGCCGGATGCGTCGTCTGTCGGGGGCCGACGGGTCGTAGACGCTCGGGTCCGGCACCCGTCGACGCAGCGTGAGCAGCAGCACCATCGTGATCGCCCCGGGGACCGCCAGCACCGCCATGCCTGCCCACAACGACGCGGCGGCGACCACGGCGGCCACGAGCAGCGGACCCGCGAAGGCGCCGACCTGGTCGAGGGCCTTGTGCACCCCGAAGCCGCGACCGCGGCCCACGGCGCCGGCCACGTGGGCGAGCAGTGCCGACTTGGAGGGCGAGCGCACGGCCTTGCCGAGCCGCTCGAGGAGGATCATCGTGACCGCGAAGGCGAGTCCGGCGGAGCCCAGACGGGGCGCCAGGAAGAGCAGTGGCACGCAGACGGCGGTCAACCCGTAGCCGACGATCGTGAGGGTCCAGTAGCGCCCGGTCCGGTCCGCGACCGGCCCGAAGACGAGCCGCAGCACCAGGGCCATCGCGTCGCCGGCACCGGTGACCGCCCCGACGAGGACCGCCGACGCCCCCAGGGCGGCGAGCACCGGGCCGTACATGGACCGGGCGCCCTCGTAGACCATGTCGGCGGCCAGGCTGACGAAGCCGAACCACCAGACCACCCGCCAGGCGCTCGGCCGGGAGGTCGCGGGACCGCTCAGAGCCATCCGGACTTCTTGAAGAACCACAGCAGGACCGCCCGACACGCTGACCATGAGCGCGATCGCGAACGGGTAGCCGTAGGTCCAGTGCAGCTCGGGCATGTGGTCGAAGTTCATGCCGTAGATCCCGGCGATGAGGGTCGGCACGACGACCAGCGCGGCGCCGGCCGAGATCTTGCGCATGTCCTCGTTCTGCTGGACCGAGATGCGGGCCAGGTACGCGTCGAAGGCGGTGGACAGCAGCACGTCCAGGTTGTCGATGACCTCCGAGACCCGGTGCAGGTGGTCGGCCACGTCGCGGAAGTAGGTCGCGGTCTCCTCGTCGATACCGCTCAGCTCGGCCGGAGGCGAAGCGGCGCATCGGCTCGCGCAGCGGCATCACCGCGCGGCGTACCTCCGCGATCTCGCGCTTGAGGGTGTAGATGCGGACCGAGTCGTCGGTGCGGGCGGGGGAGAAGACCGACTCCTCGACCTCGTCCACGTCGATCTCCAGGGCGGCGCCGACCTTCTCGTACTCGTCGACCACCCGGTCGCAGATGGCGTACATCACCGCCATCGGGCCGTGCTCGAGCACCTTGGCCCGCTGCTCGAGGTCCCGGCGGGCCGTGCTCAGGTCGATGCCCTGCCCGTGCCGGACCGTGACGACGAAGTCGGGGCCGATGAAGAGGTTGATCTCGCCGGTCTCCACGGCGTCCTGCTCGTCGACGTACCAGAGGGTCTTGAGGACGAGGAACAACGTGTCGCCGTAGCGCTCGACCTTGGGGCGCTGGTGGGAGTCGCCCGCGTCCTCGACCGCCAACGGGTGCAGGTCGAACGTCCGGGCGATCTGGCCGAGCTCCTCGTCGGTCGGGTCGTGGATCCCGACCCACTGGAAGTCGCCGCGACCGCACGGGACACGGGCGTGTCCGAGGCTGGGGTCCCCGTCGTCGAGGGGGACGCGGACGCCCTCGTGGTAGAGCGCGTTGTCGACGATCACCGCGTCCAGGCTAGTCGGCCACGCTGCGCTAGTGTCGCGCGCCATGGCAACCGTGATCCTCGTGCGACACGGCCGGACCACCGCCAACGCCACGGGCGTGCTGGCGGGTCGGCTGCCCGGTGTCCGGCTCGACGACCGTGGCACCGAGCAGGCGGTCGCGACCGCCGAGCGGCTCGCCCCGGTGCGCCTGGTGGCGGCGGTCTCGAGCCCGCTCGAGCGCTGCAAGCAGACGACCCGGGCCATCACTCGCGCCCAGGCGGGCGACCTGGCCATCACCACCGAGCGCCGGCTCAGCGAGTGCGACTACGGCGAGTGGCAGGGCCGCGAGCTCAAGGACCTCGCCAAGGAGCCGCTCTGGAAGGTCGTGCAGGGGCAGCCCTCGGCCGCCGCCTTCCCGGGCGGGGAGTCGATGCGGGCCATGCAGGACCGTGCGGTCGAGGCCGTACGACGCCACGACCGCCTGGTCGAGGCCGAGCACGGCCCCGGTGCGGTCTGGCTGGCGGTGAGCCACGGCGACGTCATCAAGGCGATCCTGGCCGATGCCCTCGGCACCCACCTCGACCTCTTCCAGCGCATCCAGGTCGACCCGGCGTCGGTGTCGATCGTGCGCTACACCGAGTCGCGCCCCTACGTCCTGGGCACCAACACGTCCGCGGGCGACCTGTCCTGGCTCAGTCCGCCGCCGGCGAAGAAGACGTCCAGGCGGCGTCGCACCGCGGACGCACCGGTCGGCGGTGGTGCCGGACCGGACACGTCCCCGGCAGGGTCCTAGGGTGAGTGGCATGCCTCTCGTCCACGCCTTCGACCCGCCCGAGCGCTTCGTCGCCGGCACCGTCGGCGAGCCCGGTCAGCGGACCTTCTTCCTGCAGGCCCGCGACGGCGCCCGCCTCACCAGCGTCGCCCTCGAGAAGCAGCAGGTCGAGGCGCTCGCCGAGCGTGTCGACGAGCTGCTCGACGAGGTCATGCAGGCCGCCGGGGGCAGCGCGCTCGTGCCGGCGGTGGCGCCCTTCGACCTCATCGACAACGACCCCCTCGAGCAGCCGATCGAGGAGGAGTTCCGCGCCGGCACGATGACGCTGTCCTGGGACTCCGCGACCGAGCGGATCGTCATCGAGGTGTTCCCCTACACCGAGGCCGCGGTCGTGTCCCCCGAGCAGCTCGACGAGGACCTCGAGGAGCCGGAGCCCGACGAGATCTTCCTCGTCCGGCTGACCGCCGGCGCCGCGCGTGCCTTCGTCGGACGAGCACGCTCGGTCATCGGCGCGGGTCGCCCCGACTGCCCGTTCTGCGGCAACCCGGTCGACCCCGCGGGCCACCTGTGCGTGCGCGCCAACGGCTTCAAGCGTCGCGACCCGCAGGCCTGACCCGCCCGTGACCGAGCGGACCGGCGCCGACGTGCTCGCGGGCGAGATCACGCTCCACGGGCGCGTCATGCCCGCCTCCAACGCCACCTTCGTCGGTGAGATCGACGGGGTGCGCTGCGTCTACAAGCCCATCCGCGGGGAGCGCCCTCTGTGGGACTTCCCGGACGGCACCCTCGCGGCGCGCGAGGTCGCGTCGTACGCCGTGTCGGAGGCGTTCGGGTGGGACGTCGTCCCGCTCACGATCCTGCGCGAGGGACCGCACGGACCCGGCATGGTGCAGCTGTGGCGCGAGCCCGACCCGGGCCAGGACGCGGTGGACCTGGTGCCCGGCGGCCGGGTGCCCGACGGCTACCGCCACGTCTTCGACGGCCTCGACGAGTCCGACCGACCGATCTCGCTCGTCCACGAGGACACCGACGCACTGCGTCGGATGGCGGTCCTCGACGTCGTCGTCAACAACGCCGACCGCAAGGGTGGCCACGTGCTGGCCATGCCCGACGGGCACCGGTACGGCGTCGACCACGGCGTCACGTTCCACGTCGAGCACAAGCTGCGCACGGTGCTGTGGGGCTGGGCGGGCGAGCCGCTGACCGAGGAGGAGATCGCGGGCGTGGAGACGGTGCTCGACGCGCTGCGCGGCGACCTGGGGGAGCGGCTCGAGGACCTGCTCGCGGTCAGCGAGGTCGACGCCACCCGACGGCGCGCCGAGCGGCTGCTGCGCACCGGGGTGCTGCCCGATCCGGAGGGATCGTGGCCGGTCATCCCCTGGCCGCCCTTCTAGGTCCCGCCCCCGCACCGCCGGATAGGCTGCCCGGCATGCGCAGCTGGTCCTCTCCCGACGTCCCCGCCCTCACCGTCGCAGGACCCGTCGTGCGGGTGCACGACACCGCGACGGGTGAGCTCGTCGAGACGCGTCCCGAGGGCCCGGCCCGCCTCTACGTGTGCGGCATCACGCCCTACGACGCCACCCACATGGGCCACGCGGCGACGTACGTCGCCTTCGACCTCCTCAACCGCGCCTGGCGCAGCGCCGGGCACGAGGTGCGCTACGTCCAGAACGTCACCGACGTGGACGACCCGCTGCTCGAGCGGGCCACCAAGGTCGGCGTCGACTGGGTCGAGCTGGCCGAGCGGGAGACCGAGCTCTTCCGCCACGACATGGAGGCGCTGCGGGTCCTCGCCCCGGACCACTACGTCGGTGCCGTGGAGTCCATCCCGCTGGTCATCGACCTCGTCCAGCGGCTCCAGGAGGCCGGTGCCGTCTACCAGGTCGAGACCGACCTCTACTTCTCCGTCACGGCCGACCCCGCCTTCGGCGACGTCTCGGGCTGGGACCGCGAGACGATGTTGCGCGTCTTCCCCGACCGCGGGGGAGACCCCGACCGCCCGGGCAAGAAGGACCCCCTCGACTGCATCGTGTGGCGCGGGGAGCGCGACGGCGAGCCGGCGTGGGACAGCCCCTTCGGTCCGGGACGCCCCGGGTGGCACATCGAGTGCAGCGCGATCGCGCTCGAGCACCTCGGCACCGCCTTCGACGTGCAGGGCGGCGGCAGCGACCTGGTCTTCCCGCACCACGAGATGTCCGCGGGCCACGCGCAGGTCGCCTCACCGGGCGAGCGCCTCGCACGCGCCTACGCGCACGCCGGCATGGTGGCGTACGACGGCGAGAAGATGTCCAAGTCCAAGGGCAACCTGGTCTTCGTCTCGGCCCTGCGCAACAGCGACGTCGACCCGATGGCCATCCGCCTGGTGCTGCTGCGCCACCACTACCGCAGCGACTGGGAGTGGACCGACGACCAGCTCTGGGACGCCATCGGACACCCTCGACGCCTGGCGCAAGGCGTTCTCCCTCGGCGCCGGCGCCCCGTCCGGGCCCGTCGTCGAGGCCGTGCTCGCGGCGCTGGCCGACGACCTCGACGCCCCGACGGCCGTCGCCGCGGTCGAGGGCTGGGTCGCCGCGACCCTGGGCGACCACGGGCTCGCCGACACCGGCGACCGGGACGCGGCCGCGACCCTGCTGCCGGTGCTGGACGCGGCTCTCGGGCTCGCCCTCTGAGTCCGGTCGCCCGCTGATCAGTCCTGGTCGCGGCGCTTGAGGTAGCGCTCGAACTCGCGTGCGATCGCCTCGCCACTGGCCTCGGGGAGGTCGGCGGTGTCCCGCGTCTCCTCGAGCGCCCGGATGTAGTCGGCGACGTCCTCGTCCTCCTCGGCGAGCTCGTCGACCCCCCGCTCCCAGGCCTTGGCGTCCTCGGGGAGGTCGCCGAGGGGGATGCTGCACTCCAGCAGGTCCTCGAGCTGCCCGATGAGGGCCAGGGTCGCCTTGGGGCAGGGCGGCTGCGCGACGTAGTGCGGCACGGCGGCCCAGTAGGACGCGGCCGGGATGTCGAGCTGGATGCACGCGTCCTGGAAGACGCCGACGATGCCCGTCGGACCCTCGTACGTCGACTGCTCGAGCTTGAGCCGGTCCACCAGGTCGGGCTCGGTGGCGGTCCCGGTGACCGGGATGGGGCGGGTGTGCGGTGCGTCGGCCAGCAGCGCCCCGAGGGTGACCACGAGCTCGCCCCCGAGGTCGTCGCACGCGGCGAGCAGCTCGGCGCAGAACTGGCGCCAGCGCATGTTGGGCTCGATGCCGCGGATGAGGATCACGTCCCGGTGCAGGCCCGGGGGAGACGCGATCGCGATCCGGGTGGTCGGCCAGGTGAGCCGGCGGTGGCCGTTGTCGTCCGTGCCGACCATCGGCCGGTTGACCTGGAAGTCGTAGAACTCCTCGGGGTCGATGGCCCCGATGACGTGGGCGTCCCACACGTCCATGAGGTGGTCGACGACCGAGGACGCGGCGTCCGCGGCGTCGTTCCAGCCCTCGAAGGCCGCGATCACCACGGGAGACGACCAGGTCCTGGACATCGTCGAACTCGATCACCGTTCCAGCGTAGTCCGCGCGGCGCCCGGAGCGACGGTCAACCGCGGCGGCGGGTCCGAGCGAGCGCCGCCGCCCCCGTCACGGCGGCGGTCGCTCCCCACGCACAAGGTCCCCGGCCCCCTGGCCCGAACACCCCACGCCGCGACGCTATGCGTCCCGGCCGGGCTCGGGATCCCCCGACCGGTCAGCGCTCGACCCCCACGCGGGCCATGCCGGTCACCCGGACGGCACCACCGATCCCGGTCCCCGGACACGTCCGGGATTTCGGGGGCACCGCGGCGCGGTGTCACGATCTGGGAATGGTGTCCACACAGTGGAACGCCGAACCTAGGCTGGCAGTCCCAGCCGAGAGGAGCCGAGAGCCCTGTGAGTCCCGAGTCCGTGAGCCAGCACCGCCCCGATGCCACCGAGGAGCTCGCCGCCACCATGCGGGAGCGGATCCTGGTCATCGACGGCGCCATGGGCACGGCCATCCAGCGGGACCGTCCGGACGAGGCGGGCTACCGGGGCGAGCGCTTCGCGGACTGGGAGAGCGACCTGGTCGGCAACAACGACCTGCTGACGCTGACCCAGCCGCACATCATCGAGGAGATCCACCGCGAGTACCTCGAGGCCGGCGCGGACATCATCGAGACCAACACGTTCAACGCCAACTCGATCTCGCTCTCCGACTACGGGTTGGAGGACCTGGCCTACGAGATCAACCTCGAGGCCGCCCGCCTCGCCCGCACGCGTCTGCGACGAGGTGGGCGCCCGGACGCCCGAGCGTCCGCGCTACGTCGCCGGTGCGCTGGGACCGACGACCCGCACGGCCTCCATCTCGCCCGACGTCAACGACCCGGGTGCCCGCAACGTGTCCTACGACGAGCTGGTCGCGGCGTACTCCGAGGCGACCCGCGGCCTGCTCGACGGCGGCGCCGACCTGCGTCATCATCGAGACGATCTTCGACACCCTCAACGCGAAGGCGGCCATCTTCGGCGGTCGAACCAGGTCTTCGACCGACCTCGGCCGCCGCTGGCCGGTCGATCATCAGCGGCACCATCACCGACGCGTCCGGTCGCACGCTGTCCGGCCAGACGACCGAGGCCTTCTGGAACTCGGTGCGCCACGCGCGCCCGTTGCTCGTCGGACTCAACTGCGCCCTCGGTGCGCGGGAGATGCGTCCGTACGTCGCCGAGCTGTCGCGCATCGCCGACATCTTCGTGTCGGCTACCCCAACGCCGGCCTGCCCAACGCCTTCGGTGAGTACGACGAGGCGGCCGAGGAGACCGCGGCGATCGTGTCGGAGTTCGCCGAGAGCGGCCTCGTCAACCTCGTGGGCGGCTGCTGCGGCACCACGCCCGCCCACATCGCGCGCCATCGCGGACGCCGTGGCGGACAAGCCGCGCCGCGGGTCCCGGTCGAGGTCGCCCCCGCCATGCGGCTCTCCGGCCTCGAGCCGTTCACGATCAACGCCGACAGCCTCTTCGTCAACGTCGGCGAGCGCACCAACATCACCGGCTCCGCCCAGCTTCCGCAACGCTGATCAAGGACGGCGACTACGACACCGCCCTGTCGGTGGCCGCGCAGCAGGTGGAGAACGGCGCCCAGGTCATCGACGTCAACATGGACGAGGGGATGATCGACGGCGTCGCGGCCATGGACCGCTTCCTCAAGCTGATCGCCTCCGAGCCCGACATCAGCCGGGTGCCGGTGATGGTCGACTCCTCCAAGTGGGAGGTCATCGAGGCCGGCCTCAAGTGCGTCCAGGGCAAGGCCGATCGTCAACTCCATCTCCATGAAGGAGGGCGAGGACAAGTTCCGCGAGCAGGCGCGCCTGTGCCGCAAGTACGGCGCCGCCGCGGTCGTGATGGCCTTCGACGAGGACGGGCAGGCCGACAACCTCGAGCGCCGCAAGCAGATCTGCGAGCGGGCCTACCGGATCCTCGTCGACGAGGTCGGCTTCCCGGCCGAGGACATCATCTTCGACCCCAACGTCTTCGCCGTCGCCACCGGCATCGAGGAGCACGCGACCTACGGCCTCGACTTCATCGAGGCGACCCGCTGGATCAAGCAGAACCTCCCCGGCGCCAAGGTCTCCGGCGGCATCTCCAACGTGTCGCTTCTCCTTCCGCGGCAACAACCCGGTGCGCGAGGCCATCCACGCCGTCTTCCTCTTCCACGCCATCGAGGCCGGCCTCGACATGGGCATCGTCAACGCCGGCGCCCTGGTGGTCTACGACGAGGTCGACCCGAGCCCTGCGGGAGCGGATCGAGGACGTCGTCCTCAACCGGCGACCCGACGCCGCCGAGCGGCTGCTCGAGATCGCCGAGGAGTACAACCGGGCGGGTCGAGGCGGCCGAGGTCAGCCGCCGAGGAGTGGCGCTCGCTGCCGATCGGGGAGCGGATCACGCACGCCCTCGTCAAGGGCATCGACGCCCACGTCGAGCGAGGACACCGAGGAGCCTCCGCGCCGAGATCGCCGAGCGCGGCGGCCGCCCGATCGAGGTGATCGAGGGCCCGCTGATGGACGGCATGAACGTCGTCGGCGACCTGTTCGGCGCCGGCAAGATGTTCCTGCCGCAGGTGGTCAAGAGCGCCCGGGTGATGAAGAAGGCCGTCGCCTACCTGATCCCCTTCATCGAGGCAGGAGAAGCTCGACAACCCGGAGTACGCCACGGCCAAGGACGACCAACGGCACGATCGTGATGGCCACGGTCAAGGGCGACGTCCACGACATCGGCAAGAACATCGTCGGCGTCGTGCTGCAGTGCAACAACTACGAGGTCATCGACCTCGGCGTGATGGTGCCCGCCCAGAAGATCCTCGACACCGCCGCCGAGCTCGACGCCGACATCATCGGGCTCTCCGGGCTGATCACCCCGTCGCTGGACGAGATGGTCAACTTCGCCACCGAGATGCAGCGCAGGGCCTCGACCATCCCGCTGCATGATCGGCGGCGCGACGACCTCGCGCGCCCACACCGCGGTCAAGGTCGACCCGAAGTACGACGGCCCGGTCGTCTGGGTCAAGGACGCCTCACGCTCGGTGCCCACCGCCGCGGCGCTGCTGCACGACGACCAGCGCGCCCGGCTGATGGCGGACGTCAAGGCCGACTACGACTCCCTGCGCACCCGGCACGCGGCCAAGCACGACCGCCCGATGCTCACCCTCGAGGCGCGCCCGCGCCAACGCGACCCCGATCGACTGGACGGCTACCCGCCGCCGGCGCCGTCGCAGACCCGGGCGTGCACGTCCTCGACGACTACGACCTCGCCGAGCTGCGCGACTACATCGACTGGCAGCCGTTCTTCAACGCCTGGGAGATGAAGGGCAAGTTCCCCGACATCCTCAACAACCCCACCACGGGCGAGGCCGCCCGCAAGCTCTACGACGACGCGCAGGAGATGCTCGACCGGATCATCGACGAGAGGTGGCTGACCGCCCGCGGGGTCTTCGGCTTCTTCCCGGCCAGCGGCGGTCGGCGACGACGTCGAGCGTCTACACCGACGACTCGCGCACCGAGGTCCTGACCACGCTGCACCACCTGCGCCAGCAGGGGCAGCACCGCGCCGGCGTCCCCAACCGGTCGCTCGGCGACTTCGTCGCGCCCGCCGGGACACCGGGCTCGCCGACCACGTGGGCGGCTTCGCCGTCACGGCAGGGCACGGCATCCGGGAGCGGATCGACAGAGTTCAAGGCCGAGCACGACGACTACTCGGCGATCCTGCTCGAGTCGCTGGCCGACCGGCTGGCCGAGGCCTTCGCCGAGCGGCTGCACCAGCGGGTGCGCACCGAGTTCTGGGGCCACGCGAGCGACGAGACGCTCGACCAACGAGGCCCTGATCGCCGAGAAGCTACCCCGGCATCCGCCCCGCGCCGGGTTATCCCGCGTGCCCCGACCACACCGAGAAGCTCACCCTCTGGGAGCTCCTGGACGTCGAGGCCAGCACGGGCATCGAGCTCACCGAGTCGATGGCGATGTGGCCGGGCGCCGCGGTGTCGGGCTGGTACTTCTCCCACCCGCAGTCGCAGTACTTCGTCGTCGGCCGCCTCGGCCGCGACCAGGTCGCCGACTACGCCGAGCGCAAGGGCTGGAGCCTCACCGAGACGGAGCGCTGGCTGTCGCCCAACCTGGGCTACGACCCGGAGGACTGACCCGGTTCGCCTGAATCGGGGCCGGCGTCGGCTCGAGTCGCCCCCGGTCGGGTCCGGGGCGGCCAGGTCGTCGAGCCACGCCCCGCCGACCGGCTCGCGGTGCCACGTCGCGATCGTCCAACCCGCGTCGGGACTCCCGTCGAGGGTGATGCAGCCCGTGTTGTGCAGCCCCTCGTGGATCGGCGCGTGGTCGCCGCGTGGCCCGGTGCGTGACCCAGGTGCGGATGGCGGCGCCGTGGCTGACCACGAGGGTGACGTCGCTGCCCTGCGCGCAGACGCGCGCGACCGCGGCGTCGTACCTCGCGAGGAACTCGTGCCCCGTCTCGCCGCCGGGCATCCGGCGGAGGAGATCGCCCTCCAGCCACCCGCCGATGGTGCCGAGGTAGCCCTCGATCGCCTCGTGGTCGTTGCGCATCTCGAAGTCCCCGGCCGCGATCTCGCGGAGCCCGTCGTGCCGGACCGGCTCCAGGCCGAGCGACCTGACGAGCGGCATCGCGGTCTGGCTCGTGCGGGTGGCCGTGGAGACCGCGACGAGGCCGATGCCGAGCGTGCCGAGGGCCCGTCCGGCCGCCTGCGCCTGACGGAGGCCGAGCTCGGTCAGCTCGTGGCCGGGGGCGGCGGTGTCCAGCGCGGCGGTCGTGTTGGCAGATGTCTGGCCGTGGCGGAGGAGCAGCAGGCGCATGGCCCAAGGCTAGGTGCATGCGCCGACTCACCCACTACGGAGGATGCGGCTCGCGCGACGAGTGCCCATCGTGGATGTACCAGCCATGGGTCCGGAGGGCCTGAGGACCCTGAGAGCGGAAAGTGGGCCAGCCATGACGATCGAGGTCGAAGACCCGGGTCCGCGCACCCCGCTCCGACGGGGGGAGACGGACGAGGGCCTGGTGATGGGATCGCTCGTGCTCGAGCTGCAGGCCGAGTTCCCGACGGTCCCGACCGACCAGGTGTCCGTCCTCGTGCAGTGCCTGTGGTCGCACTACGACAGCGCGCCGGTCCGGGACTTCGTGGCGCTCCTGGTGCGGAAGCAGGCGAAGGAGGAGCTGTCCGACCACCTCGGGCCGCCCGCGGAGGTGACGGCGCCGGCGCGGTCGTCCCTGCCGTCACCTCGACGATGGGGCTCGTGGCCCGCCCCCGCGGCCGACAATCCGGTCTGACGTCCTACCAGGAGAAGGAAGCACGCGATGTCCAGCACTGCAGAGGTACCTCCGGCCCGACTCACCGACGCCCAGGTCGGCGAGGTCCTGGCGCTGGCCAGGGACGCGGACAGCGTCGAGCTCAAGCTGACGGTGCCGGACTCCTATCGACGGGCGGCCGTGGCGGCCCTGGGAGTGGACCCCCTCGACGCGCAGATCCGCCAGGTGTACTTCTTCGACACCCCCGACCTGGCCCTCAACGGGGTGGGTGTGGTCGTCAGGGCCCGGCGGGTGCAGGGGCGCGGGGACGACTCGGTGGTCAAGCTGCGGCCCGTGGTGCCGGCCGAGGTGCAGCAGGAGAGGAGCTCCGACAACCTCGTCGTCGAGGTCGACGCGATGCCGGGCGGCTTCGTGTGCTCCGCGACCATGAAGGCCTCCCTGGGCTCCACGGACGTGTTGGACGTCGCGGCGGGACGCAAGGGCATCCACAAGCTGTACTCCAAGGAGCAGCGGCAGTTCTACAAGGCGCATGCCCCGGAGGGCCTCGAGCTGGACGACCTGTCGATCCTCGGGCCCATCACCGTCTTCAAGCTCAAGCTCCGTCCCCCCGAGCTGCGCATGCGCCTCGTCGCAGAGCTCTGGTTCTATCCCGACGGGTCGCGGATCGTCGAGCTGTCGGCCAAGTGTCCTCCCTCCGAGGCCTTCCAGGCCGCGGCGGAGCTGAGGGCCTTCCTGGCCGCCAAGGGCCTGGACGTCTCGGGCGAGCAGCAGACGAAGACCAAGACGGCCCTCGAGTTCTTCGCTGCCGAGCTCGTCGAGGAGCAGCGCGCGCAGCCGCCTGACGGTTCGGCGTGAGCGAGGTCGGCCGACCATGACGGCGGAGGTCGCGCCCACCCGGTGGCGGGTCCTGCAGGTCCTGCCGATCCTCGACCAGCTGCGCGGCTACCGTCCGCCTGGCTGCGCGGCGACCTGGTCGCCGGTGTCGTCGTCGCGGCGCTGATCATCCCCAAGAACCTCGGCTACGCCGAGATCGCCGGCGTGCCGCTCGAGAACGGCCTCTACGCCGCGGCTGCCGGCACGATCCTCTACGCGATCTTCGGCACCTGTCGCCAGATCTCCATGGGTCCCAGCTCGGGGCTCGCGGCGGTCGCCGGGGGCGCGGTGCTGGCGACCGGGCTGACCGACACCGCCGACGTGGCCACCCTCGTCGCCGGCATCACGCTCACCAGCGGTCTGTTCTTCCTGCTCTCGCGGTGTTCCGGATGGGGTGGCTGTCGCAGTTCCTCTCCCGGGCCGTCGTGACCGGGTTCCTGTTCGGCGCAGCGATCGACGTCGTCATCGGGGAGCTGCCCAAGCTGACCGGCACCGACAGCGAGGGCAGCAACTCGTTCCAGGAGCTCTGGTCGTGGCTGTCCACCCTCGGCCGAGGCCCACCCCGCCACGGTGGTGGTGGGGGTCGCGGCGCTCGCCGTCGTCGCGGCCTGCGGTGGGTCGCTCCGCAGGTTCCCGGCGCCCTCGTCCTCCTGGTGGGCGGACTCGTCGCGTCGTGGGTCTTCGACCTCGCTGACCGCGGCGTTGCGCTGGTCGGCGAGATCCCGCGCGGGCTGCCGTCGTTCGAGGTGCCCGATGTGGGCTGCTCGTGGAGCATGCGCGGCACGGTGCTGCTCGCCGCCTTCGCGCTGGTGATGATCGGGTTCTCGCAGACCGCCGGCGACGCCCGGGCCTTCGCCGCGAAGCATCGCTACCGGGTCGACATCGACCAGGAGTCGGTGGCCCAGGCCGCAGCGAACATCGGCGCGGGTCTCCTCAACGGGATGCCGGTCTCGACGAGCCTGTCCGCCAGCTCGCTCAACGACCGCTCGGGCGCTCGGTCCGGCTTCGCCTCCCTGTCCTCCGGGGCCATCGTCCTGCTGGCCCTCCTCGTCCTCGCGCCGCTCTTCTCCGTCGCTTCCCGAAGCCCGTCCTCGCCGTGCTGATCATCGAGGCGGTCGTCGTCGGGATGATGGACGTCCGGGAGATGCGGCGTCTGCGGCGGGTGTCGAGGGTCGACTTCTGGCTGGCCGACGGCGGCGATCCTCGGGACCCTCGCTCTCGGGATCCTCGCCGGTGTCGTGATCGGCATCGCGCTGTCGCTGGTGTGGCTCGTGTACGTCACCACGCACCCGCTCGTGTCGACCTCGGCCGTGAGCGCGGCACCCAGGTGTTCCGGGACCTCGACGAGCATCCCGAGGACGAGACCTTCCCGGGGATCGTGCTGCTGCGCATGGACGGCGGCGTCTTCTTCGCCACCGCGGACGGCTTGTGGACCGGGTGCGCGTCGCTATGCTCGACCCGGGCGTGGACGGCATGGTGCTGCACTTCGCCGGCGTCAACTTCATCGACTCCCAGGGTGCGGCGACGATGTCAGAGATCATCCAGATGGCCGAGGACTCCGACGTCGAGCTGCGGCTGGCGGCCGTTCGGCCGCCGGTCCGCCGGCTGCTCGAGCGTGAGGGCGCGCTCGAGCGACTCGGATCCGATCGCATCCACGGCAACGTGCACCGAGCCGTGCCGGCAGGATGCGCACCCGCTCCCGCCGGCCACGACCGATCAGCACCGAGGAAGGTGAGCGACCAGTGACCACCAGCGACCATTCGATCCACCCGACCGGCCGACCGTCGTACCGCGGTGGGAGTGGCGCACGTTCGACGATCGACCTCGCCGACGTCGAGGCACTGGCGCCCTGCTGTCGCGGCCGGAGCCCTCGAGAGCGAGGAGACGTACGTCCTGTCGCTGTAGAGCGACGCCTCCGTCAAGATCCGGGACGGGTGTGCTGGACACCAAGGTCCTCCAGACGCGTGACGGCGCCGGCCTGCAGCTCTGGGTCCCGACGATGAAGGCCCCGTTCCCGCTCGACGAGCCGGACCTGGTCGAGGCGCCTTCGCGGCGCTCGGCGTGCCGCTGCCGGCGACGCCGGCGCGCCCGAGCACAGCCGCGAGGAGTTCGTGGACGAGCTGGTGGGACCGCGCGACCGACCTGCGCGTCGGTGGAGACGCGCAAGCGCAGACGGCGCTCGGTGCTCGACGGCTGCATGGTCGAGCTCACCGACATCATCGCCGGCGGGAGGACCACCTGGAGCGTCGCCGTGGAGTCTCCGGACCCCGACCTCGTGCTCCGGACGGTCGACGCGCTCGGGCTGGCCGGTCGTCCCAACACCTGCGTCGCCCCGGGACTGAAGGCTCTCCTCGGGTGGGGCCCCAGCAGGTTCGCCGTCATCGACGTCGGCACCAACTCGGTCAAGTTCCTCCTCGGTGACCGGCGAGAGAGCGGTGACCTCGACACGGTGGCCGAGACCGCCGTGGTCACCCGGCTCGGGGAAGGACTGACCGAGTCCGGGCGAGCTGACCCCGCCGCGATGGCTCGCACGGCCGACGCGATCGACCGGCTGGTCAGCGAGGCACGCGACGGGCGGGCCGGTCGACCATCGTGGCGGTCGGCACCGCGGGCCTGCGACAGGCGCCGAACCGCGACGACGTTCCTCGATGCCGTCAACGAGCGCTGCGGCGTCGTCGTCGAGGTGATCTCGGGCACCGAGGAAGCACGGCTGGCCTACCGCGCCGCGGTGTCGGCGCTGCCGCTGGTCGGAGACCGGCTGCTGGTCTTCGACTCCGGGGGCGGCAGCAGCCAGTTCACCTTCGGGCACCGCCGACGCGATCGAGGAGCAGTTCAGCCTCGACGTCGGCGCCGTCAGTGTCACCGAGCGCT
The DNA here is from genome assembly GCA_963776975.1 of uncultured Actinomycetota bacterium. GTDB lineage: Bacteria > Actinomycetota > Actinomycetes > Propionibacteriales > Nocardioidaceae > Nocardioides. The sequence continues at coordinate 18,594 of CAVZOU010000019.1, read as the reverse complement.
TCGGGCTCGCCGACGCCGTCCCGCGCGCCACCGTGGAGGACGCCCTCTCGGCCCTCGCGGCAGACTTCGGCGACCTGCGGACCGCCCGCGGCCGGACATGGTGATCGCGATCGGGGGCACCTCGACCAACCTCGCGGCGCACCGGCACCGGCTGGACCACTACGACCCGGACGTCGTCCACGGCGACCGTCGCTCGACTCTTGCCGAGGTGGACCGCCAGATCGAGATCTTCCGGCAGCTGCTCGGCGGACGAGCCGGCGTGAGATCGCCGGGCCTTCAGCCGGCCCGGGCCGAAGTCATCCTCGCGGGGCCTGCATCGTCCGCACGATCCTGACGATCACGGGCCAGGATGCCGTGACCGTCAGCGACCGCGGCCTGCGGCATGGCGTGATCGCCGAGAGGTTCGGCTCGCAGGTGCACCCGTAGCACCGCACGGCACCCGGGGGTCAGTGCCGGACGCGGAGCGTGGTCGCCCAGGACGCTGCGTCCGGATCGTCGACGTCGGTCACGGCGAACAAGGTCGTCTGCCGCTCGTCGGCGTCCAGCACCATCAGTCCCTCGACCTTGATCACGCCGCCGCCGAGCCTGGGCAGGAGAACGACTTCCTGCACCTGATCCCCTCGGATACGTGCCAGCGCCGAGGCCACCACCGGCCCGTCGTCGCGCGGGTCGGGGCTGTCCTCGGCTGCGGCACTGGCGATCAGGTCGCCCCCGGGCAGCGCGACGACGTCGGTGATGGCCAGGCCGACGCCGCCCACGGCGCCGAGGTCGTAGTGCACGGGACGGGTGGCCGTCACCTCCGCGACGTCGAGGTCTCCCAGGGCCGCAGCCACTGCGGTGCGTAGGTCGATGTGGACGCTTCCCGAGGGCATCCCGGCCGAGGGGAGCCCGCGGTGGAACCACCGCAGCGTGTCCCCGATGATGCAGGCGCCCTCGAGGTTGAGCATCTCGAGGTCGACGGCCAGGGCAGCCGCGGCGGCGGCGTACACCGGTGCCATGTCGGCGACCACGGCCCTCGGTCGGCCGTCCTCGAGCCGCAGCAGGCACCACTGCATCCGGGCCGGGGAGGAACCGGAGCCCATCACCAGCGTCGCCGGGGTCCCACCGACCTCGACCTGGCAGGCGGCTTCGAGGTCCGGTTTGAGGTGTTTGGTCCCGGACGCCTCGTCGAACACGTCATGCCCACCGACCGGCGGGAGGAGCCGGACGCGAGTGGCCGTCCCCTCCCGGAACCAGGCCGCACGGGTGGCGTCGTCCGACACCACCAGGTGGCCGTCGCCGAAGGGCACGACCGCGGAGGCCGCCCGCACGGGGGCGCCGTCGCCGAATCGGAGCCGCTCGGCCTCCAGCATCTCGACGTCCATGAGCAGATGCTGCCAGACCGGTCGCTCCGGGCCCACGCGCTTCACGAGCCTCCGGCACCGTCACGACGACGGCGAAGACGTAGGCGACGAGGTGGGCGTACCACGGCCGTCGCCAGCTCTCGCGTGTGAGCTCGCCCGCTACTTTCGTGCGGCCCGGCGCGGGTTCGTGCTTCGTCATGGCGACTTCTCCGTTCCCGATGCCGTCTCCTGTCAGACGTCCTGGTCGTCGATCCTGATCTGCTTTGCGAGGTTCCTCACGATCCCGCCCGCGCCCCCGCTCGCTCGTCGGTTCCCGGCCTGGGGTAGCGCCTCCTGTTCCAAGCTCAAGTCGATAGCCGCACCAGCCCGTACACGATGAGTGCCCCTCCGAGCAGGATGGAGATCCATGTGCGGAGTTCTGTCGCATGCTCGCTCACCCAGGACTGGCCACGGGCCGAGATCGCGTCCGTGCGTTCTCCCGCGATGACCACCATGCCTACCGGCACCGAGACGATCGCCGTGGACACGGCGAGGTAGAAAGCGACCAAGGACACGTCGACCACGTCGCGCAGACCCGCGTCGGTGACCGAAGTCATGGCGAGGAAGGTGAGCACGAGCCGCTTGGGCCCTCCGAAGCCAAGGAGCCCGGCCATGGAGAATGACGCCGCGGGACCCACGTTGCCTAGCCCGCCGACGATCGCCGCCGCGCGACTGCTCCGCGCCACTGGCCCGGTCGGCCTCGTCCGCCGGGCCCGAAGCCCGACCGCAAGCAGGGCCAGGCCGAGGCCGACCGTGACCACCGCCCTGAACGTCTCGTGCGCATCGAGCCGGGCGACGGCGGCTTGACCGAGGGCCAGGCCGAGGCCGCAGGCGATTGCGGTTCCGAACACGAACCCGCTCAGGAACACGATCCCGTTCGTGCGCGGTCGCTCGCCGCGGATGACGACGAATGTCGCGGCAAGCACGAGGGCGCTGGCGGCTGCAGCCAGAGCGTAGAAGAGGACCTCGGCGCCGGCGTAGATCACGCCTCTCGCCGCCTCGTGCGCAGACGCAACTCACTCTGTTCGACCTCGTGGCGCCGTGCCGCAGACGTCTTCTCAGCACCCGGTGGAAGCCACGGGGGCATCATGAATTGGCAACGAGAGGAGTGGCAGCGGGGGGCGGTTCGTCCTGGACCGTTGCGTCGATCAGCGGTGCCACCCAGGATGCACGACTGTCGGCATCGATGAATATCGCTCGGAGGAGCAATGTCATCGGCACGGCCAGGAGCGCGCCGAGCGCGCCGAGCAGAAACGCCCAGACGACAAGTGACATGAAGGTGACCTCGGCGCTGAGTCCGACCGAGTTGCCAACGATGCGCGGCTGAATGAACGTCTGGATGGTGACGTTGAGGACGCTGTAGACCAGGACCACCCACAACAAGCCATCCCAACCGTCGTCGAGCAGAGCTAGGAAGGCCGGCGGGATGACGCCGATGATGAAACCGATGTTGGGAATGAAGTTCGTGAGGAACGAGAAGAATCCCCAGACAAGCGGGAGCGGGACGCCCAGCAGCCACAGTGCCCCCATGTCGAGTACACCGACGATGGCGCCGAAGAGCGCAGTCATGAGCAGGTAGGTCTGCGAACCTCCAAGGAACTTCCCCAAGGCAGCAGTCAGTTCGGGCTTGGTGCGTTGCAGCGCGGTGACGCGCGGCGCAAAGCCGGGGACGGCGACGACGAAGAAGAACATCAACGCCACGAGGAAGAAGAGAGAGCCCAGGATTCCCAGGATCCCCGAGACCAGGTCGGTCAGCACCCCGGCCAGCTTTGCCGGGTCCAGCTTTGAAAGCGCATCACTCGTCGCGCCCGTGCTCAGACCGAGCTGGGACAGGCCATCCTGCAGCTGCTTCACCAGGTTGTTGGCCTCCGTGGCGTACGTCGGAAGCAGGTCGGCGAACTTGACGAGACAGACGACGACGCCGACGACCATGACCAACAAGATGAAGTATGCCGCTGCGAGCGCTGCGAGTGTCGCTAGCCAGCCCGGCCAGCCACGTGTGCGGGCCCACCGACTGATGGGTACCACCGCGATGGTGAGCACGAGGGCAAGCATCGCCGGCGCCACGATCCCGGCAGCTGCTTTGATGCCCGCGCCGAGGGCCACGACACCCAGGACGCCGACCAGCAACATGATCGAGCGCGGCATCGTCGTGACGGCCACACTCCCTGCAACGTCCGCGGCGCTGGTCCGATCCGCGGGAACGAGAGGCATGAGGTGACGATAGGGATCACCCCCCTGACTGGGGTCACCCGCAAGAGGTGACGCACGTCCGCCACGCCCGAGCTGGAGGACCATCAGCCACGCTCGGACGCATGCGCGCCGCTCCGCGACGAGCGGAAGTCGACGCCCTCACCCGGTCGCATCCGAAGCGGGTGATTCGGCGTCCCGGCCCCGTTGCCTACGGTCCGATCGAGGCAGGGTTCGGACTCGCCATCCGAGTATCGAGTTGGTTGCTCATGGCGTGTACAAGCGCCAGGGTCAGCGCGGGATCGGTCGCGAGGCGTCTGGATGCGGTCGGGCAGGGCCAGGGTCGCCGCCGCGATGTTCTATGCCGGTGGGTCCCGTTCTAGGGTGGTTCGTCGCATGGAACGTCGCATGAAGCGCTTCGGAGGGCATTCTGAGTACCGTCAATTCTCGTGTTTCTGCAGGTCAGCGCCGGGATGGGGGAGTGCGCCCGCCGGCGGCCGTCCTGTGGGACATGGACGGCACCCTCGTCGACACCGAGCCGTACTGGATCGAGACCGAGTACGCGATGGCCGCGAAGTACGGCGGCACCTGGTCCGAGGAGCACGCCCTCAACCTCGTCGGCAACGCGCTGCTCGAGTCCGGGGTCTACATCCGCGAGCACATGGGCATCGACCGCACGCCCGAGCAGATCGTCGACGAGCTGCTCGACGGCGTCGTCGAGCGCGTACGCCGCGAGGTGCCGTGGCGCCCCGGTGGCCGTGAGCTGCTGGCCGACCTGCGCGCCCACGACGTGCCCTGCGCGCTCGTGACGATGTCGTGGATGCGCTTCGTGGAGCCGATCCTGGAGCACCTGCCGGAGGGCACCTTCGACACCATCGTCACCGGCGACCGCGTGGAGTTCGGCAAGCCGCACCCCGAGCCCTACCTCAAGGCGGCCGCGGACCTCGGTGTGGACGCCGGCGACTGCCTGGCCATCGAGGACTCCAACACCGGTGCCAAGTCCGCCGAGGCGGCCGGCTGCGTGGTGCTGTGCGTGCCCAACCACGTGCCGATCCTCGAAGGTCGACGTCGAGTCTTCGCCGGCACGCTCGCCGGCCTGGACACCGCGGACCTGGCGGGCTTCGTCAGCGGGCGGTGACGCCCTCGTCGGTGTCGAGGTCCCCGGAGGGGTCCGGGACCGGCACCCGCTCGGGCAGGGGCGGTGGCGTGCCGCCGTACGACGGGCAGAACGGCTTGTAGCTGCACCAGTCGCACAGCCGGGACGGGCTGGGTTGCCAGTCGCCGGTCTCCTCGCACTCCCGGATGGCTCGCCAGACGGCCTCGACCTTGCGCTCGGTGGCGAGCAGGTCGGCCTCGTCGGGCTCGTAGCGCAGGATCTCGCCGTTGCCGAGGTAGACCAGCTGGAGCACGCTCGGCAGCACGCCGCGGGTGCGCCAGACGACGAGGGCGTAGAACTTCATCTGGAACAGCGCCTTGGCCTCGAAGCCCAGGCCAGGGCTTCGTCCCGTCTTGTAGTCCACGACCCTGATGCGCCCGTCGGGAGCCACGTCGAGGCGGTCGACGAAGCCGCGCAGCAGCAGCTTGCTGTCGAGCACCGTCTCGACGTACAGCTCGCGCTCGGCGGGCTCGAGGCGGCGCGGGTCCTCGAGGGTGAAGTAGCGGTCGAGGACCTCACGGCACGAGGTCAGCCACGAGGCGACGTCGGGGCCCTCGTCGCCGAACATCTCCGCGACCTCGGGGGCGGCCTCGAGGAGCGCCTCCCAGGAGGGGACCAGCATGTCGGCCGCGACGTCGGGCGTGCGGTCCGCCGCGGGCAGGTCGAAGAGGTCCTCCAGCACCTTGTGCACGACGGTGCCGCGCACCGCGTCGGGCGACGGCTGCTCGGGCAGCTTGTCGATGGTGCGGAAGCGATACATCAGCGGGCAGGTCATGAAGTCGCCCGCCCGGCTCGGCGAGAGCGCCCCCAGCACGTCGATGCCGTCGACCGGTGTGGAGACCCGGTCGGCGGGGGAGGGGGCGGGGGAGCTCATGCGCCGCACCCTAGGTGACCCCACCGACACCACGCGGACGACGGGCCCGCGGCTAGGCTCGTGGGGTGACCGAGACTCCTCCGCCGGCGGACCGACAGCATGCCGATCGGCAGCGCCCTGCCGGCACGTTCCGCGTCGGCTCGGTCTCCGGCATCGACGTGCTGGTCACCAGCTCGTGGTTCCTCGTGGCCGCGCTCATCGCCTTCGCCATCGCGCCGCGCATCGAGCAGGTGGAGCCGGGGCTCGGCTTCTTCAAGTACGTCGCCGGGCTGGTCTTCGCCGTGATGCTCTACCTCGCGGTGCTGCTGCACGAGGCGTCGCACGCCCTCATGGCGCAGCGCTTCGGCTACGTCGTCAACTCGATCACGCTGCACTTCCTCGGCGGCATGACCGAGATCGACGGAGCCGCGCGCAAGCCCCGGCAGGAGTTCTGGATCGCCGTCGTCGGGCCGCTGACCTCGATCGCCGTGGGCGTGGTCGCCGCCGCCGCGTGGTTCGTCGTGCCCGAGGGGCTCGTCCGGGTGACCATCGAGGGCCTCGCCGGCGCCAACCTCCTGATCGGCGTCCTCAACCTCGTCCCCGGCCTGCCGCTCGACGGTGGCCGCGTGCTCAAGGCCCTCGTGTGGGGCGTCTCCGGCAACGAGCACCGGGGCACGCTGGTCGCCGGCTGGGGCGGGCGGCTCACCGCGCTCGCCGTGCTCGCCTGGCCGCTGGTCCAGCGCGAGATCTTCGACGTCGAGCCGACCCTCTTCGACTACGCGCTCGTCTTCGTGCTCGCGGTCTTCCTCTGGACCGGCGCGACCGCGGCCATGTCCCAGGCGCGGCTGCGCCGACGCCTCCCGCACCTCGTCGCGCGCCCGCTGGCGCGCCGTACGCTCGCCGTCCCGGAGGACCTGCCGCTGGCCGAGGCCGTACGCCGCGCGCAGGAGGCCGGCGCCGGGAGCATCGTCACCACCACCAGCGCGGGTCGCGCCACCGGCATCGTCAACGAGGCGGCCGTGCTGGCCACCCCCGTCGACCGGCGCCCGTGGATGGCCGTCTCCGACCGTCGCGCGCACCCTCGAGGACGGGCTCTCGCTGCCCGCCGCGATCGAGGGGGAGGAGCTGATCCTCGCGATCAGCCGACGCCCCGCCGACGAGTACCTCCTGCTCGAGGAGGACGGCCAGATCTGTGGCGTGCTCGTCACCGCCGACGTCGACAAGGCGTTCCGCGAGGCCCCGCGCCGCTGACCCTCGCCGGACCTCTCGGTGGTTGAGGTGCGAGCGGAGCGAGCCTCGAAACCACGCTCGCCGGGCTCTCGGTGGTTGAGGTGCGAGCGCAGCGAGCCTCGAACCACGCACCGCCCGGTCGGGCCCGTGCTCTCGGTGGTCGAGGTGCGAGCGCAGCGAGCCTCGAACCACGCCCACCTACCCGGTCGGGACCGTGCTGTCGGTGGCAGATGTACGAGCGCAGCGATCCTCGAAATCACTCGGGTCGCCCGGCCGCGACCGTGCTCTCGGTGGTTGAGGTGCGAGCGCAGCGAGCCTCGAAACCACGCCGGTCGCTCGGTCCGTGAAAGTCGTCGGAAAGTCGTGTCCACCATCCGGTCAGAACCGGTCCTTTCGGCCTCTGATTGTCGGTGGTCCCTGATTGGCTGGAGCCATGTCATCGACCACCGCACCCGCGTCTGCCGGACTCCCCGGCCGAGCTGTTGCGTGCGGTGCGCGACCAGAAGAAGACGGCGGACAAGGCCGACGTGGAGATGATGCGTCTGGCGGTCCACTGGGCCGACCTGCACATCGCGGACCCGGAGTTCGCCGAGGCGTGCTTCACGTCTCCGAAGACGTTCGCCGGCGAGGGGTCCCCGTCGATCGATGAGTTCTGTGTGCCGGAGTTCGCGACCATGCTGGGTCGGACCAACGACAGTGCGGGGCGGTTCCTGACCGACTGTGTCGAGGTCGCCTACCGCCTGCCGCGCCTGTGGGGTGCGGTCCTGTCCGGGTCTGGTGGCGGGGTGGCGGGCGCGGATCATCGCGCAGACCACCCTCGCCCTCACCTTGGAGGCCGCGACCCATGTCGACGAGCAGGTGTTCTGGTGCGCCTCCCGGCTGACGCCGTCGCAGCTGGGTCGGGTGGTCGACGAGGCCCGGGTGCGGTTCATGCCCGACGCGGTGCAGCAAGTCGCTGGAGGACTCGGCGGACAAGCGGCACGTCACGTTCGACACCGAGCAGGCGTCGTTCGACGGGACGATGCACCTCGAGGCCGACCTGGAGGTCCCCGACGCCCTCGCGCTGGCCGAGGCCGTCAAGAGCGGGGCCGAGCACCTCGCGAAGCTCGGGTCCACCGACACCGCCGACGGCCGCCGCGCCACCGCGCTGGGCGACCTGGCCCGGCACCAGATGACCATCGGCTTCGACGACCCGGACGCAGACCGGACGCTTCGGGGGTTGAGGTGCGAGCGCAGCGAGCCTCGAAACCCACGCGTCCTCAGGCCTCGAAGCCGGTGACCCAGATCCACCTGTACGCCCACCTCTCCGCGGACGCGATCACCCACGTCGACAACCCGGACGCGCCGGACGAGGCGTTGTGCGGGCGGATCGAGCAGGCCGGCAACGGCTGCTGTCGGTGGACCAGATCCGCGCCTGGTGCGGCGCGACCGACGTGCAGGTGGTCGTCACCCAGGTCATCGACCTCCGCGAACGCCTCGAGTGCCACGGCTACCGGCCGACCCCGAGGATCCGGGAGCACGTGATCGTCCGCGACGGGACCTGTGTGTTCCCGTGGTGCGGCCGCAACGCGAGGCACTGCGACCTCGACCATGTCATCCCGTACAACCACGACCACCCCGAGCAGGGTGGTCCGACGGCGACCGACAACCTGGCACCGTTGTGCAGGCAGGCACCACCGGTTGAAGACACGGGGGCGGTGGCGCTACGAGATGACCGAGCCCGGGGTGTTCGTGTGGACGAGCCCGCTCGGCAACACCTACCTCCGCGACCACACCGGCAGCCAACCGATCGGTCGCGCCTGGCCCGAGCCAGGAGTCGAATGAGTCGCGACGCTGACCGCGACGCCAACCCGCCCGACCTCTGACCACCACGCCCCGGACCCCGCCCAGTGACACCGGCGGGGCCACAGGCACGTCCAAGGGCCTCGAGACTCCGCGTTAGATGCAACTCGGTCAGGCGGTCGAGGTCGCCTGACGCCGCCAGGCGGCTGCTGTGACCTCGAGGCTGGACCGACGACTCGGGCGGCGCAGGGTGACGGCGGGATCGATGGTCCGCAGACGGTTCGCCCGGCTCTGCCCGAGCGGCCCAGGGCGGGCACGGGGACACGGGGACAACGGCGGCGCTCGGGACCCTGCACGAGTGATCACCCACCGTGCTCGCGACGCTCATGCACGGAGGTGGTCCGGTGGCGGGGGAGCTGGTCGGGGCAGCGACGTGGGTCCATGCTTGCCTGATGACAGGGGCGAGGGTTGCGGTCGTGGGTGGGCTGCTCATGGTCCTCCTGGCCTTCTCCGTCGGCACCGAGCACCAGAGGTCGACGCACGTCACGGGTCGGACCCACGCCTGTGGCGCCGCGATCTCCGCGTCGTGGCTCGTGTCCGGGACGCCCGACGCGGCGCGCACAGCGGACAGTCTCGGACGCTCAACCGGGCGAAGCCGCTGGCGTGCGGCCGCGTCATCCGGCAGTCCCGGGTGGTGCTGCTGACCACGATGGGCATGGGCGGGCTGCTGGCGCTGGTCGGGTGGACGAGGATCCTGGCGCGACGCGAGGTCGAGCCGTTCGGAGACGGCACCCGCCCACGCGTAGCACCGGCGAGACGAGGCGCGCCGCGAACCCCGGCCCCGTCCACGCGCGGGCGGGCGGCGTACGCGTCATTTCCGCGACCACGGGCACCCCGCACTAGGGTTCCGCGCATGCCCGAGACGACCCCCGCCGTACCCTCCCCAGACGTCCCGCGGGAGGCATGGTCCGGTGTCCACCGCGGTCCGCTGCGGGCCGGTGAGTGGGTGCGCCTGACGGACCAGAAGGGCCGCCGCCACAACTTCGAGCTGACGCCGGGCAAGCGCTTCTTCTCCAACCGCGGGCACCTCGAGCACGACGAGCTCATCGGCCGGGACGAGGGCTTCACGGTCGTGTCGTCGGCCGGCGGGCAGTACCTCGTCTTCCGGCCGCTGCTCAGCGAGTTCGTGGTGTCCATGCCCCGCGGCGCCGCAGTGGTCTACCCCAAGGACGCGGCCCAGATCATCTCCCTGGCCGACATCTTCCCGGGCGCCCGCGTCGTCGAGGCCGGCGCCGGGTCCGGGGCCCTACCTGCTCGCTGCTGCGCGCCGTCGGCCCGTGGGGCCGGGTGACGTCCTTCGAGCTCCGCGAGGAGTTCGCCGAGGTCGCCAAGCGCAACGTCGACCAGTTCTTCTCCGCCCCCGAGGGCGAGACGCACCCGGCCTGGGACCTGCGGCTCGGCGACCTCAAGGAGGGCCTGCCCCAGCTCGAGGGCCAGGTCGACCGCGTCATCCTCGACATGCTCGACCCGTGGAGCTGCGTGGACGCCGTCGCCGACGCGCTGGTCCCCGGCGGGATCGTCTGTGCGTACGTCGCCACGACGACCCAGCTGTCCCGCGTCGTCGAGACGCTCCGCGTCCACGGCGGCTTCACCGAGCCGCAGCCGTGGGAGTCGCTGGTCCGGGACTGGCACGTGGAGGGCCTCGCGGTCCGCCCCGGCCACAAGATGATCGGCCACACCGCCTTCCTCGTCACCGCCCGCCGGATGGCGCCGGGGGAGAAGCCCATGCGCAAGACCCGCCGACCCGCGCCCGGCGCCTACGGACCCGACTACACCGGTCCGCGTCCCGCCGACCTCCCTCCGCTCCCGGAGGCCGACCGCCGAGCCGACGAGGCGTGAGCGTCGAGGTCGTCGCCTGGTCGCCGGACTGGGCGGTCCGCTTCGAGGAGGTGGCCGAGGCCCTGCGCGGGGCCCTCGCCGACATCCCCGGCGCCCGGGTCGAGCACGTCGGCTCGACGTCCGTGCCCGGTCTGGCCGCCAAGCCGATCCTCGACATCGACGTGATCGTCGATCGCGAGCACGTCGCGGACGCGGTCGGTGCGCTCGAGCGCGTCGGCTACGTCCACCGAGGCGACCTCGGCGTCGCCGACCGGGAGGCCTTCCACGCCCCGGACACCTCACCGCGCCGCCACGTCTACGTGTGCGTCGCCGGCACCACGAACGTCCGCAACCACCTCGCCGTCCGCGACGTGCTGCGCCGCCGCGAGGACCTCCGGGAGGCGTACGCCGACGTCAAGCGCGCCCTCGCCGACGACCCGGCCATGGACATCGACGTCTACCTGGCCGGCAAGTCGGCCGTGGTCCAGGAGGTGCTGCGCGCGTCGGGCGAGTTCACCGACGCCGAGCTGCTCGCGATCCACCGCCTCAACGACCCGTCGGCCTGAGTCTCCGGTCGGTGGAGCCGGTCGAGTCCGGATCGCGACGAAATAGTGATCAACACTGGCGGTTATCCACTTCCGTCCCATCAGGAGATGGGTAGTGTCCGAAGGACCAAGGAGGTGACGCACATGTCCGAATCGACATCCACGCCCGCCGGAGCAGGGCGCACGCCCGACGAGCTCGTGCAGCAGGTGCGCTTCCTCGAGGCCGAGGTCGGTGACCTCCGTCGCCGCCTCACCGACGTGCCCGGCCAGTCCCGGGGCCTCGAGCTGCGACTCGCGGACACCCAGCGGTCGCTGGCCGCCGTGACCAGCCAGAACGAGCGGCTCGCCCAGACGCTGCGCGAGGCGCGCGACCAGATCATGAAGCTCAAGGAGGAGGTCGACCGGCTGGCGCAGCCGCCGGCCGGCTTCGGCACCTTCCTGGCCCGCAACGAGGACGACTCCGTCGACGTGTTCACCGGCGGTCGCAAGCTCCGGGTCAACGTGAGCCCCGCCGTGGACCTCGACGAGCTCGTCAAGGGCCAGGAGGTCATGCTCAACGAGGCCCTCAACGTGGTGGCGGCGCTCGACTTCGAGAAGGTCGGCGAGGTCGTGATGTTCAAGGAGCTCCTCGAGGACGGCGAGCGCGGCCTGGTGATCGCCAACGCCGACGAGGAGCGCGTCGTACGCCTGGCCAAGCCGCTCTTCGACGAGCCGCTGCGCGCCGGCGACTCGCTGCTGCTCGACGCCCGCGCCGGCTACGCCTACGAGCGGGTCCCCAAGTCGGAGGTCGAGGAGCTGGTGCTCGAGGAGGTCCCCGACATCGACTACTCGCAGATCGGCGGCCTGGTCTCCCAGATCGACGCCATCCGCGACGCCGTCGAGCTGCCCTACCTGCACCCCGAGCTCTTCAAGGACCACCAGCTCAAGCCGCCCGAAGGGCGTCCTGCTCTACGGCCCGCCCGGCTGCGGCAAGACGCTGATCGCCAAGGCGGTCGCCAACTCGCTGGCCAAGAAGGTCGCGGCCAAGACCGGCCAGGAGGGGAAGTCCTACTTCCTCAACATCAAGGGTCCCGAGCTCCTCAACAAGTACGTCGGCGAGACCGAGCGCCACATCCGGCTGGTCTTCCAGCGGGCCCGCGAGAAGGCCTCGATGGGCACCCCGGTCATCGTGTTCTTCGACGAGATGGACTCGCTGTTCCGCACCCGCGGCTCGGGCGTCTCCTCCGACGTGGAGAACACCATCGTCCCGCAGCTGCTCAGCGAGATCGACGGCGTCGAGCTCCTCGAGAACGTCCTGGTCATCGGCGCCTCCAACCGCGAGGACATGATCGACCCCGCCATCCTGCGGCCCGGCCGCCTCGACGTGAAGATCAAGATCGAGCGTCCCGACGCGGAGTCGGCGCGCGACATCTTCACCAAGTACCTCGTCGCGCCCTGCCGCTGCACGCCGACGACGTGGCGGAGTTCGGTGGCGACCGCGACGCGACTGCGTGGCCGGCATGATCCGCGCCACCGTCGAGCGGATGTACACCGAGTCCGAGGAGAACCGCTTCCTCGAGGTCACCTACGCCAACGGCGACAAGGAGGTCCTCTACTTCAAGGACTTCAACTCCGGCGCGATGATCCAGAACATCGTCGACCGGGCCAAGAAGATGGCCATCAAGGACTTCCTCGAGCACGACCAGCGCGGCCTGCGGGTGCAGCACATGCTCCAGGCGTGCGTCGACGAGTTCAAGGAGAACGAGGACCTGCCCAACACCACCAACCCCGACGACTGGGCGCGGATCTCCGGCAAGAAGGGCGAGCGGATCGTCTTCATCCGCACGCTCATCACCGGCAAGCAGGGCACCGAGCCCGGCCGCTCCATCGACACCGTCGCCAACACCGGCCAGTACCTGTGACACCCGGCGACGACGAGCTGGGGCGCGGCGAGATCGAGGCCGCCCTGGAGACCCGCCGCGAGCTCGGGCACGGTACGACGCCGAGCTGGTCGACGGGTTCGCGGACCGGATCGAGGCGAGCCGTCGAGCACCGCGTCGCCGAGCAGGTCGCGCTGCAGCAGCGCCGGTCCGCTGCGGTGGCCGGCGCCGGCGCACGCCAGCTCGCGCTGGGCATCATCTCGTTGGTCGCCGTCATCCCGATCAGCATCGCGCTGGGCGTCAACGACGCGTTCCTGGCCACTGCTGGTGACCCTGCTCGGCATCGTCGGCGTCAACCTCGCCCATGCCTGGCAGAGCCGGGCTGACCCACCGACGACGCCGTCCCGCGTCGCCCGCGGGGGTGAGCCTCCCGGGCCACGCCGGGGGCTACAGTGACCGCTCCGGGACCCCCCGGAAGGCAAGATTCCTCGTCCCCCGGGAGTGCATCGTGCGCACCATCATCATCATCGCCATCGTCGTCGTCGTGGTCCTGGCTCTCATGAGCTTCCTCCGCGGCCGCCGCTGACGTCACGCCGAGGTCGCGACGCCCAGGGACAGGTGCGGTCCAGGGGCGTCCGACCGCCGGCCCGGGCAGGTACTCCTGCTCGAGCCACCCCGTCCTCACCGTCGGGTGTCCACCCCGCCCCAGCCAGCATGGCGGGCACGTCACGGGTCAGGTGACAGCCTCCGGCCACCCGGCGCTGCACCGGCTCGAGGCGTCGCTGCCACCTGCTCACCCGGGCTCGGGTGCCAGGCCGTGCTCCACGAAGTGCAGCCGACCACCGGGCCGCACCACGCGGCGTACCTCCCGCAGCGCGAGCTCCGGGTCCTCGATCGTGCAGAGGCTGAAGGTCACCAGGGCGGCGTCGTGCGACGCATCTGCCTCGGCGAGGTGCTGGCCGTCCAGGCCCGAGCGCGTCACCGGTACGCCGCTGCGCCCGCGCCGCTCCTCCGACAGCCGCCAGGCCACGTCGGAGGGCTCGACGGCGCTGACCCCGTCACCTCGGGTGGGTAGAACCGGGTGTTGAGCCCGGAGCCGAAGCCGATCTCCAGGACCTGGCCGTGGAGCCCGGCGCAGACGCGCTCACGGAGCTCGCCGACCTCGCGCTGCGCAGCGACGCGTCACCAGGTGCGGCACGACCCGGTCGTTCCAGATGCCCATCCCGCTCACTCCTCGCCCCGGCCTCGTAGGCTCGCCCCATGAGCGTACGGCGGGTCATGGGCACCGAGGTCGAGTACGGCATCTCGGTGCAGGGCCAACCCGCCGCCAACCCGATGGTCGCGTCCTCCCAGGTGGTCAACGCCTACGCCACGTCGACCATCAAGGCGCGCCGCGCCCGGTGGGACTTCGAGGAGGAGTCGCCGCTGCGCGACGCGCGTGGTTTCGACATGTCGCGGCAGGTGGCCGACCCGAGCCAGCTCACCGACGAGGACCTGGGCCTCGCCAACGTCATCCTCACCAACGGCGCCCGGCTGTACGTCGACCACGCGCACCCGGAGTACTCCACCCCCGAGGTCACCACGCCGCTGGACATCGTGCGGTGGGACAAGGCGGGGGAGCAGGTCATGCTCGACGCCTCCCGGGCGGCCGCGCAGATGCCCGGGCGCGACGCCGATCGTGCTCTACAAGAACAACACCGACAACAAGGGTGCGTCGTACGGCGCCCACGAGAACTACCTGATGCGGCGCTCGACGCCGTTCGCGCGACATCGTGCGCCACCTGACCCCGTTCTTCGTCGTCCCGCCAGGTGGTCGTGCGGCGCCGGCCGGGTCGGCATCGGCCAGGACGGCCGCGAGCACGGCTTCCAGATCAGCCAGCGCGCCGACTACTTCGAGGTCGAGGTCGGCCTCGAGACCACCCTCAAGCGGCCGATCATCAACACCCGCGACGAGCCGCACGCCGACCCGGAGAAGTACCGCCGGCTGCACGTGATCCTCGGCGACGCCAACCTCGCCGAGGTGTCGACGTACCTCAAGGTCGGCACCACCGCGCTCGTGCTCGCCGATGATCGAGGACGGCTTCATCACCCGCGACCTCGGCGTCGACCAGCCGGTCGCGTCGCTGCGCGCGGTCTCCCACGACCCGACGCTCGCAGCACCTGCTCACCCTGCGCGACGG
The DNA here is from genome assembly GCA_963776975.1 of uncultured Actinomycetota bacterium. Taxonomy (GTDB): domain Bacteria; phylum Actinomycetota; class Actinomycetes; order Propionibacteriales; family Nocardioidaceae; genus Nocardioides. Next base: position 3,539 of record CAVZOU010000019.1, on the reverse strand, counting down.
CCGCACGCTCACCGCCGTGCAGCTGCAGCTGGAGTACCTCGACCTGGCCCGCAAGTTCGTCGACGACCGGCTCGGCGACGACGCCGACGAGCAGACCGCGCGACGTGCTCGCCCGCTGGGAGTCGGTGCTGACCCGGCTCGAGCATGACCCGATGCTGTGCGCCGGCGAGCTCGACTGGGTGGCCAAGCTCAAGCTGCTCTACGCAGTACCGCGACCGCGACGGCCTCGACTGGGACGACGCCAAGCTGCACCTCATCGACCTGCAGTACTCCGACATCCGGCCCGAGAAGGGCCTCTACGCCAAGCTCGTCGCCGCGGGCCGCATCGAGCGGCTGCTCGACGACGCCGTCGGTCGAGCGGGCGATGCACGAGCCGCCCGAGGACACCCGTGCCTACTTCCGCGGTCGCTGCCTGGAGAAGTACGCCGACAACGTCGCCGCCGCGTCCTGGGACTCGGTGATCTTCGACCTCCCCGGGCGCGAGTCGCTCCAGCGCGTCCCCACCATCGACCCGCTGCGCGGCACCAAGGCGCACGTCGGCGACCTGCTCGACCGCTGCGACACCGCCCTGGAGCTGGTCTACGCGCTCACCGCCCGCTGAGCGAGCGTCCTCCCGACCGGGACCCGGCCGGTCACCCAGCGGCGAGGGCCGGGTCCTGGCCGGCCTCGGTGAGGGCCGCGGCACCCAGCCCGTGGCGACCAGCCCGTCCACCAGGGCGCGCAGCCACGTGACGGCGGCGTCCGAGCGGTCCTGCGGGACCGCGACGGCCTGACGGATCTGCATGAAGGCCGGCTCCAGGAGGCGGTGGCCCGGGTGTGCGGCCACCCAGGCCGGTCATCGGCTGGCGGATCCCGGCGCCCACGTCGAGCGCCGGTCGAGGACGCTGTCGATGCCCTCCGACCCGCGCTCCAGGTGGCGTGCTCGAGGGTGCGGGTCAGGTGCAGGTCGTACGCCGACCCCTCCTTGACGCCGACCGCACGCCGTCCGCGTCCACCGCCGACGCTCCCGGCGCAGCGGCGAGCCGGCCGCGACGACGTACACGCCCTCGATCAGCACGTACGGCGCCGTGAACTGCAGCGGCCGCCCCGGATCGATCGCGAGGAAGCCGATGTCGGCGCGCCCCTCGGCGACCGCGGCCACCGAGTCCCGGGCCGCGCCGAAGCACTGGAGCTCGAGGTGACACCGAGCCGGGCCGCGACCTCGCGGGCCAGGGCGACGGTGATGCCCGACGGGTCGTCGGGGGTGCCCGAGGCCAGCACCGGGTTGCCCAGGTTGATCGACGCGCGCAGCGCGCCGGTCGGGGCGAGGTCTGTCCGGATTGCGGGATCGACAATGTCCACGCCGCCGAGCCTAGGACGTCCCCGTGCGCGGCTTCGTTTTGTGGATAGGGTCGGAGACATGGCCCAGGAGCAGAAGCAACCGCGGAAGTCCTCCCAGGAGGAGACGACGACCGAGGAGGTCGTCGAGACCGACGTCGCCGAGCGCAAGGAGGTCATCGACGACGACGTCGACGCCATCCTCGACGAGATCGACGACGTCCTCGAGACCAACGCCGAGGACTTCGTGAAGTCGTTCATCCAGAAGGGCGGCCAGTGAACGACCGGCTGCCCGCGTCCTTCATGTCGCCCGGGACGTCGTGCTTCGCCGACTTCCTCGGCGACCACCGCCCGACCTGCTGCCCGGCCGTCGCGCCGTGCCCACGGGCAACGCGGGCGACCTGGCGCCGCACGGCACGACCATCGTCGCCGCGACCTTCCCCGGGGGCGTCGTCATGGCCGGCGACCGCCGCGCCACGATGGGCAACATCATCGCGCAGCGCGACATCGAGAAGGTCTTCCCCGCCGACGAGTACTCCGTGGTCGGCATCGCCGGCACGGCCGGCCTCGCGGTCGAGATGGTGCGGCTGTTCCAGACCGAGCTCGAGCACTACGAGAAGATCGAGGGCACCACGCTCTCCATGGACGGCAAGTCCAACCGCCTCGCGACGCTGATCCGGGCCAACCTCGGCCTCGCGATGCAGGGCCTGGCCGTCGTCCCGCTCTTCGCCGGCTACGACCTCAACACCGACCAGGGCCGCATCTTCAGCTACGACGTCACCGGCGGGCGCTACGAGGAGACCGCGTTCCACTCGGTCGGCTCCGGGTCGCTCTTCGCCCGCGGTGCCCTGAAGAAGCTCTACCGCGAGGACCTCGACGCGGAGGGCTGCGTCACCGCGGCCATCCAGGCGCTGTACGACGCCGCCGACGACGACTCCGCGACCGGCGGCCCTGACCTGGCCCGCCGGATCTTCCCCGTCGTGCACGTGATCACCGCCGACGGCGGTCGCCGCTCCCCGACGACGAGGTCGCGGCCATCGCCGACCGGATCATCGCCGCCCGCATGCAGCGGCCCGACGGGCCCGCCGCGGCCCTGACCTGAGCGGACAGGAGGCACCGATGAGCACCCCCTTCTACGTCTCGCCCGAACAGCTCATGAAGGACCGGGCCGACTTCGCCCGCAAGGGCATCGCGCGCGGCCGCTCGGTCGTGGCGATCCAGTACGCCGACGGCATCCTCTTCGTCTCCGAGAACCCCTCCCAGGCGCTGCACAAGGTCTCCGAGATCTACGACCGGATCGCTTTCGCGGCGGTGGGTCGCTACAACGAGTTCGAGAACCTCCGCATCGCCGGCGTGCGCCTGGCGGACATGCGCGGCTATGCCTACGACCGGCGCGACGTCACCGGGCGGGTCTGGCGAACGCCTACGCCCAGACCCTCGGCACGATCTTCTCCAGCGGCGGGGAGAAGCCCTACGAGGTCGAGCTCTTCGTCGCCGAGGTGGGCGACGCAGCCGACGATGACCAGGTCTACCGGCTCACCTACGACGGCCAGGTGGCCGACGAGCACGGCTTCGCGGTGATGGGCGGCAACGCCGAGTCCACCGCCAGCCACCTCGAGGAGCGCTACACCGAAGGTGCCGCCTCGAGGAGGCTCTGCACGTCGCGGTGGCAGCTCTGGGCCACAGGAGCGGCGACCGGGTGATCCCGGTGGCGACCTCGAGGTCGCTGCCCTCGACGCACACGGACCAAGCCCAGCAAGTTCGTGCGGCTCGTGAGGAGCGCCTGACCGAGATCCTGGGCGACCGGGGACCGGAGGAGGCTGACACCCCGCAGGCAGAAGACAACGGTGGCGCGACGCCGCCGTCGGTCGCGGCCACCGACGACCCGAGTGACCCGACCGACCAGGTCAGCGGCGGAGTGCCGCCGCTGGAGCACCCGACTCGGGCGAGCCGTTGGAGCACCCGGTGGCCCCACCGACCGCCCCGCCCAGCACGCCTCCCCCCCCCGGTGCCGGAGCCGACGGACCCGGCTCAGCCGGGGCAGGCGCCGTCGCCCGCGCCGCAGCCGCCGGTTCCTGACCCGTCGCGACCCCCGGCACCCGGGACCCCGCCGGCGGACCCCGGCGACCCGCTGCCCTGACCCCGCTCGCCCCGGGCCTTTCTGCGTGTCATCCGTCAGGACGCCCCGCAGGCGTGGTCCCGCCGCCTAGTGTGTGGGCATG
>CAVZOU010000018.1:0-74803 GCA_963776975.1 uncultured Actinomycetota bacterium | reverse complement strand
GCATCGGCAGCACCGGGCGGCCGACCTCGAGGCCGATGGCCGACAGCGCCTCCTCGCCCCCCTCGAAGGCCGCGACTGCGGCGGCGAGCGTGCTGCCCGCGAGCATCGCGGCGCGGCGTACGGACGTGAGCGGGACCTCGGCGACGACGGCGACCGCCTCCTGGACCTGGGCGTCGAGCGCGCCCTGGCGCACCTCGCCCGTGACGAGGCCGCGCAGCCACGCCTGCTCGTCGGCCGTCGCGCGGCCGAAGAGGTCGGCGACGGCCGCCTTACGGGCGGCCTGGGAGCCGGCGCCCGCGATCGCGCTGATCGCGTCGAAGCCCTCGTGGACCTCGCTGACCGTCAGCGTCGGCGCCGCAGCAGGCGTGGGGAGGTCGCTGAGCCCGCGCCAGCCCAGGCCGGTGCGGCGCTGGCGCAGCGTGCCGCCGAGGTAGGCCACCACGGTCTCGAGCTCGCCGGGCTCAGCCAGCCGCAGCGCCTCGGCCAGCGACGCGGCCTTGGCCTTGCGGGAGCGCGTGGCGCTGACGGCCTGCGAGGTGGCGACGAGGTCGGCGAGGAGCATGGGCCCATCCTGCCGCGCACCACCGACACCGCACCTCACCCGACGGGTGGCACGATGCGGGGGTGCGGGGGAGACGGTCGAGGGTCCGCGAGCGCTTCGCCGGACGGATCGCCGGAGTCGGCCGCGCGAGCGGCGTACGCGTCGTGGTCGGCCGCTGGGACGATGGTCCGTGGGGCGCCTTCGCCCACCTGATGGTCGAGGACGCCACCGGTCACCGGGTGCTGGTCGCCCCCGACGAGCGGGTCCGCGACTTCGTGGCCGCGACCTACACCTTCGACGAGGTCGTCATCACGCCCGTCGAGGTCACCGACACCGCACACGGCTGGCAGGTCGCGTCGCGCCGCTCGAGCTCGACATCACGGTCGGCGGGCCGACCCTGCTGGGGCGGCTGCTGGGTCTCGTGCCCCGTCGGGTGGCCACCTCGCCCGCCTGGTGCACGCTCACCGACCCCGTCGCCCGGGTCTGTCCTTGCGCGGCGTGCGCACCCGCGGGACGGCGGGTCAGGAGCGTCGCGAGTGGTACGGCGCGACGTCGGTGCGCGCGGTGACGTCGCTGCGGGGCACGTGGCGGGGCGAGGACCTCGGTGCGCTGGCGCCGGTCGACCCGCCGTGCCGCTTCGGCTTCTCCTCGACCCCGCGGCGGCCGTCGGTCACCGCCGTGGTGACCACCACCGAGCGGACCCGCTGAGCTACTCCCCGACGCGCGTGCGGACCGCGAAGAGCTCGGGGAAGAACGTCAGGTCCAGCGCCCGGCGGAGGAAGTCGACGCCGAGGAGCCCCCGGTGCCGACCTTGTGGCCGATGGTCCGCTGCACGACCTGGAGGTGGCGGAAGCGCCACTGCTGGAAGTTGTCCTCCACGTCGACCAGCTCCTCGCAGGTCTCGTAGACGCCCCAGTGATCCGCCGGCGCGGCGTACACCGGTGCGAAGACGTCCACCAGCGCGGGGGAGAGGGTGCGGCGACGGTGACGTCGCGGTCGAGGACGTCGGCCGGGACGGCGTACCCGTGGCGGGCGAGGTAGCGGAGGAACTCGTCGTACAGCGACGGCTCGGCGAGCAGCGCCGACAGCGTCGTCGCCGGCGGGTCGTGGCCGAAGACGCGCACCATGTCGGCGTCCTTGTTGCCGAGGAGGAACTCGACCTCGCGGTACTGCGCGGACTGGAAGCCGGACGACGTCGCCAGGAAGGGCCGGATCTCGGCGTACTCGCTGGGTGTCAGGGTGGCGAGCACCGCCCACTGGTCGGTGAGCACCCGCTGGATGTGCTTGACCCGCGCCAGCCGCTTGAGCGCCGGGGCCGAGGTCGTCGGTGCCGAGCAGGTCGCGGGCCGAGCGCAGCTCGTGGACCATCAGCTTGAGCCACAGCTCGCTGGTCTGGTGCTGGACGATGAAGAGCAGCTCGTCGTGCTGCGGCGGGTCGCTCTGCGGTTGCTGGGCGGCGAGGAGCAGGTCGAGGCGCAGGTAGTCGCCGTAGGACATCTGGCTGCTGAAGTCGCGCTCGATGGTCGGCTCGATCTCGCGCCGGTTGGCGCTCGCCGGTCCCGGCGGCCTGCGTCGGATTCACCCATGGCAGGAACGTAGTCGGTGCCGTCGTCTACCGTCGCGGTGTGGGTGAGGCACTGACGCGGGAGTGGCGGCCGGACTGGCCGTGCGCCGCGACGTCGGTGCTCGCCCAGCAGCGCCGTGGGGCCGGCGACCCGACCCAGCGCACCGACCTCCGCGGCCGGGTCTGGCGAGCCACCCGCACCCCGGACGGGCCGGCGACGCTCCGCGTCGAGCAGGACGCCGGCGACGGCCTCGTGGTCGGGACCGCGTGGGGTCCGGGCGCGGCGTGGGCGCTGGAGACGGATGCCGTCCCTGCTCGGCGCCGACGACGACCCCACCGGCTTCGAGCCGCACTGCCACCCGCGCGGTCGCGGAGGCCTGGCGCCGCGCCCGCACTGCGCCTCGGCGCCAGCCGGCGGTGATGGAGGCGCTGGTCCCTTCGATCCTCGAGCAGAAGGTCACCGGCAAGCAGGCGTTCGGGGCCTTCCGCCAGCTCGTGCTCCACCACGGCGATCCCGCGCCCGGCCCGGCGGACGTCGTCGGTGAGCTGCGGCTCCACGTCCAGCCCGCGCCCGCCACCTTGGCGATGGTCCCGTCCTGGGAGTGGCTCCGGCTCGGGGTGAGCCCTTCCAGTCCCGCGCCCTCGTCACCGCCTGTCGGGTCGCCGACTCCCTGGAGCGGCTCGTCGACGTGGGCACCGACGAATTCGACCGCCGGCTGCGGTCGCTGCCGGGGCTGGGCGTGTGGACGAGCGCCGAGGTGCGCCAGCGGGCCCTCGGCGACCCCGACGCCGTCAGCTTCGGCGACTACCACCTGGCCAACCACGTCGGCTGGGCGATCTTCGGCACGACATCACCGACGAGGAGATGGCCGAGGCCCTCGAGCCCTACCGGCCGCAGCGCGGCCGGGCCGCGGCGCTGGCGTGTGCCGGGGGCCGGACACGGCCACGGAGGGGCCCGCGGATGTCGTGCCGACCCACCTGCCGGCGCGCGGCACCGGGCGTCGCACCCGCTGACCGGGCGCACCCGGACCACCAGAAATGGGCTCGCTGGACCCCGGCCCCGCGAGTAGCGTCGAGCGCACGACTGGAGGCGCCGAGGGAGGGCCACCATGGACGACGTCGAGCCTGTCCTGCTGATTGCCACCACGGACCCGGCCTCGCGGCGCTTCTCGGATCGGAGCTGCGCCGACGCTACGGCGCCGACTACGAGGTGGTGGCCTGCGCCGACTACGCCCACGGGCGGGCGGTGCTCGAGGGGCTCCGGCGCTGGAAACGCCAGGTCGCCCTCATACTCGGGTGCTACGGACCGGCTGACCGCGGTGGACTCGATTTCCTGCGGCGTGCCTATGGCTTTCACCCGGCCGCCAAGCGGGTCGTTGTGGTGATCTGGGGTGACTTCGCCAGCGCCCCGACTGTATTCGCGGGCGATCGCGCAGGGGTACGCCGAATTGCTGGTCCTACGTCCCGAACGGTCGCGCGACGAAGAATTCCATGGGGCGATTACCGACGCCCTCGACGACTGGCACCTGGCCCAGGGCATCGGGTTCGAGGCGGTCCGGCTGATCGGGGAGGAGCGCGACGAAAGGACCCATACGTTGCGCGACTCCTTCAGCCGCAACCACATCCCGGTGGGCTTCCACCCGGCCGGGTCCGAGGCGGCGGAACGGACGCTGGAGAGCCTGGGCCTGCGAGACCCCGCGCTGCCGGTCATGGTGCTGGAGTTCACCGCTCCACCGATGTCCTCGAGAACCCCAGCGACCTGGAGATCGCCGAAGCGATGGGGCTGACGCGGCCGCCACCGGCGGACAAGATCTTCGATGTGGTGGTCGTGGGAGCCGGTCCCTCCGGTCTCGCGACCGCCGTGTATGCCTCCTCCGAGGGCCTCTCCACCATGGTGGTGGAGGAGCAGGCTGTGGGAGGCCAGGCCGGCACCAGCTCGCTGATCCGCAACTACCCTGGCTTCTCCCGCGGTGTGAGCGGCGCCCACCTGGCCTACCGCTCCTTCCACCAGGCCTGGACCTTCGGGCACGGACTTCCTGTTCCTGCGGAAGGTGCAGGGGCTCGGCGCGGACGGAGACGTGCTACGCTGTGTCGATTTCCGACGGCAGTGTGGTGCGCTGCCGCAGCGTCGTGGTGGCCACCGGCGTCGACTACCGCCGCCTCGGCATGCCCGAGCTGGAGGATCTGGTCGGCAGAGGCGTCTTCTACGGGGCCGCAGTCTCCGAGGCGCCGTCGATGACCGGAAAGCACGTCTGCGTCGTGGGCGGCGGCAACTCGGCCGGACAGGCGGTCCTGCACCTTGCGAAGTACGCGAGGAAGGTGACGCTGCTGGTGCGCGGGCCCGCTCTGGCGGCCAGTATGTCGGAGTACCTCATCTCCCAGCTTGAGGCCACCCGGAACGTTGCGATCCGCTACCACGCCGCGGTGGTCGGCGGCCGCGATCGGGACGGCTTCCTGCCGCCGTCGACGGTCGGCGACCCCCGCGGCGGACGCACCGACCGAGGAGATGCGAGCGGGCGGCCTGTTCGTGCTGATCGGCTCGGTGCCGCGGACCTCCTGGCTGCCCGACACCGTGAGCGTGACCCGGCCGGTTTTCTGCGCACCGGCGCCGGACGTCACCGACGCGGCCGGGTCCGCAGGGCCGGGCGCCATCTGGCGCTGGAAACCAGCATGCCGCGGCATTTTCGCGATCGGCGACGTGCGGGCCGGTTCGATCAAACGAGTGGCTACCGCAGTCGGGGACGGCGCCACCGTGGTCTCGATGCTTCACACCTACCTGGCCGAGAACCCGGTAGGCTCCGCTGACCGGCCGCGACCTCGCCATGGTCGGCCCGATGCGGGCGATCCTGTTCGTCGCCGCGGGCCTGGTGTTCCTCGCGGCCTCCAGCTGACCGTCTTCCCGCTGCGCACCGCCGACTGGTTCGCCTGGACGATCGACGTGCCGATGACCGCGGTCTTCCTGGGCGCGGCCTACTGGTCGAGCGCGGTGCTGGAGATCGCCGGCGCCCGGTCGCCCGGCTGGGGCCGGGCCCGCCTCACCGTCTGGACGGTGCTGGTCTTCACCACGCTGACCCTGGTGGTGACCCTGGTCCACCTCGACACGTTCCACCTCGGCCCCGACCACCCGCGAGCGCCCGGCTCGTCACCTGGGGCTGGCTGGCGATCTACGCAGGCGTGCCGTCGCGATGCTCGTCGCGCTCGCCATCCAGGCGACCTCACGGCGTCCCCGCGCCGCGCTCGGCGCTGCGCGCCGCTCCCGTCCGGGCTGCGGGCGCTGCTGGTCGTGCTCGCCGTCGTCCTGCTCGCGCCGGCGTGGCGCTGCTCGCCGTGCCGGCTTCGGCGTCCGGGGGCCTGGCCCTGGCCGCTGACCGACCTCACCGCCCGCGCCATCGGGGCGTGGCTCGTCGGCCTCGGCTGGGCGGCCGCCCACGCCCGACTCATCGACGACGTGGACCGGGTGCAGCCGCTCGGGCAGACGGGTGTCGTCTTCGTCGTGCTCGAGGCGATCGCCCTGCTCCGGTACGGCGACGCGCTGGACTGGTCGGGTCGGCCGGCGGTGGTCTTCGTCCTCGTCCTCGGGGGGATCGGCGCGGCGGGTGCCTGGATCCTGCTGCTCGGCCGCGCGGGGCGGCGTACGGGCCAGGGCCTCAGAGCAGGGGACGCAGTGGCGCGAGGACGAACTCGGTGAACTTGCGGTGCAGGTCGCGCGCCTCCCACTCGCCGAGGGTCAGCTCCAGCGAGTTGGACTCGTCGGTGAGGAAGATCTCCTCGAGCACCACGGCCATGGCCTCGTCGATCACCTCGACGTTGATCTCGTAGTTGCCCTGGAGGCTGAGCCGGTCGACGTTCGCGGTGCCGACGGTCGACCAGTTGCCGTCGATGGTCGAGGTCTTGGCGTGCACCATCGCGTCGCTTGAAGCGGAAGATCCGCACGCCGGCGTGCAGGAGCTGGGAGAAGTAGCCGCGCGAGATCCAGTCGGCCACGATGTGGTTGGACTTGAGCGGCAGCAGCAGCCGGACGTCGACGCCGCGGCGCGACGCGTCCTTGAGGGCGTCGACGAAGTCCTGGTCGGGGATGAAGTAGGCGTGCGTCATCCAGATGTTGCGGGTGGCCCGGTTGATCGCCTCGAGGTACATCGACCGGATCGGGAACATCCACAGCCGCGGCACGTTGCGCGCGAAGCGGATCCGCGGCTCCCAGACCGACGCCGTCTCGAGCAGCAGGGGACGCTCGCTGCGGCCGATGCGCTTGCGGCGGTTGAGGTTCCAGAAGTCGGCGAAGGCGCGCTTGAGGTCCCACACGCCGGGCCCGGTGATGCGCACGTGGGTGTCGCGCCACTCGGTGGCGTAGGCCGTGCCGATGTTGTAGCCGCCGACGAAGCCGACCTCCTCGTCGACGACCAGGATCTTGCGGTGGTCGCGGCCGTAGCGGCGCAGGTCCCAGAACCTCAGGCCGGCCGACCAGACCGGGTAGCGCAGCACCTTGAGCGTCGCCGGGAAGCTGCTGGAAGCGGGGCGAGACGACGAGGTTGGCGAAGCCGTCGTAGATGCAGTAGACCTCGACGCCCCGCTCCGCGGCCCCGATCAGCGCGGTCTTGAACCGCTCGCCGACCTCGTCGCCCTTCCAGATGTAGGTCTCGAAGAGGATCTGCTTCTGCGCGCCGTCGATCGCGGCGAGCATGTCGTCGTAGAGGTCGCTGCCCGAAGGTGTACGTCGTGAGCGTGCCCTCGCCGACCTCGACGGTCCGCGGCGGCGTGACCGGGAACGGCTTGGGCTTCTTGCCGCGGCGGCGGTAGGAGTCGACGAGCGACAGCGCGATCGCGAGGGCGAACTGGAACCCGAAGACCGAGCAGCGTCCGGCGCACGGCGGTCAGCACGCGGGCGGCGGTCACAGGCACAACATAGCGACGGCGCCAGCGGCGAGCAGGTCCGGCGACGCGACGCCGCGCTGGCAGCGGCGCCATGCGCCGACTCGTCTACCTCGTCGCCGTCACGCTCGCACGGCTTCATCGCCGGCCGCCGAGGGTGGTGACCCGCCGGGACGACTCCTTCCCGGTGACGCCGGACGCTGTCGTGGAGCACCTCGTCTCGACCTACCCCGAGACCCTGCCCGGCCCCGCGCCGCGCGCGATGGGCGCTCAAGGGCCGGGCGCGCACTTCGACACGTGGTCGAGGGGCGCGCGTCTACGAGCTCGGTCGCCGCCGGTCTCGACGACGCCTACCCGCACCGTGCGCCACCGTGGCTCGAGCACGTCGCCGGTCGCACGGACTGCCGGTCGAGGTCGTCGTCGGGGGGTGGGAGCTGCTCGTGCCCGCCGATGGCGGACTGCGCCTTCCCCGAGGCGCCGCTCGCTCGCCGACGGGGCCGTCCTCGACACCCGCGACCGACGAGTGGACGCCGATGGCCGCGCGCCCTTCGGCCTCGTGGGGGAGCACGCGGCAGACCGTCGCGCTGGGCGGGTCCCTCTTCATCGTCGACCGGGTGCCGGCCGGGCATGGGGTGTGCCGGCGCCACCCGAGCTCCTGAGTACGACCTGGCCGGCCGACCGCTGGCTCGAGCACGGCCGGCTCGCCCGGCTTCCGGACGCCGTACGTCGCCCTCGTGCCCGTCGGGACCGGCTCGTCGTGCACCGGGCCGTCGGACGAGCAGGGCCGACCGGCCGACCTCCTGTTCGACCCCGGCTCCGGGGCGTGGGAGCGGCTGCCGGACGACCCGCTGCCCGAGGTCTACGACCGCTTCGCCGTGGCCGTCGGGGACGACCTGGTCCTCGCGGGATCGCCCTCGGCCGCCCTCGACGACGGAGGCGTGCCCGACACCAAGCTGCTGGCCCGGCTGGACCTGGCGACCGGCACGTGGACCCGGCTGCCGGACGCCCCGGGCCCCGGCTACCAGCTCTGGGCCGCCGGGGACCGGCTCCTGCTCAACGGGCACTACCGACCCGTCTGGCTCCTCGACCCCGCGACGGGGCGCTGGACCGCGGGACCGCCCGCTGGACGGCGACGCGGGTGCCGACCTCTACGGCGTCGTGGACGGTGACCACTCGACGTACGAGGTCCCGTCGATCGGGGCGCTGGGGCGCGACGGGCAGGCGCTCCTCCACGACGTCGCCTCGGGCGACACCCTGTCCGTCCCGGCGCCACCGGGCCGTGAGGAGGCGTACGACGACGCCTCGACGGCGGTGGGGTCCTCCCTCTTCGTCTTCGGTGGGCAGCAGTGGTCAGGGTCCCGGGACGGGACGCTGCTCCGTGACGCCTGGCTGTGGACCCCGCCGGAGGGGTGAGCGGGACCCGTCGCTGCCGAGGCCGTTGTCGGTGGTCGCTCGTAGGCTCGACGCATGCGTCCAGTCACAGATCTCGAGCGCCGCGTCGCCCCCTTCAAGGTCGTCTCCGACTACAAGCCGTCGGGCGACCAGCCGGCCGCCATCGAGGAGATCACCGAGCGCATCGGCGGCGGTGAGCAGGACATCGTGCTGCTCGGCGCGACGGGCACCGGCAAGACGGCCACGGTCGCCTGGGTGGCCGAGCAGCTGCAGCGCCCGATGCTGGTGCTCCAGCCCAACAAGACGCTCGCCGCGCAGTTCGCCAACGAGCTGCGGATGCTCTTCCCCGACAACGCGGTCGAGTACTTCGTCTCCTACTACGACTACTACCAGCCCGAGGCCTACGTCCCGCAGACGGACACCTACATCGAGAAGGACTCCTCGATCAACGAGGAGGTCGAGCGGCTGCGGCACAGCGCGACCAACTGCCTGCTGACCCGGCGCGACGTGATCGTGGTCAGCACCGTCTCCTGCATCTACGGCCTCGGCACCCCGCAGGAGTACGTCGACCGGATGCTGCGGCTGCGGGTCGGCGAGGAGCACGACCGTGACTCGATCCTGCGGCGGCTCGTCGAGATCCAGTACACCCGCAACGACATGTCCTTCACCCGCGGCACCTTCCGGGTCCGCGGCGACACCCTCGAGATCTTCCCGGTCTACGAGGAGCTCGCGGTGCGCATCGAGTTCTTCGGCGACGAGATCGAGCGGCTGATGACGCTGCACCCGGTCACCGGCGAGGTCATCACCGAGGACCAGGAGCTCCACGTCTTCCCGGCGACCCACTACGTCGCCGGCCCCGAGCGCATGGAGCGGGCGATCAAGGGCATCGAGCTCGAGCTCGAGGACCAGCTCGCCACCTTCGAGCGCCAGGGCAAGCTGCTCGAGGCCCAGCGGCTGCGGATGCGCACGACCTACGACGTCGAGATGATGCGGCAGGTCGGCTCCTGCTCCGGCATCGAGAACTACTCGATGCACATGGACGGCCGCGCCCCGGGCTCGGCGCCCAACACGCTGCTCGACTACTTCCCCGAGGACTACGTCCTCGTCGTCGACGAGTCGCACGTCGCCGTGCCGCAGATCGGCGGCATGTACGAGGGCGACATGTCCCGCAAGCGCAACCTCGTCGACCACGGCTTCCGGCTGCCCAGCGCGATGGACAACCGACCGCTGCGGTGGGAGGAGTTCCTCGAGCGGATCGGCCAGACGATCTACCTCTCCGCCACGCCGGGCAACTACGAGCTCGACAAGGTCGGCGGCGTCGACAACACCGTCCAGCAGATCATCCGCCCGACGGGACTCATCGACCCCGAGGTCGTGGTCAAGCCGACGAAGGGCCAGATCGACGACCTCATCCACGAGATCCGCACCCGCTCCGACAAGGAGGAGCGCGTCCTGGTGACCACGCTGACGAAGAAGATGTCGGAGGACCTCACCGACTACCTCCTCGACGCCGGCATCCGCACCCGCTACCTCCACTCCGAGGTCGACACGCTCAAGCGCATCGAGCTGCTGCGCGACCTGCGGCTGGGGGAGTACGACGTCCTCGTCGGCATCAACCTGCTCCGCGAGGGACTCGACCTGCCCGAGGTCTCCCTGGTGGCGATCCTCGACGCCGACAAGGAGGGGTTCCTGCGCTCCGACAAGTCGCTCATCCAGACGATCGGCCGCGCGGCCCGCAACGTCTCCGGCCAGGTCCACATGTATGCCGACAAGATCACCCCGTCCATGGAGGCGGCGATCGACGAGACCAACCGGCGCCGCGCAGATCCAGGTCGACTACAACACCGAGCACGGCATCGACCCGACCCCGCTGCGCAAGAAGATCGCCGACATCACCGAGATGCTCGCCCGCGAGGACGAGACCACCCAGGAGCTGCTCCAGACCTGGGCCGACGTCGGGCAGAAGGGCCGCGCCGGGGGAGTCAAGGCCAAGTCGCCGACCCCGTCGCTGTCCAAGCTCCACTCCGACCTGCCGGACACCGCCGGGATCCCCTCGGCCGACCTGGCCGAGCTGATCCAGGACCTCACCGACCAGATGAAGACCGCGGCCGCCGAGCTGCAGTTCGAGGTCGCCGCCCGCCTGCGCGACGAGATCAGCGAGCTCAAGAAGGAGCTGCGCCAGATGATGGAGGCGACCAAGTAGCCGTGGACGCCGCCGACCTCGAGGCGCACTGCGCTGCCAAGCCGGGTGCCTGGCCCGACAACCCCTGGGACCACGAGCTGCCCGTCTACAAGGTGGGCGCGGGCGAGCGGGGCAAGATCTTCGCGTTCCTCGCCCGGGACCACGTCGGCATCAAGGCCGCGGCGACCCGTGAGGCCGCCGACGAGTGGCTCGACCGTCACCCCGACGACGCCTCGGTGATGGCCTACATCGGCCGCAGCGGGTGGAACGACCTCTCGCTCGTCGGCGCGATCCCCGACGAGGAGATCCTCGAGGCGGTCGACGAGTCCTACCGCCTCGTCGTCTCCAAGCTCCCCGCCAGGGCCCGCCCGGCCGGCTGGGACGAGTGACTCCGCCCGTCGGCGCCCCATCGGCGCCGGTTCCTGCCACCATGCGTGCATGAGACGCCGCACGAACATCGGGCTCGCCGTCCTGGTGCTCCTCCTCGGCGTCGTGTTCACGGTGCTCGTCGTGCGCGACCCGGACGCCTCGCGTGCCGCCACCCCCGCCGCCACCGACGATGCGGCGACCGGTCAGGTGGCGGCCACCCGCGCCGCAGCGGCCCAGGTCGAGGCCTTCCTGGACATCGACCACACCTCAGTCGAGACGCAGCTGGAGCAGATGCTCGAGGGCACCACGCAGGACTTCCGTCGCCAGTTCGTCGGGCAGCTGCGCACGATCACCGCGGAGGCCGAGCGACGCCGGTCCTCCGCCGACGTGACCCTGCTGGGCGTCGGGCTGAGCTCCTACACGGACGACGCTGCGACGGTGCTGGTCGCGGCCGACACCGAGGTCACCAGCACGGTCCGCGGCGGCAGCGAGCGGCGTACCGTCCCGTGGCGCATCCGGGTCGACCTGGTCCGCGACGGGGACCGCTGGCTCACCGACGGCCTGCGGTTCGTGAACTGACATGCCCGACGAGAACCCCCAGCGCTCGGCGCTCGCCAGCCCCTGGCTGACCGCGGTCCTGCTGCTCGCGGCCCTGGTGCTCGGGTCCCTCGCCGCGCTGGAGGCGTACGACGACCGGTCGCGGTCCACCGCCGCCCCGGCGGCCGCCACGGTGCCCGCCCTCGGCGAGGTCGCACGCACCCGGCTGCAGGACCTGGCCGCCCGGTCGGCCGAGGACGTGCTGTCCTACCGCCACGACACCTTCGACGAGGACGTCGAGTCGACGTCGCGTCGCCTCACCCCGGAGTTCGCCGCGGAGTACGCCGCCGGCATGGAGCGGGTCCGTGCCGACACCCTGGCCGACCAGATCGACCAGCGGTCCACCGCGGTGGCGACAGGAGTCGTCTCGGCGAGCGACGCCCGGGCGGAGGTGCTCGTCTTCGTCAACCAGGAGACGACGGCCGGCGCGACGGGTGCCCGCCGCGTCGAGCGCAACCGCCTCGTGGTGCGGCTCGAGCGACACGGCGGCGCGTGGACCGTGGCCGGAGTCACATCGCTCGGCTAGGTTGGCTGCGTCCTGTCGGCGACGAAGGAGTGACCGGGTGCCCGAGGTCGATCTGCTCATCATCGGAGCCGGTCCCACCGGGCTCTACGCCGCCTACTACGCGGGGTTCCGCGGGCTCAGCGTCGGCGTCGTCGACTCCCTGCCGGAGCTCGGCGGCCAGATCACGGCGATGTACCCGGAGAAGGCGATCCTCGACGTCGCCGGCTTCCCGACCATCAAGGGCCGCGACCTCGTCGAGGGGCTGGTGTCCCAGGCCGCGACGGCGGACCCGCACTACTTCCTCGACCGCACCGCGCTGACCCTGGCGCACGGGGACGGGCACGTGGTCGTCGGGCTCGACGACGGCACCGAGATCACGGCAGGCGCGTTGCTCGTGACGGCCGGGATCGGCAAGTTCAGCCCCCGCCCGCTGCCCGCGGCCGAGGGGTGGGTCGGGCGCGGCGTCGAGTTCTTCGTGCCGTCCTTCGCGCCGTACGCCGGCAAGGACGTCGTGATCGTCGGCGGCGGCGACAGCGCCTTCGACTGGGCCCAGCACCTCGAGCCGGTGGCCGCCTCGGTGACGCTCGTGCACCGCCGCGACGCCTTCCGCGCCCACGAGCGCACCGTGAAGGCCGTGCGCGACTCGAGCGTCGACATCATCACCAAGGCGCAGGTCACCGCGATGCGGGGCAGCGACGGCGACGGCGGTGGACACGTCGCCGAGGTGGAGATCACCGTGGACGGCCAGGATCCGCTGGTCCGTCCGGCCCAGGCGGTGGTCGCCGCACTCGGCTTCGTCGCCGACCTCGGCGCCCTGCAGACCTGGGGGCTGGAGACCGACAAGCGGCACGTCGTGGTCGACAGTGCGATGCGCACCAACATCGAGCGGGTCTTCGCCGCGGGCGACATCACCGAGTACCCGGGCAAGGTCCGCCTCATCGCGGTCGGCTTCGGGGAGGCCGCCACCGCGGTCAACAACGCGGCCGTCGCCATCGACCCGTCGGCGCACGTCTTCCCCGGCCACTCGAGCGAGGCCTGAGTGCCCGGGCGCGTCGCCGTCGTCGGGGCCGGGATGGTCGGGCTCTCCACGGCCTGGTTCCTCCAGGAGCACGGTGTCGAGGTGACGGTCTACGACCGCGAGCACGTCGCGGCCGGCTCGTCGTGGGGCAACGCCGGGTGGCTCACCCCCGCCATGACGGCGCCGCTGCCCGACCCGGGCGTGCTGCGCTACGGGGTGCGAGCGGTGCTCAGTCCCGCCTCGCCGGTCTACGTCCCGCTGCGACCCGACCCGCACCTGCTGCGCTTCCTGGCCGGGTTCGTCCGGCACAGCACCGCCCGTCGCTGGGGGACCGGGCTGCGCGCCTACGCACCGGTCAACCGGGCCGCCCTGGCGGCGTTCGACGAGCTCACCGCGGGCGGTGTCGACGCCCGGACCCACCCCGCTGACCCGTTCCTCGCCTGCTTCCGCACGCCGTCCGAGCACGCGCCGCTGCTCCACGAGCTCGAGCAGATCCGTGCATCGGGTCAGGACGCGGGGTACGACGTCCTGACCGGCCCCGAGGCCCGCGCGGCGGAGCCCTCGCTGTCCACCGCGATCGGCTCCGCGGTCCGGCTCCACGACCAGCGCTACATCGACCCGCCGGCGTTCCTGGCGGCCCTGGCCGACGCCGTCCGTGTGCGGGGAGGCCGCATCGTCGAGGCCACCACCGTCACCGGTGTCGACGACGACGGGGGCGGCGCGGTCGTCAGCACCGGACCCCGGACCGGCGAGCGGTTCGACGCCGTCGTGCTCGCCCACGGGGCCTGGCTGGGCGGCCTGGCCCGCCGGTTCGGCGTCCGGCAGCCCGTCCAGGCGGGTCGTGGCTACTCCTTCAGCGTCGACGGCGACCGGCTGCCGCGCGCGCCGGTCTACTTCCCGGCCCAGCGTGTGGCGTGCACCCCCATGGCCACGCCAGCGGGTGGCCGGCTCCGGGTGGCCGGGATGATGGAGTTCCGTGCCCCCGAAGCGGCACTCGACCCCCGGCGCATCGACGCGATCGTCGAGGCGCTGCGTCCGCTGGTGACGGGCGTGGACCTCGACGACCGGCGCGAGGAGTGGGTCGGCTCCCGCCCCTGCACCGCCGACGGACTGCCGCTCGTCGGGGCGACCAGGTCGCCGCGGGTGTTCGTCGCGGGCGGTCACGCGATGGCGGGCATCCTGCTCGGGCCGGTCACGGGCAAGCTCCTCGCGCACGGCATCGTGACCGGCACCACCCCACCCGAGCTGGTGGCGTTCGACCCGCTGCGCTAGCGCAGGATGAGGCGGACCGCGCGCTCCATGTGGGCGGAGGTCTCCTCGGCGCTGCTGCGGCCGGTGACCCAGGCCATCAGCGCCGCGAGCCACACGTCGGCGATCACCCGGGCGATCGCGGCATCCTCGTCGGTCGGCGCGGCGGCCCCGGACCCGGGCTCCATCGCGCGGGTCAGCATCCGGATCAGCAGCAGGCCGACGCCGTTGATCTCCTGCCGGGCCGACCGGTCGGCGAACATGAAGGCCCGGGTGAGCGCCTCGGTGAGGTGCTGGTCGTCCTGGAGGCCACGTGTCAGCGACCGCAACAGGTGGATCACCCGGTCGGCCCGGGTGTCGCCCGGGACGGGGTTGCTCGCCATCGCGGCGTCGGCCCGCTCGAGCTCCCGGGCCAGGGCGGTCACCAGCAGGTGGATCTTGGAGGGGAAGTAGCGATAGAGCGTCCCGAGCGCGACGTCGGCCTGCTCGGCCACCGCCCGCATCTGCACGGCGTCGAAGCCGCCCTGGCTGGCCAGTGCGATCGTGGTGTCGAGGATGCGCGTACGGCGCTCTCGCTGGACGGGCGATGCTGGGTCGTCGTTGGCCACGTGCGCCATGATAGGAACACGTTCCACTTCGAGAAAGGTCGCAGCACGTGCGCATCGCCATGCTGTCCTACCGCAGCAAGCCCCACTGTGGCGGCCAGGGGATCTACGTCCGGCACCTCAGCCGCGAGCTGGTCCGCCTCGGCCACGAGGTCGAGGTCTTCTCGGGCCAGCCCTACCCCGACCTCGACGAGGGCGTGCGGTTGACCAAGGTCCCCAGCCTCGACCTCTACCGCGAGCCCGACCCGTTCCGGACGCCGCGCCCCAGCGAGTTCCGCGACCTCATCGACGTCGAGGAGGTCCTCACCATGTGGACCGCCGGCTTCCCCGAGCCCAAGACGTTCTCGCGCCGGGTCGCCCGGGTGCTGCGCGGGCGTCTCGACGACTTCGACGTCGCGCACGACAACCAGGTCCTCGGCTACGGGATGCTCGAGATCGAGAAGATGGGGCTGCCGCTGCTGACCACCATCCACCACCCGATCAGCTTCGACCGTCGCATCGACATCGCCGCCGCCCCCACGCTGCGCAAGAAGCTCAGCCTGCGGCGCTGGTACGGCTTCCTGCGGATGCAGGCCAAGGTCGCCCGGCAGGCCCGCACGATCCTCACCCCCTCCGACACGTCCGCGCGTGACATCGCCCGGGACTTCGGCGTCGAGCCGGAGCGGATGCGCACCGTGCTGCTCGGGGTCGACGACGTCTTCGTGCCCGCCGACCGCGCCGCGGGTGCCCGGCCGCATCCTGGCCATGGCCAGCGCCGATGCGCCGATGAAGGGCATCGCCACCCTCCTCGAGGCCTTCGCCAAGCTGCGCACCGAGCGCGAGGTCTCCCTCGTGCTCGTCACCCGCCCCGAGCCGGGCGGTCGCACCGAGCAGCTCGTCGACCGGCTCGGGATCGCCGACGCGGTCACCTTCGTCAACGGTGTCAGCGATGCCGAGCTCGTCGACGTGATGGGGTCGGCGGAGGTGGCCTGCGTCCCGTCGCTCTACGAGGGCTTCTCCTTGCCCACCGCTGAGCTGATGGCCTGCGAGACCCCGTTGGTGGCGTCCCGTGCCGGGGCCATCCCCGAGGTCGTCGGCGAGGACGGTGACTGCGCCGTGCTCGTCGAGCCGGGTGACGTCGGCGAGCTCGAGCTGGCCCTGGCCGCCCTGCTCGACGACCCCGAGCGACGCGAGCGGATGGGTCGCGCCGGCCGCCGCCGCGTGCAGGAGCTCTTCAGCTGGCGCGCCGTCGCCGAGGCCACCGCCGCGGCGTACGAGGACACCATCGCCAGCTACCGTGCCGATCGCGAGGTCGCCCCGGCACACGCCACCCGATCCACCCAGGAGGACTTCCGTGCTGACCGTTGACTTCGACCGACTCGGGCTCCGCCCGGGCGAGCGCGTGCTCGACATGGGCTGTGGCGCCGGGCGCCACGCCTTCGAGATGTACAAGCGCGGCGCCGACGTCATCGCCTTCGACCAGGACGCCGACGAGCTCGCCACCGTGCGCGAGTGGTTCGCCGCGATGCGCGACGCGGGCGAGGTGCCGGCCGGTGCCGAGGCCGACGTCAAGGAGGGCGACGCGCTGTCGCTGCCCTTCGCCGACGGCGAGTTCGACCGGGTGGTCGCCGCCGAGGTGCTCGAGCACATCCCGGCCGACATCCAGGCCATCCACGAGCTGGTGCGGGTGCTGCGACCGGGCGGGACGCTGGCCGTCAGCGTGCCGCGGTGGTTCCCCGAGATCGTCAACTGGAAGCTGTCCGAGGACTACCACAACGTCGAGGGCGGCCACATCCGGATCTACACCGACAAGGAGCTCGTCGACAAGGTCACCAAGGCCGGCACGGTCTTCGAGGGCAAGGACTACGCCCACGGGCTCCACACGCCGTACTGGTGGATCAAGTGCGCGGTCGGCGTCCGCAACGACGACCACCCGCTCGCCAAGGCCTACCACCGGCTGCTGGTCTGGGAGATCATGAAGAACCCCAAGGCCCTGCAGGTCGCGGGCAGGGTGCTCGACCCGGTCATCGGCAAGAGCATGGTGCTCTACTTCCGCAAGCCCGATGCAGCCTGAGCCCCACCTCCCGGCCGTGACGACCGTCGACGACGTCCTCACCCCGGCCCAGGTCGAGCAGACGGCCGCGTCCATCGCGGCGATGCAGGAGCCGGACGGAGCCATCCCGTGGACGGTGGGGGAGCACACCGACGTCTGGAACCACGTCGAGGCGGCGATGGCGCTCGTCGTCGGCGGCCAGGTCGAGGCGGCCGAGCGGGCCTACGCATGGGCGGCGCGCACCCAGCGGTCCGACGGCTCGTGGCCGATGAAGCTCGTGGCCGGCGAGGTCGAGGACCACAGCGGCGAGACCAACATGTCGGCCTACCTCGCCGTCGGGGTCTGGCACCACTGGCTGGTCCGGCACGACGTGGACTTCGTGCGCCGGATGTGGCCGGTCGTGCGCCGCGGCCTCGACTGGGTCGTCGACATGCAGCTGCCGTTCGGCGGCATCGCCTGGTCCCGGGAGTGGCGCGACGGTCGGCCCGGGCCGGTCAACGCGCGACGCCCTGCTCGCCGGCTCGTCCAGCATCTACCAGAGCCTGCGGGCCGGGGTCGCGCTCGCCGACCTCCTCGACGAGCCGCAGCCGGAGTGGGAGCTGGCCGGGGGGCGCCTCGGCCACGCGCTGCGCGAGCCACCGCGACCTGTTCCTCGACAAGTCCGAGTTCTCCATGGACTGGTACTACCCGGTGCTCGGCGGCGCGGTCCGCGGCGACGCCGGCCGGGCGCTGATCGACGAGCGCTGGGACACCTTCGTCGAGCCCGGCCTCGGCATCCGCTGCGTCTCGCGCAACCCGTGGGTGACCGGGGCCGAGACGTGCGAGCTGGTGATGGCCCTCGACGCCCTCGGCGACCGGCCCCGGGCGCTGCGGCTGCTCGCCGACATGCAGCACCTGCGCGCGGAGGACGGGAGCTACTGGACCGGCTACGTCTTCCCCGACGACGTGAACTGGCCGGTCGAGCACACCACCTACACGGCCGCCGCGGTCGTCCTCGCCGTGGACGCGCTCGCCGGCGGGAGCCCGGGCTCCGACATCATGCGCGGCACCTCGCTGGCCCCGGACTTCGCCGAGCTCGCCCTCGAGTGCGGCTGCGCGTCAGCCGACCGGGTCGCCGGCGTCTCCTGAGGTCCGCCGCAGCACCCGCACCGACCCCAGCGCCTCGACCTCGGCGAAGTCGCCGCTCTCCAGCGCGCGCAGGAAGACGTGGTACGGCGGCCGCCCGCCGTCGGCCGGGTCGGGGAACACGTCGTGGATCACCAGCAGTCCGCCGGTCATCAGCCACGGCGCCCAGCCGGTGTAGTCGTTCTGGGCGTGCTCCTCGGCGTGCCCGCCGTCGATGAAGAGCATCGACAGGGGCGTGCGCCATAGCGCGCTCACCGTCGTCGACCGGCCCACGACCGGGACGACGACGTCCTCCAGGCCGGCGCGCTCGAGGGTCCGGCGGAAGACCGGCAGCGTGTCCATGAGGCCGGACTCGTCGTCGACGAGGCTGGCGTCGTGGTGCTCCCAGCCGGCCTGGTTCTCCTCCGACCCGCGGTGGTGGTCCACGGTGACGACGACGCCGCCCACCGCGCGGGCAGCCGCACCGAGGTAGATCGCCGACTTGCCGCAGTAGGTGCCGACCTCCAGCACCGGCCCGTGGGGCAGCCGCTCGCGGGCGACGCGGTGCAGGAGCAGGCCCTCCGTCCTCCGGCATGAAGCCCTTCGCGGCCCGTGCGTGCGCCAGCAGGTCGGCGGGCAGGTCGGCGGGTGTCGGCGAGGCGGCGGCGGCCGCGTCCGGTGGGGTGGTCACGCCGCGAGACACTAGTGGCATGAGCCATCCCGTCTCGCTGCCCCCGCCCGTCCGAGCCCGGTGCACCGGGTCGCGGTCGTCTCGCCGTCCTGGTGCGCGCCCGCCCACTTCCCGGCCGTGCACGAGCAGGCGATGGAGCGGTTCCGGGACCTGGACCTGGAGCCGGTCGAGTACCCGACCACCCGCCGGCAGGGCTCGCCGCAGGAGCGTGCCGAGGACCTGATGGCCGCCTTCGAGGACGCCCACGATCGGCGCCGTGATGGCGACCATCGGCGGCGACGACCAGGTCACCGTGCTGCGCCACCTCGACGCGGTGCGGATGACCGCTGCCCCGAAGCGCTTCCTCGGCTACAGCGACAACACCCACCTGGCCAACTGGCTGTGGGACCACGGCATCGGCTCGGTCTACGGCGGGTCGACGCCAGGTGCACCTCGGGCCCGGACCGGCCGTGGACCCGATGCACCTGGCGTCCCTGCGCGCCGCCCTCTTCGGCGGCGACGGTCGAGGTCGAGGTGGTGCCCCGGACGTACGACGTCGGCCTGCGCTGGGACACCCCCGAGGCGCTGACCGAGCGCGCGCCGGACGCGCCGGCCGAGCCGTGGACGTGGGCCGGTCCCGCGACCCGGGTGACCGGCCGGACCTGGGGCGGCTGCCTGGAGTCGGTGGCCGAGACGATGGCAGGTCGGGCCGCTGGATGATGCCGGGGGAGTCGTACGCCGGGTCGCGTGCTGCTGCTCGAGCCGTCCGAGGAGCGCCCCGACCCCGAGGTCTGCTTCCGCGTCCTGCGGGCCCTGGGCGAGCGCGGCATCCTCGGGGCCGCGGCGCGCGCTCCTGTGGGGCAGGCCCCCCGTGGGGGACCACGAGCACACGCCCACGCCGGAGCAGGCCTCGGCACGACGGGGCGAGTACCGCGAGGCGGTCCTGCGGGCGGTGTCCGACTACGCCCCCGCAGCTCGTCGTCGCGATGGACGTCGACTTCGGCCACACCTCCCCGCAGGTGGTGCTGCCGTACGGCGGTCAGGTCACCGTCGACGGCGACCTGCGGCGGATCAGCGCAGATTTCGGATGAGGTGTCACACCCGGGCGGGCCGGCTCGTCAACCACCTGACGAACCAGCCAGCACCGGGGAGACCCGGTCGGACCAGGAGGACCCCATGACCGTCAGCTCCATCGTGATCCCCGTGAAGGACATCGCCACGGCGACCGCCTTCTACCGCACCGTCTTCGGTGCGGAGCCGCACACCGACACGCCCTACTACGTCGGCTTCAACCTCGACGGGCTGGAGATCGGGCTCAACCCGAACGGCCACGCGACGGGCATGGTGGGCGCGACGGCCTACCACGCGACCGACGACGTGGAGGCGGCCGTCGCCGCCCTGGTGGACGCGGGCGCCACCGTGGTCTCCCCGGCCACCGCGGTCGGGGGTGCCACCGTCGTCGCGATCGTGGCGGACGCGGACGGCAACCACGTGGGCCTCATCCAGTCCTGATCAGGCCCGGTCGGCCGTGCCCGGCTCCTCGCCGGGCGCGGCGCCGGCGTCGACCTCGCGGCCCTGGCGCCAGGAGTTCCAGTGCCAGTTGAGGTAGCGCTCGATCGCGCGCACCACGTGGGCCGAGCGGATCGACGGGAACGTGTCGAAGGCGTGCTGCGCGCCCGGCAGCTCGGCGTACACCACCGAGTTCTTCGACACCTCCCGCAGCCGGTCGACGAAGGCGCGGGCCTGGCCCACGTCGACCAGGGTGTCGCTGGCGCCGTGGATGACGAAGAAGTCGGGCTCGTCGCCGTCGACGCGCAGGATCGGGGAGGCGGCCTCGAACTTCTCGGGCTCGCGGTCCCACGTCGTCCGCAGCACCCGCGGCGCGAGGAAGGTGTCGCGCATCCCGACCGCGCTGCGCAGGCCGGTCGACCCGGCGAAGTCGTAGACGCCGTAGTGCGGAACGGCCGCCTGCACGGTGGTGTCCACCTCCTCGAAGCCGGGCTGCCACTCGGCCTCGTTGGGGGTCACCGCGGCCAGGGCGCAGAGGTGGCCGCCGGCCGAGCCGCCGGTGATGACGATGTAGTCGGGGTCGCCGCCGTACTCCTCGATGTGCTCCTTGATCCACGCGATCGCGCGCTTCACGTCGACGATGTGGTCGGGGAAGACGGCCCGGGGCGAGAGCCGGTAGTTGATGGCCACGCAGACCCAGCCGCGGGCGGCCATGTGCTGCATGAGCGGGATCGCCTGCCGGTCCTTGCGGCCGGTCATCCAGGCCCCGCCGTGGACCTGCAGGAGCACCGGGGCCCCGCTGAGGTCGCCCTCGGCGGGACGATAGATGTCGAGCATCCCCCGACGTCCGTACGTCGAGTAGGCGATGTCGCGCTCCACGTGGACCCGCCGCTCGCGCATCCACAGGGGGTTGAGGAGCTGGCGCCACGGCGTCGCCAGGTCGGCGGGGGTCGGCGGCGCGTCCAGCTGCTCGACGTACTCCACGCCGAGCCCCTCGACGAGTGCGTCCTCGACGTGGTGACGCGCCCGCTGGCTCTGCCGGACCAGGTGGGCGAGGCCGAGCGCGCTGCCCGCCGCGAGGGCCAGGCCGAGCCGGCTGCGGGGGCCGCGGCGCAGGGGGGACAGGTGCAGCGCGGCGTCGGCGGCCGTGAGGGCGAGCACCTGCGGTGCCAGCTCGCCGTACATCCAGCCGGCGGCGAAGGCGGGGATCCCGGCTCGCTGGCCGGTGAGGGGGCGAAGGGCGTTGGCGGTGAGGGCGGCGATCACGGCCTGACGGCGGAGGAAGCTCACGTACCGATGGTATCCGAGCCACCTAGAACCTGTTCTCATCGTGGGACGTCCCTCATGGGGGATATCCGCGTCTGCCCCTGTCCCCGGTGCGGGCCGATGGCTAGCGTGCGAAGTTGCACACGTGCTGCTTCTCGGGCGCTCGCGACCACTGTCGACCCCGGGAGAGAACGTGAAGGACATCAAGAAGAGCAGGACCCGCATCGCCGCCGTCACCACGGCGGCCGTGCTGGCAGGAGCGGCCGCGCTGGCCGGCACCGCCCAGGCTGCCGTCACCACGGACACCACGGCCCTGCGCAACGCGGTCACCGTCGGCGGGGTGATGGCGCACCTCAACGAGTTCCAGGCCATCGCCGATGCCAACAACGACACCCGGCAGGCCGGCACACCCGGCCACGACGCCTCGGTCGACTACGTCGAGGGCCTCCTCGACGACGCGGGCTACATCACCACCCGGCAGGAGTTCAGCTATCAACGTTCCACGTTGCTGGGTGCTTCTCTGGCAATGACCGCCCCGACCACCCAGACCTACGCCTACGGGACCGACTACCTCGAGATGTCGTTCACCGGCGGCGGCACGGCGTCGGCGCCGGTCACCAACGTCGACATCAACCTGGTCGGCGACCGGGCGTCGACAAGCGGCTGCGAGACGGGGGACTTCACGGGCTTCCCCGCCGGCAACATCGCGCTCATCCAGCGTGGCTCGTGCAACTTCTCGGTCAAGGCCGACAACGCAGCAGCCGCCGGCGCCAGTGGGGTCATCATCTTCAACCAGGGCGACGACGCCTCCAACCCCGAGCGCCTCGACCTCTTCGGCGGCACGCTCGGCTCCCCCGGTCCGCAGCATTCCCGTGGTCAGCACATCGTTCGCCCAGGGTGAGACGTGGGCCACCACGCCGGGCCTGCGGCTGAGCCTCAGTCTTCAGGTCGCCGTCGACGAGGTGACGACGGACAACCTGCTGGCCGACACCCCGACCGGGCGGACCGACCGCACGGTCGTCGTCGGCGGGCACCTCGACTCGGTCGGTGAGGGTCCGGGCATCAACGACAACGGCTCCGGCACCGCCGCGATCCTCGAGACGGCGCTCCAGATGGCCGAGCTGGGCATCACGCCGGAGAACAGGGTGCGCTTCGCCTTCTGGAGCGGCGAGGAGGACGGCCTGCTCGGGTCGGACTTCTACGTCTCCCAGCTGACCAAGCGCGAGATCAAGGGCACCGCCGTCAACCTCAACTTCGACATGGTCGGCTCGCCCAACGCGGTCAACTTCGTGTACGACGGCGACGGTGACGCGCTGGGTGTCTCCGGACCGAACGGGTCGGGCCTCGTCGAGGACGTCTTCACCGACTTCTTCACCTCGCAGGGCAGCTTCAGCGAGCCGACGGACTTCGACGGACGCAGCGACTACTTCGCGTTCATCAACGCCGGGATCCCCGCGGGCGGGCTCTTCACCGGGGCCGAGGGCATCAAGTCGGCGGCAGCAAGCGGAGATCTTCGGCGGGACGGCGGGAGTCGCCTACGACCCCTGCTACCACCCGGCGTGCGACGACATCGACAACCTCGACGAGGACACCCTCGACATCATGTCGGACGCCATCGCCCACGCCACCCTGACGTTCGCCGAGACGACCTCGGCGGTCAACGGGACGGCCACGGGCAACGGGACGGGCAAGATCGTGTGGCAGTTCAAGGGCAACCACGCCCTGCGCTGACGCGGGCCGCGGTGTCGTCAGGCCAGCAGCGCGCTGACGACACCGCGGGCCGTCGCGTCCGCACCCTCCCGGTCCGCCGTGTCGACCACCAGCACGGGGACCGGCCAGGGCGCCCAGGTCTCCCGCAGGCCCACCACACGCTCCCAGGGCACCTCACGGAGCTCGTGGTCGCGCGAGGCGAGGCGCTCCCGGTGGAGCGCCTCGTCGCTGCACTCCACCTGCACGACCCGGACCTCGTGACCGTGCCCGCGGGCGAGGTCCAGCCAGGCCTGCCGGGCCTCGGGGTGGTGGTTGACCGCGTCGGCGACGACGTCGTGCCCGAGCGCGAGCTGCGCCGCGACGACGCGGTTCGCGACGGCGTACGCCGCCAGCCCGAGGGGCTGCGCGGGATCGACGCCGGCGTCGTGGAGGCCGCGCTCCACCGTGTCAACCGAGACGACCGCGCAGCCGAGCTCGCGGGCGAGCGCGGCGGCGAGCCTGCTCTTGCCGCTGCCCGGGAGCCCGGACATCACGACGAGGGTCATGCGCGCAGGTGCTCGGCGAGGAACGCCAGCACGGCGTCGACGGCCTCCTGCCGCCGGTGCGCCGTGACGGTCGAGTGCCCCTTCCCCTCGAGCTCGACGCGGATGAAGGCGTCGCCCAGCTCGCGGGTGAGGGTCTCGAACCGCCTGCCGACGGCCGGGTCGGAGCGGTAGCGGATCCCCAGCACCTGCTGCCCGGCCGCGCACCGCCCCTTCACCACGTCGAGGTCGCCGGGGGAGAGGTTGACGTCGGCCGCGCGCCGGCGGCCGACGGCGAACGGCGTGCTGGGCTGGCACAGCACCGGCGCGGCCACGGCCGGGTCGACCGCCATCGCGAGGGCGAAGCCGCCGGTGAAGCACATCCCGAGCGCCCCGACACCGGGCCCGCCGAGCTCGCCGTGCAGCTCGCTGGCCAGCGAGCGCAGCCAGCCGGCGACCGGCGTGGTCTCGCCGGTGCGGAGCGTGGTGAACTCGCGGCTCACGCACACGCGGCCCAGGGAGGACGCCACGGTCCGCGCCGTCATCGGCGCACCGTCGGTGCCGAAGAGGCTCGGCATCACCACGGTGAAGCCGGCGGCCACCACCTCCTCGGCGAAGGTCGGCCACCTCGGGGGTGATCCCGGGGATCTCGTGGATGACGACGACCCCCGGTCCCGTTCCCCTCCGGTACGTCGGGTGGGTGACGCCGTCGTGGGTGTGCGAGCCGCGGGCCCAGCCGTCCGGGAAGGTCATGGGCGCCAGTCTGGCCCACCGGTCCAGCGCGCCCGGGTCCACCACGCGAGGGCTCCGGCCACCGCCACCCCGAGGCCGATGGCACCGATCTGGCCGAGGAGGTCCGCCACCCGCTGGTAGGAGTGGCCGGCGGCGTAGCCGAGCAGCGCCACCCCGCCCGCCCACACGACCCCGCCCACCACGTCGTACACGAGGAAGGTGCGCCAGCCGACCCCGCTCATCCCGGCCACCGGGGGAGTCATGGCCCGCAGCAGGGCGGTCATCCGGCCGGCCAGGATGGCGAGGCCACCCCGCCGCCGGACGAACCCGCTGAGTCGCTCGACGCGGGCCTCGTGGCGCACCATCGTGCGCCGCCGGCGCAGCCAGGGCCCGAACCGGCGCCCCACCCAGAATCCGACCGCGTCGCCGACCACGGCCGCGGCGACGACCAGCGGCACCAGCACCAGCAGGTCGAGCCGCCCGATCGAGGCCAGCATCCCGCCCAGGAGGACGCTCGCCTCGCCGGGCAGCACGAAGCCGATGAACAGCGCCGACTCGGCCAGCACCAGCAGCGCGATCGTGGCGTACACCCAGTGCGCGCCCACGCCGAGCAGGAGGTCGGTCAGGTCCAGGAGGTCGGGCACCGGGCCATGCTCGGACCGTGCTCGGTCCGGCGGGTGAACGCAGTGCGAACCCGCTGCGACGCGGGTCAGTCCTCCTCGAGGACGCCCTCGCTGCGCGCCTTCTCGACGATGGCCCGCACCTGGGCCGTGCTGCCGCAGCCCTCGTCCAGGAGCGCGTTGCGGCGCTCGGCGAAGGCGGTGCCCAGGTCTGCTCGCACCCGCTCACCGACCTCCTCGCGCGCCGGGTTGAGGATGGAGAGCTCCTCCTCGGTGAGGTGGTGGTTGACCACCTTGGCCAGCTCCTCCAGGGCGTCGTCGAAGGCCTGGGTGTCGGTGCCGGAGAGCTCGAGGACCGCGAGCAGCGCCTCGTGGCCCTCCGCGTGCTCCTCCTCGCCGTGCTCCTCCTCGTGCTCGCCGATCGCGTCCTTGCGGCGCAGCTTGGGGTAGACGAGCTCCTCCTCGGCGAGGGCGTGCGCGACGTGCAGCTCGGCGAAGGCGCGACGGGCGGCGTCGCGGTCCGCGGTGGCGTCGCGCATCGTGCGCATCAGCTCCTCGAAGCGTCGGTGGTCCTCGAGGATCAGCTCGACGACGTCGCCCTGCACGGGCCGGCCCAGATCGATGGCAGTCATGGGTCCATCCCACCGCACCGACCATTGGCGCGTGCACCCCCGCCCGGGTGACCGTGGTGTGGGCAGGGTCTCGCGGTCGGCGGTGGGGACGTGCGCGACACTGGCGGGATGGACCACGACCACGACTTCGAGTGGCGACCCGGCGAGACGCTCGAGGTCGACGGCGAGGCCGCGCGCAGCGAGGCCAGCTGGTTCCGCGAGGTGCTGGGCCGCTACGCCTCCGGTGTCACCGTGGTGACGACGACGGCGGCGACCTCGGGCGATCGCCGATCGGGATGACCTGCCAGTCCTTCACCAGCGTCTCCCTCGACCCGCCGCTGGTCGCCTTCCTCCCGACGCGACAGTCGCGGGCCTACGCCGCGATCCGTCGCTCGGGCACCTTCTGCGTCAACCTCCTCGCCGCCGGGCAGGCGGACGTCTCGGACCGGATGGCCGGCCCCTCGGACGACAAGTTCGCCGGCCTCGCCTGGCACCCGGCGCCCGGGACCGGCGCGCCGGTCCTGGACGGGGTCGTGGGCTACGTCGACTGCACGGTGGAGGCGATCCACGAGGCCGGTGACCACGTCATCGTCGTGGGACGGGTCGTCGACCTCGCCACGGGGGAGGACACGAAGCCCCTCGTGTATCACCGCGGCGACTACACGACGACGGATTGACACAGATTTCACCCTCGAGGCCGTAGCCCGGACGGGTCATGCCCCATAGGTTGACCGGACCAGTGCCATCACCCGAAGGGATCACCACTCCATGCGTCCCACTCTCGTCCGCTCGGCCGCCGTCGCCGGCGTCCTCGCTCTCTCCCCCCTCACCTTCGCGGCCACCCCCGTGTTCGCCTCCGTCGCCTCCGACGGCGTCGTCGCCTGCGAGGACGACTCCTCCGCGGCCCGCGTCAAGAAGGGCGCCACCAAGGCCGAGGAGCCGCCGCTGTACGCGGCGAAGGACGCCAAGAAGTACGGCGTCATCAAGGACGTCGCCAACCTGCCGCTCGGCTCGGTGACCATCGACACCGTCTTCCACGTCATCACCGGATCGGACGCGACCGACGCCGACCGCACGCGTCTCGGAACCCTGGTCGAGGACCAGATGGACGTCCTCAACGACTCCTTCGCCGGCACGACGGCCCCCGACGCCGCGGACACGCGCGTTCCGCTTCGACCTCACGGACGTCAACTACGTGACGAACGACAGGTGGGTCAACGTGGCCCCGGGCAAGAGCGAGTACGAGATGAAGAAGGCGCTGCGCGTCGGCGACTCGGAGACGCTCAACGTCTACACCGCCGACATCGGTGGCGGGCTCCTCGGCTGGGCCTACTTCCCGAAGGGCTACAACAACGGCCAGGACTACAAGGACGGCGTGGTCATCCTCGACGAGTCGATGCCCGGCGGCGACCCCGAGGTGGCCGGTCCCTACACGTTCGGCGACACCCTCACCCACGAGGTCGGCCACTGGATGATGCTCGAGCACACCTTCGCCGGGGCCTGCTCGGCCAGCGGTGACGGCGTGGCCGACACCCCGCGCGAGGCCTTCCCGCAGTTCGGCTGCCCCACGGGCGCCGACACCTGCACCGCGCCGGGCCTCGACCCGATCCACAACTTCATGGACTACACCGACGACACCTGCATGAACATGTTCACCGCGGGCCAGGCCAACCGGATGAGCGACGCCTGGGTCGCGTTCCGCGCCGGCGGCAACGGCTGACGCCTGCCCCACTGACGCACCCACGCGGCGTCGACCGGTCCTCCGGTCGGCGCCGCGTGTGCGTGGTCTGGAAGGATCGCGCCCCATGATGGCGTTCCCCCGGCACGGATTCGTGCTGCTCGCCATGCCCAAGTGCGCCTCCACGTCGCTCGAGGCGGCCCTGGCGCCGTACGCCGAGCTCGTCATCGACCGCCCGCCCGGCCTCAAGCACCTCGGCGCCTCCGGCTTCGGCCGCCGCATCGCCCCGCGCCTGGCCGCCGAGGGCCACGACCGCGACTCCTACGAGCTGGTCACCATGTTCCGCGACCCGGTCCGCTGGCTGGAGTCGTGGTGGCGCTACCGCGCCCGTCCCGAGTCGGTGCGCCACAAGCCCGGGGCCGACAGCTCGGACATGTCCTTCGACGAGTTCGCCCGCCGATACGTGGACGGCGACCCGGATGCTCCCACCCCGCGGGGCCGGCCCGGCCAGTTCCTCACCGTCGACGACGTGGTCGAGGTCGACCGGGTGCTCGCCGTCGAGCGTCCCGACGCCTGGCAGGCGTGGTTCCGCTCCCGGCTCGGTGAGGACGTGGAGTTCGAGCGGCGCAACGTGTCGCCACCGGCCGACCCGGAGCTGGCCGACTCCACCCGCGAGGCGCTCGTCGGGTTCTTCGCACCCGAGTACGACGTGTGGGCGCGGCTGCAGGGGACCGGGCAGTGGGCGGGCGCCCGCGGCACCCGGCTCGTCGTACCGCCTCGGAGGCCGGTAGTAGCCCCCTCCCCGACGCTCACCGTGCCACGCCCATCCTGCGGTCGCGGTGGTGGCATCCTGACCGCATGCAGTCCGTCCATGTGTGGATCCGGTCCGAGTCCCGCGACACCGAGCGGCGGGCCCCCGTCGTACCGGCCGACGTCCCGATGTTGCTGGACGCCGGTTTCGAGGTGACCGTCGAGGAGTCGCGCCAACGCGTCTTCACCGACGACGAGTACGCCGCGGCCGGGGCGACCGTGGTGGGCGAGGGCACCTGGACCGAGGCACCCGAGGACGCCTACGTGCTCGGGATCAAGGAGCTTCCCGACGAGCCGGAGTCGCTGCGCCACCGGCACATCTACTTCGCCCACGCGTTCAAGGGCCAGGAGGACGCACGCCGCACCCTCGAGCGGTTCCGACGTGGCGGAGGGCGGCTGCTCGACATCGAGTACCTCACCGGCGAGGACGGCCGGCGCGTGGTCGCGTTCGGCTACTGGGCGGGTTACGTGGGCGCCGCCCTGGGCGTGCTGCAGGTGGCGGGCTCCCTGACGGCCCCGCTGGCGCCGATGGCCAAGGACGAGCTCGACGCGGAGCTGGAGCTGGCCGGGAAGGCCGGGGCCGACGAGCTGCTGGCGCTGGTGACGGGGGCGCGCGGGCGGTCCGGCCGTGGTGCCCAGCGACGCGCTGACGACCGCGGGGATGCCGATGACCCTGTGGGATCGGGAGGAGACCCGGGACCTGCACAAGCAGGCGCTCCTCGGCCATGACCTGCTGGTGAACTGTGTCGTCACGCACACCCCGACGGCCCCGTTCGTGGAGCAGGCGGACCTCGGCCGTGAGCGGCGACTGCGAGTGCTCGCGGACGTGACGTGCGACGTCACCGGCCCGACGAACATGCTCCCGGTCAACACGAGCATCACCACGTGGGAGGAACCGGTGCGCCGGTTGACGGCAGCAGCCGCGACCCGGACAGGTCATCGACGGCGATGGAGGTCATCGCCATCGACAACCTGCCCTCCCTGCTCCCGCGCGAGGCCAGCGAGGGCTTCAGCGCCGACCTCGCCCCACACTTGCTCGGGCTGGCGGGTGACGGTGGACCGTCCGCACCATGGCGGGCCGCCGGCCGACGCCTTCGACGAGGCGAGCGCGGCGCTCACGACGCCGTAGGTCGACGGGCCGACGTCCGTGAAGGCGACGTCGGGACGATCAACGGTTCATCGACAGCCACCCATGCGGCCTCGGACCAGAAGTGACACCCATTGCGGGAATTTCTCCCGCGGCTGCGGCCTCTTGCGTCGGTCACCAGACGCGCCGCCTTCACGGCATCTCCGGTGCTGGACCCGGACTCCGTGGCCAGTCTAGTCAACGTTTGTCAACCGCACTCCGGCAAGCGGCACCGTTGTGACATGGCCTCGACCAGCGGGGCCGCCGACCCGGAGCCTTGACCATGAACACCACAACCATCTTCTGTCGCACCGTCGCCGCGGCCGCCGCAATCACGGCCACCTATCTCGCCCCAACTGCCTATGGAATTGTGCCGGACGCCTCGTCGGCCGTGAACCATGCAGACGAGAACATCTCCGCGGCGAAGGAGTATCCGGCGGACGGTCGGGAGAACCGGGCCAGTGGGTTGGCGGCGAAGGAGTATCCGGCGGACGGTCGGGAGAACCGGGCCAGTGGGTTGGCGGCGAAGGAGTATCCGGCGGACGGTCGGGAGAACCGGGCCAGTGGGTTGGCGGCGAAGGAGTATCCGGCGGACGGTCGGGAGAACCGGGCCAGTGGGTTGGCGGCGAAGGAGTATCCGGCGGACGGTCGGGAGAACCGGGCCAGTGGGTCGGCGGCGAAGGAGTATCCGGCGGACGGTCGGGAGAACCGGGCCGTAGTGCGGATTAGCGGCGAAGGAGTATCCGGCGGACGGTCGGGAGAACCGGGCCAGTGGGTCGGCGGCGAAGGAGTATCCGGCGGACGGTCGGGAGAACCGCAGCAGTGGGTCGGCGGCGAAGATCTATCCGTCCGACGGTCGGGAGAACCGCAACGGTTGATCCGGCGACCGGTTGCCGCAGTGCGCCGATCGCATCGTCCCCGCCGCGCGCCGCGTTGAAGATCCAGACGACCACGGTGCCGGACATGTCCCACGCTCCCCACTCGGGCAGGGTCGAGTTGACGCCACCTACGACATCGCCGGCCCGTCTGCCAGAAGGAGCAGAGTGCCGCGGGAGATAGGTTCGGGTGCCCCCTCGCGTAGCCCGGTTTCGAATCACCGTCCGGCTGCGAGGATGTTGCGGGTGACCACCTTGCGCCAGGCGACTTCGACCGATGCGTTGCTGATCGCTCGCGTGGCACAGCACGCGTACGCCCCATACGTGGAACGCATGCACGGCCAACGCCCCGGCCCGATGGATGCGAACTATGACGCGCTCGTCGCCCAGGCCGAGGCGTGGGTAGCAGAAGTCGAGGGAGAAGTCGTTGGCTTCCTCATCCTGGTTGCTGAGACCAACGGCATGCTCTTGGAGAATGTTGCCGTGCTGCCGTCGCATCAAGGCTCTGGAGCAGGGCGTCTGTTGTTGACCCTGGCGGAAACCCAGGCAAGGGCCGCAGGCTGCGATCACATCCGGCTCTACACGCACGAGACGATGGTCGAGAACCAGCGGCTCTACGAGCGAAACGGTTACATCGAGACGCACCGGGAGGCTGAGGACGGATTCGGCAGGGTCTTCTACGTGAAGTCTTTGTCCGGGTAGACGTAAGCGCCCGGATCTGCCGCGAACCGGGCATCGCCTGGGGAGGCGAGCTCGCCGATCGCATGCTCGACCTTTGTACCTCTTTGTACCTCTGCGTCGGCAGACCACCGGCTGTGCAGCTTGCGCTCGGATCTGCCGAGATGAGGGCGTTGCGGTTCCAGATAGTCGGACGTGAGTGAGCGCTTGCGGTTCGCCCCGCTTGGGACGTGGACCGACTGAGTGCGGGCAGGGTGCGACGCAGTCCAGATATGACCTGCCTGGGGGATTCCCCGGACCCGGTGGGCCGCAGAAGACTGGACACTCTCGCCGAAATCACGAATCGAGGGTTTCTATGTCCCGACTGGCCCCCCTCGCCGCCGCGGCCGCCCTTCTCGCGCTCGCAGCGGTTACTGCAGGTAGCGGCACTGCTGTCGCGAAACCGATTGACCGCGGCACCTTCCACGAAGAAGTCAGCTTCGTATTGACCGATTTCTGCGCCGTCGCCGGCTTGGACATCGAGTTCGAAGGCGTCTCCGACTACGCCTTCAGCATCCGGTCCAAGGGCAGTGCCCAAGTGCCCTACTTCTCTCAGAAGATCACAGGCACCTCGACCTGGACCAACCCGGACAACGACAAATTCATCACCGAGTTCTTCCACGTGCTCGACAAGGACCTTCGGGTCACCGACAACGGTGACGGGACGTTCACGATCCTGGTTCTGGCGACGGGCAACAGCACAGTGTCCGGGATGGACGGCAAGGCCATCTCCCGCAACCCGGGGCAGGTCCGCTACGAAGTCTTGATCGACAACGGTGGCACCCCGCAGGATCCGTCCGACGACGCGTTCTTGGAGTTCTTGGGAGAGGTCAAGAGTTCCACGGGCCGCACCGACGACTTCTGCGCTGCCGCAGTCCCGGCACTCACCTAGGAAGACGGCGCTCGTCACCCCGCTGCCTCCGAAAGTGGCGGCCTCGCTACTAGCGGATCACGATCCGCCCGCAACTGCCGCGATGATGTCGGATCTGCCGAGATCCGGATGCGGTCGCGTTGGGTCATGCCGCCCACAGAGGGGCGCTCACACCGCCCAGACTGATGTAGCACTTCGCGCCTTGGCACGGGCCGGTCCGGGCGCCTTGGGCCCCGTCCTCCTACTCGTCGCTCGCCCAGTTGGGCGAGTACTGCGGGCGGCCCGAGGGCCGGTAGACCTGGATCGCCACTCCCTTCGAATCGGTGCGAGATTCGACCACCTCCAGCGCGATGTCCGGGCCACTGTGGGGAAACAGTCGAGCGCCTTGGCCGAGCACCACGGGAACGACGAGCAGGGTCATCTCATCGACCAGGTCGCTTGCGAGCAGCGAGCGGATCAGGGCACCGCTGCCATGAACTTGCACCTCGCCTCCCGCCCGGGCCTTGAGCTCGCGGACCGCCGCCGCAAGGTCACCAGACAGGAGGGTCGTGTTCTCCCATTGCGGTTCGGTGAGCGTGGTGGACGCGACGTACTTTGGCGCCTTGCTCAGCGCCACGCCAATGGGATGGGTGCGCATCTCTTCGACCGTCCCCCAGGTCGCCGCGAACATCTCGTAGGTGGACCGCCCGAACAAGGAACGCGTCGGCGCGCTGGTAGGTCTCAGTGATGAACGTCCCGGTCTCGTCGCCGAAAGCCCCCACGGCCCACCCCCCGCGTTCGAATCCCCTTCTCTGCGCTCCTCATCGGTCGCGTGGCCGTTTCCCTGCATCACTCCATCGACGGTGATCTGGGTCATGGTCGTCAGCTTCATGGTCACTCTTTCCTCTGTCTTGGCGCCGCACATGTTGGACCGCCTCGGCCAGCCTACGAACAGCACCGGTCCGATCCGACAGCGCTCCGCTGGACTTCTTCCAAGAACGGCCGATCACGTCGAGGTGGGTCGCAGCGCTCGCATTGGGTTACGTCACACCGCCGCGAGTCGGACGTCCGGATCTGCCGCACAGTAGTCACTTAAAATCCATGGAATCGTCACACCAGCGTACACCGCCATCGACTTGAATGCTGCCGAGTATCGAGGCCTCGCTGTGACGTCGCGATATCAGTTGTAAGTCAGCGGCGACGGTAGCAGCCGATCTGTCCGGGAGAGTACGCTGACCACCACGAGTTCACGCCTGACATCTGGGCGCTCGCGCGCATACCTGCGCGATCGTCTAGCCGACTGTCTGCACGGCCCGTCTGTGGCGCGGTGCGTTGATCATTCGAGATGCACCGTTGTCGAGATCTCGATCGTGATGCATTGGAACTGGGACAAGGATCGTCGGCTCTTTTCAACGGATGCCGGGTCTTGGCCGTGCAGTTGCACACTCGTACTCGGGTGCACGCCACATTGGCTGATCGCCCGTCCGGTGCACGTGGCGCGTGCTGGATCGGCGGCATCTGTTGGTCGAAGGCGTCATACGTACGTGCAAGGCGGGCACAGTCGCTCGCAGTCGTGGCGATGATCTACCGTTCTCCAGCGGCACGCACTGCTTGTGCAGGCTGCAACAGGGCGATGACTGTGCGCATGCTTCTGGCATCTTCGCGTACGCGGATGCCATGTAGTGTGCTGCGAAAGGCGCACGTTCGGCGATGTGGCCGTATCACCCGCAATTGGTGTAGAAGATCATGGTAACGGCCACCGACGAGACGCGGCGGCTCTCGCTCTGCCACGCGATCGTCGATGGTCCTGGACTTGGGTGAGATTCA
The DNA here is from genome assembly GCA_963776975.1 of uncultured Actinomycetota bacterium. Taxonomy (GTDB): domain Bacteria; phylum Actinomycetota; class Actinomycetes; order Propionibacteriales; family Nocardioidaceae; genus Nocardioides. Next base: position 41,255 of record CAVZOU010000018.1, on the reverse strand, counting down.
CCTGCGCCGAGCGTCCGGATATGCCGCGATGCGCGCGGTCATGCCGATGTGCGGTTGCGGTCAGGCAACCGTCGGGGGCCAGCGATCCCAGCGCCATTCGTCCCATGACGTGAATCCCGGCGGTGGGTCATCGATCGCTTCGCTGCCATCGACCTCTCCGGGTGTTGGGACCTGCATCTTGTCGGCCCATTCGACCAGTTCGCGTTCTGAGATGTGCCACGTGGTGTGCGGCTCGACCATCAGCCGCTGGTCCAGTCGTCTCCGCTGCTCAGCTGCGGAGACCTCGAAGTAGTGCATCTCGACGCCAGCGCCGCGGTCGGTTGCTGCCTGGCGCAGCGCGGAGCGTTCGTCACGACTCCACAGGCCGAAGTCGATCACCACGTTGAGACCCAGTTCTAGTGCACGCAACCCGATCTCGATGAGCCGTCCTTCGATCACGTCGGAGGCTGACGACGGGTTCTGCTCTCCGTGGAGCGCCTTCATCCATTCATCCTTCGTGAGACGAAGGGCACGGTGATCGACCTCCATGCGTCGGGCAGCAGTCGTCTTGCCGGTCGCCGGAAGCCCCACCGCCAGGAAGAGCGTCGGTTGCTTCATCACCCCTCCTGTCCTGAGTCGGACCAAGCATGACTGTTGACCACCGCACCCGATGCACTCATCTGCCGCTGATGGCGCGCGGAACTGCCGAGCGGTCGCGTGGGCGCGGCGTACATTTCGATCTCATGGGGAGCGGTTGCGTGTTCTGTGAGAGATCAGTGCTTCGCGCAGTAGACGCGTACCTAGAGAACAAGCACCGTCTATACGCCTCATCGCACGGCAATCCCGCAGCCTAGGAGCCTGCTCCACCCGCTAGCCGCTGCCCCCGCCGTAGCTGGGGGGCATATGCCACTCGTTCTGCGGCGGTTCGTCCTGGTGCCAATCGCGCTTCCCGCACCTGCTGCACTCGGCGTACTTCTCGCCCTTGGGCGTCTCGAACTTGTGCCAAGCGTGCCGTCCAATGACGCATCGCCAGTTCTTCGCCATGACGCCCTCCCTGTGGACCGGTCAGGTCTGCTCTCATCCAGCGTGCCTGTCGATGACTGCTGTCCTGCAACTCCAGCGGACGCCCATCTCGCACCATCACTCTGAATGCCCGGCCCCTCGCAGCCCTACCCACCGTGAGGTCATGAACGTCCGGATCCGCTGATGGCGCCGATCTGCCGATGTGTGGTCAGCCAGGATCGCGCCCGCCGTCAATGAGCCTCAGCCGGCGGCCTCCATGTTCTTCGTGATCACATCGAGGGTCTTCTGCAACTCCTGAGTGGGACTGAACTCGATGATCTCGGTACCGGCGTAGAGCACCGGGGTGTGACCCGGGGGGACGTAGTAGGCATCGCCGGTCTCGAAGGTCTCCTCGCCGGAGGCGGTCTTGAACGTCACCTTGCCAGTCGAGACGTATCCCCAGTGGGCTGCCTGGCATCGGTCATCCGGCAAGCCCTCGAACAACTCTGCGAGGTCGGCGTCTGCGGTGTACTTCTCGAAGGCCACCGTGTAGCCCCCTTCCAGCTTCTCCATGTGGCCCTCATAGCCCTCCACCTCAATGGTTTCCGAGGCGCTGATCTTCGATGTCTTGGGCATGTTCCTTCCCTTTCGGCGATGGTGTGAGAAAGCGGAACCCCCGCGATCCATTCACCTCCGCCGTTGCTTGCGTCGCAAGAGCCTGTTCGGGCTAGCAAGGAGGACCGCCGCCCCTGTGTGTCGACGGAGACAGCGGTGACGCCTGTGCGACGTACGTGCGTCTCGACCATTCCCCGGCCCGACTCGGCCCGCGAACAACGGGCTGCCCGACAGCGACGTACGCATCTGCCTCCGTGACTGCTCGCTGTGTGGGTCCAGCAACGCCTTGGAGGAACCAGCTGACAAGTGGCCTGGAGTGCCGTGACCGCGGCCGGCGGACCTGGCAGTGCCCCAGCTCGTCGGTGACGGCGGCGCACCGAGCTCGCATCGCCGAGCACACCCGACCCGCGCCTGGGGTGATCTACGTCGGCAACGGCCAACCCGCGGCCCACGCCCCGCAGACCTCCCAAGCGTCACCGAAGTCCTGAGACATAAGTGTCACCGATGTCCTGATACAGAAGTGTCACCCATGTCCTGAGACATCACCCTTCCATTGCGCGCCGGCTCGGCGTACAATCGAACACATGTTCGATAGCCGACGAGCTGACTCAGCCGAACGGCTCCTCTCGGGCCGGCACGCGGTGCTGGGCGCGTCGGGCATCGAGGAGTGGGCGGCAGCCCTGTCCGGCGCGCTCGAGGCCGGGAGCGGCCTCGACGACAGTGAGCGCGTCGACGCGCTGCAGGCCCTGGAGCGGCTCGGCTGCGTCGTCACCGCCGCGCAGGCGCACCTCGCGCGCGAGCTCGACGACTCGCAGCGAGCCCTGCAGGCCGACGCGGGCGTCCGCCCGTCGCGGCAGGGTGCCGGGGTGGCGCAGCAGGTGGCGCTGGCGCGGCGGGAGTCGCCGCACCGCGGACGACAGCACCTCGGGCTCGCGAAGGTCGTGGCCCGCGAGCTCCCGCACACGTGGTCTGCCTGGCGGGCGGGTCGCATCACCGAGTGGAAGGCCACCATCGTGGCGCGCGAGACCGCGTGCCTCTCGCGGGCCGACCGGCTGGCGGTCGACGAGGTCGTCGCCCGGGATGCGACAGCACTGGAGGCGATGGGTGATCGTGAGCTGGCGTCCGCGTGCTTGGCGCAGGCCGCCCGGCTCGACGCCGCCGCGCTGGTGGCTCGGCGACGTCGGGCGGAGGGGGAGCGCCGGGTCACCCTGCGGCCCGCTCCGGACACGATGACCTACCTGACCGCCCTGCTACCGGTCAAGGACGGCGTCGCCGCGCTCGCGGCGCTCACCCGGGCCGCCGACTCGGCGCGAGCCGTCGGCGACGAGCGCAGCCGCGGCCAGGTGATGGCCGACGCCCTCGTCGCCCGGGTGTGCGGGAGCGCGGATACCGCCGCGACACCCACCTCGGGGGACATCGCGGTCCCGGTCTCGCTGGGCCTCGTCATGACGGACGCGGCCCTCTTCGGCGGAGCCGACGACGAGGCCCACCTCGAGGGCTTCGGCCCGATCCCTGCCGAGCTGGCGCGCGAGATCGTGTCCGGCGCGTGCGAACGCGACGAGGAGGTGTGGCTGCGCCGGCTCTACGCCAGTCCCACGAGTGGTGAGCTGGTCGCGATGGACGGTCGGGGACGCCGCTTCCGCGGGAGCCTCGCCCGTTTCATCCGGCTGCGCGACCGGATCTGTCGGACGCCGTGGTGCGACGCACCGATCCGGCACGTCGACCACGTACGACGCCACGCCGACGACGGCCCCACCCGCGAGCAGAATGCCCAAGGGCTGTGCGAGGCCTGCAACTACGCCAAGGACGCACCCGGCTGGCTCGCGAGACCCGGCCCGGACGGCGGTGTCGAGACCATGACACCCACCGGCCGGACCGTCTCCTCACGGCCGCCGCCGGTGGCCCGGATCCGCGGCCGCCAGCTCCCGGCACTGACGATCGACTACGTCCTCGCAGGCTGACGGAGCCTGAGCGGGCACCGCATGGTGCCGCCGCGGTCGGGCCGGTCCAGTCAGAACCGGTAGTCGAACTCCGCGACGTCCTTGGCGTAGACCTCGGCGATCCGGTCGCGGGTGGTCGGGGTGTAGTAGTCGCGCCACGAGCCGCTGGAGCGTGCGTTGCGGTGGGGGAGCTCGATCGGGGGCAGGTCGAGCTCGCGCTGGATGGTCGCGATGTCTTCGGCGAGGTGCTCGGTCCGGCCGATGAAGTCGGCACGGTGGTCGTCGCCCACGAGGTAGTCGACCTGCGGCATGGCCAGCCGGTCGTGCTCGGCGGTGCCGCGCAGGACGAACTCGTCGAAGTCGGCGTACGCCGCGACCGCCCGCCACAGCGGGTTGCCGTCCCGCGTGGAGCCCCACTGCCCGTCCTGCGGGCGTCCCGACGCAGGCCCCCAGCGGTGGTTCCAGGTGTCGATCATCGAGTACCACGACACCATCCGCGACCACGGGTTGCGGACGAAGCCGAACGACCAGTAGCCGACCAGCCGGGGCTCGTGGCGCAGGATCCGCTCGAGCCGCGCGTGCCGCTGCTTCCCGACCGTGCGGGCGTCCGGGCACGCCTCGCGGAGCAGCTGCTCGACCGACGCCCCGCCCGTCTTGGGGATGTGGACGAAGAGCATCCGGCGGTCGTCGGAGATGAGCACCCGAGCAGGCTAGACGACGGGCGACGGTCCCGTGGCGGGGCGGCCCGTCGGGCGGTGTGCAGCCGCCACCTAGGCTTGCCGGGTGAACCGCTTCCGCGCCCGCAACCAGTCCGAGGCCACGCTCCGGTCGTCCCCCGACAAGGTGTGGGACGTCCTCACCGACCCGGTCCTGCTGACCAAGCTGACGCCGTACCTCAAGCACATCGACGTCGACGGCAAGCACTGGACCTGGAACCTCACCCACATCCCGGTGATGAGCGCGACGGTGGCGCCCACCTTCACCGAGGTGATGACCTTCGACGAGCCGACCCGGATCACCTTCACCCACGACCCCGAGCGTCCCGACGAGCGCACCGGGGTCGACGGCGAGTACCTCCTGCGCCCCGAGGGCACGGGCACCCACGTCTCCATCGACCTCGAGATCTGGTGCGACCTGCCCCTGCCGCGGCTGTCGCGGATCCCCGTCGAGACGGTCATGCACGGCGTCGTCGCGGCCATGGGCCGCCGCTTCGCCCACAACATGCTCCGCCACCTGGGGGAGTGATGGCCGACTCCGCCCGCCGGGTCCTCGTCCTGGGGGCCACCGGCTACATCGGCTCGCGGCTCGTCCCCGAGCTGCTCGACCGCGGCCACCTCGTCACCGCGGCGTCCTCGCGCCAGCCCACGCCGGAGCGCTTCTCGTGGGGCCACCAGGTCGACTGGGTGCGCTGCGACGTGACCGACGAGTCCGACGTGGAGGTCGCGCTGGAGGACGTGGACGCGGTCTGCTACCTGGTCCACTCGCTGAGCTCGCGCGGGTTCTCCGAGACCGACCGGCTGGGCGCCGAGACCGTACGCCGCGGCGTCGACGCCGCGGGCGTCCCCCGGCTGGTCTACCTCTCCGGCCTGGTGCCGCAGGTGCCCCGCGACCAGCTCTCCGAGCACATCACCTCGCGCCTCGAGGTCGAGGAGGAGCTGCTCGCGTCGACCGCCTCGTCGGTCGCGCTGCGCGCCGGCGTGGTCATCGGCGCCGGCTCCACGTCGTTCGAGGTGATCCGCCAGCTGGGGAGCCTCCTGGTCCTGCAGCCCATCCCGCTCTGGCTGCGCTCCCGGGTGCAGCCGATCTCGGCCACCGACGCGGTGCGCGCCCTCGTCGAGGCGCTCGAGCCGGGCTCGACCCTGACGGGCGCCGTCGACATCGGCGGCCCGGACGTCCTGCGCTACCCGCGCCTGCTGGCGGCGTACGCGCGGGCGGCGCGGCTGCTCCGCATCCGGGTGCCCGTCGCGATGATCCCCACGCCCGTCGCCGCGGTCGGGACGGCGGGCCTCGTCCAGGCGCCCTTCTGGACCGTCAACGCGCTGGTCGAGTCACTGCGCCACGACATGGTCTGCCGGCCCGGTGCGACCTGGGTGCCGGCCGACGGTGGGGCGCTGATCGACGTCCGCGAGGCCATGCGCCGGGCGGTGAAGGGCGAGGTCGGCACCGCGGAGGCGCCGCTGTCCAGCGACCCCGACTGGACACGCCAGCGCGCGCCCGTCCTCGACGCCCTGCACGCCCCGCGCACCGTGCGGGCCGGCGCCAGTCTCGCCTGGCACCGGCTCCGCCAGCTGTCCGGCTGAGCGGGACGGACCGGCGACCTACTCGGCGCCGATGCGGCGCAGCAGGTGCGCGAGGTCCGGGTCGCCGCCGCGGAAGCGGCGGTAGGACTCCATCGCGTCGACCGACCCACCCGGGCCGAGGAGGGTCCGGCGGAAGTGCTCGCCGGCCTCGCGGCTCATGCCGCCCTGCTCGCCGAACCACGCCACGGTGTCGGCGTCCATGATCTCCGACCACAGGTAGGAGTAGTAGGCCGCGGAGTAGCCGCCGCCGAAGATGTGGTGGAAGTACGCCGAGCGGTAGCGCGGCGGGACCGGGGCGTAGCGCACGCCGGCGCGCTCGAGGGCGTCCAGCTCGAAGGCCTCGACGTCCGCCGGGTCGGTGGGCAGCTCGTCGGCGGGCGTCTGGTGCCAGGCCTGGTCGAGCAGCATCGCGGCGAGCAGCTCGGCGTACCGGTAGGTCTCCTTGCCCGACGTGCCCAGCAGCTGCTCGACCCACGCGGCCGGCATCGGCTCACCGGTCTCGTGGTGCACGGCGTAGCGCGCGAGCAGCGTGGGCTCGAACGCCCAGATCTCGTTGACCTGGCTGGGGAACTCCACGAAGTCGCGCGGCACCGACGTGCCCGAGCGCGACGGGAACCGCACGTCGGAGAGCAGCCCGTGCAGGTCGTGGCCGAACTCGTGGAAGAGCGTGATGACGTTGTCCCACGACAGCAGGCTCGGCGCCCCCGGGGCCGGCGGCGGGAAGTTGCACGTGTTGGTGACGACGGGCCGGTCGTCGAGCAGGTGGCTCTGGTCCACGATGCTGGTCATCCACGCGCCGCCCTGCTTGGTCGGACGCGTGTAGGGGTCGATGACGACGACCCCGAGGTGGCTGCCGTCCTCCTCGCGCACCTCGTAGACGCGGGCCACGTCGGTGTAGCCGACGAGGTCCTCGCGGGGGTGGAAGGTGATCCCGTAGAGCGCGGTCGCGGCCGCGAACACGCCCTCGGTCAGCACCCGGTCGAACTCGAGGTAGGGACGCAGGGCACCCGGATCGAGCGCGGCCTCCTCGCGTCGCAGCTCCCCGTCGACGTACGCCCAGTCCCACGGCTCGAGGGTCGCGCCGGGCTCGGTCTGCTCGAGGTGGGCCTGGAGCTGCTCGCCGCGCGCCCGGACCAGGCCGTACGCCGCGGGGCCGAGGCGACCGAGGATCTCGTTGACGGCCTCGGTGCTGCCCGCGCAGCCGACCTCGGCGGCGTACGCCGCGTGGTGCGGGTAGCCGAGCAGCAGCGCGCGCTCGTGGCGGAGGCGGGCCATGGTGAGCAGGACCTCGCGGGTGTCGGTCTCGGCGTCCGCGCCGTCGGCGCTGACGAGGCCACGCTGGGCACTGGCCCGGAAGACGCGCTCGCGGGTGGGACGGTGGGTGAGGGAGCCGAGCACCGGCTGGCCGGTGGTGTTGGTGATGGTGAGCAGCCAGCCGTCCCGTCCGGCGGCCCGCGCGGCCTCGTGGGCGGCGGCCCGCTGGCCGTCGTCGAGGCCGTCGAGCTCGGCCTCGTCGGTGACGTGGACGGCGGCGGCGTTGCGGCCGGCGACGAGCATCTGGTCGAACCTCGTCGACAGGGTCGCGAGCTCGGTGTTGAGCTCGCGCAGCCGGGCCTGCTGGTCGTCGGCGAGGGCGATGCCACCGCGCTCGAAGTCCTTGAGCCGCTCGGTCAGCAGGTGGGCCTCCTGCTCGTCGAGGGCCACCTCGCCGGCGTCGCGGCGGGCGGCCAGCGCGGTCAGGCGGCCGTAGAGGCGGGCGTCCATGCAGGATCGCGTCGGAGTGCTGCGCCAGCCGGGGCGACAGCTCCTCCTCGATCGCGTCCCGCTCGTCGTTGGTGTCGGCGGACTTGGCGACCCAGAAGGCGTTCATCGCGCGGGTCAGCAGCGCGCCGGACCGCTCCCAGGCCTCGAGGACGTTGGCCACGGTGGCGGGGGAGTCGTCACCGGCGATCGCGGCCAGCTCTGCCAGGTGCTCGGCCATGCCCTGCTCGATCGCCTCGCGGTAGTCGGCGTCGGTGAGGTGGGCGTAGTCGGGCAGGTCGAACGGCAGCGTCGACGGGGCCAGCAGCGAGTTGGTCATGGGCCCCATCCAAGCAAAGGACCCGCCGCGGCCGGACGCCCCCGCGCTGGCGCGGCCCTCAGCCGCAGTTGTCGCAGACCTTGGTGGCCGGGAGAGCCATGTTGCAGGTGGCGCAGGTGTCGATGGGCTTCGCCAGTGCGGACGCCTTGCGGGCCCGGGTCCGCGCGGCGCTGACCTTCTCGGTCAGGGTCGGGACGCCGCCGTCGGCCGGCAGGTCCGCGGCCTCGAAGTAGGTGTGGCAGGCGAGTCGCTCGCGCGCCGCGTGGTCGTCGGCGTCGCCGATCTCCTCACCGCGGGTGTCGAGGACGGTCGAGGCGTACGCCGCACCGACGCTGCCCTGGGCGTTGACGGCGAGGGCGGCGAGGTTGGGCTCGTTGCGCTCGGCACAGTCGCGGGCCACGCGGTTGAGGACGTCGGCCATCCAGTGCTGCATGGGCTGACGGGTGGTGATGCCCGTCGCCTCCTGCATCTGCGCGGCGAGGTCCTTGTAGCTGATCATGGCGCGGTAGCGCTCCGCGGTCCTGATCAGGACCGGTCGGGCCGCCTCGGCCCACGCGGTGCGGGTCGACTCGGTCGGGGGGCCACTCACGTCCTCTTGCTCGATCTGGTCAACAGTGTCGAGCTCAAGGTCAGTCATACCTCGACAGTAGCCCCCGAGGGGTGGTCCGGCCCCTTCGGGGACCCGGGGGCGACCGGTAGTCGGACGCTGGAGCGGAGGGTGTGCGGACGGGGGAGCCCTCCGTGCTCGTCACTCGCCGGCCCACCCGCCGAGCCACGCCGCCAGGGTGACCTCGTCGGTCCACGGCCGCAGTCGCGTCTCGAGCGGCGGGCCTGCCGGGGCGAGGTCGGGCCGTCCCCACCGGGCCGCCCGGCGGAGCAGGCGCAGGTCCTGCAGCTCCGCGCAGCCGTGGGCGACCTGCCGGGTGGCCGCGAGCCCGTCGAGACCCGGGAGGACGGCGGACCAGGCCGCGGCGTCCCCCGTCACCCCGCGTCGTACGACGAGGTGCAGGCGCGCGGTGGCGGGCACGTCCTCCTCCAGCGGGACGACCCGAGGGTCGGCGCCCACGAGCGCCCGGTGCCGCGGCCCGAGCCGGACGACGGCGCGTGGCAGGGCGGCGAGCAGCGAGTCGAGGGTGACGAGCAGCTCGGCGTCCCCGAGACCGGGAGCGCAGGTCACGACGACGTCGGCCGGGCCGCGCGCGAGCCCGCGCCACGTGGTGCCCGGTGCCGACGTCCGGTCGGCCACGCCCACGGTCTCCGCGAGCCTGGCCGCGGGGTCGCGCCGGCGCGCCCCGGCGTCCGGGCCGTCGTGCCACGCGACGGCGTCCGGGCGGTGCGCGAGCAGCCCGCCCGCGGTCCAGGACCGGTGGGCGAGGTCCCAGTCCTCGCCGCCGTAGGCGTCGAACGTCTCGTCGAAGCCGCCGAGCTCGTCGTACCACCAGCGGCTGCACGCGAGCACGGCGCTGATCACGAAGCGGTGTCCGGACCCGTCGGCGTCCAGGAGGTCTCGGGTGTCCGCGTAGGCGGTGCGCAACCAGCCGGGCTCGGGCAGCTCGAGGGCCGGCCCCACCTCCTCGACGGCGTCACCCGGACCGGTGCCGGTGAGGTCCGCGTGCCGCCGCCGCCCGACGACGAGGGCCTCGGGCAGCGCCTCGGGCAGGGCCACCATGCGGTCGACGAAGTCCGGCTCCGGGGTCGTGTCGGCGTCCAGCAGCACCAGCACGTCGCCGGTGGTCGCGGCCACGCCGAGGTTGCGGACGGCGGCCGCGCGGAACCCGTCGTCGTCCTGCCGCACCAGCCGCACCCCGGGCGGGACGCGCGGCGCCCGGCGTGACCCGTCGTCGGCGACCACGACCTCGTCGGGCAGCCGGGTCTGGCGGCCCAGCGCCGCCAGGGTGCGGTCGAGCTCGACCTGCTGCTCGTAGTGCGCCACCACCACCGAGACGGTCCGCCGGGGTGCGCCGCCTGGAGCGAGGTCCCAGCGGTTGCCGGGCACGCTCGTCCCGAACGGTGGTGCGGTCATCCGCCCACCGACGCCCACCACGCGCGGTAGGCGGCGACCGTGTCCTCGAGCCGCGGCCCGAGGTCGGTCCCGGACGCGATCCACGTCGTCTCCGGACGGCGCAGCGCGGCCGCGAGGCGGGGGACCAGCGTCGCGTCGTCGAAGAGGGTGATCGTGCCGGGCCGGAGGGCCGCCATCTCGCGTGCGTACTCGCCGTCGCGGACGAGCGGCCGGCGTCCCGCCGCGATCCACGAGTTGACGCTGCCGGACGCCGACACGTTGCGGTGCGCGGCCACCGGCACGGCGACCCGGCGCAGCGCGCGGGTCACGTCGTCCTCGGGCACGCGACCGGTGACCTCCACCGGGACTCCGCGCTCCCGGCTCGCCCGCAGCAGCTCCTCGACCTCGTCGCCGTGACCCGGCGCAGCACCGCCGAGGACGCGCACCCGCACCGCCGTCCCGCCGCGCCGCAGGGCCGCTGCGGCCCGCACGACCTGCCGGTGGCCCTTGCCGGGGTAGACGAACCCGAAGACGCCCACCACCGGCCGCCGTCGCGGCCCTCTCGCCGCCGGCCTCCTGGCCGGCCGTGTCGAAGACCGGCAGGGGGATGACCGTCCCGCGGGCGTCCGCGGCGCACCAGCGACCGACCAGTGCGTGCTCGTGCCACGAGTTGGTGGCCCAGGCGTGGGTGGCCCGCACCATCCGCCCGTACGCCGCCGCGCGGGCCTCGAACACCGGTCCGTCGGTGGGCTGGGGGACGTCGTGCAGGGTCACGGTCAGGCGCACCCGCCGGGCCAGCGACTCCACCGCGGCCGCCGCGGCGGCCGGGTCGCGGTCGAGGAGCCGGTCGGTCACGTGGAGGTGGACCGACCCTCCCGCGTACAGGTGGTCGACGTCCCGGACGACGTGGGCGCCCGCCGCGCCGCCCACCTCGCCGGCGTACCGGTTCACCCCGTGCGTCTCCGGCCCCAGCAGCAGGTGGAGCGGGGTCGCGAGGTCCACGTCGCGGCGTCGGGTCGGGGATGGCAGCACCCCGACATCCTGCCGTTCCTCCGCCGCCGCGGGCTCCCCCCTAGGCGTGGTGATCGGCCGGGCCCGCACGGTGATCCCCGGCACGACGGAGCCCTAAGGGCGCGCCGCCCGCGACCAGCGGGCCTAGGGTGGACGCATGTCGTGGTACCCGTTGCGCAAGGCCAGGGACAAGCGCGAGGCGGAGCTCGACGCCCTCGACCGGTGGCGCATCGCCCGGCGGGTGGCCGACGAGGACGTGACCGTCCTGGGCGAGCAGCTGGCCGACCTCCACCTCGACACCCTCGCGGACGAGCTCGACGACCAGACGTCGCACCACTACGGACGTGCCCTCGAGCACTACGAGCAGGCCAAGGACGCGGTGCGCGCCTCCACCACGGTGGCGGACGTCTTCGCCGTGGAGCAGGTCGTGGCCGACGCGCGCTACCACCGCGCCGCCGTGCTGGCACTGCAGGCGGGTGATCCGTTGCCCCAGCGCCGCGACCCGTGCTTCTTCGACCCGCGCCACGGCCCGAGCATGCGGGACATGACGTGGGCGCCCCCGTCCGGCGTCGAGCGCACGGTGTCCGTGTGCGCGGCCGACGCCCGGCGGCTGGAGGGTGGCGAGGCCCCCGAGGTCCGGATGGTGCGGGTGGGCGACCGGTACGTCCCGTCCCACGAGGCGGGTGGGATCGAGGCGGTCGTCGACCGGCACCGCACGATGCGCGACGAGCGGCCGGAGTCGCACAACCGCAAGAACCTCGCCGAGGCCTACATCGACCAGGCCATCAACGGTCCCGACGGTCGGTTCGGCTGAGGCAGTGACATGGGCGTCGTACGGACCGGGAGCGTCGTCCTCGCGAACGGGTTGAGGGTGCCCTACGCCGAGACCGGGAGCTCCACGGGTGCGCCGGTGGTGTTCGTGCACGCGTACGTCGAGTCCTGGCGCTACTTCGAGGCCGTCCTCGAGCACCTGCCCGCGTCCCTGCACGGGTGGGCGCCCACCCAGCGCGGCCATGGCGACGCCGACGCGCCGGAGGACGGCTACCGCCCCGAGGACCTCGCCGCCGACGTCGTGGCCTTCATGGACGTGCTGGGCCTCGGGTCCGCGGTCCTCGTCGCCTCCTCCAGCGGCGGACTGGTGGCCCAGCTCGTGGCGAGCACCCGGCCCGACCGGGTGTCCGCCCTCGTCCTCATCAGCAGCCCGGCCCACCTCGGCGACAACCCGGCCGTCGGCTCGATGTGGACGGAGGTCTCCGCCCTCGAGGACCCGCTGGATCGTGGGTTCGTCGAGGACTTCGTGCGCGGCACGTCGCCCGCCTCGGTGCCCGACGACGTCGTCGACGTCCTGGTCGAGGAGAGCCTCAAGGCGCCCGCTCGCGTGTGGCGGGAGACCCTGCGCGGCCTGATCGACACCGATGTCCGGCCCGAGCTGGGGCGCATCGCGGCCCCGACGCTCCTCATCGTCGGCAGCGAGGACGAGCTCGTCGGCGACGACCAGGACGTGCTGCTCGCTGCGATCCCGGACGCCCGGCTGGTGGTGTACGACGGGGTCGGGCACGGTGCGCACCTGGCTCGACCGGGTCGTGTCGTCAGCGACGTCGTCACGTTCCTGACCGACCTGAGCTTCCGCTAGGGGCCGGGACTGTCGGTGCCCTGCGACAGGGTGCGGGCATGACGGATCTCGAGACACCCCACGACGCCTTCGCGAGGCTGGAGGCCTACCGCGAGGTGGAGGGGCTCGCCGAGTGGTCCCCGTGGGCCCCCTTCGCGGAGGCACTCCCGTGGGCGCCCCGGCTCCCGGGCGTCTACCTCTTCCGCGAGCACGACACCCACCGGATCCGGTACGTCGGGATGGCCGGCGAGCGCGGTGGCGGCGGCCGGCCCCAGGGCCTCTACGGCCGCCTCTCGGTGCACCGCACCGGCACGGGGGTGATGTCGGGCCTCGCGGAGGCAGCGCTCGACCGGGCGCTGGCCGACCCGGCGTGGGTGGAGGCCAGGCTGGACCGCCTCCGCGCCGGCCACCCCGGGCGGACCCGGGACTGGGCCCGCGACGCCGTGCTCCGCCTCGCACCCGAGGTCAGCTGGGCCGCCTGCCACGAGCGTGCCGACGCCCGCCACCTGGAGGTGCAGGTCGACGCCCTGCTGCGGCCGTTCGGTCTGTGGAACAGATGACCGTCGTGCTCGAGGAGGCGCCGCTGGCATGATCGTCGGGTGCTTGCCGCCACCTCCCGCGACGTTGCCGAGGCTGCGTGGCGATGGGTGCTGGCCCAGGTCGGGGACGACGGGTCCCCCTGGATCCCGGAGTCCGTGCCCGGCCAGGTGCCCGGTCCTCCCGAGCAGCGCGACGGCCTGCACAGCGGCATCGGCGGGCTGGCCCTTGCGCTCGCCGAGGTGCGCGCCACGCGAGCATGGACCGACGAGGAGCAGACGCTGGCCGCCGCCCTCGCCGACCGGCTGCAGACCCGGACCGCCACGACGACGTCGTACGACTACTTCGACGGCCTGGTCGGAGACCTCGCCTCCCTGGTCGCCCTGGGTGCGAACGGTGCCGATGCCGTCGTCGATCGGTTGATCGTGCTGGGCGCGGAGGACGGGTGGACCCAGGAGATCGTCGGTCCGCCGCGCTTCCGTCCGGCAGCGAGGATCAGCGACGCCACCCTCGGGACGGGCTCGGTGCTCCTGGGCGGCCTCTGGGCGCGCCGACACGGAGTGACGCGCTCCGAGGAGCTGGTCGAGCATGCTGCCGCGGTCCTGATGAGCGAGGCCGAGGACGTCCCGGCCGGTCTTCGCTGGCGGTTCGTCCCGATGCGCTTCAGGACCGAGGAGGACCCGACCGAGATGCCGAACTGGTCGCACGGCCAGGCCGGGATCGCTGCTGCGCTCGCCCTGGCCGGTGTCGAGCTCGGTCGGCCGGCGTGGGTCGAGGCGGCTCGCCGTGGTGCCGAGCACCTGGTCTCCATCGGCGACACCTCGGGCGGTGGGCTCTCCGTGCCCCGCTACGTGCCACACCGGGCGCCCGACGAGGAGCCGTTCGCCCTGGGCTGGTGCCACGGTGCCAGCGGTACGTCGCTCCTGTTCTCGGCCCTGGAGCACGCCGGGGTCCCGGACGTCGCAGGCGCCACGCCCGGCCGGTGGCGCGAACGTTGCCTCCGGACGGTCCACACATCCGGGGTCCCGCAGCGACTCCGACCCGGGTTCTGGGACAACGACGGTCGGTGCTGCGGCACGGCCGGTGTCGGCGACATCGTCCTCGACGCCTGGCAGCAAGACGGACGCCAGGCCGACCTCGACCTCGCGCTGCGGCTCGCTGACGCCCTCGTGCGGAACGCCCACGTGGAAGGTCACCACGCGTGGTGGAGCTTCGTGGAGCACCGTGCTGCCTCGCCCCTGCTGCCGCCGGGAGTCGGATGGATGCAGGGCGCTGCCGGCATCGCGGCGTACCTCTTCCGGGTGGATCGCGTCATCGAGCATGGCCCGGCGGCCGCGGCGGTCCCGCGTCTCGACTCGTGGTGGGCCGGTCCGGGCGCCCGCCCAGCCCCCTGACCACGCTCCGAGCATTCGCGGGGCCGATCGTCAGCCCTGCTCCTCCGAGCAGAACCACGTCGTCCGCCCACCGACCGTGGCCCGCTGCATCGGCGCCCCGCAGCGGGGGCAGTGGCCACCGGGCGACCGGTGCTCGATCACCTCACCCGTGTGCACGCCGCCGCGCCGGATCGCGGCGCGCGTCGCCTTCCTCAGCGCACGGTGCAGCGCCGTGAGCGTGTCGTGGTCGAGCGTGTCCACCCGGCGCCGCGGGTCGAGCGACGCCTGCCAGAGCGTCTCGTCGGCGAGCAGGTTGCCCACCCCCGCGAGCACGGACTGGTCGAGCAGGCGTGCCTTGACCGGCGCCGTGCCCCGCCCGACCCGCTCGCGGAAGTCCGCGACCCCCACCTCGGCGGCGTCCGGGCCGAGACGGCTCAGGTCCGGGTCGAGCCGCACCCGGCCGAGCCGGCGCTTGTCGAAGAGCCGCAGCTCGCCGCCGTCGGCGAAGCGCACGGTGAAGCGGTCCCACGCGGGATCGCGCTCGGGCGACGTCGCCGCCGTGCCGCGCACCCGGTCGCCGCCCTCCACCGGGGATGCCGGACCCGTCGGTGACGACGATCCGCCCGCTCATGCCCAGGTGGATCCCGAGGACCGGCCCGTCGGACGAGGTCTCGCACCACATGCTCTTGCCCCGACGCAGGGCGGCGGTCAACCGGCGCCCGACCAGCGCGTCGCGGATCTCGCCGGGGGAGTGCGGCCGGCAGACCCAGGTGTCGGAGTCGTCGACGTCGGCGATCTCCCGGTCAAGGGCGCCGGACTCGATGACGGCGCGCGCGCTCTCGACCTCGGGCAGCTCGGGCACGGGCGTCAGGCCCGGGCGGTGAGGATGATCGGGTCGTCCTCGGTGATCGCGATGGTGTGCTCCATGTGCGCGCCCCGCGACCCGTCGGCGCTGCGCAGCGTCCAGCCGTCGGGGTCGGTGAAGATCTCGTCGGTCGTGTGGAGGAACCACGGCTCGATGGCGATGACCAGCCCCGGCTTGAGCGGGAAGCCGCGTCCCGGGGTGCCGTCGTTGGCGATGTGGGGGTCGCCGTGCATCGTCCGGCCGACCCCGTGGCCACCGAACTGCATGTTGATGCCCAGCCCCGCCTCCCGGGCCACCGACCCGATCGCGTGGCCGATGTCGCCGATCCGGTTGCCCGCCCGGGCGGCCGCGATGCCGGCCTCGAGCGCCCGCCCGGTCACGTCGACGAGGCGCAGGTCCTCGTCGCGCGGCGTACCGACGACGAAGGAGAGCGCCGAGTCGGCGACCCAGCCGTCGACGGACACCGCGAAGTCCAGGGTGACCAGGTCGCCGTCGGCGAGCCGGTAGTCGTGGGGGAGACCGTGCAGGACCGCGTCGTTGACCGACGTGCAGATCACCTTGCCGAAGGGCGAGGCCCCGAACGACGGGTGGTAGTCGATGTAGCAGGACTCCGCCCCGCGCTCGCGGATCATCTCGTGGGCGATCTCGTCGATCTCGAGCAGGTTGGTGCCGACGTCGACGACGTCCGAGAGGTGGGTGAGCACCTCGGCCACGAAGCGCCCCGCGGGACGCATCTGCTCGATCTGGGAAGGACTGCGCAGCTCGATCACACCGGCCAGCCTATGGCCGGGGGGCACGACCGGTAGATTTCGGGTGTGACCGAGACCCAGGCCCAGCAGGCCACCCCGCCACCGCGTCACTGGGAGGCCGACGTCCTGCTGCGGGACGGCCGGACGGCGCACATCCGGCCGATCCAGCCCGAGGACGCCGAGCTGCTGGTCGAGTTCTACGCGCGCGTCTCCGACGAGTCGAAGTACTACCGCTTCTTCTCGCCGATGCCGCAGCTGTCCGAGCGCGACGTCAAGCGCTTCACGCAGGTCGACTACGTGACCCGGGTGGCCTTCATCCTCACCGTGGCCGGCGAGATGATCGCGGTGGGCCGCTGGGACAGCATCGACCCGGGCAAGGCCGAGGTCGCCTTCCTCGTCGAGGACCGGCACCAGGGCCGGGGCATCGGCCAGCTCCTGCTCGAGCACCTCGCGCAGGCGGGTCGCGAGCGGGGCATCGAGCGCTTCGTCGCCGAGGTGCTGCCCGACAACCAGGCGATGATCCACACGTTCAAGGACGCCGGCTACCAGGTCAAGAGTGCGTACGACGAGGGCGTGATGGAGCTCGAGTTCCGCATCGACCCCACCGAGACCGCCATCGGCGTGATGGAGCAGCGCGAGCACCGCGCCGAGTCGGCCTCCATCGAGAGCTTCTTCCGGCCCAAGTCCGTGGCCGTCATCGGCGCCAGCCGCCGCCAGGACACCATCGGTCGCGCCCTGGTGCGCAACCTGGTGCTGGGCGACTTCACCGGGCGGGTCCACGTGGTCAACCCGAGCGCCGACGCGGTGGCCGGCATGCCGGCGTACAAGACCGTCGGCGACATCCCCGGACAGGTCGACGTCGCCATCGTCGCGGTGCCCGCGGAGGCCGTGCAGGACGTCGTCCTCGACTGCGCCGCCAAGGGCGTGCACGGCCTGGTCGTCATCTCGTCCGGCTTCGCCGAGACCGGGGAGGAGGGCCGCCACCGCCAGCGTCGCCTGGTCGGGCTGTCCCGCTCCTACGGCCTGCGGCTGATCGGCCCCAACGCCCTCGGCATCATCAACACCGACCCCGAGGTGTCGCTCAACGCGTCCCTCTCCACCCTCATGCCGCCCCGCGGTCGCGCCGGCTTCTTCTGCCAGTCCGGCGCGCTCGGCTCGGCGATCCTGGAGAAGGTCAACAACCGGGGCCTGGGCCTCTCGACCTTCGTCAGCGCCGGCAACCGTGCCGACGTCTCGGGCAACGACCTCCTGCAGTACTGGGAGGAGGACGACGCCACCGAGGTGGTGCTGCTCTACCTCGAGTCGATCGGCAACCCGCGCAAGTTCTCCCGCATCGCCCGCCGGGTCAGCCGGCGCAAGCCGATCATCGCGGTGCGCTCCGGGCGCAGCACCCAGGGCGTCCCGATGGGCCACGCCGTGCGCAAGATCGCGGCGCCGTCGCAGGCGGTCGACGCGATGTTCCGCCAGGCCGGGGTCATCCAGGTCGACACGCTGGAGGAGATGTTCGACGTCGCCCAGCTGCTCGCCCACCAGCCGCTGCCCCGCGGCCGCCGGGTGGCCGTGGTCGGCAACTCCGACGCGCTCGGCCTGCTCGCCGCCGACGCCGCCACCAGCGTCGGGCTCGTGGTCAACAAGCAGGTCGCGCTCGGGGCCGACGCCGGGGCCGAGGACTTCGAGGACGCCCTGGACGCGGCGATCGACGACCCCGAGGTCGACGCGGTCGCGGCGATCTACATCCCGCCGCTCAACATCTCCGGCGAGGACGTCGCCAACGTGCTCGCCGCCGTCGGTGAGCAGTCGGACAAGCCGATCGTGTCGACCTTCCTCGGCGCCGAGGGCGTGCCCGAGCTGCTGCGCGTCCCCGACGTCGCCGGGTCGAGCGCGGGCCGCGGCTCGGTGCCGTCGTACCCCGCCGTCGAGGCCGCCGTCCGCGCCCTCGCCCGCGTCGTCGAGTACGCCGTGTGGCTGCGCACCCCCGACCGGGCCCACTCCGACGAGGCGCTCGTCGACCGGGCCGCCGCCCGCCGCTTCGTCAACGAGCTGCTCATGCACCACCCCGACGGCAAGGACCTGTCCTACGGCGAGCTGCGGGAGCTGTTGTCGTCGTACGGCATCGACCTCTGGGACACCCGCTCGGTGGCCACCCTGGACGAGGCGCTGGCGGCGGGCGAGGAGCTCGGCTTCGACGTGGTGCTCAAGGCGACGGCCGACCACCTGCGGCACCGCCCGGACCTCGCGCACGTGTGGCGCAACATCGACACGGCCGCGGAGATGCGCGACGCCTGGGCGACGCTCAGCCGGGTCATCGACTCCCCGGAGCGCGCCGGCTTCGTCGTGCAGAAGAACGCGCCCCCGGGTGTGCCCGTCGGCATCTCGTCGATGGAGGACCCGCTCTTCGGGCCCGTGCTCTCCTTCGGCATCGGCGGTCCGCTCACCGAGCTGCTGGGGGACCGGTCGTTCCGCATCCCGCCGCTCGCCGAGCACGACGCCCAGGACATGGTCCGCGAGATCAAGGCCTCGCCGATCCTCTTCGGCTACCGCGGGTCCGAGATCGTCGACGTCGTCGAGATCGAGCGGCTCGTACGCCGTGTGGCGCAGGTGCAGAACGACCTGCCGGAGGTGCGGGCCCTCGAGCTGCCCCTCATCCTGGCCGGCGCGTCGGGCGCCTCGGTCCTCGGCGGCACGGCCCGGATCGAGCCGGTCCTCGACCCGCGGTCGGACTGGTTCGTGCGTCGCCTGTCCACACCTCCGGGAGACACGCTGCCCGACTGACGGGGGCCGCGTGACAGGATGCCCGGCATGCGCACCACCAGGCGAGACGCGGGAGCTCTCCGCGTCGCCATCGACCACACCGGCTACTACCCCGAGGTGGTGACCGACGGTGTCTTCGCGGCCGTGGCCGGCGAGGACGTGCTGTCGTTCTACGTGCACCACGAGCCGACGTTCGACCGCGACGAGGTGCGCCGCCACCTCACGGTCGTCGTCCTCACCCCGTCGCGGCTGATCCTCGCCCACACCGACGAGCACCCCGGCGACGACCTGCTGCCCGACCCCTACACGTCGACCTCGACCGAGGCCATCGCGCTCGCGTCGGTCCGCTCGGTGGTGGTCACCCGGATGATCGCCAACCCGACGTCGGGCCCGACCCCGCCCGCGGAGGCCGTGCTCACCATCGGCTGGGGCGGCGTGGGCCGGGTCGACCTCGAGCCCGCCGCCTGCTCCGACCCCGAGTGCGACGCCGACCACGGCTACACCGGCGTCATCGCGGGCGACGACTTCTCGCTGCGCGTCTCGGCCGTCGCCGAGGGGCGGAAGGCCGTCACCGGTCTGCTGGAGTTCGCCGAGGCGCTCTCGTCGCGCACCCACGGCGCGTGACAGCCGCCGAGGCGTCCACGGGGCTCCATCGAGGCGTTCACCGAGCCGGCGTACGGCGACCGCTCGCTCGGCGACGTCGTCCCCGCCGTCGCCCGCTCGCTGGGCATCGGCGCCGACGCCGTCGGCCCGCCGCCCACGGGGCTGCTGCTGCCCGACGCCGGGTCGTGGGTCGTCTTCCTCGTCGACGGGCTGGGCGCCGAGCTGCTGCAGCGCTACGCCCACGCCGCGCCGTACCTCTCCTCGCTCGTCGAGGGCAGCTCCACCGGCACCGCCGGGGTGCCGTCGACGACCGCGACCAGCCTCACCTCGCTCGGCACCGGCCTCACCCCCGGCACCCACGGGCTGGTCGGCTTCACCGCCCGGGTGCCCGGCACCGACCGGCTCCTCAACCACCTGTGGTGGGACAAGCGGGTCGACCCGATGGAGTGGCAGCCGCACCCGACGGCGTTCGCACGCCTCGGCGCCGCTGGCGTGCAGGTGACGGTCGTCAACAAGCGCGAGTTCGAGGGCTCCGGCCTCACGGTCGCGGCCCACCGCGGTGCCGAGTACGTCGGCGCCGACCGGGTCGGCGAGCGGATCGCCGGGGTCGTCGCGGCAGCCGCCACCTCGCCGTCGCTCACCTACGTCTACGACTCCGACCTCGACTGGACCGGGCACAAGTTCGGGGTCGCCTCCACGCAGTGGCTCCAGCAGCTCGCCATGGTCGACGCCGAGGCCGAGCAGATGCGAGAGGCCCTGCCCGCCCTCCACCCGGCTGCTCGTGATCGCCGACCACGGGATGGTCGACAGCCCCACGGAGGCGCGCGTGGACGTCGACGAGGTCACCGAGCTCCGCGACGGCGTCGCCCTGATCGGTGGCGAGGCCCGCTTCCGGCACCTCTACTGCTCGCGCGGCTCGGTGGCCGACGTCGTGGACACCTGGCGCGGGGTGCTGGGCGACCGCGCGACCGTGCTCACCCGCGACGACGCGGTGGCGCGGGGCTGGTTCGGCGCGTCGAGCGCCGGGGTGCTGCCCAGGATCGGCGACGTCCTGGTGGCCTGCCGGGGCGACCTGGGCATCGTGTCCAGCGTCGACTTCGCCTACGAGATGTCGCTCGTCGGCCTCCACGGCTCGCTCACGTCGACGGAGATGCTCATCCCCGTCCTCGTGGACTGAGGGACGCCGCTCAGCCGAAGGGCAGCGGCTCGGGCGCCAGACTGACCGCCTTGGCCCGGGCGGCGGTGAGCCGGCGGCGGTGGTGCTGGCGGCACAGGACCTCGTAGGCCACCTCGGCGGGCGGCTCGTCGACGGTGTCGACGTCGCCGACCACGACGACCTCGCCCTCGACCACCATCACGCCGTTCTCGGTGCGGGCGTTGTGGGTGGCCCGCTTGCCGCACCAGCACAGGGCCTCGACCTGGAGCACGTTCATCCGGTCGGCGAGCTCGACGAGGCGCGCGGAGCCCGGGAAGAGCATCGACCGGAAGTCCGTGAGGATCCCGAAGGCGAACACGTCGATCTGGAGCTCGTCGACGACCTTGGCGAGCTGGTCGATCTGCGCGGTCGTGTAGAACTGCGCCTCGTCGCAGATGAGGTAGTCGATGCGCCCGCCCGCGGTCAGGGTGCTGACGACGTACTGCCAGAAGTCGAAGTCGATCGGCACCTCGAGCGCGTCGTGCGTCAGCCCGAGCCGGCTCGACAGCACCGCCTCGCCCGCGCGGTCGTGGGACGTGAAGATCCGGCCCACCCGCCCACGCGCGGCGTGGTTGTGGTTGGTCTGGAGCGCGAGGGTCGACTTGCCGGAGTCCATGGTGCCGGTGAAGAAGTGCAGTTCAGCCACGAGGAGCGATCCTGTCACAGCCGACCCTGCTCGGGCGGGTGCAGGATGGGTGTCATGACCGACACTCCGCTGATCTCGGCCGACGAGCTGCGCGAGGGGCTCGACGGCGTCACCGTCCTCGACGTCCGCTACCGCCTCCTGGGGCCTCCCGGAGCGCCCGAGTTCGCCGCCGGCCACGTCCCCGGGGCGGCGTACGTCGACCTGGACACCGAGCTGTCCGACCCGCCCTCCGACCCGGTCGACGACCGGGGCCGGCACCCCCTCCCGTCCAGCGAGCGGTTCATCGCGGCCATGCAGCGCGCGGGAGTCGGGCTCGAGGCGGCCGTGGTCGTGTACGACGACTGGCAGGGGCGCGCGGCCGCCCGGGCGTGGTGGCTGCTGCGGCACCACGGACACCGCGACGTCCGCGTGCTCGACGGCGGGTGGGCGGCCTGGGTCGCGGCCGGGGGAGAGGTCGAGACGGGCGCCCACGACCCGGCACCCGGCGACTTCCACGGCAGTCCCGGCTCGATGCCGGTCGTGGCCGCCGCCGGCCTCGCTGGACGTGCCCGTCGTCGTGGACGCCCGCGCACCGGAGCGCTACCGCGGCGAGACCGAGCCGATCGACCCCGTCGCCGGGCGCGTCCCGGGCGCGGTCAACGTGGACACGGGCCGCAACCTCGACAACCACGGGCACTTCCGGGACGCCGCCGAGCTCCGCGCGCTCTACGCCGAGGCCGGGGCGACTCCGGACGTCGAGGTCGCGGCGTACTGCGGCTCGGGCGTGACGGCGACCCACGACATCCTCGCGATGGAGGTCGCCGGCGTCCGGGCGGCGCTCTACGGCCCCAGCTGGAGCGGCTGGGTCGCCGACCCGGAGCGGCCGGTCGAGCGCGGATGAGGCTGCGCATCGAGGGGCACCACCTGCCCGGGCTGCACCCGGGCGGTCACCGGGACGTGCGCGTCGGGATCCAGGTGCGCCGCGAGCCCGCCGACCTGGTGCCCGCCGACGCGGCCAGCGCGACCTGGGACGTCGAGGTGACGGAGTCGTACGGCGCCGACGCCCGCGACTTCCACGGACCGGTCGTGCAGGGACGACGAGGCGAGCGGTTCGTCTACCTGACGTGGCTCGAGGGCCCCGGCGCGACGATGTTCCGCCGGGCCAAGCTGATGCTCGCCGACGCGCCCGAGGCCGAGTCGGTGGTCGCCACGGTCGACCTCACCGACGAGGCGGGCCTGCCCCGCTGTGCGCGGTTGCGGCCGCCGGCGGTGGCGTGGCGCACCGGCGAGTGACGCCTCAGCTGCGGACGTTGACCGGGTCGCCGACCCGGATCGTCCCCGTCGTCTCCGGGACGAGGCTGACCGCGAAGAGCGTCTTGTGGTCGACGAGCCGGTGCCGGGCGAGGGTGCGGATCGGCTCCTTGCCGGTGGTCAGCGACCCCAGGTCGATCGTCGTCATCACGCACCGGTCGGTCGGCTTGGCCACCCGGAAGCGCACGTCGCCGACCGTCACGCCGGTCCAGGCGTCCTCGGCGAAGGGCTCGTCGCCGTCGACCACCAGGTTGGGGCGGAAGCGCTCCATCGGCAGCGGCTCCGGCGTCTCCTCGCCGCGCGAGAGCGCCCCCTCGACGATCCAGTCGTTGAGCCGGCGCAGCGACGCCTCGCTCGCGATGGTCACCGGATAGCCGTCGGCGTACGCCGTGTGGTCGCCGGGGCGGGAGAACTCCGGGTTCAGCTGACGACGGGTCGGGTCGTCGCACCAGACGAGCCGGACGTCGTCGCGACCCAGCGCCTTGCGGACCCACGCGTCGGCCTCGCCGCCGGCCGGGAGCCCCTGGAGCTCACGGGAGAACAGCTTCACCCGCACCGGGTCCCGCGTCGGGGTGGTCGAGCAGCAGGTCCGGCAGGTCCGCCGCCCTCAGCCTGAGGTCGCGGTCCAGCTGCGGGTCGGTGCGGGGCGTGTCGGCGAGGAGCGCGAACAGCCCGTGCTCCTCCCGCGCGGTGACGACCACCCCGTCGGCGTCCACGACCACCCAGGAGCGGTCGTCCTCGAAGCCCCGGGGCAGCACGGACACGGTGGCGAGCGGTCGGATCGCGGTGCTCTTGACGGGATGGACGGCCAGGGAGGTGATCTGCACGGCAGATGTCTACCAGTGCACGCCCTTGAACATCCTGCGCCAGCATGATCTGCTCGCTCTCGCGGTGGCCCGCCTCGGCCTTCTCGCCCTTGGCCGCGGCCGAGTCGGGGAAGACGTTGTAGGCCATGTTGAGCAGGCGGAAGGTCGCCTTGGGGGCCACCGTGTGCGCGACGGCACCGACGTTGCCGAGGGCGGTGTTGATCTCGTGCGGGCGCTCCACCATCGCCCGGACGAGGATGTCGGCGGCCTGGGCCGGGCTGATCATCGGGAACTTGTCGTAGAGCTTGGTCGGCGCGGTCATCGGCGTCCGGACCAGCGGCATGTGGATGTTGGTGAAGGTGATGCCGTTGCCGACGACCTCGCTCGCCACGACGTTGGACCACGAGTCCAGGGCGGACTTCGACGCGACGTACGCCGAGAAGCGCGGCGGGTTGGTCTGCACGCCGATCGAGCTGACGTTGACCACGTGCCCCGACTGCTGGCGCTGCATGACCGGCATCAGCCCGATCACCAGCCGGACCGCGCCGAAGTAGTTGAGCTGCATGGTGCGCTCGAAGTCGTGGAAGCGGTCCTGCGACAGGCGCAGCGACCGGCGGATCGAGCGGCCGGCGTTGTTGATGACGAAGTCGACCGAGGGGAGGTCGGACGACACCTGCTCGCAGAGCCGGTCGATCGACTCGAGGTCGGAGAGGTCGCAGGCGTAGACGTGCGCCGTGCCCGCCGCGCATCTCGATCATCGCCCGGGTCTCCTCGAGCTTGTCCTTGCCGCGCGCGACGAGGACCGGGACGCCACCGGCCTGGGCCACCTTGAGGGCCGTGACCTGGCCGATGCCGGACGAGGCGCCGGTGATGACCACGTGCTTGCCCTGGAGCGCCGCCCGGATGGCGCGGTCGCGGCCGGTCGCCTGGTCGAGGTGGTCCTCCCAGTAGCCCCACAGCGTGCCGGCGTAGGACTCCAGGTCGGGCACGGAGATGCCGGAGCCCGACAGCGCCTTCTCCGTACGACGCGAGTCGAACGTCGCGGTGAAGCTGGTGTGGCCCAGCACCTCCGCCGGGATCCCCGCCCGCCCCAGGGTCTGGTCGAGCACCATCCGGCCGGGCGCGGAGCGGACGACGGCCCCCACGATGGTGGAGGGGCGCAGTGCGCGGGGGACGAGTCCGAGCGGTCCGGCCGAGGTGACGTGGCGGTCGATCGGGGTGGCGAAGCGCGGGGCGCCGGCGGCGGCGCAGATGAGGTTGATGACCTCGACGACGGGCTGGGGCTCCGGGTTGACCAGGTGGAACGCCTCGCCGTCACGGCCGGGCAGGTGCGCCAGGTGGTCCATCGCCGAGGCGACGTAGTCGACGGGCACCACGTTGGTGTCGCCGAGGTCCGCCCCGACCAGCGGCAGCCAGGCGGGCAGCGCGTCGCGCAGCAGCTTGAGGAGAGGGAAGAAGTAGTAGGGACCGTCGACCTTGTCCATCGACCCGGTCTCGGAGTGCCCGACCACGATCGAGGGACGGTAGACCCGCCACGGCAGGGTCGACTCCTCGCGGACGATCCGTTCGGACTCGTACTTGGTCCGGTGGTAGGGCGAGGGCAGGTGCTGCCCCTCGGCGAACATCGTCTCGTCGAACACGCCTCGGAAGTCACCGGCGGCGGCGACGCTCGACACCTGGTGGAAGCAGCCGGCGGAGAGCGCCTCCGCGAGGGCGAGCGCGTGCCGGGTGCCCTCGACGTTCATCGCGTCGTTGGTCGCCTCGTCGGCGGTCATGTCGTAGATCGCCGCCAGGTGGAACACGTGGTCGATCCGCCCGGCGTGCTCCTCGACCCACGCCGGGTCGACACCGAGGGACGGCTCGGCGAGGTCGCCGATGACGGGCACGACGCGGGGGTCGTCCCACTGCCGCATCAACGTCTCGATGCGGGCCCGCGAGCCCTCACGGACCAGGACGAAGACGTCGCCCTCGCGGTGGTCGAGCAGCTCCTCGACGAGGTGGCGGCCGATGAACCCGGTGGCGCCGGTCACGAAGTACGACATGCCAGCGGAGACTACTCGGGTCAGTCGGACTTGCCCCCGCCGAACATGATCTCGTCCCAGCTCGGCACCGAGGCGCGACCGCGACCCTTGCGGGCGGGGCGGCGCGCGGGGCGCTCCTCCTCCTCGGCGGCCGGCTTCTCCGGCTCGTCCGCGGTGGTCGGTGCCTCGGCGTCCTTGTCGGTCGTGGGCTCGTCGAGGTAGGCCTCGACGGGCTGCTCGGCACCGAGGCCCGCGACCTCGGTCAGGTCCATCGTGGTCTCGGTGTCGGAGGCGGTCTCGCCGTCCGCGTCCGTGGCGCCGTCGGCGGGCGCGTCGCCGTCGTGCACCATCTCGATCGCGTCGTCGCCGAGCGGCAGCTCGTCGGCGGGCACCGACGACAGACGACGCTGGCGGGCGTGCTGGAGGTCGTCGCGACTCGTCGTCGTCTCCTTGTCGGCACGCTCGGGCTGGGAGACCTGCTCGCCGACCAGCCAGCGGGCGTCGTCGTCCTCGACGGTGACGAAGTTGCCGCGCACGTCGAAGGCGAACGTCGCGGTGCCGGCTCGCTTGGGGGCGGTGAAGACACCGACGAGGGTCCACCGGCCGTCCTCGCGCCGCCAGGCGTCCCACTCGACCGCGGACGGGTCGGAGCCGACGCCGCGCAGCTGGGCGGCCACGGCCTCGCCGAGGGTGCGCGCGCCGGTCTCGCCGGAGCGGCGGCGTACGGACGACAGCTGGGAGCGCTGGGCGACGTGCGCGCGCTCGGCCAGCACGGGTGCGGCGAACGGCATGATCCGCTCGACCGTGGTCTGCGCGGCCTGGGCCACCGACTCGGCCGACTCGCCGGCCCGGATGCGGGCCTGGATGTCGCGGGGGCGGAGGGCTGAGTCCATGGTGATCTCCAACTGGCCGATGCGTGCGTGCTCGCCGCGGAGGGCGGCCCGGAGTGCGTTGTCGGCGTCGAGGGTGTACTCGTCGCCGTTGTCCCCCACCAGGAGCAGCCGCTTGCCGTCCTCGCTCAGTCCCGCGAGCGTGAGGTGGGCCATCGGTGCTGGACTCCTTGAAGCGGTGGTGGTTCTCCGGTCCGTCCGAGCCTACGCCAGCGTCGACGCGCGGCACCGCTAGGCGGACGGCGCGCCCACCGACCAGATCTGCGACGGCCACTCGGTAGCCTGCGGCGGTGCCTCCCTACGACCCGACGTACCTCCTGACGGTCGTCGACCTGGTGGGCATCTTCGTGTTCGCCATCTCGGGGGCCCTCGTGGCCGTGCGGCGTGGCTTCGACCTCTTCGGGGTCCTGGTGCTGGCCGGTACGACGGGGCTCGGCGGCGGCTTCCTGCGCGACGTCCTCATCGGCGCGACGCCGCCGGCGGCGCTCGCCGACTGGCGCTACCTCACCGTGCCGCTGGTCGCCGGGCTGCTCACCTTCGTCTTCCACCCGACCGTCGGCCGGATGGAGCGTCTGATCGACGTCTTCGACGCGTTCGGGCTGTCGCTCTTCTGCGTCACCGGGGCGCTCAAGGCCGTCGAGTACGGCCTCGGCCCGATCCCGGCCGCCCTGATGGGGATGGTGACCGGCATCGGCGGCGGGATGGTGCGCGACGTGCTGGCGGGTCGGCCGCCGGTGGTCTTCAACAGCAACCTGTACGCCACCCCGGCACTCCTCGGGGCGGCGGTCGCGGTGGGGCTGGACGCCACGAGCCTGCCCGTGGGCGTGGTGGTCATCGCGGGGTCGGGGTGTGCCTGGTGCTCCGGCTGCTGGCGATGGTCCTGGACTGGCGGGCGCCGCTCCCGCACGGACCCGCCAACGTCTGAGCGGCGTCGCCGCTCAGCCCAGCACGCGGTCGAGGTAGGGGTTGGTGAAGACCCGGTCCGGGTCGAGCCGGTCGCGCAGCTGCTGGAACTCGTCCCACCGCGGATAGGCCGGGGCCAGGTCCGCCGCGCTGCGGGTGTGCATCTTGCCCCAGTGGGGACGACCGTCGGCGGCCGCGAGCACGGCCTCGATGCCGGCGAAGTAGGCACGGTGGTCGGCGGCGATCGGCACGTGGAACGCGAGGTAGAGCGAGTCCCGCCCCGACGCGGTGGACAGCGTGATGTCGTCCGCGGGCGCGGTGCGGATCTCGACCGGGAAGCCACCAGCCAGTCCGACGCGTCGACCTCCCGACGCACCTCGCGCAGCACGTCGAGGCCGACCTCGCGCGGGACGGCGTACTCCATCTCCTTGAAACGGACGTTGCGCGGCGTCGTGAAGACGTGGTGGGCGATGTCGGAGTAGCGGCGCTCGGAGAGCGCGCGGGCGCTGACCCGGTTGATGAGCGTGGTGGTCCGCGGGGCGCGGGTGGCGACCGTGGTGAGGGCGCCGAAGACCGTGTTGGACAGCAGCTCGTCGTCGAGCCAGCCGCGCCACCGGGGGAGCGGCTCGGCGGTGTCGAGGTCGGCGAGCCGGTCGTTGGTCTTGGTCATCATCCGGTCGGTGTGCGGGAACCAGTACATGTCGACGTGGTGGTGCTCCGCGACCAGCTCGTCGTACGACGACAGCGCCTCGTCCCAGGTCATCGGCCGCTCGTGGGCCTCGAGCGCGAAGAGCGGCTCGACGTGGAAGGTGATCGACGTCAGGACCCCCAGCGCCCCGAGGCCGACCCGGGCCGCGGCGAAGACCTCGGGGTGGTCGTCGGCGCTCACCCGCAGCACCTCGCCGGTGCCGGTGACCAGCTCGAGCCCGGCGATCTGGGCGGCCAGGGACGCCTGCACGCCGCCGGTCCCGTGGGTGCCCGTGGAGGTCGCGCCGGCGATCGTCTGGGCGTCGATGTCGCCCATGTTGTGCAGCGAGAGGCCCAGCCCGGCCAGCCGGGCGTTGAGCTCGTGGAGGGGAGTCCCGGCGCCCGCCGTCACGGTCATCGCCTCGCGGTCGACCGCGAGGATGCCGCTGAGGCCGTCCGGCCGCAGCTGTCCGTCGGACGCGACCGCGATCCCGGTGAAGCTGTGCCCGCTGCCGACCATCTTCACCGTGCCGCCACGCTCGCGGGCGGCGACCACCTCGCGCACCACCGCGGCGGTGTCCGCCGGCGAGGTCGCCCGGGCCGGGCTCGCCGACTCCGTCCGCGCCCAGTTGTGCCAGGTGGCGGGCGCTGTCGTCGTGGACGCAGTGGCCATGGATCCTCCTCGTGCGGGTGCTCGCAGCCGAAGGCTAGCCGTGCGGCGCGGCGCGTGGGGCTGGGCGACGGCCGAACTGCCTCGATCGTGCGCTCTCGGGCTGGTTCCGGCCGGGCAGGCGCCGGGCATGCTCGTGGCCCGCCGGTGTCACTCGGGCGGGCGACCTGCGACCAGCGCCGATCAGCCCGCGAGCGCGGCGGGAGCGGGGGAGCGGGTGCGGGTCGCCTGGGCCCCGAGGACGGCGACGAACCCGGCGGCCACGGCGACGAGGTAGGCGGCGGAGGCGCCGTGGTGGTCCACCACGAAGCCGGCGATCGCGGCCCCCGGCGCGACGCCGGCCATCAGCCCGGTGTGCAGGATGGCCATGCCCTCGGTCAGCCGGCCGGGCGGGACGGTCTGCTCGGTGAGCGACATGGTGGCGATGAGGGTCGGGGCGATCGAGCAGCCGCCCACGAGCAGGGCCAGGAACATCAGCGGGAAGCCCTCGACGAACCGGGCGGGACCATCGCCAGCATCATCGCGAAGGAGCCCCACCGCACCCGCACGGCCGGGCCGCGCTTCCACGCGATCGCGCCGGTGACGATGCCGGCGAGCATGCTGCCGACGGCCCAGACCGCCAGCAGCCAGCCCGACACGGCTCGCGACCCGGTCTCCTCGGCGAACGCCACGGTGGTGACCTCGGCCGACCCGAACAGCGCGCCCAGCGACAGGCACACCAGGGCGAGGGGCAGCACGGTGCGCCACGGCATCGGCAGCCGGGTCCCGCCCCGGCGGTGCTGTCCCGACGGGGGCTCGGTGGCCCGCTGCGCGGCGAACGCGTAGGTGCCGGCCAGGCCCGCGACCACCGCGACGACGAGGCCGGCGACCGGGTGCCAGAGCGTGGCCAGCATCGTGGCCAGCACCGGGCCGACGACGAAGACGACCTCGTCGAGGACCGACTCGAGCGCGTACGCCGTCTGCACCTCGCGCGGGCGGTCGAGCAGGTGCGACCACCGGGTGCGCACGCACGCGCCGATCTGGGGCTGGAAGGCGCCGGTGAGCGCCGCCAGGACGTAGGTCAGCAGCATCGGCCAGTCGCGGGTGACCGCCAGGACGAGCAGCACCATCGACACCGCGAAGCCGGTGATGGCCAGCGGCAGCACCCGACCCTGGCCGAAGGCGTCCACGAGCCGGCCGTGCAGGACCGCGCACGCCGCCTGGCCGAGCACCACGACCCCGGAGACGACGCCGGCGAGCCCGTAGGAGCCCGTCTCACCCTCCACCAGCAGCACCACGCCCAGCGTCACCATCGACATGGGCAGCCGGGCGACGAGCCCGGCCGAGCTGAAGCGGAACGCGCCGGGCCGGGACGAGCACGCGGCGGTAGGAGTCGAGCATCGCGAGGATGCTAGGCCTCACTAGGCTGGCGACATGAATCCCGACGTGTGCGCCGTACGACGCCCTCCTGCTGCTCTCCTTCGGCGGCCCGGAGAAGCCCGAGGACGTCGTGCCGTTCCTCGAGAACGTCACCCGCGGCCGCGGCATCCCCCGCGAGCGGCTCGAGGAGGTGGGGGAGCACTACTTCCTCTTCGGCGGTCGCAGCCCGATCAACGACCAGAACCGCGCCCTGCTCGCCGCGATCCGCGAGGACCTCGCCGGCAGCGGGCATCGACCTCCCGGTCTACTGGGGCAACCGCAACTGGGACCCCTACCTCGCCGACACCCTGCGCGCAGATGCGCGACGACGGCATCCGGCGCGCGGCGGTCGCTCACCACCTCGGCGTACTCGTCGTACTCCTGCTGCCGCCAGTACCGCGAGAACCTCGCCGACGCCGTCGCCGCAGGTCGAGGGCGCGCCGCGGCTGGACCGGCTGCGGCAGTACTTCAACCACCCGGGCTTCGTGGAGCCGGTGGTCGACGCCACCCTGGCGGCGCTGGCCGACCTCCCCGACGCGGTCCGCGACGGGCGCCGAGCTGGTCTTCGTCACCCACTCCATCCCCACGGCGATGGCCGAGACCAGCGGGCCGCCGCCGAGGGCGGCGACGCCTACGTGCGCCAGCACCTCGGCGTCGCCGAGGAGGTCACCGAGCCGGGTGCGGCAGGAGACCGGCCGCCGCCACGCGCACGACCTCGTCTACTGCTCCCGCTCCGGCGCCGCCGCACGTCCCGTGGCTCGAGCCCGACGTCAACGACCACCTCGCGGCGCTCGCCGAGCGCGGCGTCGCCGCGCCGTGGTGATGATCCCGGTCGGCTTCGTCTCCGACCACATGGAGGTCATCTACGACCTCGACACCGAGGCGCATGGCCACGGCCGAGAAGCTCGGGCATCGAGGCCGTCCGCGCCGCGACCGCCGGGCGTCGACCCGCGCTTCGTCGCGATGGTGCGCGACCTGCTGCGTCGAGCGGGCCGCGGTCGAGCGGGGCGAGGAGGTCGCCCGCAGCGCGGTCGGCGACCATGCGGCCCTGGCCGCGAGGTCTGCGCGGCCGGCTGCTGCCCCAACCCGCGCGGCGAGCGCCCGGCGCTGTGCGGGTCCGACTCGTGAGCGCACGACCCGGTCGACGCTGCGCGACCTCGCCTCGCACCGTCGCGCCGCGAGGCCGCCGAGCTGGCCCGCGGCATGCGCCGCGGCGGCATCGACGTGGCCGACACCAAGTCCAGCGCCGTCGACGTCGTCACCGAGGCCGACCGTGCCGTGCGAGGAGCTGATCCGGCACCGGCTCCTCGAGCACCGCCCCGACGACGCGATCCTGGGCGAGGAGGGCGACGACCACGCCGGGCACCAGCGGGGTGCGCTGGGTCGTCGACCCGATCGACGGCACCGTCAACTACCTCTACGGCCTGCCCGACTGGGCGGTCTCCATCGCCGCGGAGGTCGGCGGACGAGGTCGTCGCCGGCGTCGTCGTCAACGGTCCCGACCGGGGTCGAGTACGCCGCAGCGCGCGGCGCCGGCGCCACCCGCGACGGCGTCCCCATCGCGGTACGCCCCGCTCCGCCGCTGGCCGAGCGGCTGGTGCTCACCGGCTTCGGCTACCGCACCGAGCGTGCGCGCCCACCAGGCCGCGTGCGGTCGCCCGGCTGCTGCCGCAGGTCCGTGACATCCGCCGCATGGGCTCCTGCGCCCTGGACCTGTGCCACGTCGCCGACGGCAGCGGGGACGCGCTACGTCGAGGAGGGGCCGGCCCGCTGGGACTGGGCGGCCGGCGTCGCCTGGTCGCGACCGAGGCGGGGGCCGTGTTCGCGCCGCCTGCCGGGCCGGATGAGCGACCACCTGGCCCCCGTGGACGGCCTGATGGCGGCCATCCGGACTGGCCCGAGCGCTCGGTGATCGCGGCCGCCCCGGCCGACGGCTGGGACGAGTTCCTGGAGCGCGCTGGCGAGAGCCGGCTTCGTGGCCGACCTGCCCTGACCGGGCGGGGAATACCGGCGGTGCGGGGCGTGTTACGGCGACACGTCGGGACCGGCGTGGCGCATGCGCCGGTCATGGTGCACAATCCACCCGCGACGACGAGGCATGAACGATCGCAATTTTGCGCTGACGACGTGGATCGCTCGGCATGGGAGAGGGAGCAATGGCTACTGACTACGACGCGCCACGCAAGACCGAAGAGGACCAGAGCGAAGAGAGCATCGAGGAGCTCAAGGCGCGGCGGCACGACAAGAACTCGGGCAAGGTCGACGAGGACGAGACCGAGGCGGCCGAGTCCTTCGAGCTGCCCGGTGCCGACCTGTCGCACGAGGAGCTCGCCGTCGAGGTGATGCCCCGGCAGGAGGACGAGTTCACCTGCATGAGCTGCTTCCTGGTCCACCACCGCTCGCAGCTCGCGGACGAGAAGAAGCTCATCTGCCGCGACTGCATCTGAGCGCTGCGCCGGGGACGTCCCGCGACAGCACCGCACACGTCGAAGGCCGCGGACCCCGTCGGGGTCCGCGGCCTTCGTGCGCCCGCCCGTGAGGGCGACCGGGTGGGTCAGCTGGTGGGGGCGGGCGCCTTGTCGGCGTCCTGGTCGTCCTTCTGCAGCCCGGGCGGCAGGTGGCCGGTGGACCGGGCGTAGTAGTTGGCCGCCCGGCGGGTGGCCAGCATCCGGGCGATGGCGATGAGCGTGCCGCTCACCGCCGCCCACGCCACGGCCTCCCAGACGTCGACGTCGGGGTCGGCCGGGTTGGCGGGCGGGTTCTTGCCGGTAGCCGCGCGCCACGTCGTGTTGAGGCCCTTCTTCGCGACCGCGGCGGCGCCGAGCGCGGCGGCGAGGGAGAAGACCGACCAGACCTTGCTGCTGTGTGATGCTGCTGTCGCTGATGCCATACAGGCACCCTACCCAGCGGACCGGGTCCCCATGAGCGCTGCCGCCAGCGCGGTCCGGGTCGACGCGAGCTGACGAGCCAGTACGGCGCCGGGTCGGCCGGGTCGGTGATCTCGACCCGCACGCCGCGCTTGAGGTAGGGGCGCAGCAGCAGGTAGGCGCGTGCGTCGGCGTCCTGCCCGGCCACGCGACGCATCGCCTCCGCGTCGAGGGGAGTCACCTCGCCGACGTGCTCGAGCCCGATGCGGGCCTTGCCGGCCTGCAGGCGGCCGTCCGACGACGACGACCCGGGCCGAGCCGTACGACACGAAGGCGACCACGAGGCAGGCCATCGCGAGGCCGGTGACGGTCCACGCCACGACGGGCGGCGTCGCCACCACCACGGCCAGCCACAGCGTGGCCACCAGCATGGTCCCCTGCACCCACCAGCGCAGCGGGACGCCCAGTCGTTCCGCGTACTCCACGCCGCAGAGCCTAGGCGGCACCCCTGCGGGTAGATTCACCGCCCGTGCCCGACGAGCTCCCCACACCCGATCTGCCCGCCGATCTCCCCACCGACCTCGACGTCGCGATCGTGCGTCTCGACCCCGACCTGCCGCTGCCGTCCTACGCCCATCCGGGCGACGCCGGTGCCGACCTGCGCACCACCGTCGACGTGTCGCTGGCGCCGGGGGAGCGGGCCCTGGTGCCCACCGGGATCGGCATCGCGCTGCCCGACGGGTACGTCGCGCTGGTGCACCCGCGCTCGGGGCTCGCGGCCCGCCACGGGCTCTCGATCGTCAACACCCCCGGGACCGTCGACGCGGGCTACCGCGGCGAGGTCAAGGTGATGCTGATCAACCACGACCCGGTCGAGGCGGTGGAGCTGCGGCGCGGCGACCGGATCGCCCAGCTGGTGATCCAGCGCTTCGAACGCGCCCGCTTCGTCGAGGTCGGGCAACTCCCCGACTCCGTGCGGGGCGAGGGGGGCTACGGTTCTACAGGGGGCTTCGGTCGTCCCTGACCGCCAGCCCCGGTCCCCACGGACCGCGAGGATCCCACGGCCCACCCGGGTCGTCATGAAGGAGTGATTGCACGTGAAGTTCCGCCGCAAGGCCGAGCCCACGCAGGCGCCGGACGAGTCCGCCGGCCGAGTGAGACCACCGCAACGACCGGGGACGAGACCGCCGGCCCCGCGCACCGACCGGCTCCGGGCCGTTCGACGAGTCCGAGGTCGCCGACGACGGCGTCGAGCGGGTCGACCTCGGGTCCCTGCTGGTCGCCCCCACCCCGGGCCGCGAGCTGCGCCTGCAGGTCGACGAGCCGACCGGCACCGTGCAGGCCGTGATGCTCGCGGGACCCGACGGCGCCCTGGAGTTCCAGGCGTTCGCCGCACCCCGCAACGGCGACCTCTGGTCGACCGTGCGCCCGCAGATCGCCGCCGACATCGCCAGGCGTGGCGGCACCACCACCGAGCGCGAGGGCCGCTTCGGCACCGAGCTGCTGTGCCAGGTGCCCGTCCAGCGCCCCGACGGCACCGCCGGCCACCCAGCCGTCGCGGATCATCGGCGTCAACGGCGACCGCTGGATGCTCGCGGGCCTCGCTGCTCGGCCGGCCCGCGCGTCGAGCCCGACGGGGCCGAGGAGTGGGAGGACGCGCTCGCGCAGGTCGTCGTACGCCGCGGCGCCACCGCCATGCCCGTCGGCGAGCCGCTGCCGGTCGTGCTGCCCGAGCAGGCGCGACGGGTCAACTGATCGCCATGCCCGACACCGCCGGCCCGTCCCCGCACCGCAGCCGACTGCGGCGCAGCCTCTCGCGCTGGGCCGACTCGGAGGACCAGCACGCCCGCGACCTGCGCAAGACGCACGCGACCGTGGCCGGCGAGACCTGCATCGCCGACGCTCCCGACCGCGAGCACGTGCGGCTGCGCGGCACCGTCAAGACCGTGACGCTGCGCCCGCGCGGCGGCGTCCCGGCCCTCGAGGCCGAGCTCGACGACGGCACCGGCGTGATCCTGATCGTGTGGCTGGGCCGCCGCCGGATCGCCGGGGTGGGGCCGGGTCGCGCGATGTACGTCGAGGGCCGCATCGGCACGGCCACCGGCCACCGGGTCGTCTTCAACCCGCGCTACGAGCTGATCCCGTGAGCGAGCCGTCCGCCGCCCGCGCCGTCCCAGGTGGCCTCCGTCGGGACCGTCGAGGAGGTCGTGCGCCGCCAGCTCTCCCAGGCCCTCGGCGGACGCCGGGGCATGGTCGAGGCAGCCGTCCCGACCCTCGTCTTCACGGTCGCTGTGGCTCACCACCCGCGAGCTCCAGCTGGCGCTGGCCGTCAGCGTGGGTGCGGCGCTGGTGCTGCTCGTCGTACGCCTCGTGCAGCGCTCCAGCGTCCAGTTCGTCGTCAACGCCCTGGTCGGCATCGGCATCGGCTGGTTCTTCGTGCAGCGGTCGGCGGCGTCCGGCGGCAGCGCCGACGACCAGGCGCTGGCCTACTTCCTGCCCGGGATCCTCTACAACTCCGGCTACACCGTGGTGCTGGTCTTCACCATCGTGATCGGCTGGCCGCTGGTGGGCTTCATGGTCGGCAGCGTGACCGGCGACCCGACCGCGTGGCACGCCGACAAGCAGGTCGTCCGGCTCTGCTCGCTGCTCACCTGGATGCTGGTCCTGCCCTGCGTGGTGCGGGTCGCCCTCCAGGCGCCGGTCTGGCTGGCCGGCAACCTCGGGATCGATGGACGCCGACACGGCGGTCGCCGCGCTGGGCATCATGAAGATCGCCCTCGGCTGGCCGCTGCAGCTCGCCGCCCTCGGCGGCATGGTGTGGCTGCTCGCCCGCAACCACACCCCGATGGAGTCCGCGCCGGCCGAGTGACGCCGGCGGCCCGGCCCGCGGGCTCAGCCGCCGTGGTTGTGCGGCGAGAGGAGCCGCTCGAGCCCCTCCTCGACGTCGGCCGGCACGACGAAGAGCAGCTCGTCGCCCGCCTCGAGGGGCTGCTCCGCCGACGGGGTGTAGACCTGTCCGTCGCGCAGGATGGTCACCAGCGCGCAGTTGTCGGGGAACGGCACCAGCCCGCTCGGGGTGCCGACGTACGGCGACTCCGGCGGCAGCGTCATCTCGACCAGGTTGGCGTTGCCCTGGCGGAACGTGAAGAGCCGCACCAGGTCGCCGACCGTCACGGCCTCCTCGACCAGCGCGGACATGATCCGCGGCGTCGACACGTTGACGTCGACGCCCCAGGCCTCGGTGAAGAGCCACTCGTTGTTGGGGTGGTTGACCCGACCCACGGTGCGCGGCACGCCGAACTCCGTCTTGGCGAGCAGCGACGTCACGAGGTTGGCCTTGTCGTCACCGGTGGCGGCGATGACCACGTCGCACTTGTCGAGCTGGGCCTCCTCGAGCGAGGACATCTCGCAGGAGTCCGCGAGCAGCCACTCGGCGTTGGGCACCCGCTCCGGCCGGATGGCCGAGGGGGCCTTGTCGATGAGCAGGACCTGGTGGCCGTTGTCGATCAGCTCGCGAGCGATCGATCGGCCCACGGCACCGGCCCCGGCGATGGCGACCCTCATGTCAGCCCTCCTCCGGTCCGTGGTCGAGCACGGAGTAGGCGTGCGCCGCCCCCTCCTCGCGGATGACGAGGTGCAGCATGTCGCCCTCCTGGATGACGGTGTCGCGGGTGGGCAGCATGCCCTCGCCCAGGCGGTCGATCCACGCGATGCGGCTGCGGGACTGCTCCTGGAAGTGGATGGTGCGCTGGCCGACCCAGTGCTCGGGGACGCGGATGTGGTCCACGCGGATGGTGCCCGACGGGTCGCGGAAGTCCGGCTCGGCGCCCGCCGGGAGGATCCGGCGCAGCACCTGGTCGGCGGTCCACTTGACCGTGGCGACCGTGGTGATGCCGAGGCGCTGGTAGACCTCGGCGCGACCCGGGTCGTAGATGCGGGCGACGACCTGCTGGATCCCGAAGGTCTCGCGGGCGACACGCGCGGCGATGATGTTGGAGTTGTCGCCGCTCGAGACCGCCGCGAAGGCGTCGGCGCGACGGATGCCGGCCTTCTCCAGGACCTCCTGGTCGAAGCCGTAGCCGGTGACCTTGTCGCCGTTGAAGGTCGGCCCCAGGCGTCGGAACGCGTCGGGGTCGCTGTCGATGATTGCGACCGTGTGGTTGCGGTCCTCGAGGCTGCGAGCCAGCGTGGAGCCGACCCGGCCACATCCCATGATGACGACGTGCACGGACGCACCGTATCCCAGTCGGGCGGCGATCCCGACGGCTCGCCCAGGGTGGCTAGGCTGTCCGCTCGTGGGTGTCGGAGATGTGTCGAAACGGATCCTGCTCGGGCGCAAGCTCCGGAGCAGCCAGCTGGGGGAGACCCTGCTGCCCAAGCGCATCGCGCTGCCGGTCTTCGCCTCCGACGCCCTCTCCTCGGTGGCCTACGCACCGGACGAGATCTTCATCATGCTCGCGGTCGCCGGCGCCTCGGCGTACGCCTGGTCCTGGAAGATCGGCCTCGCCGTCGCGCTGGTGATGCTCACCGTCGTGGCGTCCTACCGCCAGACCGTGCACGCCTACCCGTCGGGCGGTGGCGACTACGAGGTGGCGACGGTCAACCTCGGTCGCTCGGCCGGCATCACGGTGGGCAGCGCGCTGCTCGTCGACTACGTCCTGACCGTCGCGGTGTCGATCTCGTCGGCCGCCCAGTACGCCGCGGGGGCCATCCCTGCGCTGATCGGCCACGAGGCGACTGGCCGCGTGCGTCGCCGTGGCCCTCCTCGCCGCCCTCAACCTGCGCGGGGTGCGCGAGTCCGGGACGTTCTTCGCCGTCCCGACCTACCTCTTCATGGTGTCCATCCTGGGCATGTGCGCCTACGGGCTCATGCGGCTCCTGGCCGGCGACCTCCCCGATGCCGAGAGCGCGAACCTCCAGATCCAGCCCCAGGAGGGCTGGGAGGGCCCGCTGAACCAGGTGGCGCTGTTCTTCCTGCTGGCCCGTGCGTTCTCGTCGGGCTGTGCGGCGCTCACCGGGGTCGAGGCGATCTCCAACGGCGTCCCCGCCTTCCAACGGCCCAAGAGCCGCAACGCCGCGACGACGCTGCTGCTGCTGGGCCTGATCGCCATCAGCATGATGATGATTGATGTCGGCCAGGTGCAGGCGGTCGATCCCCTCGCGGGGATCGCGCCGTCGTGACGCCCGCCCCGAAGGCGAGCTGGGCCAGGATCGCCAGCTTGTGCGCGGTGTCGGTCCCGTCCACGTCGAGGGTCGGATCGGCCTCGGCGTAGCCGAGCTCCTGCACCGGCGAGGCCTCCTCGTAGGAGAGGCCGCCGTGGGTCATCGACGTCAGGATGAAGTTGCAGGTCCCGTTGAGGATCGCCGCGAGACCTGACCTGGTTGGCCGCCAGCGAGACCCCGAGGGCCTGGACGATAGGGATGCCGCCGCCGACGCTCGCCTCGAAGGCGACCGCGCGGCCCGGCCTGCGGGCCGCGGCGAAGACCTCGGGGCCGTGCTCGGCCAGCAGGGCCTTGTTTGCGGTCACCACGTGCTTGCCGGCCGCGAGGGCGTCGAGGACGACCCGCAGGGTCGGCCCCGTCCCCCCGATCGTCTCGACGACGATCGCCACCTCGGGGTCGTCCAGGACCCGCCGGGGGTCGGTCACGACCCGGGCATCGCCCAGAGGGCGCTCGCGGGCCTCGGGGTCGCGGACCACCGCCCATTTCAGGTCGATCCGTCGCCCGGCCCATCGCGCGATCCGATCCCCCTCCCTGGCCGAGGCGCGCGACCCCCCCCCCGACCGTGCCCGGCCCAACAATCCGATCGCCACCCGTTCCATCGCTGCCTCGTCCTGGTCGGTTCCGGGGGGCCCCGGCCGGAAGGCCGCTCCCGCGGTGACTCACCCCACGTTTCGTGATTATCCGAGGCTCCAGAGCACCGAAAGCGACCCGCGCGTGACGCCGTAGCGGTTGGTCGCCTTCAGGTCCCGCCAGAGCGTCCTGGCGTCGCGACGGCCGGCGAGGGCGTCGCAGTAGAGGACAGGGTGCGCGCCGACCGCTTCGGGGGCGTCGTCGAGGAACTCGACCCGGAAGTGCCGGGCCCCGGGCGATCAGGCGCGGGAGGTACTCGGCGGCGGTCTGGGGGACGGCGTTGTACAGCGTGTTGCGGCAGCCGACGTCGGCCTTCAGCGGATGCTCCTTGCCCACGCGGTCGCGGAGCTTGACCTCGTGACGGTCGCAGGGCCGGCCGCAGTTCGTCCTGTCGGTCCCGGGCGAGAGGAAGGCGCAGAAGACGCAATGCTCCATGTGGAACATGGGCATCTGCTGGTGGATCACCACCTCGAGCCACGGGGGGGGGACGGCCGCGATCAGGTCGAGGAGCTGCTCGACGCTGAGGTCGTACGAGGCCGTCACCCGACCCGCCCCGCGCTCCTGGAACCACTCGACCGTCAGCTCGTTGGCGGCGTTGAGCGAGAAGTCGGCGACGAACGGGACGCCACGCTCGGCGCAGTGGAAGAGCCCCCCCGCGTTGCGGACGAGGAGGCCGTCGGCCCCCTGCTTGCTCAGGTAGCGGAAGATGTTGGCCTCGCCGGGCTTCTGGATCCGGGGCGTGGCCAGGAAGATCGTCGCCGAGCCGCGCTGCGCCGCCGCGACGGCCTCCCGTAGCCCTTGATGTCCTGGAAGTCGGCGTAGATCGTCGCGACGCCGGCGGCGACGGCCGCCTCGACCTGCTCGGTGGTCCGGCAGAGGACCGCGAGGTGCGGGGGCTCGCTCGGCTCGTCGTGTCGGGAGGGGCGGTGCAGCGGGGCGCGCAGGACGGGGAGGACCGGGTCGGCCGCGAGCGTCCGGGGCCTGGGCAGCCGCGGCCGACGTCGAGCCGGACGACCAGCTCGCGCTCAGGGCGTTCAGCAGGCTGCGAGGGACCAGCGGGCCCCCTCGATCGTCGCCCGCAAGTCGCCGAGATGATAGACCGTCCCGCCCAGCCGGCCGAGCTGGTCGCGGAGCAGCTCGGTCGTCGTCTCGACGCGGTCCGCCCGCGCGAGGGGAGCGGTCCGACTCGACCGCTCGCGGTGCCCCGGCGCCGTGCGCCCTTCGATCCGCAACGGCTCGCCGACGACGGCCCCGACATGGAGGTCGAGCTCGACCGTGCGGTGCGGAGGGCCTTCGAACGACCTGCGGAGGCGGCGGGTCAGCTCGGGGTCGTCGGTCTTCCAGACCCGCTGGCCGGGGCGGACCCGTCGAGGGTCGAGGTCGTGTCGGCCGAAGCTCAGTTCGACCGGACCGGCCGAGATTTCGCGACCTCCGCCCGCGGCCCGCCGGCCTTCGGGCGTGACCGGCAGACCTCGTAGACCCGTCCCCCCTGCTCGGGGACGCCGGCCGCTCGTCGCCGTCGAAGACGACCCCGTCGCCGCTCTTGACGGGGGCGGCCAGGTTCAGCCGGATGCGAGTCCCCGAGATCGACGTCACCTCGCCCAGGAAGATCCCGCGCTTCTTGGCGTGGTCGCCCCGGACGAGCACCTTGTGGTTGTTGCCGTCGAGGAACCCGTGGCTGAAGCCGCGCGAGAAGGAGAGTTCCATCTCCCGGACGTCCTCGCGCGGAAGGTGAGCGGCTCGCCCTTCCAGGCCGCGTCGATCGCCGCGCGGTAGTGCCGGGTGATGTTGGCCACGTACTCGGGCGTCTTCAGCCGGCCTTCGATCTTCAGGCTCGCCACGCCCAGCTCGACCAGTTGCGGGATCAGGTCGAACGCGGCGAGGTCCTGCGGGCTGAGGAGATACTGGATGTTCCCCAGGTCGCTCAGCTCGCCGTCGCAGACGATCTGATAGGGCATCCGGCAGGCCTGGGCACACTCGCCGCGGTTCGCCGATCGGCCCCCAGGGCCTCGCTGGTCAGGCACTGGCCCGAATAGGCCACGCAGAGCGCCCCGTGGACGAAGACCTCGACGGGGAGCGTGGCGGTCTCGCGGACCTTGGCGATCTCCTTGAGGGAAAGCTCGCGCGCCAGGATCACCCGCGAGCAGCCCAGCTCCCGGGCCAGCCGGACCCCCTCCGCGCTGGTGATCGACATCTGCGTCGAGGCGTGGATTTCCAGGTCGG
This sequence comes from uncultured Actinomycetota bacterium, assembly GCA_963776975.1. GTDB lineage: Bacteria > Actinomycetota > Actinomycetes > Propionibacteriales > Nocardioidaceae > Nocardioides. Next base: position 387 of record CAVZOU010000018.1, on the reverse strand, counting down.
GGGTCACCGCGCGGATCAGCCGGGCCAGGCCCAGGTCCTGGACGATCACCGCGTCGACCCCCGCGTCGGCCAGCTGGCGGACGGTCGCCTCGAGGTCCTCCAGCTCGCGGGGGAAGACCAGCGTGTTGAGCGTGACGTACCCCTTGACCCCGCGGCGGTGGAGCAGGGCCATGACGTCGGCCAGCTCGCCGCCGTCGAAATTGGCGGCCCGGGCACGCGCGTTGTGCCTCTGGAGGCCGAAGTAGACGGCGTCGGCGCCGTTCTCCACGGCGGCGATCAGGCAGGTCCGGTCGCCCGCCGGGGCGAGCAGCTCCGGCTTCGCCGTCGCCCGCAATCTCCTCGCCCCGTCTTCAATCGCGCAGTCGCCACTTCGCCGCCTTTCGCCCT
>CAVZOU010000017.1:0-404889 GCA_963776975.1 uncultured Actinomycetota bacterium | reverse complement strand
AGAAGTACGGGATCGTGCCCGGACCGACCCTGATGACCGACCAACCGGACCTGATCTGGACGCTGCTGGCCAGCCTCCTGATCGGCAACACCCTGCTGCTGGTGATCAACCTGCCGCTGGCGCCGGTCTGGGCCAAGCTGCTGCGCATCCCGCGACCGCAGCTCTACGCGGGGATCCTCTTCTTCGCGTGCCTCGGTGCGTACAGCGTCGGCCAGAGTGCCTTCGACCTGGCCATGCTGCTCCTCTTCGGTGGCCTGGGCTTCGCGATCCGCCGCTTCGGGATCCCCGTCCTGCCGCTGATCCTCGCCGTGATCCTCGGGCCGCTGATGGAGGTCAAGATGCGCGAGGCCCTCGACCTGTCCGGCGGTGACGTGAGTGGGCTCTTCAACGAGCCGCTGGCGATCTTCGTCTATGCCCTCGTGGTCCTCGCCGCCTTGTCACCCCTGCTCATCGCACGTTTCCGACCACCGGCTGCTCGAGCAGCATGACCAGCACCGTGACCAGGAGGTCTCCTGATGGCTGTCGTGATCGGCTTCATCCCGGACGAGTACGGCGAGGCCGCCCTCGCCCACGGACTCGCGGAGGCGCAGCGCCGCGGCACCGGCGTCGTGGTGGTCAACAGCACCAAGGGCGACGCCCTGGTCGATCGCCGCTACCTCGGCGAGGACGGGAAGGTGACCCTCGAGGAGCAGCTGACCGCCAGTGGCGTCGAGCACGAGCTGCGCCAGACCATGGGGCGCGACATCGCCGACGAGATCCTCGCCGTGGCCAAGGAGGTCGCGGCCGACGCGATCGTCATCGGCATCCGGCACCGCACCCCCGTGGGCAAGCTGATCATGGGCAGCGTCGCGCAGCGCGTCATCATCGACGCGACGTGCCCGGTGATCGCGGTCAAGCCCGGCTGACCAGACCGCCGCTCAGGTCCACAGCCCCGTCCACTCGTGGCCGAGCTCGGCCACGAGGTCGCGCAGCAGCGGCAGGCTGACCCCGACCACGTTGTGGTGGTCGCCCTCGATCCCGGTGACGAACGCGCCACCGAGGCCGTCGATGGTGAAGGCGCCGGCGACCCACAGCGGCTCGCCGGTCGCGACGTACGCCGCGATCTCGGCGTCGCTGACGTCGGCGAAGTGCACCGTCGTGCTCGCCGTCGCCGCGGCGACCCGCCCGGAGGCCGCCTCGCGCAGGCAGTGCCCGGTGTGCAGCACGCCGGAGCGACCGCGCATCGCGCGCCACCGCTCGACCGCATCGGCGGCGGACGCGGGCTTGCCCAGCGCCGCACCGTCGAGCTCGAGCACGGAGTCGCAGCCGAGCACCAGCGCCTCGGTCGGCAGGTCGTCGCGGGTGGCCACGGCCGCGCACTTGAGCTCGGCCAGCTGGAGCGCCAGCTCGGCCGGCGGCAGCCCGTCGAGCCGGGACTCGTCGACGCCGCTGACGATCACCTGCGGGTCGATCCCCGCGGCGCGGAGGGTGGCGAGGCGGGCGGGCGAGGCGGACGCGAGGACGAGCCTCACAGGCGACCCAGCGCCGCGCGCAGCGGGTCGAGGCCGAGGGACCCGAGATCGAGCGCCGCGCGGTGGAAGGCCTTGAGGTCGAAGTCGTCGCCCTGCCGGGCGCGGACGTCGTCGCGGGCCTGGAGCCAGATGCGCTCGCCGATCTTGTACGACGGCGCCTGCCCCGGCCAGCCGAGGTAGCGGTTGATCTCGAAGTCCAGGACGTCCGGCTCGATCTGGCTGTGGTCGCCGAGGAACTCGCGACCCAGCTCGGGGGTCCACGTCTCCCCGGGGTGGAAGCCGAACGGGTTGTCGGCCGGGATCTCGAGCTCGAGGTGCATCCCGATGTCGACGACCACCCGGGCGGCCCGGAACGACTGGCCGTCCAGCATCCCGAGGCGGTCCGCCGGGTCGGCCAGGTAGCCCAGGTCGTCCATCAGCCGCTCGGCGTACAGGGCCCAGCCCTCGCCGTGCCCGCTGACCCAGCACATGAGGCGCTGCCAGCGGTTGAGGCTCTCGCTGCGGTACGCCGTCTGGGCGACCTGGAGGTGGTGTCCCGGCACGCCCTCGTGGAAGACCGTGGTGACCTCGCGCCAGGGGTAGAAGTCCTCGATGCCGTCGGGCACCGACCACCACATCCGGCCCGGGCGCACGAAGTCCTCCGACGGGCCGGTGTAGTAGATGCCGCCGTCGTTGGTGGGGGCGAGCATGCACTCGATCCGTCGCACCGGCTCGGGGATGTCGAAGTGCACGTCGGCCATGTCGGCCAGCGTCCGGTCGGCGAGGTCCTGCATCCAGTCGCGGAAGGCCTCGCGGCCGTGCACCACGCGGGCCGGGTCGGCGTCGAGGTGGGCGACGGCCTCGGCGACCGTCGCGCCCGGCAGGATGCGGTCGGCGGTGGCCGCCATGTCGTCGGCGAGGCGCTTGAGCTCCTGCCAGCCCCAGGCGTAGGTCTCCTCGAGGTCGACCGTCGCGCCGAGGAAGTAGCGGCTGGTCAGCGCGTAGTGCTCGCGACCCACGGCCTCCTTGTCGCGGCCCTGCGGCTCGAGCTCGTCGGACAGGAAGAGCCCGAAGTCGGCGAAGGCACGGGTGGCCGCGCGGGCGTGCTGGCGCATCCGGTCGGCCAGCTCACCGGTGGGGGCGCAGCGCTCGACGAGGCCGCCGAAGAAGTCGCCGCTCTCGCCCGTCTCGCCGGTCCAGCCGCGGATCTGCTCGACGACCTTGGCGTACTGCGCCGACGCCGACACCCGGCCGCGGGCGGCCTCGTCGGCGAGCGTCACGCGATAGCCCTGGACGGCGGCGGGGACGGCCGCGAGCCGGGCGTCGACGAGCTCGTGGGCCTCGGCCCCCTCGGTCGACATCAGGTCGAAGACCTGGCGCATCCCGTGGACGGCGCTGTCGATGACGGACACCATGCAGCGCGAGATGCCGGCGTCCTCCATCTCCAGCTCGAGGCGGTGCCGCTCGAGGAACGAGTCCCGGGCCGCTGCCTCGCGGTCGTCGACGGGCGTCGCGGCCTCGACGGCCTCGACCGCGCGGCGTACGAGGTCGACGCGGGCGTCGTAGCCGGCGGGCGAGAAGTCGGGCAGGCGGTCGTCGTGGCCGGCCACGCCGTAGTAGGTGGCCGCGATCGGGTCGAGGGCGCAGTAGTCCTCGACGAACTGGTCGCAGATGGCATCGATGGTGCGGGCGGGTGCGGTCTCGGTCACGGGGGCGACCCTACGACGCGGCGCATGACGTTTGTCACCCGCTTTCGGTGCGGGCCGCACGCGAGCCGGTGACGCGCGGCACTGCCGCCGCGACGCAGACCCCGGAAGGCTGGGGCCATGACCACAGCTCCCCTGGACGCAGCGGCCGACACGGACCTCGCCATCGAGGTGCGCGACCTCACCCGCACCTACGGCTCCGGCGCCGAGGCCTTCGACGCCGTCCGCGGCGTCGACCTCGCGGTCGCCCGGGGCACCATCCACGCCCTGCTCGGCGTCAACGGGGCCGGCAAGACCTCCACCCTGGAGGTCGTCGAGGGACTCGCGCCCGCCTCCGCCGGTGAGGTGCGCGTGCTGGGCCTGGACCCGGTCCGCCGACCGGGCGGACGTACGCCGCCGCACCGGCGTGCTGCTCCAGCGCAGCGGCTTCGTCGGCGACCTGACCGTGCGCCGAGACGCTGCGGATGTGGGCGACCACGGTGACCGACCCCCGGCCCGTGGAGGAGTCCCTGGAGATGCTCGACCTCCTCGGACGCCGCGACGTGGCCGGATGCGCGCCCTGTCGGGCGGCGAGCAGCGCCGCGTCGACCTGGCGTGCACGCTGATGGGTCGTCCCGACGTGGTGATGCTCGACGAGCCGACCACCGGGCTGGACCCGGAGAGCCGGCGCGCGGTGTGGCGACCTCATCGCGGGGCTGCGCGACGAGGGCGTGACCGTCCTGCTGACGACGCACTACCTCGACGAGGCCGAGGCAGCTCGCCGACCAGGTCTCGATCATGCGCGCCGGCCGGATCGTGCGCGAGGGCACCGTGGCGCAGATCGTGGCCGAGCCAGCCCTCCACGATCGGCTTCGCCGACCTCGGTCGCGACCTCCCGCCCCTGCCCGCGGAGGTCCGCGTCGACCGGGGGCGCACCGAGATCCTGCACGGTCGAGACCTCCAGCCCACCCTGTCCACCCTGCTGCGCTGGGCCGACGAGCACGACGTGGTGCTCGCCGACCTCGCGCGTCAGCAGCCGCCAGCCTCGAGTCGGTCTTCCTGCGGATCGCCCGCGAGCGGGGGACCGCCGAGCCGGCCGACGACCTCTCCGACCCGACCCTCGAAGGAGCCCTCCGATGAGCACCACCCTCGACCTGGCCGCCGGCGACCCGGCGCGTCCGCGGCCTGGCCGCGACCAACACCCGCCTGCTGCTGCGCAACCGGCTGACCACCTTCTACGCCTTCGCCGTGCCGCTGCTGCCCGCTGACGCTGCTGTTCTCCCAGCGACCCCTCGCGACGCCCGGCGCGGGCCTCGCGACGGTCGCCACCGTGCTTGTCGATGGCGCTGCTGTTCCCCGTCTACTACAACCTGCTCTCGGTGGTCGTGACCCGCCGCGACGAGCTGGTGCTCAAGCGGCTGCGCACCGGCGAGGTCGCGCGACGGCGAGTCCTGCTCGTCGCATGGCGCTGCCCGGGCGTCGGCGATCACGCTGCTGATCGTCGCCGTGCTCACCATGCTGGTCACGCTCGCCGCCGGGCTCGCCGCTGCCGGTCAACCCCGTCCTGCTCCTGTCGGCATGCTGCTCGGCCTGCACCGCCTTCGCCGCGCTCGCGCTGTGGACCGCCGCCTGGACCCGCAACGCGGAGGCCGCGCAGCTGACCAGCGCGCCGGTGATCCTGCTGACGATCGTCGGGCTCTGTCCGCGTCGCGCTTCCCGAGTCCGCCCACGCTGGCTGGTCGCTGCTCCCGGGCGCGGCGCGTCGAGCGACCTCGTGCAGGCGGCTGGTTCGGCCGGTCGCCGACGACGGCTCGCGAGCTGTCGCTTCCTGGAGACCTGGGGCCGCGGCCGCGCCGGCGCTCGCGGTCCTGGCCGCCTGGACGGTGCTCGGCCTGTCCCTGGCCGTGCGCTCGATGCGCTGGGAGCCTCGTCCGTGACCTCGTGGACACCCCTGGCGGCCGGGGCTCTGGGAGGATCGGTGCCGTGCCGCGACCCGCCGACTGCCGCTCCGGCTGGGCGGAGCGCACCCAGGTCGAGCGGGTGAGCTCTACACGTCGGCGGCTCGCTCTACGTCCTGTTCGTGGCTCTCTGGTGACTGGCGGCTGCTGGCGCCGTCGGCGACCTGCCCGAGCCGGCACCGGCGCCTTCGCGGTGGGGCTCTGGCGCTCGTCGCTGACCGCGGTCGCGGACTCGCTGCTGCCTGCGGGCGATCGCTCGACCGGTCGACGCTCGCCGAGCACCGTCGCGTCGCGCTCGGCTGCTGCTCGGCGGGTCGCGCCGTCGGCCGAGGGCCTGCGTCTTCGCTGCCGCCCGAGGACGCGCGCTTCAGCCTCGGCCATGTTCGTGGTCGGCGCGCTGGCCTGGGGTGCCGGGGGCTGCGGGACCGGCGGGTGCAGTGGGTCGTCGTCGCGGTCGCCTCGCCGCTGCTCGGTGTGACCACCGGCCGGCGACCTCGGCGCTGGCGGCGTACGGCCTCGGCGTGGGCGCTGTTCCTCGTCTTCACCGTGCGAGCTCGCTGTGGCTGCTCGGGGTGGTCGACGAGCTCGACGACGGCCGCGCGCACCAGGGCCGCCCTCGCCGTCGCCGAGGAGCGGCTGCGCTTCTCCCGCGACGTGCACGACGTCCTCGGCCGCCGGCTCTCCGACGATCGCCGTGCAGGCCGAGCTCGCCGCGCACCCTGTCGCCCGCGGCGACGAGCGCGCCGCCGAGCAGCATCCTCGAGGTGCGCGACACCGCCCACGACGGCGCTGCGCGAGGCGCGCGAGCTGGCCCGGGGCTACCGGCCCGCTCGACCTCGACGCACGAGCTCGACGGCGCCCGGTCTCCTGCTGCGGTCGGCCGGGCATCGCGTCGAGCGCCGACCTCGCCGGCCTGCCCGAGCCGTGGCACGAGCCCGTCGCGCGGGTCATCCGCGAGGCCGTCACCAACGTGCTGCGCCACTCCCGCGCCACCCTCGTGACATCACGTACGACGACGCGGGTCGTGGATCCGCAACGACGGGGCCGCGCCCGCCGAGCGGCACCGGCGGCCACCGGGCTCGGCGGTCTGGGCGAGCACCTCGGCGCCCTCGGCGCCCGGCTGGAGACCGGCCCGCGACGGGCGACGCAGTTCGTGTCACGCGTCCGCGGTCGCCGTGCCCGTCCGGGCGGAGGGCGCGGATGATCCGCGTCCTGCTCGCCGACGACGAGCACCTCATCCGCAGCGCCCTCGCGCAGATGCTCGACCTCGAGGACGACCTCGAGGTCGTCGCCCAGGCCGGCGACCGGCGCCGAGGCGCTCGCCCGCGCCCGCGAGGACGCGCCCGACGTGGCGGTGCTCGACCTGCAGCTGCCCGACGCTCGACGGCATCACCGTCGCCGAGCGGCTGGCCGAGCGCCGTCCCCGGCTGTCGCGCTCCTGATCGTGACCAGCCACGGCCGGCCGGGCCACCTCAAGCGGGCGCTGGCCAGCGGGGTCAGCGGCTTCCTGCCCGAAGACGACCTCGGCCGCCACCCTCGCCGAGGTGGTGCGCACCGTGCACGCCGGCGGCCGCCACGTCGACCCCGAGCTCGCCGCCGAGGCCATCGCGGCCGGCGACTCGCCCGCTCACCCCGCGCGAGGCCGACGTCCTCGACGCCGCCGCGGACGGCGCCCCGGTCGACGAGATCGCCCGCCGGGCCACCTCTCGCCCGGGACGGTCCGCAACTACCTGTCCAGCGCCGCCGCCAAGCTGGGCGCCGCCAACCGCCACGAGGCGGCCGCCGTCGCCCGGCGGATGGGCTGGCTCTGACGCGTCCGGTCTAGCGGGCGAGCCCGCTGGAGCGCCAGCCGCCGGGGCCGCTGAGGTGGGTCCGGCGGACGCCGCGGTGCGGCGCCGACCACTCCGGCGTACGACGCCGCGGCGGCTCGCCGCCGGCCGACCCGAGGGCGGCGAACACGGCCACCAGGGCCGCGACCTCCTCGGGGGTGGCGTCGGGGTTGACGACGCGCAGCAGCGGGGCTGCCGTGCTGTCGTCGTCGCCTGGCTCGCTGCGCTCGCCGGGCTGTCGCTGTCGCTCACAGGCGGGATGTTCCCGTGCTTCTTGGGCGGCAGGGTCTCGCGCTTGGAGCGCAGCAGCCGCAGCGACGCGGACGATCTCGGAGCGGGTCTCGTGCGGGGAGATGACCGCGTCGATGTAGCCGCGCTCGGCGGCGATGTAGGGGTTGGCGAGGGTGTCGTCGTACTCCTGGACGAGCTCGGCGCGGCGCTCCTCGACGTTGCCGGCCTCGCTCGGCGTCCGCGATCTCCTTGCGGTAGAGGATGTTGACCGCGCCCTGGGCGCCCATCACCGCGATCTGGCGGTGGGCCAGGAGACGTTGATGTCGGCGCCGAGGTGCTTGGAGCCCATCACGTCGTAGGCGCCGCCGTAGGCCTTGCGGGTGATGACGGTGATCAGCGGGACGGTCGCCTCGGCGTAGGCGTAGATCAGCTTGGCGCCGCGCCGGATGATGCCGTTGTACTCCTGGTCGGTGCCGGGCAGGAAGCCGGGCACGTCGACGAAGGTCAGCACCGGGATGTTGAAGGCGTCGCAGGTGCGCACGAAGCGGGCGGCCTTCTCGGAGGCGTCGATGTCGAGGGTGCCGGCGAACTGCATCGGCTGGTTGGCGACGACGCCGACCGGGCGGCCCTCGACGCGGCCGAAGCCGATGATGATGTTGGGCGCGAAGAGCGGCTGGACCTCGAGGAACTCCTGGTCGTCGAGCACCGCCTCGATGACGGTGTGCATGTCGTAGGGCTGGTTGGCGCCGTCGGGGATCGATGGTGTCGAGGGCCCGGTCGAGGTCGTTGACCTCGAGGTCGGCGGGCTCGTCGTAGACCGACGGGCTCGTCGAGGTTGTTCTGCGGGAGGTAGGACAGCAGCGCCTTGACGTACTCGATGGCGTCCTCCTCGTCGGAGGCCATGTAGTGGGCGTTGCCGGACTTGGTGTTGTGGGTGCGGGCGCCGCCGAGCTCCTCCATCGTGACGTCCTCGCCGGTGACGGTCTTGATGACGTCGGGACCGGTGATGAACATCGTCGGAGGTCTTGTCGACCATGATCGTGAAGTCGGTGACCGCGGGGGAGTAGACGTGCCCGCCGGCGCAGTTGCCCATGATCAGTCGAGATCTGCGGGATGACGCCGGAGGCGTGCACGTTGCGGCGGAAGATCTCGCCGTACAGGCCGAGCGAGACGACGCCCTCCTGGATGCGGGCGCCGGCGCCCTCGTTGATGCCGATGATCGGGCAGCCGGTCTTGATGGCGAGGTCCATCACCTTGGTGATCTTCTCGCCGTAGACCTCGCCCAGCGAGCCGCCGAAGACGGTGAAGTCCTGGGAGAACACGCAGACCTGGCGGCCGTCGACCGTGCCGTAGCCGGTGACCACGCCGTCGCCGTAGGGGCGGCGCTTCTCGAGGCCGAACGCGGTCGACCGGTGCCGGGCGAGCTCGTCGAGCTCGACGAACGAGCCCTCGTCGAAGAGCATCTCGATGCGCTCGCGGGCGGTCTTGCGGCCCTTCGCGTGCTGCTTCTCGACCGCCTTCGCGGAGCCGGCGTGGACCGCCTCGTCGAGGCGCCGCTCGAGGTCGGCGAGCTTGCCCGCCGTCGTGTGGATGTCGATGTCGCTTCCCCGCCGGGGACGTCCGTGCCCTCACCGGGCTGCACCTGTGCACTCACGTCGTGTGGCCTCCTGTTGTCTGCGTGCGCCAATGTAGTGCCCATGACCCCTGCGCCGGCACCTCGCCCAGCACTCGACCCCGACCGCATCGTGGCCCCCGGCGGCTGGCGGGTCGAGGTCACCGAGGCCACGCCGTCGACCAACGCGGCGGTCGCCGAGCGCGCCCGCGCCGGTGAGGACGAGGGCCTCGTCGTGGTGACCGAGCACCAGACCGCGGGCCGGGGACGGCTCGACCGGGTCTGGGAGACCCCGGCGCGTGCGTCGCTGACGTTCTCGGTGCTGCTGCGACCCGACCTGCCCGCCCAGCGACTGGCCTGGCTCCCGCTCCTGACCGGGGTACGCCGTCCAGGCCGCCGTCGCCGACCGCATCCCCGAGATCGCGCTCAAGTGGCCCAACGACGTGCTCGTGGAGGAGCGCAAGCTGGCCGGGATCCTGGTCGAGCGGATCGAGACCCCGACCGGTCCCGCGGCGGTGGTCGGCGTCGGGCATCAACGTCTCCCAGGTCCTCGACGAGCTCCCCGTCGCCCTCGCCACGTCGATCGAGCTCGAGACCTCGGAGCGGGTCGACCGCACCGACCTGCTCGGCCAGGTGCTGGGCTCCCTGCACGGGCTCCAGGGCCTGCTCGGGGACACCGACGCGCTGCGCGCGGCGTACGCCGACGTCTGCTCCACCCTCGGGCGCACGGTCGACGTCCACCTGCCGGGCGGCCCGGACGGGGTGGAGGTACGCCGCGGCGAGGCGCTCGACGTCGACGGCCGGGGTGCGCTGGTGGTCAGCACCCCGGACGGGACCTTCACGGTCGGTGCCGGCGATGTCGTTCACGTGCGCCCCCGCCAGTGACATGATCGGGACGTGGCCTTCCCGAGCAAGCTCCTCAACGACGGCGAGCTCGTCGTCGTGCACACGCGCACCCACGCCAAGGCGCTGATCGCCCCCGCCACGGTGCTGGTGGTGCTGGTGGCCGCCGTGATCTCGCTCGGCAGCCTCACCGACTCCACGACGGTCGGGCTGGGTGCCGGGGTCGTCGCCGCCCTCGTCGCCGTCTGGTTCGTGCTCCGGCCGGTCCTGGACTGGCTGACCACGACCTACACGTTCACCAACCGGCGCTTCATCAAGCGCTCCGGCCTGATCGCCAAGGAGGGCCGCACGATCCCGCTCAACCGGATCAGTGGGGTCGACTTCGAGATCGGCGTGATCGACCGCCTCTTCGGCTGCGGCACGCTGATCGTGTCCGACGCCAGCACCCACGGGCGGGTGCTGCTGGAGGACGTCCCGCAGGTCGAGCAGGTGCAGCTGCGGGTCGCCGAGGAGCTGCACACCCTGGCCCACGGCGGCCCGGCGTCCGAGCGCGTCGACGATGGCACCTGACCGCCGCCGCCGCGGGTCCCAGGAGCCGGACGCGGTCCCCGCACCCGAGCGCCTCGACCTGGCCATCCTGGGCGAGCAGCCGACCCTGACCGCCCTCGACGTGGCGTCGGAGACCGGCGTGACGGTCGACCAGACGCGGAGGCTGTGGCGCGCACTCGGCTTCCCCGACCAGCTCGGCGAGCGTGCCTTCACGAAGGCCGACGCCGACGCCGTCCGCGACGTCGTGGGGATCGTCGACGGCGGGTCCGTCGACTTCGACATGGCGGTCAACATGACCCGCGGGGTCGGCCAGACCATGGCCCGCCTCGCCGACTGGGAGGTCGCCACGCTGGCCAACCGGGTCGAGGAGATCGAGGCAGGTGCCCGACGCGAGCGGCTCGCGCGTGGACACCGCGCTGCGCCTCATCGACGAGGTGAGCCCGCACTTCGAGGCGACGCTCATCTACGCCTGGCGCCGCCACCTCGCCGCGGCCGTCGCCCGGATGGAGGCGATGGGCGCCAAGGACGAGGACCTGCACACCGTGGACGTGACCGTCGGCTTCGCCGACCTCGTGTCCTTCACGGCGCTGTCCAACGAGATGGACCGCGACAAGATCGGTGACCTGGTCGAGAAGTTCGAGGGCCGCTGCCACGACGTCGTCACCAACCACGGCGGCCGCATCATCAAGAGCCTCGGCGACTCGGTGCTGTTCGTGATCGGCGACGCGGAGGCGGCCATCGAGGTCGCCGAGGGGATCATCAACGTGATCGGCCGCGACCCCAAGCTGCCGGACGTGCGGGTGGGACTGGCCTCGGGACCGGTGGTCCCGCGCCTGGGCGACGTGTTCGGGCCGCCGGTCAACATGGCCGCCCGGCTGACGGCGGTGGCCCGTCGCAACCGCCTGATCATCGACCAGCGCACGGCCGACCTGCTGCCGCCCGAGGAGTTCGAGAGCCGGCGGCTCCCGGCCCGGCCGGTGCACGGCTTCGGCCTCGTCGAGCCGGTCGCCGTACGCCGCCGCTGACCCGCCCGCTGACCCGCCCTGACCCGCGCTGTTGAGCCGCGCACAGCACGTGCACGTGCATACCGGCGGACCAGACCAGCCGTCCACGTTTGGGTAAAAGGGCCCGCACCGTCGAGGGTCTCCGACCAATGTTGCCCCGTGCTCAAGGTCCAGGACGTCCGTCTCGACCCGCACGAGCGGAAGGTGTGGCGGGGGGAGCGCGAGATCAGGCTCTCCCGCAAGGAGTTCGACCTCCTCCACGCGCTGATGGCTCGGGCGGGACTCGTGGTCACCCGTGCGGAGCTCATGGAGGACGTCTGGCAGACGACCTTCTGGACCTCGTCCAAGACGATCGACGTGCACCTCGGCTGGCTGCGGCGCAAGCTCGACGACGACCCGCGGCACCCGCGCCTCATCACCACGCTGCGCGGTCGAGGACTGCGCTTCGAGACGAGCTCGGCGACCAGCACCGAGACGGGCTGACCGCCCCTCAGGAGTGCTGCCCTAGGGTTTCCTGCGTGACCGACCGAGCACCCACCCTCGCCGTGATCGGTGGCGGCCAGCTGGCGCGCATGATGGCGCAGCCGGCGATCGCCCTGGGGCTGCCCCTGCGACTGCTCGCCGAGGCCGACGGGGTCTCTGCCGCGCAGGTGATCCCCGACCACGAGGTCGGCGACTACACAGACCTCGACACCCTGCGGCGCATCACCGAGGGCTGCCCGGTCGTCACCTTCGACCACGAGCACGTGCCCACCGACCACCTGCGGGCGCTCGAGGAGTCGGGCATCGCCGTCCGGCCGGGTCCCGGAGCCCTCGTGCACGCCCAGGACAAGGGCGTGATGAGGGCCCGTCTCGCCGAGCTCGACATCCCGTGCCCCCGCAACGCCCTGGTCACCACCACCACCGACGTCGAGGCCTTCGGCCTGCCGTGCGTCCTCAAGACCACCCGCGGCGGGTACGACGGCAAGGGGGTGTGGGTCGTCCGCGACCTCGCCGACGCCGGACGCGGCCTTCGCCGCGGCCGAGGCGGCAGGGGTCGAGGTGCTCGCCGAGGAGCTCGTCGACTTCCGGCGCGAGCTCTCCGCCCTCGTCGCGCGCTCGCCCAGCGGGCAGGCCGCGGCCTACCCCGTGGTCGCCTCCACCCAGCTCGGCGGCATCTGCCACGAGGTGATCGCCCCCGCGCCGGACCTGCTGCCCGCCCTGGCCGGCCAGGCGCAGGAGATCGCCCTGCGCGTCGCCGGTGCGCTCGACGTCACGGGCATCCTCGCCGTCGAGCTCTTCGAGACGACCGACGGTCGCATCCTGGTCAACGAGCTGGCGATGCGCCCCCACAACACCGGCCACTGGACCCAGGACGGCGCCGTGACGTCCCAGTTCGAGAATCATCTGCGTGCCGTGATGGACCTCCCGCTGGGCTCGCCGGCCCCCCGCAGTCGCTGGACCGTGATGGTCAACATCCTGGGTGGTCCCACCGACAGCGGCCACCTCTACGACGGGCTCCCGCACGCCATGGCCCGCGATCCCCACCTGCGCGTGCACCTCTACGGCAAGGACCTGCGGCCCGGTCGCAAGGTCGGCCACGTCAACGCCTACGGCGACGACCTCGACGACTGCCTCGAGCGCGCACGGCACGCCGCCGCGTGGTTCCGCGGCGACCTCGGCAACCACAGTGAGTGAAGGTGAGTGAGATGACTGCACGTGTCGGCATCGTGATGGGGTCGGACTCCGACTGGCCGGTGATGCAGGCGGCCGCCGAGGCGCTGGCCGAGTTCGACGTGGAGCTCGAGGCAGACGTCGTGAGCGCGCACCGGATGCCCGACGAGATGCTGGCCTACGGCCGCGAGGCCGCCGGTCGGGGCATCGAGGTCATCATCGCCGGCGCCGGCGGTGCGGCCCACCTGCCCGGCATGCTCGCCGCGGTCACCCCGCTGCCGGTGATCGGCGTGCCGGTGCCGCTCAAGACCCTCGACGGGATGGACTCGCTGCTCTCCATCGTGCAGATGCCCGCGGGCGTGCCGGTGGCCACCGTCGCGATCGGCGGGGCCCGCAACGCCGGGCTGCTCGCCGTACGCATCCTCGCCAGCGGCGACGCGGCCCTCCAGCAGCGGATGGTGGACTTCCAGGCCGAGCTGCGCGTGGCGGCGACCGACAAGGGTGCCGTCGTCCGCGGTGCCGCCGACGGCAGCCGGCGGCTCGGCTTCTGACCGACCGGCCGGCCGCCGGGCGCCTCGTCGGGATCGACGTGGCGCGCTGCCTGGCGCTGCTGGGGATGGTCGCCACCCACGTCCTGCTGGAGCGCGACCCCGACGGCTCGCTGTCCGTGGGCCAGGCGCTGGCCGGTGGGCGCGCCTCCGCGCTCTTCGCCGTGCTCGCGGGACTGAGCATCGCCCTGGTCACGGGTCGTGACCGCCCCTTCACCGGAGTCGCCCGGGCGCGCGCGTCGGTCGGGCTCGTGGTCCGGGCGGCGCTGGTGGCCGCGCTCGGCCTGCTGCTCGGGGCGGTGGACTCGGGGATCGCGGTGATCCTCACCTACTACGGAGTGCTGTTCGTGCTCGCGCTCCCGTTCGTCGGGCTCTCCGCGCGGGCCCTGGGCCTGCTGGCGGGTGCCTGGCTCGTCGTCGCGCCGGTGGTGTCCCACCTCGTGCGCCCGTCCCTGCCGGAGCGGCAGTTCTCCAGTCCCACCTTCGACCAGCTCGTGCGACGATCCCGGAGGGCTGCTCGCCGAGCTCACCTTCACCGGCTACTACCCGGCCGTGCCGTGGCTGGCCTACGTGCTCGCCGGGATGGCCGTGGGGCGCCTCGACCTCACCTCGCGGCGTACGGCGGGGTTGCTGGCCGCCGGGGGAGCCTCCGCCGCGGTGCTCGCCACGGTGGTGTCGCGGGCCCTGACGGCCCGGCCCGGGGTCCAGGAGGCGCTGCTCACCGACCCGCCCGCCCCCGACGTCGACGCCGCTGCCCTGCTCGACCGGATCTCCGCGGGCCTGCCCGGCACCACGCCCACCGACGGCGCGTGGCAGTGGCTGCTGGTCGTGGCCCCGCACACGGCCACCCCCTTCGACCTGGTGCAGACGATCGGCTCGGCGCTCGCTCGTCGTCGGACTGGCGCTGCTGGCCGTGGACCTGGTCGGGCCCACCGGTCGGCGCACCGCGGCGATCTTCTTCGGGGCCGGCGCGATGACGCTCACCCTCTACTCCGTGCACGTGGTCGCGCGCTCGCAGGACCTGCTGCCCGACGCGCTGCGCGACAGCTACTTCTTCCACGTGATGCTCCTGCTCGGGATCGGCGCCGTGTTCGCGGCCACCCGCACCCGTGGGCCCCTCGAGGCGTTGGTGGGCGCGGCCTCCCGGGCGGTCGCCGGTCGCCCTAGGGTTGGCCCATGACGACTCGGTGGGGCATCGCAGGGACCGGCGGCATGGCGGAGGCCTTCGTCCCCGACTTCGAGCACGTGCCGGACGCCGAGGTGGTGGCCGTCGGGTCGCGCAGCCGCGAGCGGGCCGCTGCGTTCGCCGCGACGTACGGCATCGAGGGCGCGCACACCTACGCCGACCTGGTGCGCGCCGACATCGACGTCCTCTACGTCGCCACCCCGCACCCGCAGCACCACGCGCTGGCCCTGGCCGCCATCGAGGCCGGCGTCCCGGTGCTGGTCGAGAAGGCGTTCACCGCCACCCTGGCCGGCGCCCGCGAGGTCGTGGCCGCCGCCCGCGACCGGGGCGTCTTCTGCATGGAGGCGATGTGGACGCGCCTGCAGCCCGCCGTCGTGGAGGCCCGGCGCCTCGTCGAGGCCGGCGAGATCGGCGAGGTCGTCGCCGTCCAGGCCGACCTCGGTGCCCACCGCACCTACGACCCCGCCTCCCGCCTCTTCGACCCCGCGCTCGGGGGCGGCGCGATCCTCGACCTCGGGGTCTACCCCATCTCCTTCGCCCAGGACTTCCTCGGCACCCCCGACCGCGTCGTCGCGTCCGGCACGCGCTACCCCAACGGCACCGACGCGTCGGTGACCGTGCACCTGGCCTACGACGACGGGCGCGGCGCCTCGCTGGCCTGCGCGCTCACCACCGAGACCCCGGGCCGCGCGGTGATCTGGGGGACCGGCGGCTCCATCGAGCTGCCGCCCCGCTTCCACCACCCCACCGTCGCTCGTGGTCCGGCGCAACGGCGCAGGAGGCCGAGACCCGGGACCTCCCCGCGCGCGGTCGCGGCTACAGCCACGAGATCGAGGAGGTCGGTCGCTGCCTGGCCGCCGGGCTCACCGAGTCGCCGGCGTGCCCCTGGACGACACGCTCGGTGTCCAGTGGGTCATGGAGGAGGCGCTGTCCCAGCTCGGCATCACGACGGCCGAGGGCAGCGTCGACCTCTAGTCCCTGACCCGGCCGCGCAGCGCCTTGGTCCGGGCCCGCTCCTTCTTCGGCCTGCAGCCGTCGCTCCTTGGACCCGCGGGTCGGGCGGGTGGCCCGGCGCGGGGGCGGGGGTGGCGCGAGGGCCTCGCGCAGCAGGGCGGCCAGCCGCTCGCGGGCGGCGACCCGGTTGCGGTGCTGCGAGCGGTGCTCCGAGGCGGCGATGGCCACGACGCCGTCCGGCCAGCGCCGCAGCGCCCGGGCCCGCTGCGCCTCGGTGAGCGTCGACGCCGTGCGGACGTCGTACTCGAGCTCGACGCGGCTGTCGGAGGTGTTGACCGACTGGCCGCCGGGGCCGGGGGAGCGGGAGAACCGCTCGACGAGGTCGGCGTCGGGGACCACCAGCCCCGACGGCAGGCCGGGACCGGAGGGGACGTGCAGGTCCTTCACGCGCCCCGCTTGCGCCACTCGATGGCCGGGCAGGTGTCCATCACCATCGGCACGCCGGCGGCGGTCGTCCGGGCGTAGGCCGCCTCGTCGACCACGCCGAGCTGGAACCACACGCCCCTCGCCCCGATGGCCACCGCCTGGTCGGCGAACTCGCCGGCCGCCTCGGAGCGGCGGAAGACGTCCACGACGTCGACCGGGAACGGGATGTCGGCCAGCGTGGCGTAGCCCTGCTCGCCGAGGACGGTGGGGGCGTCGGGGTGGACGGGGACGATGCGCTTGCCGCGCCGCTGCAGCAGGCTGGCGATGGAGTACGCCGTGCGGCCGGTGTCCCCGGACAGCCCGACCACCGCCCACGTCTCGAGGTCGTCGAGCATGCGGTCGACGGTCGCGGTGTCCTGCCAGTCCGTGCTCATGGCGCCACGGTAGCGCTCACTCCTCGGTCCCCAGCTGGCTCCGGGCGTTGGCGACGACGGCCTCCATCGCCGTCTTGAGCGTGTAGCTGTCGACGGACTCGATGTCGGGGAGCCCGTCCCTTGGCACTGCCCCGGGCGACCTGCCGTGCCTCGAGCTCGATGAGGTAGCGGTCCAGCAGCGCGAAGTAGTACGCGTCGCCCTGCTGGGTGACGAGCACGTAGGACGCGTCCACGTCGTACAGCCCGCCCGCCTGGAGTCCGGCGCGGATGCGTGCGCACCCGCCCCGGACCGGGGTCCGGGTCGCCGAAGACGAGGTTGGAGAGGTGCGAGTCGAGCACCTCCTCGGGCTCGTCCTGCGGTGCGACGTACTGCAGGCGGACCGTCGGCGGTGTGGTCGGCCGTCGACGTCGGAACGCTCGCACGAGCTGTCGTGGGAGCGGCCCGCCGGACTGTCCGTGGTCAGGTTGACGTCGGGAACGGCGTCGACCGAGCTCGGGAGGCTTCGGCGAGCGGGACTCCGGGGAACACCAGCTCGGTGGTCTCGTCGTCGAGCAGCGAGCACGGCGCGAGGAAGGTCGGCCAGTCCTCGTCCTGCACGAACCACGGGTCGGTCGGCGTTCCCGGGTCCGGGTCGCCGACGCGGTCGAGCGCCCGGGTCAGCACCCGCTCGGCGAGCTCTGCGTCCCGCTGGGTGAGGTCGTCGGTGATCCCCGAGTCCCGCTTGCGGCTGAAGGTCAGGAGCACGCTGCCCGTGGTGGCGATGAACTGGTGGTGCCGACCCGCCACAGGATGCGGTCGTCGACCCCGGGGAGGCGCACGCCGCCGATGGACTCCTGTCCCTGCTCGATGATGTCGCGGAGGGCCTGGACGAACTCGGCGAACGGACTCCCGGCGTCCACGTTCGGGGGGAGGTTGCCGTCCCCGAACATCTTCACCGTGCGCCACTGGGTCGCGGCCTGCTTCTCTGTGCGGTACTGGTCGACCGACAGGGAGGCCTGGGTGCCTGCCTCGTCGCCGAAGGCGTAGGTGCACGACGAGGAGATGCGCTGGCCGGAGACCGTGCCCTTCATCTGCGCCATCTCGTCCTCGCCCACCGACAGTGCGCGGCCGCGCTCGGCGAAGTCCGCCTCGTCGGTCAGAGGGAGGAGCTCGGTGGCGTCGTCGGGGGTCAGGAGCCGGCAGGGCCACACGTAGGGGTGCTCGCCGACGGTGACCGCCGGCGCGGCCGGTTCCTCGACCGGTGCGTCGCCGGGATCCTCGCCCGGCGCGGCCGTCGACGACGGCTCGTCGTCCGGACGGCCGGCGGGGGAGGCGTCACCCGAGCAGCCGGTCAGGGGCAGGAGGACCAGCAGGGCGGTGGCGAGGAGCGGGGTACGACGCATGCGCAGGGCGTGCCCCGTGGAGGGGAGGCGCAAACCACCGTGTTACCCATCGGTAGATCCCAGGGTGTTGACACGCCGTGAACGGGCGTCATTGTGGTTGGGTGTGACCGCACACACATCCACGGAGGGATACCCCACATGTTGCACACCTCAACCCGGCGCCTCGGTGCCGCCGTCGCCGCCACCGCACTGAGCGCCGGCGCACTCGTCGCCGTCTCTGCGCCCGCCGCGCAGGCCGCGACCGTAGCCACCACCTTCACCTGCACCTTCCCGAGCCTCGGGGCCAAGGACATCCCGGTCGGCATCACTGCGACCCTGCCGTCGGCGGCCAACGCCGGCCTCGACGCCCCGGCCATCCCGGTGCTGCTCAGCGTGACCCTGCCGGCCGACGTCGTCGCCGCGGCCAAGGGCCTGTTCCAGGCAACCACGATCGGTGGCTTCTCGAACGACATGGTCGCCACCCTCAACGACCTGTCCTCCTCGGACACCGCCGACCTGGCGCTCCAGGACGTCCGGTTCCCGCAGACCAAGGTGCCGATCACTGCCGAACCAGCCGCTGACCCTCAACACGCCCAACCCGCTGGCCACCCCCGGCGTCGTCCCGGCCACGACCGTGCCGGTCAACCTCCCGGGCAAGGGCACCTACGACATCGCGGTGCCGTCGGCGTTCAAGTTCACCGCCACCAAGCAGGGTGACGTCGTCATGCTGGCCGACGTCCCGTGCGCCCTCAAGGCGGGATCGCCGGCGAGCCTCGGCTCGATCGTCCTCGCGGCCAACGAGTCCACGACGAAGGCCAAGCCCGCCAAGAAGGTCACCAAGCTCGGCACCAAGACCAAGCTCAAGGTCGTCGTGGACGCCGACAACGAGGTCCCCACCGGCAAGGTCAAGGTGATGAAGGGCCAGAAGATGCTCGGCAAGGGCTCGCTCAACGCCAAGGGCAAGGTCACCGTCACCCTCAAGAAGAAGCTCCCCAAGGGCAAGACCGTCGTGAAGGTCCTCTACCGCGGTGACGACTACACCAACGTCTCCCGGGACAAGAAGGTCGTCATCAAGGTCAAGTGACCCGCTCCTCCTGATCGGACGCCCGGTCGGTGCCTCGGCACCGGCCGGGCGTCCGTCGTTGTGCCGACCGCCGTCGTGCGGTCCGGTTACCGGCTAGTAGAATTCGTGCCATGAGCGACTTCTACGCCCTCTCCGAGGAGCACCAGGCCATCCGCGCGGCCGTCCGTGACCTGTGCGACGCCAAGGTGGCGCCGTACGCCGCCGCGGTGGACGAGGAGGCCCGCTACCCGCGGGAGGCGGCCGACGCGCTGCTCGCGGCCGACTTCCACGCCCCGCACGTGCCGGAGGAGTACGGCGGCGCGGGTGCCGACGCGCTGGCCACGGTGCTCGTCATCGAGGAGGTCGCCCGGGCGTGCGTGTCCTCGAGCCTGATCCCGGCGGTCAACAAGCTCGGCTCGCTGCCGGTGCAGATCGCGGGCTCCGAGGAGCTCAAGCAGAAGTACCTCGGTGCGCTGGCGCGAGGTGAGGGCGGCTTCTCCTACTGCCTCTCCGAGCCCGACGCCGGCTCGGACGCGGGTGGGATGAAGACCCGCGCGGTGCGCGACGGCGACGAGTGGGTCCTCGACGGGGTCAAGCGCTGGATCACCAACGCGGGCGAGTCGGAGTTCTACACCGTCATGGCGGTCACCGACGTCGAGAAGAAGACCCGCGGCGGGGTGTCCGCGTTCGTGGTGGAGAAGTCGGACCCGGGCGTCTCCTTCGGTGCCCCGGAGAAGAAGCTCGGCATCAAGGGCAGCCCGACCCGCGAGGTCTACCTCGACAAGGTCCGGATCCCCGCCGACCGGATGATCGGCGAGGAGGGCACCGGGTTCGCGACCGCGATGGCGACCCTCGACCACACCCGCGTCACGATCGCCGCGCAGGCGGTCGGCGTGGCCCAGGGGGCCCTGGACTACGCGCTGGGCTACGCGAAGGAGCGCCAGCAGTTCGGCAAGTCGATCGCGGAGTTCCAGGGCCTGCAGTTCATGCTCGCCGACATGGGCATGAAGGTCGAGGCGGCCCGGCAGATGACGTACGCCGCGGCCGGTCGCTCCGAGCGCGGTGACGCGGACCTGACCTTCTTCGGGGCCGCGGCCAAGTGCTTCGCCTCCGACGTGGCCATGGAGGTCACCGTCAACGCGGTCCAGGTGCTCGGCGGCTACGGCTTCACCCGCGACTACCCGGTCGAGCGGATGATGCGCGACGCCAAGATCACCCAGATCTACGAGGGCACCAACCAGGTCCAGCGGATCGTGATGGCCCGCCAGCTCCTCGCCGGGGTGCAGTCGCACCTCTGACCGGGGGCGTCACCCGGCACTCCCCAGCATTCCCCAAGGTCGCCCGTCGCAGGATCGTGCCTGACGGTCACCGACTGCCGGGGAGGGCTCATGACCGACATGGAGAGACGCGACTTCATCAAGCTCGCCGGACTGGGGGCGGGTGTCACCGCCGTCGGGCTGGTGGTACCACTGGGTGAGTCGGCGACCACCGCCGACTGGATCAGCACCTCCTCCAAGCCGGCGCGGTTCGTACGGCGGCTGATGTCCCGCAGGTGCTCGAGCCGTGGATGGGACGAGGACGGCAAGTACCTGCTGTACGAGATCGAGGAGCGGCGGGGTCGGCCCAGTCCTCGACCCGGGTGCGCCCACCACCCCGGTCCTGGCTACGCGCTCGGAGGCGGGCCGCGCCCACCGTTCCCGGGGCCGCTGATCAGGGTGGACCAGAACACGCGCGTCAGGATGCGTGGTCCGCAACGCGCTCCCGACCACGCACCCGACCTTCGGCTACGAGCGTCGCACCTCGGTGCACCTCCACGGCTCGGCCTCGCTGCCGCAGTACGACGGTTACGCCGACGACGTCGACGATGCCCGGCCAGGGTACAAGGACTACTGGTACCCGAACCACCAGGGACGCCAGGACGATCTGGTACCACGACCACAGCGTCCACCACACGGCCCAGAACATCTACAGCGGCCTCCACGCGCAGTACCACATCACAGAACCCGTGGGAGAAGGCGAACCTGCCCGCAGGGCAAGTACGACGTCCCGCTGACGATCGGCGACGCGATGTTCGCCAAGGACGGCATCGCTGGCCTACATGGACCGGGAGCGACTCGGGCCTGTGGGGCGACGTCATCATGGTGAACGGGGTGCCGTGGCCGTTCCACGACGTCGAGCGCCGGTTCTACCGCTTCCGCATCCTCGATGGGGACGCTCGTCGCGGTCGATGAGCCTGCAGTTCGTCAACACCCGCACCGGCGCGGTCCTCCCGACCTACGTCGTGGCGACCGACGGCGGCCTCATGCCGTGCCGCAGACAGGTCGACCGAGCTGGCGCCACGCGAGCGCCGAGCGCTACGAGGTCATGGTCGACTTCTGGGCTGCGTCGGGTCGGTGACAAGATCGAGCTCCGCAACGCCAGCAACCGGAACAACCGCGACTTCCTGCACACCAACAAGGTGATGCAGCTGCGGGTCACCCCGGACGCCGACGGAGACCGCGGTGGACCACCGTGCCGACACCGCCGGCCAGCCGAGATCAACGCCGGTCGATGACCGCGACCCGGGCCTCGGCGTCGCGCCGTACCCGCGACATCGACCTCGAGCACGACGACGTGACCAACGAGTTCCTGATCAACGGCACGACGTGGCACGACGTCCAGGCCGGCTACTACAACGTCTTCGCCGACGACGGCGGCGACCCCGCCCCGGCCCGGCGACCTACGAGATCTGGCGGATCGAGAACGACTCCGGCGGCTGGTTCCACCCGCTCCACTTCCACCTCGTGGACTTCCGGATCCTCAGACGCAGCGGCGGGACCGGCCGGCGTCGAGGCGTGGGAGAAGGGGGCCAAGGACGTCGTCTACGTCGGCGAGGGCGAGATGCATCGAGGTGCTCGTCCTCTACGCATGCCTCCGGCGTGCTACCCGGACGGCCGGAGCGACCGGCCTGGCCGGTGCCGACGGGCACCTCGGTGGTCGCTACATGATCCACTGCCACAACCTGCCGCACGAGGACCACGACATGATGGTCCAGTTCCTCGTCGCGCGCCGCGGACGGCGACGGCTCGACCTGTCGGCCGGACGGCCCTAACCACCCGGTCTACGCCGCTCCCCCGCCGTGGCCGGCTTACGCCGTGCCGTTTACTCACGACAGTCCGTCACCCCGACGCCTCGGGCCCCGGTGCTCGCGGCCGGGCCGTGCGCGTCCGCGTCGGGCTGCTCACTGGTGTCTCCACCCTGCGTCGTGCTGGGCGCGGTCCGGCGACGCTCCTGGTGCGCGCGCTCTGGTCGTGACCCCGGTGCGGGTCGTGGTCGGCGAGCATGGCCCGACGTACGCCGCGGGTGACGTCCTGCTACATGTCCCTGCGGCCCCCGACGTGGCCGACCTGAGCAGGGCGACCTCGTCGCGTTGCTGCCCGGGGACGGCCCCTGCGATCATGCGCGTGCTCGGCCTGCCGGCGAGGTGGTCGTGGTCCTGGACGGCGGGCTCTTCGTCGACGCCCGCAGCCGTCGACGAGCCGTACGTCGACCCCGAGCTGGTCGACGGCTACTACAGCAGGACGTTCACCGTGCCGGACGAGAGCGTGTTCCTGATCGGGCGACAACCGCGGCAACTCCGTCGACTCCCGCGACTACGGCTCGGTGCACGCCTCGGACCTGTTGGGGCGCACGCTGCTGACGCTCTGGCCCCCGGGCGGCTGAGACGCCTCGGCGGTGCCCCGGTGGGTGCGCCGCCGCACACCGAGCAGGACCGCCACGACGAGCACCGCGACGGTGGCCACGGCCACCAGCGCACCCGCCAGTCGCTGGTCGGCCACGGGTCGATCCAGCTCCACCGCAGCTCGAGGAACCACTCGGCCGCCAGCAGGCGATCGCCGTACCGCAGCTGGGCGGCGAGGATCGCCAAGGCAGCCGGCGACGCCGACCATGGACCACTGGCGACTCGGCGGCACCGCCGGGTCGCCGGGGTGACCTCGGCCCCCAGGACCGGCCAGAGGAGGAGCAGGCCGGCCGCCAGCGCCAGCGTGAGGACGGCGAGGTGAATCCAGGACGACCGCTGGGACATCTCGATGAGGGGGGTGCGGTAGACCGCCAGCAACAGCACGCACACGGCGACGGCGCCGGGGACCGCGCTGGCAGCGGCCCGGGCCGCCCCCGAGCGGAGCAGGCGTGCTGGTGCCTCGGTCCCGCGGGCGGCGCCCACCTCGAGGGTGAGGCCTGCCGGGTCGCCGAGCGAGCAGCAGGAGGGGGACCAGGAGCAGCGCCACCAGGAGCTGGGAGACCTGCACGCTCAGCACGGCCGGGGCATAGGTCGCCACCCCGGAGCAGAGGACCACCAGGGCGACGCCGATCACCGGCGGCGAAGGCCGCCGTCCTCGCCCGGGGCCACCGGCGTCCCCGTCGTCGCAGGTCCCGGACTCCGCCGATGCATAGGCGGCTAGCGGCGGTGGCGAGCACGACCAGCACGATCGCGTCGGGACGCCAGGCCGTGGCGAGCTCGGTGACCGACAACGGCTCCACGACCGCAGGCAGTGTCGGGTGTCACGTGCCGTGGTCCGGCCGCACTTCCACGGGGACGGGACGGCGGTCCTCGACAGGGCGGAGGCGAGACCGATCGCCACCCCCATCAGCAGGAGCTCGACACCGGCCAGCCGGAGGAACGGCCGGCCGTCCCCCCCGCGGGCCAGGCCGGGACCGTCACTGCTCCGATGGCGGTGTCGCCAGTAGGCCGAGGTCCAGGTGCGCCGTCGCCTTGGCCGCGGCCAGCGCGTCCTAGCCACTGGTCCACGCGGCGCCCGACGCCCCCAGTCGCTCGGCGACCGCGATCAGTCCAGATCCGGCGAGGGCGAGGTAGGCACCCAGGGCCAGGGGGCTGAAGCGCGCCACCGCGCCGGGCAGGAGGGTCGGCTCGGCGCGGACGTGCAGGACCAGTCCCAGCAGGCCACCGGTCCAGAGGCTGACGGCCACCACGTGGACCACGAGGGCCGACACCACGACGTCGTGTCCCGGCGCCCAGGTAGGCGTGCCCGGCCACGGCGCCGGGCAGCGGCCCGGCCACCGAGACGACCCGCAGGGCGACACGGGCGCCGGTGGACGCGCCGGCCGCGCAGGCCGACACGCCGATGACAGTGGCATGGCGCCCGCGGCTCGGGCGGCGCCGCCGGGTCCAGGCCACCTCCGCGAGCACCCCGCCGCCGATCCGTCACGGTGCACCCCGCGCCGTCCGACGCCTCAGACCGGCTCGCAGGCCGTCAGCACCTCCCACCCGGCGGCCCTCCGCCCGGCCGCCGTCGCCCGCGCGGTCCCGCCCAGCGTCCCGTCCGTCCGGGCGAGGTGGACGGCGGCGGCGACGAGCCAGCGCGTCCTGACCACAGACGCGCGGGGGCAGCTAGGACACGCGCTCGAGGCCCCACGCCGTCGGCCCCGGCACCGGGACGTCCCTCGGGGCCGACCGCGGGGACCCGCCCGTGACGGACGCGCGACGAGGCACGACACCACGCCGACGACCGGCGGCGTGAGTCCCGGGGGCGACGCGGCACCGGCTCCGGGGCGCGGGCCCCGGCCGCGCGCGTCCCCGCCGCGCGGCCGCGCGCCGTACCGCCCTCGGGGCCCGACACCGTCATGCCCGCAGCCTGCTCGGTCGACCCTGGCGACACCTCGAGATGTCGACCGGCCCGCCACCACGACACGCGACCGCACGGCTGCGCACGGTGCCGACCGGCCCGAGCGGTCGCCGGTCCCACATGGAGCAGGGCTCGCACGGGCTACACAGTGCCAGAGCAGAGAGCCATCCTCACCACCCTCATGCTCCTCCAGCACAACCAGCTCATGCGCGAGCTCCTCTCCTACTCTCGACCAGGAGCCCGCGCTCGAGCTGGTCGCCGTCGCTGGCGACGGGACTCGGTGGTGGATCGGGCTCACCGACGCAGGTGGTGGTCATGGACGTCAACATCCCGGGCCTCGACGGCGTCGAGGCCACCCGAGCGCTCTGCCGCGAGCTGGCGGAGGCCCGGGTGGTGATCCTGAGCTCTCCTGCAGCCGCCGGCTCGTCCGCCTCGCCTTCGCCGCGGACGCCTGCGGGTACCTGGTCAAGTACCGATCGCACCACCAGCTCGTCGACGCCATCCGCTCCGCGGCGGCGCGCGGCAGTCCACTCGCCGCCCCCCTGGTCCGCAGGCTGGTCTCGGAATGACGGTCTACCAGGAGTCCCAAGGTTCTCCCTAGTCGGCGGGTCAGGGTGGAGGCATGCACGACACGACGGGCCGCGCTGCCGGGCGGACCCCCGACTGCTGGCCGCCGTCGTCGGTGTGCTCGTGGCTGTCCTCGTGCTCGGCCTGCGGGCCGGCCCCTCGGCCGGCGCCCACACTGAGCTGGTCATCAGCATCCCCGCGCAGGGCGCCCGGGTATCTGAGAGTCTCGACCGCGTAGAGCTCGTCTTCGGCGAGGACCTGCTCGCCGCCGGGGCGGCCATCGCCGTGCACGGACCCGCGGGCGAGGAGGTGGCCGTGAGAGACCACGGGCACGTCCGCGAGCACCGCCGCCGCCCTGCTGACCCTGTCTGATCCCGGTAGCTACACCCTGACCTACCGCGTCGTGCGCGCGGACGGCCACGTCATCTCCGGCAGCCTCTGTTTCACCGTGGTCGCGAGCGCCACCCCCTGCCGTGTCGCGACCTCCGTGTCTCGAGAAGCCGTCCCCGGCCATGTCCGCGGAGGCCGACGCGCCGCGGACCGTGACGTGGCTGCTCTTGGCGGCCCTGCTCCTCGTCGTCGTGTCCGTCCACCACCGCGCCCGCATCCGTCCGGCCCATCGGGTAGGACTGGGACGACACACCCCGACCACCGCGGAGGCAGCGATGAGCAGCAAGCCCGACGACGTGACCAGTGACCCGAGCCTCGACGACGGCGAGTCCGCCGACTGGTCGGGGGAGGGCGGGAGCACTCCCGACGGTCCCGCGACCGACCCCGAGGCGGACGGCACGGAGGCGGGGGAGAGCTAGCTCCTCGTCCTGACCTCAGACGGCCGGCGAGAGGCTGCCTGGGCCGTCGTCGCGCGGCGACAGGTCACCGCGCAGCTGCCGGTTGATGCCCGACATCAGCCGCGACACCTGCGCCTGGGTCACGCCGACGGCGGCCCCGATCTCGTCCTGGGTCGCGTCGTGGAGGTAGCGCAGCTCCAGGATGTGCTGCTCGCGGGTGCCGAGGCGGCGTACGGCGGGGGCCACCGCCGTGCGCGCATCGACCTGGGCGAAACCCGGCTCGTGGTGGACCAGCGAGGCCACGAGGGGACGCTCGGAGTCGTCGGCCACCGCGTCGAGCGAGTCCACCGAGTAGCCGGCATGGGCCGAGACGGCCTCCTCGACACGCTCGGTCGGGACGCCGAGCCGCGCGGCGATGTCGCTCGGTCGCGGTGACCTGCCGAGCTCCTGGGTGAGCTCCTCGGCCACTCCGGTGATCCGCGCCTGGAGCTCCTGGACCGAGCGTGGCGGGCGCACCACCCAGCCGGCGTCGCGGAACCACCGGCGCAGCTCGCCTCGGATGCACGGCACCACGTAGCCGAGGAAGTCGTTCGCCAGCGTGACGTCGTAGCGGCGGACGGCCTTGACGAGCGCCAGGTAGGCGACCTGCCGGAGGTCGTCGGCATCGATGCCGCGCCGCTCGTAGCGACGGGCCTCCTGGGTCGCCACGACGAGGTTGAGGCGGATGATCTCGTCCTCGATGTCGCGGCGGGCCTCGTCACCGTCGTCGAGACGGGAGAGCAGCTCACTGGTCAGTGCCATCCGGCGGGCGCGGGAGACCCCGCGATGCCCCCGGATCGGGGAGGTGGGTGACACGTGGTTCCTTCGGGCAGTCGAGCGTGGCACGCTGCTCGACCACGACCCCCAGACAACCAGCGGTCCCGCGACCCCACTACCTCCCTTCGGGCATGGGATCTCCGGAGTTGGGTACGGGCCGGGCATGACCGTGATGACACGACGACGTCGCCCCGTGCGCGTCACCCTGGCCCACGAGTGCGACCTCGTGACGGTCGGATTCGCAGGCCTGCTCGCGCCGTACGCCCAACGCGTGCAGGTGCTTCCGTCGCCGGGCGGAGTGCCCTCCCGCGACGTGGACCTGACCCTCCACGACACCCTCGCGGGTGTGAAGGACCTGCCCCTCGCCGCCGTGCGCTCCGTCGTGCACGACGGCCGTCTCGTCACCTGGACCTGGAACGCCCGCCCCGAGCTGGTCGAGCTGGCCCTGGGCAACGGCGTCAGCGGGGTCCTCTCCAAGGCCCTGCCCGCACCCCGTCTGGTGGCGGCCCTCGAGTCGATCCACCACGGTCGTCCCGTCGTGGACCTCGGCAGCGACCAGCCCCCCACCGGTTCCGGAGCATCGTCCGAGGCGCTCACCCCGCGCGAGGCCCAGGTCATCGCGATGATCACCCAGGGCCTCGACAACCAGTCGATCGCCGATCGCGCGTCGATCAGCATCAACTCGCTCAAGTCCTACATCCGGTCGGCCTACCGCAAGATGGGAGTCGCGTCGCGGTCGCAGGCGGTCCTGTGGGGCGTGCGCCACGGCTACCTCGCCTCGGTGGGGACCGTCGAGGACCCCGAGCTCACCGCCTGAGCGGGAAGTGGCCGGTCGGGCCCCGGGCTGCGTGAGTCCGGGCCGACCGGCCACCGGTCCGCGTGACGAAGTACGACGCCTCGCGTCGTCCGCCGTTGCAGGTGTCGTACCCGGGTCGCGTGGATGCATGCGTCGGGCGGTGCCGGGTACGACACGGGCATGACAGCCCCCTCGGGAGAGCCCGACACCGGACGAGTGCCGGTGCACACCGGTGAGGACCTCGCGGCGCTGCTGGCCGAGCAGCACGGCGAGCTGCGCGAGGCCTGGTGCCGCGTGCCGCGCCTGCACGCCGGCGCGCGGGAGGACGTCTTCCTGCACGCGCGCCGATTGCTCGCGGTGCACGTCGCGCTCGAGCAGGTCGTGCTCGCGCCCCGCCTGGAGGTCGACGAGGCCGGGGTCTCCCTCGGGCGTGAGGTGCTCGCGGCCGAGCAGGAGGGTCTGGAGTCCCTCGGCTTCGACGCGGCGTGCGCGCGGGTGGCCGTCGCATTCCTCCGCCACTGCGCCGCCCTGGACGAGGTGCGGCTCACGGGGGTGCTGCCCGACGCCGACCGGGAGGCCGCCGCGATCGCGGTCGCCCTCTGGGACGGGACGGGGGACGCCTACCTCGGCAACACCTGGGTCGAGATGCGTGACACCGCGATCGAGCAGCTCGCACCCCGGTCCTGAGGAGGGTCAGCCCTCCGGCAGTGTCCGGCTGTCGATGAGCTGCTGGGCCACCAGGTGCAGCTTGGTGTTGTGGTGCTGGGAGTAGCGGCGCAGCACCTCGAACGCGCGCTCCGCGTCGAGGTCGAACCGCTCCATCAGGATGCCCTGTGCCTGGCCGACGAGGTTGCGCGCGTCGACCGCCTTGCGCAGGTGCTCCTCGCCGCGTGCGTGCTGCACCGCGACCGCCGCGTGCCGCGCCAGCATGTGCGCGACGTCGGCGTCGGCCTCGTCGAAGGCGCCGGGCTCCGGGTCGTAGAGGTTGAGGCTGCCGACGACCTGCTGGCTGGTGTAGAGGCGTGAGCCGAGCATGCTGCGGATCCCGGCGTCCGCGACCGCCTCGCACCACCGCGGCCACCGCGACTCCTCCCGCACGTCGCGGACGATCACCTCGTGCCGGTCCGCGATCAGCTCGAGGTCGGGCCCCTCGCCGGCCTCGAGCTGGACGGCGTCGAGGCCGGCGACGACGGGATCGGTCGCGGCCACGGTCTCGACCCGCGAGCCGCCGTGCACGAGGATCACCCCGGCGTAGCCGCAGCCGAACGTCTTGACGGTGAACTCCAGGATGCGCTCGACGGTCTCGTCGAGGCCGTCGACGTCGTGCAGGTCGAGGGCGAGCCGGGCGAAGGCCTCGGCATCGGGGGAGGTGTCAGGCATCGGGTCTCCTGCAGGTGGCACTCAGAAGGCTCTGGGCCGAACCCCCGTGCCGGGATTGTGGCACGAGCGGTGCCCGCGGTGCCCGCGGCGCCAGCCCCGCGACTTGAGGAACACGACGAGGCCGATGAGCCACATCCACCACGGCACCTGGAGGGCGATCGCGAGCACCAGGGCGGCGATCAGGAACGCCCCGAGGGGGAAGCGCCACGACGACGTGCGCCGCGGTGGCGCCGGGGGCTGCGGTGCCGGCACGACCGCTCGCGGCAGGTCCCAGAAGACGATGTCGAGGTCGCCCCGGGTGCGTGCGGACCAGATCGCGTCGAGGCGCTCGGCGTGCTCCTCGGTGTCGATGCGACCGGCCGCGTAGTGGTCGTTGAGGATCGAGGTCGCGGACTCGCGCTCCCGGTCGCCGATGCGGGCCTCCCTGCGTGGGTCGGCCATCACAGGTCCTCGTCGGGGTCGGGCTCCGGCTCCGTGCCGTCGGCGAGGATGCCGTAGAGCGAGCGGCGGGTCTCGACCAGGACGCCGATCGCGGCCTTGCGCTGGGTGTCGGAGCCCTGCGTGACGATCTGCCACACCGCGCTCATGACCTGGCCGATCTCCGACTTGAGGTCGCCCGAGGTGCCGGTGGACGACCGCTGCTGGGCCCGCTCGAACGGCGCCCAGACGGCCTCGAGCTCGTCGGTGCGCTCCGTGACGTAGCGACCGCCCTCGGCGGTGAGGCGCAGGGTCTTGCGACCGCGCTCGTCGTCGGTCTCGACGAGGCCCTCGTCGGCGAGCTGCTGGATCGTGGGGTAGACGGAGCCGGGGCTGGGGCGCCACGTCCCGTTGCTGCGGTCGGCGATCTGCTGGATGACCTGGTAGCCGTTGACGGGCTCGCCCCGGTCGGCGGCGTCGGCGAGCGCCGACAGGATCGCCAGCCGGACGTCCCCGCGTCGGGCCCGCGGGCCGCCGGACGGGGGCGGTGCGGTGCCGGTCTGGCCGCCCCAGCCGAGCAGTCCCTGCACCCACGGCGGGGGGCCGCCGGGTCCGCGGGGCGGGCCGCCCCAGCCGTGCTGGTCGAAGCGGAGCTCCCAGGGGTTCTTCCGGTGTGCCATGTGCGTGTCCCTCCCGATGTCCGGCGTCGGCAGTCGCTGACGTGTCGCCGACGTATTGCGATATATCGCGATCGTACGACGACAGGTCGACCCGCACAAGGAGATTCCGGCCCGCGTCCCGGGCTCCCCCGGCGCGCTAGAAGATCTGCGGGCAGCTCGGAGGCCCGGCCGGTGAAGTCGGGGTCGCGCTTCTCGCGGAAGGCGGCCACGCCCTCCTTGCCGTCGCCGACGGAGGTGTGCCACATGGCCAGCGAGTCGGCGACGGTGCATCTCGAGCGGCGACGCGGCCGACGTGCCGGCGTACAACAGCTGCTTGGCGAGGGCCAGCGCGACGGGGGAGCGGCCGACGACGAAGGAGCGCGCCAGGTCGAGCGCGGCGGGGAGCAGGTCGTCGGGCTCGTGGACCGACCGCACGAGCCGTCCGTCGCGGGCGGCCTCGGCGGTGAGGACCTCCGCGGAGTAGACCCACTCCAGCGCCTGCTGGAGGCCGACGATGCGGGGCAGGAAGTACGACGAGCAGGCCTCCGGCACGATGCCGAGCCGCCCGAAGACGAAGCCGATGCGGGCGCGGCGTCGAGGCCAGCCGGATGTCCATCGCGAGCGTCATGGTCGCGCCGATGCCCACGGCCGCGCCGTTGATCGCGGCGATCACCGGCTTGGGGCACGCGTGGATCGCCAGCGCCACCTTGCCGCCGGTGTCGCGGACGCCGTCCTGGTACGGCGCCTCGGTGAGGTGGTCGCGCAGGTCGGCGGGGGTGGGTGCCGCGTCCTCGTCGAGGCCGAAGACGTTGCCCTCGGCGGAGAGGTCCATGCCGGCGCAGAACGCCTCGCCCGGCAGCCGGTCACCACGATCGCGCGGATCGCGTCGTCGGTGGCCGCGGAGCGGAAGAAGTCCTCGAGCTCGCGCGCCATGGTGACGGTGAACGAGTTGAGGGCCTCGGGGCGATCGAGGGTCAGCGTGCAGACGCCGTCGTCGTCCGTCTCGACGGTGAGGGTGTCGTAGGTCAGCGCGGCGTCATCCGCGCGGCATCCCGCTCGGGGTGCACAGGTTGTCGGGGATGCTGGCCGTGTCGTCCTCGACGGATGTAGGAGAAGAGCTCCTCGGAGCGCTCCTCGTCCCAGGTGACGGCGAGGTCCTGGATCGGCACGCCGCACGGTGAGGCCGGAGTCGCCCGTCGACCCGCGTCATCGCGAAGGCGAAGCGGCCCAGCGAGAGCGGGCCGGTGCCCTCGCTCACCGGAACGACGCCGGACGACGCCATGGCGAGCTCGTAGTAGCGCACCGGGTTGAGGAAGGTCCACGGCGACAGGGCCTTGTCGCCGATCGCCGAGACGACCTCGCGCTGGCGCCCGGGCGCGGTCGATGTCGCCGAGCTCGGCGTAGGTCTTGCGGGAGCGGGCGTAGCCGAGGGCGGTCTTGCCGTCGGCCTCCTGGCAGCCCTTCGGGATGTCGAGGTTGGCGTCGGGGTCGTTCATCGCGGTGCTGCGGGCAGATCTCCACGCCACCCACGGCGTCGACCATGCCGACGAAGCCGCCGAAGCCGATCTCGATGTAGTCGTCGATGCGGATGCCGGTCTCGTTCTCGAGGGTGGCGATGAGCAGCTGGGGGCCGCCGTAGGCGAAGGCGGCGTTGACCTTCTGCCCTCGCCGTGGCCGGGGATCGCGACGATCGAGTCGCGGGGGATCGACATCAGCATGTTGGGGCCGTCGCCGGTGTGGAGCAGCATGATCGTGTCGGTGCGCTGCCCGACCTCGCCGCCGGTGCCGAGCTCCTCGCGCTCCGCCTCGGTGAGGTCGTCGGGCGAGTCGGAGCCCACGATCAGGTAGGTGTTGCCGCCCTGCTCGTCGGGGCGACCCTCGTCGGCGGGCATCGCGTCGATCTTGTCGACCTTGCACCACGCCCAGAAGGGCACGGCGAGCATGAAGACCAGCCACACCAGGAGCGAGCAGCTTGACGATGCCGAAGCGGAAGCGCGGGCGGCTCCGCTGCTTCTCGGGCCGCGGCGGGGGAGCGGCGGTGGCCGGAGCGGGTCGGGCCTGCCGGGGGGTCGGCCGTCGCCGGACGAGGTGCGCGGCTGGGCCGGCATCACCCGGGTCTCGTCCGGGCGCTCCGGCTCGCCGGAGCGACCCTGGGTGGGGACCATCCGGGTGGCGTCGGCCGAGCCGGCGGGCGGAGAGCCCTTGCCGCCCTTGCCGTAGAGCCAGTCGTACTCGGGGGTCCCTTCCTCGGGACCGCCCTTCCCGGGGGGACGTTCAGCCATGGCCGAGACGCTACCGTGCGCGCATGAGTGAAGCGCTCACCCCGCGTCCGGTGTCCTTCTCCCGGGTGTCGCTCGCCATCGCCGCGACCTCGGTCGCACGCCAACATCCTCGGCAACGTCCACGGTGGCGAGATCATGAAGCTGGCGGACTCGACCGCCGGGGCGGTGGCCTTCCGGCACAGCGACGGCCCGGCGGTCACCGCCGCCATGGACGAGATGACCTTCCTGCGACCCGTGCACGTCGGCGACATCGTCAAGACGTACGCCCAGGTCAACTGGGCCGGGCGCTCGTCGATGGAGATCGGGGTGCGGGTCGAGGCCCAGCCGTGGGGCAACGCCGCCGACGAGCCGGTGCACGTGGCCAGCGCCTACTTCGTGTTCGTCGCCATCGACGAGGACGGGGCGCCCGCGGCCGGTGCCCGGGCTGGTCACCGAGACGCCGACGGAGGTACGCCGCGAGCGCGAGGCCGCAGATCCGGCGCGCGCACCGGCTCGCCCGCAAGCGGGAGATCGACCAGGGGCGCGAGGCATGACGGCCCCGTGGGTGCCCGGTGAGGTGATCACCCGGCGCGAGGTCCTGCACGGGAGGCTCTGGCTCGAGCACCCGGTGACCGTCGTGGACGACGACGGCACCACCTTCGCGGTGCTCCTGGAGCCGGGGTCGCCGTTCACCTTCCACGACCACCCGATCGGTCCGCACCCGTGGGGAGCCCACGAGGCGTGGGGCGGGACGACCGTGCTCCAGGTGCACCGGACCGGGGAGCGCTACGGCGCCTGGAAGTTCTTCGACGAGACCCCGGCCGGCCCGGTGTTCCGCTACTGGTACCTCAACTTCGAGTCGCCGATCGTGCGTGACGACGACGGCTACGACACCGACGACCACGGCCTCGACCTGATCGTGCACCCCGACGGCCGCCGGGAGTGGAAGGACGTCGAGCACCTCCACGTCCAGCGGGCCCAGGGCCGGATCGACCTCGAGACCGTGGGTGCGGTCCTCGAGGCCGCCGACCGGGTGGTCGACCTGCTCGACGCCGACGACCGCTGGTGGGCGGAGTACGACGACTGGGCGCCGGAGGCCTGAGGGTCCCCAGCCTCCGGGGTGGAGCGTCGGCGCGTCGTACCGCGTTGTGACGGGTGGGACTGGTGATACTGGGCGGGCTGACTTCCCCCAGCAGAGAGGCACCCCATGCCGCCCGACAGCTCCAGCGGGTCGCACCCCGACGCTCCGCACGGCCCACCGGTCCCACCGTCTCCACGGTGACGCGGGCCGCTCCAGCACCGCCGACCGGGCGCAGCGCGTCCGCTTCCGCCGCGCCGTGACGCTGATGGTGATGACCCTGGTCATCCCCGGCTCCGCCCAGCTCGTGGCCGGCAACCGCCGCATCGGCCGGATCGCGACGCGGATCTGGATGGCGGTCGTCGTGGTCACGCTGCTGAGCGCTGCGTCGTGTCGCTCTTCTCGCACTCCTTCGTCTTCTGGGCCGCCTCCAACACGCTGCTGCTCGGCGTCCTCCGCCTCGGCCTGATGGCCCTCGCCGTCGGCTGGGCCCTGCTCTTCATGGACGCCTGGCGGCTCGGGCAGCCCCTCGGCCTCCAGCGCCAGCAGCGGCTCGCCGTCGTCGGCGTCAACGGCCTGCTCTCGCCTCACCGTCGCCGGCGCGCTGCTCTTCGGCGCCCACATGGTCGACGTGCAGCGCCAGTTCATGCTGACGATGTTCGGCGACGGCGCCGTCGTCGGCGCCCACGACGGCCGCTTCAACGTGCTGCTGCTCGGCGGCGACTCGGGTGCCGGCCGCTGGGGCCTGCGTCCCGACTCGCTGACCGTGGCCAGCATCGACGCCCGCACCGGCAAGACCGTGCTGATCGGCCTGCCCCGCAACATGGCCAACTTCCCCTTCGCCGAGGGCTCGGTGATGGCCAAGCAGTTCCCGGAGGGCTTCGACTGCGACGGCTGCTACCTCAACGGCGTCAGCACCTGGGCCCAGGACAACACCGAGCTCTTCAAGGGCTCCGACAACCCCGGCGTCGACGCCACGGTGATCGGCCGTCGAGGGCATCACCGGCCTCGAGATCAACTACTACGTCGATGGTCAACCTCGCCGGCTTCCGCAGCCTCGTCGACGCGGTCGGCGGCGTCGACGCTCACCGTCCGCGACCGGATCCCCGTCGGCCTGCCGCACGACTCCTTCTTCCGCTACATCGAGCCCGGCACGCGCAAGCTCGACGGCATGGACACCCTGTGGTTCGCCCGGGCCCGCGACGGGTCCGACGACTACTCGCGGATGGCCCGCCAGAAGTGCGTGATGAACGCGATGCTCCAGCAGGTCAGCCCCCAGGACGGCGCTGCGCAACTTCGCAGAAGATCGCCAAGGCCTCCTCGGAGATGATCTCGACCAGCGTGCCCCGCGGCGAGGTCGACCGCTTCCTCGACCTGGCCCTCAAGGCCAAGTAGCCAGAAGATCGCGACCGTCTCGCCTGGTGCCGCCGCTGGTCGTCACCGCCGACCCCGACATCGACCTCGTCCACAGCATGGTGGCCGCGGCGATCGACCAGGCCGAGGGCGAGGCCCCGGCGCCCGCGCCGGCCCCCGCACCGGCGCCGAGGACGAGGCCGAGGCGGCGCCCGTCGCCGGCGCCGGCCGGGCCGGCCACCGGCTCACGACCCGCCGCCCCGCCGGCCGCCCCGCCGTCGATGACCGGCGGCTCGCTCGGGTCGCTCAAGGACGGGTACGCCGCCAACGACGCCGAGGACCTCGGGGCGGCCTGCTGAGCGGGCGCGTGCGGCCCCTAGGGTGTACGCCGTGACTGCTACGGCCCGTGATGGCCGCGTCGTCGCGGTCGTCGTCACCTTCAACCGGCTGCCGCTGCTGCAGCGCCTGGTCGCCCGGCTCGGCGAGGTCGCCGGGCTCGCACGAGGTCGCTGGTGGTCGACAACGCCTCGACCGACGGCACCGGCGCCTGGCTGGCCGGGCAGCCGACCACGGGGGAGATCCCCGTGCTGGCGCGCACCCTCGAGCACAACCGCGGCGGCGCCGGCGGCTTCCACGACGGCCTGGCCTGGGCCATCGACCGCGACGCCGACCTGGTCTGGCTGATGGACGACGACGGCCTGCCCGACGCCGACTGCCTGACCACCCTGCTGGCCCACGGCGACGACTACGACTTCTGGGGGCCGCTCGTCGTCGACGAGGAGCGACCCCGACCGGCTCGTCTTCCCGATCCGGCTGCCCGGGCGGCGCCCGCGTCGTGCGCGACATCGCCGACGCGCGCGCCGCCGCCCGCGACGGCGTGCTGGCCGACGTCGTCATCCCCTTCAACGGCGTCCTGGTCACCAGCGAGCTGGTCGACCGGATCGGCCTGCCCCGCGAGGAGTTCTTCATCTGGGGCGACGACGTCGAGTACCTCTGGCGCGCCCGGAGGCCGGCGCCCGCGTCGCGACCGTGACCGACGCCCGGGTGCTGCCACCCCAGCGTCGGCGAGCTCGGCACGCCGATGATGTGCGGCCGCACGACGTACAACCACAGCCCCAGCGACCTCAAGCACTACTGCATGGCCCGCAACAACCTGGTCAACCTGCGCGACTACCGCGGCCCGCTGCACGCGCTGGCGTTCGTGGTCAAGACGGTGTGGTTCTACACCTTCACCCGGCCCAGCCTGGCCCGGCTCCGGCTCAGCGCCGCGCGCGATGCGCGCCGGCCTGGCGGGGGAGTACGACGGCCACGAGAGGTTCCTCGCATGACCGGGTCGGAGACCGTCGCGGTCGTCGTCGTGACCTACAACCGGGCCGACCTGCTCGTCGCGGATGCTCGACGGCCTGGCCGCCCAGACGCACGCGCCCCGACGCGGTCATCGTCATCGACAACGCCAGCACCGACCACACCCGCGCGGTGCTCGACGCGCCGCACCGACCTGCCGCTCCACGTGACCACCATCGCGAGGCAACCTCGGCGGCGCCGGCGGCTTCCACCTCGGCGATGCGGGCGGCGTACGACGCCGGCTTCGACCGCATCTGGCTGATGGACGACGACGTGGTGCCCGCACCCGACTGCCTCGCGGTGCTGATGGCCGTCGACGAGGACTGCCTGATGGCGGTGCGCGAGGACCTCGACCGGCGCGCTCGTGCGAGAAGGCCGCCATCCGCTTCGACCTGCGCAACCCGCTGGCGATCCGGCCCAAGCGCGAGGCCGTCGACACGGCGTACGCCGACCGCGCGCCGCATGCCGGCGCTGGTCGAGGTCGCAGAACGTCGCCTTCGAGGGCTTCATGGTGCGCCGCGACGTCGTCGACGCGGATCGGCTTCCCCGACCCGGAGTTCTTCATCTTCTACGACGACGTCGACTACGCCGTCCGCGCCCGCCGGGCCGGCTTCCGCATCTGGGCGCGTGCGCGACGCCGTGCTCGTGCGGCAGCTCGACTTCGACCAGCAGCACGACCTGCTCGGGCTGGAAGGGCTTCTACATGTACCGCAACCTCTTCGTGGTGCACCTGCGCTACGGCGAGAACGCGCTCGTCCGGCTCAAGCCGTGGCTGATCACCCTCGTGGTGGTCCTGCTCAGCCCGCTGCGCGGCGGCCGCGCCGAGGCGCGCAACGTGATCCGCGCCATGCGCGTCGGCGCGGGGGATGCGCCGCCTCACCGGGTCGGCCCGGCCCGCCTCGCTAGACTCGGCCAGCCTCCACGGGCATCGTCCACACACAGGAGTCCTCCCCTTGTCCCAGGGATCGATCGTCAGCCCGACCTCGTCGTCGTCGGATCCGGCTTCTTCGGCCTCACCATCGCCGAACGCTGCGCCACCGAGCTCGGCCTCAAGGTGCTCGTCCTCGAGCGCCGCCACCACCTCGGCGGCAACGCCTACAGCGAGATCGACGAGGAGACCGGGATCGAGGTGCACAAGTACGGCACCCACCTGTTCCACACCTCCAACAAGCGGGTCTGGGAGTACGTCAACCGGTTCACCGACTTCACCAGCTACCAGCACCGGGTCTTCGCGCAAGTACCAGGGGCAGGTCTACTCCTTCCCGATGAACCTCGGCGCTGATCAACCAGTTCTTCGGCAAGGCCCACACGCCCGACGAGGCGCGGGCGCTGATCGCCGAGCAGTCCAGCGAGATCGACACCGAGGACGCCACCAACCTCGAGGAGAAGGCGATCAGCCTGATCGGGCGCCCGCTCTACGAGGCGTTCGTCAAGGGCTACACCGCCAAGCAGTGGCAGACCGACCCCACCGAGCTGAGCGCGGACATCATCACGCGCCTCCCGGTCCGCTACACCTTCGACAACCGCTACTTCAACGACACCTACGAGGGCCTGCCGGTCGACGGCTACACCGCGTGGCTGACCCGGATGGCCGACCACCCCAACATCGAGGTCCGGCGTCGACACCGACTTGTTCGACGTGCAGGACGAGTTCAAGGGCAAGGTCCCGATCGTCTACACCGGCCCGGTCGACGAGTACTTCGGCAACTCCGAGGGCCGCCTGTCGTGGCGCACCGTCGACCTCGAGCAGGAGACCGTCGACGTCGACGACTACCAGGGCACCGGCGTGGTCAACGCCAACGACCAGGACGTGCCGTGGACCCGGGTGCTGGAGTTCAAGCACCTGCACCCCGAGCGCACCTACCTGCCCGGCAAGTCGATCGTCGTGCACGAGTACTCCCGCTTCGCCGAGGACGACGACGAGCCCTACTACCCGATCAACACCGCCGAGGACCGCGCCAAGCTGCTGAAGTACCGCGACCTGGCCAAGAAGGAGCCGATGGTGCTCTTCGGCGGCCGGCTCGGCACCTACAAGTACCTCGACATGCACATGGCCATCGGGTCGGCGCTGTCGATGTTCGACAACAAGCTCAAGCCGCACTTCGCCGACGGAGAGCCGCTGACGAGCGGAGGAGTGGACGCATGACCAGCTGACGACAGCCGCCACCGACACCGGGCCGCACCGTGCGCCGGCTCCTGCAGCGCCAGGTCCTGCCCATCGACGGCGACACCGACGTCTTCCGCCTGTACGTCGACCCCGAGGCCGCCGTCCTCGACGCCGACAAGTACGAGGTCGGCTCCAACCGCGCGGCCCAGCAGCTCAACGCGGCCCAGATGCGGCAGTCGACCTCGACCGGCGTCGCGATCCACCCCGACCAGATCCTCGACCGCGAGGCGCTGCGCCTGCCGGCCGAGGAGCGCATCTCCTTCGGCTCCTACTTCAACGCCTTCCCGGCCGCCTACTGGCGCCGCTGGACGATCGTCTCCGAGGTCGACCCTGACCCTGACGCGTCGAGGGCCGCGGCGCCACCGTCACCGTCTACCGCTCGATGGCCAACGGCCGCTCGCAGCGCGTCGAGACGGTCACCACCGGCGACGAGGCGTCCTCGACCTTCGACCTTCGAGCTCCCCCTCAAGCCCTTCGTCGACGGCGGCTGGTACTGGTACGACGTCGTCGCCGGCGACGAGGACGTCGTCGTCCGCTCCGCCGAGTGGACCGCCCAGGTGCCCGCCGACCGGGCCGAGCACGGCACCGTCGACATCTGCATCACCACGATGAACCGCCCCGACTTCGTGCGCCAAGCTGCTCGGCCAGCTCGGCGACGACGCCGGAGCTGCGGCCCTACCTCGACGAGGTCCTCGTCATGGAGCAGGGCACCCAGAAGATGGTGGACTCGGAGTTCTTCCCCGAGGCCGCCGCCAGCCCTGGGCGACACGCTGCGCGTCATCGAGCAGGGCAACCTCGGCGGCTCGGGCGGCTACGCCCGCGGCCAGCTCGAGTCGGTCCGCAAGGGCACCGCGACGTACGCGATGATGATGGACGACGACGTCATCTGCGAGCCCGAGGGCATCATCCGCGCCGTCACCTTCGGCGACCTCGCCCGCCGTCCCACGATCGTGGGCGGCCACATGTTCAGCATCTACTCCCGCACCCGCCTGCACAGCTTCGGCGAGATCATCACGCCGTGGCGCTTCTGGTGGCTCTCGGCCCCCGGCGTCTTCGACGACTGGGACTTCGGCGCCCGCAACCTGCGCTCGACGCGCTGGCTGCACAAGCGCATCGACGTGGACTTCAACGGCTGGTTCATGTGCCTGATCCCGCGCCAGGTGCTCGACGAGATCGGGCCTCAGCCTGCCGCTCTTCATCAAGTGGGACGACTCCGAGTTCGGCCTGCGCGCCAAGGCGGCGGGCTACCCGACGGTGACCTTGCCCGGTGCCGCCGTCTGGCACATCCCGTGGACCGACAAGAACGACGCGCTCGACTGGCAGGCCTACTTCCACCAGCGCAACCGCTTCGTCGCGGCGCTGCTCCACTCGCCGTACGAGCGCGGCGGCCGGATGGTGCGCGAGAGCCTCAACCACCAGATCGCGCACCTGGTCTCGATGCAGTACTCCACCGTCGAGCTGCGGCTGATGGCGCTCGAGGACGTCCTCGACGGGTCCCTACGCCCTGCACGAGAAGCTGCCGACGCGGCTGGCGGAGGTCAACGCGTTCCGCAAGCAGTTCACCGACGCGCAGCTGCAGGCCGACCCCGACGCCTTCCCGCCCGTACGCCGCCACAAGCCGCCGCGCAAGGGCAAGGACGACTCCGGGGTCCCGGGCCGCGCGTCGCCGCTGGTCCGGGCCGCGACGATGCCGCTGCGCCAGCTGCGACCGCTGCGTCCGACCTCGCGCGCAGCACCCCGAGGCGGAGATCCCGGCCATGGACGCCAAGTGGTACCGCATCGCGCGCTACGACTCGGCGGTCGTCTCGATGCCCGACGGCACCTCGGCCGCGCTCTACCAGCGCGACCCCGAGAAGTTCCGCGACCTGATGAAGCGCACCGCTGGAGATCCACGCGCGGTTCCAGCGGGAGTGGCCGCGGCTGGCCGCGGAGTACCGCGCGGCGCTGGGCGACATCACCTCGCCGGAGGCCTGGGAGAAGACCTTCGAGCCGTGGACGGACCAGAGGCCACCCCGCTCGCGAGCGCCTCGAGCACGGACCGACGTCTGCATGAGCGGTCTCCTCACCAACGGCACCCCGGCCTCGCGGCGGCCCACCCGCGAGGAGCTCGAGGCGCTGCCGCTCGTGCCGCCGGCGGCCACCGGGCTGGCCGAGGTCGTCCGCCGCCGCTACCTGCTGCGGATGCTGGTGCGCAACACCATCCAGTCGCGCTACCAGGGCACCGTGCTCGGGTGGGTGTGGAGCTACCTCCAGCCCGCGATCCGCTTCTGCCTGTTCTACTTCCTGTTCCAGGTGATGGTCGGTCGCGGCGCCGGCATGGAGAACTTCGCCGTGCACCTCTTCGCCGGCATGGTGATCGTGCACTTCTTCACCGAGACCTTCAACGGCGGCACCCAGTCGCTGGTCCAGAACCGCACGCTGATCACCAAGCTCGCCGTGCCCCGCGAGATGTTCCCGGTCGTCGCGGATGCTGGTGGCGGCGTGGCACACCGTGCCGATGATGGTGATCCTGGTGTTCGTCTGCGTGCTGCTGGGCTGGATGCCCGACCCGGTCGGCATGGCCGCCGCCCTGCTCGGCTTCCTGCTCATCGCCCTGCTCGGGCTGGCGCTGGGCCTGGTCTTCAGCGTGGCCAACGTCTTCATGCGCGACTTCGGCAAGGTCGCCCAGACGCTCACCCAGTTCGTGACGTTCAGCGTGCCGATGATGTACCCCTACACGCTGGTGCAGGACCGCTTCGGCGAGCCGATCGCGTCGCTACTACCTCTTCAACCCGATGGCCGAGGCGGTGCTGCTGATCCAGCGCGGCTTCTGGACCGGCACGACCAGCGACCCGGCGTACACCGAGGGCCATCCACCTGCCCGACCACCTGTTCACGCGCGGGCTGGTCATGACGCTCATCGCCCTGGTGCTGCGTGGTGCTCGCCCAGCGGCTCTTCTCGCGGCTCGAGTCGCGGGTCCCGGAGCGCCTCTGATGACCACGATGATCCAGGTGGAGCACGCCACCAAGTCGTTCACGCTGTCCTACCACCGCTCGCTCAAGCAGATCGCGATCGCCAAGGCGCGCGGGCGCAAGACCCACGACGTCTTCAACGCCGTCGACGACGTCAGCTTCACCGTCCAGGAGGGCGAGTCGATCGGGCCTGATGGGCCTCAACGGCTCCGGCAAGTCCACCCTGCTCAAGCTGATCAGCGGCGTGATGCGCCCCGACTCGGGCTCGGTGCTCACCCGCGGGCGGATCGCCGGCCTGATCGCGACCGGCGCGGGCTTCGACCCGCAGCTCACCGGGCGCGACAACCTCTACCTCAACGCCGCCATCCTCGGGATGTCGCGGGCCGAGACCGAGCGCAAGTTCGACGAGATCGTCGACTTCGCCGACCTCGGCAAGTTCCTCGACACCGAGGTCGCCTACTACAGCTCGGGCATGAAGGCCCGGCTCGGCTTCGCGGTGGCCATCAACGTCGACGCCGACATCTTCATCGCCGACGAGGCGCTGGCGGTGGGGGACCGGCCCTTCAAGCGCAAGTGCAAGAAGCGCATGGACGAGATCGTGAAGTCGGGCGTGACGATGTTCTACGTCTCGCACGCCCCCGGCTCGGTGCGCAACCTGTGCAGCCGGGTCCTGGTGCTCGACCACGGCAAGCTCACCTTCGACGGTGACGTCGACGAGGGCATCGCGTTCCTCCACTACGACGACGAGGACGAGGACGACAAGAGCCGCGGGCGCCGACGACGGGCTCGGCGCCGACATCTGAGGCTCGCCTGGCCTGCACGGTGCGTGACCCGCCAGTCGCGGCGGCGGCGCCGTGCGCCCGCGGCTGGCTGGCGGCGTACGACGTGCTGGTCGCTGCGGGGCCTGTCGTCTCCCGCCAGTTGCGGGACGGAGCCGCGCGCCGGCGGTGGCTGGCGGCGTACGACGTGCTGGTCGCTGCGGGGCCTGTCGTCTCCCGCCAGTTGCGGAGGAGGGCCCCGGCCTGCGTGATTTCACTGCGCCACGCCCGCATGAAGTTGACAATTGTGGAAGTCGTCGGCGTGTCGACTGGAAATTACACGATTGTAGTTACTCACGAAACCTAGCGAACCAGTGTGACTGGTGTGAAAGTTGCTTCTCGTGTGACCTTCCCCGCGCACTGGAGTAGCCACTTATGCGTCTCGTCCAAGCCCGTTTCATCACCGCCTGCCAGCAGCTGCTGGCCCTCGGTGTCGTCCTTGCCGTCCTCACCCCGGCCTCGGGGGTGATCTCCCTCGACATCGTCGGCCAGCACCCCGGCGCCGGTCCTGCCGGCGGCCCGGCCGTCATCTGCCGGCGCGCTGCGCTCGGCCACCGTGCCGACCGGGCGTCGTCGAGCCGAGCGTCACCGAGGTCCCGCTCACGACCAGCACCGGCAACGCCCGGGCGCTGGCCGGCGAGACCGTGGTCGGCGGCTCGGTCGACGAGCAACCGCGGTGACCAGCCTGCCCCAGGACGTGACGGGCTACGGCGCCGTCGGCGTCACCTGGGCGCACGGCGAGGAGCTGGACGAGGACCAGATCGCCCTCCAGGTCCGCACCCGCGAGGGCGACGCGTGGAGCGACTGGGCCGACCTCGAGTACCACGACGAC
Organism: uncultured Actinomycetota bacterium; assembly: GCA_963776975.1. Classification (GTDB taxonomy): domain Bacteria; phylum Actinomycetota; class Actinomycetes; order Propionibacteriales; family Nocardioidaceae; genus Nocardioides. The sequence goes on along the minus strand of CAVZOU010000017.1, from coordinate 362,210 downwards.
CACGCCCCCGACGCCGGCAGCCCCGACGCCGCCACGTCGCGTCCCGGCACCGACCCGCTGATCATCGGCGACGTCGACGCCGTCCAGATCAAGGCCAGCGCGCGACGACGCCCTCCCCGACGACCTCTCGATGGCCGTCGTCGAGCCCGGGCCGCGCCGACGCCACCGAGAGCGAGACCCCCGCCGCCGGTGGCGAGGCCGCCGAGCGACGACGCGGACACGTCGTACGACGAGGAGTTCGAGGAGCGCGACGAGCGAGTCCGGGGAGCGCCGGCGAGATCACGCTCCAGGCCGCGCGCAAGGCCGCCCAGCCGACGATCTTCACCCGCGCCCAGTGGGGTGCCGACGAGTCGATCCGCAACAAGAGCGCCCTGCGCTACGGCTCGATCAGCGCCGGCTTCGTGCACCACACGGTCAACGCCAACGACTACACCGAGGCGCAGGTGCCGGGCATCATCCGCAGCATCTACGCCTACCACGTGAAGTCCCGCGGCTGGAGCGACATCGGCTACAACTTCCTCGTCGACCGGTTCGGCCGCATCTGGGAGGGCCGCTACGGCGGCATCGACAAGGCCGTCGTCGGTGCCCACACCCTCGGCTACAACGACTACTCGTTCGCGATGTCGGCGATCGGCAACTTCGACGTCGTCCAGCCGCCCGAGGTGATGCTCCAGGCCTACGGCGCCCTCTTCGCCTGGAAGCTCGGCCTGCACGGGGTCAACCCGGCCTCGATGTCGCAGCAGGTCGGTCAGCAAGACGTTCCCGGCCATCAACGGCCACCGCGACGCCGGCTCGACCGCCTGCCCCGGCCGCTACCTCTACGCCAAGCTCGCCAACATCCGGGCGTACGCCGTCGCGGGCGGCACGCCCGCGCCGCCCCGCCCCCGCCGGCGCCGACGACGGTCGAGATCGGCGACCCCGGCCCCGCAGTCCAACCTCGTGGGCGCGGCGTACCCCGACCTCGTCGTCCGCCGGGCCGGCGACGGCCGCGGCCTGATCGTCCCCACCGGCGGCCTGACGGCCTTCGCGAAGGCGACCGCCGTCTCCACCAAGGGCTGGACCGACAGGCACGACGTCCTCGTCACCCCCGACGTCACCGGTGACGGCGTCTCGACCTGGTCTCCACCAGCGAGAAGGGCGTGCTGCGGGTCCGCCCCGGCAAGGGCAACGGCAAGTTCAAGGCCACCTCCAAGGTCGTCAAGGCCACCCGCGGCCACACCCTGATGACCGCCGTCGGCGACCTCGACAAGGACGGCCGCAACGACCTCGTCGCCCGGCACAAGGGCCGCTGGTCGCCCTCCTGGGCGCGCCGAAGGGCGGCTTCAAGCGGGTCGTGCTCGGCAAGGGCATGGGCAGCTACACCCAGTTCATCGGCGCCGGCGACCAGAACGGCGACGGCAACGTCGACCTGCTGCGCCCGCGACGGCCAGGGGGCTCATGCTCTTCAAGCGGCAAGGGCAACGGCACGCTTCGGCGCCCGGACCGCCGTGCCCGGCTCGTGGTGGGTCTACAACCGGATCACCAGCGGCGCCGACTTCAACGGCGACGGCCGCCTCGACCTGGTCGCGCGGCGCACCAAGGGCGAGGTCTTCATCCTCCCGTCCTCGGGTGACGGCACCTTCGCGACGCCCGTCGGCCCGGCGACCAACGTGCGCTCGCTGCGGTCGATGACCGGCGCCGGCAACCTGGTCGGCGACGCGGCTCCCGACCTGGTCGGCGTCAAGGACAACACCCTCGTGGTGGTCGCCCAACCGCGGCACCTTCGACCTCGGCGCGCCGATCGACACCGGCGTCTCGCTTCGGCGCGGCCGACCGGCTCATCAACGCCGGCGACTGGGACCGCGACGGCGCCGGTGACGTGATCGCCGCGCACCACCGACGGCGCGCTGCAGCTCTACCGCGGCAACGGCGCCGGCCAGCTGGCCGCGCCGCCCAGATCGGGAGCGGCTTCGGCTCCGTCACGCCTCATCCCGGCCGGCGACGTGACCGGCGACGGGTTCCCCGACCTGCTCGGCACCCCGGCCAACGGCAACGCTGATGGTCTACGCCGGCACCGGCACCGGCGATCTCGGCGGGCCAGCACGGTGGCCGGGCCGCACAGATCAGCCCAGGCCGGCCTGCCCAGCGACCTGTCGGGCTTCGACTGGGTGTTCGGCGTCAGCGACATCAGGGCCAAGGGGCGCGGCGACTACATCGTGCGCCGGGCCGGCACGGGCGACGTCTACCTCTACACCGGCACGAGCGGCAAGGTGCGCCGCCCCGCGCTTCCTCGGCGGAGGGATGGAGGCCTTCGACCTGGCCGGCTAGGGAGCCGGTCCGGACCTCCGGGTCCCCGGCCCGGTGGGTGGCGCGCTCCGCGGCGTACGTCGCGTCGAGCCGCTCGGGTCCGGGTGCCGGACGAGGACCAGCGAGCCGCCGCGTACGAGCGGCTCGGTGAAGGTGGCGATTCCCGGTGGGGAAGCCGGATTCGCCACCGAGAAGAGACGGCCGCCGTCGGTGAGGAGACTCCCGGCGGCGGCCGACTCCATGAGCGCTCCCTGGGTGGCATCGCCGTAGCGCGCCGTCCGGTGGCGGCGTCCTGCGCCGTGGGCGGGTCCCACGGCGCGAAGGCGTCGGGCTGGGACCAGATCTCGAGGCCGACGTCGTGCACCCCGGCCGGGAGCGGCGTCGGCGAAGCGGACGCCGAGCGGGAGCAGGCTGCAGGCGAAGCACCACGAGGTCGTCGCCGCGGGCGGCCCACTCGCTCGAGCGGTGTCCGGACCGCAGACGACCGCGTCGGGGTCGTCGTCGTCGGTCACGACCAGGCCGACCGTCCAGGCGGCGCCCAGGAACACCGGGCCGAGCCAGTGCGTCGGCAGGTCGATGCGCAGCCGCATCCCGCGCTCGAGGTCGCCCTCCTCGACGAGCAGGCCGGCGGCCTTGGCCACCCAGTTGGCGTACGTCGTCACCGACAGCTCGACCCGCTCGCCGGTCGCGTGGTCGTACAAGGTCATGAGCGGGCGGCCCGGATCGCCGCGCAGCTGGGCGCGCAGGGCGGCGGCGAAGGTGGTCACGGCGGCAGCCTAGGCTCCGGGCCATGACCCAGACGCCCGCCGTCCCAGCCGTCGGGCCCGAGCATCGACCACTTCTGGGCCGTGTCCCCGCCGGCGGGGCCGGCACCCGGCTGTGGCCGCTCTCGCGGCCGTCGTCGCCGAAGTTCCTGCACGACCTGACCGGCACCGGTCGCACCCTGCATCCAGGCCACCGACGACCGGCTCGCCCCGCTGGTGGACGACCGCATCCTCGTGGTGACCGGCCGGGCGCACCGCGACGCGGTGCTCGAGCCAGCTCGACGTACCGGCGGAGGCCGTGCTGGCCGAGCCGTCGGCTCGCGACTCGATGGCCGCCATCGGCCTCGCCGCCGCGTTGCTCGAGCGCCGCGACCCCGACGCCGTCATGGGGTCCTTCGCCGCCGACCACGTGATCACCGAGACCGCGGTCTTCCACGCGGCGGTCGCGACCGCCGTCGAGGCGGCCCGCGCCGGCTGGCTGGTGACGATCGGCATCGAGCCGACGTACCCGGCGACCGGCTTCGGCTACATCAGTGCCGGCGACGCGCTGGCCGGCGGTGCCCGGCGCCGCTCGCCGTGCGCGAGTTCGTCGAGAAGCCCGACGCCGAGGTCGCGGCGGCGTACGTCGCGGACGGGCTACCGCTGGAACGCCGGCATGTTCGTCGTGCGACCCACCGTCCTGCTGGACCTGCTGGCGGAGCACGACCCCGGCTTCGCCGCGGCGCTGCGCGGCGATCGCGGCCGACCCGTCCACGCTGGCGACGTCTGGCCGACTCCTGCCGAGGATCGCGGTCGACCACGCCGTCGCCGAGCCCGCTGCCGCCGCCGGCCGGGTCGCCGTGGTGCCGGGCGCTTCGGCTGGGACGACATCGGCGACTTCGCGTCCCTGCGACTCGCTGCTGCCCGCCGCCGACGACGACGCTCGTCGTGCTCGGCGACGCGCGACCTGGTGCGCACCATCGACGCTCGCGGGCTCGTGGTCCCGGCCGGCGGCCGGATGGTGGCGGTGGTCGGGCTGAGGACGTCGTGGTGGTCGACACCGGCGACGCGCTGCTCGTCACCACGCTGTGCCCGCGCCCAGGACGTGAAATCGATCGTGGCCGCCCTCAAGGAGGACGGCCACGTCGGTCTGACCTGAGGCGAGCGGGCCGTCAGAGGACGGTCGGCTCCGGGGAGTCCATGTAGGGGTACTGCTTCATGAACTCGTCCAGCGCCTCGCCGCTGGGGGCGGAGCAGTACTGGAACACGCCGACCTGCTCGCCGCCGCTCGCCGGCGCCCTCGCCGCCGACCGACCAGTGCGTCATCGCGACGTGCTGGCCCGAGGGGAAGGGCTCGCCGTCCTCGGAGGTCCACGGCACGGCCTTGAACTTGTTGCGGCAGGTTGGTGGTGCTCGACTTCTTGGACGCGATGCCGCGCAGGTCGTCCATCATCGCGTCGTTCCCGGCGACCGTCTCGTCGTACCAGAGGATCGTGTAGCCGTGCTCGAGGTTGTGCACGAGCTCGCCGACGTCGGGCCGGTCGGACTCGTTGTAGAGCTTGCGCTCGATGCCGTCCCACACGTTGTAGTGCTGGCCGAAGGCCGGCGGCGAGTCCTCGTACTGCGATCGGGGTGCCGGGCTCGACGTGGTCCTGGCCGCCGGTGGCCTTCTTGGTGGTGATCTCGCCGCAGTCCGCGGCGGGGGCGCCGATCTCCTCGATGGCCGTGGAGTCGAACGACCGCAGGTCCCACCAGTCCTTGATCGGCTGGTAGGCCGCGGCGCCGATGATCGACCAGCGCCACCAGGACGCACGCCGCCGACGATGGCGAAGCCGCGGCGCTTCTCGGCGCCCTCCTGCTTCTTGCGGATGGAGTCGATGACCGCCTGACGGTCGGTCCTGTCCTTCTTGGCCACGGCGCTGGTGTCTCTCGGATCGGGGACTGGGCTCCGCTCCGGGCGCTCGTGTGGAGCGCTCCGGCGGGGGTCGGGGGCAGAGTCTACGGAGTGGCGGGTGACACGGTGGCCACCACGCTCGGAATCGCCGGCCCGCCACCCGTCCACCGCCAGCCGTGGGCGAAGCACACCGCGGTCGACGGCGGTCCGGTCGGCAGCGCCGCCCAGCGCCAGCTCGTACGACGCGGGCGTCGCCCTCGTCGCGCCGCCACGGTCGATCGCGCCGGTGCGGTGCGACCCGCCCGATCGCCCCGACCAGCTCGTCGAGCGGGCAGGGGTCGCCGAACGGGCGCCGGTCCTCGGGGTGCCCCGCCAGCGCCCGGACGACGGCCTCGCGGGCGCCGTACCCGAAGATGTCCGCACCCTCGGCCCGGACCAGCGAGCCGGCGCCGGGGCCGTCGTCGCCGGCGGCCAGCACCAGGTCGGCCCGGCCGCGGACCACGGCGACGGGACGGCCGCCGAGCTTGCCCTGCGCCAGCTCGGCGGCGCCGGCGATCTCGTCGGCGACGGCGGGCAGGGTGACCGCCGACGGGTTGCCGTAGGGGTCCTCGCGCCCGCCGAAGTCCTCGGCGACCACGCAGTCCGGCGGCGCCGATCGCGATGTCGGTCTGGCCCTCGCGCCACGCCCGCCCGGCGGTGTCGGTGACGACCACGCCGACGTTGGCGCCGGTGAGCTCGTGCAGCGCGGCGCGCAGCCGCCGCGCGCTGGCGTCGGGGTCGAGCGGCAGCAGCACGACCGAGCCCGAGCCCGACGTTGGAGGCGTCGATGCCGGCCGCGGCCATGGTGAGCCCGAGCCGGTTGCGCACGATGACGGTGGGGCCGCGGCGGGCGACGACCCGGACGGTCTCCTCGGCCAGCGCGTCCTCGCGGTCGCCGGCGCGGACCCGGCCCTCGGCCTTGCTGACGACCTTGCTGGTGACCACCACGACGTCGCCGTCGGCGAGCTCGGTCGCGGCGGCGATCAGCGCGGCGCCAGGTCGGTGTCGGCGGTGATCTCGGGCAGCCCGTCCGGGGCGGTGACCTCGAGCCGGCTCACCGCCGACGAGCCCGATCGGCGGCGGCCGCCATCGCCGCGGTCGCGTCGTGGTCGGTCATCATCAGCGGCACGGCCGCGCAGGCGATCCCGGCCTCGCTCGACCGCGGCGACGTGGTGCGCGTCGCGTTCGTCGACCAGCCAGCCGTCGAGCACGCCGCCGTCGGCGCGCGGCGCCGTAGTGGCGGGCGACGGCGGCGGCGGTCACCTCGACCCCGATCGCGGTGAGCAGCTGGTGGGCCATCCCGCGGACGTGGGTGTCGCCGACGATGGGGGAGAGGCCGACGACGGGCGCGGCGGTGGCGCGCAACGCCTCCCGGATCCCGGGCACGCCGAGGATCGTGCCGACGCTGACGACCGGGTTGGACGGCGGCAGCATGACGAGGTCGGCCCCCGCGATCGCCTCGAGCACGCCGGGCGCCGGGGTGGACTGCGTCCAGGCCGACGAAGACCAGCGGCCTCGGCCGGCACCTCGGCGCGCAGGCGCACCCAGTACTCCTGGAAGTGCATGACGCGCTCGCCGCTCGGCTCGTCGGGGTCGGCGATCGCGACGTGGGTCTCGACCCGGTCGTCGGTCATCGGGAGCAGCCGGACCCGCCCCGGGCGGCGCTCCAGCGCCGGCACAGGGCGGCGGTCACCTCGGAGAGCGGGTAGCCCGCCTCGAGCATCTGGGTGCGCACGAGGTGGGTCGCGATGTCGCGGTCGCCGAGGCCGAACCACGTCGGCTCCACGCCGTACGCCGCGAGCTCGTCCTTGGCGCTCCACGTCTCGTCCCGGCGGCCCCACCCGCGCTCGGGGTCGATGCCGTCGCCGAGGGTGTACATCACCGTGTCGAGGTCGGGGCAGACCTTCAGGCCGTGGACCCAGAGGTCGTCGGCGGTGTTGGCGACGACGGTGACCTCGGCGTCGGGCGCGACGCCGGGCAGCGCCCCGGACCGGATCCCGTGGAGGAGGCCCTGCAGGAACGTCGCGCCGCCCATGCCGCCGGAGAGAACGGTGATCTTCTGCATGCGAATAGCCTTGCCCTACCGCCGATCGCCCGTTCGGCGGCGGCCTCATGGCCCGTTCGGGCCATATCAGATCCGGGCTTGACTTCACGGGTACGACAGGCATGTAATTCCCACAGTGTTCTTCACGTCGGCGGCAGGTCTCGCACGGCTCCGCGGGGGGACGAAGAGCTCCATCACCAGGGTCGAAAGGGCGAAAGCCATGAGAGCAGAACTGTTTCTCCTCGAGCCGGACGCCGAAGAGCATGGGTTGGCAGGACCGCGCCCTGTGCGCGCAGACCGACCCGGAGGCCTTCTTCCCGGAGAAGGGCGGCTCCACGCAGGGAGGCCAAGAAGGTCTGCCTGACCTGCGAGGTCCGCAGACGACTGTCTCGAGTCCGCACTGATGAACGACGAGCGCTTCGGCATCTGGGGCGGTCTCTCCGAGCGGGAGCGCCGCAAGCTGAAGAAGCGCGCAGTCTGATGCACGAGGCGCCACGGGCCCGCTGATCCAGCGGGCCCGCCGCGCATTTCGGGGCGGCCCCGCCCGTCGTCCGCACGACGTTTTCGGGCCTCACCGGCCCTCGCTAGGGTGCTCCGGTGACCGTCACCGCCCTGCTCGTCAGCCATGACGGGGCGCGGTGGCTGCCGGCGGTCCTCGACGGGCTGGCGGCCCAGACCCGCCCCGTCGACCGCGCTTCCTCGCCGTCGACACCGGCAGCAGGGACGAGCAGCGCCGACCTGCTCCGCGCGGCTCCGGCACGACGAGTCCGTGCTCGGCTGCCCGGGCTCGACGAGCTATCCCGCAGGCCGTCGCGCCGCGCCCTGCGACCGCTGCCCGAGGCCTCGGACGACGAGTGGGTCTGGCTGCTCCACGACGACGCCAACCCCGACCCCGACGCGCTGCTCAGCGCTGACTGCTGGCCGCCGAGGAGTACCCCGAGGCCGACGATCCTCGGCCCCAAGCTGCGGGAGTGGCCCTCGCTGCAAGCGCCTGCTCGAGGTCGGCCTGACCATCACCGGCACCGGCCACCGCGAGACCGGTCTCGAGCGCGGCGAGTACGACCAGGGCCAGCACGACGAGGTCCGCGAGGTGCTCGCCGTCAACACCGCCGGCATGCTCGTACGCCGCAGCGTCCTCGAGGAGCTCGGCGGTTTCGACCACGAGCTGCCGATCTTCGGCAACGACATCGACTTCGGCTGGCGCGCCGCGCGAGGCCGGCCACACGCACGATCGTGGTCCCGCAGGCCGTGGTCTTCCACGCCGAGGCGGCCCACCGCGGCGTACGCCGCACGCCGCTGACCGGTCGCCACACGCACTACCAGGAGCGGCGCGCCGCGCTGTTCACGCTGCTCGCCAACGCCACCCCGCGCCGGCTGCCGTGGCAGGTCGTGCGGCTGTTCCTCGGGTCGCTGCTCCGGGTGCTCGGCTTCCTCGTCGTGCGCTCGGTGGGCGAGGCCCTCGACGAGCTCGCCGCCGTGCTGTCCGTCTACTCCCGGCCCCGCCAGCTGCTGCGCGGCGCGCCGGACCCGCGCCGAGCGCCGCACCGGCGACCGCACACGACGTACGCCGTCTGCTGGCCCCGCCGTGGCTGCCCTACCGCCACGGTCTCGACTTCGTCACCGACCTGGCCGCCGCCGCGACCAACCAGGCCCAGGACGTCGCCGAGCGCCGCCGCGCGGTCCGCGCGGAGCAGCAGCTGGCCGCCCAGCCGGCGTCGCGCGACCGGGACCGCCGCGACGAGGACGACGAGGAGGCCTACCTCCAGGACTCCGGCCTCGTGGCGCGGTTCGTCACCAACCCGGTCGCGATGGCGCTGGCGCTCTTCGCCGTGCTCGCCGTCGTCGCGCGCGCGGACGGCCTTCGGCTCGATCACCGGCGGCGCGCTGTCGCCGGTGCCCGCCGACGTCGCCGACTGGTGGCGGCTGCACGTCGAGACGCGGCACCCGCTCGGCACGGGCACCGACGTCCCCGCGCCGGCCTACGTCCTGCCCGTTCGCCCTCGTCGCCACGCCTCGTGGGCGGCAGCACGGGGGCCGTGGTCTCGGCGCTGATGCTCCTGGCCGTCCCCTTCGGCGGCCTGGGGGGCGTGGCGGCTGCTGACCGTCGTCGGCCACCTCGTCGACACCCGCGACCTGCCCCGCTGGCTGCACGTGTGGGGCGCGGTCACCTACGGCCTCGTCCCGGCCACGTCCGGCGCCTGGGGCGAGGGCCGCTTCGGCACCGTGGCCGTGGCCGCGCTGCTGCCGTGGACCGCGCGCGCCGCCCTCGGCTTCGCCGACCCCGAGCCGCGACGGCCGCTGGCGGGCCGCGTGGCGCACGGCGCTGCTCGTCGCCCTCGGTGCGGCCTTCGTGCCCGGGGTGTGGCTCTTCGCGCTCCTGGCCGCGGCGATCGTGTTCGGCGCAGCCGCCTTCGTCTCCCCACGGCTGCTCAAGGACCGGCACGTCTGGGGGCCGCCGGTGGTGAGCCCTGGCGACGGTGCCGGTGCTGCTCGCGCCGTGGCTCGTGCCGCTGGTCACCACCGGGTCGGCCGAGGGGCTGCTGCTCGAGGCCGGCCGGCTCCCCGGCGACCGGGTCGACTTCGTCGGGCTGCTGACCGGCCGCCTCGGCGACCTCGGTGCGCCGTGGTGGCTCGGCGCCCTGCTGGCCCTGCTCGCCGTGCTGGCGCTGCTGCCGCGCTCGACGCGGGTGCCGGTGACTGGCGTGCTGGCTGGTCGCGCTGGCCGCCGCCGTCGTGGTGGCCGGCCTCGGCTTCGTCACCCTGACGCTGCCGGCGACCGCGACGCGCCCGAGCCTCGGGCTCTTCGTCGTGATCCTCCAGGGGCTGGCCGTCATCGCCACCGTGCTCGGCGCGGAGGCCTACCTGCAGCGGCTCCACGACGGCGGCGGCACGCCCGTCTGGCAGCGGGTGCTGGCCGGCCTGCTCGCCGTCGTCGCCGCGGTCGTGCCCCTCGGCGGCCTCGTCTGGTGGCTGGCCAACCCCGACGGGCACGCGCTCACCCGCGACGGAGCAGGCCGTGGTCCCGGCCTACATGGAGCAGAGCTCGCAGCTCGGCGACGAGCACGGCGTGCTGGTCCTGCGCGGCTCGGTCGACGAGGGCATCGACTACCGCATCCGGCGCGGTGACGGCATCACGCTCGGCGAGGACGAGGTGCTCGCGCTCGCCGACGAGGACGTCGACTTCGACGCCGCAGGTGACCGCGCTCGTCTCGGCACCGACCGGCGAGCGTCGTCAAGTCGCTGGGGCGCGCGGCATCGAGTACGTCGTCCTGCCGTCGCCCGCCGACGGCACCATCGCCGCCGGTCTCGACGCCACCGCCGGGCTCGACCAGGCCAGTGCCGAGGACCGGTCCACCCGGGCCTGGCGCGTCGACCGGCCGCTGGCCGCCGAGGACGTCGAGAGCCGCACCACCTGGCCGCGCCTCCTGCTGCTGGTCGTGCAGGCGCCGCCGTCCTGCTCGTCCTCGTCCTGGCCGCGCCCACCCTGAGGAAGGGTCGCGATGACTGACGTCCACGCCGAGGCCGGGCCGTCGCGCCGCCCCGTCCGGGCGCGCCCGCCGGGTCGGTCCCCTCGACGTGCTCGCGATCGTCATCCCGCTGCTGACCGTGGGGGCCATCAGCCTGGTCGCTCCCGTCGTCGACGACACGGCCACCCGCCCCCCGGCAGAGGTGCCGCTCACGCGCACCACGCTGGTGTGCCCCGCCGCGCTCCCGGGCGCCGGCACCGTCTCGGTCGCGAGCGCGACCGGCGGCAGCGGCGAGGTCACGACCCGGCTGCCGGCGGAGGACACCCTCGCCCTCGACGGCACCGCGCGCGTCGCGACCGGCAGGCCCGTGGTGCTCCAGGCCGACGGCGACCTCGCCGCCGGGCTCGTCGCGCGGCCGGTACGGCGAGGGCGCCGCGACGTCGTGCGACCCGCCCAGCCCGGAGCAGTGGTTCACCGGGGTCGGCGCCTCGGCCGAGCACGCCTCGGTCCTCGAGCTCGCCAACCCCGACCGCGGGCCGGCGGTCGCCGACGTGACCGTGCTCGGTCCCGACGGCCCGGTCGACGTCCCCGCGATGCGCGGCGTCACCGTGCCCGGGGGACGCACGCTGCGCTTCGACCTCGCCGCCGTCGTGCCCGACCGGTCGACCTCAGCCTGCACGTGGTGGTCTCCCGCGGCCGGCTCGGCGCCCACGTCGTCGACCTGGTGGACGAGCTGGGTCGGGGCGCCCGCAGCCGCGACTGGTTGCCGCCGCAGGCCGCCCCCGCCACGACGTCGTACCTCGTCGGGCTCGGCGGCAAGCCCGGCGACCGGGTGCTCGCCGTGGCCAACCCGGGTGACGACGAGGTGCGGGTGGCGCTGCGCGTGGTGACCCAGGAGAGCGAGTTCACGCCCTCGCGCCTCGACGAGATCACGGTCCCCCCGGGTGCCACCACCAGCGTCGACCTGACCGGCGTGCTGCAGAGCAACGCCGCGCGCGGTGCGATCGGGCTCCGGCTCGACTCGACGCTGCCGGTGACCGCGTCGCTGCGCACCCTCGCGTCGGGCGACCTGTCGCACGCCGTCGCCGGGCGCGCCGCTCGACGACCGGGCCGCGCTGACCCTGCCCCGCGGTCCGGCGCGGCTGGTCCTCGCCGGCGCCGACCAGGCCGGGGTGGTGACCTACGCGCTGCGCGACCAGCGGGGGCGCGAGGTGGCCCGCGAGCGGGTCGAGGTCAGCCCCGGCGTCTCGCCGCGCATCAAGCTGGACCCGCGACGGCGCCCAGCTCGACCTGGTCGTCCAGCGGACCACCGTCGTGGCGGTCGTGGAGGTCGGGCCGCCCGGCCTGGCGGTGGTCCCGCTGACGCCGCTGGCAGCTGCAGGGCCTCGTCGCCGACGTCCGCCCGTCGCTGCGCTAGCCGCGGCTAGCCGAGCTGGTCGCCGTACCGCGGGTCGACGTCCTCGGGCGGCAGCCCCAGCAGCTCGGCGACCTGCTCGACCACGACGGTGAGCACCATCGCCTCGAGCTCGTCGCGGCACTCGCACCGGTGCTCGATCGGACGCCGGAACAGCACCAGCCGCGTCGGCTCGCCGCCCGTGCCGCGCACCAGCGAGGACAGCGGCACCGTCTCGTCGCCCCAGTCGTCGGGGAGCATCGGCGTGTCCTCCACGGCGTACTCCACCAGCCCGAGCCGCTCCTGCCACCGCTCGTCGACCTCGGTGACGATGCCGAGCACGAGGTCGTCGAAGCGCTCGCGGGCCGTGCGCACCGCCGGCTCGCCGAGCCGCGCGGGCATCACGCCGGGCCCGCGCATGCCCCGGCCGCGCCGGTCCCGGGTCACGCGACCGCGGGGACACCTCATCCATGCCGCGAGCCTAAACCGAGGCGCCCGAGCGGCGGGTAGCGTCTGGCGGGTGAGCCTCGCGTCGCTGTTCCCGCACTGCCTGCGGTCGCACCGCGGTGAACACGCTCACCTACGTGTACGCCGACCAGACGGCCGTCCTCGGGCCCGCTCGCGACCTACGCCGAGCCGCACGCCTACGACCTGTGCGACCTGCACAGCGAGCGGCTCTCGGCCCCCCGCGGCTGGGAGGTCCTGCGCCTGGCGCCGGACCCGTCCACCCGGGGCCCGTCCTCCGACGACCTGCTCGCGCTGGCCGACGCCGTCCGCGAGGCCGCCCGTCCGATCGAGCGCCCGCTGCCGCCGCGACCGGTCGACCACGGTGGCGACGACCCGCGCAACGGCACCAAGCGCGGTCACCTCCGCGTGCTCAGCAACGACTGACGTCCGCCGCTTCGCTCGTCGAGCGACGTCGAGACCGTTGTTCTCGGGGGTTGAGGTGCGAGCGGAGCGAGCCTCGAAACCACGCCAGCGCCGTGTCCGGTGATCGAGCGGAGTCGAGGACCGTCCCTTCGGTGGTTGAGGTGCGAGCGCAGCGAGCCTCGAAACCACGCCGACCGGCACTCCGCAAACTCGTCCGAAAGTCGTGTCCACGATGCGGTCGGAACGGCTGTTTTCGGCCTCTGATTGTCGGTGGTCCCTGATTGGCTGGAGCCATGTCATCGACCACCGCACCCGCCTGCCGGACTCCCCGGCCGAGCTGTTGCGCGCGGTGCGAGACCGAGAAGAAGGCGGCCGACAAGGCCGACGTGGAGCTGATGCGTCTCGCGGTCCACTGGGCCGACCTGCACATCGCGGACCCGGAGTTCGCCGAGGCGTGCTTCACGTCGCCGAAGACGTTCGCCGGCGAGGGGTCGCCGACATCGATGAGTTCTGTGTGCCGGAGTTCGCGACCATGCTGGGTCGCACCAACGACAGTGCGGGCGGTTCCTGACCGAGTGTGTCGAGGTCGCCTACCGCCTCCCCGGCTCTGGGGTGCCGTCCTGGTGGTCTCGTGGCGGGGTGGCGGGCGCGGATCATCGCGCAGACCACCCTCGCCCTCACGTTGGAGGCCGCGACCCATGTCGACGAGCAGGTCTTCTGGTGTGCCTCCCGGCTCACCCCGTCGCAGCTGGGTCGGGTGGTCGACGAGGCCCGGGTGCGGTTCATGCCCGACCAGGTCACCAAGGAGCTCGCAGGACTCGGCCGACAAGCGGCACGTCACCTTCGACACCCGAGCAGGTGTCCTTCGACGGGACCATGCACCTCGAGGCCGACCTGGAGGTCCCCGACGCCCTGGCGCTGGCCGAGGCCGTGACGCGCGGGGCCGAGCACCTCGCGAGGCTCGGGTCCACCGACACCGTCGACGGCCGCCGCGCCACCGCGCTGGGCGACCTGGCCCGCCACCAGCTCACCATCGGCTTCGACGAGCGCTGACGTTCGGGGGTTGAGGTGCAGCGCAGCGAGCCTCGAAACCCGTCCACCCAGATCCTCTTGTACGCCCACCTGTCCGCCGACGCGATCACCCACGTCGACAACCCGGACGCGCCGGACGAGGCGTTGTGCGGGCGCATCGAGCAGGCCGGCAACCGGTTGCTGTCGGTCGACCAGATCCGCGCCTGGTGCGGCCGCGATGACGTGCAGGTGGTGATCAACCAGGTCATCGACCTCCGTGACGGTTGGAGTGCCAGGGCTACCGGCCGACCCCGACCGGATCCGGGAGCACGTGATCGTCCGCGACGGGACCTGTGTGTTCCCGTGGTGCGGCCGCAACGCCCGGCACTGCGACCTCGACCACGTCATCCCGTACGACCACGACCACCCGGAGCAGGGTGGTCCGACGGCGACCGACAACCTGGCACCGTTGTGCAGGCGGCACCACCGGTTGAAGACCCGGGGGCGGTGGCGCTACGAGATGACCGAGCCGGGGGTGTTCGTCTGGACCAGCCCGCTCGGCAACACCTACCTGCGCGACCACGCCGGCAGCCAACCGATCGGCCGCGCCTGGCCCGAGCCGGGAGTCGATGAGTCGCGCGCTGACCGCGACGCCAACCCGCCGGACCTCTGACCACCACGCCCCGGACCCCGCCCGAGTGACACCGGCGGGGCCACAGGCACGTCCGAGCGCGACCATTGGCCCGGACAGCCGACACCGACTGTGCGTGGAAGCACCGGGATCAGGCGCGGCCACGGTGCTCTCGCCCAGCGCCCACTCGCCAGAGCCCTCGCCGCGCCCCGCCCGCACCCGCCCCCGCGCCCGGCGCGCGCGCTCCCCGCCGCGCGCTGCGCACCTCGTGCCGGACGTGCGCACCCACCGCGCTCAGCGAGATGAGTCGCACCGTTGCTCGCCGGAGCCCAGCGGCCCATCCTGAAGGATGCGCGTCTCTGGCTTCTCCCACGTGGCACTCACGGTCAGCGACATGACGACGTCGCGGGAGTTCTACGCGGGCGCCCTCGGACTGACCGTGCTGGACTCGAGCGACACCTACTGCGCCCTGTCGGTCGGCGGTGACACATTGGCTGCCCTGATCCTCACGAGCCACGACGGCGGCTCTTCCGAACCGTTCAGCGAGCTCCGCCCCGGTCTCGACCACGTGAGCCTCGCGGTCCCGGACGTGGCGAGCCTGGACGACTGGCAGAGGAGGCTGGGGGAGCGGGGGGTGCCCGCCGATCGACGCAGGAGCGAGTGGGGTCATCACCTCAACTTCCGGGATCCCGACAACATCGCGGTCGAGCTCGTCGTGCTCGATCCCGACGCCGACGTGCGCGAGGTGCTGGGTCGGGCAGGGGCGCCTGACCGTCCGGCTCCAGGATCGCGCGCTCCCACCCGGCCACCGCCGTACCCGCCGGGCAGGCGTGACGTCTAGGCTGCGGGCCATGCCCACGACCCCCGCCTCGCCGTCCCTCGAGGCCGCCAACGTCGGCGCCATCTTCAAGGCGTACGACGTCCGCGGCATCGTCCCGGACCAGCTCGACGAGGAGCTCGCGCGGGCCACCGGCGCCGCGTTCGTCGAGGTCGTCGGTGCCCCGATGATCGTGGTCGGCCACGACATGCGCCCCAGCTCGCCGGGCCTGGCCGGAGCCTTCGCCGCAGGCGCCACCGCGGCGGGTGCCGACGTCGTGATGATCGGCCTGGCGAGCACCGACCAGCTCTACTTCGCCTCGGGTCACCTCGGCCACGCGGGCGTCATGTTCACCGCCAGCCACAACCCCGCGGCGTACAACGGCATGAAGATGTGCCGCGCCGGGGCCGTCCCGATCGGCTCTGAGACGGGGCTCGCGGAGATCCGCGACAGCGTGGTCCGCGGCGGCCACCAGCCGGCGATCGCCACCGGCAGCGTCACCGAGGAGGACGTCCTCGAGGCGTACGCCGCGCACCTGCTGAGCCTGGCGCCCGTCGACGGCCGCCGGCTCAAGGTCGTGATCGACGCGGGCAACGGGATGGCCGGCCTCACGGCGCCCGCGGTCTTCGACCGCATCGGTGCCGACCGCATCGAGCTGGTGCCGATGTACTTCGACCTCGACGGCACGTTCCCCCACCACGAGGCCAACCCCATCGAGCCGGCCAACCTCGTCGACCTCCAGGAGCGGGTGCTCCTCGAGCGGGCCGACATCGGGCTGGCCTTCGACGGCGACGCCGACCGCTGCTTCCTCGTCGACGAGCAGGGCCGGGCGGTCTCGCCGTCCACGCTCACCGCGCTGATCGCCTCCCGCGAGCTCGCCAAGGAGCCCGGCGCGACGATCATCCACAACCTCATCACCAGCCGGGCGGTGCCCGAGATCGTCACCGAGCTCGGCGGCGCCCCCGTGCGCACCCGCGTCGGCCACTCCTACATCAAGGCCACGATGGCCGAGACCGGCGCGATCTTCGGCGGCGAGCACAGCGGCCACTTCTACTTCCGCGACTTCTGGCGCGCCGACTCCGGCATGCTCGCCGCCCTGCACGCGCTCGCCGCGCTGGTCGAGACCGACGCAGCCGCTCAGCGCGCTGCTCGCCGACTACGAGCGCTACGTCGTCAGCGGCGAGATCAACTCCACCGTCGCCGACCAGGCGGCCGTGGTCGCGACGATCGAGGCGGCGTACGCCGACCACGACGGGCGTCACCACCGACCACCTCGACGGGCTCACCGTGACCCACGACGACTGGTGGTTCAACGTCCGCCCGTCCAACACCGAGCCGCTGCTGCGCCTCAACGCCGAAGGACGCGACCGCGCCACCATGGAGCGGATCCGCGACGAGGTCCTCACCACCATCAGGAGTGACGCGTGAACATCGACCCCCAGCTGCTCAAGATCATCGTCTGCCCCGACTGCCACGGGGACCTCCGCGAGGAGGCCGACGAGCTGGTGTGCACCGCGTGCGGCCTGGCCTACCCGGTCAAGGACGACATCCCGGTGCTGCTGGTCGACGAGGCACGCAAGCCGGCCTGACGTCATGGTGACGTGGTTCGACGAGGCCAGGCTCGACGACGAGCGGGTGCTGGGTGCCCACGACGTGGCGCTCCGGGCGCTGGCGGAGAGCGGCGCCCGGGTCCGCCGCGAGTCCCACGACGCCTCGGAGGCCACGGCCGAGGCGATCGCCGGCCAGCAGGATCTCGACCAGCCCCGCGCGGTCATCGCCGCCGGCCCCGACTCCCGGCTGCTGCGTGCGGTGCTCGAGCCCTGGTGCCCGGTGCCCTTCGTGGCCTGGCCCGGACCGGCGCTGCCCGGCTGGGCGGGCAGCCTCGACCTGGTCGTGATGCTCGCACCCGAGGGGTCCGACCGGAGCTCGGCGTCCGCGGTCGCGGAGGCCGTACGCCGCGGCTGCCAGGTCGTCGTCGCCTGCCCGCCGACCTCGCTGGTCGCCGAGCACGCCGCCGGTCGCTACACGACCGTGCTGCCCACGGTCACCGGCGACCAGCTCGCCACCGCCGTCGTGATGCTCGACTACCTCGCCCAGGTGCGCCTCGGGCCCCGGGCCGACGCCGACAGCGTGGCCATCGCGCTCGACGCCGTCGCCCAGGAGTGCTCGCCCTTCCGGGACCTCGCCGTCAACCCGGCCAAGATGCTCGCCATCGCCCTCGCCGACGCCACCCCGATCGTCTGGGGCGGGTCCGTGCTGGCCGCCCGCGCCGCGCGCCGGGTGGCCGAGTCCATCCGCCGCGCCTCGCGGTCGCACCGCCCTGGCCGGTGACGCCGAGCACCTCGTCCCCGTGCTCGAGGCGGCCCGGCCCCGCGACGTCTTCGCGGACCCGTTCGCCGACCCCGCCGACGCGCCCGCCGACCTGCGCCCGCTCCTGCTCGTGCTCGACGACGGCGCCGAGGACCCGGTGGTCCGCGAGCAGCGCGGCCGGCTCCAGGCCGCGGCCGCGCGCCGCGACGTACGCGTCGAGACGGTCAGCACGGACGCGGCGACGGAGGTGGCGAGGTACGCCTCCCTGGTCCTCCAGGGCACCTACGCCTCGGAGTACCTGCGGATCGGGTTCGTCGAGGACTGATCGGCCGGGTCGGACACCCGCCGGGAGGGGTGCGCGTTTGAATCGTCGCCCCTCGCCTGCCACGGTGGGGGAGTCCCTGACCTCATCGGAAGGAGAGCACATGCTCACCCTCACCGAGAACGCCAGCACGATCGTCCGCGAGATCACCACCCAGGCCAGCGGGGCCGACGAAGCCGGGCTGCGCATCGCCCTCGAGGCGACGCCCGAGCCCGCATTCGCGATCAGCGCCACCGACGGGCCCCAGCCGGGCGACGCGACGCTCGAGCAGGACGGCGCCACGGTCTACCTCGACGCCGGGGCGGCCACGGAGCTCGATGACAAGGTGCTGGACGCCAGCATCGACCCGCAGGGCGGCGTGGAGTTCGCGCTCGGCCTCCAGGGCTGACGCAGCACCGCACCACGTCCACGAGGGCGGCCGGGATTCCTCCCGGCCGCCCTCGGCGCGTGCAGGGGACGGCCACCCCGCGGATAGGCTGCGCCCGTGAACGACATGAGGGAGACCGCCTGATGGCCGCAGGACTCTTCGCCCTGCTCGACGACGTCGCCGCGCTGGCCCGCGTCGCCGCTGCGTCCGTCGACGACATCGGTGCCGCGGCCGGCCGGGCGAGCGCCAAGGCCGCCGGCGTGGTCGTCGACGACACCGCCGTCACCCCGCAGTACCTCCACGGCTCCGCGGCCGAGCGCGAGCTGCCGATCATCAAGAAGATCGCGATCGGCTCGCTGCGCAACAAGCTGCTCTTCATCCTCCCGGCGGCGGTCCTGCTGGGACAGTTCCTCCCTCAGCTGCTGCCCGTGATCCTCATCTTCGGCGGTGGCTTCCTCGCCTACGAGGGCGCGCACAAGGTCTGGGAGAAGGTCAGCGGCCACGCACCCCGAGGCCGAGGAGGAGCTCGCCACGCAGGGGGAGTTCACCCCCGAGCACGAGGCGAAGACGGTCGCCGGCGCGATCCGCACCGACTTCATCCTGTCCGCCGAGATCATGGTGATCGCGCTCAAGGAGGTCGTCGACTCCGATCCCGACGCGAGCTTCTGGACGCGCGCGATCCTCCTCGGCGTGGTCGCCGTCATCATCACCGTCGCTCGTCTACGGCTTCGTGGCGCTCTCGTGAAGATGGACGACGTCGGCGTCCACCTCACCCAGAAGTCCTCCGAGTCGCCCAGAAGGTCGGCGCACGCGCTCGTCGGGCGCCATGCCCAAGCTGCTGACGGCCATCTCGCTGATCGGCACCGCTGGCCATGCTCTGGGTCGGTGGCCACATCCTCCTCGTCAGCCTCTACGAGATCGGCGGCACCGACGGCCTCCTGAGCGGCACCTGGCTCGCCGACGTCCTGCACGCGCCGTACGACGTCGTCCACCACCTGGAGGAGGACGTCCACGACGCGCATCGGCGGAGCGCTCGGCGCCGTCGCCGGCTGGCTGGTCAACACGCTGCCTCGGCGGTCGTCGGCCTCTCGTCGGTGGGCTCGTCGTGGCGGTCATGCACGTCCTTCCGCATCGGTCACGGCAAGGGCACGACGCGGGCCGCGACTGGACCACGACGAGGGCACGACCCCGGCCGTCGAGGATTCTGCGAATCGGTGAGGCCGGTTCTAGGCTTCTGAGGTCCGCGCGGGAGATCCCGACGATGCACAGATGTGCGGCGCAGACGCGCTCCACAGACTTCAGGAGACAACCGATGGACTTCAAGGTCGCCGACCTCAGCCTGGCCGAGTTCGGCCGCAAGGAGATCGAGCTCGCCGAGCACGAGATGCCCGGCCTGATGGCCATGCGCGAGCGCTACGGCGAGGAGCAGCCCCTCAAGGGCGCCCGCATCGCCGGCTCGCTGCACATGACGATCCAGACCGCCGTCCTCATCGAGACCCTCGTGGACCTCGGCGCCGACGTGCGCTGGGCCACCTGCAACATCTTCTCCACCCAGGACCACGCCGCCGCGGCGGTCGTCGTCGGTCGCGACGGCACCGTCGACGACCCCCGCCGGCACGCCCGTCTTCGCCTGGAAGGGCGAGTCGCTGGCCGAGTACTGGGACGAGGCCGAGAAGGTCTTCGACTTCGCCGAGGGCGGCCCCAACGTCCTGCTCGACGACGGTGGCGACATCACGATGCTCCTGCACCTGGGCGTCGAGTTCGAGAAGACCGGCGTCGTGCCGTCGCAGGACAGCACCGACAACGAGGAGTTCAAGGAGGTGCTGCGCGTCCTGGCCCGCTCGGTCGAGACCAAGCCGCAGCACTGGACCAACATCGCCAAGGACATCAAGGGCGTCTCCGAGGAGACCACCACCGGCGTCCTGCGCCTCTACGACCGCTTCCGCGAGGGCACGCTGCTCTTCCCGGCGATCAACGTCAACGACTCGGTCACCAAGTCCAAGTTCGACAACAAGTACGGCTGCCGCCACTCGCTGATCGACGGCCTCAACCGCGCCACCGACGTCATGATCGGCGGCAAGGTCGCCGTCGTCTGCGGCTACGGCGACGTCGGCAAGGGCTCCGCGGAGTCGCTGCGCGGCCAGGGTGCTCGCGTCATCGTCACCGAGATCGACCCGATCTGCGCGCTGCAGGCGGCCATGGACGGCTACGAGGTCAAGCGCCTCGAGTCCGTCGTCGAGACGGCCGACATCTTCATCACCACGACCGGCAACTTCGACATCATCACGGTCGAGCACTTCCACAAGATGAAGCACCAGGCCATCGTCGGCAACATCGGTCACTTCGACAACGAGATCAACATGGCCGGCCTGGCCAAGATCCCCGGCATCGTCAAGGACGAGATCAAGCCCCAGGTCCACCAGTGGATCTTCCCGGCGAGGACGGCGAAGCCCGGCAAGAAGGTCATCGTCCTGTCCGAGGGTCGTCTGCTCAACCTCGGCAACGCGACGGGCCACCCGTCGTTCGTGATGTCCAACTCCTTCACCAACCAGGTGCTGGCGCAGATCGAGCTCTTCACCAAGGCCGACGAGTACGAGCTCGGCGTGCACGTCCTGCCCAAGCACCTCGACGAGGAGGTCGCCCGCCTGCACCTCGACGCCCTCGGCGTCGAGCTGACCGAGCTCACCAAGGAGCAGGCCGCCTACCTCGGCGTCGACGTCGCCGGCCCGTACAAGTCCGACCTGTACCGCTACTGAGGCAGACTTGCCTGCATGACTCCGACCGAGCAGCCCACGAGGGGCAGCGTCCTGGTCGTCGACGACGACTCGTCGCTGGCCGAGATGCTGTCGCATCGTGCTGCGCCAGGAAGGCTTCGAGAGCCGGATCGTCACGCGTGGCGACGAGGCCCTCGAAGCCTTCCGCAGCTTCCGCCCGACCTGGTCCTGCTCGACCTGATGCTGCCCGGCAAGGACGGCATCGACGTCTGCAAGGAGATCCGCGCCGAGTCCGGCGTCCCGATCGTGATGCTGACCGCCAAGGGCGACACCATCGACGTGGTCGTCGGCCTGGAGTCCGGGGCCGACGACTACGTCGTCAAGCCGTTCAAGCCCAAGGAGCTCGTCGCCCGCATCCGGGCGCGCGTGCGCCGCAACGACGCGCCGACCAGCGAGTCGCTGACCATCGGCGACCTCAGCATCGACGTCGCCGGGCACTCGGTGACCCGCGCCGGCGAGGCGGTCAACCTCACCCCGCTCGAGTTCGACCTGCTGGTGTGCCTGGCGCGCAAGCCGTGGCAGGTCTTCACCCGCGAGGTGCTGCTCGAGCAGGTCTGGGGCTACCGCCACAGCGCCGACACCCGGCTGGTCAACGTCCACGTGCAGCGGCTGCGGTCCAAGGTCGAGCACGACCCGGAGAACCCCGAGATCGTGGTGACCGTCCGCGGCGTGGGATACAAGGCCGGCACGGCGTAGGCCGACCATGTCCTCGCCCCATGTCCAGCCTGCATCCGCCGCCCCCGGGGCTGCACCGTTCGATCGACCGACTGTCGTACGCGCGTGCGCCGCGCGCTGACCTTCTGGCGCCGCTCGGTCCAGGCGCGCGTGGTCGCGAGCACGGTGCTGCTCTCCGCGCTGGTCGTGGGCATCGTCGGCTGCGTTCCTGATCCAGCAGACCCGCGACGGCCTGCTCGACAACCGGGTCGACCAGGTCGATCGCCGAGGCGGAGAACGAGACGGCCGACGCCCGCGAGCAGCTCGCGGCCGCGTCGGGCACCGACGTCGAACGAGTCCGGCCAGCAGGAGGACCTGGTCGAGCCGATCATCTGCCGCGGTGCCGTCGCGCGGGCTTCGCGGTGATCCTCTCGCCCGCCGTCGGGCACGGGCGGCCGGCTCGCCGACGGCGGCGCGAAGTTCACCCAGGGCCTCGACACCAGCAGCGTCCCCGAGAGTCGCTGCAGCAGCACTTCGACGAGCCCGCCGCGACCGCCTGGACCTACACCGACATCACCGACCACGCGACGCCATCTCGGGCCTGCCCGAGGGCCCCGGCATCGTGGTCGGCAGCCAGGTGACCCTGCCGGCCGACAACCACACCTACACGCTCTACTACCTCTACTCGCTCGACGAGGAGCGCGAGACGCTCGGCCTCGTCACCCGGGCGCTGCTCACCGCGGGGGCCCTGCTGCTGCTGCTCGTCGCCGGCCTCGCCTGGCTGGTGGCCCGCCAGGTGGTCACCCCGGTCCGGATGGCCCGCCGGGTCGCCGAGCGGCTGGCCGCCGGCCAGCTCCAGGAGCGGCTGCGGGTGACCGGCGAGGACGACCTCGCCCGCCTCGCGACGTCGTTCAACCAGATGGCCAGCAACCTGCAGCGCCAGATCCGCCAGCTCGAGGAGCTGAGCCGGCTCCAGCGCCGCTTCGTCTCCGACGTCTCCCACGAGCTGCGGACGCCCGCTGACGACCGTGCGGATGGCCGGCGACGTCCTGCACGACGCCCGCGGCCAGCTTCGACCCCGTCACCGCGCGGGCCGCCGAGCTGCTCCAGACTCGAGCTCGACCGGTTCGAGACGCTGCTCGCCGACCTGCTCGAGATCAGCCGGTTCGACGCCGGCGCCGCCGTGCTCGAGGCCGAGGACGTCAACCTCGTCGACGTCGCCCGCCGGGTGGTCGACATGACCCGCGCGCTGGCCGACCAGCGCGACACCCGGGTGCGTCGTCGAGGAGCCCGGGCCACCCCTGCCTGGCGAGGCCGACGTACGCCGGGTCGAGCGGATCGTGCGCAACCTCGTCACCAACGCGATCGACCACGCCGAGTCCCGCGACATCCACATCCTGGTCGGCCGGCGACGAGCACTCGGCCGCGATCGCGGTGCGCGACCACGGCGTCGGTCTCGGGCCGGGCGAGTCGGCGATGGTCTTCAACCGCTTCTGGCGCGCCGACCCGGCCCGCGCCCGCACCAGCGGCGGCACCGGTCTGGGCCTGTCCATCTCCCTCGAGGACACCCACCTGCACGGCGGCTGGCTGCAGGCCTGGGGCCGCCCGGGCGAGGGCGCGCAGTTCCGGCTCACGCTGCCGCGCCGGCTCTCCCAGCCGCTGCGGCACAGCCCGCTGCCCGCTCGTGCCCACCGACGCCATGGAGTCCGCATGAAGCGCCCCGCTCGCCACTCGGCGCGGCGTGCTCTGCGCGCGTGCTCGCTCGCTGTCGGCGTGCGTGCGGATGCCCAGCGAGGGCCCGGTCACCGAGGTCGCACCGACCTCGACCGGCGACCGCGCCCCGGGCACCTTCGACTTCGACCCCAAGCCGCCGCAGCAGGGGGAGTCGGCCACCGAGATCGTCACCCACTTCCTGGAGGCGATGAAGGCCACGCCGATCACGACCAGCGTCGCGCGGCAGTTCCTCAGCGAGCGAGGCGCAGCGCGACTGGGCGCCGGAGAGCGCGATCGTCACCTACGGCGAGCTCGGCGACCCGGTCGGCGGGACCTCACCGGTCGCAGGTGCCGATGGCCGCCATCAACGAGTACGACGCCCGCGGTGCCTGGCAGCGCTCGCGCGACGGCCGTGACCCGCAGCTTCGGCCTCACGTCGAGGACGGCGAGTGGCGCATCGACGAGGCTCCCCGACGCGCTGATCGTGCCCGAGACGTGGTTCGAGGACTGCTACCGCCGCGTCTCGCTCTACTTCTTCGACCCGACCGCCCAGATCCTGGTGCCCGAGCCGGTCTTCGTCCCCGAGGGCGACCAGCTCGCCTCCTCCCTGGTCCGCGGGCCTGCTGCCGACGACCCGGCACCGATCCCGCGCATCACGCGCACCTTCGTGCCGCCGGGCTTCACGCTCGGCCTTCTCGGTGCCGATCACCGTCGGCCGGCATCGCCGAGGTCTCGCTCGACGGGCGACGCCGGCCGCGGTCGACGAGACGACCGGCGCAGCTGATGCTCACCCAGCTGATCTGGACGCTGCGGCAGGAGCAGCGGATCCGGGCCGTGCGGCTGACCATCGGCGAGCGAGGAGCAGGGCCTGCCCGGCGGGGCGACCCAGGTCGACCTCGACGTCGGCGAGCGCCTACGACCCCACCGGGCGCCCAGGCCAGCGGCGACCTCTTCGGCCTCGTCGACGGCCGCGTCGTGCGCGGCTCCATCGGCTCGCTGCTGCGCCACCTCGGGCCCGATGGGCGCCGAGCGGCTCGGCGTGCGCTCGATCGGGGTCAACCTCGCCGGTGCACCGGGTCGCCGGCGTCTCCGGCGACGGCAGCGAGCGTGCTCGTCGCGCCGGTCGACGACGACGGGCAGCGCCGAGAGGTGGCCAGCGGCGCCCGCGACCTGCTGCCGCCCGGCCTGGGACTTCGCCGACCGGATGTGGCTGGCCGACCGCGCGGGCGGCCGGGCGCGCGTCCTGCGTCGTCACCGGCGACCAGCGCCGCGCGCCGTCGAGGTGCCGGGCGTCAGCGGCCGCGACGTCCGAGCACCTGCTCGTCTCGCGCGACGGCAGCCGCCTGGTCGCGGTCGTGCGTACGCCGAGGCGGTGACCGGGTCGTCGCCAGCCGGGTCCTCCACGACGAGCGCGGGCGGCGTGCTGCGGGCCACCCGGGCCGGTCGCGCTCGACTTCGAGCCCGACGCCGTCCGACGCCGGTGATCCGCGACATCGCCTGGCGCACCCCGACCGGCATCTCGGTGCTGACCGACATCACCGAGGACCTCTCCCAGGTGCGCGACGATCTCGGTCGACGGGTCGCCCGGGCGAGCTCGTCACGTCCGGCTCCGGCCCGCGTGCGGGGCGCGTCCCGCGAGCTGGTCAGCTCGCCGGTCGAGGGCGCCGAGGTGTTACGCCGTCGCCGGCGACGCCGTCATCGACCTCACCGCCCCCGAGCGCGCCGCTCGAGCGCCGCTGCCGGCGGGCCTCACCTCGCTCACCTACGTCGGCTGAGGCCCCTCCACAGGCCGGCGGCCGGCCCTTGTCGCGGGCTCGGCCGCGCTGGTGCGATGGACCGGGTGCGCGACGCCGCTCCTCGACCTCCTCCTCGGGAGCACGCTGCGTCGGCTGCGCGCGTCCCGGGCCGGATGCTGTGCCCGGCGTGCCGCGCGCTGCTGCCGGCCGGGCCACGCTCTCGCTGGCCGCAGCCCGGTCGCCGCCGGGCTGGTGACGCCGTGGGCGACGGGCCGACTACGACGGCGCGGTGCGGGCGATGGTCGTCGGCCACAAGGACCGGGGCCAGTTCGCCTTGCCGCGGGTCCTGGGCGGCCTGCTGGTCGACGTCCGTGCGGGCCGCGGCCGGTGCCGCCCGACGGCACGCCGCTGGTGCTGGTGCCGGTGCCGTCGCGCCCCGGCTCCAGCCGCCGGCGGGGCTACGACCCGACCGGGCGCGCTGGTCCGGGTCGCGGTCGCGCCTGCCTGCGGCCGCGGAGTCGACGACGCGTCGCGCGGCCCCGCTGCTGGTCTCCAGCCGGGCCGTGCGTCGACCAGGCGGGGCTGTCGGCCCACCGAGCGGGCGGCCAACCTGGCCGGGCTCGATGGCCTGCCCGCGCGCCCGGCTGCGGCGCGCTGGCCGCGACGGCGCACCGCGGGCCCGCGTGGTGATCTGCGACGACGTCCTCACGACCGGCGCGACGGCCGCGCGAGGCCCAGCGGGCCCTGGCCGCGGTGGGCCTGACCCCGGTCGCCATCGCCGTGGTCGCGGCGACTCGCCGGCGGTTTCCCGGACTCGGACGATGCACAGCGCGATCGTCGCTTCTTGGCCCGAGGTCGGCGAGGGGCTAGCGTCGGTACATGGAGTCCGTCCGGGTCCGTGGTTGCGTCATCCGGGCACCTGCGCGCCGTCGGTCGCGCACCATCCCGGGTGGCAAGCCGATGCCAGTCGCAGGCGAAACGGTCCACGTAAGGCTGGAGACAGCCGATCACGGTGCGGCTTAGACGTAAGTCCTGCCTCGGCGCCGCCGTCAGATACGGCGATCGTCGGGAGAGGGCCGGTAGTGGCATCCAAGCTGCGGAAGCCCCAGCAGGCGATTGTGGGGACGAAGACCAGGTCGGCCGGGCGGACTCCATCCCACCTGTCGACCAACACGCGTGCAGGCGTGGGTGCCGATGAGTAGCCCTGCTACGAGGAGGTTCACATGGATGTTGTGGTCACCGGCCGACACTGCGAGGTGTCGGAGCGGTTCCGTGAGCATGTCTCGGAGAAGCTCGCCAGGCTCGAGAAGCACGACCACCGGATCATCCGAGTGCAGGTCGAGGTCGAACAGGAGACGCAACCCCCGACAACACGACCGAGCCACCCGGGTCGAGCTGACCGCCTTCTCCAAGGGCCCGGTGATCCGCGCCGAGGCCGCCGCCGAGGACAAGATGGGCGCCCTCGACCTCGCCCTGGACAAGATGGCCGCCCAGATGCGCCGCGCCGCCGACCGCCGCCGCGTCCACCGCGGCCGCCACGCCCCGGTCTCGGTCGGCCAGGCCCTGGCCGACGTGCCGAGCCGCCGGCGACGCGCCGGAGCACCGACGACGAGACCGTCACCGAGCGCCAGGTCGGCCCGATCACGGTCACCGGCGACGGGCCGCTGGTCGTGCGCGAGAAGTCCCACGCCGCCGCGCCCGATGACCCTCGACACGGCCCTCTACGAGATGGA
Organism: uncultured Actinomycetota bacterium; assembly: GCA_963776975.1. Taxonomy (GTDB): domain Bacteria; phylum Actinomycetota; class Actinomycetes; order Propionibacteriales; family Nocardioidaceae; genus Nocardioides. The sequence goes on along the minus strand of CAVZOU010000017.1, from coordinate 335,406 downwards.
GCTGGTGGGCCACGACTTCTACCTCTTCGTCGACAAGGAGAGCGAGAGGCCCTCGGTCGTCTACCGCCGACGCGGCTACGACTACGGCGTCATCTCGCTCGATCTGGACGCTGAGCGATGCACGTCGTTGCCGATCGGTCACGCCCGGCGTCTGTCAATGATGCGCGCGTGACCGAGGCAACAGGTGTCCAGGCCCACCGGGCCCGAGCCCATCCGCGTCCTCGTCGTCGACGACCAGGAGCTCTTCCGGCGGGGGCTGACCATGCTGCTGGCGCAGGACACCGACATCGAGGTCGTGGGCGAGGCCGACGACGGCATCGCCGGCACCGAGCTGGCCGACGACGCTCGCGCCCGACGTCGTGCTCCTCGACGTCCGGATGCCGCGGCGCACGCGGCGTCGAGGCCTGCCGCGCCATCAAGGAGGCCGTGCCGTCGGCCAAGATCATCATGCTCACCGTCTCCGACGAGGAGGGCGACCTCTACGAGACGCGTCAAGAACGGCGCGTCGGGCTACCTGCTCAAGGACTCCTCCATCGAGGAGGTCGCGCAGGCGATCCGCGTCGTCAACGAGGGCCAGTCGCTGATCAGCCCGTCGATGGCGGTCAAGCTGATCGACGAGTTCAAGCAGATGTCCAAGCCCGACAAGCAGCAGAGCACCGCGCTCAAGCTCACCGAGCGCGAGCTCGAGGTGCTGCGCCTGGTCGCCAAGGGCCTCAACAACCGCGAGGTCGCCAAGGAGCTCTTCATCTCCGAGAACACCGTCAAGAACCACGTGCGCAACATCTTCGAGAAGCTCCAGCTGCACTCGCGGATGGAGGCCGTGATGTACGCCATGAAGGAAAAGCTGCTCGACCTGCCGTGAGCGCGGTCGCGATGCAGTCACTGTCGACCCTCCAGGCGCGGCGCGATCGCCCTGGCCGCCCAGGGCTTCACCGACCGCGCGCACGCCGAGCCGCCGATGCGCACCCTCGAGCGCACGCTGGCGCGCACCGGCGTGCTGCAGGTCGACTCGGTCAACGTGCTGCAGCGCGCCCACTACATGCCGCTCTACTCGCGGATGGGCGCCCTACGACGTCGACCTGCTGCGCCGGGCCTCCGCAGCGCCGCCCGCGGCGGCTGGTGGAGTACTGGGCGCACGTGCAGGCGTTCATGCCGGTCGACCTGTGGCCGGTGATGCAGCACCGGATGGACCGACTACCGCGACGAGCGGGGCAAGTGGGGCTTCACCGCCGACCCGGCCCTCGAGCCCGGCGTGCTGGCGGCCGTCCGCGACCGCGGCCCGGTCACCGCGCGCGACCTCGAGGCGGACTTCGCCGACGGGCCCGCGCACCAAGGAGCACTGGGGCTGGAACTGGTCGCAGGCCGCGCAAGGTCCTCGACTACCTCTTCCTCGCCGGCGACGTGGCGATCGCCGGCCGCACCTCGCCAGTTCGAGGTGCTGCTACGACCTGCCCGAGCGGGTGCTGCCCGCGCGCGGTGCTGGCGGCGCCCGACGCCGACCCGGGCCGAGGCGGACGTCGAGCTGGTGCGCCGCGCCGCCCGGTCGCACGGCGTCGGCATCGCTGCGCTGCCTGCCGACTACTACCGGATGCCGGTCGCCGACGACCAAGGTCGCCGTCGAGCACGCTGCGTCGAGGCCGGCGAGCTGGACGCCGGTGCAGCGTGCAGGGCTGGACGCGAGCCGGCGTACCTGCACCGCGACGCGCGGCTGCCGCGCCGCGTGGGCGCCCGGGCGCTGCTCAGCCCGTTCGACCCGGTCGTGTGGGAGCGGGCCCGCGCCGAGAACCTCTTCGACTTCCTCTACCGCATCGAGATCTACGTCCCGGCGGACAAGCGGGTGCACGGCTACTACGTGCTGCCGTTCCTGCTCGGCGACGCGATCGTCGCGCGGGTCGACCTCAAGGCCGACCGGGCGACCGGCCGGCTGCTCGTGCAGGGCGCGTACGCCGAGCCGAGGCGCCCGCCGAGACGCGCCGAGGAGCTGGCGGCCGAGCTGCGCCGGCTGGCCGGCTGGCTCGGTCTGGACGACGTCGTGGTCGAGCCGCGCGGCGACCTGGCGCCCGCGCTGGCCGCCGCTTGCGGCGGCCGCTGGGTGGCGTGGGTAGCATGATCGACGGCCATCCGGCCGCCCGTACGTCTGCACCACCCACTCTCACTCAACGGAGTCGCATCACCGTGCCTGCCATCATCGACAAGCTCCTCCGCATCGGCGAGGGCAAGATCCTGCGCCAGCTCGAGGCGATCGCCAAGGCCGTCAACGCCATCGAGGACGACTTCGTCGCGATGAGCGACGACGAGCTCCGCGGGCATGACGGAGGAGTTCAGGGAGCGGCTCGCCGAAGGGCGAGACGCTCGACGACCTGATGCCCGAGGCGTTCGCCACCGTGCGTGAGGCCGCCAAGCGGGTGCTCGGCCAGCGCCACTTCGACGTCCAGATCATGGGTGGCGCGGCGCTGCACCTCGGCAACATCGCCGAGATGAAGACCGGTGAGGGCAAGACCCTGGTCGTCGACGCTGCCCGCCTACCTCAACGCGCTGGCGGGCAAGGGCGTCCACGTCGTCACGGTCAACGACTACCTCGCCAAGTACCACGCCGAGTGGATGGGCCGCATCCACCACTTCCTCGGCCTGACCACCGGCGTGATCCTGCCGAGCATGCGCCCGGCCGAGCGCCGCGAGGCCTACGCCTGCGACATCACCTACGGCACCAACAACGAGCTCGGCTTCGACTACCTGCGCGACAACATGGCCGACTCCATCGAGGACTGCGTCCAGCGCGGCCACAACTTCGCCATCGTCGACGAGGTCGACTCGATCCTCATCGACGAGGCGCGGACCCCGCTGATCATCAGCGGCCCGACCCAGGACGAGGTGAAGTGGTACGCCGAGTTCGCGACCATCGCCGCGCCGCATGCGCATCGACGATCGACTACGAGGTCGACGAGAAGAAGCGCACCATCTCGGTGCTCGAGCCCGGCATCACCAAGGTCGAGGACCACCTCGGCATCGACAACCTCTACGACTCGGTCAACACCCCGCTGATCTCGTTCCTGAACAACTCCATCAAGGCCAAGGAGCTGTTCCGCAACGACAAGGAGTACGTCGTCATGGACGGCGAGGTGCTCATCGTCGACGAGCACACCGGCCGCATGCTGGCCGGGCGCCGCTACAACGACGGCCTGCACCAGGCGATCGAGGCCAAGGAGGGCGTGACGTCCGCGAGGAGTACCAGACCCTCGCCACGATCACCCTGCAGAACTACTTCCGCCTCTACGACAAGCTCTCCGGCATGACCGGCACGGCCATGACCGAGGCGTCGCGAGTTCGACAAGATCTACGGCCTCGGCGTGGTGCCCGATCCCGACCAACAAGCCGATGGCCCGCATCGACCAGCGCCGACCTCGTCTACCGCACCGAGGAGGCGAAGTACGCCGCCGTCGTCGAGGACATCGCCGAGCGCAACGCCGCCGGGCCAGCCGGTCCTCGTCGGCACCGTGTCGGTCGAGAAGTCCGAGCTGCTCTCCGGGCTGCTGCGCGAAGAAGGGCGTCCCGCACACCGTCCTCAACGCCAAGCAGCACGCCGACGAGGCCAAGATCGTCGCGCTGGCCGGCCACAAGGGCGCGGTCACCGTCGCCACCAACATGGCCGGTCGAGGCACCGACATCATGCTCGGCGGCTCGGTCGACTTCCTCGCCGACCAGGAGCTGCGCAAGCAGGGCCTCGACCCGGTCGAGAACGCCGAGGAGTACGACGCCGCCTGGCCCGCCATGGTCGAGCGGATCAAGGCCCAGGTCGCCGCCGAGCACGACGAGGTCAAGGAGCTCGGCGGCCTCTACGTCGTCGGCACCGAGCGCCACGAGTCGCGCCGCATCGACAACCAGCTGCGCGGTCGCTCCGGCCGGCAGGGCGACCCGGGCGAGTCCCGGTTCTACCTGTCGCTCGCAGGACGAGCTGATGCGGCTGTTCAAGTCCGACTGGGTCGACCGCGTCCTCCAGGTGCTCAAGGTGCCCGACGACGTGCCGATCGAGAACAAGCGCGTCACCGGCGCCATCGCCAGCGCCCAGGGCCAGGTCGAGTCGCAGAACTTCGAGTCCCGCAAGAACGTCCTCAAGTACGACGACGTGATGAGCCGGCAGCGCGAGGTCATCTACGGCGAGCGCCGCCGGGTGCTCGAGGGCGCCGACCTCGAGGAGCAGATCCGCACGTTCATCGACGACGTCATCGCCGGCTACGTCGCCGGGTCGACCGAGGGCTACGCCGAGGACTGGGACCTCGACGGCCTCTTCACCGCGCTGCGGCAGCTCTACCCGACTGCAGCTCGACCGCCGAGGGCGTCGAGGCGGCCGCCGGCGGCCGCGCCGGGCTGAGCCGCGAGGCGCTGATCGAGGACCTGCAGAAGGACATCCAGGCGGCGTACGACCGTCGTGAGGCCGAGGTCGGCGACGAGGTCATGCGCGAGCTCGAGCGGCGCGTCATCCTCTCGGTGCTCGACCGCAAGTGGCGCGAGCACCTCTACGAGATGGACTACCTGCGCGAGGGCATCGACCTGCGCGCCTACTCCCAGCGCGACCCGCTCGTGGAGTACCAGCGCGAGGGCTTCGACATGTTCGCCGCGATGATGGACGGCATCAAGGAGGAGTCGGTCGGCTTCCTGTTCAACCTCCAGGTCGAGGTCACCGAGGACGACGGTGACGACGGCACGACCACGACCACGACCACGCGCATGACCACGCGCACGACCACGACCACGAGCACGACCGACGAGCCGACCCCCGTCGGTGCGGCCGCCGCGGCGCCCGCCATCGACATGGGCGAGGCCCAGGGCCACGCGCCGCAGATCCGGGCCAAGGGCCTCGAGCGCAAGGCGAGGCCGACCAACCTCGCCTACTCCGCGCCCACCGAGGACGGCGAGGTCGAGGTCAAGGCCGAGGCCGTCTCCGACGAGTACGCCGGCGTGGGTCGCAACGACGTCTGCCCCTGCGGCTCGGGCAAGAAGTACAAGCACTGCCACGGCGCCCCCGGCGGGGCCACCGGCCGCGCCACCATGGGCGGCTGATCGCCCCTCGCCCTGCTCACGGCCGGACCCGCACGTTGCGGGTCCGGCCGTGGTGCGTGGCGGGGAACGAGACCGGCGCAGGAGCGCTCTCCCCGGCGCGCGGTCTCGGTTCCCCAAGCCCGGCCCCCGGCGGCTGAGGTGGCTGGTTCACCGCTCCTCGTGCGTGTACGCCGCGCCGCTCGCGGTGGCGGTGAGCAGGCGACATTCCCTCGCACCCGGAGGTGGCTGACGCACCGCTCCGCCGGCGGCTCGGGCGAGTCGCGCGGCGTGTCGTCAGCCGAAGACCAGCGCGACGCACTGCCAGCGCCCGTCGCGTGCCTCGAAGCGGGCGGCGAGGGCGCGGGAGCGCTGGCCGTAGCGCACCCGCGCCGAGACCTCGAGCGCGTCGGCCGCGACGAGGCTGGTGCGGACCGAGGCCACGGTGGGGCGGATGGCACCGCGTCCACGGCCGGTGGCGGGGGTGGTGCCGGCGGCCGCGGAGACGGTCGCGGCCCGGCGGCCGAGCTCCTGGTAGAGCCGGTGCTCGGTGTGGCGCAGCAGCTGGCTCAGCGGCCGGTCGCCCATCGCGATCTCCACCGCGGCGCTGAGGTAGCGGTGCACGAACGCGTCGAGGCGGTGCCGTCGCTCGCCGTCCACCGCGACCAGGTCGAAGCGGGGCGCGTCCAGGCCCCCGTCGACCTCCGGCGGGTCGAGCCGCGGCGTCAGGTCGAGGGCGAGCGCCCCCTGGACGCTGGCCACGGGCACGGGACGGCGGATCGGGATGACCTCGGCGTGGGGCCGGGTCTGCCGGGTGGTGGTCATGGCGGTTCCTCTCCTCGTGGTGGTCATCGGTCGGTGCCCCCGTCGGGCGGGGGCAGCTGCAGGCGCTGCCCGGGGCGGATGAGGCCGGGGTCGGCCCCGATCGCGGCCCGGTTGGCGGCATAGAGCTCCCGCCAGGCCCGGTCGACCTCGGCCGGCCCCGCGGACCGGGGGAGCCGGGCGGCGGCCAGGCTCCACAGGGAGTCGCCGGTGCGGACCACGACCTCCCCGGGGGCCGCCACGGGCGCGCGGCGGGCGACCGGTGCCGGCCGGACGGAAGGAGCGGCCACAGCCGGGGCGGACGAGCTCGGCAGTGGCGCGGTCGGGCAGCGGGAGCCCGACGAGCCGGTCGGTGTCGCCGCCCTGGCCGGCGACCGCGGGGGCAGCCACCCCGGCGACGACGGCGGCCCCGCAGGCGGCGAGCACCAGGCGACGGGTCAGCCCGCGAGCCTCCCGGGGGACCCGTCCTCGCACCAGCCCGGCCGTCGTGGCGGTGGTGACCACCCACAGGCGGCCACCGCAGGCCAGCAGGACCGCGGCGCACACGGCCACCAGCAGGTCCTCGAAGCTGCGCTGCCAGGCCGCGGGGCGCGCCAGCGTGGCTGCGGTCCCGCCGGCCAGCCACACCGTGGCGGCCAGCGCGGCGCTCGCGCCCAGCCAGACGGCCAGGCACCGGGCCGTCGATGCATTCCCCCGAGACATCCCGAACCTTTCGTTTGCGTCCGTTTGCATCATTCAAAGAACTTTTGCGACGGATGTCAACGGGTTGTGCACAGGCTAGGGTCGGGGTCATGCGCTTGGGACGAGCAGCTCTTCGAGCTCTTCGACGACCTCGAGGGCCAGGCGTCCGCCCTCTACGAGCTCGAGCGCGGCGCGGAGCTCGTCGACCGCAGCCGCGCGGAGTACCACCACGTGCTCCTGGCCGGTCGCCTGGTGGCGACCGTGGGGTCGGTCGTGGCCCTGGAGGTCGCCGGCGTGGGCCGGGTCGAGGGCGAGCTGCGGCGCACCGGCGACGGGTGGTGCCTGCTGCGCGGGCACCAGCAGGACTGGATCGTCCGTACCGCGCGCATCCACGTCGTCCACGGCGCCTCGGAACGCTCGGTCCCGGAGGTCGCCTGGTCACCCCTGCAGCGGCTCGGCCTCGGGTCGGCGCTGCGACGGCTGGCGGAGTCGCAGGTGCGCTGCGTGGTGCACCTGGTCGACGGGGCCCAGCACGAGGCGGTCGTGCGCCGGGTGGGTCAGGACTTCGTCGAGGTCGAGCCGCCGGCCGGCGGGCGGCTGCTGGTCGCCTTCGACGGCATCGCCGCGGTCCAGTCGCGCTGAGAGCGGACGGAACCGCTCACGCAACGGCCGGGACGGTCAGGGACCGGTCTCCCAGACGCGGACCCAGTCGACGAACATGTGCTGGGGGAGCCGGCTGTCCTTCATCTTCGGGATCTCGTAGTCCGAGGCCAGGATGCTGAGGATGGGGTACTGGTGGTCGGTGGAGATGCCGCCGCGGATGCGGTACGTCTCCTTGCCGTCGATGCGGAAGACGAGCATCCGGGGTGTCCACTCCACCGAGAAGACGTGGAAGTTCTTCGACCACCCGTCGCGCCGGCTCCTGAGGAACGACCTGAACTTCGTCATCCGAGCGCCGGTCTTGACCACCGTGTCGCCCTCGTAGCGGTGGATGAACGTGCCCAGGCCGCCCCGGGGGTGCTTGTCGCCGAAGTACTCGATGACGTCGATCTCGTGCCCGGGGCCGCCCGGGTACATGCCTCCGACCGGCTGCATCCAGAAGGCGCCGTGCTGCCCACGCGAGTGGTGGAACTTGACGCGCGCCGCGGCGACGCCGTACCGGAAGGCGAAGGCGCCCAGGGTGCCGATGTGGCCCTGGAGGCGGTAGGCGTACCTGCGGCCGGGTCTCGCCGCGCACCCCGGCCCGGCACCTGGTCGGTCCTGCTGCGGTCCCTGATGACGCTCAGCCGCACGGCACCGTTGCGCACCCGGACCGCGCTCGGGTCTCCCTTCGAGCACCGGCGCAGGCTCTGCGGCTCGTAGCTCTGGCCCCGGTGGCTCCACGACGGGGCCAGGACGGTGCCCGGCGAACTCGTCGCTCCAGGTCGGCGCCAGCCAGCGTTCGGTGCTGACGGGCTCGCTCACCGCCGCCTCGAGCCCGCCGAACCGGAGCGCCTTCACGCGGTACGTCAGCGGCTGGCCGTCGTCGGAGACCGGGGCGGCGAACTGCGCCCGACCCGCCCGGTCCTGCTTCACCCTGTCCACGTACCGCCAGGAGGGGCCGCGCTGGACCTGGAGGCGGACCGGGCGGCCGACCAGGACCGGCCTGACGGTGGCGGTGATGGCGGCCTTCGCCCAGGCCGGCCGGGGCGGCCCGCGGTCCCTGCTGGACCACCTGGGGCAGCGCCTGCAGGCGGACCTGCTGCGTGCCGGCGGTGTGGACCGAGGTGGTCGCGGCCACGCTCCAGGCCCTCGGCGGTGTCGTCGGCCGCGGCGGACCGGACCACAGGAGGAGGGACGCGGGCAACAGCAGCACGAGGGTGCGGCAGGCGAGTGCGTGGCTGGCAGGCATGGTCGAGCTCATTTCGGGTGACGTCGTTGATCGTGCGACGCACCCGAGCCCGTCCTGGTTGTCGGCCCGACGGGTTGTCCCGCAGTCGCGCTGAGGCTGGGCGCGATCAGGTCGCGTCGACGTCGTACGGCGGCAGCTGGCCCTCGGCGAGCTCCGGCTCCGCGCGGCGGCCGGTCGTCCTCGTCCTCCATCGCCTCGATGATGTGCTTGCGCACGATGTTGCGCGGGTCGAGGTCGCGCAGCTCGAGGTCGGAGTACTCCGGGCCGAGCTCGTCGCGCAGCTCGTCGCGGGCCGAGTCGGCCATCGCGCGGGCCTTGCGGAGCATGATGCCCGCCTGCTTGGCCATCACCGGGAGTCGCTCGGGCCCGAACACGAGCACCGCCACGAGGGCGATGAGTGCCAACTCGGACAGCCCGACCCCGAACACGGGTCAGAACTTAGCGGTCGGAGTGAGGCCGAGCTGCATGCCGGCCAGTCCACGACCGCGTCCGGCGAGCCGGTCGGCCACCGAGCGCAGCACCACGGCCGCCGGCGCGGTGGGGTCGGACTCGACGATCGGCTTGCCGGCGTCGCCCCCCTCGCGCAGCGACGGGTCGAGCGGGATGCGGCCGAGGACCGGGACGTCGTACCCGAAGCGCTGCGAGAGCGTCTGCGGCGACGCGGTCACCACCGCCGCTGCCGAAGACCTCCATGGTGGAGCCGTCGGGCAGGGTCAGGAAGCTCATGTTCTCCACGACGCCGATGACGCGCTGGTGCATCATCGAGGCCATCGTGCCGGCCCGCTCGGCCACCTCGGCCGCGGCCTCCTGGGGCGTGGTGACGACGACGACCTCGGCGTTGGGCAGGTGCTGGCCCAGCGAGATGGCGATGTCGCCGGTGCCGGGCGGCAGGTCGAGGAGCAGCGCGTCGAGGTCGCCCCAGTAGACGTCGGCCAGCATCTGCACGAGGGCCCGGTCGAGCATCGGGCCGCGCCAGGCGACGACCTGGTCGCGGCGCGGCTTGAGCATGCCGATCGAGATGACCGAGACGCCCGAGGGGGTCGGGACGGGCATGATCAGGTCGTCGACCTGGGTGGGGCGCGCGTCGGCGATGCCGAGCATGGCGGGGACCGAGTGGCCGTAGATGTCGGCGTCGACGACCCCGACCTTGAGCCCCTGCGCGGCCATCGCGAGCGCGAGGTTGACGGTGACCGACGACTTGCCGACGCCGCCCTTGCCGCTGGCGATGGCGTAGACCTTGGTCAGCGAGCCCGGGCTGGGCGAAGGGGATCTCGCGCTGGGCCTTGCCGCCGCTGAGGACCTCCTTGAGGCCCGCCCGCTGCTCGGGGGTCATCACGCCGAGCGTGAGGTCGACCGAGGTGACGCCGGCGACCGAGGTGACGGCGGCGGTCACGTCGCGGTTGATGGTGTCCTTGAGCGGGCACCCGGCGACCGTCAGCAGCACGTGGACGGCGACGGCGCCGTCCTCGGAGACGTCCACCGAGTCGACCATGCCGAGCTCGGTGATGGGGCGCTTGATCTCGGGGTCGTTGACGGTCGCGAGTGCGTCCATGACCTGCTGCTGCGTGGGGGTGCTCATGATGGATGAGTCTACGAGCCGCGGGTGTCTCCTCCGGGCGGCTCGGGCTCGCGCGCCTGGGTCAGCTCCTCGATGTCGTTCATGAGCCCGCGCAGCTCGGAGCGGAGGAAGTCGCGGGTGGCGACCTCGCCCACCGACATCCGCAGCGAGGCCACCTCGCGGGCCAGGAACTCCATGTCCGCGTGGGCGCGGGCGTTGGCCTGGCGGTCCTGCTCGGCGACCACCTTGTCGCGGATCTCCTGCCGGTTCTGCGCGAGCAGGATCAGCGGAGCGGCGTACGACGCCTGGAGGCTGAGCATCAGGGTCAGGAAGATGAACGGGAACGGGTCGAACCGCAGGTCCGTCGGCGCCAGGGCGTTCCAGGCGACCCACACGATCACGAAGAGCGTCATGTAGATGAGGAACTTCGCGGTCCCCATGAAGCGGGCGAACTGCTCGGCGAAGACCCCGAAGGCGTCGGAGTCGTAGGTGGGCCGCCGGACGAGGTGTCGTCGGGCCTCGCGGGGGGTGTCGAGGCGGGCGCGGGCGCGGGAGTCGCTCATCGGCCACCGGTCCTCGGGGTCCGGAGGGCCGGTCGCTGATCGGGCCGGGCCGCACCGCCTGGTCGCGCCAGTTGTCGGGCAGCATGTGGTCGAGCAGGTCGTCCACGGTGACGGCGCCCAGCAGCCGCCCCTCGTCGTCGACGACGGGCGCGGCGACGAGGTTGTACGTCGCGAGGTGGGCCGCGACCTCCTCGATGCGGGCGTCGGGGCGCAGCGGGTCCATCGACTCGTCGAGGGCGGCGGCCACCAGCGTCGACGGCGGCTCGCGGAGCAGCCGCTGGATGTGGGCGGCGCCGAGCAGCCTGCCGGTGGGCGTCTCCAGCGGCTGGCGGCAGACGTAGACGAGCGCGGCGAGCGCCGGCGTGAGCTCGGGGTCGCGCACGTGCGCGAGTGCCTCGGCGATGGTCGCGTCGGGGGAGAGGATGACCGGCTCGGGCGTCATCATGGCGCCGGCCGTGTCCTCGACGTACGACATCAGGCGCCGCACGTCCTCGGCCTCGTCGGGCTCCATCAGGCCCAGCAGGGTCGCGGCGGTCTCGGGGTTGAGGTCGGCGATCAGGTCGGCCGCGTCGTCGGCCGACATCTCCTCGAGGATGTCCGCCGCCCGCTCGGAGTCGAGGTGCTCCAGGATCTCGACCTGGTCCTCGTCGGGCAGCTCCTCGAGGACGTCGGCGAGGCGCTCGTCGTCGAGCGCGGCCACGACGGCGCTACGCCGCTCGGGCGGGAGGTCGTGGATCACGTTGGCCGCGTCGGCGGGCCGCATCTCGTTGAGCGCGGCGATGAGGTGGGTCGCGCCCTGCGCGTCCTCGCGGCGGGTGAGCCCGGTCGACCTCGCGCCACTCGACGGTGTGGGTCTGGCCGCGTCGTCGGAACCCCTTGGACGGTTCCTGGATCGCCACCCTCGACAGCACCCAGTCGCGGTTGCGGGCCTGCTCCATGGCGACGTCGTAGACCGTGCCGGTGACGCCGGTCGCGGTGATGGTGACCTGGCGGTCCAGCATCTGGCCCATCACCAGCGTCTCGGTGGAGCGCTGCTCGAAGCGGCGCATGTTGAGCAGGCCGGTCGTGTAGACCTGCCCGCTGTCGATGTTGGTCACCCGGGTCATCGGCACGAAGATCCGGCGTGCGGCCGAAGACCTCGGCCACCATGCCGAGCACCCGGGGCTGGTGTGGTGTCGGTGCGCAGGGCCACGACGACGTCGCGGACCTTGGCCACCTGGTCGCCCAGCGGGTCGAAGATCGGCAGCCCGACGAGGCGGGCCAGGAAGACCCTGTTCGGTGTGCTGCTCATCGCTCCTCCTCGAGGCGTTCGTGTCCGGCAGCGAAGGCTACTCGCTCCGACCCGCGCGAGCGCCGACGGTGATGTGGTGGCCGTCGGCACGTCACTTACAGTGGACTGCATGGTCGCCATCTGGAAGAGCTCAGCCCGCTCGGGCGCGCTGCTCTGCGCCGTGGTGCTCGGGGCCTCGGTGCTCGGCGCCTGCGGCTCCGAGTCGGATGCGGACGAGGCCTCGGAGTCCACGAGCGCCGAGTCCACCGAGTCGCCCTCGGAGTCGCCCACCGAGTCGCCCTCGGAGACGACGCCGGCCGAGCCGGCCACCGACCCGGCCAACGGCCTCCCGCTGTGCGCGGACGTCTGGGTCGACGGGCTCGACCTCCCGACGGACTACACCGCCTGCTCCGACGGACGGCACCGCCGTCAAGCCCGAGAAGAAGATGTGTGGCTTCGGCAGCCCGATGATCATCCACGCCGACCGCTTCTTCGCGCTGCGTGGCAACCGGGTCAACGACGTCGGCGACACCGCCACCAGCGAGCAGTACCAGTCCGCGCTGGCGGCCTGCCAGGCCTGACCCAGGTCGTCCGGGGCGCACGGCCACCACCGGCGACCACCGACCGACCCGCACCGGACGACGGCCGCGCCGCCGACCACGAGACCGCACGGACCCGACATGCAGGGCCACGACACACAGGGGAACCACCACCATGAAGTCCAACCGCCCGATCACGGCCGCGGTCGCCGCGCTGGCGCTGCTCGCGCCGCTCACGTTCCTGACGACCCAGGCCAGCGCCGGGCAGCCCGTGGCCGCCGCCGCGCCCACCACGACGCCCACGCCGACCCCGACCCCGACGCCGACGCCCACCCGACCCCGGCGCCGACCGAGACCCCCACCGAGGACCCGACCCAGGACGCCACGAGCAAGTGGCACCCGCGCCCGGGCGTGCGCTTCAACGAGCCGCGTGACCCCGAGCAGTCGCACAAGATCAACCGCTACATCCGCCAGGCCATCGCCAACACGCCCAAGGGCCAGTCGATGAGGCTGGTCACCTGGAACTTCAGCAACCAGCTCTTCGTCAACGACATCATCGCCGCCCACAAGCGCGGGGTGAGCGTCCGGCTGGTCATGGCCAACGGGCTCGCCGAGGACCAGAGCCGCTCCAACGGCTACTTCCGGCAGGTCCAGCGGGCGCTGCAGAAGGGCAACAAGAAGCGCCCCGGCTACCTGAAGAGCTGGTCCGCACCTGCAAGAACTCCTGCCGCGGCAAGGAGGGCATCCAGCACGGCAAGTTCTTCATGTTCAGCCGCACCGGCGGTCGCAACATGTCGTCATGTCGACCTCGGCCAACCTCACCGACGCCGCGGCGTACGACCAGTGGAACGACCTGCTCACCGTGCAGGGCCGCCAGGGCACGTACGACAACTACGAGGCCGTCTTCAAGGAGATGTCGCGCGACAAGCCAGGTCAAGCCGGCCTTCCGCACCTTCGACGACAGGAACTACGACGGCTGGTTCTTCCCGCAACATGGGCCGGCTGCGCAACTACAACGTCATCCGCCTGCTCAACAAGGTGAGGTGCAAGGGCGCCCGCGGGGACGCCGGCAAGAACGGCACGACGGTCATCCGCGTCTCGCAGGCGGTCTTCAACGGCCGCCCCGGCTCGGCGATCGCCGGCAAGCTCAAGGGCCTGAAGAAGGACGGCTGCAACATCAAGCTCGTCTACGGCGTGCTCAACAACAACTCGCGCAAGCACCTCGAGGACATCCCGAGCAAGACGATCCTCGAGGACACCAACGGCGACGGCTTCGTCGACCGCTACGTCCACATGAAGGCGCTGACCATCTCCGGCGTCTACGGCCGCAACCGCTCCGCGCACGTCGTCTACCAGGGCAGCGCCAACTTCTCGGGCATGGCGACGCTCTCCGACGAGCAGGGCTTCATCATCAACAGCAAGACGCTGGAGAAGTCCTACTCGAAGTTCATCAACTACCTCTTCAAGAACCCGCCGCCGCAGGGCCAGGACCTCGTCAAGGAGATCATCCTGCGCCAGTCGGCCGGCTACGACCCGTTCGCGCAGGTGCGCGAGGAGATGGGCATGGGCGCCATGCAGCCCGCCCTCGACTGACGTCACCACGAGGACGAGCACGACGACGAGCACGACGACGACGTACGACGCCGACCGGCGGTCCGGGACAACCTCCGGGCCGCCGGTGGCGTCTCTCCCGGGGGCCACCGCGACGCGGCGTGGGGTCCCGCACGGCGGTCGCGGTCTGGCCCACTGTGGTGGTTGTGACTTACCGTGACTGGTGTTACTCGTGATGTCCGCTCTGCTGCACTGCCTACCCCGGAGGTTGCCATGAAGGCGTACGCCGCCCTCATCGCCCTGGTCCTGAGCCTGCTGTCCCCGGTCGCCCTGGCCGCCCCGGCGGGCGCCGGCACCGACCACGACCGGGGTCGGCACGACCTCCGCCTCGGTCGGTGCCCTGCCCGCCGCCCCGCGGCGCAAGTCGGGGATGGAGGCCGTCTCCAGCGGGGGAGAGCACTCCTGCCGGCTGCCCGGCGACGGCTCGCTGCTGTGCTGGGGACGCAACTCCTACGGCCAGCTCGGCGACGGCAGGAAGGGCACCCAGACCCCGACCCCGCAGCGCGTCACCAAGGGCAACCCGTGGCGGCGCGTCTCCGCCGGCGGCGGCACCACCTGCGGCATCAAGAAGAACGAGCGGCTCTTCTGCTGGGGCGTCAACCACCGCGGCCAGCTCGGCGACGGCACCACCAAGCAGCGCCTCCGTCCCGTCGTGGTCGCCAAGAACAAGAAGTGGACCTCGGTCAACGCCGGCTGGTTCAACACCTGCGGCATCACGCGCCAGACGCAGCTCTACTGCTGGGGCGACAACGCCGCCGGCCAGATCGGCGACGGCGGCAAGGCCAAGGTCCGGACCAAGCCGACCCTGGTCAAGAAGGGCAAGAACTGGGCGTCGGTCTCCGTCGGCAGTCGCTTCGTCTGCGCGACCAAGAAGACGGCGCGCTGTTCTGCTGGGGCGGCAACCTCTTCGGCCAGCTCGGCCACGGCGGCTACGCGGGCAAGGCCAAGCCGGCCCGCGTGGGCACCAGCAGCAGCTGGGCCGAGGTGTCCACCTCCTGGACCCACACCTGCGCCCGCAACACCAGCGGCGGAGTCTTCTGCTGGGGCCGCAACACCTTCGGCGGTCGGCGACGGCAACGTGACCACCACGCCCACCCCGCGCCAGGTCGTGGGCAACCTCAAGGCCGTCGACATCACCACGACCGAGGGCGCCTCCTGCGCCATCGACGACCAACGCCCGGGTGCAGTGCTGGGGCAACAACGCGTACGGCGTGATCGGTGACGGCAGCAAGCCGTTCGCCACCTCGCCCGAGGCCGGCCCGGCCGGCATGCGCGAGATCGAGGGCGGCTGGCGCCACGTCTGCGGCGTCACGACCTCCGGGGCGACGTCCTGCTGGGGCCAGAACGACCGCGCCCAGCTCGGCAACGGCACGCTCACCAGCAGCCCGTCGCCCACCGAGGTCGAGCCGCTGCCGCCGGCGGACCCGGCCGGCGTCACCGACTTCCGGATCGCCACCGTCAACGCGCTCGGCAACGGGCACACCCGCCCCTACGCCCACGACGACTCCTTCGGCCCCGCGACCACCCGGATGGCCTGGATGGCCGACCAGCTCGACAACAGCGCCGATCGACATCATGGGCCTGCAGGAGACCAACGCCGACCAGTGTCTGGCACCTGCTCAAGGCCGCCCGCGGCACGTGGGACGTCTACCCCCGTCCCGAGGCCGGCGACGACGCGGCCGAGGCCGCCCTCGCCTGGCGCACCAGCGTCTGGGAGCTGGTGGACGCCACCACGATGATGAACCAGTTCATCAGCAAGGAGCTGCCGCGCCCGATCGTCAAGCTGCGGCACAAGGTGACGGGCAAGGAGATCTACGTCATCAACGTCCACAACGCGCCGTGGGACTACCAGTTCAAGCGCAACCGGGCGACCAACGTGCAGATCGCCAAGATCAACGAGCTGCGCGCGACCGGCACGCCGGTCTTCTACATCGGTGACATGAACGAGAAGCGCGAGATCCTCTGCAAGGTGCTCGGCAAGACCGACCTGGTCAGCCCGTTCGGCGGTGCGTACGACGACGCCACCGGCACGTGCACCAACCCGCGCAGCCGCATGCGGGTCGACTGGATCTTCGGCTCGCCCGAGGCGACGTACTCCAACTTCGAGTACACCCGTCCGCCGCTGCTGAGCCTGGTCACCGACCACAACATGGCGCTGGTCGACGTACGCCTCCCCTGACCGGACGGAGGGTGCCGGAGCCGACTCGGTAGGGTCGGCCCCGGCACCACCGCACTACCGGCCAAACGGGGCCGGCTGCACCGGCACCTGGAAGGGGAGTGGACGTGGCTGATCGCGTCGTCCTCCACATCGGCTCGATGAAGTCGGGCACCAGCTTCATCCAGAACGTCCTCGGCAACAACCGCGAGGCGCTGGCCCAGCACGGGATCTCGTTCGCGGGCGAGCGCTGGCGCGACCAGGTCGACCGCGGTCCAGGACCTCATCGCGCACGGCGGTCCGCGCCAGGAGCCGCTCGACCCGGCGGGGCCGTGGCTGCGGCTGGTCGACGAGATCAACGCGACCCCCGGCACCGCGGTGGTCTCGATGGAGTTCCTCGCCCCGCGCGTCACCGCCAAGATCGAGCTCGTCCGCGACGCCTTCGCAGGGTCGACCTCCAGGTGGTGCTCACCGGTCGCGACCTGGCGCGCAACATCGCCGCCATGTGGCTGGAGTCGGTGCAGAACGGCTCGGCGGTCGACTGGGACGCCTACCTCGCCGCCGTCCGCTCCGAGGACCGCTCGCAGCCGGTGGCGCGCAACTTCTGGAACCACCAGGGCCTGGCCGAGATCGCCCGGCGCTGGGCCGACGCGGTCGGCGAGGACCACTTCACGCTGATGACCGTGCCGCCGAAGGGCGCCCCGTCGAGCCTGCTCTGGGAGCGCTTCGCGCAGGTGCTGCACCTCGACCCCCAGGCCTTCGCCCTCGACGTGCGCGCCAACCCCTCGATCGGGCTGGCCACCGCGATGACGCTGCAGCACCTCAACGCGCTGCTCGAGTCGCGACGGCTTCACCGACGACAAGTTCTACGACCTGCTGGTCAAGCACCTGCTCACCAAGCGCGGGCTGGTGGCCCGCCAGGGCCAGGAGCCGCGCCTCGGCCTCGACGAGCGCTGGGTGATGAAGCGCGGCGCCGCGGAGGTCGCCGCCCTGCGCAAGCAGGGCCACCGCGTGGTCGGCGACCTCGACGAGCTGCTGCCCCGACCGGTCCCCGGCGTCCATCCCTCGCAGGTCTCCACCCGAGCAGCAGCTGGAGGCGGCGATGGAGGGACTGTCGCGGATGGTGCAGATCGGCGTCGAGCGCGAGGGTCAGGCACCGCCGCCGGATCGCCCGGCTGAGGAAGGCGAGCCGATGAGTGGCGCGATGAGCAGCCTGCCGCACGTCGCCGTCATCACGATGGCCCGCGACGAGGGCACCATGCTGCGCCGCTGGGTCGACCACTACTCGCGCGAGGTGGGGGCCGAGCACCTCGTCGTCGTCGACGACAACAGCTCCGACGGCTCCACCGACGACCTGCCCTGCCCGGTGCTGCGCATCCCGCCGCTGACGAGCAAGAAGTCCTTCGAGCCCGCCCGGATGGGCATGCTCGGCGGCCTGTCGGCGGGCCTGCTCGAGGCGTACGACGCCGCGATCTTCTGCGACGTCGACGAGTTCATCGTCGCCGACCCCAAGGTGCACGAGTCGCTGCGCCACTTCGTCGCCGCGCGCGAGGGCCGCCCCGCGGTCGGCGTGATGGGCCTCAACGTCGTCCACGACGTCGGTCGGGAGCCCGCGCTGGTCGACGACGAGCCGATCCTGGGCCAGCGCCGGCTGGCGAAGTTCCTGCCGCTGATGTGCAAGCCGTCCCTCAAGTGGGACCCCGCACCGTGGGCGCTCGCCTCGCACGGCATCAAGTGCCCGTTCGAGGTCGACCCCGAGCTCTTCATGTTCCACATGAAGTTCGCCGACCGCGACCACCTGCAGGCCGTGGCCGACCGGCGTCACGAGATGTTCACGCACCGAGGGCCGCGCCGCCCGCACCAGCTGGGAGCGCAGCGGCGGCGACATGGTCGACCTGCTCGACGAGATCACCGCCGACATCGACCACGACGAGGTCAAGCCCTTCGGCCCGCCGCTGAAGAAGCTGCCGGGCATCGTCGAGCAGAGCGGACCCGACGTCTGGCGCGCCGTGGGCGGCGGCCAGGTGCAGGCGATGCGCAACCGCCCCTTCGTCCGCATCCCCGACCGCTTCCTCGGCCGGGTGTGAGCGTGCCGCCCGTCCACGACGTGCGGGTCGACGCCGAGGGCGTCCGGCTCGTCGGCGACGACGTGCTGTGCAACCTGGCCTTCGACGGCCGTCGCATCTGGTCGTTCTGGAGCCGGCGCGACGCCACCCCCGACGGACCGGGATGGCTGGTCCGCTGGCCCGAGCGCCTGGGGCTGCACCTCGACGGGGTCACCCGGCGTGACCGTCACCCTCGGCACCGGCGAGGTCGTCCACGACGACGAGGTCCGGTTCGGCACGTCGACGGACCGCGGCTGACCGTGGTCGGACGCGACGGGTGCGCCGCTGGGCATCGACTACTACGGGCGCCTGGTCAAGACCTTCGAGACCAAGGAGGAGGGCCGAGCTCGAGCCGCTGCTCGACGCCCTGGAGACCGTGCTCGGGCTGCTGCAGGCGCAGGGCCTGGAGGCGTTCCCGGCGTACGGCACGCTGCTCGGCGCCGTCCGCGACGGTGCCTTCATCGGCCACGACAGCGACGCCGACGTCGGCTACGTCAGCCACCACACCCACCCGCTCGACGTGATCCGCGAGTCGCACCGGGTGCAGCGGGCGGTGCAGCGCCAGGGCTACCCGACGTCGCGGCACAGCGGGGCGGCGTTCAAGATCGACGTCCCCGACGCGGACGGGTCGGTGCGCGGGCTCGACGTCTTCGGCGGGTTCTTCGTGGGCGACCACCTGGCCCTCATGGGCGAGGTGTGGGCGCCCTTCGAGCGGGAGTGGATCTTCCCGCTCGGCACCACCACGCTCGAGGGCCGCACGTTCCCCGCGCCGGCACGCCCGGAGCCCCTGCTCGAGGCGATGTACGGCCCCGGCTGGAAGGTGCCCGACCCGGCCTTCCGGTACGAGAAGGACGAGTCCGCGCAGCGCCGCTTCGACGCGTGGTTCCGCGGCACCCGGGTCAACCGCCCGCAGTGGGACCACCGCTACGGCCTGGCGCGCCTGCTGCCGCCGTACCAGCCGCCCCACCACCTCGCCGAGCACCTGCACGAGCGCGAGGACCCCGACACCTGGGTCGCTCGACGTGGGCTGCGGACGCGGTCGCGACGTGCGCTGGCTGGCCAAGCAGGGCAGGCCGACCGTGGGGCTCGACTACTCCGAGACCGCGATGACCGTTCATCGCCGACAAGGCCGCCCAGCAGGGCTGGCCGGTCGAGCTGCGCACGATGAACCTCCTCGAGCTGCGCCAGGTGCTGGCGTGGGGCGCGCTGCTGGCCCACCGCCCCGGACCACGCACGGTGCTGGCCCGGCACCTCGTCGACAGCACCTCGCCGGTAGGGGTCGACAACTTCTGGCGCCTCGCCGCGCATGGTGCTGCGAGCCGGGGGAGCGCGTGCACCTCGAGGTCCTCACCGAGGCGATCGAGGACGACGAGGGTCGCCCGTCGCTGACCCGGCCGGTCGACGTGGACGCGCTCGTCGCGGACGTCGTGACGCGCGGGTGGGTCGTGACCGGTCGTGGAGGACCTGGTCGGCGAGCCGATCGACTACGGGTACGGCGAGGAGCCGTCCCGCGACAAGCAATGGCGGACGACCCGCCTGGAGGTGGAGGCCCGATGAAGCTGTGCCGCAAGGACCTGGAGGAGCGGGTCGAGGCGCTCGAGGCCACGGTCGCGTCGCTCGAGGAGCGCGTCGCCGAGGGACAGGCGCTGCACCAGCGCTTCGCCGAGCTGCTCGACGTGGTCACCGAGCTGCTGTGCCCCTCGCAGCGGGACGAGGCCGCGGTGCAGGCCACGGTGAGCAGTACGTCGACGAGCTGGGGTCGTGAGGACCTCGCGGTGAGCCGTCGCGTCTTCGTCCACATCGGGCTGCCCAAGACCGGCACGTCCTACCTGCAGGCCATCGCCTGGCCGGGACGTGACCGGCTGCGCGAGGCCGGCCTGCTGCTGCCGGGGGCGCGCAAGAGCGACCACCTCTTCGCCTCGATGATCGTGCGCGACGACCCGGGCATCGCCCGGCGTGGGCCCGGTGCCGCCGAGGCGTGGGACCGGGTGCGGGCCGACGTCGGCCGGGTGGTCGGGGGACGCGCTGGTCAGCCACGAGTTCTTCTGCGCGGCCTCGGCGGAGCAGGCGGCCCGGATGGTCGAGCAGCTCGCCCCCGCCGAGGTGCACGTCGTCATCACCGCCCGCGAGCCGCTGGGGCTGTTCACCTGCAGCTGGCAGGAGTCGCTGAAGAACAAGTCGACCACCCCGCTCGCCGACTACGGCCGCACGGAGTCCGACGACCCCCGCGACGTGTGGGACTGGCGCTCGCTGGACCTCGGGCTCGTCCTGGACCGCTGGGCGCCCGCCGTGCCGCCCGAGCGGCTGCACGTCCTCACGCCGCCCCCGCCCGGATCGGCCCGCGAGGTGCTGTGGGAGCGGTTCGCCGGCGTGCTCGGCATCGACCCGGCGACCTGCGACGCGTCCCGCGGCTTCGCCAACGCCTCGATGGGGGTGGTCGAGGCCGAGACGCTGCGCCGGGTCAACGAGCGGCTCACCGGCTTCGACAACGCCCGCGCCCGCGGCGTGTGGCTGCGCTCCTTCCTCGCCGACGAGCGCCTCGTGCCGCGGCAGGGCGAGCCGTTCTGGCCGGCCGACGACCAGGTCGAGGACGCCCGGGCCGCGCGGCGCGCGCGCCGTCGAGCGGCTCCGCGCTGCGGCGTACGACGTGGTCGGTGACCTCGACCTGCTGCGCGTGCCCGAGGACCTGCCGCCCCGCCGGCACCCCGACTCGGTGACCGACGCCGAGGTGGCCGAGGTCGCCGCTCGACCTGGTGGCCATGCTGCTGGGCGACCTGCAGCGTCGGGGCGACCGCACGAGGCAGCCGGGCGGGCCGCCGTCGCGCCTGACCCGGCTCCGCCAGGCCCTCCGGGGCACCTGAGCGGGTGTGACTACTCTCATGTGCCAACGCGGACGCCTTCGCCCCTAGGCTGTCCAGACTACCGGCTGGTAACCAGCCGCCACGCTCCCAACGGAAGGGACTCCCGCATGGGTCGCCTGTGCCAGACCGACGGACTCACCGAGGACCAGACCGAGATCCTCAAGGCCGTGCGCCAGTTCGTGGACGAGAAGATCATCCCGGTGGCGACCGAGCTGGAGCACGCGGACGAGTACCCGACCGAGATCGTCGAGGGGCTCAAGGAGCTCGGCATCTTCGGGCTGATGATCCCCGAGGAGTACGACGGCCTGGGCGAGTCGCTGCTGACCTACGCGTTGTGCGTCGAGGAGATCGCGCGCGGCTGGATGAGCGTCTCGGGTGTGATCAACACCCACTTCATCGTGGCCTACATGCTGATGCAGCACGGCACCGAGGAGCAGAAGCAGAAGTACCTGCCGCGGATGGCGACCGGCGAGGTGCGGGGCGCGTTCTCGATGTCCGAGCCGGCGCTGGGCTCGGACGTGGCGGCGATCAAGACCAAGGCCACCAAGGATGACGACGGCGACTACGCGATCAACGGCCAGAAGATGTGGCTGACCAACGGCGGCTCCTCCACCCTGATCGCGGTGCTGGTCAAGACCGACGAGGGCGCCGACTCGGTCTACAAGAACATGACGACCTTCCTGGTGGAGAAGGAGCCGGGCTTCGGCGAGACCGCGCCCGGCCTGACCATCCCGGGCAAGATCGACAAGATGGGCTACAAGGGCGTCGACACCACCGAGGCGATCTTCGAGAACCACCAGATCTCCGCCGACCAGATCCTGGGCGGGGAGCCCGGCAAGGGCTTCTACCAGATGATGGACGGCGTCGAGGTCGGCCGCGTCAACGTCGCCGCCCGCGCCTGCGGCATCGCCAACCGGGCCTTCGAGCTCGGCGTGGCCTACTCCCAGCAGCGCGAGACCTTCGGCAAGCCGATCAGCCGAGCACCAGGCGATCCTGTTCCGGCTCGCCGAGATGGCGACCAAGGTCGAGACCGCGCACACGATGATGGTCCGCGCGGCCCGCACCAAGGACAAGGGCGAGCGCAACGACGTCGAGGCCGGGATGGCCAAGATGCTCGCCTCGGAGTACTGCAACGAGGTCGTCGAGGCGTCGTTCCGGATCCACGGCGGCTACGGCTACTCCAAGGAGTACGAGATCGAGCGGCTCTACCGCGAGGCGGCGTTCATGCTGATCGGCGAGGGCACCTCCGACATCCAGAAGATGATCATCGGCCGGTCGGTCCTCAAGGACTACAAGCTCAAGGCCTGATCCGTGTACCTCCCGCCGCCGGTCCGTCGCCGTCTCGACGCGCGCCTGGACCGGGCGCGGGAGGAGGGCTTCCGCGCCGGCGTCGCCCACGCGGGCGAGCGGCGCTCGCGCGAGCGCCACCGCTACGTCTTCGTCGTGACCTACGGGCGCTCGGGCTCGACGCTGGTCCAGGGGCTGCTCAACGCGTTCCCGCGGGTGCTGGTGCGCGGGGAGAACGACCTCTACCTGCTCGACCTCTACCGCGCGCTGGCCCGGTTGCGCGCCTTCCGCGAGCTGCACGGCGAGCAGGGCTCGCGCAACGTCGTCTCGGCGTTCTACGGACTCAAGGCGATCCGCCGCAGCGCCTTCATGCAGGCGATGAACGACGTCGTGACGACCGGGGTCGTCGGCAACCTCGACGCCGACGACTACGACGTGCTCGGCTTCAAGGAGGTCGTCTGGCACCGGATCGACCGGGACGAGACCGCGGCGTTCTTCGACACGATGGACAAGGCGTTCCCGGGCGTGCGCTACGTCCTCAACACCCGCGACGTGGAGCGGGTCCTCGGATCGGGCTTCTGGCGCGACGCCGACACCGACGAGGCGCGCGCGCTCATCGAGCGGGTCGTGGAGATCCAGGAGCACCTCCGCGCCACCCGACCCGACCGCGTCCACGACGTGCGGTACGAGGAGCTGACCGGTCCCGACCCGGACGCGCGCGACGACGTCGTACGACGCCTGGGCGAGTTCGTCACCGGCGCGCCGGTGCCGGCGTCGGTGCTGGCGTCCGCCCGCGAGGTGCTGGCGACGGGACACGGCCCGTTCCCCTTCGCGAGGCAGGACGACGTGTCGGACACCGACGCGCAGGACGACGACTAGGGTGACGCCCATGTCCCGCCGGCTCGTGCTCCACGTGGGGGCGATGAAGTCCGGCACCAGCTACGTCCAGTCGCGGCTGTTCGCCAACAAGCGGATGCTGCTCGACCGCGGGATCCTCGTCCCCGGCATGAACTGGCTCTCCCAGGTGATGGCCGCGAGCGACGTCCTCCGCGGGGGCGAGGCCCAGTGGGCCAAGATGGCCGGCAAGGTGCAGGCCCACGAGGGCACGTCGGTGATCTCGATGGAGTACCTCGGGCCGGTGCGTCCCGTCGTCGTACGCCGCGTGCTCGCGTCCTTCCCCGACCACGAGGTCACCGTCGTGGTCACCGCCCGCGACCTCAACCGCTCGATCGCCGCCATGTGGCAGGAGACCGTGCAGAACGGCCGGACCTGGACCTTCGCCGACTACCTCGCCGGCATCGAGTCCTGGCGCCCGGGGCACCGCGACGAGACCGCCGAGCCGCCCGGAGTCGGGGCGGACCTTCTGGCGCCAGCAGAACATCGTCCGCTTCGCCCGCACGTGGGGCGAGGAGGTCGGCGCCGCACGGGTCGTGGTGGTCACCGTGCCGCCGCCCGGAGCGCCGCGCGAGCTGCTGTGGGAGCGCTTCTGCTCGGTGCTGGGGACGTCGCCCGACGGCTTCGCGCCCGCCCGGATGGGCAACGAGTCCGTCGGGGCCGCGTCGACGCTGGTGATCCGTCGGGTCAACGAGCTGCTCAACGACGAGGGCCTGGTCTTCCCGGAGGGGACCGAGCTGCGCAAGGGCGTCCTCGCCAAGCAGGTGCTGGCCGCCCGCAAGGGCGACGAGCCGGCCATCGGGCTGCCCGTCGCCCCGTGGGTGCGCCGACCACGCCGCGCACATGGTCTCGGCCCTGCGCGACCTCGGCGTCTCGCTGGTCGGCTCCTGGGACGACCTCACGCCGGTCGACGTGCCGGGGGTGGACCCCGCGACGGTGTCGGACTCGCTGGTCGCCGACGCGGCGATCGCGGGGCTCGCGGGCCTGCTGGCGGAGCAGATCCGGGCCGCCTCGTCCTCCGCGTCCGACGTGGACGCGTCGGCGGACGACGAGGGGTCGGGCTGATGACCTCGTTCCTGCACGACGCCCACCCGCGCCTCGAGGCGGCGTTCGTCGCGATGCTCGACGAGAGCCTCGCACCGCGCGACCCCTCGATGATGCTGGCGACCGTGCGCTCGTTCGACCTGCCGCCGGACAGCATCGCGCTGGACGTCGGGTGCGGCGAGGGCGCCCACGCCTTCCGGCTGGCCGCCCACTTCGGGTTGCGGGTCCTGGGCATCGACCCGGTGCAGCGCCACCTCGACCTGGCCCGGGAGGCCCGACGCAGCGAGCCCGAGGAGATCGCGTCGCGGGTCTCCTTCGAGCGGGGGACGGCCGACCGGATCCCGCTCCGCGACGCCTCCGTCGACCTGGTCTGGTGCCGTGACACCCTCGCGCACGCGCCGTCGCTGGCCTCGGCCTACGGGAGTTCGCCCGGGTGCTGCGTCCGGGTGGACGGGCGCTGGTCCACCAGGTCCTGGCCACCGACCTGCTCGCGCCCGAGGAGGCCGACTGGCTCTTCCCCGTGATGGGGGTCGTGCCGGCGTCGGTGGACGCGGACACGACGACGGCGCGATCTCGCACTCCGGCCTCGTGGTCGACGCCGTCCGTCGACCTCGGTTCCGAGTGGGGCGAGCACGAGGAGGAGACGTCGGGCCGTGCCTCGCGGGCCCTCCTGCACGTGGCGCGGCTCCAACGCGACCCCGAGCGCTACCGGTCGGCGTTCGGCGACGCGGCGTACGACGTGATGCTGGGGGAGTGCCTCTGGCAGGTCTACGGGATGCTCGGCAAGCTCACCTCGCGCGTCCACCTCCTGCGCCGTCCCTGACCCGCCAGGACCCGGCTCTCGGTGGTTGAGGCGCGAGCGCAGTCGAGACCCGGTCTCTCGGTGGTTGAGGTGCGAGCGCAGCGAGCCTCGAAACCACGCCACCCGCCGACCGGTGTCGCCGAGTCGAGCCGGTGTTCTCGGTGGTTGAGGTGCGAGCGCAGCGAGCCTCGAAACCACGCCGCCGCCACTCCGCAGAAGTCGTCCGAAAGTCGTGTCCACCATCCGGTCAGAACGGCTGTTTTCGGCCTCTGATTGTCGGTGGTCCCTGATTGGCTGGAGCCATGTCATCGACCACCGCACCGCGCTGCCGGACTCCCCGGCCGAGCTGTTGCGCGCGGTCAAGGCGGAGAAGAAGGCGGCCGAAGAGACCGATGTCGACTGATGCGTCTGGCGGTCCATTGGGCGGATCTGCACATCGCGGACCCGGAGTTCGCGGAGGCGTGCTTCACGTCTCCGAAGACGTTCGCCGGTGAGGGGTCCCCGAGCATTGATGAGTTCTGTGTGCCGGAGTTCGCGACGATGTTGGGTCGCACCAACGACAGTGCGGGCCGGTTCCTGACCGAGTGTGTCGAGGTCGCCTACCGCCTCCCCGGCTCTGGGGTGCGGTCCTGTCGGGTCTGGTGGCGGGGTGGCGGGCGCGGATCATCGCGCAGACCACCCTCGCCCTCACCCTGGAGGCCGCGACGCACGTCGACGAGCAGGTCTTCTGGTGCGCCTCGCGGCTCACCCCGTCGCAGCTGCGTCGGGTGGTTGATGAGGCCCGGGTGCGGTTCATGCCCGACGCAGGTGCAGCAGGCCCTGGAGGACTCCGCGGACAAGCGGCACGTCACCTTCGACACCGAGCAGGCGTCCTTCGACGGCACGATGCACCTCGAGGCCGACCTGGAGATCCCCGACGCCCTGGCGCTGGCCGAGGCAGTCGCGTCCGGTGCGGAGCACCTCGCCGAAGCTCGGGTCCACCGACACCGTCGACGGCCGCCGCGCCACCGCGCTCGGCGACCTGGCCCGGCACCAGATGACCATCGGCTTCGACGCAGCCTGATGCTTCGGGGGTTGAGGTGCGAGCGCAGCGAGCCCGTGAAGCCGGTGACGCAGATCCACCTGTACGCCCACCTCTCCGCGGACGCGATCACCCACGTCGACAACCCGGACGCGCCGGACGAGGCGTTGTGCGGGCGGGTCGAGCAGGCCGGCAACCGGCTGCTGTCGGTGGACCAGATCCGCGCCTGGTGCGGACGCGATGACGTGCAGGTGGTCGTCAACCAGGTCATCGACCTCCGTGAGCGGTTGGAGTGCCAGGGCTACCGGCCGACCCCGAGGATGCGGGAGCACGTGATCGTCCGGGACGGGACCTGTGTGTTCCCGTGGTGCGGACGCAACGCGAGGCATTGCGACCTCGACCACGTCATCCCGTACAACCACGACGATCCCGAGCAGGGTGGCCCGACGGCGACCGACAACCTGGCCCCGTTGTGCAGGCGGCACCACCGGCTCAAGACCCGGGGGCGGTGGCGCTACGAGATGACCGAGCCGGGGTGTTCCTCTGGACCAGCCCGCTCGGCAACACCTACCTCCGCGACCACACCGGCAGCCAACCGATCGGCCGCGCTTGGCCCGAGCCCGGCGCCGACGACCTTCCCGACCGGCCGGACTCACACCCGCCCGACCTCTGACCACCACGCCCCGGACCCCGCCCGAGTGACACCGGCGGGGCCACAGGCGCGTCAGCCCCCTGGGGCTCCCGCCTTGGGCGGCCGCCGGGCAGCCATACAGCGACGGACAACCTGGCGCCGTTGTGCGGGCGGCGCCACCGGTTGAAGACACGTGGGCGGTGGCGGTACGAGGTGACCGAGCCAGGGGTGTTCCTCTGGACCAGCCCGCTCGGCAACACCTACCTCCGCGACCACACCGGCAGCCAGCCGATCGGTCGCGCCTGGCCCGGCCCCGGACTCGACGACGCGCCCGACCTTCCTGACCCGCAGCCGCCCGACCTATGACCACCACGCCCCGGACCCCGCCAACGCATCACCGGCGGGGCCACAGGCACGTCCGCCTCCTGGCCGGCCCGGTTCCCGGAGTGCTCGCCCCGAGCGGTCCGCCTCCGGGGCGCTCGCCGGAGTGGCCCGACCCTGCACGCTGGTGAGCCAGAGCCCGGGTCAGCGCACGAGCCCGGTCAGCTCCAACGACTGCTTGCTCTGCCCGTCGACCAAGGTCTCCTCGCTCGCCAAGGTGACGTCCAGCTCGAGCTGCAGGACGGGGGTCGGGTCGCACGAAGCCCGCGTGACCCGCAGCGTGCCGGTGCTGGGGGAGGAGCTGACGACCTCGTTGCCGTCCGGGGCCCCTTCGGTGTCCGCGATGAAGACGGTCAGGGGCAGCTCCTCCGAGGAGCCGTCGGCGCTCTCGATCGGCAGCGTGAACGTGCGCGGTTGCTCCAGCTTGTCGACGGCGGCCTCGATGAGCACGAACGGCTGGGTCACCCGCTCGCCATCGATGAGGATCGGGCTGGAGAGGTAGACGCGGCTCTGGTCACCGGGTCCGCCGCCTGTCGCGCCGGGCGGGTCGCAGCTGATCGTCAGGTCCGTGAACTCGAACGTGGACCCGTCGGGCCGCGTCATCACCAGAGGGGCTGGCGGCGGATCGACCGCCACGACACCGTCGCGGCCGTCGTCGGAGCCGCCCATCGAGACCGCGGTGTAGCCCCCGACGGCGGCCACGACGACCGCTGCGCCGGCGGCGACGCCGATCCGGCGGCGCCGGCGACGCGTTCCCATGCGCTTCTCGACCCGGTCGAGCGCATCCTGCGGTGCCCGCAGCGCGGAGTCGAGCCGCTCGTAGCCGTCCCTGATCTGTTCCTCGGTCATCGGGTCATCCCTCTCGTGTGGTCAACAGCCCGCGGCCGCGTGCGTGCTCGCGCAGGCGCTCGGTGCCCCGGGACAGCTGGCTCTTGACGGTTCCCTCCGAGCAGCCCATCCGCTCGGCGATTCCCCGGACGTCGAGGTCCTCGACGTACCGCAGGGCCAGCGCCGTGCGCTGGCGCGGTGAGAGCGTGGCCAGCGCGTCGACGAGCCACGGCTCCATCCCGTCGAGGTCCACGACGGGCACAGCCACCTCGGGTCCGGCAGTCGAGCGGGGCATCTCGCGGCGCAGCCGCCGGATCCGGTCGATGTTGAGCCGCACCATCACGGTCCGGGCATAGGCCGCCGGTGTGTCGTACGTCGTGCGTCCCCAGCGTTCGCCCATCCGCGCCAGCGTCTCCTGGGTGAGGTCCCACGCGTCGTGCGGATCGGCCGTCAGCGCGTGGGCGAAACCCAGCAGCGGCCGCACCTGCACCGCGACGAATTCTGCGAAGTCGGCTCTCGTGGAGTCGTCCACCCCGGCTCCTCCGTTCCTGGTTGCCACCCTTGCACCCACGCCCTCTTGACGAGGGGTGCCCCGAAAAGGTTGAGGGCAGTCGCGCAAGGGGCCGGTCCAGCGTCGAGAGGGGCTAGGAGGTCCGCGCGCGCCACTCCTCGTCGAGCAGGGCGTACTCCACCTCGTCCAGCCACCCGAGCTCCCGGTGCCACAGCGCCCGGACCGCATGGCGCTCCTTGCGCATCCCCGCCCGCTCGAGCACCGTGACCGACGCGATGTTGTCGGCGTTCGCGCCGGCCGTGACACGACGGAGGCCGAGCCGGTCGAAGGCTGCGTGGAGGAGGGCGCGAGCGGTCGTGGTCCCGATGCCCTGGCCCGCGAAGCGAGGATCGACGATGTAGCCGATCAGCCCGTCCGTCCCGGTGGGATGACCGGGCTGGCCGGCGCCGTCCACGACGTCGAGGAAGCCCATCGCCACGACGCCGCCGTCGCGGTCGACGACACAGGAGTGCTCCGTCGGGTTGTCGGGCATCGAGAGCCAGTCGCGGCGCAGGTCATCGGGGTCGACGTGGGTGCGCACCATGAAGTGGTTGACGCTCGCGTCGTTGCGGAACGACTGCAACGCCGCGATGTCGGACTCGACGGCATCGCGGAAGAGCAGCCCGTCCTGCTGCAGGGGCCAGGGGCTTCGAGACATGGGTGCGAGCGTCACAGCCCTGCACCGCCGCGCGGCAACCGGGTTTCGACCACTCACGACGCCGTCGCCTGCGAAATACCTCGACCCGTGCGGGGTCGGCTGGCAGGGTGGGGGCCTCTGACCAAGGAGGACGGATGACGAACGAAGACCTCAAGGCCAAGATGCGCGAGGCGCTCGACAAGAAGAACACCAAGGAGAAGGGCGTCCACCAGGACGGCCCGGTCCAGGAGAAGGCCCACGGGGCCGAGGTCGAAGGCGGCGCCGCCCCCAAGGTGCACCGCCGCAAGGCCGGTGGCGGCGGGACCTGAGTCACCCGTCATGACCAGCAGCACGTGACCAGCACCACGTGAGCACCCGCGTCCGTCAGGGCGCGGGTGCGGCACGATACGGGCCATGAGCGCGAGCGAGGGCCCGACCGACGACACGGCCACCAGCAAGACCGACGCCGGCAACTTCTTCGAGGACTTCACCGTCGGCCAGGTGATCGAGCACGCGACGCCGAGGACGATCACCGAGGGCGACCGGGCGCTGTACGGCGCGCTCTACCCGAGCCGGTTCGCGATCGCGTCGAGCGCCGAGTTCGCCGCCGCCTGCGGCCTGTCGCCCGCCCCGGTCGAGGAGCTCATCGCCTTCCACGTCGCCTTCGGCAAGACCGTCCCCGACATCTCGCTCAACGCGGTGGCCAACCTCGGCTACGCCGAGTGCCGCTTCCACCAGCCGGTCGTGCCGGGCGACACGCTGCGCACCCGCTCCGAGGTCATCGGCCTCAAGCAGAACTCCAACGGCCGCACGGGCGTCGTCCACGTCCGCTCCACCGCGACCAACCAGCGCGGGGAGACCGCGCTCGACTGGTGCCGCTGGGTGATGGTCCACAAGCGCGACGCGGACGCTCCGGCCCCCGAGACCGTGGTCCCCGAGCTCGCCGTTGCGGTGGCCGTCGACGACCTGGTGGTGCCCGACGGCCTCGACTTCACGGCGTACGACTTCGTCGCCGCGGGGGAGCCGCACCGCCTCGGCGACTACGAGGTGGGCGAGAGGATCGACCACGTCGACGGCGTCACCCTCACCGACCCCGAGCACATGATGGCCACCCGGCTCTGGCAGAACACCGCCAAGGTGCACTTCAACACCGACGCCCGGCCCGACGGCCGCCGGCTGGTCTACGGCGGCCACGTCATCTCGATGGCCCGCGCGCTGTCCTTCAACGGCCTGGCCAACGCCCAGCTCATCGCCGCGATCAACGCCGGGTCGCACGTCGCCCCGGCCTTCGCCGGCGACACCGTGCACGCCTGGTCGGAGGTGCTCGACCGCGCCGAGACGTCCGCGCCCGGCGTCGGTGCCCTGCGCCTGCGCCTCGTGGCGACTCGTGGGCGCGACGCGTCGATGACGCTGCGCGGTGACGACGGGAAGTACGCCGAGGGCGTGCTGCTCGACCTCGACTACTGGACGCTCGTCCCCGTCTGAGTGCCGGGCGAGGTCCCGGGCCGGGTCCCCGGCTGCGTGGCGGCGTCCGTCGGCACCGGCGCGAAGTACCTCGCCAGCGGCCACACGAGCAGGATCAGGACGAGCGGTACGGCGAACCCGAACCGCAGGTTGTCGGCCCCCACGACCCCGGTCAGCACCGCGCCGAGCAGCCCGCCGACGTAGTTGAACTGGTTGAACCGTCCGATCACCACGTCCACGCGTGCCTGTCGCAGCAGCGGGTCGTCGACTCCGTCGCCCGCGATCCGGGCGGCGGCCGAGAACGACAGCGGTGCGATCACCGCGGCCCCGAGCCCGAGCAGGGTGAAGCCGAGCACGGCGACCGGCCAGGTGGGCGCCGCGACGACGAGCAGGAGGGCGACGGCCGACACGACCGCGCCCGCCCGCAGCACGCGGACCGCGCCATGGCGGCGTACGAGCCCGTCGCCGGCCATCCGGGCCACCAGGGAGGCGATGAGGTAGGGGAACGTCGCCAGCGCCAGCAGTGACGTCGGGGTGGGGAAGGTGCGGTCGAGGTAGGTCGGTCCCCAGGTCGCCGCGGCCGTGTCGACCATGTAGAAGAGCACCATCGCCAGGCCGACCATCACGATCGGTCGCCACGGCACGGCGACGTCGTGGCTGACCGTGGGGGAGCCGACCCGGCGCAGGTAGGGCGCCGCCACGGCCGCGAGCGGCACCACCGCGACCGCGCCCAGGGCGGTCACCGGGACCCCCGGGGTGGCCAGCGTCAGACCCGCACCGAGGATGCCGCCGAAGGTCCAGCCCGCGTGCATCGACGGCAGCACGGGACGCGCGAGCGCGTGCTCGACGGCCACCGCCTGCATGTTGGTGCTCGCGTCGACGAGCCCGAGCGCGACGCCGTACAGCGCGAGCCCGAGCAGGAACACCGGCCAGACCTCGACGACCGTGAGCACCAGGGCCACCGCCATCAGGGCGAAGCCGGCCCGCAGCAGCGTCGCACTGTCGCGGCGCACCGCGAACCGCTCGGCCAGCACCGACCCGATGCCGGCCAGCAGCACCACCATCAGCAGCAGCCCGGACAGGCTCAGCTCGCCCAGGTCCCAGCGCTCCGAGAAGAGCGGCAGCCGCGTGGTGGTGCTGATGAACACGAAGCCCTGGCAGCCGAAGGCCACCATCGCCGCCACCCGGCCGCGCGGCACTGCGCCAGAGTCCATCGCGCCGGAGGTCATGGCGCATGGTGGCACGCCCGGGCCCGGTTGGTGCCACACTCGGCGGATGAACGCTCACACCGCCTCGACGCAGGAGCTGTGGGTCATCCGCCACGGCGAGACCGAGTGGAGCAGGTCGGGACGCCACACGTCCACCACCGACCTGCCCCTCACCGAGCACGGCGTCGAGGTCGCCCGCGAGCTGGCCCCGCGCCTGGCCGACGTCGACTTCGACCTCGTGCTCACCAGCCCCCGCCAGCGCGCCCGCACGACGGCCGAGCTGGTCGGACGCTCCGGGGCCGAGGTCGACGACGACCTCGTCGAGTGGGCGTACGGCGACTACGAGGGCGTCACCACGGCCACCATCCGCGAGACCGTGCCCGGCTGGAGCGTCTGGACCGGTCCGGTCCCGGGTGGCGAGACCGCCGACGAGGTGTCCACCCGCCTCGACCGGGTGGTCGCGAAGGCCCGCGAGCACCGGGGTCGCACCCTCGTCTTCGGGCACGGCCACGCCCTCCGGGCCCTCACCGCGCGCTGGCTCGGGCTGCCCGTCGAGGCCGGCCGGCACTTCCGCCTGGACACCTCCACGCTGTCGGTGCTCGGCTGGGAGCGCGAGTCGCCGGTGCTGCTGCGCTGGAACTCTTGACGCCTGCGGCGACCCACCGCCACCGTTGACCATGCTCGACCCCCGATGTCCCCGGTGCCCGCGGCCCGTCGCCCGCGACGAGGCCGTCTGGGCATGCCGGGACCACGGACCGGTGCCGCCGCTGTGGCGCCCCGCCGAGGCGTCGTACGCCGCGTTCGTCGCCCACCTCGAGCTCTCGCGCGGCTTCCCCACGCTCCTGCCGTGGCCCCTCGGACCGGGGTGGCACGTGAGCAGCTTCGGCGTGGTCGGGGAGCAGGACGGCGGCACCCACGCCACCGTGACCGTCTGCTCCGGCACCAGCGCGCTGGACGGGCCGGTGGACGTGCTGATCGTGAGCGAGGAGCCCGGCACCGGGGTCGGCAACCGCGTCGCGCGGCTGCCGGGGGACACCCCCGGTGACCTCGGCGAGGACCCGCCGCTCGCGCGGGTGCGCGTCGAGCAGGTCTCCGTCCCCATGTGGCCGGTCTCCACGAGCAGTGCGCCGGCCAGCGCCCACGACGTCGAGCTCGACCGCTTCGTGCTGGTGGGTGAGGAGCGCGGCCGCTGGTTGTGGCTGGTCATCCGGCCGGCCTCCGCCATGCTGCTGCTCCGCGACGAGTGGATCCTGCGCGACGCCTCCGGGCTGGGACCTCCGTTGGTGGAGGTGGCCTTCGGCGGTCCCGACCCCGGCTGGTGAACCGACGATCCGTGCCCGGCGGTCGGGCGGTGCCAGACTGACCGGGTGCGCATCGACCTCCACACGCATTCCTCGGTCAGCGACGGGACCGACCGCCCCGCCGCCCTGGTCCGGCACGCGCACGAGGCGGGTCTCGACGTCCTGGGGATCACCGACCACGACACGGCCGAGAGCTGGGCCGAGGCCGAGCGGGCCGCCGCCGAGGTCGGCATCACCCTGGTCCGGGGGATGGAGATCAGCACCCGCCTGGGCCACGCGAGCGTGCACCTGCTCGCCTACCTCCCCGACCCGACGTACCCGCCCCTGGCCCGCGCCCTCGCCGACATCCTCGACGGCCGCAACGACCGGGTGCCGGCGATCTGCGCCAAGCTGCAGGCGCTCGGGATCGAGGTCACCGAGCACGACGTACGCCGCCGGGCGGGGGACGCGGCTGCGACGGGTCGGCCGCACGTGGCCGACGCGATGATCGCCGCGGGAGTGGTGGGGAGCCGCGAGGAGGCCTTCGCCACCTGGCTCAACCCCGGCCGGCCCGCCTACATCGACCGCTACGCCGTCCCGCTCGAGGAGGCCGTCGGCCTCGTCGCCGGGGCCGGGGGCGTCAGCGTGGTCGCCCACCCGTGGGGCCGCTCGCGGGTGCTCACGCCCGACCACCTCGAGCGGCTGGCCGGGCTCGGCCTCGCCGGGATCGAGGTCGACCACCAGGACCACTCCGGCGCGGTCCGCGCCGAGCTCCGTGGCCTGGCCGAGGACCTCGACCTGGTCCCGACCGGCTCCAGCGACCACCACGGCCTGGGCAAGGTCGACCACGACCTGGGCTGCAACACCACGCCGCCGGAGCAGCTCGAGCGGCTGCTGCAGCGGGCCGGCGACGCGGCGGCGGCGAGCGGCCGGGAGACACCGGCCCTGCTCGTCCCCTGACGGGGCCCCGACGAGCCCGGGCGAGCCGGTCCTACTTGCGCCCGATCGACTGGAACCGCTGCAGCACCCCCGACGGGATGGCCCGGGTGAGCGCGACGACCGTCTTGTACTGCGCGCCGGGCACGGAGAACACCCGCCCCTTGGCGTGGTCGGCGAGGGCCTTCTCCACGAGGAACTCCACGTCGAGCCACATGAAGCCGTCGCCCCGCCTCACCTGCATCCGCTCGTGGAACTCGGTCTTGGTGAAGCCCGGGCACAGGGCGGTGACCGTCACCCCGGCGGCGCGGTACTCGTGGGCCGCCCACTCGCTGAAGCTGTTGACCCACGCCTTGGCCGCCGAGTAGCTGCCGCGCGGCAGGAACGCCGCCACCGACGAGACGTTGATGATGCCGCCGTGGCCGCGCTCGGTCATCGCCCCGAGGGCCGCGTGGGAGAGGCGGAGCACCGCGGTGACGAGCACCTGCAGCATCGCCACCTCGTCCTCGACGGGGTTGTCCAGGAAGCGCTTCTTGAGGCCGAAGCCCGCGTTGTTGACCAGCAGGTCCACCGGTCGCTCGCGGTCCGCCACCCGCTCCTCGACCCGGGCCAGGTCGGCGGCGTCGACCAGGTCGGCCCGCAGCACCTCCACCTCGACGCCGGAGGTGGCCCGGAGCTCGGCCGCCACGGACTCCAGCCGGGGCTCGTCGCGGGCCACGAGCACGAGGTCGTGGCCCTGGCGGGCGAGCTGGCGGGCGAACTCCAGCCCGATCCCGGCCGTCGCCCCGGTGACCAGCGCCGTGGGACGCGCGGACGGGGACGGGCCGCTGGGGGTGGACGCGGTGGGCGCGGGGTCGGAAGACATGGGCCCAGCATTCAGGTGTCGCCGCAACCGGGGCAACCGGGTCGGGCATGATGGGCAGCGATGACCACCACACTCGCGATCGCCAACCAGAAGGGCGGCGTCGCCAAGACCACCTCCGTCGCCTCCATCGGCGCGGCGCTCGCCGAGCTGGGCCACTCGGTGCTCCTCGTCGACCTCGACCCGCAGGCGTGCCTGACCTTCTCGCTGGGCATCGACCCGGAGGACCTCGAGATCTCGGTCCACCACGTCCTGACCAAGGGGGTCGACCCCTCGGAGGTCATCCTCGAGACCGAGGACGGCGTCGACCTCCTCCCGGCCACCATCGAGCTCGCCCGCGCCGAGGCCGACCTCCTCACCCGCACCGGTCGCGAGCACGTCATCAAGGGCGTCGTCGAGCAGCTGGCCGAGGACGAGGCGGGCTACGACTGGATCCTGCTCGACTGCCCGCCCTCGCTGGGCGTGCTGACCGTGGCCGCGCTGACCGCCGCGGACGGCGTGCTCATCCCGTTGCAGTGCGAGACGCTGTCCCACCGCGGCGTCGGCCAGCTGCTCGACACCGTCCACGACGTGCGCCGCTTCACCAACCGCGGGCTCGAGGTGTGGGGCGTCCTGCCGACGTTGTACGACGGACGCACCAACCACGCGCGCACCGTCCTGGAGACGATCAGCGAGACCTACGACCTCGAGGTCGTCGAGCCGCCGATCCCCAAGACGATCAAGTTCGCCGAGGCGCCCGCCGCCGGCCGCTCGATCCTCGCCACCAGCCGCAGCAACAAGGGTGCGCAGGCCTACCGCGAGGTGGCCGCCAACCTGGTCACCCGCTCCCAGCGGCCCAAGGCCAAGAAGGCGAAGAAGTCCGCCGGGAAGCGCGCCACCGCGAGCACCGCCCGGGCCAAGGCCTGACCCGGTGACCCGCCACCGGTCCGCACGCCCGCGCTACGGCCGGATCGTGCTGGCCCTGGCGTCCTGCGTCGTCACCGCGGTCTCGGTGCTCGGGGGAGTGGGCCTGCTGCCGGTCGAGCGGGAGCCCGCCGCGGCCGCCGACCGCCCGACGGCCGGGGCTTCGGCACCGGCCGGCGAGACCGCCGTGCTGAGCGGCTCCACGACCACCTCCGCCCCCACTCCGACCCGCGACCCCGACCGTGGTCGCACCCGCCGTCGACCCGGCCGTGGTGCCCGCCGGCTCCGGGACCGGGCGCCGCGTCGTCTTCAGCGAGGGCGCCCAGCGGGTCTGGCTGGTCGGCGCCGACGAGGGCGTGCGGCGCACGTACCTGGTGAGCGGCAGCCTCACCGACAACCTCCAGCCCGGCACGCTACGAGGTCTGGTCGCGCTCCCGGTGGGCCGTCGGCATCGACGACTCCGGCGTCATGGAGTACTTCGTCCGCTTCGCCCACGGGCAGCGGGCCGCCATCGGCTTCCACTCCATCCCCACCAAGGACGACCAGCCCCTCCAGACCCGTGCGCAGCTCGGGACCCCCCAGTCCCACGGGTGCATCCGGCAGGCCACTGCCGGACGCCGTGGCGATGTGGCGCTTCGCGTCCGCCGGCTCCACCGTGGTCGTCGTCTGACCCACGCTCAGGCCCGGCGCCGATTTGGCGCCACGCCGAGGGCATTGCCTAGGGTGCCCGGATGCCTCCGACGACCAAGTCCTTCGTTGCCGCCGGCGTCCTGGCCCTCGGCCTGATCACCACCCCGGCCATCGCCACCGGCCCGGCCCACGCCGACACCACGACGACGACCTCGACGCCCAGCACCTCGACCAGCACGTCGACCACGACCGAGAGCCGCCCGCGCAACGGGTACGGCGTCCGGCTGACGACGTTCAACATCCTCAGCAGCTGCGATCGCCCGTGGTGGCATCGACCGCGCCACCCGCGCGGCGCGCTGGGTGCAGGGGGAGGGCGCGACGGTCGCCGCCTTCCAGGAGGTCGCCAAGGACCAGCTGCGGCAGATGCAGAAGTCCCTGCCCGGCTACAACTTCTTCCCGCGGCGCACGCTCGGCACCCGGGGCTCGGCGATCCAGATCGCCTTCAAGACCACCGAGGTCAAGGTCATGGAGACCGGCCACGTCATGCGGCCGTTCCTCGGCTGGCAGCGCCCGATCCCCTACATGCGCCTTCGCGACCGCGACACCGGCCGCGGCTTCTGGGTGATGGCGATCCACAACGCCCCCGGCGGCCACGAGACCGAGCGCGACATCTCCACCGCGCAAGGAGATCGCGAAGATCAAGCAGATGCTGGGCAAGGACCGCCCCGTCTTCGTGATCGGCGACGTCAACGAGCGCTCGGAGTTCTGCCACAGGTCGCCCGGGCCACCCCGCTCGTCTCGATGAACGGCGGCTCCGCCAAGAAGCCGTGCCCGGTTCCCGCGCTTCGGCGGCCCGGACTGGATGCTCGGCTCGGGTGCGGAGTTCTCCGGCTTCGCCAAGGTCTACAACGGCATCAGCGACCACCCGGCGCTGACCGCCAAGGCGTGGGTCCCCTCCAAGAACTGACGCTGCAGCAGACAAGCAGCAAGCAGCACACCGCAGAAGACCCGGCGCCATCGGCGCCGGGTCTTCGTGCGTGTGGATCAGGTGCGGGTCACTCCGAGGCGGGGGCCGCCGCCGAGTTGGCCGAGCCGCCGGAGCGGGTACGACGACGGCGGTTGCGGTTGCGCGCCCTCGCCGGCGGGCTTGTCCGCGGCCTCGGAGGACGCGCCCGTCGTGGAGGCGGCGGGGCAGCCGCCCTCGACGGGGGCGCCGTTGCGGGTGCGGCTGCGGCTCCGGTTGCGGTTGCGGTCGCGCGGGGCCGCGGTCGCGATCACCCGACGGGGCCGCGGTCCTCGCGCGGCTTGCGCTCGACCGGGGCGGCGTCGACGATGCGACCCTTGGTGCCGGCCGGGATGCCCTGGTCGTGGAAGAGGTGCTCGGAGGTCGAGTAGGTCTCGGTCGGCTCCGGGAACGGCAGGTCGAGGACCTTGTTGATCATCTTCCAGCGAGCGATGTCCGGCCAGTCCACCAGCGTGATCGCGGTGCCGGTGGCGCCGGCGCGGCCGGTGCGGCCGATGCGGTGGATGTAGGTCTTGTCGTCCTCGGGGCAGGTGTAGTTGACGACGTGCGAGACGCCGCGGACGTCGATGCCGCGGGCGGCGACGTCGGTGCACACCAGCACCTTGAGCTTGTCCTCGCGGAACTTGGCCAGGGCCTTCTCGCGGGCGATCTGCGCCATGTCGCCGTGCAGCGGGGCGGCAGCGAAGCCGCGCTCGGCCAGGTCGTCGGCGATGCGCTGCGCCTGGCGCTTGGTGCGGGTGAAGACGATCATCTTCTCGGCGTCGTCGGCCTGCAGGACGCGGCCGATGATCTCCGGCTTGTCGAGGTCGTGCGCCAGGTAGATGAACTGCGCGGTGGCCGGCACCGTCGCGTTCTCGTACGACGACTCGGCACGGATGTTCATCGGGTGGCGCATGTGCCGTGCGGGCCAGCGCCACGATCGCGGCGGGCATGGTGGCCGAGAACAGCATCGTCTGCCGGGTCTCGGGCGTCATGCTCAGCAGCCGCTCCACGTCGGGCAGGAAGCCGAGGTCGAGCATCTCGTCGGCCTCGTCGAGCACCAGGGCGTGCACGTGGGAGAGGTCGAGGGCGCGGCGGTTGGCCAGGTCGATGAGCCGGCCGGGCGTGCCGACGACGATGTCGACGCCGGACGCGAGGGTGTCGAGCTGGGTGTCGTAGCCGACGCCGCCGTAGACGGTGAGCACGCGCAGGCCGAGGTCCTTGCTGGCGAGGTGCGAGGTCGTTGGAGACCTGGAGCGCGAGCTCGCGGGTCGGGGCGACGATCAGCGCCTGCGGCTTGCCCTGCGGCAGGTCGGCGTAGGCCGGGTCGCTCATCGTGACGCTGCGCTGCATCACCGGGATGCCGAACGCGAGGGTCTTGCCGGTGCCCGTGCGGGCCTGGCCGATCAGGTCGGTGCCCATCAGGGCGACCGAGAGGGTCATCTCCTGGATGGCGAAGGGGGTGGTGATGCCGGCGCGCTCGAGCGCGTCGCAGATCTCGGGGAGCACCCCGAGGTCGCGGAAGGTCGTGGTCATGCGTATTCGCTTTCTTGATTCGAGTCTCGTCGTGCGGCGGACTCGAAGAGGCAAGCCTGCCGCGCACATGCGTCGGCGCCGGGCTGACCGGAGAGGTCCACCGGGAGGCGTGAGGCGGCAACTCGGCGTGGCGCGTGGCTGCTCGCTCGGACTCGGCGTGGCGCTCGATCGCCATGTATCCCCTAGGGTGCGGACATGACTGAATCCTCCGCCGCGGCAGCCGGCCCGGATGCCGGTGGGCCTCCCGTCGAGCAGTCCACGACCCGGCCTACCACGCAGGCCGTCATCGACCTCCTCGGCGCGATCGCCTACGGCGAGCTGTCGGCCTTCGAGCGGCTCGCCGAGGACGCCAAGCTGGCCCCCACGCTGGACGACAAGGTCGCCATCGGGCCGATGGCGGCGGCGGAGTTCGGCCACCTGACCGGCTCCGGCAGCGGCTCGAGCGAGCTGGGCGCCGACCCGTTCGCCGCGATGGAGTCCTTCCAGGCCGGCTTCGACTCCTTCCACGCGCCACACCGCAGCCCGCCGACTGGTACGAGGGGCTGATCAAGGCCTACGTCGGCGACGGCCTGGCCGCCGACTTCTACCGCGAGATCGCGGCCTACCTCGACGCCGGACACCCGCGACCTGATCATCAGCGCGCTCGACGACGCCGGCCACTCGGCGTTCGTCGTCGAGCGGGTCGCGCCGGGGCATCGAGCAGGACCCCCGCCTGGGTGGTCGGCTGGCCCTGTGGGGCCGTCGGCTGATGGGCGAGGCGCTCACCCAGGCCCAGCGCGTCGCCGCCGAGCGGGACGCGCTGAGCGCCCTGCTGGCCGGGGGAGTGGACCGGCCCGGCCTCGACCTCGCGGCGCTGGGCCGGATGTTCGCCCGGCTCACCGAGAACCACGCCCAGCGGATGGCCGACCTCGGGCTCGACGCCTGACGCCTCGACTGCCGATCCCCCACACGTGACGAAGGGCCCCGCACCAGCCGGTGCGGGGCCCTTCGACGTGCTGCGCGAGACGCGGTGAGCGTCAGACGTGCGTGCGCGAGCCGTGGTTGCGACCGGTGACGGTCGAGGCGACCACGACGAGCACGGCCGAGGT
This sequence comes from uncultured Actinomycetota bacterium, assembly GCA_963776975.1. GTDB lineage: Bacteria > Actinomycetota > Actinomycetes > Propionibacteriales > Nocardioidaceae > Nocardioides. Next base: position 295,331 of record CAVZOU010000017.1, on the reverse strand, counting down.
GATGATGGCGACGATCCAGCTGGACCCAGTCGATACCGCCCGAGCCGTCGCCGCCGAAGGCTGCGTAGATGTAGTAGCCGAGGATGATGCCGCCGATGCCGCACAGGATGGTGAGCCACAGCGGGATGTTGTCCTTGTCGCCGGGGGCGACGAACTTGCCGAGGAGGCCGATCGATGACGCCTCCGACGATCAGAGTCACAGATGTCCACGAGTTCTGCCATTCGGATGCCACACCCTTTCGTGCGGTCGCCGCCGACCGTGAGGTCGACGCAGCAGCATCATCGTCGCCCACGAGGGTCGGGATCAATGCCGACCCATCGAGGGTGGCCGCGAGTCGCGGGATCCCCGAGCACCCCGTGGGGAGCTCGGCGGTCGGCGGTCAGCGGAAGCCGACGGTGCCGGCGACGCCGCCGCCGATCTCGACGTACGCGATCTTGTCGCCGGGCACCGCGATGCGGCGGCCCCGGGTGTCGGTGAAGCGCGAGCAGGCCGCCGGACGCGACGGCCTCGGCGAGCTGCGCCTCGAAGTCCTCGGGGCTGGCGTCGGTCTCCACGACCAGCTCGCGGGGGGCGTGCTGGACGCCGATCTTGACCTCCATGGTCACTCCTTCGTGTCGCTGGGGTGTGTCGGTGACGGTGCTCGAGCGGGCCTGAGCGGCAGGCTGGTCTCGGTCAGTGGTCCAGTCGGGTAGCCGCGGATCCCGCGCCAGGCCAGCCCGGAGACGAGGGCCGCGGCGTCCTTGAGCGGCTCGCTCGCTGCCGACGCCGTCCCCGCCGAGCCAGAACCGGGCGCTGACCTGGGCCATTCCCACCAGCGACACGGCGAGCAGCCGCGAGGCCTCGTCGGGCAGGCCGGTGTCCTCGTGGATGACCTCGGCGATCATCGCCGCGCACTCGGTGGTGACCCGGTCGACGTGCTCGCGCACGGCGGGCTCGCTGGTCAGGTCGGACTCGAAGACCAGCCGGAAGGCGCCGGTGTCGGCGGCGACGTAGTCGAAGAACGCGTCCATCGTCGGCCTCGACGCGCAGCTTGTTGTCCGGGTGGAGGCCAGCGCCTGGCGGCAGTTGTCGATGATCGTGTCGCACGAGGCGTCGAGCAGCGCGAGGTAGAGCTCGAGCTTGCCGGGGAAGTGCTGGTAGAGCACCGGCTTGGAGACGCCGGCGCGGTCGGCGATGTCGTCCATCGCGGCGGCGTGGTAGCCCTGCGCCACGAAGACCTCGAGGGCCGACTCCAGCAGCTGGGCGCGGCGCTCGCGTCGCGGCATCCGGCCGCCGCGCGGCCGGGGCTCGCCCGAGTCGAAGCGATCAACGCTCACGTGTGTTTCCTCCCGCACGATCGATGAGCCCGCAGCCTACTCGCAGGTAGAGGGCCCCGGGAGCCGAGCAGGGGCCCCGCGTGACGCGGGGCCCCTGCTCCGGTGTCGTGGTCCGGCTCAGCGAGCCGGGTTGGTGACGGAGACGGTGAGGAACCCGCCGGTGCCACCGGTGACGGTGGCCTTGACGCCGGCCCCGGCGACCTTGACCGAGTTCTGCGGGTTGGCCGAGGACCAGTAGCGCAGCGGGTCGGTGTCGTCGAAGGTGGCGATGCCCGCGTTGGCCGGCGCGCAGGCCGACAGCTCCTGCACGGTCTGGTTCTTGCCCTTGCCGACCAGGGCCTCCTTGTGCAGGCAGGTCTCCGGGACGGCCGTCGAGGCCGAACGTCGCGTCGAACGGCTGGCGACGGTTGCTCGGCCGGGTGCCGTCCGAGTAGCTGAACGGCGCGGGCCGGGCGTCGACCGGCAGGGCCGATCCGCCACCCGGGTGGGTGGCGACGTTGTTGTCGGCGTACGCGTCGTTGACGTACCAGACGAGCATGCCCGGGCGGAACTGGAAGAACTCCACCCAGTTGGGCCTGGTGAGCCCCTTGGAGAAGTTGTACGGGCCGGTGCCGAGCGTGCTGTCGTAGCCGACGTGCTGGCGGTTCTCGATGAGGTAGTAGCGCGGCGTGGTGACCGTCTCGGACCCGGTCGAGATCTTCCAGCCGGTGGCGGTCCAGCCGTTGGTCGCCCGACTCGGCGCCGTCGGTGACGGTGCCGGTCGAGGTCTTGATCGCGATGTTGTCGAGGAAGGCGCCGGCCTCGTTGACGCCGCCGTCGGTCGCGTAGCGGAAGCGGAACTTGTGCGGTCCCGATGCGGTGTAGCTGTAGCGCAGCGTCTTCCAGCGGTTGCCGGACGAGCCGTCGACGGGGCGCCGACCTGGGTCCAGTTCTTGCCACCGTCGGTGGAGATCTCGGCGTACAGGTAGTCGTAGCCGGCCTCGATCTCGTACCACGCGGACGCGGTCACGGTGACCGCGCCGGAGCCGGTCGACGTCACGGGACAGGGTGTTGTTGAGCCCGTCGCCGCGGCCCGACCACCAGGCGTTGGAGCCCTGCGGGGGAGTCGTGTACGACGTGGTGGTGGTGAGCTCGGGCAGGTTGACCTTGACGGCCTGGTCGGCCTCGTTGGCCGTGGTGCCGGGGTCGTCGTAGGTGTTCTGCGACGGGCCCAGGTTGACCGTGGCCGCCTGGCCGGGGTCGACCTCGGAGTAGTCGAGCCAGCCGAGCTCGAGCTTCTCCTCCGGACCCATCAGGCCGGGCGTGGTGCCGATGCCCTCGCCGGCGGCCTCGCCGTGGCCGAGCCAGGAACCGGAGGACATGAGGGTCCAGAAGGCGGTGCCGTTCTCGCCACCGGCGGTGTCGTAGTAGTCCGGGAGGCCGAGGTCGTGGCCGTACTCGTGGGCGAAGACGCCGAGGCCGCCGTTCTCGGGCTCGACGGTGTAGTCGCCGATCCAGAAGCCGGACTCGCCGATCTGGGTGCCGCCGAGCTTGTTGCGCCGCCGGGGCCGGTCTGGCCGTAGTCGGTGCCGTTGACGTACCAGCGGTGCGACCAGATGGCGTCGGCCGACGCGCCGGCCTCCTCGCCCTCACCGGCGTGCACGGCCTGGAAGTGGTCGATGTAGCCGTCGGGCTCGTTGAAGTTGCCGTCGCTGTCGGCGTCGTAGCGGTCCCACGACGTCGAGCGTGGCCAGGTAGGCGTCGACCTCGGCCGCGGTCTTGCCGCTGGCGAGCTGGTCGGCGTACCAGGCGTCGACGGTGTCGGCGATGAACTGCCAGGAGCCGCCGTCGTCCTCGACGTCGTTGGCGCCGTACGTGGCGAGGCCGCCGGGCACCTGTCACCCAGTCCTCGACGGTGAGGCGACGGAGTACTTGCCCGACGAGACTGCTTGCGGTAGTAGTCGGTCATCGACTCGGTCGGCGCCGTTGAACAGGTCGTCGTAGTAGGCCGCGTTGAAGTCCTCGCGCCACACGGTGGAGTTGTCGAGCGCGCGGTCGGGCTGCGGGATCGAGTTGTGCAGCAGTGTCGGAGAACTCCGAGAGCACGGTGAAGATCCGGTCGGTGCGGTTGACCGGGAACTCGAAGGCCGTCGGGCGTCGTCGACTCGCCGGGCTTCTTCGGGCCGAGGCTCGACGGTGGCGCCGCCGCCCTGCGGCGCCGGAGGTCGGCGGTGCCGTTGGCGAGCATCGCGAGGGCCTTCTCGCGGAGCGCGTCCTGGCTGCTTGGTGAGCGGGCCGGGCCGGTTGTCGGGCCGGTGTGCGCCGGCCTGGCCGTTGCTGTCCGCGCGGTCGCGGCGAGGCGCCGGCCGTGCTGGCCGCGTGGCGGCGAGGGTGGCCGCCATGGTCGCGGTGACCGGCGACAGGCGGTGCTCCCGGTGAGGAAGCGTCGGGTGGTGGGGTGCAAGGTGCGTGCCTTCCCGGAGTGGGTGTGGGGGAACCCGGGTGCAGGCACGCTCGACGGATGGTCCGACGCATCCCGCCCGAGCAGGAAATTTTCAACCGGAGTGACCCTCACCCACGCAGGACGTCCTGACAAGACCCTGCGGGTCGAATGCCTTGCCGTCGCGGTCATCGTCCGGATGCCGGGACGTGACCGGCCGCGCGACCGGGGCCGCGGGGAACATGGACGGCGTCGGCGGTGTTGCCACCACGTCACCGAGACCCGGTCACCGAGAAGCCCGAGGAGTACCCCGTGTCGTTCGCCCCGCTCGTCGAGCCTGCCGCCGAGCTCACCATCGACGAGGTGCGCCGCTACAGCCGGCACCTGATCATCCCCGACGTCGGGCATGACCGGGCAGAAGCGCCTCAAGAACGCCAAGGTGCTGGTGATCGGCGCCGGCGGCCTCGGCTCGCCCGCCCTGCTCTACCTCGCCGCGGCCGGCGTCGGCACCCTCGGCATCGCCGAGTTCGACGAGGTCGACGAGTCCAACCTGCAGCGCCAGGTCATCCACGGCCAGTCCGACATCGGCAAGCCCAAGGCCGAGTCGGCCCGCGAGTCCATCGCAGGAGATCAACCCGCTCGTCGACGTCGTCGTGCACAACGAGCGCCTCGACAACGACAACGTCATGCGACGTCTTCGAGGGCTACGACCTGATCGTCGACGGCACCGACAACTTCGCGACCCGCTACATGGTCAACGACGCGGCGTACTTCCTCGGCATCCCCTACGTGTGGGGCTCGATCTACCGCTTCGACGGCCAGGCGTCGGTCTTCGCGCCGATGCTCGGCGAGGACCTGCCCTGCTACCGCTGCCTCTACCCCGAGCCGCCGCCGCCGGGCATGGTCCCGAGCTGCGCCGAGGGCGGCGTGCTGGGCGTGCTGTGCGCCAGCATCGGCGCCATCCAGGTCAACGAGGCCATCAAGCTGCTCACCGGCATCGGCGACCCGATCGCCGGCAAGCTGATGATCTACGACGCGCTGGAGATGGAGTACCGCAAGCTCAAGGTCCGCAAGGACCCCAACTGCGCGCTCTGCGGCGAGAACCCGACCGTCACCGAGCTCATCGACTACGACGCGTTCTGCGGCGCGGTGTCCGACGAGGCCGCCGAGGCCGCCGCCGGCTCGACCATCTCGGTCATCCAGCTCGAGCAGATGCTCAAGGAGCGCGAGAACGGTGAGCGCGACTTCGTGCTGGTCGACGTGCGCGAGCCCAACGAGTACGAGATCAACCAGATCCCCGGGTCGGTGCTGATCCCCAAGGGCGAGTTCCTCAACGGCAACGCCCTCGGCCAGCTCCCGTCGGACAAGCAGGTCGTCATGCACTGCAAGTCGGGCGTCCGCTCGGCCGAGACGCTGGCCATCGTCAAGGGCGCGGGCTACGCCGACGCCGTGCACGTCGGTGGCGGCGTGGTGGCGTGGGTCAACCAGATCGACCCCAGCCAGCCGGCGTACTGACGCAGCGACCGCATCGACGCAGATCACCAGCACGAGGCGTAACCCGTCCGGGTTGCGCCTCGTTGGCGTCTCCGATGGACCCGAACCGATGGGCACCATGACCGATCGATCCTCGACCCTGCTCGCTCGGCGGCCGCGCTGGCCGCCGCCGCCGCGCTGGCCGTCCCGCGACGGCCACGGCCGCCACCGGCGCGACGTCACGGCGTACGCCCCGGCGGACACCGCGCAGATCCACCCGGGCGTGCAGATGTACACCGAGGGCGCCCAGTGCACCGCCAACTTCGTCTACACCGACGGCGCCGGCGCGACCTACGTCGGCTACGCGGCGCACTGCGCCGGCACGGGCGAGGCCACCGACACCAACGGCTGCGACGCCGCCTCCCTGCCGCTCGGCACCCGGGTGAGCTTCGTCGAGGGCGGCTCGCTGGCCACCGAGGGCACGACCGTCGGCCAGGGCACGCTGGCCTACTCCTCGTGGCTCACCATGCAGCAGCGCGGCGAGACCGACGAGAACGCCTGCGCCTACAACGACCTGGCGCTGGTGAAGGTCGACGCGGCCGACGTCGCCAAGGTCAACCCGTCGGTCCCGTTCTGGGGTGGCCCGGTCGGCATCAACACCACGGGCACCGCCGCCGGTGACACCGTCTACTCCTACGGCAACTCCAGCCTCCGCGGCCGGCGTCGAGGCGCTCTCGCCCAAGCAGGGCACCAGCCTGGGCACCGAGGGCGAGGGCTGGTCGCACCCGGTCTACACCGTGACGCCGGGCGTCCCCGGTGACTCCGGCAGCGCCTTCCTCGACGCCGAGGGCAACGCCCTGGGCACCCTGTCCACGCTCGCCCTCGCCCCGCTCGCCGGGTCCAACGGGGTGGGCGACCTCAACCACGAGCTGTCCTACGCGCAGCAGCACGGCGGGCATCAGCGGGCCTGCGGCTCGTGCCCGGCACCGAGCCGTTCAGCCCGGTCCTCTGACCGGCTGACCCGCTCGCCACGATCGCCGGCGGCTCCGTCTCGTGGGGGGCGGGGCCGCCGGTCATGTCTCACCCCTCCTGGCGCGGTCGCGGGCTAGGGTCGCCGCCATGAGGAGGCCCGCCGTCGTCGCCGCCCTGGCCGTGGCCGGTGCCTGCGTCCTCGTGGTGCTGGTCGCGTGGGCGGCCCTGTGGGACCCCAGGAGGTCTTCACCGGCGACGGCCCGCAGATCAGCCGGGAGACGACGACCACCGCGACGGAGGAAGCGCCCATCGACACCGCGGGCACGACCCGCGACGACGTCGAGCAGCGCCGACCGCGCCGACCGGGTCCGGGTGCTCGCTCAACGTGATCGGGGGTGCCGTGCAGCTCGCCGCCCTCGCCGGGATGGTGCTGGTGGCCGTCCTCGCTCGTACGCCGCCTGCACACCGCCTTCGCCCGGCGCGGGACCCGCGAGGAGGCGGCCGACCGCCGAGTTCGAGGCCCTCGACGACCGGCAGCGGATCGCCGCCGCCATGGCCCGGGACGCCGACGAGCAGGCGCGGGTCCTCGAGGAGGGCGAGCCGCGCAACGCGATCGTGGAGTGCTGGCACCGCTTCGAGCTGCAGGCCGAGCGCGCGGGGATGGCCCGCCGGGAGTGGGAGACCTCCTCGGAGCTGGCGCTGCGGATGCTGGACGCCGCCGACGTCGACCCGGAGGCGGTGACCCGGCTGCTGGAGCTCTACCGCGAGGCCCGCTTCAGCGCCCACGAGGTGGGCGAGGCGGAGCGCCGCGGCGGCCGTCGACGCGCTGGCCCGGGTCCGCGCGAGCGTCGGGGCGGTCCGGTGAGCGGCCCGCTCCTGCGTGCCTGGTGGGCCCGCGCCGTCCTCCTCGTCGCTGGTGGTGGTCGTCGGCCAGGTCGTGCTCACCCTCCTCGACTTCGGGCCCCGGCTGCTGCGGCTGGGCCCTGCTCGCGACCGTGGTGGCGGCCCTGCTGTGGCTGCTCCTCGACGCGGCCGGGACCCACGCCGCGGGCTGGGACTCGGGCCTGCCGCCGTTCGTGCGCCCCGACGCCGGGGAGGCCACGACGACCAGCCGGGTCCTCGACAGCCACCTCGACTCCCGCGACCCCGGGCCGGCGCTGCGCGACCGGTTGGTCGCGCTGGCCCGCTCCCGCGACCCCGACCTCACCGACCCCGTGCTGCGCGACCTCGCGCAGCAGCCCGCGCGCCGGCTGACGCCCGACGACATCGACCGCTACCTGACCAGAATCGAGGCACTCCGTGACAGATGACGCCGTGGAGATGACGCCGTGAGGGACGTCGCCGCGGACCCCGGGCCGCTGACCAGCGCGGAGGCGACCCGCGTCGCGGCCGACGTGCTGGACCGGGTGGGACAGGCCGTGGTGGGCAAGCGGCAGGCGCTCAGCCTGGTGCTGGCCGCCATGCTGGCCAAGGGCCACGTCCTCATCGAGGACTTCCCGGGGCTCGGCAAGACCCTGGCCGCGCGCTCGTTCGCGCAGGCCCTCGGCCTGGACTTCGCGCGCGCCCAGTTCACTCCCGACCTGCTGCCGGCCGACCTCACCGGGTCCTACGTCTACGACCAGCGCAGCGGCGACTTCTCGTTCCGCGCCGGCCCGCTGTTCACCGGGTTGCTGCTGGCCGACGAGATCAACCGGACCCCGCCCAAGACACAGGCCGCGCTGCTCGAGGCCATGCAGGAGGGACAGGTCACGGTCGAGGGGGAGACGCACCTGCTGCCGCGGCCCTTCCACGTGCTCGCCACCGCCAACCCGGTGGAGTACGAGGGCACCTACCCGCTGCCCGAGGCGCAGCTGGACCGCTTCCTGATGCGCGTCGACTTCGGCTACCCGACCGCCGACGAGGAGTACGACGTCGTCGCGCGCCGGGTGGCCCGCCAGCGCGAGGAGGTCGTGGTCGAGCCGGTGACGGACGCTCGGCGGGCTGGCCGCCCTGCAGGCCGCGGTCGAGCGGGTGCAGGTCGACGAGTCGGTGGGGCGCTACTGCGTCGCCCTGGCCGCCGCCACCCGCGGCCACGCCGAGGCCCTCACCGGGGCGTCCCCCCGAGGCAGCCTCGGGCTGGTGCTCGCGGCCCGCGGCTGGGCGGTCATCCGGGGTCGCGACTACGTCGTCCCGGAGGACGTCAAGGCCGTGGCCCGGGCCGTGCTCGGCCACCGCATCACGGTGCGCCCGGAGCTGTGGATGAGCGCCGCGTCGGGGCCCCGGATCGTCGACTCCGTCCTCGCCAGCGTCCCCACCCCGCACACCCTGGAGCAGGCCGCGGGGCGGCGGTGACCCGCTGGGTCGCCACCCCCGCGCTGGCCGCGCGCCTGCGCCGTCGCGGCGGCGGGCCTGGTCGGGGCCGTCGCCCTCGGCTCGCCGGTGCTGGTGGTCCTGACGGCGCCCTTCCTGGTGCCCGCGGTGCTGGGCCTGGTGCACCGCCCGCGCACGACGCCCCGCCTGGTCCCCGACCTCGGGGTGCAGCGGCTGCACGAGGGGCAGGGCCTGGCCAGCGGCCTGGTGGTGGAGCCGGCCGACGGGGTCGAGCACGTGACCCGCGTGCTGGAGCGTCCGCCGTACGTCGTCCTCTCGCCGCCGTCGGGGGTCGTCGGCGGCCTCCTCGCGCCACGGCATGCCCGAGGCGGCGATCGGCGTCACCGCGCTGGGGTCGGCCGGCCCGTCGGCGACGAGCAGGTCGCGCTCACCGGCGCCTGGGCGGGCTTCCGCTGGGGGCCGCGGGAGGTCCCGGCGGTCACCGCTCACGGTGCTGCCCCAGCCGGCCGCCTTCGACTCCCGGGCGGAGGCGCCGCAGCCGGACGGCCTCGTCGGCGCGCACCGCTCGCGGCGGGTGGGCAGCGGGACGGAGTTCACCGGGATCCGGCCGCTTCGCCGCCGGGGACCGGCTGCGCCGGATCACTGGCCGGTCTCGCTGCGCACCGGCGCGCTGCAGGTCGTGACCACCCGGGCCGAGCAGGACGCGCGGTGTCCTCGTCGTCGTGGACGCCCTGCGCGACTCGGGCACAGCGGGCGGCGTCGACGGGCGGCGCCAGCAGCCTGGACCTCACGGTGCGGGCCGCGTCGGCGCTCGCCGAGCACCACGTCCGGCGTCGGCGACCGGGTCGGCACTGCGGGTCGTCGGCCCGGGCGACGCCCGCGTCCCGCTCGGCACCGGCCCCCGGCACCTCCACCGCCTGACCGGCACCCTCGCCCGGGTCGTCCCGGCGAACCGTCAGGTCGACGAGGACGCGGACCCTCGAGCTGGGGGTCACAGGGCGACTGCGTCGTCTACGTCCTGTCGACGATGCTGCGACGCGCCCGTCGTCACCGCGACGCGCGCTGCTGGTCCGTCGGGGCGTGCCCGTGCTGGTCATCGACACGCTCGGGGAGCGCGACCTCGACGAGCTCGGCGGCCCGCCGTCGCCGGCGGGCCTCGCCTGGCGGATGCGGATGGTGGAGCGGGACAACCTGCTCGACCGGCTCGCCGGCCTCGGCTGCCCCGTCGTGCCCTGGCGCGGCCCCGGCACCGTCGACGAGGTGCTGCGCCAGCATCGCCGGCGCGGCCCAGCAACCCCGGGTGCGCGCCCGGTGACGACCGGCGTCCGGCAGTGGCAGCCGCGGCGGTCGCCGCGAGGGTCCTCGTGGCGCTGCTGCCGCTCCTCGCGGTCGCCGCCGCGGGCCAGCGTCCGGCCACCCCCTTCCTGCTGGTGCTCGCCGTGCTGGCGCTGGGCTGGGGCGTCGCCCCGGAGCTCGCCGCTCGGGCAGGTCGTGCTGCGTCCTGGTCGTCGGCTGGTGGGGCGTGCGCGGTCGCCGACCCGCTGCAACCGACCGTGCTGCTGGCCGCCGCGGCCCTGCTGGGCGCCCACGTGGCCGCGCTGCTGGCGTCGTACGGCCCCGCGCGGCTGCGCCATCGACCGGCGGCTCGCGCTGCTGTGGGTACGCCGCGCGCTGCTGTCGCTGCTCGTCCTCCCCGTCGCGTGGGTCGCCGCGCTCGGGCTGGACTCCGCTCCGGAGCAGCCCGCGCTGTGGACCGTCGCGCTGCTGACCGTCGCCGGCGTCCTCGTGACCGCGGGGCTCGCCCTGCGCGAGGCGTCGTCGACCGGGCATGCAGCTCCCTGGTGGCACGCGGCCCGTCCGGGGCGCGGAGCCCTGCGCGGACGCGGGCCGCCGGCGGGTCACAATGGGCCGCCATGATCTATCGCGTGGTGCACACGGTCGTGCCGCCGGTCGCCAAGGCCGTCTGGCGACCCACCGTCACCGGGCTGGAGCACGTGCCCCGCAGCGGGGCGGTGATCCTGGCCAGCAACCACCTCAGCTTCGTCGACAGCGTGGTGATCCCGGTGGTGGCGCCGCGCAAGGTGGTGTTCCTCGCCAAGTCCGACTACTTCACCGGCACCGGGCGTCAGGGGCGCGCTGCAGCGGGCGTGGTTCGAGGGGCTCGGCATGCTGCCGGTCGACCGCGACGACACCAAGGCCGCGATCGCCAGCCTCGACACCGCGCTCGAGGTGCTCGGCCGCGGGGAGGCGTTCGGGATCTACCCCGAGGGCACCCGCTCGCGCGACGGCCGGCTCTACCGCGGCCGCACCGGCGTCGCCCACCTCGCGCTCACCGCCGGCTGCCCGGTCGTGCCCGTCGGGCTGACGGGCACCCAGGACATCCAGCCGGTCGGCTCGACCCTGCCGCGGCTGGCGCTCGGTCACCGTCGCGCTTCGGGGCGCCGATCCGTCGCGGGCGAGTACGACGGCGTGCCGCTCCGGTCGCGCCCGGCGCGAGCTCACCGACCGGGTCATGGCCGCGATCGGCGGGCTGTCCGGCCAGGAGGAGGCCGGGGTCTACAACGAGCGCGCCGCCGGACGTGTGAGGCCGCTGCGCCCCGCTGTCGGTGTCGTCTGGTTGGGTCGTCGCCGTGACCACCCAGCACCCCGCAGCACGCGCGACCGCCTCCGGCTCGAGCGCAGCCGGCCCGGACAGGTGGCCGGACCGATCGCTCGACGAGCACCAGCAGCGCGTCGTCGACCACCCCGGCGGGCCGCTGCTGGTGCTGGCCGGGCCCGGCACCGGCAAGACCACGACGCTGGTCGAGGCCATCGTCGACCGCATCGAGCAGCGCGGCGCCAGCCCCGACCAGGTGCTGGCGCTGACCTTCTCCCGCAAGGCCGCCGAGCAGCTGCGCGACCGGGTCACCGCCCGGGTCGGCCGCACCAGTCAGCGACCACGCTGAGCTCGACGTTCCACTCCTTCGCCTACGGCCTGATCCGCCGCTACACGCCCGCCGAGCTCTACGACGGCCCGCTGCGGCTGCTGTCCGCGCCCGAGCAGACGTCGTGCTGCGCGAGCTGCTGCACCGACCACCCCGAGTCGGTCGCCTGGCCCGAGTCGCTGCGCGCGCGCGCTCGGCACCCGCGGCTTCGCCCGCGAGGTGCACGCCGTGCTGGCGCGGGCCCGCGAGAAGGGCCTCGACGACCGCGGGCTGCGTCGCGCTCGGGCGCGACCGAGGGCGCTCCCGGAGTTCGTCGCGGCCGGCCTGTTCCTGCGAGCAGTACCTCGACGATCCTCGACGACCCAGAGCGCCATCGACTACGCCGACCTGATCCGCCGCGCGACCGCGATCAGGCCGAGCGAGCACCGCGACGAGCTGCGCGCCCGCTTCACCCACGTCTTCGTCGACGAGTACCAGGACACCGACCCCGGCCAGGTCGCGCTGCTGCGGGCGCTCGCCGGCGACGGGCGCGACCTCACCGTGGTCGGCGACCCCCACCAGTCGATCTACGGCTTCCGGGGCGCCGAGGTGCGCGGCATCCTCGACTTCCCCGACGAGTTCCCCGCCGCCGACGGCGCGCCGGCCCAGGTGGTCGCGCTGCGCACGCACCCGCCGGTTCGGGCCGCGGCTGCTGCTGGCCGCCCAGCGGATCGCCGGCCGGCATCGCCGCTGCCCGGCACCATCCCGGAGGCGGCGCGCGCCGGCGTTCCCGCCCCGGTGGCCGAGTCCGGTGCGCACGGCGACGGCCGGGTCGAGGTCCGCACCTTCGACACCGAGCGCGCCGAGGCCGAGCACCTCGCCGACCTGCTGCGGCGCGCCCACCTCGAGGACGGCATCGCGTGGGACGACATGGCGGTGCTGGTCCGCTCGGGCCGCACGTCCATCCCGCCGCTGCGCCGCTCGCTCGGCGCGCGCCGGCGTGCCGGTCGAGGTGGCCAGCGACGAGGTGCCGCTGGTGCGCGACCCGGCCGCCCTGCCGCTGCTCGACGCGCTGCGGGCCGTGCTCAACCTCGACAACGACGACCCCGACCACGTCGACTACCTCGACCCCGGCGCGCGGCGAGGCGCTGCTGCTCGGCCCGCTCGGCGGCCTCGACGCCGGCGACGCTGCGCCGCTCGGCCCGGCGCTGCGCGCCCGCGAGAAGGCGCGGCCAAGGCCGAGGAGCGCGCCCCGCGCCGCTCGCGCGAGCTGGTCCGCCAGGCGCGTCGTCGACCCCGACTTCCTCGACCGGGCTGGACGGCCCCGAGGTCGACGCGCGGCCCGCGCCTTCGTCCCTGCTGCTGGCGGGCGCGGCGCCGCCCAGGCCGACGGCGCCACCGCCGAGGAGGTGCTGTGGACGCTCTGGTCCGGCACCGCGCTGGCCCGAGCGCCTGCGGCGCGCGGGTCGAGCTCGGCGGCGGCGGCCGCCCGGCGCGCCCACCGCGACCTCGACTCGATCGTGCGCCCTCTTCGAGGCGGCCGCCCGGGCCGAGGAGCGCGCGACCACGTCGGCGTCGCGCGACTTCCTCGCCACCCTGGTCGCCCAGCAGATCCCCGGCGACACCCTCGCCGAGCGCGGGGTGCGCGGCGCCGTCGTGCGCCTGCTCACCGCCCACCGCGCCAAGGGCCTGGAGTGGCGGCTGGTCGTGGTCGCCCACGTCCAGCAGGACGGCTGGCCCGACCTGCGTCGCCGCTCGCACCCTGCTCCGCGCCGACCGGATCGGCGCCGACGGCCTGGTGCCGCCGGTCAGCACGCGCGAGCTCCTCGACCGAGGAGCGCCGGCTCTTCTACGTCGCCTGCACCCGCGCCCGCCAGCGGCTGGTGGTCACCGCGGTCGCGTCGGCCGACGACGACGGCGAGCAGCCGTCCCGGTTCCTCGGCGAGCTGCAGATCCCGGCCGTCGCAGCCGACAGCGGCCGCCCGCGCCGCCCGCTCTCGATGGCGGGCCTGGTCAGCGACCTGCGCCGCACCTCGCCGACCCCGACACCCCGCCCGCGCTGGCGCGAGGCCGCCGCGCGCCGCCTCAGGCCCTGGCGCGGGAGTCGGTCGGCGGGCGGTCCCTGGTGCCGCAGGCCGACCCCGCCACCTGGTGGGGCACCCGGGCCGCCAGCCGCTCGGCCCACCCGGTGCGCGACCGGCCGACCAGCCGGTGCCGCTCTCGGCCAGCACGCTGACGGGCTGATGACCTGCCCGACCCAGTGGTTCCTCGTCCCGCGAGGCCGGCGGCGTGTCGCGCGCCCACCAGTCGGCCAACCTCGGCGAGATCGTGCACGCCCTCGCCGAGCGGGTCGGCCACCGGCGAGCTGGTGGCCGGCCCCGACGACGCCGACCTGCTGATGGAGCACGTCGACGCGGTGTGGGAGCCGCCTGGAGTTCCGCACGCCGTGGGCCGCGCGCCCGCGAGCACGACCGGGTCCGGTCGGCCCTCGCCCGGTTCCTCGCCTGGCACCACGCCAACCCGCGCACCGCTCGTCGGCACCGAGGCCAGGTTCACGCACCGTGGTCGAGCTCGCCGACGGCGAGCAGGTGCGGCTCGGCGGCTACGCCGACCGCCTCGAGCTCGACGCCGACGGCCGGGTGGTCGTCGTCGACCTCAAGACCGGCCGGACCAAGCCGTCCGGCAAGGCCGTCCAGCGCGACGTCCAGCTCGCCCTCTACCAGCTCGCCGTCGACCGCGGGGCCGTCGACGAGGTCGTGCCCGGCGCGGCGCCGGGCCGGTGCGCCGAGCTCGTGCAGCTCGGGCTCCTCGACGACAGACCCGTCGGCCGTCGTGCAGCGCCAGGACCCGCAGCCCGACGACGGCGCCCGAGCGCGACGCAGCTGCACGCCGCGCTCGACCGCGCCGCCGCGCTGCTGCGCCGCGAGGAGTTCCCCGCGATCCCCGGGACCACTGCCGGACTGTCCGTTCGTCCCGATCTGCCCCGCCGAAGAGCGCCGGATCGGTGGTGGCCCAGTGACCGCCACGACCGCCGCGAGCGCCCGTCCCGCGCTCGCATCGACACGCCCGGAGCGAGCTCGCAGGCGGTGATGGGCGTCCTGCGCGCCGAGCCCGCAGCAGTGGGCGGCGATCACCGCGCCCCTGGCGCCCGCGGTCGTCATCGCCGGCGCCGGGCTCCGGCAAGACCACGCTGATGGCCGCCCGGGTGGTCTACCTCGTGGTCACCGGGCAGGTGCGCCCCGACCAGGTCCTCGGCCTCACCTTCACCACCAAGGCCGCGGGCGAGCTGCGCACCCGGATCCGCGCCGCCCTCGCCACGGCCGGGGTCGCTCGACGCCGCGCCCCGCGACGACGAGCGAGGACGTCCTCGAGCCCACCGTCGCGACCTACAACGCCTACGCCGCCAGCCTGCTCACCGAGCACGGCCTGCGGATCGGCCACGAGCCCGACACCCGGGTGGTCACCGACGCCGCGCGCTACCAGCTCGGCGCGCGGGTGGTCGACCGCTACACCGGCGTCGTCGAGCACCTCACCGACCACGCCGAGACCGTCGATCCAGAACCTCCTCGCCCTCGACGGCGACGATGAGCGAGCACCTGCGTCGCCCGCCGACGACGTCCGCGCCTTCGACGCCGCGGAGCGCGCCGGGCTTCCTGGCCGCCCGGCGTGGAGGAGGCGCAGGGCAAGCACCGCAAGACCTATCTCGACGACGATCGACAAGGCCGTCTCCGCCATCGACCGGCGCGCCGAGCTGCTCGGGCTCGTCGAGGGCTACCGCCGGCTCAAGGCCGACCTCGGCCTCATGGACTTCTCCGACCAGATCGCCCTCGGCGCCCGGCTCGCCGACGAGCAGCCCGACGTCGGCGCGGCCGAGCGCGACAAGTTCCGGGTGGTCCTGCTCGACGAGTACCAGGACACCTCGGTCGCCCAGGCCCTCATGCTCTCCCGGCTGTTCTCCGGCCCCGACGCGGCGTCCGGGCTCGGGCACGCCGTCACCGCGGTCGGCGACCCCAACCAGGCGATCTACGGCTGGCGCGGCGCGTCGGTGTCCAACATCCTCAACTTCGCCGAGACCTTCCCGGCCGCCCGACGGCGGGGTGCCGGTCCTACCCGCTCACCGTCAACCGGCGCTCCGACCGCGCGCATCCTCGACGCTCGCCAACCGTCCTGGCCCGGCCCGCTCTACGACGCGTTCGCCGCAGGTCGCCCCGCTGGTCGCCAAGGACGGTGCCGCGCCGGGTGTCGTGCAGACCCAGGTCTTCGAGACGCACCGCGACGAGCTCGCCGCCCTGGTCGAGCGCGGTCGCGCGAGGCCCACGGCCGGCACCGGTGACTGGTCGCGACTCGGGGTGCTCACCCGCGACAACGCCCACGCCGAGGAGGTCTTCGACGCCCTCACCGGCGCCGACGTCCCGGTCGAGATCGTCGGGCTCTCCGGGCTGCTGCGGCTGCCCGAGGTGGCCGAGATCGTGGCGACCCTGCACCTGCTGCACGACGTGACCGCCAACGCCTCGCTGCTGACCCTGCTCACCGGGCCGCGGTGGGCGGTCGGGCCGCGTGACCTGCACCTGCTCGCCCAGCGCGCCGGCGAGCTGTCGGGTGGTCGCGGTCGCGCGCCCGAGGCCGCCGACATCGGCGACCAGCTGCTCGAGATCGCCGACGGCATCGACCCGGCCGAGGTGCCGGCGCTCGGCGACGCGCTGGAGGACCCCGGCGCCGACCTGCCCTACTCGACCGAGGCCCGCGAGCGGTTCGCCCTGCTGGCCGGTGAGCTGCGGATGCTGCGCGCGCACGTCGCCGAGCCGCTGCTCGACGTCGTCCGCCGGGTCATCGACACCACCGGCGTCGACGTCGAGCTCGCCTCCGCGGTCGGTCCCGCGGCCGCTGGCCCGCCGCGACAACCTCGACCTGTTCGTCAAGGCGGTCGCCGAGTTCCAGGCGGTCGACGGCGACGTCAGCCTGCCCGCGCTGCTGGCCTACCTCACGGCCGAGGACGACCAGGGCAACGGCCTCGACGTCGCGACGCCGACCGAGGCCGACTCGGTCAAGCTGCTCACGGTGCACCGGTCCAAGGGCCTCGAGTGGCACTCGGTGTTCCTCGTCGGCGTGGGCGAGACCCGGTTCCCGTCCAACCGCGGCCGCACCCTGTGGACCTCCTCGCCCGTCGGTGATGCCGGCGCCGCTGCGCGGCGACGCCCGCGACCTCCCGCAGCTCCAGGGCTACGACAAGGCCGCCCTCGACGCCTACCGCGCGGCCTCCAAGCAGCACGAGGCCACCGAGGAGCTCCGGCTGGGCTACGTCGCCTTCACCCGGGCCGAGCACGAGATGTGGGTGACCTCGTTCCTCTGGAACGCCCGCAAGACCGCCGTTCGGGCCCGTCGCCCTTCCAGGAGACGATGCGTGACGTCATCGAGGGGTGGGGCGAGGAGGTCGCCGGCTGGCTCGACAAGCCGGCGAGGGACGCAGTCCACCCCTACGCCGGCGACGACCCGTCGCGACCGTGGCCGCTGACCGGCATCGGCCGGGAGGCCCGGCTGCGCCTCGCCGCGGCCGAGGCCGTCCGCGCCGTCGAGCTCGACGCGCCCGACGAGGGGCTCGACGTCGTGACGGCCGGCCAGGTCGCCGACTGGGACGCCGCCATCGAGCGGCTGCTGGCCGAGGCCCGGGCCGACCGCGGCGGCCAGATCCGCGTCGAGCTGCCCTCCAGCCTGTCCGCGACGGCGATGAGCCGGCTGCGCGACGACCCCGAGCTGTTCGCCCGCGAGCTGGCCCGGCCGATGCCGCGCAAGCCGTCGTCGGCGGCCCGCTTCGGCACCCGCTTCCACGCGTGGGTCGAGTCCCGCTTCGGCCAGCCCGAGCTCATCCCCTACGACGAGCTCGAGGGGCGCGCCGACGCGGGCATCGACGACGAGTCCGAGCTCGCCGAGCTGGTCGCCGCGCTTCGAGTCCGGCCCGTACGCCGACCGCGTGCCGCACGCGGTCGAGGCGCCGTTCGCGCTGGTGCTCGCCGGCCAGGTCGTCCGCGGCCGGATCGACGCGGTCTACGCCGAGGACGTGGACGGTGAGCGCGGCTTCCTCGTCGTCGACTGGAAGACCAACCGGACGGCGACGGCCGACCCGCTCCAGCTCGCGATCTACCGGCTCGCCTGGGCCGAGCTGCACCGGCACCCCGCTCGAGCGGGTGCGGGCGGTGTTCCACTACGTCCGCTCGGGGCAGACGGTGGAGCCCGACGACCTCCCCGGCCGCGACGGGCTGGAGCGCATCGTCAGCGGCTGAGCGTCGGTGTCACACCCGTCGTCCGACGCTCGTCATGTCGTCGACGGACCCGGCACACGGGTCGAGCGGGAGGATGGGGACATGACCGACGACGAGGCGCTGGCCGGCCGGTTCGAGCGCGCCCGCCCGCGGCTGCACGCGGTGGCGGTGCGGATGCTCGGCGACCACGCCGCCGCCGACGACGCGGTGCAGGAGGCGTGGCTGCGCCTGCACCGCACCGAGCCCGACGGCATCGACAACCTCGACGGCTGGCTGACCACCGTCGTGTCGCGGATCTGCCTCGACACCCTCAAGGCCGGCTCCACCCGTCGGGAGCGCCCCGTCGACGAGGTGCCGGAGACGGTCGATGCGCACGAACCGGATCCGGCCGAGCAGGCGGTCACGGCCGACGCCGTGGGCGCCGCCCTGCTGGTGGTGCTCGACCAGCTCGGCCCGACCGAGCGGCTGGCCTTCGTGCTGCACGACCTCTTCGGGGTTCCCTTCGACGAGGTGGCGCCGATCGTCGACACCAGCACGGCCAACGCCCGCCAGCTCGCCTCCCGCGCCCGGCGCAAGGTCCGCGGCGGCGAGTCCGAGCCCGACCGCCGCCGCCAGCGCGAGGTCGTCGACGCCTTCCTCGAGGCCGCCCGGGAGGGCCGCTTCGAGCGCCTTCTCGCGATGCTCGACCCCGACATCGAGCTGCGAGCGGACGCGTTCTCGGTGAGCGCCGCCGCGACCCGACGTCACCTCGGGGCGCCCGGCGCTCGACCCGGTCATGCACGGCCGCGAGGCCGTCGCCGAGGTGTTCAGCGGCCGGGCGGCCGCCGCCCAGGCGGCGTACGTCGACGGCCTCCCCGCCGCCGTCTGGGCGCCGGGAGGGACGACCCGGTCGGCGTGGGTCCTCACCATCGCCGACGGGGTCATCACCGGGGTCGAGATGCTGGGCGACCCCTCCACGCTCGCCGGCCTCGAGGTCGAGCCTGCTCTGACTCAGGGACCACGCGGACTGGCGGCGTACGACGGCCCGGCACCCGGCGACGACGCGGACTGGCGGCGTACGACAGTCGGTCGTGCGTCTCGCATGTCGTCTGCCGCCAGTTGCTCGCGAGCCTGGCGGACTGGCGGCGTACGGTCACCCGGCACGGCACCCGGCGCCCGGACGACGCCGGCCGACGCCCCGGCGCGCCGTCGCGCCGGCACCTGGCGCGCGTACGACGGCTCCGGCACTGCCGGCGACGACGCCGACTGGCGGTCCGAGGACGCACGTCCGGCGGTCACGCGCTCGCACGGCCGCCAGGTCGCCCGCCGACCGGGCGCGACGGGTGGCTCGACGCCCGCTGCCGCGACCATGCACGGTCGCCGACCGAGACCCGACCGGCCCGGCGGGGAAGCCGGGAGGACGAGGACGAGGGCGGGGACGAGGGCGTGGACCGGGGCGGTCAGTCCGGCAGGGCCGCGGTGAGCGCGATCTCGATCATCGCGCCGAAGGTCTGCTCGCGCTCCTGCGAGGTGGTCTCCTCGCCGGTGACGATGTGGTCGGAGACGGTGCAGATCGCCAGCGCGCGTGCGTCCGTGGGCGGCGGCGAGCGTGTAGAGCGCGCTGGCCTCCATCTCGACCGCCAGCACCCCGTGCTCGACCATCGGCGCCATCAGCTCGGGCGCGGGGCGAGTAGAACGAGTCGCTGGAGAAGATCAGGCCCACGTGCGCCGTGGTGTCCGGCAGTGCCGCGGCGGCGTCGTACGCCCGACGGAGCAGGCGGAAGTCGGCGACGGGGGCGTAGTCGTAGCCCGTCGAAGCGGTGGGTGTTCATCGAGGAGTCGGTGCACGCGCCGCTGGCGATGACCACGTCGCGCACGGCCACCGCCTCGGTGAGCGCGCCGCAGGAGCCGACGCGGACGATCGACTGCACGTCGTACTCGCGGAACAGCTCGGTGGCATAGATCGCCAGCGACGGCTGGCCCATGCCCGAGCCCTGGACGGAGACCCGGTGGCCGCGCCACGTCCCGGTGTAGCCGTACATGCCGCGGACCTCGGTGTAGCACTTCGCGTCGTCGAGGAAGTTCTCCGCGATCCACCTCGCGCGGAGGGGGTCCCCGGGCATGAGGACGACGGGGGCGATCTCGCCGGGAAGGGCGCCGATGTGGGTGCTCATGGGCCGACGATATGGCAGCCCGCCGGCGAGCAACCGGAGGCCAGTAGCGTGGCGGGCGTGACCGACAGCAGCCCCCAGCGCAGCCTCCCGCACCTGGCCCTCTCCGCCCACGCGCACGACCGGGTGGGCGAGCGTCGCACCGACGAGGCGTGGCTCGACGAGCGGTGGGCCGACCCGAGCACGAGGTGCTCGTGATCGCCGGCAACCGGCTGCGCCCGGTCGACGGCGACGCTCGGCTGGGTGGCACCTGCCCACGCGCCTGCGGGCACCCGGGTGCTGCTCGGCGAGCGCGACGGGGTGACCCGGTTCGCGGTGATGGCCGACCCCGACGACGTGCCCGGCGAGCGGGAGGAGTGGGTGCCGCTGCGGGGGCTGCTGCCCGCGCTGGTCGCCGACCCCGGCGCCGCTCCGTGGCTCTTCCACGCGATCGGGCTCGCGGAGTGGCACTGGGTGACCCGGCACTGCCCGCGCTGCGGCTCGGCGCTGGAGTCCCGGCACGCCGGCCACGAGCTCGGCTGCACCGGGTGCGGTCGCCAGCAGTTCCCGCGCACCGACCCGGCGGTCATCATGGCGATCACCCACGGTGCGCCCGGGTCCGCCGACGAGCGGCTGCTGCTCGGCCACCAGGCCGTGTGGCCGCAGGGCCGCTACTCGACCCTCGCCGGCTTCGTCGAGCCGGGGGAGACCTTCGAGGACGCCGTACGCCGCGAGGTGCTGGAGGAGGTCGGCGTCACCGTGGGCGACGTGACCTACTTCGGCAACCAGCCGTGGCCGCTGCCGGCCAGCCTGATGATCGGCTTCCGCGGGGTCGCGGTCACCACCGACATCGACGTCGACGGGGCGGAGATCGCCGACGCCCGCTGGTTCACCCGCGACGAGCTGCGCACGGGCTGCGAGTCCGGTGAGGTCCTCATCCCGGCCGGCATCTCGATCTCGTCCTCGCTCATCGAGGACTGGTACGGCGCTCCGCTGCCGGGCGGCTGGTGACGCAGGGGTCGTCGCGGCTCAGGCCAGCGCGGCGAGCTTCTCCTTGACCTGGGCCAGGCTACGGGTTGGTCTGCGCGGAGCCGTCGGCGAAGACCAGGGTCGGGACGGTCTGGTTGCCGTTGTTGGCCTGCTCGACGATCAGCGCCGCATCGGGCTGCTGCTCGATGTCGACCACCTCGTAGGCGATGCCCTCCCGGTCGAGCTGGCTCCGGAGCCGGTGGCAGTAGCCGCACCAGGGGGTGCTGTACATCGTGAAGGTCATGGGTGTCGGTCCTGACGTCTAGGGTTTCTCGTGTCCGCCGAGTCCAACCAACCACGCGCAGGAGTTGTTCCACGCCCATGCCCGCCCCCACCGACCTGCTCGACGCGCTCGACCCCGAGCAGCGTCGGGTCGCCGAGGCGCTGCGGGGCCCCGTGCGGGTGCTCGCCGGCGCGGGCACGGGCAAGACCCGGGCCATCACCCACCGCATCGCCTACGGCGTCGCCACCGGGCGTCTACGTCCCCACCGAGGTCCTCGCGGTCACCTTCACGACGCGGGCCGCCGGCGAGATGCGCGGCCGGCTGCGCGGGCTCGGCGCCGGCGGGAGTCCAGGCCCGCACGTTCCACTCCGCCGCCCTGCGCCAGCTGCGCTACTTCTGGCCCCGCGTCCACGGGCACGAGCTGCCCAACCTCATCGAGTCCAAGATCGGCCTGCTCGCGCAGCGCCGCCCGCCGCCAGCGGATCAACGCCGACCAGGCGCTGCTGCGCGACCTGGCCAGCGAGATCGAGTGGGCCAAGGTCAGCAACGTCGGGCCCGACGACTACGCCCGGGTCGCCCCGGCCCGCGACCGCTCCGTCGCCACCCTCGACCCCGAGACCGTCGGCGCGGATCTTCGAGGGCTACGAGGAGGTCAAGCGCGGCCAGGGCCGGATGGACATGGAGGACGTCCTGCTCTTCGCCGCCGGCCTGCTCGCCGAGGAGGAGGCGGTCGCGGCGCAGGTGCGCCGGCAGTACAAGTGGCTCGTCGTCGACGAGTTCCAGGACGTCTCGCCGCTCCAGTCGGCCCTGCTCGACCTCTGGCTGGGCGGCCGCGACGAGCTCTGCGTCGTCGGCGACCCCGCGCAGACGATCTACTCCTTCGCCGGGGCCAACGCCGCCTACCTGCGCGAGTTCCCCACCAAGTTCCCCGGCGCCACCTCGGTCGAGCTGGTCCGCAACTACCGCTCGACCCCCGAGGTCGTCGCCGCCGCCAACCACCTGCTCGCCGGCACGCCCAGCAAGGGCGTCGACCTGGTCGCGCAGCGGCCGGCCGGCAGCCCGGTGCGCTACACGCGCCCACCCCGACGAGGTCGCCGAGGCCGCGGCGGCCGCCGACCGGATCGCCGCGCTGCGCGCCGCCGGCACCCCGGCCGGCGAGATGGCGGTGCTGTTCCGCATCAACGCCCAGTCCGAGACGTTCGAGGACGCGCTCACCTCGCGCGGGCGTCCCGTACGTCGTCCGCGGTGCGGCCCGCTTCTTCGACCGGGCCGAGGTGCGCCAGGCCGTGACCCTGCTGCGCGGCACCGCCCGCGGCGGCCAGGAGCGACGGCACCGTCCCCGACCTGGTGCGCGCCACGCTCTCGGGGATGGGCTGGTCGGCCGAGGCCCCCGGCACCCGCGGCGAGACCCGCAACCGGTGGGAGTCGCTCCAGGCGCTGGTCGACCAGGTCGACCGAGTTCGTGCGTCGAGCAGCCCGGGGCCGACCCTCGGCGACTTCGTCGACGACCTCGACCGTCGTGCCGCCGAGCAGCACGCGCCGCTCGCCGACGGCGTCACCCTGGCCACCCTGCACGCCGCCAAGGGCCTGGAGTGGGACGCCGTCTTCCTCTGCGGCCTGCAGGACGGCACCCTGCCCGATCACCTACGCCGACACCCCGGCCGCCGATCGAGGAGGAGCGCCGGCTGCTCTACGTCGGCATGACCCGGGCCCGCCGCGAGCTGTCGATCTCCTGGGCGCTCGCGCGCAACCCCGGGGGCCGCGGCCAGCCGCAAGCCGTCGCGGTTCCTCGACGAGGTGGCCGAGGTCGAGCGGGCCGCCGCGTCCAAGGCGCCCAGCCGGCGCAACCGCAAGGCCATGCACTGCCGCGAGTGCGGCAGCGCGCTCGGCACCCCGGCGGAGAAGAAGCTCGGTCGCTGCGCCGACTGCCCCGCGTCGTACGACGAGGCCCTCTTCGAGCGACTGCGCGAGTGGCGCCTCGAGCGGGCCGCGGACGACAAGGTGCCGGCGTTCGTCGTGTTCACCGACGCGACCCTCCAGCTGATCGCCGAGCACCGGCCCGCCGACGAGGGGGCGCTGCGGCGCATCAGCGGGGTGGGTCCGTCCAAGCTCACCAAGTACGGCGACGACGTGCTCGCGCTGCGTCTCGAAGGAAATCTGAAGAAATACCCATTAAATCGTTTGCCCATTACACGGGGCAGCGCGTTAGTTTCCTCACCAACAGCCCACGCGCTTGCGACCACTGGCACTGGTCGGCGCCCGACGCCCCGAAGGAGGTGGCACCAGATGGAGATCTACACCGACACCATGACGGCCTCGACGCCGTCCTTCGGCATGCCCGTTCGGTGCCACGCTCCCGCGCACGGCCGCTCCTGCCTTCAGCAGGTGACGTCTGTCGCGACGCCGTGGGCACACGTGGCCGGCATCGCCGTCATGGACGCCGTCGACGCCGTTCGCGGCATCGAGCTCGACGCCATCCGCGTCAAGGGAGCCTTCCCGGGTCCGACCGCCTGGAGACCACCGATCGTCTGACACCAGACGCACATCGGCAGCCTCCAGGCCGCGGAACCCACACCGGGATCCGCGGCCTTTCTGTTTCTCCGACAGAGGGACAGCTGGGCCGGATCCCGCAGAGACACGAATTTCTTCTGCACCAGCGATCAGGTCCACGAGAAGGAGGTGACACACATGACCATCAGTGTTCTCGACCGCAACCGAGCTGCCGACGCCGCCCACGACCTGGGTGACCTGCACGACGCAGCTGCGCAGGTGGACGACGAGCTGCTGCCCTGCCGCACCAACAACGCAGAGCTGTGGTTCGCCGAGTCCCCCACGGATGTCGAGCACGCCAAGAGCCTGTGCCAGGAATGCCCGGTCCAGGCGATGTGCCTCGACGGGGCCCTCGAGCGGCGCGAGCCGTGGGGCGTCTGGGGCGGCGAGCTCTTCCTCCAAGGCGTGGTGATCCCGCGCAAGCGCCCCCGCGGCCGACCCCGCAAGAACCAGGACGAGGTCGCCGCCTGACGGCGGTCCTCACCACTTCTCAGGCAGGACCTTCGGACATTCACATGACACTTCTTCACAGAGACGGACACGACATGAACACCATGCAGGAAGACCTGGCGCGCGCGCAGATGACCGCGCGCCTGGGAGAGGCGCAGCAGAACCGGCGTGGCCACCAGCTGGCCCTGGCCCGCCGGATGAGCCGCAAGGCCGAGCAGGCTGCACAGCAGGCGCGTCTCGCCCTCGCCCGTGCGATCTAGGACCAGCCTCGCCCTGATCGCGGGTGATGCAGAGCGACAGCCGGCACGAACCCTCCGGGGATCGTGCCGGCTGTCGGCATTTCCGATCGCGGTAGCCTCGACGTCGTGAGCGAGCAGGCGACGACGTGCGACTTCTGCGGCCGGCAGGGGACCGGGGCCGAGACCCTGACCTGGACGACGTCGGTCGAGAACGGCCGCCAGCGCACCTACTGCGAGGAGTGCTCCCGCACCCACCTGCGGGCGATCGAGGGCAAGCTCGACAGCGAGTGGTGGTAGGTCAGCACGGCTTCGCCCCACGAGCACCCGCAGTGCGGGTGACGCTGCCACGACCGGGCGTCGGGGCGCAGGTCGGTCCCCACGCGTGACGGTGGACGACCACGTCGACGGGGTGCCGCCACCGACCCACGTGGCGACGTCGCGGGCGGCCCAGCCCAGCGCCAGGGCCAGCAGTCCCGCATCCACGCCCGGCCCGGGGGCGAGCGGCTCCGCGACCGGACGGTCGGACGGGGTGGGTCCGTCGCGCCAGGCGCGCACGCAGCGCAGGCAGGCGGTCAGGCCGGGGACCACGAACGGTCCGACGCGGACGGCGTCGGGCACCGCCGCGACCGTCAGGTGGGGTCGGGAGTCCACGATCCACGGATCGGCGGCGGCGGCAGTCGTCGGGCAGGTCGGTGACGTGCAGGACCACCTCGGCGCGCGGGTCGTGCCGCAGGCCGGCGGCCGCGGCGAGCGGGGCGACGTACGCGTGCCACGGGTCGATGGTCTCGAGCCGCACGGGCAGCGGTGACGACAGGCGCATGCCGCCAGCCTGCACCGACCCGGTCGCCTCGCGCACCCGCTCCTCCACAGGGCGCCGCAGGTCCGGCGCAGGTCCGTGGGCGACGACGGCGCCGCCCCGTGGGGCGACGCCGTCGTGCAGCTGCTGGTGGGGTCAGTGACCGGTCCGGGTCACGCCTTGCCGAGGATGCGGTTGAGGTTGGTGCTGCAGACCGGGCAGACGGCCTTGGCCATCCGGGTGCCCTTGTCGTTGACCTTGACCTCGCCCTCCGCCTCGCGCTTCTCCTTGCACTTCACGCAGTAGAACTCGCCGCTCCAGGTCTCCGCCATGACGGCCTCCTTGACTGTTGATCATGCTGTTGTCGCGCGGGTCGGGTGGGGAAGCCCGTGCGGGTCCGGGAGCGTGGGGACACCCGGTCCGCCTGTGACACTACCCAAACCGCGCCGCGGCGGCCCGCGACACACCTGCGGCCGGTGACCGGGGGAGCGCGGCGCACGGCGGTCAGTACCCTTCCGGCCATGGCCGACTACACGCACCTGCGCCTCGACCGCCCCTCCGCGGGCGTCGCCGTGCTCACCCTCGACAACCCCGACATGCGCAACGCGATGAGCGACGAGATGACCTCGTCGTGGGTCCGCGCCATCGACGAGCTCGCCGCGGACCGCTCGCTGCGGGTGGTCGTGGTGACCGGCGAGGGGTCGGCCTTCTGCTCCGGCGGCAACACGTCGTGGATCTCCAGCGAGCCCGACGCCAGCGTCGACCACCTGCGCCGG
Organism: uncultured Actinomycetota bacterium; assembly: GCA_963776975.1. Classification (GTDB taxonomy): domain Bacteria; phylum Actinomycetota; class Actinomycetes; order Propionibacteriales; family Nocardioidaceae; genus Nocardioides. The sequence goes on along the minus strand of CAVZOU010000017.1, from coordinate 269,488 downwards.
CGGATGATGCCGTTCTACCGCGCCTGGCTCTCCATCCGGCGCCTCGAGGTGCCGACGATCGCCGCGGTCAACGGCCACGCGATCGGCGCCGGCCTGTGCCTCGCCCTTGCCTGCGACATCCGGTACGCCGCCCCGGGCGCCAGGCTCGGCGTCCCCTTCGTCAAGCTCGGGATGCACGCCGGCATGGCCGGCACCTACCTGCTGCCCGAGGTGGTGGGACCGGCCCACGCCCGGGACCTCCTGCTCACCGGCCGCGTGGTCGACGCCGACGAGGCGCTGCGCATCGGCCTGGTGTCGCGCGTCATCGACGCGGAGTCGTTCGACGCCGAGGTGCTGCGGACCGCGGAGGGGATCGCCGCGACGGCGCCGATCGCCACCCGCCTCACCAAGATCGCACTGGCCGACGGCGGGCACGCCGACTTCGAGAGCGCCCTGCAGTGGGAGGCGCTGGCCCAGCCGATGACGCTGGCGACCGAGGACCTCCAGGAGGGCGATCCGCGCCAGCCGCGAGAAGCGGCCGCCGGTGTTCGAGGGGCGCTGACCACAGCCGATGGACGGCCGCGCGCGACCAGGCGTCGTCCGGGACGAAGAAGAGGCCGCTCGGCCGTCCGCTCCACGCCTGCCTTCCCCAGCGGACGTCTCGCGGGCCGGCCGTGCGACCTCATCTGGGCGCCACGCTAGGAGGTGGGGACGGCGCGGTCAACGCCGTGCTGTCCACCCCTGTGGACAAAGCTGTGGACAAGGTGTGCACGACACGCCACCGGGCTGGGGACGGTGCCCGCGCGCCTCGGGACGAGCCTGTGCGGGACACGCCCGGGCGGGACGCGTGCCGCCCGGCTGACCAGCCACAATGGTCCTCCACGGCGCTGTGGACGGAAGAATAGGTGACGGGCGATGGCGCGAGGAGTACACCGGCAGGACCGGTGGCCGCGCTGCGCCGGATCGCCTTCCTGCTCGAGCGGGGCCGCGAGGACACGCGGCGGGTCCAGGCGTTCCGCACGGCGGCCGCGGTGATCCTGCCGCTGCCCGACGACGAGGTCGCCGCCCGGGCCGAGGCCGGCACCCTCACCGACCTGGCCGGTATCGGGCCCAGCACCGGCCGCCGTCATCACCGAGGCCGTGCGCGGCGAGGTGCCCGAGCGCCTGGCCACGCCTCGAGGACCGAGCACGCCGGGCCGCTCGCCACCGGGGGCGCGAGGCCTGCGCGCGCAGCTGCGCGGCGACTGCCACTCCCACTCCGACTGGTCCGACGGCGGCTCGCCGATCGAGGAGATGGCGATGACCGCGATGGAGCTGGGCCACGACTACCTCGTGCTCACCGACCACTCGCCCCGGCTCAAGGTCGCCCGCGGGCTCAGCGCCGAGCGGCTGGCGCGCCAGCTCGACGTGGTGGAGGCGATCAACGCCCACCTGTCTCGCCGGCGCGAGCGGCTTCACCCTGCTCAAGGGCATCGAGGTCGACATCCTCGACGACGGCTCGCTCGACCAGACCGACGAGCTGCTCGGCGCGGCTCGACGTCCGCGTCGCCAGCGTCCACTCCAAGCTGCGCGATGGACGCCGACGCCGATGACGCGGCGGATGCTCGCCGCCGTCGCGCAACCCGTTCACCAACGTGCTGGGGCACTGCACCGGACGCCTGGTCGACCGGCAACCGCGGGGACCCGCCAGCAGAGCCAGTTCGACGCCCGGGCGGTGTTCGAGGCGTGCGTCGAGCAACGACATGGCCGTCGAGATCAACTCGCGTCCCGAGCGGCGCGACCCGCCCACCCGGCTGCTCGAGCTCGCCCGCGACCTCGGGTGCCTGTTCTCCATCGACTCCGACGCGCATGCCCCGGGCCAGCTCGACATGCTCGACTACGGCTGCGAGCGCGCGCAGGAGGCCGGCATCGACCCTGACCGGATCGTCAACACCTGGCCGACGCGACCGGCTGCTCGGCCTGGGCCGACCCCTCCGGGCGCTAGCGTGGAGCGCGTGAGCACGCCCGAGGTCGAGGTACGCCGCTCCAAGCGGCGCCGGCGCACGGTGTCGGCCTACCGCGAGGGCGACCGCATCGTCGTGCTCATCCCCGCCTCGATGAGCAAGCGCGACGAGGCCCAGTGGGTGGCCGACATGGTCGCGCGTCTCGAGCGCAAGGAGCGGCGCACGCCAGCCCAGCGACGAGCAGCTGCTGGCGCGGGCCGCGGCCCTCAACGACACCTGGCTTCGGCGGGCTGGCGGCACCGTCGAGCGTCCGCTGGGTCACCAACCAGAAGTCACGGTGGGGGTCGTGCAGCCCGGGCGACCGGTCGATCCGGCTCTCCGAGCGACTCCAGCAGATGCCGTCCTGGGTCGTCGACTACGTGCTGGTCCACGAGCTCGCCCACCTGCTCGAGCCCGGCCATGACGAGAAGTTCTGGGCCTGGGTCGACCGCTACCCGAGGTCCGAGCGGGCCAAGGGCTACCTGCTGGGCTGGTCGGCCGCGGCCAAGGTGGACCCGCCGTCGAGCGAGACCGAGGACGAGGACGACGTCGACTGACGCGGGTCAGGCGGTCAGCGGGTGAGGCGGGCCACCGCGTCCGCGATGAGCCGGCGCATGTCGTCGTACACGTCGGGCAGGTCGTCCACCGGCCACCAGCGCGACGTCGAGCGACTCCGTCGCTCACCGCGGTGCTCGCCGTCCCGGGGCGCGGTGGCGAGGAAGCGCACGTCGAGGTGGTGCACGGTCGTGCCGGGCGCGCAGAACTCCACGGCGTGCTCGTCGAGGTCGAGCGGCACCGGGTCGAAGTCGAGGTCGGTGAGGCCGGACTCCTCGTGGGCCTCGCGGAGCGCGACCCCGGCCAGGGTGGTGTCGCCGGGCTCGCAGTGACCGCCGAAGGCGAACCAGCGCGCCGGCCTTGCGGTGGTGGTTGAGCAGCACCGCGTCGGCCTCGGGGGTGAGCACGATGGTGCCGGCGGTGAGGTGGTCGGGCAGGCACTCGCGGGTCATGCCCGTCCGGCTGGGCGTCGAGGTGCGCGACGAAGCGGTCCCGCAGCTCGGCGTCGCGTGGGGTCGGGGGAGTCCAGCCCGGCCAGCACGGCCCGGGCGTCGGAGTGCAGGGGGCTCACTCGGTCGGGCGGTCGGGTCCGGTGTCCCCGTCGGCGGACGGGCCGTCGAGCAGGTCGCGCAGCCCGGCCTCGAAGTCCTCGTCGGACAGCGACTCGGGCGCCACCGCGTCTCGCGGAAGCCGAGCGGGTCGTCGAGGTCGGCGCCCGTGGGCAGCAGGTCGGGGTGCATCCACACGCCGTCGCGGCCCTCGGTGCCCTGGCGGGCGCGCAGCGAGCCCCACAGGACGGAGGCGTCGCGGAGCCGCCGCGGGCGCAGCTCGAGGCCCACGAGGGTGGCGAAGGTCTGCTCGGCGGGGCCGCCGGCAGCGCGCCGGCGGCGTACGGCCTCCTGCATCTTGGCCGCGGACGGCATCCGCTCCTCGGTGGCCTGGCCGACGACCTCGTCGACCCAGCCCTCGACGAGCGCGAGGGTGATCTCGAGGCGCTCGAGGGCCGCCTGCTGGGCGGGCGACTTGGACAGGTCGAAGAGTCCACCCTCCATCGCCTCCTGCATGGAGGCGGGGTTCATCGGGTCGATGCCGCGCAGCTTCTCCTCCATGCCGGCCGTGTTGATCTCGATGCCGCTGCCGTAGGCCGCGACGGCGCCGATGAGGTGCTCGCGCAGCCACGGCACGTGGGCGAAGAGGCGCTGGTGGGCGGCCTCGCGCAGGGCGAGGTAGAGCAGGACGTCGTCGGCGCTGACGTCGAGCTCGCTCGGCGAAGGCGGCGACGTTGAGCGGCAGCAGCGCCGCCTTGCCGGCCGGACCGAGGGGCAGGCCGATGTCGGAGGCGCCGAGGACGTCGCCGGCGAGTGCGCCGACGCCCTGGCCGACCTGGCTGGCGACCATGGCACCGGTGGCCTTGCCGAGCATGCCGAGCAGGGGGCCGGCCATGGCGCGGGCCTCCTCGGGCAGGGCGTCGCCCAGGGCGTTGACCGTGGAGCCGGCGACCGGCTCGACGAGGCGCTTCCAGACGTCGAGGGTCTCCACGATCCACTCGGCCCGGCTCCAGGCGGCCGTCGAGGTGACGCCGGAGGAGAAGTCGGTGGTCTCGTCGAGCCAGTGGTCGGCGAGGCGCACGGCGTCGGCGATCGCGTCCTGCTGGGCCTGGCTCGGGGTGGGGTCGGGCTGCTGGGCGGCGACCTTGCGGGCGATGTCGGTGACGACCGCCCAGTTGATCGGGCCGTCGTGGGGCTGCATGAAGGACTGCATCTGGGCCATCAGCGCGGAGAGGTCGGGCATGCCGCCCGGTCGCCGCGCCTCCCGACAGGCCACCGAAGAGGGCCTCGAAGGGGGTGCCCTTGAACGGGTTCTGCTCGTCGGGTCCGTCGCCGGGGTTGCTGCTCATGTCCTCCACGGTACTCACCGACGCCAGATGCCGGCGGGCGTCCCTAGACTCCGGGCATGAGCGCCCCAGCAACGCCGTCCGCCTCGTCGACATCCGGGAGGTGCCCCTCGACGTCGCCGAGGTGGTGGCCTCGCTCGACGACCTCGCCGCCGGGGGGCTGACGCTGTTCGTCGGCCTGGTGCGCGACCACGACGGTCCGGCGACGGCGGCAGGGGAGGGGCCGGCTCCCGACAAGCCGGTCACGAGCCTCGACTACAGCGCCCACCCGACGGCCCTGGCCCGCCTGCGCGAGGTGTGCGACCGGATCGCGGAGGAGCACGACGTCCACGGTGCTCGCCGCCGTCCACCGCGTCGGCCACCTCGAGATCGGGGACGTCGCGGTCGTGGTCGCGACCACGGCCAGCCACCGTGGCGAGGCCTTCACCGCGTCGAAGGCCCTCATCGACACCCTCAAGGCCGAGGTACCTATCTGGAAGCACCAGCGTTTCGCGGACGGTGACGAGGAGTGGGTCGGCCTACCCTGAGCAGGTGGAGATCCTGCTGTGGCTCGTGCCCCCGGTCGTCGTGACGACCGGCGCGATGGTCTGGGTGGCCTGGCTGGGCCGCGAGGGCCGTGGCGAGGTCGACCGCGACCGCCGTCCAGCGCCTGACCCGGGCCATGGCGAAGGAGATGCCGACCTCGCGCCAGCCCCGCCCCGTCCGCACGCCACGACCGCAGCACCGGCATCGCCGTACGCCCGACCAGGGCCGGGGACGCCGCCCCGGACCGTCGTCGGGCCTCGTGACGCCCACCCGCCGCGGACGCCCCGTAGTCGGCTTGTCATCGTTTGAGAGGCTGACGCCATGAGTCAGCGGACGATGGCGGCGCTTCTCGCCGTGCCATTGCTGCTCGGGCTCTTCGTGGTGGTCGGCGATCCAGCCGCTGCCCTACGTCACCTACAGCCCCGGCCCGACGCGTCGACATCCTCGCCACGCGCGACGGCGAGGAGATCGTCAGGTCTCCGGGCACGAGGCCTACCACGACGACGGGGAGCTCCGGCTGACCACGATCTACGTCGACCAGCCGCAGGAGCGGGTGACCCTCGACCGCCTCATGCGCGCCTGGCTCGACCCGACCGAGGCGGTCTACCCTACGACTCGGCCGTCTACGCCCCCGACGAGACCGACGAGTCCAACGACACCGAGTCGGCCGTCCAGATGGTGTCGTCGCAGGACGCCGCCGTGGCGACGGCGCTGACGGAGCTGGGCTACGACGTCCAGCCGGTCGTCGAGGTCCTCACGTCGCAGGACGACTACCCGGCCGCCGGCAAGCTCCGGGTGCGCGACGTCCTCCAGCGCGATCGGCGGCACCGAGATCGAGACTCCCCAGGACGTCGTCGACGCCGTCGACGCGGCCCCGGTCGGCAAGCCGCTGGACTTCACCGTGCTCCGCAAGGGCGAGCAGGTGGACCTCCAGGTCACGCCGGAGGTCTTCGACGGCGACAAGCGGATCGGCATCACCCCGGGCCCGGGCTTCACCTTCCCCTTCGAGGTCAGCGTCGACATCGGCGACGGCATCGGCGGACCCAGCGCCGGCCTGATGTTCTCGCTGGCCATCTACGACACCCTCACGCCGGGCTCGCTCACCGGCGGTGAGGTGGTCGCCGGCAGCGGCACCATCGACGCCGACGGCCGCACCGGCCCCATCGGGGGGATCCAGCAGAAGATCGCCGGGGCGGAGGACGTCCGGGGCCCGCCTCTTCATGGTGGCCCCCGACAACTGCCCCGACACGACGGGGCTCGACACCGGCGACATGCGCCTGGTGCGGGCCGACACGATGCACGACGCGGTGGAGGCGATCCAGACCTGGGTCGACGATCCCGACGCCCCACTCCCGACCTGCGAGGAGCAGTCATGACCGAGATCACGATCCCGCAGGATCCTGCACTGGCCGCCGCCGTGCTCGAGATCGAGAACCACATCGCCGAGGCGGGCTGGGACCAGCCTGCCCGGCTCTACGCGCTGGTCGACACCGCGCGCATCGTGGCGCAGGAGCCCGACCTGGCCGCGCAGATGGGCCTGGACGCCGCCGCCGAGGCCGGCTCGTTCACCCCGGTGGAGCAGGACGCCCTGCCGCCCGAGCAGTCGCTCGAGGTCACCCTCCAGTCGATCGTGTGGCCCGACGACGTCGCCGGCTGCGCCGCGGTGGTCGAGCGCCTCGTGCTCCCGCCCGAGGTCGACCCGGAGATCCCCGAGGACCCGGCCGAGGCCGAGCGGTTCGCCCGCGAGCACCCCCTGCGCCAGGAGGTGCGGATCGTGGCCGGCGCCACCCGCGCCGGCGCGACGTACTGCGCACTGCGCCTGCGCGCCCACGACGACGACCAGTCGGTGGTCGACGGGACCGAGCTCGTCCCGGGCCTCCTCGACCTCCTCCGCAGCACCCTCGAGGGAGACACCCAGTGAGTGGCATGTTCGACAAGCCGGACCAGCCCGCGAAGCAGCAGGAGCCGCCGCAGCGCAGCGGTCGCTCGCGGGCCCTGATCATCACCGCCGGCGTGCTCGTCGCGCTGTTCATCGCCCTCACCGGCTTCTCGACGTTCTGGACCGAGCGGATGTGGTTCGACTCGGTCGGCTACTCCGGGGTGTTCAGCACCCTGCTGTGGACCCGGGTCGGCCTCTTCCTGGTCTTCGGCGGCCTGATGGCCGCGGTCGTGGCGCTCAACATCGCCGCTGGCCTACCGCTTCCGGCCGTTCTTCCTCAACGCCGCCGCGGCGGACCCCAACCTCGAGCGCTACCGCGACGCGATCACGCCCGATCATGGGCTGGCTGCTCGCCGGCATCTCGTTGCTGATGGGCGCCTTCGCGGGCGCCTCGGCGTCGGGCCAGTGGCGGGCCTACTCGCTGTGGCGGCACTCGCAGCCGTTCGGCACCGAGGACCCCTACTTCGGCCGCGACGCCGGCTTCTACGTCTTCGACCTGCCCTGGTGGCACTACGTCACCGACTTCGTGATGGCCGCTGGCGTCATCGGGCTGATGGCCGCCGCGGTCATGCACTACCTGTACGGCGGCATCCGGCTGTCCGCGAGCAGCGACCGGTCTCAGCGGGCCGCCCAGGTCCACATCTCGGTGCTGCTCGGTGTCTTCGTGCTCGCCAAGGCCGCCGACTACTGGCTCGACCGCTTCGACCTCGTGACCGGCACCGGGTCGCTGTTCACCGGCATGGGCTACACCGACGACAACGCGGTGCTGCCGGCCAAGGAGATCCTCACCGGCATCGCCCTGATCTGCGCCGTGCTGTTCTTCCTCAACATCTGGCGCCGCACCTGGATGCTGCCCTCGATGGGCATCGCGCTCTTCGCGCTGTCCGCGATCCTGCTCGGCCTCATCGTCCCCGGCGTGGTCCAGCAGTTCCAGGTCAGCCCGAACGTGCCCGACAAGGAGGGTCCGTACATCGCCGAGAACATCGAGGCGACGCGGGCGGCGTACGACCTCGAGGACATCGAGATCGAGCCCTACTCGAGCGAGCCCAACACCGACGGTGACGACCTCGAGACGCTCGACGCGGCCACCTCGTCGGTGCCGCTGGTCGACCCCAAGATGGTCAGCCAGACCTTCGAGCAGCAGCAGCAGGTGCGCGCCTACTACTCGGTCCCCGACGTGCTCGACGTCGACCGCTACGAGATCGACGGCAAGGACCGGGCGCGTCGTGGTCGGGGTCCGCGAGCTCGACCAGTCCGGCCTCGCCGAGGGCGACCGGACCTGGTCCAACCTGCACACGCGTCTACACCCACGGCAACGGCGTGATCGCCGCCTTCGGCAACCAGCGTCCCGAGGACGACGAGCGCCAGTCCAGCAACGTCCAGTGGGCGGAGGGCCAGGAGACCGACGAGAGCTGCGCTGACCGAGCTGACCCCGGACGGCTACGAGTCGCGGGTCTACTACGGCGAGAAGTCCCCGACGTACTCCATCGTGGGCAAGGAGTCCACGGACGGCACGGACGTCGAGCTCGACCTGCCCAAGGGCGAGCGCGGCGACGAGAACCAGACCACGACGTACGACGGCGACGGCGGAGTGCCGATCGGCAACATCTTCGAGCAAGCTGCTCTACGCCGTGAAGTTCGGCGAGCCCAACCTGGTGCTGTCCGGCAGCGTCCACGAGAGCAGCAAGATCCTCTACGACCGCAACCCGCGCACCATGGTCGAGAAGGTCGCCCCCTGGCTGACCGTCGACTCCGACCCCTACCCGGCCGTCGTCGACGGTCGCGATCAAGTGGATCCTCGACGGCTACACGGTCACCGACAAGTTCCCGCTCTCGCAGCGCGAGTCGCTGGAGACCATGACGGACGACTCGCTGGCCGACGACCTCGGGTTCCAGACGCTGCCGACCGACGAGATCAACTACATGCGCAACTCCGTCAAGGCGACCGTCGACGCCTACGACGGCACGGTGACGCTCTACGAGTGGGAGATCCGACCCGATCTCCGAGGCGTGGGGCGAGGTCTTCCCCGACATCCTCCAGCCGCGCGACGAGATCCCCGACGAGCTCCTCGAGCACCTGCGCTACCCCGACGACCTGTTCAAGGTGCAGCGCTACCAGTTCGCCAAGTACCACGAGACCGACGCCAAGGAGTGGTACGACGCCTCGACCCGGTGGGAGGTCCCGACGGACCCCGAGGCGGAGGCGTTCCTGCAGCCGCCGTACCGGCTCTTCCTCGACGACACCTGGGCGCTGACCAGCGTCTACGTGCCGCGCGGGCGGGCCAACCTGGTGTCCTACGTGTCGGTCAACAGCGACGCGACCGACACCGAGAACTACGGCAAGATCTCGGTCCTCGAGCTGCAGAACGAGCGCACCGACGGCCCTGGCCAGGTGGCCAACGAGCTCAGCTCGGACGAGGACGTGCGCGAGGAGCTGCTCAGCTTCACCCAGGGCGGCGTCGACCCGGTGCCGGGCAACCTGCTCACGCTGCCGGTCGGCGACGGGCTGATGTACGTCCAGCCGCTGTACGCGAAGCGCTCGGACACCGAGTCCTCGTTCCCGATCCTGCGGTTCGTGACGGTGTCCTACGGCGACGAGATCGGCATCGGTACGACGCTGCGCGAGGCCATCGCGGACGTCCTGGGCGTCTCGGCCACCGACCCGACGACCGGGACCCCGCCCGTCACCGAGAATCCCGACGGTGGTGGCGGTGGGACCCCCACCGACCCGGAGCCGGCCGGCTCGGTCAACGACCAGATCCGCGCGCTGCTCGCCGAGGCGGAGGCCAAGTTCGACGCCGCCGACCGGGCCCAGGCCAACGGCAACTCGGTGGGCTGGGCGCGGCTCATGGAGCAGGGTCGCGAGCTCATCAACGAGGCCTTCGCGCTGGCGGATGCGAGGGACAGCTGACCCGATTTGGGTTGGTCCCACTCATCGCGTAAGGTTCTGTTCACCGACGCGGGGTGGAGCAGCTCGGTAGCTCGCTGGGCTCATAACCCAGAGGTCGCAGGTTCAAATCCTGCCCCCGCTACAAATGTGATATCTCAAGACATAGTAACATCCGAACCCTCAGAAACGTGGGTTCGGTTGTTCGTCATTTCGGGGTGCTGTGGGTTGGTAGTCGCTGGTCTGGGTCGATGGTGAGTCGCGGAGGAGCTCGCCGGTGATGGCGTTGACGACGCGGACGTGGAGGTCCTGGAGAGCAGGATGACGTGGGTTCCGGTGTGGGTTCGTCCGATGCCGATGTGTCGCAGTTGGCCGGCCACGCGCAGGGTCACGGTGCCGGACCTGTCGACGCGGTCATGGCGGATCCGGTCGTGGGTCTCGGTGTCGCGGCTGGGTCCCTGGGAGGGCCTTGGGCATGGTGTCGTAGAGCGCTGTCGGTGTGGCCCGGTGCGGCAGGGAGCGGTGCGGCCGGTGCTGGTTGTACTGGTCATGAACTGGTCGAGCAGCTCCTGCAGCTCGGCGATGGTGGCGGGCTGGTCGGGTTGGGCGCGCAGCCACTTCTTCATCGTTTGCTGGAGCGCTCGACCTTGCCGCAGGTGGTGGGGTGGTTGGGTCGGGAGTTCTTCTGGGCGACGTGCCAGGTGCGGAGTTGTTGCTCGAGCCGTGCGCCCACCCGGCGGCCTGCCGGCCAGGCGGACGGTGTAGACCATGCCGTTGTCGGTCAGGTCGATGCGGGGTGCCGTGTTGACCTGCGGCTTCGCGGAGGTGGCCGTCACGATCGGGGTGGTGATGGCCCGGTGCGCGGACACGTGCAGGGCGTAGCGGGTGCAGTCGTCGAGCCAGGTATGATCTCGATGCCCCGGGTGTGGGTGTCGGTGAGCGGGTAGGGGTGAAGTCGGACTACAAATCCGAAAGGCCCTCACAGTCTGACTGTGAGGGCCTTTCGCATGTGCGCAACCATCCCGGTTCACGATCCGAATCGCGGCTACATCGAGGTGGATCCGAGACGACACTCGACTATCGCTCGACGGTCCGGCCCTTCCGCGGCTCGCCGGCGCACGGTCAGCCGTCACCGCCCCGCCACGGCAGCCGGCCGTCGCCCGATGATCTCGACGAGCTCGTCCCGGTCAGGTCCCTCGGCCAGCCGGGGGCGCCAGCCACGCTCGTAGACGGCGCGAGCGAGCGGCTCTGCAGGCTCCAAGGTGCTGGGGAGTGCGGTCATCATGAAGTAGTCGGCGGCGTATGGCGCGATCCGCGGTTCGGCCGGCACGGCGTCAGCGATGAGGTCGGAGGTGAGCCGGGTGCTGAGATCGATGTCGTCGCCCTGCCAGCGCCGCACCATGCCACTGTCGATGGCGATGTGGTCGGCCACCCACGGCTTGATGTTCTCCTCGCACCACGTGTCGAAGGGACCTGCTGCTGTGATCGGATCAGTGCCCTCGTCGAGGAGGCGCAGCAGTGCTTCGATCTGCATGCAGGCCATGGCGACGCCGCGACCGCGCGTCGGGGTCGTCGTGGCTACCGCGTCGCCGACGGTGACCAAGCCGGGTAGCAGGCGTTGGCTGCGGTAGACGTTGCGCAGGGCCCCTCCCACGAGGACGGCGGACGTCGGGAAGGCCCGCGCAGGGTCTGTCCACTCGGCAAGGACCGGGATGGCGGCACAGGCCGCCTCGTAAGCACCGTGCGATTGCAACAGCTTGAGCTCGGGGTCCGCGGTGGGCCGGATCAGGACCACGGAGAAGTGACGACCCTCGTGGAGGAAGACGAGGCACTGGTAGCCGCTGAGCTCGCCGATGAAGCCGAGAGGGGAGTTCATCGGGCCGGGCGCGGCACCCTCCCGCAGCTGGTAGGTGCGGTCGACGTAGGTCAGGCCGCACTCGCCCCCCAGCTGGTCTGCGATCCGCTCCCCGCGTACGTGTGTGCCAACCCGCCCGGCGCGGCCGGACGCGTCGACCACGAGATCGGCCTCGACCGTCGTGCCGTCCACGACCGCGCCGCGGACGCGGCCACCCTCGACGACCAAGCCGTCAACGTGCCCGGTGCGCAGCACCAGTCCAGCCTGCTGCTCGGCTGCTTGTCGCAGCGCACGCTCCAAGGTCTCCCTGCGCGAGAGCACGCCCCTCATCGCGGCAGCGGCAGCCAGCCGCCCCACGTCGATCGGGGTCGCCCCGAGTCGCATCCAGGCGTCGTACGCCGCCGGCCACTCCTGGGTCAGCAGCGTGCTGACCTGATGACGGAAGTTGTGTGCGTGCGAGAACTGCATCACCCCACGGCGCCGCCACCCGTCGGGGGATGGCCCGGGATCACGGTCCACCGAGATGACGTGATGACCACGACTGCCGAGAGCAGCACCCAGGATGAGTCCAGCTGGACCGGAGCCAACGACGAGGACCTGCATGACGCCTCCGATACACTCACGATAGAATCATTACACTTAGAGTCACCCTAAAAATGGAGGGTTGTCAAGTGGTGGAGTCGAAGCGTTCCTACCGGTCCTCGCTGCGCGAGGAGCAGGCGCGGACGACGCGCCGGGCGATCGTCGAGGCGGGTACCGCGCTGTTCGTCGAGCGCGGCTTCGCCGGCACCACCGTGGACGCCATCGCGGAGCGGGCCGGAGTGAGTCGCAAGACCGTCTTCACCTCGGTGGGCGGCAAGGTCGGCCTGCTCAAGCTGGCCATCGACTGGGCCCTGGTGGGCGACGACGAGCCGGTGGCGCTCGACGCTCGGCCCGTGGTTCGCGAGCTCGAGCGAGAGACCGATCCGCACCGGGCGGTGGTGATGTGGGCGCAGATGGTGACCGGCATCGCCGCACGGCTCGCCCTGCTCCATCCGGTGCTCACCGCGGCGGCCGATGTCGACGAGCAGGCCGCGGAGCTCAACGCAGTGTCCGAACGCAACCGACTTGGTGGAGCCCGGGGTTTCGTCGAGCAGCTTCACAGCCTGGGAGCGCTCCCTGGCGACCTGAGTGTGGAGCGTGCTGCCGCGATGGCGTCTCTGTTGATGGATCCGCTGGGCTACCGCCGCCTGGTCCTCGAGGACGGCTGGACCGCCGACGAGTACGCCGACTGGGTGGCCCGCCTTGCCGCGGCCTCGTTCCTTCATCAGTAGCCCCGCGCTCACACAGCCACCGCGCGGGTGATGTCAGTGCCGAACCTGCTCAAGATCGCGACGGCGGCCGCACTCGCGATCGCAGTCCTCGGCTTCTCCACGGGCCAGCAGTTCACCGACGTCAACGTGCCGATTCCGACCACGGTACCGGACTTCGACTGGTGGCCGGACACGAAGACCGACGAGGACCGCGACCCGGGGCCGCTCCCCGTGCCCCATCGTCGCACTCCGGACGGGCTGGTCAGAGGCACGCACGTGCGAGGCCACCTGGCTGGCCCGGCTGGGTTGCCGCTGTCGTGTGCTTCGGTCACGGCTGAGAAACGGAGGCTAGATCGCGAGGCTGACGGGGAACGTGGCGATCCAGGCGACGGCTCCGAGGAACACGAGGCAGCCAGCGAGGGTGAGCGACCATCGAAGTCGCGGAGTCGTGACCCGGGTGCTCATCCCGGCGAAGAAGAGCACGATGGCGTACAGGACCACGGTCAGCACGTAGTTGCTGGATCTCTGGATGTTGTTCTGCACCTCGGCAGCAGACCGCGCTGCATCGGCATCCAGCTGCGCCGCTTGGTCCCGGGCGACGAGCTGGTACTCGTCCATGGCGAACGGCGTGGGTGGCGCATCGGCGTCGGTGAGCGGGTTCGCGGACAACCAGGCATCGAACGCGGTCTGGAACTCGTCGCGGAACCGGTCGACGTAGAACAGTGCCAGGTCCTTGTCGCCGCGTTGGTCTGCATCGGCCCAGGCGATGAACGTTGCGACGTCGATCTGCGACTGCGCCTCCGCGAGTCCCTGCGCGCGGGAGGCTTCGATGCGGATCGCATTGGTGCGACCGGCGGCGACGGCCTGCTCGCCGTTCCACCGTGTGGCCTGGTAGCTGCTCCACGACGTCCCGAGGGCGGCGAGGACGAGGAGCAGCGTGGCCAGCAGCTCCTGCCAGTTGCGGCCGGTGTCGGGCCGCTCAGCGTGCGTCGCCACGGTCATCGCACGGCGGAGTCACCGAGAGGTCCGCCACCTCGAGCTGGACGTCGATCAGGCCGAGAGTGCGTTCCATGGCGGTCGGCTGCAGCCGACCCACGCCGGTGCCGTGCGGATGGTCGAAGAACACCAGGAGGAACAGCAGCAGGGTGATCACCACGGTGACGCTGCCCATGAGCATTCCCTGGGTGGCCGCGCCCTCGGCTCGGTCGGCGAAGAAGAGCATGTAGGCGAAGATCACGCCGGCGATCACGAAGAGCGCGAGCCAGATCGGCGCGGGGATGATCCCCTCGGCGCCATGCACCCGATCGACGCGTGCCTGTTCACGTGCCGCGGTCTGGTCCATCCACCGGTCGTAGGCCGACTGCTCGGTGTACGTGGACGGGTCGACGGTCGTAATGGTGCGGAACATCTCCGCTCCCCACGGGTTGATCGCGTCGCCCAGGCTGCCGTCGTCCAGCGCGTCCCACTCGCTGCCCGCCACCGATCGCGCGTAGCAGATCAGCTCACCGGTCAGCTCCACGGTCGCGTCCGTGCCGAGGAACTGGGCCGTCTGTACCTGCTGGGCCACGATGGTCGCCTCGGTCTCGGCGCCCTGCCGGGCCTCGTCGTACGACGAGAAGGCCAGGAAGATGATGAAACCCAGAAGGAGCGAGACCCCGGTGGCCAGGACCCCGAACACACCGGAGGCCCTGTCGCCGTCGGCGAAGTAGCTGCCCTCGGGTGCTCGCTTCCGGACGCCGAGCATCGCAGCAACGGTCACGGCGGTGACGAGAACGAGGACGACCGCGCCGATGAGCAGGTTCATCACATCCCCCGTCTACGTCGTCGTCGGGCCGGGCCCGACGACGACCGCCAAGCGGTGGACTCGGTCGACCGGTGCATGGGGAGTCCTCCTTGACCGACGGGTTCGCGTCAGGGTCGCGTGACCACGGTCCCTTCCGCATCACGCATATCTGGTGAACGTCCCCCTAGTCCTCGGTCATCGACTCCAGGGCGACGGTGATCGCCAGCACGAGTGCGACGTCCTCACCGGGGCTGAAGGTGCACGGCAACATCGGCGACCACGAGTACGAGATCGAACGAGATGGAGATCGCGTCGCGCAGATCTCCAAGCGCTGGTTCCGGGTCCGTGACACCTACGGCGTGGAGATCGAGGGCGTCTGACGTGCGGCATCTCAGCGACCACGCTTCATACGATTCGCGGGATGCCTCGGTGGCCGGTGTCCTGTGGAGTGTTGACTCCGGCCGACCAAGGAGGGCGCCGTGGCTGACGGCGAGCCGCTTACCGATGCACCCGGATCGGTGCTGAGCTGGGTTCCGAGGGTCGGGGTCTGGGCCTGGAGCTTCGTGGGCTTCGTGGTCGCGACAGCGATCGTGACCTCTGCTCTCGCCGCCGTCAACGAGATCGTCCTCCCGCTGACGTTCGCAGCCGTGCTGGCCGTGATCTTCAAGCCGATGGTGGGGGTCCTCCAGCGCTGGGGCTTGCGTCCGGGCCTGGGCGCCGGGGTGGTGGTGCTCGGCCTCCTCGCACTGGTGACGTTGGTGGCGGTGGCGACCGTGCGCGGCGTCGTCGAGCAGGCGGACGAGGTCGGCCAGTCCGTCGATGCCGCGATCGAACAGGCGGTGGCCGCGCTGGGGGTCGAGCAGGACTCGCTCGACGATGTGCGGGCTGCTGTCCAGGAGGGGGCTCCCGCCATCGGTGCGGGCTTCCTCACCGAGCTGGTCGCCGGCATCGACACCCTGATCGGTCTGGCCAGTGGCCTGATCCTCGGTGCGCTGATCATGTACTACCTGCTGAAGGACGGCAGCCGGCTCCGGCAGTCCGTCGTCGCGCAGTTCGGCAGTGGCACGCGGGCGAGTGCGGACGACTTCATCGGCGCCACGTGTCGGATCCTCCGTGACTACGGGAGGGGCCGGACAGCCATGTCGGCGATCGTGGCCGTGGTCATCGGGGTGGCGAGCCTCCTGCTCGGGCTGCCGCTCGTGTTCACGATCATGGTCACCAACTTCATCGGCGGCTACATCCCGTACATCGGCGCCTTTCTCGGCGGGGGACTGGCGGTGATCGTCGCGCTGGGCGAGGGCGGCCTCGACACGGCTGCCGTCATGCTCGTGGTGGTGGTGGCGGCCAACCTGCTGCTGGAGAACTTCGTCGAACCCAAGGTCATGGGTCGAAGCCTCGACGTGCATCCCCTGGTCGTTCTCGTCGTCACGGCGCTGGGCGGCCTGCTCGGCGGCATCGTCGGACTCATCCTGGCCGTCCCGTTCTTCGTGATCGCTCGCGACGCCATCTCCCGACTCCGTGCCGCCGGCTTCTTCGGTGCGGTGGCCACCCGCGCCGAGCCCACCGTCCGCCGGATCCTGCACTGACTGGGCCGCGGCGACTGGCGCAGCGCTATGTTGCACTGATAATGCACTATGCTGCACTCGTGGAAACGAACGCCAGCGAGCTCTCTGCCGCGATCGGCGCCAAGGTGCGCTCCGAGCGGCAGGCGCGGGACTGGACCCTCGACCGGCTCGCCGAGCACTCGGGGGTGAGTCGGCGCATGCTCATCAATGTCGAGCAGGGCACCGCGAACCCCAGCGTCACCACCCTCCTGCGCCTCAGTGACGCGCTCGGAATCGGCCTCCAGGCCCTGGTCGCGGTCCCGCAGTCCAAGCCCGTGGAGGTCATCCGCGACGGTGAGGCCCCTGCCCTGTGGGCGGGCGTCGCAGGCGGCCGTGGCCTGCTGCTGGCCGGCACCACCCCTCCCGACGTCCTCGAGCTGTGGGACTGGACCCTGGGCCCCGGCGACCGGCATGACAGCGAGGCCCACGTGCGTGGCACCAAGGAGATCCTGCAGGTCCGCGAGGGCACGGTCACCGTGACCGTCGGCGACCAGAGCGAGATCCTGGAGGTGGACGACGCCATCTCGTTCGCCAGCGACGTCCCGCACTCCTACGCCAACGAGACCACCGACCGGCCCGGTTCTCCCTGACAGTGTTCGAGCCCGGGGTGGGAGCGGGCGCGAAGTCCGAGGCCAGCCATGACTGACCTCGAGTCCTTCCTCGCCGGCGCCAGCGTCGACGAAGCCGTCGCCGCACTCCGACCCGACTATCGGGCCCTCCTCGTCGCCGTCGACGGAATCACCACCGCGACCGACAGTGGAGCCAGCGCGGGCGACGAGGCGGGGGAGGCGCTGCTCATCCGCGCCGAGGCCACGGCGCGGGAGCTCCTGGCGCACACCCCCGTCGAGGAGCTGCCACACATAGCTGCCTGGCGCGATGCCTACCGGGCGTTCGGTGCCAAGCCGCAGCGCACCCGCAACAGCCTCGAGTCGCTCGTACGCCGCGCAGCCTCCGGTCTTCCGCGGGTCAACCCGCTGACCGACATCTACAACGCCGTCAGCGTCATCCACCAGGTCCCGCTCGGCGGGGAGGACCTGACCGCCTATGTCGGTGCGCCACGGCTCGTCCGCGCCACGAGCACTGAGCAGTTCGACACGGTCGCCGACGGCAAGCCCGTCGTCGAGCACCCCGAGGAGGGGGAGGTCGTGTGGTGTGACGACGCCGGAGCCACCTGCCGCCGCTGGAACTGGCGCCAGGGCCGGCGCACCCAGCTCGCCGCGGACACCACCAGTGCGCTGTTCATCCTCGACGCCCTCGAGCCGATGAGCGACGACGCCCTCGCCGCAGCCGGCGAGGAGCTCGTCGCCCACCTCCGCCGGCTCGGCACCGACGTACGCGTGGCCACGCGCCTCGTCAGACCCCCGACCTGACCGCGATGAGCGAGGAGCCGACATGACCCGCCCCGACAAGCACGACTTCGACACCCTCAGCGGCGACTCCTGGTGGGTGCACGGTGGCAACCACGCGGACGTGACCACCGGCGCCATCCGCACCCCCATCGTGATGGCCAACTCCTACCGGCTGCCCCACGACCCCAGCGACATCGACGACCCCGGCTACCGCGGACTGGTCTACACACGCGAGCACGGCGCCAACCAGCGCGGCCTCGAGGAGAAGCTCGCCAAGCTCGACCACGGCGAAGCAGCTGCCGTCTTCGGCACCGGGCATGGCCGCCCTGCATGCCGCGTTCTTCACCATCCTCAATCCCGGCGACCACGTCATCGTGTCCAACGTCGTCTACATGCGCGTCGCCGGACTCTTCACCGACGTCTTCCCGCAGAAGCTCGGCATCGAGGTCGACTTCGTCGACATCACGGACCTCGACGCCGTCCGCGCCGCCGTACGTCCCCACACCCGGTTGGTGCACGCCGAAGTCATCGCCAACCCCGACCTTCGCGTCGCCGACATCTCCGCGCTGGCGCAGATCACCCACGACGCCGGAGCGCTGCTGACCATCGACTCCACCTTCACCCCGCCACCGATGATGCGGCCCCTCGACCACGGCGCAGACCTCGTCATCCACTCCCTGACCAAGTACTACAACGGCCACGGGGACGCCATGGGCGGCGTCGTCATCGGCGATCGCGATCTCGTCGAGGAGACCCGCACCGGCGCGATGTGGCACGTCGGCGGCGCCATCTCGCCCTTCAATGCCTGGCTGATCATGCGCGGCTCCACCACCTTGCCGTTGCGACTGCAGCGACAGTGCGAGAACGCCCGGGCGGTCGCCGAGTTCCTCGACGCCGACCCCCGCGTGATCCACGTGTCCTACCCCGGACTGCCGGGCCACGACCAGCACGAGGCGGCTGTTTCGCAGCTCGCGGGTGGCTTCGGCGGTGTCGTGTCCTTCGCCATCGGCGGCACCCATCAGGACCGGCTCCGGTTCGTCAACGACCTGCGCGTCATCACCTCCGCAGTCTCGCTCGGGCACGACGAGACCCTCGTCGCCTACGAGGAGTACCCCGAGGCCTCCGCCTCCGTCTTCGCGAAGCCGTTCCGCGACCACGGCCTCGTCCGGCTCGCCATCGGGCTGGAGGCCCAGGAGGACCTCGTCGCCGACCTCGACACCTCGCTCGGCATCGCCTACGGGCCCGTGCGCTGAGCGCCCGGATAGATGATCAGCTCGCGGGGCGGATCGTCCGAACTCACTCTGACTCACACCCCGCAGACGTCACCGTGACGCGACCGTCGTCGGCCGGAACGGCTCGAAGCGTCCCGTCGACCCGGCCTAAGGTGATCTCGATCTTCGTAGCGCCGTTCCGAGGAGGAGCCGATGACTGCTGACGTGACCCAGACCCACGCGGGGGGCGGGCTGCGCGGGTTCCTGGAGAAGGGCGGGTTCTGGCGTCTCCTGCTCCTGGTCGTCGTCTACCTGTCGATGTACCTCGCCTCGGGGTGGGTGGCGGCCCAGTTCGCCTCCGGCTACGGCGACGACGACCTGCTCAGCAGCCTCGGTGCGGTGTTCTTCCAGCTCACCGTGGGGCTCGTCTTCGGCGCGGTGGTCCTGACCGTGCTCACCACGTACATGGGCTGGAACGACGAGATCTTCGACCGTCAACCGATCTACCGGTCGGGCTGGATGTGGATCGCACCGGTCCTGGTGGCCATCCCGATCACGTTGCGGGTCCTCGACATCGACTGGGGTGGTCCGGCGCTGTCCGTCGTGCTCCTCGTCATGGCGAGCGGCCTCCTGGTCGGCTACGTCGAGGAGCTGCTCTATCGCGGGGTCGCGGTCAGGATGCTGCGCGCTGCGGGCCACAGGGAGCTCGGTGTCGCGGCCCTGTCCTCCCTGCTGTTCGGCCTGTCGCACAGCATCAACCTCTTCACCGGCCAGGCCGTCACGACCGTCGGCGGCACCATGGTCTACACCGTCGCCTTCGGTGTGTTGATGTACCTGACCATGCGGGCCACCGGCTTCATCATCTGGGCGATGGTCCTGCACGGCCTCACCGATCCGACCGGCATCCTGGACTCCGGTGGGATCGACAAGATGCCGGGATCCGACGGGTCGAGCGCCCTGGCGGACGCGGTGGGCCTGGTCACCATCGTCATGGTGGTCATCTGGATCCCGCTGCTGCTGTGCGTCCGGGGCAAGGTCGGGGAGCCTCGCGAGGTGACGGCGTCGAACGGAACGTGACGACGGTCAGCCGGGAGATCCCGCCCGGAACGGGGTGAGGTGCGCGAGCAGCGTCTCGAGCTCGCAGGGGGCGAAGCGGGCCCTCCTGGTGAAGTACGCCGCCGCGCGGTTGAGGAACCCGGGACCGCGGAACGGCGTCACGCCCCGACGGTGCGGCTTGCGAGCTCCTCTCCGCGCGAGGACACGACCACCACGCGGAAGCCGTCGGGCACCACGCCCTCGATGTCCGACATGAGCTCCTCCACCGGCGGAAGGTCGGCCGGTGACCGCACGTGGATGTAGAAGGTGGTGGAGACGTTGTCGACGCTGGTGATCGTGGCACCGGGAGTGTCCTCGACCCAGTCGCCTGCCGCGGACTGGACCTTGGCCTCCCAGAGGGTCAGGGCGTACGAGGCGATGGTGTTGCCGACCAGCGGGAGCGCGATGAGCAGGAGGAGCGCTGCGACGGTGATCCTTGCTCGGCGAGTGGGTCGAGCTGACGTCGCGCCGTCGGGGCCGTACCCGAGCATGGCGAAGACCAGCGTCCCGGAGAGCACGAGCGCCAACAGGTTGGAGAGGAAGAGCAGCAGCGCGCCCACGGCGAGCAGGAAGCTGCCCTGCCCCGCGCAGATGCCGACGACCGCGAGCGGGGGAACGAGGGAGATGGAGATGGCGACGCCCGGGAGCACCGCAGCGACGTCGCGACGAGCCAGCGCCACCGCGCCCGCGAGGCCCGTGGCCACGGCTGCCACCAGGTCCAGGACTCCCGGCGAGGTACGTCCAGCGATCTGGCTGTTGCCGACCAGGTCGTAGGTGCCGGGAAGGACCAGGGCGAAGAGGACGCCCACGACGATGACGGTCGTGCCCCCGAGCAGGGCGAAGCGAAAGCCACCGTTGGCCTCCCTCTTCACGAGGGAGAGGGCGATCCCCATGATCGGGGTCGACAGCGGGGCGATGATCATCGCGCCGATGACCGTCGCCGTCGAGTCCGCAAGGACCCCCGCCGAGGCGATGACTGCCGAGAGCGTCAGCATCGTCCAGAACGCCGTCCGCTTGGCGTGGACGTCGCCATGGTTCATGTCCAGGTCGCCCGTCAGCTCCTCCAGGGTGCGTCGCTGGTTCTCCGGGAGCAGGGCGTCTCGCACTGTGCCGTTCATGACACGGAGTCTCGACCATCAGCACGGTCCACGCACGCGTGGCGTGCCGTCGCGGTCGTCGCAGCAGGCGGACGGCGGACCGCACGACCAGCAGGGCGTCGTCGGTCGTCAGCGCGATCGGGGGCTCGTCAGCTTCTGGCTGCAGTGGGGCGGCGTCAGCCCCGGTACGTTCATGCCATGCAGACGCCGGAGCCCGGACCCCGGGACGCCATCCCCGACGAGACGATCAACCGCAACTGGACCGAGCTAGTCCAGGAGCTGCGGTCCACGCAGACCGGCGTCCAGGTGCTGACCGGGTTCTTGTTGACCGTGCCGTTCAGCGACAGGTTCGACACGCTCGACGACGTCCAGCGAACGGCGTACCTCATCGTGCTCTCGGCGGCAGTCACGGCCACCGCGGCCATCCTGTCGCCGATCGCCTACCACCGCATCCTGTTCCGGAAGGGCCGTCGCCCCTGGTTGGTCGGGACGGCCAACCAGGTGGCCCGGGCCGGTCTCGTGCTGGTGGCCGTCACCACGTGCGGGGTCGTCTTCCTGACGTTCGACCTCACCGTGGGGAGGACCGGCGGCATCGTCGCGTCGGCCGTGGCCCTCCTCGGATATCTCGCGCTGTGGGTCGTCGTACCCCTGCGCGCGCGGCACGGCTAGCCGCAGGCGTCAGTACCCGGTGCCCTTCTTGGTCTGGAGACGCTCGGCCTCGGCCGTGCCGCCCTTCTGGTCGAGGGTCGTGCAGGCGTCCTCGATGTCGCGGGTCAGGCGTTCGACCTGCTCGCGGCTCATGGTCTCCTTCACCAGGGCGCGCATGATCTTCACGCGTTCGGCGTTGGGGGGAAGGGTGTAGGCCGGCACCATCCAGCCGCGCTCCGCGGAGAGCTGCCAGGCGATGTCGGACTCGTCGTAGGTGGTGTGCTCCCCCGAGAGCCGGAAGGCCACCAGCGGCAGCTGTTCCGCGTCGGTGCCGATCACCTCGAACCGGCCGCTCTCGCGCAGGTTGGTCGCGAGTGCCTGGGCGTTCTGCTGCATCTGCTTCATCACGTAGGTGTAGCCGTCGCGTCCCAGGCGGACGAAGTTGTAGTACTGCGCCAGGACCATCGAGGCGCCCGTGGAGAAGTTCAGGGTGAACGTGGCGTCGACCTTGCCGAGGTAGTTCTCGTAGAAGACCAGGTCCTGGGCGAGGTCGGACTCCTCGCGGAAGAGCAGCCAGCCGATCCCCGGGTAGACCAGCCCGTACTTGTGCCCGGAGACGTTGATCGAGCGGACCTGCTCGAGGCGGAAGTCCCACGGCGAGTCGGGGTAGAGGAACGGCCACACGAACCCGCCGCTGGCGCCGTCCACGTGGAGCGGGATGTCCAGGTCGCGCCGGGTCCTGATGTCGAGCAGCAGCTGGTTGATGCCGACGATGTCGTCCATGTGCCCGGTGAAGGTCGTGCCGAGGACGGCAGCGACGCCGATGGTGTTCTCGTCGAGGTGTGGCTCCACGTCCTCGGGGCCGATCGTGTACTTGTTCTCCTCGAGCGGCACGATCCGTGGCTCGACGTCGAAGTAGCGGCAGAACTTCTCCCACACCACGTGGACGTCCCCTCCGAACACGAGGTTGGGACGATCCGTCGGTCGGCCTGCTGCCTGTTGGCGCTCCTTCCACTTCCACTTCAGGGACAGCGCGCCGAGCATGATCGCCTCGGACGACCCCTGGGTGCGGCAGCCCGTCGTGGCGCCGGGCGCGTGGAAGAGGTCGGCCAACATGCGGACGCACCGTTGCTCGATCTCGGCAGAGATCGGGTACTCGGCGTGGTCGATGAAGTTGCGATGCAGGTTCTCGGCGATGATCCGCTGTGCCTCGGGCTCCATCCAGGTGGTGACGAAGGTGGCCAGGTTGCGCTGTGGGTCACCCTCGAGGTTGAGGTCCTCGGCAACCAGCCGCATGGCGTCGGTCGGGCGCATCCCGCTCTGCGGGAAGGATGTCGCGGGGGCTCTCTCGGTCAGGAACCGGTTGCCGAAGAGTGCTTCGGCCTCTGACTGGCTGTGTGTGGTCATGGCGTGTGCTGCACCACCGTTCTGGTCGAGGTTGGTGTGTCGAAGACTTGGAGGGCGCCGCCCACCGCGAAGCAGGCGGCACCGGCGAAGGTCCCCCAGTTGACGAGTCCGGCGTCGAGGGCACTGGAGGTCGTCGGACGCGTGAAGGCCGCCACGCCGGCGAGGAAGAACAGGACCGAACCGATCTGGTTGATGAGGACCACCCACCAGCCGAGCTCGCGGACGTGCACCTCGACATGACCTCCGCCCACCTGGAGCATCGCGAGGTGGCCGGACGCGAGGAAGCAGACGCAGCCGAGGATGTCGGGCAACCAGATCCATCCGTTGGACTGGCGGGGGGTGAGGCCCTGCGCGAAGGCCGCCACCAGGCTGATCGCGAACAGCAGCGTGCCGGCGAACAGCACGACGGCGCTGAGCCAGTCGCGCCGATGTGGCTGGTAGCTCCACCATCGCAGCGGCGCCTCCGGGGTGCGAGCGGGATCGTCGAGGCCCGCGTTGACGACCAGCAGGATCGAGGAGTAGCCGCCCAGGCTGAAGAAGCCGCCACCGACTAGGTAGGTGATGTTGACCGTCTCCAGCGTGCCCACCTCGAGCTGGGCGAAGGCTGCACCCAGGGCGAACAGGCTGCCGCCGAGGACGAACGCAACAGCGGCCACGAGGTTGAGACGTCCCAACCGGCGCGTCAGCGCCTGCTCCGGTGCGCCAGTCGAGTGCTGGTTCACGTGACAGCGCCCGAGCCTCTGGACGGGTACCCGGTCGCTGGGCGTCGCTCGGCCTCCGCGAACAACGCGAACAGGCAACGCATCACAGCTCCTCCGTCTCCAGCGCACGTCCATCCTTGGCGGGCGGGGCTGTGACACCTTCATCCGATGCGGGTGAATGCGATCGGTCTCGTCACGCCGTCGGAGATGACACCCGGTGCAGTGGACCTTCCGGAGGCGGGGGAGTCACAGGTGTCGCGCGAGCCCGAGGCTCATGCCCGGTGCCGCTTCAGCCACGCGCCATCGCATCTACGCACACGGTGATCGCCAGGATGAGCGCGACATCCTGTCCCTCGGCCATCTGGACACCGTAGGAGTCGCGGACCCGGAACCACTTCTTCGACACCTCCGCCACGGTGTCGCCGTCTCGTTCGATCTCGTACTCGTGGTCGACGATGTTGCCGTGGGCCTTCAGGTCCTCACCACCGTCGACCTCGATGACGTAGTGGTCACGGATGCCCAGGAGGCGCTTGTGCACAGTGGCCTTGGTGCTGCCGCGCTCGATGGTCATCTTGTCGCGGACGCTGAGCTTCTTCTCCTGGATCTTCGACAGCTCGTTGCCGCTCGCGTCCTCGAGGATGAACGTGTCGCGCATCCGAGCAGCCTTGCCGTTGACCTTGAAGACCCTGTTGCCGTCGACGTCCTCGATCCAGAAGTCGTCCCCGATGGCGATGAGCTTCTCGCGCATCTGGAACGTGGGGCCGTCAAGACCCTGTCGACGCAACCCCATCGTGGCCCCTTTGCCATGCCTGGCGGCCGGCTGGCGATCCAGCGATGTCCGCTTGTGGAGCGTAACTCGATCGATCACCCCCGACAACGGTCCTCGGAGGGATTCTTGCTGCACGGATCGGCACCATCGGAGGCCGCTTCCATGACACCGAGGGCATCACGGGCGGCGACGGCAGCACCTTGATGACCCTCGAGCACGCGTCGATCCCGTCAGGCGAGCTCGTCGCAGGTGCCGGCGAGAGCGGCCACGAGCAGGTCGGCGTGCTCCCGGGTGAAGACCAGCGGCGGCCGGATCTTGAGGCTGGCCCGGTCGCGGCCGGTGCGCCCGACGAGCACGCCCCGCTCCCGCATCCCCTCGACGATCCGGGCGGCTCGGTCTGCGTCCGGGCGCCCGGTCGCCGGGTCGACGACGTCGACGGCCAGGGCCAGGCCCCACCCGCGTACGGCGGCCAGGTCGGGCCGACCCGACGCGAGCTCGCCCAGGGAGTCGAGCAGGTGGGCGCCCACGGTGGCCGCGTGGTCGACGAGCCCCTCCACGTCGATGGTGCGCAGCACCGCCAGGGCCGCGGCGCAGGCGGCAGTGCTGCCGCCGAAGGTGCTGAAGTAGTCGGTGTCGCGCACGAACGGGTCCACGAGGTGCGCCGGACCGACGATCGCGGCGACCGGGTAGCCGTTGCCCATCGGCTTGCCCACCGTGACGAGGTCGGCCGGGACGTCACCGGCCACGAAGCTCCACATCCGTCCGGTGCGACCGTGGCCCGCCTGCACCTCGTCGGCGACGTACAGGCCGCCCGCCGCGTGCACGGCGTCGGCGGCCGCGCGCGTCCACCCGTGGGCGGGTCCGTGGACCCCGTCGCTGGTGAAGACGCCGTCGACGAGCATCGCGGCGAGACCGTGGCCGGACGCCTCCAGGCTGCGTGCGGCGTGGGCGACGGAGGAGGCGTCGGCGGGCGGCGGCGGCACCAGCCGCATGTGCGCGGGCGGATCGACACCGCGCCAGCTCTCGGGGGAGAAGGCGAAGGTGGCCTCGGTGACGCCGTGGTAGGCCCACTCGGTGGCGATGCCGCCGGAGGCGCCCGTCGCGTGGCGGGCGATCCGCCAGGCCAGGTCGTTGGCCTCGCTCCCGGAGTTGACCAGCAGCACCCGGTCGAAGCGGTCCGGCAGGGTCGCCAGGAGCTGCTCCGCGAGCTCCACCGGAGCGTCCTGGAGGTAGCGGCTGTTGGTGTTGAGGGTCGCCAGCTGGGCGCTCACGGCCCTCGTCACGGCCGGGTGCGAGTGCCCGAGCACGGGCACGTTGTTGTAGGCGTCGACGTACGTCCGACCGTCGGCGGCCTCGAGCTCCACGCCGGCGCCGCTGACGAGGTGCAGCGGACGGTCGTAGGAGAGCTGTTGGCGCCCGAACGCCCGGGCGCGGGCGTCGGCCAGGGACGCGGTCGACCGGGCGCGGGGGACCGGCGTGGCGAAGCGGGCCGACAGGCGGTCGAGCCCCGCGGACAGCATCGCCTCGATCTGGGTGTGGGCGGTGACGTCGACCGGCGGTGCCCACCCCTGCTCACGGGTGCGCCAGGCGGTGATGAGGACGGCGGCGGCATACCTGCCCGCCATCAGGTCGGGGACGAGGGCGACCTCCGCGGGCTCGAGCGGGGTGACGGAGTGGTATCCCGCGACCACCTCGTGCGCCAGCTCGAGGGCACCCTCCCGCCCACTGAGCACGTCGGCCGCCGCGACCGCCAGGTCGCACACGAGCGCGGTGTGGGTCATGTCGCCGAAGTCGGTGATGCCCGTGAGGCCGAGCCGGTCGTCGAGCAGCACGTTGGTCGGCGCCAGGTCGTTGTGCACCACCTGGGCTCGCAGCCGGGGCAGCACCGGCGCGACGTGCTCGTCGAAGCGGTCGAGCACCGCCTCGATCGCCGGACGGCGCTCGGCAGCGACCGCGGGGAGCCAGGGCCGCAGCTGCGGGAGGCGCTTGATGTCCCAGGTCTGGGGATGGGTCGCGGCGGGATGGGCGAAGCCGCGCAGTGCCTGCCCGAGCCGGGCGCTCGTGCGCCCCCACTCGCGGAGGTGGGCCGCGTCGAGCTCGTCGCCCTCGGGGTGTCGACCCTCCAGCCAGGTCAGCACCCAGGCGAACGAGGGACGACCGTCGCGCCCGGTCAGCCGCACCCACTGCCGTCCGTCGCGGGTCGCCACGGGGGCGGGCACCGGCAGCTCCGGTGCCACCGTCCGCAGGTGGTGGAGCGCCGAGCACTGCAGGTCGACGACCTCCTCGGGATCGGCCGGGTTGTGCACCTTGAGCAGGTGGCGCAGGGGACCGGACTCGAGGCGGAAGTTGCTGTCCCGCTCCCCGTGCAGGGGCGTCAGGTCACCGGACAGTCCCCAGAGCGACTCGACCGACGCGAGCAGTGCGTCCGGGTCGAGATCGGGGGCCGGCACGGACAGCGGGTCGTCGGGGGGCGCGCTCACGCGGGTCATTGTGCTCCTCGACCGACCCACCCGGAGGTGGCTGAGCCCAGGCGTCCAGACCGCGTCACCGGGACCTGCGACCACGTGCCGGGTGCGCGACGTCCCGCGGAAGGTGGTCGGGGGACGGGGTCAGGAGGGAGGACGTGAGCACTCAGCCCTCGGTGGCGTCCGTCAGGGGGACCGCCTCGGCGTCCTTGCCGAAGAGGAGGGCGTACGTCGCCCCGGCGACGAGGCCGCCGAGGAGCGGAGCGGCCCAGAAGACCCACAGCTGGACCATGGCGTCGCCGCCGGCGAAGAGGGCCGGGCCGGTCGAGCGGGCGGGATTCACCGAGGTGTTGCTGACCGGGATGCTGACCAGGTGGATCAGCACCAGAGAGAGACCGATGGCCAGGGGGGCGAAACCCTTGGGTGCTCGCGTGTCGGTGGCGCCGAGGATCACGTAGAGGAAGATCGCGGTCAGCACGACCTCGGCGACCAGGACGGCCACGAGGGAGTAGCCGCCGGGGGAGCGGTCCCCGAACCCGTTGCTGGCGAACCCGGACGCCTGGGCGTCGAAGCCCTCGGCGCCGTTGGCGATGACGAAGAGGACGGTGGCTGCGGCCACCGCCGCCACCACCTGGACGACGACGTAGGCGAGGACGTCCGACCAGGGGAAGCGTCTCGCCGTCGCGAGGCCGACCGTCACCGCGGGGTTGAAGTGACCGCCACTGACGTGCCCGACCGCGTAGGCCATGATGAGGACGGCGAGCCCGAAGGCGAACGAGACGCCGAGGAACCCGATGCCGACGTCGGCGATCCCCGACGAGAGCACGGCGGCGCCGCAACCTCCCAGGACCAGCACGAAGGTCCCGAGGAACTCGGCGGACAGTCGTTGGGCCCAGGTGTGCTCTGTCGTCATGACGTGAGTGTGCGGACGGTCCGTGCGAGACGCGTCACCCTCTTCAGGTGAGGGTCGCCGCTCCGGGACCGTCCTAGCGTGGCGATGGGCCGGCGTACGCCGACCACCCGGTGAGCGCTCAGGAGGCTCGTATGGCCAAGGTCCCCCACATCCTCGTCATCTGGGGTGACGACATCGGCATCAGCAACCTCAGCTGCTACAGCGACGGAGTGATGGGCTACCGCACTCCGCACATCGACCGCATCGCCGCCGAGGGTGCCCGGTTCACCGACTACTACGGCGAGCAGAGCTGCACGGCCGGGCGCGCGGCCTTCATCACCGGACAGAACCCCTACCGCACCGGACTGACCAAGGTGGGCATGCCGGGCGCCGACATCGGCCTGCGTGCCGAGGACCCCACGATCGCCACCGCCCTCAAGGCGCAGGGCTACCGCACCGGTCAGTTCGGCAAGAACCACTTCGGCGACCGGGACGAGTTCCTCCCCACGGCGCACGGCTTCGACGAGTTCTTCGGCAACCTCTACCACCTCAACGCCGAGGAGGAGCCGGAGCTCGAGGACTACCCGACCGAGGAGGACTTCCCGGACTTCCGCAAGAACTTCGGGCCGCGGGGCGTCATCCACTCGTGGGCCAACGAGGACGGCACGCAGCGCATCGAGGACACCGGGCCGCTCACCAAGGAGCGGATGAAGACGATCGACGACGAGGTGGTGCCCGAGGCGCTGCGCTTCATGTCCGAGGCCAAGGACGCCGACGAGCCGTTCTTCGTGTGGCTCAACACCACGCACATGCACTTCCGCACGCACGTCAAGGACGGCAGTCGCGGCAAGGCCGGGCGTTGGCAGTCGGACTACCACGACACGATGTGCGACCACGACGAGCTGGTGGGCACCGTGCTGGACTTCCTCGACGACAACGGCCTGGCCGAGGACACCATCGTCATCTACTCCACCGACAACGGACCGCACATGAACTCCTGGCCCGACGCGGGGATGACGCCGTTCCGCAACGAGAAGAACTCCAACTGGGAGGGCGCGTTCCGGGTGCCCGCGATGGTCCGCTGGCCGGGCCGCATCCCGGCGGGGCAGGTGCTCAACGGGATCGTCAGCCACAACGACTGGTTCGTGACCCTGCTCGCGGCCGCGGGGGACACCGACGTCGCCGACCGCCTCAAGGCCGGCGCCGACCTGGGCGGGACGACGTACCGGGTCCACCTCGACGGGCACGACCAGCTCGACTACCTCACCGGAGGCGTCGACGAGAGCCCCCGCCAGCACTTCTTCTACGTCTCGGACGACGGGGACCTCGTCGCGATGCGCTACGACAACTGGAAGTTCGTCTTCCTCGAGCAGCGGGCGACCGGGACGCTCAGCATCTGGGCCGAGCCCTTCGTCGAGCTGCGGTTCCCGAAGCTGTTCAACCTGCGCACCGACCCCTACGAGCGGGCCGACATCACGTCCAACACCTACTACGACTGGGTGCTCGACCACGCCTGGGCCTTCGTGCCCGCGCAGGCCTACGTGGCGCGGATGCTCCAGACGCTGGTCGACTTCCCACCGCGGCAGGAGCCGGCGAGCTTCAACGTCGACAAGGTGATGCAGAAGCTGCGCGCCGGCCTCCCGAGCACCTGAGCGCCGTGGGCACCTCCGCGAGCCGCCTGCGCGAACGGGTCACGCTGCCGGGGGGCACGTACGCGATGGGCTCGGACGCCTTCTACCCGGAGGAGTCGCCCGGTGCACCGGGTGCGGGTCAGCGCCTTCGACATCGACGCGTGCCCGGTGACCAACGAGCAGTTCGACCGGTTCGTCCGCGCGACCGGCCACGTGACGGTCGCCGAGCGTCCGCTCGACCCCGCGGACTTCCCCGGGGCGCCCCCGGAGAACCTGGTGCCCGGCTCGATGGTCTTCACCCCGACCAGCGGGCCGGTCGACCTGCGCCACCTCTCCCAGTGGTGGACCTGGACACCGGGCGCCTGCTGGAGCGCCCCCGAAGGACCCGGCAGCTCGGTCAAGCGACGTCCCGACCACCCGGTCGTCCACGTGGCCCACGACGACGCCACGGCGTACGCCGCCTGGGCCGGTGCAGTGCTGCCCACCGAGGCGGAGTGGGAGTACGCCGCCCGCGGCGGGCTCGAGGGTGCCGACTTCACCTGGGGTGACGAACCGCGGCCCGGGGGCCGGATCATGGCCAACACCTGGGACGGCCCGGACTTCCCGTGGCGCAGCACGAAGGAGAGCGGGTGGACCCGGACGTCACCCGTCGGCTCCTTCCCCGCCAACGGCTACGGGCTCTTCGACATGGCCGGCAACGTGTGGGAGTGGACCGACGACTGGTGGACCACCCGCCACCCGGACGACGCGGGCAGCCCGTGCTGCGCGCCGGCCGACCCGCGCGGGGGCGAGCAGGAGACCAGCTACGACCCGCGGCAGCCCCAGTTCAGGGTCGGCCGCAAGGTCATCAAGGGCGGGTCGCACCTGTGTGCCGACACCTACTGCCTGCGCTACCGTCCCGCGGCGCGACGCCCACAGATGGTCGACACCGGCATGAGCCACGTGGGCTTCCGGTGCGTCACCCGGTCACAGGGGACGGCGGGCGAGGGGACCCGATGATCGACGACGCCTTCATGCTGCCCTCGTGGCGACCCGGGCCCACCCGGGACGCCGTGATCGGGTTCCTGCGGGCAGCACCGCAGATCGCCCCGCGGGACCGGGTGGCGTGCTTCGACAACGACGGCACGCTGTGGTGCGAGCGCCCCGGCTACGCCCAGCTCGACTTCTTCGTCGACGCGCTCCGCAGCCGCGCCGGCGACCCCGCCCTGGCGGCGGTGCCCGAGCTCGCCGCCGTGCTGGCGGGCGACCGGGCCGCGATGGGGGAGCTGGGCCTCGAACGGATCGCCTTCGCCCTGCTCGGCCTCTTCGAGGGCACCACGCCCGAGGAGTTCACGGCGCGGGTTCGGGAGTACCTGGCGCGTGCGGAGCACCCGACCCTCGGCAGGCCCGTCCGCGCCACGACGTACCAGCCGATGCTCGAGCTCGTCGACGCCCTCCGACACCTCGACTTCACGGTCTCGATCGTCACGGGCGGGGGCACCGAGTTCGTGCGTGCCGTCAGCGACGACCTGTACGGCGTGCCGCCGGAGGCGGTGGTCGGCTCCCTGGTGTCCTACACCTACGGCGTCGAGGGCGGCGACCCGGTGCTCCGGCGTACGACCGCCCTGGACGGCGCGGCCAACGAGGGTGCCGCCAAGGTGTCCCACATCCAGTCGCACCTCGGCCGACGACCCGTGATGGCCGCCGGCAACTCCGGGGGCGACCGGGAGATGCTGGAGTGGGCGGCGGCCGGTGAGGGACCCACGCTCGCCCTGCTCGTCGACCACGACGACGCCGAGCGGGAGTTCGCCTACGTCAGCTCCGCCGAGACCGTCGCCGAGCCCGAGCCGATCACCGAGGTCGCCGCGCGCGCCGGCTGGACGGTCGCCAGCATGGCCCGGGACTGGGAGGTCGTGTTCGGGCCGTGGGGCTGAGGCGCCTCAGAAGTCGTCTCAGATGAGGTGCAGCTTGCGTGCGACCGCCAGCGCCTCGCTGCGCCGGCCGACGGAGAGCTTGGTGTAGAGGCTGGACACGTGGGTCTTCACGGTGTTCTCGCTGACGAACAGGTTGGCCGCCGCGTCGCTGTAGGTCGACCCTCGGGCCAGCTCCCGGAGCACCTCGAGCTCGCGGGGGCTCAGGCTGGGAGCGCGGTGCGTCTCCGAGACCGAGGCGAGCTCGTGCTCGGTCGCGACGACGGGGGCGAACATGGCGCTCAGGCCGGGGAGCTCGGCGCAGGCCTCCCGGAGCTCGACGCCCCAGCCGGAGTCGTCGAGGGACTTCGCCCCGGCCAGCACCTGCCCGATCCGCGTCCCGTGGCGGCTCCATCCGAGGAAGGGGCTGCCCAGCCGGCGGCTCGCGGTCGCGTCGACCGCCTGCACGACCAGGTCGTGGGCCGTGTCGGTCTCCCCGAGGTAGTCGTAGAGCTGGGCCGCGCAGGTGAGCGACACGGCGCGCGTCGGGGGTTGGGCCCTCCGGGACCCGGCGGCTGCCTGCTGGTAGAGCGCCGCGGCCTTGCGGAGGTCGCCGTCGACGTCCTCGGCCGCCCCGAGGACCCACAGGCGTTCGCCCTCGGCGCCGCACGCGCCGAGGGCGTCGGCCAGTGAGCGCAGGGCAGTGCGGTTGCCGGTGATGACGGCGAGACCGGCCTGCTCCACCAGGGCACAGACCCTGAGGTGCTGGGGCAGCCGTTGCAGCGGGGACAGGGACTCGAGCACGGTCAGGGAGTCGGGGACCGACCCGCCGAGCAGGGCCAGCCGGGCCTGCATGATCCGCCGCCAGAACTCGGCCGTCAGGTCGTCGAGCTGCTGCGGGAGCTGCCACGGAGCGGTGCCGGCCGCGAGCGCGTCCTCGGGCGTGGCCGGGCCCGGGGTCGGCGACAGCGGGAAGGTCTCGAACCACACCAGCATCCGGGCGAGCTCGGCCCGCGCCCGCGCGCTCGCCGGAGTGCGCTGGTGCTGCTCGGCGAGCGCCAGCGACTCCTCGGCGAGGGCGTGGCAGGCCTGCTCCCGACCGAGCATGAACTCGGTGATCGCCAGGTGCGACAGGACCTCGGCAGTGGCGACGCCCATGCCTTCGGTACGGCACAGCAGCACCGCCCGGGTGAGGTGCTCCTCCGCGGCGGGAAGCAGGCCCAACCAGTTCTCGGCCACGCCGACCTCGAGGAGCACGAGGGGGAGATGGGGGTCCGGGACCGGGTAGTCCGCCGCTCGCTCCACCTCGGCCAGGGCGGCGTCCACCTGCCGCTTCGGGTGCTCACCACCGATGCGCGAGCGGTGCAGCAGGATGCTGTGGAACTCGAGCGCCGAGACCGTCCCCGGGTGCGTCTCCTCGTGCCGGAGCAGCCGGTCGGCCCAGTGCCGTCCGGCGTCCGTGTCGCCTGCCGCCCACCGCGACCGGGCGATGAGCCCCCACGCGGCGGGATGCTCGTCGATCGCCGGGCCGGCCGCCCGGAGGAAGGCGTCGACGCACTCGTCCTCGCCGGACATGACCAGCCGGGCACCGTGCTCGGCCAGCACCGCCCCGGCGTCGTCGTAGCGCCCCAGGACGAGGAGGCGGCGCATGGCGTCGGCGGTGTGGCCGCTGGCCAGGTCCGACCACGTGGCCCGCAGGACCGTCGCGGTGGCGCGCTGCACGTCGACGCCTCCGGCGACCAGTCGCCGGCGCACGACCTCGCGCAGCAACGGATGGATGCGGTAGCGCTCCTCACCACCCGGCGTACCGGCGACGGCGGACACCTTGCTCACGAGCAGCCCCGTGGACGCCAGTGACGACAGGGCCTCCCCGGCCCGCGGGTCACGGGTCAGGTGCCGGGCGGTCTCCTCGGTGAGGTCGATCTCGCCGGAGACGCACAGGAGCAGGTGCCGCTCCTGGGGACGCAGCCCCACGAAGACCTCGCCGGCCACGAGGTCGGCGACCGTCCCGCCCGAGGTGCGGAACACCGCGGCCACGTCGTCACCGGGCTGCATGGCGGCGCTGGCCCGTGCGGCCAGGACCAGCGCGGCGCACCAGCCGCCGGCCCGCTCGACGATCGCCTCGAGCACGTCGCCGCGCGTCGCCCCGGCGTGCTGGAGGGCCAACCACGCGGACTCCTCCCGGCTGAGCCGGAGCACGTCGCCGCGCAGCACGGTCATGTGGCCCAGCAGCTCGGGGACGAGCCGGGGGATGGCCAGGTCCCATCGGGTCAGGAGCAGGATGCGGAGCCGCTCGGGGTCGGCGTCGAGCCGGTCCGCGACCAGACGCACGCAGGCGGCCGAGAGGAGGTGCGCGTCGTCGACGACCAGCAGCCGCGGGGGAGCAGCCGGGTCGCCGGAGGCCCGCGAGAGGACGTCCTCGACATCCGCGACCGTGCTGGTGGCCGAGGCGGTGTACCAGATCGGATCGGCGAGGGGGGTGGTCGTGGCGAGCCACCCGGCGACGCCCAGGGTCTTCCCCGCTCCGGCGGGTGCGACCAGCACGGTCACGGCGCCCTCGGTGGCGGCATCGAGGTGGGCCCACAGCTCGAGGCGGGGGGCGTAGGGGCGGGGCAGCCACGGAGCGCCGGGGACCGGGGGCTCCCGGCGGACCGGAGCTCCTCGGGTCACGGCCGCCCGCGTCGTGGCCGCACGCTTCGGTGCCCTTCGGGGCGCGGCGGTGTTCTGGACCTGTCGTGCCTTGGATGCCGCCACGTGCTCTCCCTCACGACGACGGGCCCCCGAATGTGTCCGCCACCCTCCCCGAGTCGACGGCCACGAGCCCTGTTCACCCCAATGTAGGGGTTCGAGCGGCTTACGTGGCTCCCCCTGTCCGCGGTGGCGCGCCGCACGAGAGCGGTCTCCCCCGATTCCGGTGAAGGGATCGGGGCCGCCGAGTCCTACTGTCGACAGGTCAGACATGCGTCCCGGGGTGCGAGGCAGGAGTGGTCGGTGACCAAGGTGATGATCCGCGTCCAGGACGTCGTGAGCGACGAGCTCCTCAGCGCCTTCCCGCAGCTGGTGCCCACGGTGACCCGCGCCCAGACGACGCTCACTGGGACCGTGGTCGACCAGGAGGAGCTCCAGGGCGTCATCAACTTCCTCGCCTCGATGGGCATCACCATCGTCGACGTCCTGACGATCCCGGAGTAGGCCGCCCGTGCTGCCTGCCTGGCTCCCGTCGCTGGCGACCCTCCTCGGGATCGGCCTCCTCGCCCTGGAGATCGGTGTCGTCGTCGCGGCGCTCGGCATCATCCCGGGCAACCGGCGTCCCTCCACCGGGATGGCGTGGCTGATCCTGGTGATCGCCGTGCCGTTGTTCGGGCTGCTGGCCTTCCTGCTCTTCGGCAGCAACCGGGTCGAGCGGACCCGCCAGGACAAGCAGCAGCGGGTCAACGCCACCATCCATGCCCGCACCAGCGCGATCGCCGAGCTGGGTGAGCACCGCCCCGAGCCGGCGTACGTCGCCTCGGTCGCCGTGCTCAACCGACGGCTGGGGGCGCTGCCCGCCGTCCCGGGCAACAGCGCGCAGCTCTTCCCCGACTACGTCGCGAGCATCGCCGCGATGACCGAGGCGGTCGACACCGCAGAGCGCTTCGTGCACGTGCAGTTCTACATCAGCGCGTGGGACGAGGTCACCGCCCCGTTCTTCGAGGCCCTCGTCCGCGCTGCGGACCGCGGCGTGAGCGTGCGCTTCCTCTTCGACCACCTCGGGTCACGGGGGATCCCGGTCTACAAGGAGATGCTCGCTCGGCTGGAGGGGACCGGCATCGAGTGGCACCGGATGATGCCGCTGGACCCCCTGCGCGGCAGGGTGCGCCGCCCCGACCTGCGCAACCACCGCAAGATCCTCGTCGTGGACGGCGTCCTCGGCTTCGCGGGCTCGCAGAACCTCATCGAGCCCTCCTACAACAAGCCGGCCCACCGCAAGGCGGGACGCCAGTGGGTCGAGCTGGTCGTGAGGGTGGAGGGCCCCGTGGTCGCCGAGCTCAACGCCGTCTTCCTCACCGACTGGTACAGCGAGTCCGGCGACGTGCTCGAGGACACGATGGACTCGACCCCGGGCGGCCTCGCCCGGCCGGGGACGGGCGAGCTCGTGGCGCAGGTGGTCCCCAGCGGTCCGGGCTTCGCCACGGAGAACAACCTGAGGATGTTCACCACGCTGATCTACGGGGCGCAGCGGCGCCTGTCGATCACCAGCCCCTACTTCATCCCCGACGAGTCGCTGCTGTACGCGATCACCACCGCGGCCCAGCGCGGCGTCGACGTCGAGCTCTTCGTCAACGAGCAGGCGGACCAGTTCATGGTCCACCACGCCCAGCGCTCCTACTACCAGGCGCTGCTCGAGGCGGGGGTGCGCATCTGGCTGTACCCCGCGCCGTACGTCCTGCACTCCAAGCACTTCTCCGTCGACGACGACGTGATGGTGATCGGGTCGAGCAACATGGACCTGCGGTCCTTCGCGCTCAACTACGAGGTGTCGCTGATGCTCACCGGCCCCGGGATCGTGGAAGGGGTGCGCGAGGTCGAGGACACCTACCGCTCCCTGTCGCGGGAGCTCACCGGGGCCGAGTGGGCCGACAGGTCGCGCGGCTCGAGGTACCTCGACAACGTGATGCGGCTGACCTCGGCCCTGCAGTGACCCCGGGTCGCGGTGAATCACCCGCATCAGGCGAGGCCGTCCGCAGGGCGTGCCACGACGCTGGGGGAGTGGTCCTACGGGCGACGGCGGGTTCGGGCGCGACACGACGGAGGAGGGCGTGATGGCGGAGATGGTCAAGGGACGGACCGGGCTCGACCTGGTGCTGGGCGGTCTGCAGGTGCTCGTCGGGCTCATCATCCTGGGGCACACGGCCACCGCGACGACCCTGTCCCTGCTGTTCGTGGGCTGGTTGCTGTTCGCGACCGGGGTGTTCGTGCTGGCGCTGTCCCTCTTCCAGATCGGCAAGGACGGCTTCTGGAGCGGCTTCCTCGGAGGTGGCCTGATGACGGTGCTCGGCATCGTCTTCCTGCGGCACACCACCGCGGCGGCGGTGACCGTGACCCTCGTGGCGGGGGCGCTCTTCACCGCGATCGGCATCGCGCGGCTCGCGGCCGCCGTCAGCTATCCCGAGCAGCGCCTGCCCCTGCTCCTCGGCGGCGTCGTGTCGCTGGCCCTCGGACTCATCGTGCTCTTCAACTTCGTGGAGGCCACCTACACGCTCCTCGGGATCCTCCTCGGCGTGCAGGTGATCACCGAGGGGATTGCGATCATGGTCTTCGGGCGCGAGGCGAGGCGGACAGGTCGCCTCGGGGGACCGGCGGACGATCCCGCCACCCACGCCACCGCGTGAGTCTCACCCGGGGAGTGCCGTCCCGTAGCCGTTCCCATGGCCGTTCCCGTGGCCGTTGGCCCGTGGCTGCCAGTCGTAGATGACGGACGTGCGGAGCACCGTGTCCTGGACGGACCGGTTCTCACGGCTGACCGCGACCCAGAGCAGGCCGATCGGCAGGGCGGCGCAGAAGAGGGCCCGGACGAAGGCCCCCGCGAGGTGCAGCGGCCCGCCCCGGTGGTTGACGACCCGCAACCCCATGACGAGGCAGCCGTAGCTGCGACCGCTGAGCCACCAGGCCGCGGTCAGGTAGACCACGAGGACCGCGAAGCCCGCGACGAGGCTGAAGACGAACCCGGCGTCCGGGAAGGTGAAGCTCCGCGGGTCGAAGAGGAACTTCAGCCCGGCGAAGCCGAGGTATCCCGCCGCCAGCACGAGGCAGACGACGACGCCGTCGATGCCCGCGGCGACCATCCGGGTGATGACTCCGGCTCGAAGGCCCTGGTAGGGGCGCGCCTCCCGGGGAAGTGGCGAGACGCCGCTGTCGGGCGTCCCCACCTCAGGGAGTCCGCTCCGGCGCGGGGCTGCGGGGTGCGACTTCGGACACGGTGACGGGCGGGAGATCGGGCACGGGCGCGCCACGGCGGCTGTGGCGCAGCAGCAGCCGGTCCACCGCCCGTCCCACGGCCTCGTCGGCCGAGATGCCCTGCATCCGGGCGCCGCGGACGGTGTCGGAGGCCATCGAGCCGGTGGACTCGCGGATGATCTCCGGGAGGTCGACCGCGTCGATCACCTCCTCCGCGATGGCGACGAGGTCGGTCTGCGCGAGCGCCGCCGCCACCACGGCCTGCAGGTCGACGCGCTGGAGGACGATCTCGGTGAGGTCGAGCCGGTCCAGGACGGTCGTGACGACGGCCTGGAGGTCGACGCGCTCGAGGACGATCTCGGTGAGGTCGAGGCGGTCCAGCACGGTGGTGACGACGGCCTGGAGGTCGACGCGTTCGAGGACGACGGCGGTGAGGTCGAGGCGGTCCAGGACGGTGGTGACGACGGCCTGGAGGTCGACGCGTTCGAGGACGACGGCGGTGAGGTCGAGGCGGTCCAGGACGGTGGTGACGACGGCCTGGAGGTCGACGCGTTCGAGGACGACGGCGGTGAGGTCCAGGCGGTCCAGCACGGTGGTGACGACGGCCTCGAGGTCGACGCGCTCGACCACGACCTCGGTGAGGTCGAGCCGGTCGAGCACGACGGTGGCGGTGGCCGGGACGACGACGTCGAGGCGGTGGCCGGCCCCGCTCCCCAGCTCCTGTCGCCGGTCCGCGCCGGCCAGCGCGAGCTCGGCGAGCCAGTGGCCCGGCTGCAGGCGCTCCGGGACTCCGGGAGGGCGCAGCGAGAGGCGGAGCCAGGGTGCAGCGGCGCGGGCCGCGACCCGGGTCGTGCCGGCGGCCAGGCGCCAGACCGGTGCGGCGACGCCGAGGGCGAGATCGACGGGGACGAGCTGACCGTGCCGGTCGTGCTGGATCGATGTGGTCATCGGTGGCGCACCCCTCCCTCCTCCTGCATTGCACACCGGTTCGCCACTGCGCTGGATCACCCTCATCGGGTGACCGCCGCGTGGTCGAGCCGGCCGCCGGCTCAGTCCAGGGGCAGCTGGTCGAGCAGCCCGAGGGACCGCGCCCGGGCCACCGCGTCCCCCCGGGTCGAGACGCCCAGCTTGCGGTAGATCGCCAAGGCGTGGGTCTTCACGGTGTTGGAGGAGAGGAACATGCGGTCGCTGATCTGCGGGAAGCTCAGGTGGCTCGGCAGGAACTGGAGGACCCGCAGCTCCGCGGAGGTGAGCGCGGCGGCGGAGACGCCGTCGACGGACAGCATCCTCAGCTGGACCTCGACCTGGTCGCGGAGGTCGGTCAGCAGGGGGCGGTCCTCGAGGTCGGCGGTGGTGTGCTCGCGCGCCTCCCGGAGCAGCTGCCGGGCGACGGAACCCTGGCCGAGCATCACCGCGGTGCGGGCCAGGACGAGTCTCCCCAGCACGGCGAACCACGGGGCGATGCCGGAGACCATGGGTGTCATCAGTCGAGCCTTCGAGAGCGTCTGCGCGGCGCCCGCGGAGTCACGCCTGACGGCCTGTGCCAGGGCGAGCGCGGTCAGCGTGTGCGCCGAGGTGGCCAGCAGCTCGAGATCGAACTCCGTCATGGCGTCGACCGCCTGGTCGATGAGGGCCAGTCCCTTGCTGTGGTCACCCTGGAGGAGGCTCAGCAGGCCGAGCCAGGCCGATCCGTCGGCCA
Source organism: uncultured Actinomycetota bacterium (assembly GCA_963776975.1). GTDB lineage: Bacteria > Actinomycetota > Actinomycetes > Propionibacteriales > Nocardioidaceae > Nocardioides. The sequence goes on along the minus strand of CAVZOU010000017.1, from coordinate 230,403 downwards.
CCACGACGGGCACGTCCAGGGCATGGCCGAGGCGCACCCCCTCGTAGACGCACGCCACGCCGGACTCCAGTGAGCCCTTGGAGGGTCAGCGCGATGCCGCGCATGAAGCACACGGCAGCCTGGAACGGGGAGGACGCCGGGAGCCCGGCCGCAGCGACGGCGCAGAGCGCGGGGACGTCGTCGAGGCCGTGGCGACCGACGACCGCCTCGATCGCCGCCAGCGAGGCTGAGTACTCGTCCGGAGGGAAGCCGTCCCGCCAGCCGCGACCCGCGTGGTCGGCTGCGGTGAGCAACCACTTCTCCATCCGGAGGTCGTCGCCGGACTGCAGGCAGGACCACGCCGCTGCGAGCGTGAGCCAGCGGTCCCGCGGCGATGTCGTCGTCGGACATGGCGGCCAGCCAGCTCCGCAGCCGGTCGGGCCGTCCAGAGCCGACGCACGCCGGCACCTCGGGCCAGACCAGCGACCCGACGTAGGGAAGGTAGCCGGACGCCTGCGCGTGCCGGATCCCCGCATCGAGCTCGTCGTGGCGGACGAACCACTTGGCGGCCCGGAGGTGCAGCGTCTCCACGAAGAAGGGCTCGTACAGCTCGAGCTCCTCCGCCAGCACGCTCCTGAGCAGCTCGTGGAGGCGCAGCGTGCGCCGCGCGTGGTCCACCTCCACGTCCAGCTGGAGCCGCTCGTGCAGCCAGCCCAGGACCACCGCGGAGTCAGTGCGTCCCAGGACCGCGTCGCACAGGCCGGGGTCGAGCTCGTCGAGGATGGAGGTGCGGACAAGGAACTCCTGGACGTCGTCGTCGAGCCCGTCGAGGACCTGGGACCTGACGTAGGCGTCGGCGTCGTGGTCCGGACCGCGGGTCAGCGGCACGACGTCGCCGCCGCGCGTCGGGGTGCGGCGGCGACGCTCCAGGGCGCCGAGGTACAACGCCACCGCCCACCCGCGCGTGTGCTCGACGGACCTGGCGACCTCCGCGTCGGTCAGCCGGCAGCCCATCCCGGCGTACAGGGCGGTGGCCTCGTCCACGTCGAACGCGAGGGCATCGGAGTCGATCGCAAGGAGACGGCCGGCGGTGCGTGTGCGGGTGAGCCACGGGGGGAAGCGGTCCTGGGAGAGCAGCACGACCGCCGAGCCGTCCGGCACCCCGCCGGCGACGGCCTGGAGCAGCAGGTGACAGGTGGGGTCGGTGAGCAGGTGGGCGTCGTCGACGACGAGGAGGTAGGGGTCCGGGCGGCTCGCGGCCAGCTCGGTGAGCAGCGGCAGCAGTATCGAGGAGAAGACCGGCTCGGCGGCCGTCACGACGGACCGTGCGCCCACGGTCACGGGGCCCAGGCTCCCCAGCGCCTCGATGAGGGCGGCCGCCAGGTGCGCCGGCGCCGACAGGGCGGACGAGACCTGGGTCCGGACACTCGTCCGGGCGTCCCGCTCGAGCCACTGCCCGACCAGGGTCGTCTTGCCGGCACCGGCAGGACCGCTGACCAGGACCACCGTCTCGTAGCGGGGGGCGAGGAGGGCGGACACCAACCGGTCGCGCACGACGAACCCGTTGCCGGGCGCGGGGGCACCCCCGTGAAGGGCGGAGAGAGCGCGCGGGAGCGCGCCCCCGTCACCCTGGCTCGCACCCATGCGCGGCCCCCGTCTCTCTCCCGATTTCGGAGTGTGGCACAGGCGAAGTCCGCTGAGAACGCCTCGTCACCGCTCTCACCCGATCAGGGGGATGGCCCCCTGATCTGCTGCGATCGATGATTCGAGTCAGCCAGGACGGAGGCCGCTCGTGATCGATCAGTCGCCCTTCGTCGACGAGCTGGGTCCCGTCGACTACCTGGTCGTGGAGTTCCCCTCCGACGGCCAGGCGTTCGTCGACGAGATGGTCGCGGAGCTGACGCGGTTGCACGACGTCGGGCTCATCCGCGTCCTCGACCTGCTGGTCCTGGTCAAGGACGAGGACGGTGGCGTCGAGGGCCACGAGGCCGGCGACCTCATCACGACCGCACCGATGAGGCGGCTGCAGGACCGCTCGTCCGAGATCTTCTCGGCGGCCGACGTCGAGCTGCTCGCCCATGCCATGAGGCCGGGCACGGTGGCCGGCGTCATCGTCTGGGAGAACACGTGGGCGCTGCCGCTCCTGATGGCCGCCCGGCGAGCCGGGGGACAGATGGTCGCCACCGGTAACATCCCCCTGTCGGCGCTGCTCGCCTCCATCGAGGCCGAGCTGACCGCCGTGTTGTCGCCGACGGAGACGTGAGGGGCGCCGATGGCACTGCGTGCGGGACGGGCAGGGGGACGAGGCGTCCTGGGTGCGCCCGTGATGCGGATGGCGGTCGAGGTGGGTGCGGCCGCCGTGGTGGTCGACTCGGTCGATCGCCGGCGAGCAGGCAGGCTGCAGCCCGGGCTGCCGGACCACGGCGTCACCGGCCGTGACCTCGATGGCACCCGCCGGTCGGAGCGCGAAGGGTCGACGGGTCCGTGACCGACCGCGAGGCGGCGGGACCGCCCGGGTCCGGACAGGCGACGAGGCCCTCCCGCGCCGCGCCGCTGGTGCAGTGGCTGGCCGCGGCCGACCCGCCGGGCCTGATGTACGGCGCGATCATCTCCGCCACCTCCCTGGCCTCGGCCAGCCTCCATGACGACGGCCCCACGCGGGTCGCGGGCATCGCGTTCGGCGTCGTGGTCATCTACTGGATGGCGGACCTCTACGTCCACGCCCTGTCCGTCCGCTTCGACGGCGACACGCGCGGCCTGATCCACCGGCTGGCGTCCGCTGCCCTCCACAAGGCCAGCGTGATCAAGGGCGGGCTCCCGGCCATCGTGGTCTACGTGCTCGCCCACGCGGCGGGACTCGAGTCCACCACCGCGGCGTACGTCGCCCTCTCGTTCTCGGTCGTGGAGCTCACGGTCGTGGGCTACCTCGGCGCCCGCCAGGCGCACACCCCGCGACGCCCCGCCCTGATCGAGGGGGTGGGCGCGGGGCTCCTCGGTGTGGTCATCATGGTGGCCAAGTCGTTGCTGCACTGACGGCCCGCGGCACCTCATCCGGTACAGGTGAGGCGCTCGTCACGCCCGCCCCGCAGACTGGGCGCACGGGCGGTGGTGGCCGTCCGGGGCCGCCGCCTCGAGCCGGCCGGCGGTCGGAGGAGAGGATCCAGGCGATGGCCGATGTGAGCTTCGAACGGACCAAGTCGCTCTCGAGGGGCGAGGCGGCCGTCTGGCTGCTGGCCCTCTCGAAGGGGTTCACCCACGGGGGCGAGGTCACCCTCCCCGTCGGGGGCGGTGGTGCGGTCACCTTGCGGATCCCCGACGAGGTGACGGCGGAGTTCGAGGTGGAGGTCGAGAACGGCAGGGTCCAGGTGGAGCTGGACTTCACCTGGTCGCTCACGAGGCCGGCCCCGGGCATCCTGCCTGCGGACGGCTGAGACCCGGTGCCTGCGAGGGATGCCCGCCGTCGCGGGGTGCGGTCCGGCGACGTGGCCCGGCTGCTCGCCGCCTGGGCGTCCTCCACCGCGGCCCTGATCGTCACGGGCGCCATCGTCCCGGGGCTTTCGGCCTCCAGCTGGTGGTCGTACGCCGCCGTCGCGGCCGTCGCCGGCGTCGTCGGCCTCGGCCTGCGTCCGGTCCTGGTGGAGATCTCGGCCCGGGTCGGTTGGATCGCGGTGCTCGTGATCGTGCTGGCCGGGCAGGCACTCGTCATGTACGTCGCCATCAGGACGGTCCCCGGCATCGAGTCCTCGCCGTGGACGGCGCTGGTCGCCACCTGGGTCAGTGCGTTCGTCGGCACGCTCATCTCCTGGGCGACCACGGCCGGGACCGACGACGGCCTCGTGACGTCGTTGACGCGTCGGGCGGCCCGCCGGTCGCAGGAGGTGCCCGACGCGGACGTGGACGGGGTGCTCTTCGTCCAGCTCGACGGCGTGCCCTTCCCGGTGCTCCGGTGGGCGGTGCAGTCCGGGGCCGTCCCGCACATCCGGCGGTGGCTGGCGTCGGGGGAGTACGAGGTCCGGCCCTGGACCGCCCAGCTGCCCTGCACCACGCCGGCCAGCCAGCTCGGCATCCTGCACGGCACCGTCGACCGCGTCCCGGCCTTCCGCTGGTACGACCGCGAGCTCGGGCGCGTGCTGGTCGCCAACAGGCCGGCCGACGCCCGGGTGATCGAGGAGAGGGCCAGCACCGGGCGCGGTCTGCTGTCCGACGGCGGGGTGTCGATCTCCAACCTCTTCAGCGGCGACGCCCCCCGCTCGCTGATGACGATGAGCCGCATGGAGCTCAAGCGCGGCTCCACGCAGACCCGACGGGCCTTCGGGTGGTTCCTCACCTCGCCGAGCGGCTTCGTGCGCAGCTTTACCCGCACCCTCGGCGAGGTCGTCAAGGAGCGCTGGCAGTCCCGCCGCCAGGTCAAGCGCGACCTCGACCCGCGCGTGCACCGGGGCTGGGACTTCGCCGTGCTCCGGGCCCTCACCAACGCCCTGCTGCGCGACCTCAACACGGCCCTGGTCGCCGAGGAGATGCGACGTGGCACGCGCAGCATCTACGTCGACTACGTCGACTACGACGAGATCGCCCACCACGCCGGGCTGTTCCGGCCCGAGTCGCTGGCGGCCCTGGACGGGCTCGACCGGACCCTGCGCGACCTCGCTCGCCTGGCCGAGGTGGCACCGCGCCGCTACCGCATCGTCGTGCTCTCCGACCACGGACAGTCCCAGGGGGCGGTGTTCGCGGACCGCTACGGCGAGACCCTGGCCGACGTGTGCGCGGGGTTGATGGACGAGCACGTGGAGTCCGTGGACGAGGCTGTCGAGGGACTCGGACGGGTGGACTCCATGGTGGGGGACATCGGCACCGCCGGGGTGACCGGCACGATCGCCACCCGGGCCGGCGCCGAGCTGGGCAAGGCGCAGCGGTCGCCGACGCCGGGGGTGACGGGCGAGGAGCCCGTGGTCGTGCTGGGCTCGGGCAACCTCGGGCTGGTCTACCTGCGCGAGCCCCGACGCCGGACGCTGGAGGAGCTCGACCTCGCCTGGCCGGCGCTCGTCCCGGGCCTCGCCCGGCACCCGGGCGTCGGCTTCGTCGCCGGCGTGGACGCAGCGGGCACTCCGTGGGCGGTCGGTGCGGCGGGCAGGCACAACCTGTCGACCGGAGAGGTGAACGGCGTCGACCCGCTGGCCCCCTTCGGCGACCACGCGCCCCGGGTGCTGGCTCGCGCGGTGCTGCTGGCGGAGGCGCCCGACCTCTACGTCAACAGTGCCGTGGACCCGGTCACCCACGACGTCGCCGCGTTCGAGCCGCTGGTGGGCTCGCACGGCGGGCTGGGTGGCTGGCAGGACCAGGGCGTGCTGCTCGGACCGGCGGACCTGATGTCCGGGCTGCCCGCGTCCATCGAGGGAGCGGACCAGCTCCACCGGGTGCTGGTGGGCATGCTCGAGGCCTCCGGCCAGCGGACGGTCGACCCTGCCCAGTGACCCTGCTCAGTGACCCTGCGGCGCGGGGTCGGCGGGCGTGGCCACCGGGTCCTCGGTGTCCTCGACCTGCCCCGGTGCCCCCGGTGTCCTCGGGGGGTGGTGGGTCGGCGGGCGGCCGGCCGGAGACCAGGGGCAGTGCCCACCGTGCGTCGGGGTCCGCCTCGATCAGCAGGGCTCGCACGAGCAGGCTGAGCGGCACCGCCAGGAGGGCTCCCAGCGCACCGAGGAGCCAGGCCCAGAAGACCAGGGAGAGCATGGTGATGGTCGGGGTGAGGCCGACGGCGTCGCCGACGTACCGGGGCTGGATGATGGACTGGATGACGAAGTTGATCACGCAGTAGACCGCGATCACCGCCAGCATCAGGCTGGGTCCGCCCTCGAGCAACGCGATGGCTGCGGGTGGGATCACGCCGATGACGAATCCGATGTTGGGGATGAAGTTGGTGACGAAGGCCAGCACCGCCCAGACGAACGCTCCGGGCACCCCCATGAGGTAGAGCACCACCCCGTCGATCACCGCCACGATGAACCCGAAGGCGGCGGAGACGCCCATGTAGGTACGGGTGCCCGTGGCGAAGCTGTCGAGCGCGCCGACGAGGTCCGGCTTCTGCTCCCGCAGGCGGTCGAGGCCGCGCCCGAGCGACCCGGTGTCGAAGGCCATGAAGAGCGCGACGGTCACGATGAAGAAGAGGTTGGAGACGAGCCCCAGGGCCGCCCCGAAGATCTCCGTCGCCACGCCCACGAGGCTGCCGGCGTCGAAGGCGTCGGCCATCGCCTGGATCTGGTCGGCACCCGAGTCCGAGGTCCTCCAGCCACGCGCCCACGTCGGCGACGTACTGGTCGAGGTCCTCGGTGTACTGCGGGATGAGGGCCGCGAGGCGCCCGATCGAGTACATGACAGCAATGGTCACGCCGAGGAGCAGCAGGTAGACCGAGATGACCGTGACCAGCGAGACCAGCCACTCCGGCAAACCCCGCCGGACGAGCCGGCGCCGCACCGGGTGCACGGTGATGGTGAGCACGAGCGCCAGCACGGTGGGACCGATGATGTCGGAGATGGCCCGGGCGCCACCGAGAGCGATGGTGAGGCTCGCCGCCACCAGCAGCACCAGTGCGATGCGGGGCAGTTGCTGGTTCATGGCAGCTCCTTGTCCGAAGGACGCGGCACGGACCGCCGCGCGGCGCTGCGGGGCGACCCGTGACTGCCCTAGGCTGCGACCGTGAAGCACCCGGTGTTGAAGGTCGTCCTGATGCCCGTCGCCGTGCTCGTCCTCTACTTCGTGTTCCCGGTCGACGCGGATCGTGCCCCCGTCGGGGTGCTCACCGGGATCCTGCTCAGCGTCGCGTCGCTCGTCACCGTCGTGGTGATCGTGGCCGGCGAGGCCCGCGGCGCGCGGAGCGGGATGTCCGGCTGGCTCCTGGTGCTGGTCCTCGAGGTCGTGCTCGTCGTCTTCTCGTTCGTCTACTACCTGGTCGACGACAAGGACCCGGAGCAGATCGTGGGCCTCGTGACGCGGCTCGACGCGTTGTACTTCTCCACGACCACGACCGCCACCGTGGGGTTCGGTGACGTGCACGCCGAGGGGCAGTTCGCCCGCGGCGTGGTCACCGTGCACATGATCTTCAACATCATCTTCATCGCTGCGGTGGTCAACCTGGCCAAGGAGCGGATGACCGAGCGGCGAGCGGCCCTGCACCACGAGCGGGCCGAGCCCCCGGACGGCGACGGCTGAGCGGACCCGGCAGGTCACGGTGACCCCGCCGGGCGCACGTCCAGCTCACCGGACGCGAGGGCCTCGCCGAAGCTCGCGAAGTCGCGCTCGTTGAGGTCGGCGTACGACGCCGCGAACTCCGCCAGGGCATGGGGGAGGGCGTCGTCGTCGCCGAGGTACGCCGCGATCGCGATGCGGTCGCCCGACCGGGCGTGGGCGCGTGCGAGCGTCCACCCGCACAGCTCGGCGTACATGGCCAACATGGCGGGATCCATCGTCTCGACCTTCGCCGACCCCTTCCAGTCGTGCAGCTGACGGACGTAGAAGTCCCGCTCGACGCCGTCGATCCCGGTCGTGCGCTGCCATCCGAGGAACGCGTCGCCCGCGGACTGCATGATCCGCTGGCCGGTGACGACCCGCTGGCCCTGGTTGCCGACGTCGCTGCCGCCGAGCGGCGCGGCGAGCACCGACGACTCGGCCTGCTTCACCTGCAGGAAGAGAGGATCGTCGTCGTCGCGACCTCGCATCAGGGCGACCCAGCACCGCTTGCCCACGCTGCCGACACCGGTCACCTTGCGGGCCAGGTCGACGAACGAGTAGGAGCGGACGAGCTCGCGCACCCCGGGGTCGAGGGAGGCGGCGTAGTCGTCCAGGACGGCCTGGACGGTGTGCTCGATCTCGTCCCGTCCCACACCGGGAGCGAGGTCCGTCATGGGGACCACGAAGGGTGGGTCCGCGACGATGCGGCGCTTCCCGTCGACCACGCGCGTCATCTTGTCCATGCTCCGCATGTGGTTGCGGGTGCGGGCCTTGGCCAGCGACTTGTCGAGGCGCTTGCGGCCCCGTCCGGAGAGGCCGTCGGCGAAGAGCCCCCTCGCCTCGTCGGCGTCGACCCGTGAGTACCACAGGGCGAGGTTGCCCATCCCGGCGAAGGACGCCATGGCGTCGGCGTAGCGACGGACCCCGGCCACCACGACCGTGCGGCTCTCGCCGTCGGTGAAGCCGTTCTCCCGTCCGGCGACGACCAGGCTCGCCGCCAGTCTCTTGAGATCCCACTCCCACGGGCCCGGGTAGGTCTCGTCGAAGTCGTTGATGTCGAAGAGCAGCGACCTCTCGGGTGACGCGAACAGGCCGAAGTTGGCCAGGTGGGCGTCTCCACAGAGCTGGACGTCCAACCCCGACACGGGGGAGCCGGCCAGGTCGTGGGCCATCACCGCCGCGCTGCCCCGGAAGAACGCGAAGGGTGACGCCATCATGCGCTCGTGCCTGATCGGCACCAGCTCCGGCACCCGGGTGGGGTTCTGCCCGGCCAGCACCTGGACCGCACCGGTGCGTCCGGTGGGGTCCAGGTGGGCGTGGGCCTCGGGTGGCACCCGCTCGCGCGCCCGTGTCCCGACCTGCGCCCGGTCCACGGGGTCCGCGGTGGTCATGGGCCGAGGATCTTCGCCTTCTGGGCAGTGAACTCGTCCTCGGTGAGGATGCCCTGGTCCCGGAGCGCGGCCAGGGACTTGAGCTGGGAGACGACGTCGACCTCGGGTGCGGCAGCCGCAGCGGGCGGCGGCGGCGCCTGTTGCGCGTACGCCTGCTGGTCGTACGCCTGCTGGTCGTACGCCGACTGTCGGTCGGCGTAGATCTGGGCGTCGCGGCTTGCGTACTTCTCGGCCTGGCGGCGCTGGACGCGACCGCTGACGGCACTGGCAGTGCCGGCGACGACCGCCGTGCGCGCCACTCCTCGTAGTAGTCCGGGCATGGTCTTCCTCTTCTCAGTCGTCCGACTCGAGTGCGTCCAGGGCCGCCATCACGTCCGGCGCCGGGATGCGGGCGCTGGCGATGAGCTCGCCACCGCTGTTGCGGACCGCGCCCACGAAGGGCACCGCCCAGGTGTTCTCATAGACGATCAGGGCGGCCACGGTCCCGGGGGTCATGGCCTCCGCGGACTCGCGGATGTCGTCGTCGCCGATCAGTCCTGTCTGGGCGCCGGCGAAGTACGAGAACCCGCCGTCCCCGACCAGGGGGTCGGTCAGCTCGAGCACGACGACCGACCCGTCCTCCGCCTTGCTGATGACCGTGAGGTCGTAGAGGCGGATCAGCCCTCGCTCGACCAGGTCGACCAGTGCGGGGCCGGCCTCGCCGGTGAGGCGGTCGGCCGGGAACTCGATGAGCACGAAGTCGACGGGACCGTGGACCTCGGTGGTGGTTGACGTCACTGTGGTTGCTCCTCGGATCGGATGGGATGGGTGGTGCGGGTGCCTACTCGGTGATGTCGCGGCCGTGCATGGTCGCCGCCCAGATGACGAAGACGTCGAAGACGATCACCGTCAGGCTCCAGAACGGGTAGTAGGGCATCCACATGAAGTTGGCGATGATGCTGACGGACGCCACGATGACCGCGACGGTCCGTGCCCAGACGGCGCCCTGGAAGAGCCCGACGCCGGCGAGCGCGACGACCACGCCCATGATCAGGTGGATCCATCCCCAGGAGGTCACGTCGAACTGGAACGTGTACTCCTCGCCGACGACGTAGAACGTGTCGTTGAACAGGGCGACGATGCCCTGGATGGCCTGGAGGCTGCCGCTCAGGACCATGAGCACCCCGGCGAACACCGTGACGCCGACGGCGCCGGGGCTGTACCCCGGGTCGCTGGGCAGGGCCCCGGAACGGCTGTTGGTGGTTGACATCGTGTGCTCCTTCCGTCCGGCCGTGGTCAGGGCCGACGGCACGGCTGGTTGTGTTGACTACGTGTATATGGCGAGGGACCGGCGCGCCGCCTCACCCTTAACGGATGACCCGGACCCGGCGGCCCCCGGCCGCTCAGCCGGCCGGTTGTGCCGTCGCCGGAGGACGGCCCAGGAGCTCGATCACCAGCAGCACCAGCACGACGATCGCCGCGACGCCGACCACCACCCAGACGGTCGGCTGGCTCCAGAACATGAGTGCGAGGCCGCCGGCGAGGAAGGTGGTGATCCGCAGGGCACCCCGGTGGGCGTAGATCCAGTCCCCGACCGGGCCCGTCTGCCAGCCGGCCGCCTCCGCGCTTCCCCGCACCGATCCGAGGCCCCGCTGGACGGAGCCCCGCGCCCGGACCGCCCCCGTGGAGGGGCCGGTCACGAAGGCCGCGACCGCGAGCAGGAGGAAGAGCACGGCCACCGCGCGCAGGCCGCTGCGGAGGAAGCGCACGAGGGTCTCGAATGTGTTGCCCGCGCTCTCCGCGGTCAGGATGCCCGCGGGCGTGGTCTCGACGTAGAAGGTGCGGGCCAGGGCCAGCCCCGCACCGAGCACCACCATCGCCGCCACGACACCGAGCGACCCCCTCAGCAGCGCCCGGCGTCGGTTCCGCGCGGCGTACACCCCTCCCGCGAAGAGGCCGACCGCGACGAAGGGGAGCCAGGCGCCGAGGGCGTTGAGCACGACGTACCCGCGCTGCGCCGACGTGATGGCCTCGGACTCGACCAGGACGAAGGTCCGGTCGATCTCGGGGATCCGGTCGGCGAGCTCGAAGCCCTGGGCGACGAGGCGCTCCTTGACCTGCTCGATGATGGGAGCGAGGTTGAGGGTGATGGTGTCGTCCTGGGCGCTCACGGCGCCCCCCTCGTTGCCCTCCAGCAGCGTGACGACCTGCGTGTGCGCGACCCGGTTGACCTCGTCCCACACCGACTCGAACGCCGGGCTGGCCAGCAGGCGCTCGGCCTGGGAGTGCGTGAAGCTCTCGATCCCCTGGCTCAGGGGCACCGCCAGCGCGGGGAGCGCGTCGGCGACGCGGGGCGGCATGTTGTCCTGCTCCGCCAGCACCCCCAGCGCCTCCAGGGTCAGCGCGTCGATGTCGAGGTTGTCCATGATCGCGGCGGTCACCTCGTCGGCGATGGCCGCCTGGACGTCCGGGTCGTCGGCGATGGGGGCCACCGTCTCGACGTACCGGTCGGTGTCGGAGAGGACGGTGCTGGCCCACACGGACGCGACAGACAACGGCGCCAGCACGCAGGCGAGGGTGAGGAGCACCCCGGCCGCGGTGGACCGCCACGCGGACCCTCGGTCGGAGGGCTGCGCCCCGGGGCCGGCCTCGGCCTCGGCAGCCCGCTGGGCCTCCAGCTCGGCCACCCGTGCTCTGAGGCGGACGATCTCCTCGGCGTCGCTCATGGTCGGCTCCGTCCTCCGGGCGCGGGATCTCGATGCGTCGTCCCACCGTCCCGCGGCCGTCGGCTGCGGGGCATCACCCGTTCGGGGTGAGGCGACGCGGCGTGGCGACCTCGACGATGGGCCCGAGGCTCGCGCCGCACGAGGCGCCGCGTGCCCTACCTCGAGCGGAAGGAGCCCCGGATGTCGTTCTGGGACATTGTGTGGTTCATCCTCATCAGCTTCGCCTTCATCGCGTACCTGATGGTGATGTTCGCCATGATCACGGACCTCTTCAGGGACCCCGACGCGTCCGGCATCGTCAAGGCCGTCTGGATCATCGCCCTCATCGTCGCGCCGTTCGTGACGGCGGTCGTCTACCTCATCGTCCGGGGCAAGGGGATGGGGGAGCGACAGCTCCGCACGGCGGAGGCGATGCGCGAGCAGCAGGACAGCTACATCCGGCAGGTGGCCAGCTCGGCGTCCCCGGCCGACCAGATCGCCCAGGCCAAGGCGTTGCTCGACTCCCAGGCCATCACCCCGGAGGAGTACGAGCAGCTCAAGGGCAAGGCCCTGAGCTGACGGGCGGCCTGCTGCGCGTGGAGTAGCACCCGTCGCCGCAGGAGGCGGGTGGTTCGGAGCGAGAGGAGGCACCGGGGCATGGCACCTCTCGACCTGCAGTCCCTCCGGACGCGCCTCGAGGCCACCTTCCTCGGCCGCTGCGTCGCGTCCTTCGTGGAGATGCAGGCCCTCGACCGCAGCATGGTCATCGCCTCGCAGGCCTTCACCGCCCTGATCCCGCTGCTGATCCTGGTGTCCGCGATCCTGCCGTCCGCCAGCTCGACCCTGGTCTCGGACTCCATCATCCGTCGATTCGGCCTGACGGGGGACGCGGCGACGTCGGTGGAGGTCGTCTTCGCGCACTCGGACACGGGCAGCATCGGGGTGCTGAGCCTGCTGCTCCTGTTCTACTCGGGGATCTCGCTCACCCGCCGTCTCCAGCGGATGTACCTCACGGCGTGGCAGCTGCCACAGCTCCCGGGGGTCCGGGGGCCCGTCAACGCGGCCCTGGGGCTGGCCGCCCTCCTGATCGAGGTGTCGCTGCTCTACCTCGTGCGCTCGATCGTCCGGATGCTGCCCTTCGACTGGGTGCTCGCCGTGCCCGTCACCGTCGGGGCCAGCCTGCTGCTGTGGACCTCCATCCCGTGGCTCCTCCTCGACCGCCGGGTCGCCTGGCGGCGGCTCGTGCCTGCCGGCCTGCTGACCGGCACCTCCTCGAGCCTCTACGGGGTGGCGTCGACCATCTACATGCCGCGCCTCATGGAGACGTACAGCGACCGCTACGGGCTCTTCGGCGTCACCGTGGCCCTCGTCGGCTGGTTGCTGTGCATCTCCTTCATCGTGGTCGCCGCCACCGTCGTGGCCGCGGAGTTCGACCGCTCCCCGCAGCCGTGGGCCCGGGCGGTACGACGACGCCTGGGCATCGAGGGCGACGAGACGACCGTCCCGGCCGACGGGGGAGACGCGAGGGTCCCCGCCACCACCCGTGCACAACCCGCTCGACCCGGTGAGGAGGACTGATGTCCCAGCAGGCACGCACCCCCGTCGGGGCCGCCGCGGCGGCGTCGGGACTGGTGCTGCTGACGCTCTCGTCGGCCCAGTTCCTGATGACCCTGGACAGCTCGGTGATGAACGTGTCCATCGCGACGGTGGCCGAGGACGTGGGCACGACCGTCACCGGCATCCAGACGGCCATCACCCTCTACACGCTCGTCATGGCCTCGCTGATGATCACCGGGGGGAAGATCGGCCAGATCATCGGCCGCAAGCGGGCGTTCGCCATCGGCTGCGTCATCTACGGGGTCGGATCCTTCACGACCGCCCTCGCGCCCAGCCTGCCCGTGCTCCTGATCGGCTGGTCCCTCCTCGAGGGCATCGGAGCAGCACTGATCATGCCCGCCATCGTGGCCCTCGTCGCCTCCAACTTCGGCCGCGAGGACCGTCCCCGTGCCTACGGGCTCGTGGCGGCGTCCGGGGCCATCGCCGTGGCCGCCGGCCCGTTGATCGGCGGCCTGCTCACGACGTACGCCTCGTGGCGGTGGGTGTTCGCCGGGGAGGTCCTCATCGTCGCGGTGATCCTCGTCCTCACGCGCAAGATGACCGACATCGCGCCCCAGCCCGCCCGCCTGGACCTCGCCGGCACCGGCCTGTCCGCGCTCGGTCTCGGCCTGGTGGTGCTGGGCATCCTGCAAGGGGGCTCGTGGGGCTTCGTCCTGCCCAAGCCGGACGCCCCGTCGTGGCTGGGGCTGTCCGCCGTCGTGTGGATGGTGCTGGCCGGCGGCCTCGTGCTGCGCGGCTTCCTGTGGTGGGAGAGCCGCCAGCTGGAGCGAGGGAGTGCGGCCCTGATCGACCCCGCGATGCTGGAGAACAAGCTCCTGCGCGGCGGGCTCACGTCGTTCTTCTTCCAGTACCTCCTCCAGGCCGGGCTCTTCTTCACCGTCCCGCTCTTCCTCTCCGTGGCCCTGGGCCTCTCGGCGGTGGAGACCGGGGTGCGGATCCTGCCGCTCTCGATCACGCTGCTGATCGCGGCGGTGGGGGTGCCCCGGTTCTTCCCGGACGCCTCGCCGCGGCGCGTCGTGCGGCTCGGCTTCCTCTCCCTCCTGGCCGGCATCGTGACGCTGATGGCCCTGCTGGAGTTCGGCGCCGGTCCCGAGATCGTCACCTGGCCGATGCTCCTGGCGGGCCTGGGGGTGGGGGCGCTGGCGTCACAGCTGGGCGCCGTGACCGTGTCGGCCGTCCCGGACGAGCAGAGCGGCGAGGTCGGCGGGCTGCAGAACACCCTCACCAACCTGGGCGCCTCGGTCGGCACCGCACTCGCCGGCGCCGTGCTGATCTCCGGCCTCACCGCGTCCTTCCTCGCGGGGGTGCAGGACAACGACGCCATCCCGCAGGACCTCTCCTCGCAGGCCCAGGTGGAGCTCGGCGGGGGGATCCCCTTCATCGCCAACGACGAGCTGAGCGAGGCGCTCACCGACGCGGGCATCACCGGGGACACCGCGGACGCGATCATGAAGGAGAACGAGGAGTCGCGCATCGCCGGGCTGCGGGCCTCGCTGTTCGTCCTGGCCCTCCTGGCCCTGCTCGGCGCTCTTCTTCACCTCGGGCATCCCTCGACGCCAGCCCGGGGCCACCGAGCCCGCCCCGACGGGCTGACGCGACCGTCAGGCCGTCGCGTCGCCTGCCCCGGACAGGGACGGTTCGGTCCGGCGTCGTACGGCGAGCCACAGCACCAGCGCCGCTAGCGGGAGCAGGAGGGCGCCGGCCACGACCAGCCCGATGGCCACGGCATCGAGCACGGGGACCTCGGCGCCGACCGCGACCCGCGTCACGACGGGAGCGGTGCCGTCGGCGTTGGCGACCACGACCGTCCAGTCGCCGTCCTCCGGTTCCCAGACCAGCGCCTGCCTGCCCTCGCCCGAGGTCGACGCCGCCCAGAACGTCTCGTCGCCCGGCGGGAGCGTGGCGGTGTCGCCGTCGATGAACACCGTGTCCGGATCGCCCTCCCCGCCCGGAGGCTCGACGATCGTCGAGTGGGCGACCCCGTCGAGCCAGGCATCCACGTCCGACGAGGGTCCCACCCCCACGAAGACGTCGTCCGGGGTCTGTGAGCGGGCCACGACCCGCACCGTGCCGAGCCACCGGCTGGCCAGGTCGACGCCCGCGGGGTCGGTCTCGAGCTCGACGGTTCGCGACGTCACCGCCAGTCCCGGCGACTCGAGGCTGGTCGCAGGGCTCATCAGGTAGCCGTCGTCGTCGCGCAGGAGGTTGTCACCGACGGCCAGGGCCGCACCGCCGGCCAACAGCCCCAACGAGGTCATCGCCATCAGCGACCCGACGACCACCGCGAGGATCCGGCCACCGCTCCATCGCTGGGACGGCGGGACGGGCGGTGGTCGCCCGGGTGGCGGTGCCGCGGGCCCGACCGGGACGGCTACGGGGGACGGGGGGACCGTCCCGGCCGGGGCTGTGGTGGACGCGGCATCCAGGGGGAGGACGCCGGCGTCCGGCTCGGCGCCGCCCATGTCGAGGCGGAACGGGGGGTAGACGTCGGTCATCAGGGCGACGTAGGCCGCGACGCGCAGCACCCACCGGTCGAGCCCCAGGACCAGGTCGAAGATGCCGCGGGGGTAGCGCCCGGTGACGAGCAGCACCACCCCCGCCACGACCACGAGGAGCCCGATGAGGCCACCGTTCCACCCGGTCGAGACCTCGTCCGAGGCGGCGTGGGCGCCCCCACCGAGGAGGAGGGCGAGGACCAGGTAGTGGGGGATCGCGAGCAGCCACCACTTGACGAGCACCAGCCCGCGGGACAGGTGCTCGGGGTAGGCGATCTCGAGGTGGGCCGGGTAGTCGGGCTGCTCCTCCAGGCTGAAGGGCGGGTAGCGGTCGGTGCCCAGCGCGGCGTACGTGTAGTAGGACACGCGCCACGTCCACCGCAGCACGCCGACGTTGAAGTCGAAGATCCCGCGCGGGTAGCGGCCCGTGACGACGACGGCGACGAGCGCCACCAGCGACAGCACCACGAAGGCGGCCCAGAGGGCGGCCAGCACCAGGTAGTGCGGGATGGCGAGCAACCACTTGACCAGCCACAGCCCTCGGCTCAGCGGCTCGTCCAGCCGGGCGTCGACCCGGACGGGATGGACCGGGACAGGCGGTGCGGGGACGGGATGGGCGGTCGTGCTCATGGCGTGCCTCCGGGACGGGTGACGGTGCTCCGTCGCCTCCACGCTCCGCCGGTGGTGGCACGGGCGGCAGGGCTGCTCGACCGCACCTCGCGGGACCTATGACCCGGGGGAGGTGAGGATGGGGGCATGGACCCAGCACGCACCGACGAGGCCCGCACCGTCTTCCGCTCCGACGACCCGGACGTGAACGTCTACCGGCTGATGACCGCGCTGGTCGTGCCCCGCCCGATCGCGTGGGTCTCGTCCCTCTCGGCGGCGGGGGTCGGCAACCTGGCGCCGCACTCGTTCTTCACCGTGTCGTGCGCGCGGCCGCCGATCGTGCAGTTCACCTCGGTCGGGGACAAGGACACGCTGGCCAACGTCCTGGCGACCGGGGAGTTCGTGGTCAACGTCGCGTCCCGACCGCTGATGGACCTGGTCAACGACTCGTCGGCGAGCTTCGCCCCGGGCGTGGACGAGGCCGAGGCACTGGGCATCGAGACGGAGCCCAGCGAGCTGGTCCGCCCGCGCCGCGTCGTCGCCTCACCCGCCTCGTTCGAGTGCACCCTGCACTCGACGGTCGAGCTCGGCGACTCGACGATCGTGCTGGGCGACGTCGTCGCGACCACCGTGCGCACCGAGGTGCTCGTCGCGGGACACCCGGCGATGGAGCACCTGCAGCCCGTGTCGCGACTGGGGCGCGACGAGTGGGGCCTGCCGCCCGAGGTCGTGTCGGTACGCCGCCCGGGGTGACGCGACCACAGGCCCGTCGCTTTCGGGGCGGCGGATCGGTACGTTGGCGGTGCCCGTCGCACCACCCCGCGGGCCACCGAGACGAGGACGCCCCAGATGCCGGACCGTGCTTCGCTGGACGAGATGACCGCACGGCTCGCCGTGCTCGACGATGCCGAGGTGGCCGCCCTCGACGCCTGGTGGCGGGCCGACAACTACCTGACCGTCGGCCAGATCTACCTGATGGCCAACCCGCTGCTGCGGGAGCCGCTGACCGCCGAGCACATCAAGCCGCGGCTGCTGGGCCACTGGGGGACCAGCCCGGGGTTGTCCTTCGTCTACGCGCACGCGTCCCGGCTGGTCCGCGAGACCGGGCAGGAGGTGCTCTACCTGGCCGGACCCGGCCACGGCGGCCCCGCACTGGTGGCCGCCGGCTACCTCGAGGGGACCTACACCGAGACCTACCCGGAGGTCACCCGGGACACCGAGGGCATGCGGCGGCTCTTCCGGCAGTTCTCCGCACCGGGCGGCATCCCGAGCCACGTGTCCGTGACGACTCCGGGCTCCATCCACGAGGGCGGGGAGCTCGGCTACGTGCTGGTGCACGCCTTCGGTGCGGTGATGGACAACCCCGACCTCGTCGCGCTGGCGGTGGTCGGCGACGGCGAGGCCGAGACCGGGCCCCTGGAGGGCTCGTGGAAGGGCGTCTCCTTCCTCAACCCGGCGCGCGACGGGGCCGTGCTGCCGGTCCTGCACCTCAACGGCGCCAAGATCGCCGGCCCCACCGTGCTGGGCCGCAAGGACCCCGCCGAGGTCCGCTCCCTGCTCGAGGGCCACGGGTACGACGTCCTCGAGGTCGAGGGTTCCGACCTCCCCGGCATGCACCACCGGTTCGCCGCGGTGCTGGCGCAGGCGTGGTCGCGGATCCGGGCCATCCAGGAGTCCGCCCGCGGCGGCGACTGGGACGGCACGCGACCGCGGTGGCCGATGATCGTGCTCCGCAGCCCCAAGGGCTGGACCGGACCCGACGTGGTGGACGGCGTGCAGATGCTGGGCACGTTCCGCTCCCACCAGGTGCCGCTGGCGACGGTCCGGGAGAACCCGGAGCACCTCCGGATCCTCGAGGAGTGGCTGCGGTCCTACCGCCCCGAGGAGCTCTTCGACGACGACGGCGCCCCGACCGAGGTCGTGCGCCGCGCCAACCCCGCAGGGCGACCTGCGGATGAGCGCGACCCCGCACGCCAACGGCGGCCTGGTCATGCGCGCCCTGGACCTGCCCGACCACCGCGGCTACGCGGTCGACGTACCGTCCCCGGCGAGCGTGCGCCTCGAGTCCACCCGTCGGCTCGGCGAGCTGCTGCGCGACGTGTACGCCGCCAACCCCGACCGCTTCCGGCTGTTCTGCCCCGACGAGACCACCAGCAACCGGCTCGGGGCCGTCTTCGAGGTCTCCGACCGCGCCTCCGCGGAGCGGGTCACCGACGACGACGAGAAGATCTCGCGCGACGGCCGGGTGATGGAGGTGCTCTCCGAGCACAACTGCCACGGCTGGCTGGAGGGCTACACGCTCACCGGCCGGCACGGCATGTTCGCGACGTACGAGGCGTTCGCGATGGTGAGCGCGTCGCAGACCATCCAGCACGCCAAGTGGCTGCAGGAGGCCGAGGACCTGCCGTGGCGGGCGCGGGTGCCGAGCCTCAACGTGCTGCTGACCTCGACGGCCTGGCGCAACGACCACAACGGCTTCAGCCACCAGGGTCCCGGCCTCATCCAGAACGTCATCAACATCCGCGGGACCGTCGGCCGGGTCTACCTCCCGCCGGACGCCAACTGCCTGCTGTCCGTCGCCGACCACTGCCTGCGGTCCACGTCGTACGTCAACCTCATCGTCATCGACAAGCAGCCCCAGCTGCAGTACCTCACCGCCGAGGAGGCCGACGCCCACTGCGCCCGCGGCTCCGGCGTGTGGGAGTGGGCCGGGACCGACGACGGCACCGCCGACCCGGACATCGTGCTGGCGTGCGCCGGCGACGTCGTCACCATGGAGACCGTGGCGGCGGCGCGGATCCTGCGCGAGCGGCTGCCGCACTTCCGGACCCGCGTGGTCAACGTCGTGGACCTCATGTCCCTGCTGCGGGTGCGCGACCACCCGCACGGGATGGACGAGACGCTCTTCCGCGAGCTGTTCACCGACCACGTCGACGTCGTCTTCGCGTTCCACGGCTACCCGGGCGCGATCCACCAGCTCGTGCACGGCCGGCCGGACGCCGACCGCTTCCGGGTGCGCGGCTTCGTCGAGGAGGGCACGACCACCACACCGTTCGACATGGTGGTGCGCAACCGGGTCTCGCGCTACCACCTGGTCATGGACGCGCTCAACAACGCGCGGCGCACGCCGCCCGGCGCCAGCGACCTGATGGCGTGGTGCGAGGAGCGGCTCGCGGCGCACGAGGAGTACGTCGTCGAGCACCTCCAGGACATGCCCGAGGTGCGCGACTGGGTGCTGCCGGCCGACGGGAGTCCTGCGTGAGCGAGGGGTGCGTGCTGGTCCTCAACTGCGGGAGCTCGTCGGTCAAGCTCGCCCTCGTCGACCCCGCCACGGGGGAGCGGCGGCTGACCGGGCTCGCGGAGCGTGTGGGCAGCCGCGACGCCGTCGTGCACGTCCGCCGCGGCGACCGCGAGGAGACGTCCACGCCCGGCGACACCTCCGCACGCGGCGCCCTGGCGCACCTCATGGGATCGCTGAGCGGCGAGGAGCGCGACGCGCTGGTCGGGGTCGGACACCGGGTGGTGCACGGCGGCAGCCGCTTCAGCGCGTCGGTCGTGGTCGACGACGCGACCCTGGACGACCTCTACGCCCTCGTCGACCTGGCTCCCCTGCACATGCCGGCCAACCTGCTCGGCATCGAGACCGCCCGCGACGCCCTCCCGGAGCTGGCCCAGGTCGCGGTCTTCGACACCGCGTTCCACCAGACGATGCCGCCGGTGGCCTACCGCTACGCCGTCCCGCAGGAGTGGTACGACGAGCACCACGTCCGCCGCTACGGCTTCCACGGCACCAGCCACCGCTTCGTCAGCGCCCGCGCCGCCGAGGTGCTGGGCCGGCCGGCCACCGAGCTGCGCCTCGTCGTGCTGCACCTGGGCAACGGGTGCAGCGCCGCGGCCGTGCGCGGCGGCGAGTCCGTGGACACCACGATGGGGCTCACCCCGCTCGAGGGGCTGGTCATGGGCACCCGGAGCGGCGACGTCGACCCCGGGCTGCTCGGCTACGTCGCCGAACGCCTCGACCTCGACGTCGCGGGTGTCGTCGACGCCCTCAACACCCGCAGCGGGCTGCTCGGCCTGTCCGGGCTCAGCAACGACATGCGCACGGTGTGCGACGCAGCCGTGGCCGGGTCAGCGTCGGCGCGGCTGGCCGTCGACGTCTTCTGCTACCGCGCCGCCAAGGCGGTCGGGTCGCTGGCCGTCGCGCTCGGCGGGCTCGACGCCGTCGTCCTCACCGGCGGCATCGGCGAGCACTCCGCCGAGGTGCGCCGCGGGATCATGTCGCACCTCGGCGTGCTCGGGATCGGCGAGGACCCCGACGCCAACGCCGACCACGGCCGGCACACCGGCGGGCGGGTGAGCCGACCCGGCGACCGGGTGGCGATCGTCGTACCGACCGACGAGGAGCTCCTCATCGCCCGGGACACGCTGCTGCTGGCCGGGGAGCCGGCCCGATGACCCGCACCCTGCTCGTCGCCCCCACCGGCCACGGGGTCGGGCTGACCGCCACCTGCCTCGGCCTGGTGCACGCCCTCGAGCGGCAGGGCGTCTCGGTCGGCTTCTACAAGCCGCTCGCCCAGCCCCGGGCCCGCGGCGCCGACCAGGACCGCTCCACCGCGCTCGTCCGGCTCACCTCGACCCTCCGCCCGCCCGAGCCCATCTCCGCCACCCGGGTGGAGCAGGCCCTGTCGCGCAACGAGCTCGACTCGCTGCTGGAGGACGTCGTCGCCGCCGCCGAGCCGCTCGTCGCCGAGCACGACGTCGTGGTCGTCGAGGGCCTGGTGCCCGGGTCCGGACTGGTGTACGCCGGTCGCACCAACGTCGCGCTCGCCAAGGCGCTGGACGCCGACGTCCTGCTCGTGGGGGCGCCCGACGGCCAGGACCTGGCGCACCTGGCCGAGACGATGGAGATCACCGCCCGCACCTACCAGGGCGGCGAGCGGGCCCGCGTCGTCGGTGCGGTCGTCAACCGGGTGCCCGACCTGACCCCGGAGCGGACCGAGGAGATCCGGGCGCTGCTGGCCCGGCGCGCCCTCGCGCTCGTCGGCGCGGTGCCCTACCGCCCCGAGCTCGGCTGGCCGCGGGTCTCCGACGCCGTCCGCGGCCTCGACGTCCGCGTGCTCAACGCCGGCGAGCAGGACCGGCGGGTCAAGTCGGTCATCGTGGGCGCGCAGGCGGTGCCGGGCATCCTCCCGCTGCTGCGCGAGGGACTGCTGCTGATCGTCCCGGGGGACCGCGACGAGATCATCCTCAGCGCCTGCCTCGCCGCGATGAACGGCACCCGCTTCGCCGGGCTCCTGCTCACCCTCGGCGTCGAGCCGGACCCGCGGGTCTGGGAGCTGTGCCGGGGAGCGGCGGCCACCGGCCTGCCCGTGCTGCTCACCGAGCGCAACAGCTACGAGACGGCGACCACCGTGCACGACATGGACCCCGAGGTCCCGGTCGACGACTCCGAGCGGGCGGGCCTGGTGATGACCGCGGTCGCCGACGCCCTGGAGCCGGGCTGGCTGGCCACCCTGCCGACGCCGGACCACGTGCCCCGGCTGAGCCCGCCGGCCTTCCGTCGCCGCCTGGCGACCCGGGCCCGCGAGGCCGACCGCCGGATCGTGCTGCCCGAGGGCACCGAGCCGCGCACGATCCGGGCCGCGGTGGCGTCGCACGAGATGGGCATCGCCCGGTGCGTGCTGCTCGGCGCACCGGACGAGGTGGCCGCGCAGGCCGAGGCGCAGGGGCTGACGCTGCCGCCGGGACTCGAGGTGGTCGACCCGGTCGCGGTCGCGGACCGCTACGTCGACGCGCTCGTCGAGGCCCGCCGCCACAAGGGGATGACCCCCGACATCGCCCGCAACCATCTCGACGACACCATCACGCTCGGCACGATGATGCTGCGCCTCGACGAGGTGGACGGCATGGTCGCCGGAGCCGTGCACACCACCGCGGCCACCCTCCGACCGGCGCTCCAGCTCCTCGGTCCCGCACCCGGTGCGGCGCTGGTCTCGTCGGTCTTCTTCATGTGCCTGCCCGACGAGGTGGTGATCTACGGCGACTGCGCGGTCAACCCCGATCCCGACGCCGAGCAGCTCGCCGACATCGCCATCCAGAGCGCCGCCTCCGCGCGCCGCTTCGGCATCGACCCCCGGGTCGCGATGATCAGCTTCAGCACCGGCACCTCGGGGGCCGGGGTCGACGTCGTCAAGGTCACCGAGGCGACCCGCCTGGTGCGCGAGCGCGAGCCCGACCTGCTCGTCGACGGTCCGCTCCAGTACGACGCCGCCGCGATCGCCTCGGTCGCCCGCACCAAGGCCCCGGGCAGCCCGGTGGCGGGGCGGGCCAACGTCTTCGTCTTCCCTGACCTCAACACCGGCAACACGACGTACAAGGCCGTGCAGCGCAGCGCCGACGTGATCTCGATCGGCCCGATGCTCCAGGGGCTGGCCAAGCCGGTGAACGACCTCTCCCGGGGCGCGCTGGTGGAGGACATCGTCTACACGATCGCCATCACGGCGATCCAGACGATGCCGTCGGAGTGACCCACGCCGCTCCCCGATGATTCACCCCTGCGGGGGACGCGGTGGGACGATGGCGGCTCCCGCGCCCCGACGGCGCGCCGTCGAGTGGGTGGGGTGCGAACGTGACCGAGGTGGTGCTCGCCCCGCCGGCCACTCCCGGCGTGGCCAAGACGGTCAACGTGACGGCCAAGACCGGACTCGTCCTGCTGCTCGTGCTGGCCATGCTCTACCCGGACCTGGGGCACCTGCGCGACAAGGGTGCCGGCGTCCGTGCGGTCTGCTATCCGCTGGCGTCCTTCGCCGTGCCGTTCATCTGGTGGACGTGGTGGCGCGAGCGGATGGCCTTCCCGTGGATCCCCGACCTGCTGGTGACGATCACCTGCTTCACCGACGTGCTCGGCAACCGGATGGACCTCTACGACACGATCGTGTGGTTCGACGACTGGATGCACTTCATGAACACCGGCCTGCTGGCCGCCGCGTTCATCCTGCTCACCCTGCCGCGCGACAGCAGCCTGGGACGCGTGGTCGAGCGGTCCCTGGCCTTCGGGGCCACGGCCGCGATCGCGTGGGAGCTGGGGGAGTACGTCGCGTTCCTGAGCAAGTCGTCCGAGCGGGTCTTCGCCTACGGCGACACCCTCGGCGACCTCACCCTCGGTGTGCTCGGCGCCCTCGTCGCCGCCGTGGTCGTCCAGCGGTCGTGGCGCTCGGGTCGGCTGCTCGACCCGGTCCCGCCGAGCTCGGCTCAGCCCCGGCCCGCCGGCGCGTCGTAGCGGCGCGACCACCAGTAGGGCCCGGTGTCGGGCCGGCGTCGCCACCCCAGCGCGACCAGCTCGGCCTCGAGCTCGTCGAGCCGTCGGTGGGCGAGGTCGTTCCACTCGTCCGGGGCGGCGCGGTCGTCGAGGTCCCGGAACCGCACCACCGGGAACCTCTCCCCGGCGGCCGCGTGCTCGGACGCCTCGTGGTCGGGGCCCGGCGCCGCAGCCACGAACCGGAACAGGGGGCCGCCCCCTGCCCCGAGCACCGCGCCCAGCAGGGCCTCCGGCCACGCGTGCTTGCCGAGCTCCTCGAGGTGCACCTGCACGACGCCCGCGGGCGCCGAGACCCGCTCGTCACCCTCGTGCCTGCCCGTACGACGCCACGGCGCCATCGCCACCACTTCCGCTCGTCGAGTCGACAGGGATACCCGTCATCGCCACGGTGGCCCGCGCCCCCTCGTGGTGGGTAGTGCCGTTGGTCCCGGTGTGCGGATCGACGGACCCGAAGGTGGGACTGGCGTAGGATGGCGGCGCCGAGGAACCCGCAGACGTCGTGGTCCCGCCGTCATTTCACGGCGTACGACGATCACGCCCGGCCTCCCCCCGCCGGCAGAACCGGTCCCCGTGCCCCATGCCCAGCCCGCGTCCCTGACACCGCCCGTCGCGCCGCACCACCGGCCCGGCCTCCTCACCGTCGTCCGCCGGGTCTCGGTGAGCCTGCTCGTCGCGGTGGTCGTCCCCGCGGTCGTCTTCTACGCGGCGTTCGTCGTGGCGGGGGTCTGGGCCGCCATGGCCGCAGCCCTCGTCTGGTCGTACGGCGCCATCGCCTGGCGCGCGGTGACGAGGCGTCGTACGTCGGGCCTCCTCGTCCTCGCCGCGCTCCTGCTGACCGGCCGGACCGTGCTCTCGGTGCTGGCGGACAGCACGTGGCTCTACTTCCTCCAGCCCGTCATCAGCGACGGCGCCGTCGCGGCGCTGTTCCTGCTGTCGCTGGCGAGCGCCCGGCCGATGGTCGCGCGGCTCGCCGGCGACTTCTACCCGATGGACCACGACCTCGCGTCACGCCCGCGCATCCAGCGGCTCTTCCGCAACCTGACGATCATGTGGGCGGTGCTGGGCCTCGCCAAGGCCACCGCCACCTTGTGGCTGCTCGAGTCGCAGTCGCTCGCGACCTTCATCCTGGTGAAGAGCATCTCGATGCTGGCCATCAACGTGGTGGCGGCGTTCGCCACGATCGGCCTGGCCGCGCTCGTCGCGCGCCAGGAGGGGCTGATGGGCCCGGCGCGCGTGCCGGTTCCCGTCACCGCCTGACGAGGCAGTCTGGCGGGACCGTCAGCCGCGGGCGGACTCGGGCGGGAAGCCGCCCGTCGCGACCGGGCCCCAGGTCTCGGGGGTGATCCGGATCAGCGACTTGCCCTGGTCCCGCATGGCCCGGCGGTACTCGTCCCAGTCGGAGTGCTCGCCGGCGATGTTGCGGAAGTACTCCACGAAGGGCTCCACGTCGTCGGAGGCGTCGATGACCTCGGCCGTGCCGTCGACCTGCACCCACGGGTCGTCCCACTCGTCGGAGACGACCACGACGCTGACCTCGGGCCGGCTGCGGGCGTTGCGCGTCTTGGCGCGCTGCGGGTAGCTGGAGACGACGAGGCGCCCGGAGTCGTCGACGCCGCCGGTCACCGGCGACGCCTGCGGGCTGCCGTCCCGGCGGCGGGTGATGAGGATCATCCGGTGCCGGGGGCGCACGAAGTCGAGCAGCTCGTCACGCTCCACGCGGGTGTTGGTGGCGATCTTGGGAGCCATGGGGTCCTCCTCGGTGGGTGTCTCGCCCCCCGATCGTGGCACGCCCACCCATGGCCTTGAATGGGCCCATGACCACATCGACCCAGATCCGTCTCGCCGCCCGTCCTGTCGGGGAGCCGGCCGACAGCGACTTCGAGGTCACCACCGAGGAGCTGCCCGGGCTCGCCGAGGGCCAGGTGCTGCTCCGCACCCTCTACCTCTCCCTCGATCCCTACATGCGCGGCCGGATGAGTGACGCGAAGTCGTACGCCGCCCCGCTCGAGATCGGCGACGTCATCCTCGGCGGCACCGTCTGCGAGGTCGTGGAGACGCGTGCCGAGTCGCGCCAGGTGGGAGACGTCGTGCTCGCCTTCGCCGGGTGGCAGACCCACGCCGTGGTCGACGCGCGGCACACCCGCCGCCTCGACCCGGAGGCGGCCCCGGTCAGCACGGCGCTGGGCGTGCTCGGCATGCCGGGCTTCACGGCGTACGCCGGGCTGCTCGAGCTGGGCCGTCCGCAGCCGGGCGAGACCGTGGTCGTCGCGGCCGCCGCAGGTCCCGTGGGCTCGGCCGTCGGCCAGATCGCCCGGGTCAAGGGCGCCCGCGCCGTCGGCATCGCCGGTGGCGCGGAGAAGTGCCGCATCCTCGTCGAGGAGTACGGCTTCGACGCGGCCGTCGACCACCGGTCGCCGACCTTCGTGGACGACCTGGCGGCCGCCACGCCCGACGGCATCGACGTCTACTTCGAGAACGTCGGCGGCGCCGTCGCCGCGGCGGTCACCCGCCGGCTCAACCGCTTCGCCCGGATCCCGGTCTGCGGGCTGGTCGCCGGCTACAACGCGACCAGCGCGCCCGAGGGACCGGACAGGCTGCCGGCCTTCATGGGCAAGGTGCTGTCGCTGAGCCTGACCGTGCGCGGCTTCATCCAGGACGAGTTCGTGCCCGCCCACCACGAGGACTTCCTGCGCGAGATGACCGCCTGGGTCGCCGACGGCTCCGTGCGTCACCGTGAGGACGTCGTCGAGGGCCTCGAGGCCGCACCGGAGGCGTTCCGCGGGCTGCTCGTCGGCCGCAACGTGGGCAAGCTGCTGGTCCGGGTCGCGCCCGAGTCCTGAGTCCTCTGGTGCCGCAGCGTCAGGTACGCCGGGCGTGCCTGCCGCCGCTGGCCCGCTGGGCCTGCTCGAGCAGCGCCGGGTCGTGGGAGTTGACGAGCAGCACGCCGGGCTCGCGACCGCCGTACATGCCCGCGAGCCGGACGTGGTTGGCCCGCACCATGTCCCGGTCGTGGGCGATCGCGCGCTCCATGGTGCGCAGGGTGGCCGGCGCGGATCCGGAGCCGTCGACCTGGCCGTGGTGGTAGAACGCGTCACCGGCGTGGAACACCCACTGCTCGCCCGCGTCGACGGCGACCGCCGCGTGGCCGCGGGTGTGGCCGGGCAGGGCGATCAGCACGATGCCGGGGGCGATGCCCTCGAGCTCCACGGCCGTGAAGCCCCGCCACGAGTCACCTGCGGCAGGGGAGTGCTCGATGATCGTCGGGGCGTGCGCCCGCTGCGCGGCGCGGTAGCGGTGCCGCTCGGTGCGGGTCCGGGGCGTGAGGGCGGCGCCGAGCTCGTTGGACGTGACGTGCACGGTCGCCCGGGGGAAGTCGGCGAGGCCGCCCACGTGGTCGGAGTCGAAGTGCGTCAGCACGATCGCCTTCACGTCGTGCGGGGAGAACCCGAGGCCCTCGACCTGCCGCAGCGCGGTCTCCTCGGGGTCGAGGACCGGCCGGACCAGGCGCCGGGACGAGCCCAGGCGACCGGCCGGGTCGCGGACGTCCTCGAGCCCGAAGCCGGAGTCGACCAGCACCAGGCCGGTGGGGCCCTCGACGAGCAGGACGTGGCAGACCAGCTCGGGGGTCAGGGGCGGGCGCATCGTGCCGCAGTTGAGGTGGTGGACCTTCACGGTCCCAGCATCGGGGCGCGGGGCGGGTGGGCGCCACTGTCGAAGAGGGCTGACTGGACCGGTGGTTCGCGACCCGGCCGGCGGGGTAGGACTCGCCGGTGCGCGCTTTGGCGGAGTACGGAGGTAACATGGAGAGCACTCCGCCGCTCGATCGAGCCTGATCCGGCCTGATTCGGGTGGCAGAGCCCCGGCATTCGCTTGCGACGCGTGACGTTCTGTCACCACCGCACGGCCCGGGGATGACAGCGTCGCACCGAGCAGACCGCGTGCGGCGACGTTGTCCGGCGTACGCGCGCCGGGCATCCGAGGAGGACGTGAGTGGCTCAGCGAGGCCGACGCCAGACCGCACAGCGCCAGTCCCGGCAACGGGGCGGGAGCACCAAGGTCAAGCGCCTGGACAACGAGGGCATCATCCCGGTGCTCGCCCGCGCCGTGCGCGAGGTCGAGCAGGCCGCCGAGCGCGGCAAGGTCATGCCCCACGGCCGTGCGACCTTCCAGGTCGTCGCGCTGCTGGTGCGTGAGGAGCGCTCCCGGATCAACGCCGACACCGAGGTCGCCGAGGGGCGCAAGGGCGAGCAGCTCAAGCGCCTCGACGGCATCGCCACCATCCTGGCCAAGACCGCCGCCCGCGACACCTCGTTGCTGCAGCTGCTCGCCGAGGACTCCCAGGTCTCCGACGGCGCCCGCGCCCTGCGGCGCCAGATGCTCAAGCAGGCCGGCATCGACGCCCCCGAGGAGGTCGAGCCGCCCAAGCCCGACGGGACGGCGACGTCGTCGCCGCGCCGCGTCGTGCCCCAGTCGGTCATCGCGCGCCAGCTCGCCAACCCGTTCCTCGTGCCCGACTTCTCCGCCGCGGAGCTCAACCGGTCGACGGCCCGCCGGCTGGCCAACTGGGAGCTCCTCGAGCCCCTGTTCAAGTCCTTCGAGTACGTCGGTGGCGGCGCGTCCGCCTGCATGACGCTGCCGGCCCCCGACGCGGCCCGCACCCCGGGCGTCGCCCTGATGCCGCACCAGAAGCAGCTGGTCGCGGCCGCTGCCGCAGGGCCACCGCACCTTCCTGCTCGCCGACGAGCCCGGTCTGGGCAAGACCGCCCAGGCGCTGATCGCCGCGCAGGCCGCCGACGCCTACCCGCTGCTGTGCGTCGTCCCCAACGTCGTCAAGGCCAACTGGGCCCACGAGGTCAGCCTCTGGACGCCGCACCGCACCGTCACCGTCATCCACGGCGACGGCGAGCAGGTCGACGGCTTCGCCGACATCGTGATCGTCAACTACGAGGTGCTCGACCGCCACGTCGGCTGGCTCGGGGACCACGGTTTCCGCGGGATGGTCGTCGACGAGGCGCACTTCATCAAGAACAAGAGCTCGCAGCGCAGCCAGCACGTGCTCGAGCTCTCCCAGCGCCTGCGGGCCCGGGTCGCGCGCCCGCTGCTGATGGCGCTCACCGGCACGCCGCTGATCAACGACATCGAGGACTTCCGCGCGATCTGGCAGTTCCTGGGCTGGATCGACGACCAGAAGCCGCTCGCCGAGCTGATGAACAAGCTCGAGGACACCGGCCTGATGCCGGGCGAGCCGGGCTTCTACCCCAACGCCCGTCGCTCGGTCATCGAGATGGGCATCGTGCGGCGCAAGAAGATCGACGTCGCCGCCGACATCCCCGCCCGCCGGGTCGCCGACCTGCCGGTCGAGCTCGAGGGTGCGGAGGGCCGCTCCATCCGCGAGGCCGAGCGCGAGCTCGCCCGCCGTCTCGTCTCCCGCTACGACGCCGCGCTCGAGGCGCGGACGTCCGGCCAGGTCGTCGACGGCATCGACCACGACCTCGTACGCCGCGTCGCCAAGTGGGAGCGCGAGGACATGGAGGCCGCCAAGGACGGCGAGAACGTCTTCTCCATGATGCGCCGCATCGGCCGCGCCAAGGCCGGTCTGGCCGCCGACTACACCGCCCAGCTCGCCCGCAGCGTCGGCAAGGTGGTGTTCTTCGCCAAGCACGTCGACGTGATGGACGAGGCGGAGGAGAGCTTCGCCCGCCGGGGCATCAGCTACGTCTCGATCCGTGGTGACCAGAGCGCCAAGGCACGGGCCGCGGCCATCGAGTCCTTCACGAAGGACCCCGACACCTCGATCGTCGTCTGCTCGCTCACCGCGGCGGGCGTCGGCCTCAACCTGCAGGTCGCGTCCAACATGGTGCTCGCCGAGCTCTCGTGGACCGACGCGGAGCAGACCCAGGCCATCGACCGCATCCACCGCATCGGCCAGTCCGAGCCGGTCACGGCGTGGCGGATCATCGCCGCCCAGACCATCGACTCCAAGATCGCCGAGCTCATCGACAGCAAGGCCGGCCTCGCCGCCCGCGCGCTCGACGGCGCCGACGAGGTGGCGTCGTCGGTCGACGTCCAGCTCGAGGCCCTGGTCGGCCTGCTCGACGAGGCGCTGGAGGCCCGCGGCCGCTGACCGGCGGCTGCTGCCCCTAGGGGTGGCCCCGGCGCATGTGCCTGCCCCAGTGGGTACGACACCGTCGTGAGCATCACGAGGGAGGCCCTGGGGAGGGACGCCCGGTCCGGCAGCGACGTGCTGCGGATCGCGAGCGTGCCGTCCGGTCATGTCTACGTCCGGCACCTGTCGCCGGCGGCTGGGGACGACGGCGTCGAGCGACTGCCCGACCCCGATCCCGACGACCCGCGCCGGTCCGCCGAGCAGCGGTGGTGGCCGCCGGTGATGCTGCGCCCGGACTGGGCCGAGACGGCCGACGTGGACGTCTTCCACGTCCAGTTCGGCTTCGACACGTGCACCCCCGACGGGCTGCGCGAGCTCGTGGACGTGCTGCGCCGGCGCGCGATCCCGCTGGTCGTCACCGTGCACGACCTGCGCAACCCCCACCACGCCGACCGTCGCGAGCACGACGCCCAGCTCGACGTGCTGGTCCCGTCCGCGGACGCGGTGGTGACCCTCACGCGCGGTGCGGCCTCCGAGATCGCCCGGCGGTGGGGGGTCGAGGCGCTCGTGGTGCCGCACCCGCACGTCGTCGGGCTCGGCCGGGCCCGCGCCCTGCGGGAGCGCCCGGCGGACCGCCCCTGGACGGTCGGCCTGCACGTGAAGAGCCTGCGCGCCAGCATGGACCCCCTCGCGATCCTGCCGACGCTCGTCGAGGAGGTCCGCGCGACGCCCGGCGCCCGGCTGCTCGTCAACGGGCACCGCGACGTCCTCGCCGACGGCGGGTCGCGCCGCGACGCCGGGCTGGCGTCGTACCTCCGGGACGCGGAGCGCCGCGGCGACCTCGAGCTGCACGTCCACGACTACCTGTCCGACGACGACCTCTGGGACTACCTCTCCGGGCTCGACGTCTCGGTGCTGCCCTACCGCTTCGGCACCCACTCCGGATGGCTGGAGGCGTGCCGAGACCTCGGCACCACGGTGGTGGTGCCCGACTGCGGCCACTTCGCCGACCAGGGGCCGGTGCTGACCTACGCGATGGGCGAGGACCGGTACGACGCCGCGTCGCTGCGCACGGCGCTGCGCACGGCCCGCACCGACCCACCGCCGCCGGCGGACCTCGCCGCCCGCGCCCGCCAGCGTGACGAGGTCGCCACCGCCCACCGTGAGCTCTACCGACGGCTGCTGCGGTGAGGCCGCTGAGGATCTGCATCATCGGCTCCAGCCGGTTCCCGATCCGGGAGCCGTTCGCCGGGGGCCTGGAGGCGCACACCCACGCGCTGGCGCGGAGGCTGTCGGAGCGGGGCCACGAGGTGACGCTGTTCGCCGCGCCCGGGTCCGACCCCTCGCTGGGTCTCCGGGAGCTCGCCGTGGAGCAGATGGAGCCCGACCCCGGCGAGCGACCCGACACCTCGATCCCGCCGCAGTGGTGGATGCAGGAGCACCACGCCTACCAGGGCCTGATGCTGGAGCTGATGCGGACGGCGCACGAGCGGTTCGACGTCGTGCACAACAACAGCACCCACCACCTGCCCGTCGCGATGGCCGACGTCGTGCCGGTGCCGATGGTGACCACGTTGCACACCCCGCCGACCCCGTGGCTGAGGTCCGCCCTCGTGCACGCCTCGCCGCGGGCCGTGTTCGTCGCGGTGAGCCGCTGCACCTCCGCCGCGTGGGCGGGGACGGTGGCCAGCCGGGCGATCCTCAACGGCGTCGACACCGAGCGCTGGGTCCAGGGACCCGGGGTGGGCCGGCCGTCTGGAGCGGTCGCCTCGTGCCGGAGAAGGCGCCGCACCTGGCCATCGACGCCGCCCGCAGGGCGGGGATGCCGCTGCTGCTGGCCGGGCCGGTCCTCGACGCGGCGTACGTCGACCGGGAGGTCCGGCCCCGCCTCGGCGACGACGTCCGCCACGTCGGGCACCTCGACCAGCAGGCGCTGTGCGCGCTGGTCGGCAGCGCCAGCGTGGCCGTGGTGACCCCCGACTGGGAGGAGCCCTACGGCCTCGTCGCCGCGGAGGCGATGGCGTGCGGCACCCCCGTCGCGGCCCTCGACCGCGGTGCGATGCGCGAGGTCGTCGTCGAGGGCGGCGGCGTCCTCGCCGATCCGCGTGACCCCGCGGCGCTCGCCGCGGCGATGCTCGCCGCGGCCCGGCTCGACCGGGACCGGGTGCGCCGGACCGCGGTGGAGCGGTGCTCGCTGGAGCGGATGGTCGACGCCTACGAGCTCGTCTACGAGCAGGCCCTCGAGCGGCCGCGGGTGGTCGCGTGATCGGCTACTACGTCCACCACCACGGGCACGGCCACCTGCACCGGGCCATCGTGCTCGCCGACGCGTGCCGGCTGCCGGTCGTCGGGCT
Source organism: uncultured Actinomycetota bacterium (assembly GCA_963776975.1). Taxonomy (GTDB): domain Bacteria; phylum Actinomycetota; class Actinomycetes; order Propionibacteriales; family Nocardioidaceae; genus Nocardioides. The sequence goes on along the minus strand of CAVZOU010000017.1, from coordinate 198,628 downwards.
CTCGTCGCTGCCGCGGCCCGCGGAGTGGGCGGGGGAGTGGGTGCGGCTCGCCCGTGACGACGACGACCCGGGCCCGCGCGACGCGTCCGCCCGCGGCCAGCTGCACTGGGCACCCCTCGACGACGACGGGCTGCGCTCCCGGATGGCGACCCTCTCGAGGTGGATCGCCGAGCACCGTCCGCAGGTGCTGGTCTCGGACGTCTCGGTCGAGGTGGCCATGCTGGCCCGCCTGCACGGCGTACCCGTCGTCTCGGTCGTGCTGCCCGGCGAGCGCGGCGACGCGCCGCACCGGGCCGGGCTCGGTCTCTCCAGCGAGCTGGTGTCCTTCTGGCCGCCCTCGGCCCGGGGCATGGTGCGCGGGCTGGCGCCTGCCGACGCCGCCCGGCTGCGCTGCCTCGGTGCGCTGTCGCGCTTCGGCCCCGACGATCTGGCGGGCGGGCGGCCCGACGACGGTGTACGACGCGTCGTGGTGCTCAACGGGTCGGGCGGCGGCGGTCCCGCCGCCGACCAGCTCGACCGGGCCCGGGCCACGTCGCCGGGCTGGGAGTGGCAGGTGCTCGGCGGTCCCTCCGGGACCTGGGTGGCCGACCCCACGGCGGCGTTGCGGGCGGCCGACGTGGTCGTGACCCACGCGGGCCAGAACGCGCTCGCCGAGGTGGCGGCCGCGCGCCGACCGGCGGTCGTGGTGCCCCAGGACCGGCCGCACGACGAGCAGCGCACCACCGCCGGGGTCCTCGCCCGGGGCGGCTGGCCGGTGAGCGTGCGCGAGACGTGGCCCGACGCGGGCTGGGGCGCCCGCCTCGACCGCACCGCTCGCCTCGACGGCGAGCAGTGGGCGACGTGGTGCGACGGGCGCGCGGTGCACCGCTTCGTCGGCGTCGTGCACGCCGTGGCGGCGGGCTCCGACAGCGCCTCCGTCGCGGGCGTCCCGGCGGTCGGGTCGTGACCGTCGCCGTCGTCACCCTGGTCCACGGGCGGGCGGCCCACCTCCGGATGCAGCACGCCAGCCTGGCGCGCGGGGTCGTGCCCGACCACTACGTCGTCGCCGCCATGGGTGACCACACGGTGCGGGCCTGGCACCCGGCGGTGCCGCCCACCCCGGACGTCGTCGAGATCCCGGTGCAGGCGGGGCTGCTGCCCCTGGCGGCCGCCCGCAACGCCGCGGCTTCCCGGGCCCTCGAGCGCGGCGCCGACGTGCTGGTCTTCCTCGACGTCGACTGCCTCGCGGGTCCGGCGCTGGTGCAGGCCTACGCCGACGCCGCCCGGGACCGTCGCGACGTGCTGTGGTCGGGGCCGGTCACCTACCTGCCCCCGGCGGGCCCGGGCGGCTACCCGCTCGACGGCCTCGACGCCCTCGACGACCCGCACCCCTCGCGCCCCGCACCCGTGCCCGGCGAGCGCCGTCTCGGCGGTGACCCCGACCTCTTCTGGTCGCTGTCCTTCGCGGTGCACGCCGACGGGTGGCGACGCGCCGGCGGCTTCTGCGAGAGCTACGTCGGCTACGGCGCCGAGGACACCGACTTCGCCGCGACCGCCACCTCGGCCGGCCTCACCCTCGGCTGGCTCGGCGGTGCCCGCGCCTACCACCAGCACCACCCGTCGTCCTCGCCGCCGGTGGAGCACCTCGCCGACATCCTGCACAACGGCGCGCTCTTCCGGCGGCGGTGGGGGCGGTGGCCGATGGAGGGGTGGCTGCGGGAGTTCGAGCGGATGGGCCTCGTCGAGCGCGAGGACGGGGAGTGGCGGCTGACGCCGTCCGGCCGGGAGACCGCGCGGGCCTGACCGGTACGCCGGCTCAGCCCATCAGCCGACGGGCGATCGGCAGCGGCAGGTGCTTGAGGGCGAAGCCGACCGGCTCCCACGGCCAGCCCGGGACCCGGGCCGAGGCCTTCTCCTTCTCGATCGCCGCGACCATCGAGCGCACGCCGCGCTCGGTCGAGGCGACCATCGGGGTGGCCTTCGACGTCGCCGACATCTCCGAGACGATGTAGCCCGGGTAGAGCACGGTCACCTTGATCGGGGTCCCCATGACGTCGGCCCGGAAGCCCTCCGCGAGGTGGGCGACGGCCGCCTTCGAGGCGGCGTACGTCGTGATGTTGCCGGGCATCCCGCGCATGGCGGAGATCGAGGAGATCATCACCAGGTGGCCGGAGCCCTGTGCCCGGAAGGCCTCCGCAGCGGCCTCGGTCTGCGCGAGGGCGCCGATGAAGTTCGTCTGCGCGGTCTCGCGGTTGGCGTCGAAGCGCCCGGTGCCGAGCGGCTGGCCCTTCCCGAGGCCCGCGTTGACGACCACCCGGTCGAGTGATCCGAAGTGGTCGCGGAACTCGCCGAAGACGCGGAAGACGGCGTCGTGGTCGTTGACGTCGAGCGCCCGGACCTCGACGCGGACGCCCGGGTGCGACGCCGCGATCTCGGCGCGGAGCGCCTCGAGGTTGTCCGTACGCCGCGCGCACAGCGCCAGGTCGTGCCCCAGGGCGGCGAACTGGCGGGCCATCTCGGCGCCGAGACCCGACGAGGCGCCGGTGATGAGGATGGTCGACATGGGGTTCCTATCGGTAGGTGACGGCGTCGGGGGTCAGGTGCGAGTGCTCGTTGACGCTGAGCAGGGTGATCCCGCGGGTGCCGTTGATGAGCTTGGTGACGCCGGTGTTGACGGTCACCTGGTTGAGGCGCAGCCACAGCGCGCCGTCGCCCTCGAGCGCCGAGGCGGCCGCCCAGCCCATCGGGCCGCCGCTGGTGAAGACGACGGCCGTGCCGCCGTCCGCCACCGCGTCGGCCGCGCGGGCGAGGGCGGCCTCGACCCGGGCCGTGAAGACCGCGAACGGCTCGGTGTAGTCGGCGTCGTGCGCGCCTCCGGTCCAGCGCGTGGTGGCCTCCGCGAACCAGCGCTGGAAGACCCCGGGGCTGGACATCACGTCGACCCCCTCGGGAGCCGGGTGCCTCGAGAGGACCTGGAGGTGGTCGAACTCGTTCCACCCCTCGTCGGTCGTCACCTCGGCGTCCCAGCCGGCCGCCTCCACCGCCGCCGCGGCGGTCTGGTGGTGGCGCCGCATCGCGCCGGAGACCAGCACGGTGGGCTCGATGCCGCGCGCGGCCAGGGCGGCGCCGAGGACGCCGGACTGCTCGACCCCGCGCTCGGAGAGCACGTCGTAGTCGTCGGCGCCCCAGGACGCCTGCCCGTGCCGGACCAGCAGGACCTGGCTCACCGGCTGCCGTCCTCGACGAGCAGCGCGTCGACCCGGGTGCCGACCATCCGCACGGCCTCGCCGAAGAGGCCGTAGACCTCGTTGGTGGTCTGCCCGGCGACGTAGCGGTAGTAGATCTGCTGGGCGATGACGGCCAGCCGGAACAGCCCGAACACCTCGTAGAAGCGCCACTGCTCGGGGGTGACGGACAGCCCCATCCGCTCGCAGTAGCGGGTGACGATCTCGTCGCGGGTGAGCATCCCCGGCAGGTGCGTGGGCACCCGGCGCATCATCTGCCAGCCGTCGTCGTCGCCGGCCTCGACCCAGTAGGCCATCGATCCGGCGAGGTCCATCAGCGGGTCGCCGAGGGTGGCCATCTCCCAGTCCAGGACGCCGACCACGCGGGTCACGTCGTCGGGGGAGAGCACGAGGTTGTCGAGCTTGTAGTCGTTGTGGATGACGCAGGTGGCGACGTCGTCGGGCTGGTGCTCGGCCAGCCACGCCATCACGTCCTCGTAGTCGGGGACGTCCTCGGTGCGGGCGTTGCGGTAGCGCACCGACCACCCCTCGACCTGCCGGCGCACGTAGCCCGCGCCCTTGCCCAGGTCGGTGAGACCCGCGGCAGCGGCGTCGACGCTGTGCAGCTCGACCAGCACGTCGATCGCAGCCGAGGCAGAGCTCGCGGGCCTGCTCGGGGGAGAGGGGCACGTCGGCGGGCCACTCGCTGCGCGGGATGACCCCGTCGATCCGCTCCATCGCGTAGAAGTCCGCACCGATCACGCCCGGGTCGTCGCAGAACGCGACCATCGGCGCGACGTACGAGAAGACGGGCGCGAGCGCCGACTGGATGACGAACTCGCGGTGCATGTCGTGCGCGCCCCTGGCCTTGGTCCCGGCCGGGGCACGGCGCAGGATCAGGTCCCGGGTCGGGTACCTCAGCAGGTAGGTCAGGTTGGACGCCCCGCCGGAGAACTGGCGGACCTCGGGGGTGCCGTCCAGCCCGGTGGCGTCACCGGCGTGCGTGCGCAGCCAGGTCGCCACCGCCTCCACGTCGAAGGCGTCCTCGTCGCGGACCGGCCGGGCGCCGGGGACCTCGCTCACGCGTCGCGCCTCCTCGAGCTTGGTGGCCTGCGCGCGCATCACCGCGTCGTACGCCGGGCGGTCGGCCCACTTGAGGAAGTAGGCCTGCCGGGCGGGCTCGTCCGGCACGATCACGTCCTCGCCGGCGTCGATGCCGGCCAGCACGGCGGCCGCGATGTCGTCGGCGGTGATCGCGGAGCGCTCGACCAGCCCCGTGACGATCTCGCCGAGGGCGGTGTCGCTGCCCTGCATCGAGTCCATCAGGTTGGTCCGGAAGTACGACGGGCAGACGGCGCTGGCGCCGGATCCCGAAGCCGGCCAGCTCGTGGCCGCACGTCTCGGTGAACGCCACGACGGCCGCCTTGGTGGCGTTGTAGGAGCCCATCCCGGCGGGGTGCACGAGCCCGGCCAGCGAGGCGACGTTGACGAGGTGGCCGGAGCCCTGCGCCTTGAGCATCGGGGTGAAGGCCTGCACACCGCGGACGACGCCGAAGAGGTTGACCTCGGTGATCTGGCGCCACTCCTCCATCGTGCAGCGGTCGATCCGGCCGCCACCCGCGACGCCGGCGTTGTTGACCAGCACGTCGAGGCCGCCCCAGCGCTGCTCGACCGCGGCCACCGCGGCCGCCCAGTCGTCACCGGAGGTGATGTCCAGGACCAGGTCGATCCCGTCGGCCGCCACCCGGTCGGTGGCGAGGACGTCGTCGCCCCGGGCGCGGAAGGCGGCCACCAGCGCGGCGCCGAGGCCGGACGCGGCCCCGGTCACCAGGACCCGGCGGGTCATGCGGGGTCCCCGCGGAAGTGCGAGTGCAGCGAGCAATTCCGTGGGGTGCTCATCGGTGCTTGCCCAGCTCGATCTTGGCCACCACGTTGCGGTGCACCTCGTCGGGCCCGTCGGCCAGCCGCAGCGTGCGCGCCCCGACGTACGCCGCCGCGAGCGGGAAGTCGTCGGTCATGCCGGCGCCGCCGTGGATCTGGATGGCCATGTCGATGACGTCGAGGGCCATCCGCGGCACCTCCACCTTGATCTCGCTGACGGCCGACAGCGCCTCGACCGACATGCCCTGGTCGAGCAGCCACGCGGCGTGCAGCACCAGCATCCGGGAGCGGTTGATGGCGATCCGGGCATCGGCGATCCGCTCGCGGTTGCCGCCGAGGCTGGCCAGCGGCTTGCCGAACGCGATCCGGTCGGACGCCCGGCGGCAGGCGAGGTCGAGGGCCTTCTCGGCCAGCCCGATGGCGCGCATGCAGTGGTGGACGCGACCGGGACCGAGGCGACCCTGGGCGATCTCGAACGCGCGCCCCTCGCCGAGCAGGATGTTGCCGACCGGGACACGGACGTTGTCGAAGGACACCTCGCCGTGCCCGAGCGGCTCGTCGTAGTAGCCCATCGTGGAGAGCATCCGCTCCACCTTCACGCCGGGGGCGTCGCGCGGCACGAGCACCATCGTGTGGCGCGAGTGCCGGTCGGCGTCGGGGTTGGTGAGGCCCATGAAGACGAGGATCTTGCAGTCCGGGTTGCCGATGCCGGTGGAGAACCACTTGCTGCCGTTGATGACCACCTCGTCGCCGTCGACGACCGCGGTCGCGGCCATGTTGGTGGCGTCGGAGGAGGCCACGTCGGGCTCGGTCATGCAGAAGGCGCTGCGGATCTCCGCCGCGCAGGAGGGGCTCCAGCCAGGTGGCCCGCTGCTCGTCGGTGCCGTAGCGCAGCAGCACCTCCATGTTGCCGGTGTCGGGGGCGTTGCAGTTGAAGACCAGCGGGGCGAGGAACGAGCCGCCCATCGCCTCGGCCAGCGGGGCGTAGTCGACGTTGCTGAGCCCCACGCCGCCGTCGGTGCCGAAGTCCGCGGCGTACGCGCCGGCGTGCTCGATCGGCAGGAAGAGGTTCCACAGGCCCTGTGCGCGGGCCTTGGCCTGGAGCTCCTCGATCCGCGGGTCGGGCGTCCAGTTGTCGCCGCCGCTCTCGCGCGCGCTCGGTGATGCGCGGCGTGCATGTCGGCCTCGATCGGCTCCACCTCCGCGGCGATGAAGTCGCGCACGCGCGCCTGGAGGTCGGCTGGCCCGGGGGGAGAGGGAGAAGTCCATGGGTTGACCCTACGCACATTGTTGAGCAATGCTCAATAGTGTGTCCGACACCGTACGCCGCCGCCTGAGCGCCGACGACCGGCGCCGGCAGCTCGTCGGCATCGGCCTCTCGCGGATCATCGACACCCCGATCCAGGACCTGTCCATGGACCAGATCGCGGCCGAGGCGGGCATCTCCCGCGGCCTGCTGTTCCACTACTTCCCGACCAAGACCGACTTCTACCTCGCCTGCATCGCCGCGGCGGGCCGCCGGATCCTGCGCAACACCGCGCCCGCGGAGGCGTCGACGACGGGGCCGGTCCAGGTGCGCACGATGGTGACCGCGATGATCGAGCAGATCGACCGGCGGCGGGAGTTCTACCTCACGCTCGTGCACGGCAGCGGCGTCGCCGACCCGCGGCTGGCCGAGGTCCACGAGAGCGTCCGCTCGGTCTCCACCGACCGGGTGGTCGCGGCGCTCGGCCTCGACCCCGGTCGTGCACGAGGTCGTGCACGCCTGGTGGGCCTACGTGGAGGACCGCGCGCTCAGCTGGAGCGCCGCCCCGCCGGACGCGCGGCCGCACACCCTCGAGGCCCTGGTGGCGCACTGCGAGCGGGTGCTGGCCGCGCTCTGCGCCCAGGGCCCTGAGACCGCGGCTCAGCGCCGACGCTTCGGCTTCGTGACCGCCTTGGTGTCGACGGTGAACTTGCGTCGGTCGTCCCGGGACTCGCCCGGCGCAGGCCAGCGACGTCTTGCGACCGCAGCGGAAGCGGGTCGAGACGTTGGCGACCGACACCGTCACGGCGGCCACGGTGGCCGCGCTGAAGGGCACGGTCGCGACGCCGTTGCCCCGTCGGTCGAGCCTGACGCGCACCGTCGTCACGGTGCCGTCGAGCTGGTGCACGACGGCGGTCGCCGCGGGGGAGGCGCTCCGGGGCGGGCCGTCGACGCGGACCCGGAGACGCCACTTCCTGCCGCTGAGGTCGGCCGCCGGGGACGAGACGCACGGCGTCTCGCCGCGAGGTGGTCGAGCCGGACGGCCTTCTTCCAGGACCGCGGCGGCCCGGCTGAGGGTGGCCTCGCCGGCCGGGGTCGCGACGCCGTACGCCGCGCCCTCCTCGTAGACGAGGCCGGGCATCGTGTTGGCGGCCGCGAAGTCGGCGTACACCTCGGCGAAGCCGCCCTTCTTGCGCAGCACGGACTGCACGGCCTCGACGGAGTAGCGCCGGCCGTCCTTGCGGCAGGCTCCCGCGGCCTCCAGGCCTTCTTGACGAGGCCCTGGGAGTACTGCTGGGTGAGGTACTCCCAGAAGATCCAGTTGCCGTACTGGAAGCCGTAGGTCGAGCTGAAGGCGTCGAGCGGGACGTACGGCGCCTGCAGCTGGCTGTAGCGGAGGTACTGGCGGTTGTCGTTGACGTCGTCGGCGACCCGCTCCTCCATCCAGGTGGCCGTCGACTCGAGCATCCAGGGGTCCTCGGCGTAGTCGTAGGCGTACTGCACGGCGTGGAAGAACTCGTGCGCCGCGGTGACCGTGAGGTTGTCCTCGGGCGGTGCTCGGCGGGGAACTGGGCGGGGGCGTAGTCGTTGTCGAGCACGCAGAAGCCGCTGGCCGTGCGGCGCCTTCTTGCGTACTCCGCCGCGCAGTAGCCGTAGAGGCCGGCGCCGAGGTCCTTGAGGTAGACGTCGAGCCGCGCGTCGCCGCCGTGCCGCCGTCGCCGCGCGGGGCGCGGTAGCCGAGCTGGCCGACCTCGCGGTCGTAGACGTTCTCCATCGTGGCCAGGGTCGAGGTTGACCCAGTCGGCGCTCGGGGGAGCGTCCGCCGTCGTGGGCACGTAGTGGACGCAGACCTGCTCGCCGCACGGCGGGTCGAGGGCACGGTGTAGCCGTTGTCGAAGGGGTCGCCGGCGCCGTCGGTCGGGCGGGCCAGCAGGGCCTCGGCCTCGACTGCCTCGGCGCCGGTGAGGTCGGGCCGGGCCACCCACAGGTCGCGCAGCGCCACGGTGGCCGACGGGTCGGTGGCGCGGGCGTCGCCGTCGAGCACCCGGCCCGCCACCTCGAGCGCCGCGCGCGGGGACGCCGCGGGGGCAGCGCCACCGGTGCGACGCGGCACCGGCGGGCGGGCCACGGCACCCGGTCACGGCCGCGCCGCCGCCGGCCGCCGCGGTCGCCGGCACGGCGGGCACCAGGGCGAGCACGGTGGCCATGCTCGTGAGGAAGGTCAGGAGGACGACGATGGAGCGCACGCGGGATTCCCTTCGTGGCCGGCCGCGAGCGGCCGGTGCCGACGGTTCATCGGCACGACCCGGGCCGTCGATCCCGGAAGCCGCGACGGTCGTCCCGCGGCTTGCCGTGGCACGCGAACTCGAAGCCGCGGTCGCAGGTGTAGCGGGTCGACGCGTTGGCGAGCACCACCTCGACCCGGCGCACGCGCGGGCGGTGGAACTTCACGACCCGGGTGCCGTGGCCGCCGCGGTCGAGCCGGATCGGGCTGCGCCCGATGACGCCCTTGCGCCCGATGAGCACGACGTGCGCGCCCGGGGCCGTGGCCGCCCGCCCGCGTCGACCGAGATGCGCAGGCGACCGCGCCTCAGGCCGGGGGCCGGGCGCAGGCGAGGCGACGTGGCCGGTGAGGTGGTCGAGCGTCACCGTCTGTGTCCAGCTGGGGCGTTCGCGACCGAGGCGGGCCCGGCTCTGCGGCGGCGTGGGGCGGTAGGCCGACCCCTCGGCGTACGACGAGCGCGCGGTGCGGTTGGCGGCGATGAAGCCGGCGTAGAAGCGCGGCCACGAGACCCCGCGCGACTCGACGTACTGCTTGACCGCCTTGACCGAGAAGTCGTTGCGTCGCCCGACATGGCCGTCGGCGCGGGCCCAGACCTGCCGGACCGCGTCGACTGCCGAAGCGCTGGGTGAGGACGCTGGAAGAAGATCCAGTTGCCGTAGGAGCCGAGGCCGCTGTCGAAGGTGTCGAGCGGGGTGCGCGGCTCGCCGAGCTGCCCGTGGACGAGGTACTGGCGGTTGTCGTTGACGTCGTCGGTGACCTGCTCCTCCATCCAGGTGGCGGTCGCCTCGAGGAGCCAGCCGTCCTCGCGGGCGTCGAGCCCGAACTGGACGGCGTGGAACAGCTCGTGCGCCACCGTGACCCGCATGCTGGGGGTCGGCGGCAGGGGGAACTCGGCGAAGTCGTTGTCGAGCACGCAGTACGACGACGCGACGTTGCGCTCGCCGGGCACCACCTGCTCGGGCGCGCAGTAGCCGTAGAGGCCGCGCCGGCCGAGGTCCTGCAGGTAGACGTCGAACTGGGCGGTGCCGCCTGCGCCGCGGTCGCTCGGCGGCAGCGGCCAGCCCAGCTGGGACATCCGGAGGAAGGACTCGTGCGCGGTGCGCAGGGTCAGGGCCACCCAGTCGGGGGCGCCGCCGGTGCTGCTGGCCATCGGCGGGGCGTCGCCCGAGGCGCCGACGTAGTGCAGGCAGACGAGGTCGGTGCACTCGCGCCCCTGCGGGAGCGGCCGGGTCCCACTGCGGGCGCGGCAGCGCCGCGCGGCCGGAGTAGCGGCGCTCGCCGACGGTCCCGGCGCCGAAGAACTGGTCGCGCAGCTCGAGGGTGTCCGCGCCCGGGTCCGCGACGGTGGCTCCGGTGGGGGCCTGGGCGGCGGTCGCGGGACCGGCCACGGTCAGCAGACCGAGGGTCAGGCAGGCCGCGAGGGCGAGGGTGGCGAGGGCGCGCACCGGGTTGTCGGTCACTGAGGCCTTCCAGGGTGGAGTCCGGACAGGCTACAGACTCCGGGGCGCCGGTCAGAGATCGGCGATGTGCTCGATGATGGCCGTCGTCGAGATGGCGGGGGTCCGCGTGAGGTAGACGACCTCGCACACGTCGGAGAACTCGTCGAACTTGCCGGCCCAGTCGTCGCCCATGACCAGCACGTCGGCCCGTGCCCGAGGACGTAGTCGCGCTTGAGCTCGAGGCTCTCCTCGACGAAGACCTCGTCCACGACCCGCAGGGCGGCCACGATCTCGAGGCGCTCGCGCTCGCTGAAGACGGGCACCCGGCCCTTCTTGCGCATGTTGAGCGCATCGGCCGACACGCCGACGACGAGGCGGTCGCCGAGCGCCGCGGCCCGCTCCAGCACGCGCAGGTGCCCGACGTGGAACACGTCGAACGTGCCGAAGGTGATGACCGTGCGAGACATGGGCGTCAATCTATCCGCCGCCCTTCCGGGTGGCCGGAAGGGTGCGTCGTGTGGCCCCGGTGTGGCACGGCGGGGGAGGATCGGCGCATGGCTGTCTCCACGGTGCTCCCGCTCATCACGCCCGACCCGGGTGCCGACGAGGCGCGCCGCCGGGGCCTGCGCCGGATGCGGACCGTCGCGGTGTCCCTCCTCGTCCTCGCCGCCGTCGTGTACGTCGCGACGCTGGGCAGGACGGCTTCTGGGGATTCGTCAACGCCGGCGCCGAGGCCTCCATGGTCGGTGCCATCGCCGACTGGTTCGCGGTGACCGCGCTCTTCAAGCACCCGCTCGGGCGTGCCCGATCCCGCACACCGCGCTGATCCCCAAGCGCAAGGACGAGCTGGGCAAGGGCCTGGAGGAGTTCGTGGGGGAGAACTTCCTCCAGGAGGACATCATCCGCGACCGGGTGGCCGCGGCGACCATCTCGGCGCGGGTCGGGGACTGGCTCTCCGACCCCGCCAACGCCCGGCGCGTCGTCGACGAGGTCGCCGACGTCACCGCGATCGCCCTCGGCAAGGTCCGCGACGAGCACATCGCCGACCTGGTGACCAACGCCTTCGTGCCGCGCTTCCGCGAGGAACCCATCGCGCCGCTGCTCGGGTCCCTGCTCTCCGAGATGGTGCGCGACGACCTCCACCACGGCGTGGTCGACCTGTGCCTCGACGAGATGCACCGGTGGCTGGTGCACAACCCGGACACCTTCGTGGAGGTGCTCAGCGAGCGGGCCCCCTGGTGGGCACCGCCGCGGCTCAACGAGGCCGTCACCCAGCGCATCCACGTCGAGGCGGTGCGCTGGATCGAGGACATCCGCGACAACCCCGACCACCACGCCCGGGCCGCGCTGGACTCGATGCTCACGCCAGCTCGGCCACGACCTGCTGGTCGACGCCGCGACCCAGGACCGGGCCGAGCGCTTCAAGGAGCGGCTGCTCGACCACCCGCAGGTGGTCACCACGGCCATCTCGCTGTGGAAGGCGATGCGGTCGGCGCTGCTCACCAGCGTCCGCGAGCGCGACGGCGCCGTGCGCCAGCGGCTGCTCGAGGAGCTCAACAGCTTTCGCCGAGCGGTTGCGCACCGACGCGACGCTGCGCGAGCGCATGGACCGGACCGCGGCCGACGTGGTCGTCTTCGGCGTGTCGCGGTACGGCGAGGAGCTCACCGCGGTCATCACCCACACCATCGAGCGCTGGGACGGCAAGGAGGCCGCCCGGCGCATCGAGCTGCACGTGGGGCGCGACCTCCAGTTCATCCGGATCAACGGCACCATCGTCGGCGGGCTCGTCGGCGTGCTGATCCACGCGATCTCGCTGCTGGTTCACTGAGCCCATGAACCAGCCACCTGCCGACCCGTCCGGACCCGTCCCCGCCGGTGTCGTGGACGTCCCGATCCGTGACGAGTCGATCCGGCTCGGTCAGTTCCTCAAGCTCGCCAACCTGGTCGAGAGCGGCTCGGACGCCAAGCCGCTGCTGGCCGACGGGCAGGTGACGGTCAACGGCGAGGTGGAGACCCGTCGCGGCCGGCAGCTCGTCCCGGGGGACGTCGTCACCCTGGCGGTCCGGCCTCGCGTCGCAGGGTCAGCACAGGGGACGCCGAGATCGACGTCCCCTGGTAGCCGGGACCGGGTCCGCCTCAGCGGACCTCGAGCAGGTCCACCACGAAGATCAGCGTCTCGCCGGGCTTGATGACGCCCCCGGCGCCGCGGTCGCCGTAGCCGAGGTGCGGCGGGATCACGATGCGCCGGCGGCCGCCGACCTTCATGCCCTGCACGCCCTGTCCCATCCCTGGATGACCTGGCCGATGCCGAGGCGGAACTGCAGCGGGTGCCCCGGTTGTACGACGCGTCGAACTCCTCGCCGGACGAGTGGGCCACCCCGACGTAGTGGACCGACACGGTCGATCCGCTCGTGGCCTCGGCGCCGTCACCCTCGGAGAGGTCGGTGACCTCCAGCTCGGTGGGGGCGTCTCCCATGTGCGGGTCGACGTCGGGCTTGTCCATGTCACTGCCTCTCATTCGCCTGTCAGGTCTGGTGGACGTAGTGGTCGAGCTGGTCGCGCTCGAACTCGAGCTCGTCGATCCGGTTCTTGACCACGTCACCGATGCTGATGATGCCGGTCAGCCTGCCGTCGGTCACCACCGGGACGTGCCGGATGCGGAGCTCGGTCATCATCTGCATCAGGTCGGTGAGGTGCGTCGTCGCCCTCGCACGTCTGCACGTCGGCGGTCATGATGTCGCCGACGACGGGCGTCGAGGACGGCCGGGTCGGAGCCGAGGCGGCGTACGACGTCCCGCTCGCTGACGATGCCGTCGACGGTCTCGCCGTCGGCGCTGACGATGACGGCACCGATGTTGTGCTCGGCCAGCAGGGCGACCAGGTCACGCACGGGGGCGTCCGGGACTGATCGTGACGACGTCCTGGCTCGACTTGGCCGTTGAGGACGTCGTTGATGCGCATGCGCCACCTCCGGGAATCGCGGTTGGTGCTCGCCACGCTAGCCACTCGGGAGGCTGAGCGACAGGGGCGACGAGGGTGGGATCAGTCCGCGACGTGCGGCGGCGTCTGCCGGGCGCGGAGGTCGTGCACCGAGCCGTGCCCGGCGGGCCGGGAGTCCGGGTCGTCGTCGTCGTGGGGCAGCGAGCCGAGGAAGGCCAGCGCCGCCTCGTGGAGGTGGCCGTTGGTGGCGAGCGCGTTGCCGCCGTACGGGCCGTCGGTGCCGTCGAGGGAGGTGAACCGACCGCCGGCCTCGCGCACGATGACGTCGAGGGCCGCCATGTCGTAGAGCTCGAGCTCGGGCTCGGCGGCGATGTCGACGGCGCCCTCGGCCAGGAGCATGTAGGACCAGAAGTCGCCGTAGGCCCGGGTGCGCCAGCAGCGCCGGGACAGCGTTGACGAAGTCGGCAGAGCCGGTCGCGCTCGTCCCAGCCCGACAGCGAGCTGTAGGACAGCGAGGCGTCCTCGAGGCGGCGTACGTCGGAGACCTCGCACTGCGTCGCCTTGAGCAGCGAGCGGCCGGTCCACGCGCCGTGGCCCTTCGACGCCCACCAGCGCCGCTGCAGCTGCGGGTGCGGACACGACGCCGAGCACCACCTCGTCGTCGACGGCCAGCGCGATCAGGGTCGCCCAGACGGGCACGCCGCGGACGAAGTTCTTGGTGCCGTCGATCGGGTCGACGATCCACCGCCGCTGGCTGTGGCCCGCTCGACCCGTGCTCCTCGCCGAGCACCGCGTCGCGGGAGCGGACCCGCGACAGCGTGCGGCGGATGCCCTCCTCGACGGCCTCGTCGGCGTCGGTGACCGGCGTGAGGTCGGGCTTGCTCATCACGTGCAGGTCCAGCGCCTTGAAGCGGGCCTGGGTCAGCGAGTCGGCGTCGTCGGCCAGGACGTGGGCCAGCCGCAGGTCGTCGGTGTAGTCGAGATGGCCGGGTCCGGAGATGGGCATGGCCACAGGTTATTGCCAGCGTCGCGCCCTACCGTGCATCCATGGAGATCAACGGCCTTCCGCTGCACCCCCTCGTCGTGCACGCCGTCGTCGTCCTCGGCCCGCTCGCCGCCCTCACCGGGCTGGCCTACGCCGTTCGTGCCCCGGTGGCGCTGGCTGCTCCGCTGGCCCCTCGTCGTGCTCGCCCTCGTCACCGCGGTCACTGCCGTCTGGTCGCCACCTGCCGGCGGGCGAGGCGCTCCTCGACGCGCGCCCCGAGCTCGAGCCGCTCGTGGACGAGCACGAGGACTGGGGCGAGCTGCTCCGGACGGCCTCCCTCGCGTTCGCCGCCGCGGCCGCGCTCGGCGCCTGGGCGCTGGGCGGTCCGTCGGCCCTCGCCTCGGGGCGCGGGGCGCGCGACACGAATCCCGTGGTCGGCGTGGTCGCGACGGTGCTCATCGCCGTGGGCGCGTGGCGCTGCTGGTGCTCGTCTTCCTCGCCGGCGACTCCGGCGCGCGGGCCGTCTGGGGCTGACGGGCCTCAGTAGCTCGTCCTGGGACCGGGCGGCGAGCAGCCGGCGGAACGACTCCACCCGGTCGGGGTCGGCCTCGCCCTGCGGTCACGGCCACGTCGAGGCCGCACTCGGGCTCGTCGGTGCCGTGGGTGCACCCCCGCGGGCAGTCCTCGGTCATCTCCTCGAGGTCGGGGAACGCCCCGATCAGGTCCTCGGGCTGCACGTGGGCGAGCCCGAAGGACCGGATGCCCGGGGTGTCGATGATCCAGCCGTCGTCCCCCTCGTCGGTGCGGGGCAGCGCGAGCAGGTAGGCCGAGGTCGAGGTGTGCCGGCCGCGCCCGGTGACGGCGTTGACGATGCCCACGTCGCGGTGGGCCGTCGGGACGAGCGCGTTGACCAGGGTCGACTTGCCGACGCCGCTGTGCCCGACCAGCACGCTGGTGCGCCCGCGCAGCACGGCGCGCACCTCCTCGAGGTCGCCGCCCCGCTCGGTCACCACCCACGGCACGCCGAGGGAGCGGTAGGTCGAGAGCAGCGTCTCGGGGTCGGCGAGGTCGGCCTTGGTGAGGCACGAGCAGCGGCGCCATGCCGGCGTCGAACGCCGCCACGAGCGCGCGGTCGATGAGCCGCGGCCGGGGCTCGGGGTCGGCGAGGGCGGTGACGACGACGAGCTGGTCGGCGTTGGAGACGATGACGCGCTCGACCGGGTCGTCGTCGTCCGCGGTGCGGCGCAGCGTGGTGGTGCGCTCGACGACCTCGACGATCCGGGCCAGCGAGCCGTCGGCGCCGGAGACGTCGCCGACGACGCGCACGCGGTCGCCCACGACGACGCCCTTGCGGCCCAGGGGGCGCGACTTCATCGCCATCACGGTGGCGCCGTCGATCAGGAGGGTGAAGCGCCCGCGGTCGACGGTGACGACGACGCCGTCGACGGCGTCGTCGTAGGTGGGACGGTCCTTGGTGCGGGGCCGGGTGCGCCGTCGCGGTCGCTCGTAGTGCTCGTGGTCGTGCTCGCTGTAGCGCCCGCTCACGCCGGTCCCACCACGGAGGTCCAGAACGGGGCGAAGTCGGGGAAGGTCTTGCTCGTGGTCGCGATGTCCTCCACCAGCACCCCGTCGACGGCCGAGCCGATGATCACCCCGGCGTGGGCCATCCGGTGGTCGGCGTAGGTGTGGAAGATGCCGCCGTGCAGGGTCGCGGGCCGGATCGACAGCCCGTCGGCGTGCTCGGTCACGTCGGCGCCCAGCGCGCCCAGCTCGGTGGCCAGGGCGGCGAGCCGGTCGGTCTCGTGGCCGCGGATGTGCCCGATGCCGCGCAGGTGCGAGGGGGAGTCGGCCAGCGCGCAGAGGGCGGCGACGGCCGGGGTGAGCTCGCCGATGTCGTGCAGGTCGAGGTCGATGCCGGCGATGCGGTCGGCCCCGGTCACGCGCAGGCCCGCGTCGGGTCCGGTGACGTCCTCGACCGTGCAGCCCATCCGGGTGAGCACGTCGCGCAGCGCGTCGCCGGGCTGGGTCGTGTGCGCCGGCCAGTCCCGGACGGTGACGGTGCCACCCGTGGTGGCGGCGAGGGCCAGGAAGGGCGCGGCGTTGGACAGGTCGGGCTCGACCGCCTCGTCGACCGCCGCGACCGGTCCCGGGGCGACCGCCCAGCGGTTGGCGTCGGAGTCGTCGACCTGCACGCCCCGGTCGCGCAGCATCGCGACGGTCATCTCGATGTGCGGCAGCGAGGGCACCGGCTTGCCGTCGTGGCGCACGTCGACCCCGTGCTCGTAGCGGGCCCCGGCCAGCAGCAGGGCGGAGACGAACTGGGAGGAGGCGCTCGCGTCGATCACCACGGTGCCGCCCGGGCACCGTGCCGGACCCGACCACCGTGAACGGCAGCGCGCCGCGGCCGCCGTCGTCGACGCGGATGCCGAGGGCGGCCAGGGCGGTCAGCACCTCGCCCACGGGGCGGTTGCGCATGTGGGGGTCGCCGTCGAAGTCGATGCGGCCGGTCGCCAGCCCGGCGACGGGCGGCACGAAGCGCATCACGGTGCCGGCGAGGCCGCAGTCGACGACGGCGTCACCCACCATCGGCCGAGGCGTGACCAGCCAGTCGTCGTCCCGGTCCTCCACCCCGACGCCCATGGCCCGCAGTCCTGCCGCCATGAGGAGGGTGTCGCGCGACCGCAGCGGACGTCGTACGACGCTCGGCCCGTCCGCGATCGCGGCCAGCACCAGGGCGCGGTTGGTCAACGACTTGCTGCCCGGCAGCGAGATCACGCTCGCCACCGGGCCGGTCGGACGGGGTGCGGGCCAGGAGTCGGTCACCCGCGCACCCTATCGATCGCTCAGGTGAGCTGTGCCTTGGCGAGACGGGCCTCGCGACGGGCGTCCTTGGCCAGCTGGCGCGCCTCGCGCCTGGCGTCGGACGCGGCGCGGCGGGCGCGCCAGGCGAGCCCGGGCTTGCCCTCGGTGTCGACCCCGGCGAGGAGCAGGCCACCGATCATCGAGACGTTCTTGAAGAAGTGGACCTGCTGGTTGCCCCTGGCCGCCGGGTCCGACTCCTCCCAGAAGCGGTGACCCGCCAGGGTGGTCGGCACCAGGGAGGCGGCGAGGACCGTCGAGGCCAGTCGCGGGGCGCGGCCGGTGGCCAGGGCGAGCGCCGGCGGCGATGTGGGTGACGGCGTTGAGGCGCACCAGCGTCACGGCGTTGGTCGGGATGGGGGCCTGCGGCACGGCCTTCTGCGCCATCGGCACGAAGCGGTCGGCGACCGGCTGGGCCTTGGCCGCCAGCGCGTCGGCGTTCTTGAGGGCGTTGATCCCGCCGACGACGAACATCGAGGCCAGCATCGGGCGTGCGATCAGTCTGGAGACGGTCATGGGTCATTCCTACACGACCCGGGCGAGCAGCGGTCCACCCCCGGAGGCGGTCAGGGCCAGGTGAGAGTGACGGTGTTGTCCGCGACGTCGGTGTCCGGACCGTTGTCGGGGGTGACCGTGAAGGTCAGGCGCGAGCTCCGGTTGGGTCTGGAGACGGCGTGCACGACGAGCGGCGTCGCGTCGGTCACCGTGCACGACAGGCGGGCGTCCTCCCAGCTGGTGTCGCCGCAGCCGGCTGCCCGCACGAGCACCGGGACCAGGTCCTCCAGACCGGGATCGCCGTAGATCGCCACGGTGGCGGACTCCCCGGCGGGGATGCCGACGACCATGACGCTGATGTCGACGCTCGCGCCGTTGCCCACGGGCCCCTCGACCGTCACGACCAGGTCGCGCACGGTGGGATCGGGACCGGGATCGGGATCGGGCCGGGTCAGGGTCCGGGTCGGGGTCTGGACCGGGATCCGGGTCCGGACCTGGGTCGGGGTCGGGACCGGGCGCGGGGTCCGGTGTCGTCGGGACCGGGGGAGGCGGGTCGGCGGTGGGCGGCGGGACCAGCGTGGGGACCGCGGTCGGTACGACGGTGGGTGCGTCGCCCGGACCGGTGGTCGGCAGCGCGTGGGCGCGGTGTCCACGGTCGGCTCCGGGTCCTTCGTCGGGCCGGAGGTGATGACCGGGTCGCGCGTCGGGGAGGTCGTCGCCCCGCCGGTCGGTGCGGTGGTGGGCCCTGCCGTGGCCGATGTCGGGCCGTCGGACGGATCGTCGGTCGGAGCCGTGCTCGGCGCCGTCGTGGGGACCGTGACGGGGGCCGTGGCGGTCACCGGGACCGCGCCGTCGACCGGCGCGGTGGGCGCGGCACCGTCGGAGCCGGGGGCCGGGGCCGTGCGCTGCCCGGTGCCGGCCGCCGCGTCGGACGGGGAATCCGTGTCCGTGTCCGCAGGGCCGCCGGGGAGCCCGGAGCCCGCGACCTCGCCGGAGACGACGGCGGGTGGTTGCGAGTCCTGCCACACGAGGAACCCGCCGCCGCCCAGCGCCACCGCCGTGGTGACCCCCGCGACCGCGACGGCCTGGGCGTTGGCCGCGACCACGTCGCGGACGCGGCCGAGCAGCCCCGCCGCGCCGACGGGGGCCGCGATCCCGGTGGCGGCCGAGGCATAGGCCGCTCCGACTCCGCCGAGCAGCAGCGGCGCCAGGATGGCCCCGAGGTTGGAGTTGACCTCGCTGAGCTCGAGGTAGATCGCCGCGCAGCTGCGGCAGTGGCCGAGGTGGTCCTCGACCTTGCCGGCGTCGCGTCGCGAGATGCCGTTGCGGATGTAGGCGCCGAGGTGGGTCTTGCGTCCACTGGCAGCTCTCGTCGTCCAGCTCGGAGGCGTGCTCGTTGAGGTAGGCCTGGCGCAGCCCCTCACGTGCCCGGTAGGCGAGCGCGGAGACGGAGTTGGCGCTCATCCCCAGCAGCACGGCGACGTCGGCGGGCTTCTGGCCCTCGACCTCGGTGTGCCACAGCACCAGCTGCCACCGCTCGGGCAGCGACGCGAACGCCCGGGCGGCGGTCGCGCTCTCGAAGCCCTCGACGGCCGTGTCGCGGAACGGGACGCCGGGGTCGAACATCTCCATGTCGTCGGTCGTGTGCAGGCGCGACGTCGCGCGCAGGCGGTCGACGCGCAGGCGGCGTACGGCGGTCAGCAGGTAGGCGCGGAAGGCGACGTCGGGACCGCCACCGCGCTGCAGGACCTGCAGCACCTTGACGAACGCCTCGGACACGAGGTCCTCGACGTCACCGGCGGAGACGAGCTGGCGGGCGAGCCGCCGGGCGGCCCCGACGTGGCGCTCGAAGAGCTGTCCGTAGGCGTCGGTGTCCCCGCCTCGGACGGACGCGATGAGCTCGGCGTCGCCCGGGGCCTCCACCTGCGTCGTCATGCTCATGGTGACCACACCGTTTCGGGGGGCTGAAGCGTGACGCCACTGTAGGCCCCGTCCGGGCCGGTGGTGCAGACATTTCAGCCGATTCGGCGTCATGCCTCCCGCGCGCCGCCGTCCAACCCCCGTACGACGAACACGCAAGGACCGACATCGGCGAGGGGGAGCACCGTGGGACTGTTCGCACTGCGCGCGCGGCGCCCCACGGCCGGTCCCGGGACGAGTGGGTTGCTGTCACCCGGTGTGCAGATGGGGCTGCCACGCCGGTTCGAGGCAGTGGCGGAGGCACTCGTCTCGGGATCGGATCCCTCCGACGCCTGCTCGGTGGTCGGTCGGGACCTGGCCCTCGACGGCGCCTCGCTCGAGGACACCATGGCCGGGCTGCGCCAGACGTGGCAGACCATGCTGGGCTGCGACCCGTCGTACGACGCCACCTCGGCGCTGCTCGTCGGCTGGAGCGAGGCGGCCCTGTCCTACTTCCACGCGATGTCGTGCGAGGACCCGATGACCGGGCTGGCGACCCGGGTGCACGTGCGCAGCCGGCTCGGCGACCTCTACCGCCAGCACGGCGCCGCCGACGTCAACGCGGCCTGGGCGCTCGTCGTGTGCGAGCTGACCGGCGAGGCCCCGGCGAGCGGGGAGCTCGACGCCGGCCACCGGCTCGCCCGGTCCCTGCGGCTCTCCCGCGTGGGCGAGGCGGCCCGGACGGTCTTCGCCGGGGGCGAGACCGTCGGCCGGCTGGCGCCGCACCGGGTGGTCGTCGTGGCGAGCCGCGGTGAGCGGCTGGGGACCCGGGTGCGCTTGCTGCGGTCCCTCGTCGCCGGACTGACCGACGACCCGCCGCGGGTGTGGATCGAGGGCCTGCCCGGCCACCGACCTGGCCGCCTCGCAGCTGCTCGACGAGCTCGCCCGGGGCTGACCCGGGCGCGCCGGGGCGGGTCGACGCGGCCCGGACGTCCGTCCCGGTCACTACGCTGGGGCCATGTGCGGACGCTATGCCTCGTCGCGACGCCCCGAGGACCTCATCGAGGAGTTCGAGGTCGTCGCCGACCGCACGCCCGCCCCGCTGGCGGCCGACTACAACGTCGCGCCGACCAAGGAGGTCTACGCCGTCGTCGAGCGGC
This sequence comes from uncultured Actinomycetota bacterium, assembly GCA_963776975.1. GTDB lineage: Bacteria > Actinomycetota > Actinomycetes > Propionibacteriales > Nocardioidaceae > Nocardioides. The sequence continues at coordinate 178,236 of CAVZOU010000017.1, read as the reverse complement.
CGCCCACCAAGGACAGCCCCGAGCCGCCGGAGCGGCAGCTGCGGGTGCTCACGTGGGGGCTCGTGCCGTCGTGGGCCAAGGACCCCTCGATCGGCAACCGGATGATCAACGCGCGGATGGAGACGGTGGCCGACAAGCCGGCGTACAAGCGGGCCTTCGCGGTGCGTCGCTGCCTGCTCCCGGCCGACGGCTACTTCGAGTGGTACCCCACCGCCCGCACGACCAAGGCCGGCAAGCCGGTCAAGCAGCCCTTCTTCATCCGGCCGGCCGACGGCGGCGTGCTGGCGATGGCCGGCCTCTACGAGATCTGGCGGGACCCGACGCTCGCCGAGGACGACCCCGGGCGCTTCCGCTGGACCTGCACGGTGCTCACCACGCAGGCCGAGGACTCGCTGGGCCACATCCACGACCGGATGCCGCTGATGGTCGAGCGCGACCGCTGGTCGCAGTGGCTCGACCCCCGCGTCGGCGGCGAGCTGTCGCTGCTGGTCCCGGCCGCTCCCGGCAGCCTCGAGGCCTACCCGGTCGTCCACCGCCGTCGGCAACGTCCGCAACAACGGCCCCGAGCTGGTCGAGCCGCTGCCGCTCGAGGACGTCCCGCTCGAGGGGGCGCCGTCGTGATCACGCCGACCGTCCGGTCCGTCGAGACCCCCCACGGCGAGGGCCGCCTGCACGTACGCCGCGCGCACCGGCCGATCGCCACGCTGCTGCTGAGCCACGGGGCCGGCGGGGGCATCGACGCACGCGACCTGGTCGCGCTGGCCGCGGCACTGCCCGGGCAGGGCATCAGCGTCCTGCTCCTCGAGCAGCCCTGGCGGGTGGCGGGGCGCAAGGATCGCCACGCCCGCCGGCCCCGCTCGACGCCGGCCTGCGCGCGGCCGCCGCCGCGGTGCGGTCCCGCACCCCGCTCGTGGTCGGCGGCCGGTCCGCCGGGGCGCGGTCGGCCGCCCGGTGCGCCACCTCCCTCGGCGCCGTCGGCTGCCTGGCCCTCTCCTTCCCGCTCCACCCGCCCGGTCGGCCGGAGAAGTCGCGGGCCGACGAGCTCGCCGGCGCCGGTGTGCCGGTCCTGGTCGTGCAGGGGGAGCGCGACCCGATGGGCCGGCCCGAGGAGTTCCCGGCCGACCTTGCCGGACCTCGACATGGCCGTCGTGCCGGACGCCGACCACGGGCTCAAGGTCCCCGCCCGCGCCCCCCTCAGCCAGGACGAGGCGATGGGGATCGTGGTCGAGTCCACGCTGGAGTGGCTGGTGCGCGAGGTCGTCGGGAGCCGGTAGCGGGAATCAGCGGCCGGTCCGTCGTGTTGAGACGTTCGTGATCGCCACAGTCCCGCGTCCGGCCCCCAGCCGCCCGACCCGACGCTCGAGCCTCGGTCCAGCCGAGACGGCAGTAGTCTGGGAGGCGATGACCGAATCACTCCAGACCGGCGGGGATCCCGCGGTCGACCTCGAGACCGAGACCGCGGACGAGCGCGCCCTGCGCTTCGAGCGCGACGCCCTGCCCCTCCTCGACCAGCTGTACGGCGCGGCGATGCGGATGACCCGCAACCCCGCCGACGCCGAGGACCTGGTGCAGGAGACGTTCGCCAAGGCCTACTCCGCGTTCCACCAGTTCAAGCCCGGCACCAACCTCAAGGCCTGGCTCTACCGCATCCTGACCAACACCTACATCAACACCTACCGCAAGAAGCAGCGCGAGCCCCAGCAGTCGATGGCCGAGGACGTCGAGGACTGGCAGCTCGCCCGGGCCGAGTCCCACAGCTCGACCGGCCTCAAGTCGGCCGAGATGGAGGCGCTCGAGCACCTGCCCGACTCGCAGGTCAAGGACGCCCTCCAGCGGCTGCCCGAGGAGTTCCGGCTCGCGGTCTACCTCGCCGACGTCGAGGGATTCCCCTACAAGGAGATCGCCGAGATCATGAACACCCCCATCGGCACCGTGATGTCCCGGCTCCACCGGGGTCGCCGCCAGCTGCGCGACATGCTGGCCGACCACGTGCGGGCCCACGACCTGCTCCCGACCGGCACCACCGGAGGGGGAGCGACTCGTGAGCGAGCACGGACACAGCAACGAGGACTGCGCCGACTACCTCGAGCGCATCGTCTACTTCCTCGACAACGAGCTCGACGAGGCCGACTGCTCGGCGGTGCGCGTGCACCTCGACGAGTGCGGTCCCTGCCTGGAGAAGTACGACCTCCAGCGCACGGTCAAGGCCGTCGTCGCCCGGTCGTGCTCCTGGAGTCGGCCCCCGACTCGCTGCGCGACCGGGTGCGGGTCCAGATCCGCGAGGTCCAGATCCGCATCTCCGAGGGCTGAGCCGAGGGGCTGATTGGCCCCGCTGCCCGGCTTTTGAGAGGATGCTCGGAGCCCTGTACGGGGCACCCGTCAGGGCAACACGATTTCTGGAGGACCATCATGGGCAAGACCGGTCGCAAGCGCCGCGCTCGCAAGAAGAAGGGCGCCAACCACGGCAAGCGCCCCAACGCCTGAGCGTTGAGCACACCGAGCCCCTGGCCACTGGCCGGGGGCTCGCTGCATTTCCGGGGGTGCGGTGCGTCCGGGCCGGTGGGGCGTCAGAGCGCGGGAGCAGGAACCGCTCGGCGTCGACGACGACCCGGGTGACCTCGCCGGCGGCGACCACCTTGCCGGTCCCGAGGTCGCCGCGCGCTGACGGTGAACCGGCGCAGCCGCCCGTCGGCGTACGACGTCGTGGCGCTGACCTCGACCCGGGCGCCGACCGGGCTCGCGGCGAGGTGCTCGAGCTGGACCGGGTGCCGACGCTGGTCTCGCCCTCCGGCGAGGTCGGCCTCCACGGCCGCGCAGGTGGCGGCCTCGCACCAGGCGAGCAGTCGCGGGGTGCCGAGCACCGGCAGCGAGCCGCTGCCGACGGCCAGGGCGGTGTCGTCCTCGCCCACGGTGAAGGTCAGGGTGGCGGATCCGGTCACGAGAGCTCCTTGGCGAAGGCGATGAGGTGGACACCCGGGACCGGGTCCCAGTCGCGCGTCGGGTCGCGGCGGTAGCCGAGCCGGGCGTAGATGCGGTGCGCGTGCGTCATCGTCCGGCAGCGACGAGAGCACCATCGCCGTCGCCCCGTGCTCGCGGGCCCGCTCCTCGCACAGCGCGGCGAGCGCCGCACCGACCCCGCGGCCCCGGGCAGCCGGTGCGACGGCGAGCATCCGGAACTCGCCCTCGTGCTCGTCGGCGAGCTCCCGCCACGGCGAGCCGGGCGGGCAGCAGGTGACGCAGCCGAGCAGCTCGCCGTCCTCGACGGCCACCCACAGCTCGCCCTGCGCGTCGCGCGACGCGGCGTCGCGCAGCCGCTCGACGTAGGGGTCGCTCGGGGCCGAGCGTGAAGTCGGCGTACGCCGCCACGGTGAGCTCGCCGACGGCGGCGAGCTCGTCGGGGCGCGCGCGCCTCAGCTCCATCGCCGCCACCGGCTCAGATGCCGAAGGTGCTGCGCGGGTAGGCCGCCTCGACGTCGGTGATGACGTTGACGAGGTAGGGCACGCCCGAGGCGAAGGCCCGGTCGAGGGCCGGGCCGATCTGCTTCGGGTCGGTGACCGTCTCGCCGGCGCCGCCGAGGGCGCTTGACGACCTGGTCGTACGCCGTGCGCTGGGCGAGGTCGGCCACCACGTCGTACCCGTAGAGCATCTGCATCGGGCCCTTCTCCAGCCCCCAGGCGGAGTTGTTGCCCATCAGCATCACGACCGGCAGGTCGTGGCGGACCAGGGTGTCGACGTCCATCAGCGAGAAGCCGGCGGCGCCGTCGCCGAGCAGCAGCGTGACCTGGGCGGAGGGACGGGCCAGCCGGGCCGCGATCGCGGCGCCGAGCCCGGCGCCGAGGCAGCCGTAGGGGCCGGGGTCGAGCCAGCCGCCGGGGCGCTTGGGCTCGACGAACTTGCCGGCGAAGCTGACGAAGTCGCCGCCGTCGCCGATCACGACGGAGTCGTCGGCCAGGCGGGGGACGAGCTCGCCGTAGATGCGCGCCGGGTGGATCGGGTCGGCCTCGGCGGTGAGCATCTCGCTGTCGCGCGCGACCGTCGCCCGGACCACGTCGGCGAGCTCGCGAGGCCCACGTCGGACCAGTCGCGCGCGGCGTCCGCGCTGCACGGGCTCGCAGCAGCCCGTCGAAGACGGACGAGAGGTCACCGGCCACCGAGGCGGCGAGCGTGGCGTGCGCGGAGAGCTGGCCGGGGGAGTCGGCGACGTGCACGACCCGCGCCGGGGTGGCGCCGTCCTTGCCGCCGAAGACGCCGTAGCCGAGGCGGAAGTCGAGCGGCGTGCCGACGACGATGACGAGGTCGGCGCCGTTGATGGCCGCGCCCGCGGGCCTTGGTGACGAGCAGCGGGTGCCCGCCGGGCACGATGCCGCGACCCATGCCGTTGGTGATCGTGGGGATGCCCGAGCGCCTCCACGAAGCGCAGCGCGGCCTCCTCGGCGTGGTCGGCCCAGACGTCGGTGCCGAGGATCAGCAGCGGGCGCGTCGCCCCGGCGAGCGCGGTGGCCACGGCCGGCGAGGTCGTCGCCGTCCGGCTCGAGCCGGACGGCCGGGTCGCCGGCGGAGGCCGGTCCGGTGCGAGGAGTTGAAGAACTCGTCCATCGGGATGTCGACGAAGACCGGCCCGCGGTGCGACGAGCGCGCCACGGTGAAGGCGTCGTCCATCCCGGTCGCGACCTCGGCGGCGGTGTGGAGGGTGCGGGCCTGCTTGGTGATGGAGTCGACGATCGGCAGGTGGTCGATCTCCTGCAGGGCGCCGGAGCCCCAGCGGTTGGCCGGGGCGCGGCCGCCGACCACGACCATGGGGGAGCCGTTGAACTGGGCCTGGGCGATCGCGGAGACGCCGTTGGTGACGCCGGGACCGGCGGTGAGGACGGCCAGGCCGGGCACCCGGGTCAGCTTGCCGGTCGCCTCGGCCGCGAACGCCGCGGTCTGCTCGTGGCGTACGTCCAGCAGGCGCATCGGCGGCTCGGCCTTGACCGCGCCGTCGTACATCGGGAAGACGTGGGCGCCGGAGAGGGTGAACATGGTCTCCACGCCGTGGGCCCGGGCGGCGGCCACGGCCAGCTCGCCGCTGTGGCCGGCGATCTCGTCACCCGGCCGGTGGCTCCCTCGTCCGGCGGCGGGCGTCTCGGTGGCTGCGGTGTCGTCGCTCATGGAGCGCAGGCTAGTTCACGCGGGGTGGTGCGGACCGAGATAGTGCGGAGTTCGGTCCCTCGGAGCACCTCGACGAGCACGAGGATGAGGTCGGGGCGCACCTGCGGCGGGTCTGCCGGCCAGGCGTGAGCTGGAGGTAGCAGCGCCCGCAGGAACGCCTGGGCGTTGCCGCTGTCGAGGTACGGGTCGCGGTCCTGGTGCTGCCGCAGCGGGTTGGCCGCGGCGGCGATCCGGTTGATCCACGGCTCGAGCACCTTGAGGCTCACGACGTTGCGCCGCAGCACCTGCATCGTGGCCGCGGCCATCCGGTCGGGCTCGCCGGCCAGCAGCAGCCCGGTGCCGGGCATCGAGCAGCCGGTCGGCCAGCACGTCGAGGAGGACGGTCAGCTCGTTGGCGGCGAAGTGCGGCGACGTGGGCCAGCACGCCGATCGCGTCGGCGCCGTGGGCGATGGTGTGCGCCCAGCCCTTGCCGGGCACGTAGCCGCGGGTGTCGCGCTCCCGGAGGTACCACGTGGCGACCTGGTCGCCCCACTCGAGGACCTTGCCGGAGGTCAGGAGGTGCTGCCCGGTGCCGCGCGTCGAGGCACTCGGCCAGCACGAGCACCGAGAAGGCTGCGGCGGAACACCGAGTCGGTGCCGTCCTCGCCGAGGCCGACGGTGAGGCCGGCGGCCATCCCGTCGCCCAGCCCGACCAGCAGGTCGTCGTAGACGCCGCGGTCGATCCACGTCGCCAGCGCGGGGTAGGCGATGCCGTCGCGCTGCTCGGGATCGGGGGACCCCAGCATCGCGGTGAGCTCGGCCGTGAGGTCGTCGAGGGGGCGGTCCTAGGGGACCTCGAGGCCTTGCTTCACGAGGTCTCCTGCCAGTAGCCGGTGGGCATGCGGGCCATCCTGCCAGCCGCCTCCGACGACGGCGAACCGGCGCCTGACCCGGCCGGCATCACTAGGCTGTGCCCGTGCCGTCCCTCCAGGAGCTCGCCCGAGCCCACACCGACCTCGACGACGCCGACGTCGCCTGGCTCACCGGCTCATGGCGGACTGGCAGATCATCGCCGACCTGTCCTTCGCCGACCTCGTCCTGTGGCTGCCGGACCGGGAGGGGCGCGGGTTCTGGGCCGGCGGCCAGATGCGCCCGACGACCGGGCCCACCGCGCTCACCGACGACGTCCTGGGGACCTTCGTCCCGGCCGGGCGGCGCCGCATGCTCGACGAGGCGCACGCGACCGGCCGGCTGGTGCGCGAGGGCGACCCGGAGTGGCGCGACGACGTGCCGGTGCGGGTCGAGGTCATCCCCGTGCGCCGCGGCGACCGGGTCATCGCCGTGGTCGCCCGCAACACCAACCTCCTCGGCGTACGCACCCCGAGCCGCCTCGAGCTGTCCTACCTCCAGACCGCCGCCGAGCTGACCCAGATGATCGCCGGCGGCTGGTTCCCGCCGGAGGGCCAGCGCAGCGACCACGCCGACTCGCCGCGGGTCGGCGACGGCTTCCTCCGCCTCGACGCCGCCGGGAAGGTCGCCTACGCCAGCCCCAACGCGCTGTCGGTCTATCGCCGCCTCGGGCTCCAGCGGCGACCTCACCCACCTCGTGCTGGCCGACCTGACCCGCGAGCTGGTGCCGCCGCGACGCCGGCCCGACGAGGAGTCCCTCAGCGCGGTGCTCTGCGGGCGCGCCGACCGGGACACCGAGATCGGCACCGACGAGGTCGCCCTGATCCTGCGCAGCATCCCGCTGCGCCCGCACGGCGAGCGGATCGGCGCCCTGGTCCTGCTCCGCGACGTGACCGACCTGCGCCGGCGCGACCGCGAGCTGGTCACCAAGGACGCCACGATCCGCGAGATCCACCACCGGGTGAAGAACAACCTGCAGACCGTGGCCGCCCTGCTGCGGCTCCAGGCGCGTCGGATCGAGCAGCCCGAGGCGCGGGCCGCGCTCGAGGAGGCCGTACGCCGCGTCGGCTCGATCGCGATCGTCCACGAGACCCTGAGCCAGGCGGTCGAGGAGACCGTCGACTTCGACGAGATCGCCGACCGCCTCGGCCGGATGGTGACCGACGTCAGCGCCGTCGGGGCCGCCGTCCGCGTCGTGCGCCGCGGCAGCTTCGGCGTGCTGGCCTCCGAGACGGCCACGGCGCTGGCGATGGTGCTCACCGAGGTGCTGCAGAACGCCGTCGAGCACGGCTACCCGCGACCCGGCCTCGGCGACGCGAGGGGACCAGTCGAGATCCGGATGGCCGTCACGGCGCCGTCGGCCGGCTCGAGTCGACGTCTCCGACGACGGCGTGGGGCTGCCCGAGCGGCTTCGACCTCGCCGCGTCGACCAGCCTGGGTCTCTCGATCGTGCGGACCCTCGTCGAGTCCGAGCTCGGCGGGCAGCTCGAGATGGGGCCGGCGGCCGGGGGCAGCGGAGCCCGGGTGCGGATCGACGTCTCCCGGACTGAGCGGGCCGTCAGGCGGTGCGGACGCGGGCGCGGGCGTTGCGGCGCTTGAGCGAGCGACGCTCGTCCTCGCTGAGGCCACCCCAGACGCCGTGGTCCTGACCAGCCTCGAGCGCCCACGCGAGGCACTGTTCGCGCACCTCGCAGCGACGGCACACCTGCTTGGCCTCCTCGATCTGGAGGATGGCCGGACCGGTGTTGCCGATCGGGAAGAACAGCTCCGGGTCCTCGTCGAGGCAGGCAGAGCGGCGGCGCCAATCCATGGCAGGGGGTTCCTCTTTCTTCACCTGCAGGCTGTGTGCGGGCGGTCAGCGGAGCCCGGGCGCTCGGGGGTGCCACCTGTGGGCACCACGAAGTGAACTCGTTCACGAGCGCACCCCCCAGACTGGCAAGAGTTGGGGCCGATACACAACCCCTGTCATGGTCACTTCCGTCACAACAGGCCTGCGTCGCCACCTAGGCTGTCCGGGGTGACGCAGCGTCCCCGCCAGCCCCGCCGCCGCTCGTGACGGCGGCCTCGCTCACCGCGCTCGAGGGCGTCGTGCTCGCTCGCTGCTGGCCGTGCTCGAGATCGCCTCGCCTCACCGGCGGCCGGCTGACGATGGGCCTGACCACGGCGCTGTTCTTCGCGGCGTTCGGCGTGCTGCTGCTGGCGTGCGCCTGGGCTGATCACCCGCGGCGAGACCTGGGCCCGCGGACCCGATCCTGCTGGCCCAGCTGATCGGGCTCGGGCTCGCGTGGAACCTCCGCGGCGGTGAGACGACGCTGGTCGCCGTGGTGATCGCGGTCGTCGCGCTGGTCGTCATCGCCGGCATGCTGCACCCGCAGAGCGTCGAGGCGCTCGATCGCAGCGCTGAGTCGCCCGAGCCGTCGGACGCCGACTGGCCTGCTACTCCGCCTCGAGCGAGGCGCGGAGCTGGGCGAGGGTCTTGGTCAGCAGGCGGGACACGTGCATCTGCGAGACCCCGATCTCCTCGGCGATCTGCGACTGCGTCATGTTCTTGAAGAACCGCAGCAGCAGGATCCGCTTCTCCCGGGCGCCGAGGCCCTCGAGCAGCGGCTTGATCGACTCGCGGATCTCGACGTGCTCGAGGTCCTCGTCGTCGACCCCGAGGGTGTCCAGCATGCTCGGCGGCCCGTCGTCGGAGCTGTCGCTGGCGTCGAGGGACAAGGTGGAGTAGGCGTTGCTCGACTCCATCCCCTCGATGATCTCCTCGACGGTGCAGCCGATGGCCTCGGCGAGCTCGCGGGGCGTGGGGGAGCGGCCGAGCTTCTGGGTCAGCTCCGCGGTCGCCGTGCGCGATCTGCATGCGCAGCTCCTGCAGCCGGCGCGGGACGCGGATGGCCCAGCCCTTGTCGCGGAAGTAGCGCTTGATCTCGCCGATGATCGTGGGCGTGGCGTACGTGGAGAACTCGACGCCGCGGTCGGTCTCGAAGCGGTCGACGGCCTTGATCAGGCCGATGGTGCCCACCTGCACGAGGTCCTCGTGCGGCTCCCCGCGGTTGCGGAAGCGGCGTGCGCAGTGCTCGACCAGCGGCAGGTGCAGGTGCACCAGGCCGTCGCGGGCCGTGGCCCGGGCACGCGTCCGACGCGTCGTGGTCGCGCAACTCGCGGAACAGCTCCGCGCTGCGTGCGCGCGTCACCTCGACTGGCGAGCTCGGCGCGATGTCCGTCGGTCCAGTGGTGTCCCCGTCCACCGCACCGTCCCCCGTCGTGTCGTGATTCATCTCAGCGGTCGGCGCCCGCCGTGTCGTCGGTCGCCCCGGTGGCCCCCACCTGGGTCGACATCCTGAAGCGCACCGCGAACACCCCGCCGGTCGACTCCACCGCTGCCTCGGTCGCCAGCGTGTCGAGGACCTGCCAGGCGAAGCTGTCGTAGTCGGGCTGGGGGTCGTCCGTCGCGCGGGTCTCGACCTGCACCGTCATCTCCCGGCTCCGAGGTGGAAGCGGCAGGTCAGGTCCGCGCCGGGGTCGGCCTCGGGGAGCACGAGCGCCAGGGCCTCGCCGACGGCGATCCGCAGCTCCTCGATGTCGTCCATGGTGAAGTCGAGGCGGGCGGCCAGCCCGGCTGTGGTCGTCCGGAGCACGGAGGCGTAGGCGCCGTCGGCGGGCAGCCGGAGCTCGACGTCGGCCCGGCCGTCGGGGTTGTCGTGACTGGCCATCTGCGTGGGGGTCCCGTCCTGGGGTCGAGGGCTGGGGGGTGGAGACACACTAACGGGGCCCGTCGCCACGGATGTGGCTACAGGCCCCGTCAGGTTCAGACCGAAAACAGTGGTTGCGCACAAAGCGCGCGTCCGGGCCTCGCAAGCTCGGCCCGTCCTCCAGACCAGAAGGCCTGAACGAGTTCAGGCCTTCTTGGTCTCCCAGAAGATCTCGGCGATCTCGTCGATCTTGGCGAGCAGCTCGTCGGCCTTGGCGGCGTCGAGCTCACCCTTGGTGCCCGAGGCGCCGGCCAGCTTGGTGGCCTCGTTGACCAGCGTGTGCAGCTGGGGGTACTTCTCGAAGTGCGGGGGCTTGAAGTAGTCGGTCCACAGCACCCACAGGTGGTGCTTGACGAGCTCCGAGCGCTGCTCCTTGATCAGGATGGCGCGGGTGCGGAAGTCGGGGTCGTCGTTGTCGGCGACCTTGCCGATCAGTGCCTTGATCGACTCGGCCTCGATGCGGGCCTGGGCGGGGTCGTAGACGCCGCACGGCAGGTCGCAGTGTGCCGAGACCTCGACGGTACGGGCAAAGAGCTGGGGGAGCATCGCAGTCCTCTCGAAGGGTGTGAGGTCGGTTCGCTGCGACACTACTCCGCGTGAGGACACCCCGGAACGTGGGTCTCGCCCGTGCGGGTGGGGCCCTGACAGGCCTGGTCGGCGGCGTGCTGGGGATGGCCGTCGTACGCGGTCGATCCATGGAGCCGACGCTGCGCGAGGGCGACCGGCTGCTCGTCCGGTACGCCGCCGTGCCCGGCGTGGGCGGGCTGGTGCTGGCCCGCTTCGCGGACGGCACGCTGGCCGTCAAGCGGGCGGTCGAGCGCCGGGAGCTGCGCACCGGGGAGCCCGGGTGGTGGCTGCTCAGCGACAACGCGGAGCAGGGAGTCGACTCCCGGCACCGCGGCCCGGTGGCCGATGCCGACGTGCGCGCCGTCGTGCTGGCCCGGGTGTGGCCCTCCCCACGGCTGGGACGGCACCTGACGCCTCGCTGAGCTGTGCCAGTATCGCGACATGGAACCGCAGCACCCGCACGCCGGCGACCCCGTCTTCGACCTGCACGTCGGGGGCAAGATGGAGACCGTGTCCACGGTCGCCCTCACCGGGCGGGAGGAGCTCTCGCTGGCCTACACGCCGGGGGTGGCCCGCGTCTGCGAGGCGATCGCGGCGGACCCCTCGATGACCCAGCACTACACCTGGGTGCCCAACGTCGTCGCGATCGTCAGCGACGGCACCGCCGTGCTGGGCCTCGGTGACATCGGCCCGGCCGCCGCGATGCCGGTGATGGAGGGCAAGGCCGTCCTCTTCAAGCAGTTCGGCGGCGTCGACGCCGTCCCGATCTGCCTCGACACCACCGACGTCGAGGAGATCATCGAGACCGTCGCCCGGCTCGCGCCGAGCTTCGGCGGGATCAACCTCGAGGACATCTCCGCGCCCCGCTGCTTCGAGATCGAGGACCGCCTCAAGGCGATGCTCGACATCCCCGTCTTCCACGACGACCAGCACGGCACCGCCGTGGTCGTCCTGGCCGCGCTCAAGAATTCCCTGCGCCTCACCGGCCGCACCGCCGAGGGCACCCGCGTGGTGATCTCCGGCGCCGGCGCCGCCGGGGTGGCCGTGGCCCGCATCCTGCTGGAGGCCGGCGTCGAGGACCTCGCCGTCATCGACCGTCAGGGCGTGCTCAACTCCCGGCGCTCGGACCTCACGCCCGTCAAGGCGGCGCTGGCCCGCGACACCGCCGACAAGTTCGGCCGCAGCGGCAGCCTGGCCGACGCGATGGCCGGCGCGGACGTCTACATCGGCGTCTCCGGGGGCTCGGTGCCCGAGGAGATCGTCGCGAGCATGGCGCCCGACGCGATCATCTTCGGCCTGGCCAACCCGACGCCCGAGGTGCACCCCGACCTCGCCCACAAGTACGCCCGCGTCGTGGCCACCGGCCGGTCGGACTACCCCAACCAGATCAACAACGTGCTGGCGTTCCCGGGCATCTTCCGCGGTGCCTTCGACGTGCACGCGACGGCGATCACCGAGGGGATGAAGCTCGCGGCCGCCCACGCGCTCGCGGACCTGGTCGGCGACGACCTGGCCGAGGAGCTGGTCATCCCGTCGCCGTTCGACCCGCGCGTGCCCGGCGCCGTCCGCGAGGCCGTCGCCACGGCCGCCCGCCGCGACGGGGTCGCGCGCCGCTGAGCGGACCTTGCCCCGGGTCCCTAGCCTGAGCGGGTGCGCGAGGTCGAGGAGCTGGTGCAGCGGGCCGTGCGCCGTCGTGCCGGCCTGGTCGTCGGCGTACGTCGCGGTGACGAGACGTCCGTGCTCGGGCGTGCCCACGACGGGCCGCACCCGGACGGGCGCACCCTGTTCGAGATCGGCTCGATCACCAAGACCTTCACCTCGCTGCTGCTGGCCGACGGTGTGGTGCGCGGGGAGTGGTCGCTGGACGACCCGGTGCGGGCCCTTCTCCCGCGCGGGACCGTCGTGCCGACCCGTGACGGCACCGAGATCACGCTCGCCCACCTGGCCACGCACACGTCGGGACTGCCCAACGCGCCCGTCCCGCTGGTGCGGGGGTCGGTGGCGATGCTCCGCGGGCGCGACCCGTATGCCGGGCTCACCCCGGACGGGCTCCTCGCCGCGCTGGCCGGCGCGACGCCGGCCCGCACCCCCGGGACCGGTGGGGTGCACTACTCCAACCTCGGGGTCGGCGTCCTCGGACAGGCGCTCGCCCACGCTGCGGGCACGTCGTACGGCGCGCTGGTCGAGCAGCGTGTCTGCGTCCCGCTGGGCCTCGTCGACACCGCCACCCACGACCGGCTGACCGACGAGCAGCGGGCCCGGCTCGCGTCGGGGCACCGCGGCCGGCGCCGGCCGGCGGACCCCTGGCCCCTCGACGGGCTGCCCGGGGCCGGCGCGCTGCGCTCGACCGCGGACGACCTGCTCCGCTACCTGGCGGCCCAGCTCGAGCCCGACTCCACGCCCCTGGCCGACGCCGTCCGGCTCGCCCAGCAGCCCCGGGTCGAGGGGCGGCAACCCATCGGGCTGGGTTGGCTGCGCAACGACGGGCCCGACCCGCTCTGGTGGCACAACGGCGGCACCGGCGGCTTCCGCTCCTTCGCCGGCTTCGTGCCCACGCGGCGCACGGGCGTGGTGGTGCTGAGCAACCACGCCCGCAGCGTGGACCTGCTGGGCCTCCGGACGCTGCGGATCGCGGTGGAGGCGCCCCGCTAGGGTCGGGACATGTTCGCCGTCTACGCCGAGTCCTTCAGCTCCGACGACCCGCTCAGCGGCCTGGTGGTGGGGGAGCGACCGGATCCCACCCCGCCCGACGGGTGGACGACCGTCACCGTCAAGGCCGCCAGCCTCAACCACCACGACCTCTGGTCGCTGCGCGGCGTGGGGCTCAAGGAGGACGCGCTGCCGATGATCCTCGGCTGCGACGCGGCCGGCCTCGACGAGGACGGCAACGAGGTCGTCGTGCACGCGGTGATCAGCGACCCCGCATGGTCCGGGGACGAGACGCTCGACCCGCGTCGCTCGCTGCTCTCGGAGCGGCACCAGGGCACCTTCGCCGACCAGGTCGTGGTGCCCCGCGGCAACCTGGTGCCCAAGCCGGCGTCGATGAGCTTCGCGGAGGCCGCCTGCCTCCCCACGGCCTGGCTCACGGCCTACCGGATGCTCTTCACCCAGGGCGGCCTCAAGCCCGGCGACACCGTGCTGGTGCAGGGCGCCGGCGGTGGCGTGGCCACCGCGCTCATCACGCTCGCGCGTGCCGGCGGCCTCACCGTGCTGGCCACCAGCCGCGACGAGGCCAAGCGGCAGCGCGCGCTGGAGATCGGCGCCCACCACGTCTTCGAGTCCGGTGCGCGCCTGCCGGTCAAGGTCGACGCCGTGATGGAGACCGTCGGTCGCGCCACGTGGTCGCACTCGATCCGTTCGCTGCGCCCCGGCGGCAAGGTGGTCATCAGCGGGACGACGAGCGGGCCCAAGCTCGACGACGCCGAGCTCACCCGCATCTTCTTCCTCCAGCTCCAGGTGATCGGCTCCACCATGGGCACCCGGGCCGAGCTGGCCTCGCTGGTCAACCTGCTCGACGCCACCGGCACCCGGCCCCTCGTCGACCGCACCCTGCCGATGGCCGACGCCCGCGACGGCTTCGCCGCGATGGCGGCCGGTGACGTCTTCGGCAAGATCGTCTTCGAGCGGTGAGGCACCTCCTCACCGGTGCCGGGTCGGGCATCGGGCTCGTCCTGGCCCGCCGGCTCGCCGAGCGCGGCGACGACCTGGTGCTGCTGGCGCGCTCCGAGGAGCGGGCCGCGCAGATGCGCGCCGACCTGCCCCACGCGTCGTACGTCGTCGCGGACCTGGCCGACCCCGGGACGATCAACGGCCTCGGCCGCCAGGTCGACGGACCCCTCGACTCGCTGGTCCACGTGGCCGGCGTCGTCGACCTCTCCCCGGTGTCGCGGCTGCGCCTGCACCAGTGGGAGGAGCAGCTCACCGTCAACCTCACCGCGCCGGCGGTGCTCACCCGCGAGTTCCTCCCGCACGTGCGCGCGGCCGCGGGCACGGTCGTCTTCGTCAACTCCTCGGCCGGTCTCACGGCCGAGCGCCGAGTGGTCGGCGTACGCCGCCTCCAAGTTCGGGCTGCGTGCCCTCGCCGACTCGCTGCGGGCCGAGGAGGTCGAGCACGGGGTGCGCGTGACCACCGTGTTCCCGAGCCGCACCGCGACGCCGATGCAGGAGAAGGTCCACGAGCAGGAGGGCCGGACCTACGACTCGTCGCGCTGGATCTCGCCGGACACCGTGGTGGACACCATCCTGCACGTGCTGGACCTGCCGGCGGACGCGACGATCCCCGAGGTGACCGTGCGGCCGGTCGTGCCCCGCCCGGGGACCTGAGGCAGGACGGCGCTCAGGTCGCGCGCTCGACGACGAAGATCCGCACCCGACGCCCGTTGATGCGCTGCTGGTACTTCTCGTAGCCGCCGTAGATCCCCCGGGAGCGCTCGGTCACCGCGGCCCGCTCGGCGTCGGTCGCCGGCCGGGCGACGCACGGGCAGCGTGCGACCGCGGTAGGTGACCGTCGCGTGCGGGTCGGCCTCGAGGTTGAGCACCCACGCCGGCGTGTGACGGCTGCCCGAAGTTGGTGCCGAGCAGCGCCAGGTCGTCGCCCACGGGGATGGAGATCAGGTGGCTGGTGCGGGGCTGGCCCGACTTGCGCCCGGTCGTGGTGAGGTCGAGGACCGGGAGCCCGGCGAGCAGCTCGGGGGCGCTGTGGCGCCCGCGGGTGACCCGGGCGACCGCGGTGTCGAGGTGCCGCAGGGTGCGCGAGAAGAGCCAGGCGCCGGGCCGGCTGGACCCGAAGGCCTGCACCAGGCGCTGGGCGGCGTTGGCCGGACGGTGGCGGTAGTCGAGGTCGGCAGCGAGTCCCATGACCCGATGCTGCCAGAGGAATCAGCGCTGCGAGCGCCAGTTGAGCGCGCCGACCAGCAGCATCCGCAGCTGCGTGCGGGTGTCGGCCATGATGCGGTCCTCGGCGGCCGGGTCGTCGACGAGCCGCTCGGCCGTGGTGACGACGAACGACACGATGAGGTCCGCCAGCAGGTGCAGGTGCTCGGGGGAGAACGACTCGGTCCCCGGCAGCAGGGCCACGTCGGCGGCGAGCTCGCGGGTGATCAGCTCGATCTCGTGCCGGATCGCGTCGCGGACCCGGACGGGCCCGGCCCCGCGCTCACGGGCGATGAACGCAGTAGTGCGCCGGGTGGGCGCGCACGTGCGCGCGCCAGCACGACCAGCGACTCGTCGATGAAGTCCGCGAACTCCGGCGCCCGGGTCCGGACCTCGCGCAGCAGCTCGCGCAGGGACACGAAGCTCTCGTCGACGAGGGCCAGGCCCAGCGACTCGACGGAGTCGAAGTGCCGGTAGAACGCGGTCGGCACGATGCCGACCTCCTTGGCGACCTGGCGCAGCGAGATCGCGACGAGGCTGGTGTCCGTCGGTCAGCCCGAGGGCCGCGTCCAGGATCGCCCGCCGGGTGCGCTCCTTGCGGGCCTTGCGCGAGTCGTCGACCACGTCGCCGCGCGACTCGACGACCCCCACCATGCGCCCGATCGTAGACCAGCGCGCCGGCCCCGACGTCCCAGGATCCGACGGCCGCTTGCCGAGCCGGTCGCGGTCGCCCGACACTGGTCGGCATGGACGACGAGCGGCTCAGCAACGGCGAGATCACCAAGGACGCGCTCCAGGACACCGTCGAGGCCGCCGCCACCGCGGTGGGGACGGTGGCCACGGTGATCACCGGCGCGGTGCGCGACGTGGCCCGGGCGGTCGGCACCTTCGGCACCGAGGTGTTCGAGATCCGCGAGTCCGTACGCCGCGCCCGGCGCGACGCCGAGGAGTGACCGGGTGACCCGGAGGCTCAGTCCTCCGGGTCGTCGAGGCGGGCCAGCCAGGTGGCCAGCCGCTCGATCGGGCGTCTCGAACTCCGGGTGCTGGTCGACGAAGACCTGCAGCTGGTCGGCGACCCACGCCAGGGTGACCTCCTCGTCACCCCGGCGCTTGTCGAGCTCCTCGATGCCGCGATCGGTGAAGTACACGAGCCAGGCCTCAGTAGTCCCGACCCGGGGCCGCGCTCGGCTGCTGCGAAGGCCGCGTCGAGCAGCGCCTTCTGCTCCTCGGTGTGCCGCTTGATCGTGCCCACCGAGGGCGAGGCCGAGGCCGGCCGGGTGACGGGCTCGACGGTCACGTCGAGGCTGGGCCACACGTTGAGCTGGTAGTGCGGCCACGGGCCCATGTTGCGGCGGCTCGTCCTGCACCCAGCGGATCGCCTTGAGGTTGGGGTACTTCGCGATCTCGGCCCGGATCTCGTCGACCGGGTCGCGGGTAGAGCGCCTCGACGCGACCGATGGCGACGGTGTCGCCGTGCTCGCGCTTGCCGCGCTCGACCATCAGGTCCCAGGTGACCCGACCCGAGCAGAGCAGCAGGGTCTCGACCTTGCGCGGGGTCGGCCGTCTCGTCGCCGATGAAGGGGCGGAACGTCGTGTCGCCGGTGAAGTCCTCGGGCTGCGAGGCGGCCTCCTTGCGCTTGAGCATCGACTTGGGCGTGAAGACGATCAGCGGGCGGTGCTCCTCGCCGAGCGAGTGACGGCGGAGCAGGTGGAAGTACGACGCCGGGGTCGAGGGCTGCGCGACGACCATCGCGTCCTCGGCCGACATGGTGAGGAAGCGCTCGATGCGGGCCGAGCTGTGGTCGGGACCCTGGCCCTCGTAGCCGTGGGGGAGGAGCAGCACGACGCCGGACTGCTGGCGCCACTTGAGCTCGCCCGCGGAGATGAACTCGTCGATGACGGTCTGGGCGCCGTTGACGAAGTCGCCGAACTGGGCCTCCCAGAGGACGAGCGCGTCGGGACGGGCCACGGAGTAGCCGTACTCGAAGCCGAGCGCGGCGTACTCGGAGAGCAGCGAGTCGTAGACGTGGAACTTCGCCTGGTCCTCGGTGAGGTTGGTCAGCGGCGTCCACTCGTCGGCGTTGGTGCGGTCGATGATCGTCGCGAAGCGCTGGCACGAACGTGCCGCGGCGCGAGTCCTGGCCGGCGAGCCGGACCGGGCGGCCGTCCATGAGCAGCGAGCCGAAGGCCAGGATCTCGCCGGTGCCCCAGTCGATCGGGCCGTCGGTGATCGCGGCGGCGCGGCGCTGCAGCTGCGGCATGACCTTGGGGTGGACGGTGAAGCCCTCGGGCGGCGTCGTGTAGGCGTCGGCGATCCGCTTGAGGACCTCCGGGGACACGGCGGTGCGTGAACTCGCCGGCGGGCTTGTCCGGGTAGTCCGGGACGGTGGTCCACTCCGAGGGCTGGCCGCTCGCCTCGCGCACCTCGGTGAAGACGCGCTCGAGCTGCTGCTGGTAGTCCTTGAGGACCTGCTCGGCCTCCTCGACGGTGATGTCGCCACGGCCGATGAGGGACTCGGTGTAGAGCTTGCGCACCGAGCGCTTCTGCTCGATCAGGTCGTACATCAGCGGCTGGGTGTACGACGGGTCGTCGCCCTCGTTGTGGCCGCGGCGGCGGTAGCAGACGAGGTCGATGACGACGTCCTTGTTGAACGCCTGGCGGTACTCGAACGCGAGCCGGGCGACGCGGATGCACGCCTCCGGGTCGTCGCCGTTGACGTGGAAGATCGGCGCCTGCACCATCCGGGCCACGTCGGTGCAGTAGAGCGACGAGCGCGACGAGCCGGGCGAGGTGGTGAAGCCGACCTGGTTGTTGACGACGACGTGGATCGTGCCGCCGGTGCGGTAGCCGCGCAGCTGCGAGAGGTTGAGCGTCTCGGCGACCACGCCCTGGCCGGCGAACGCCGCGTCACCGTGGACGAGCAGCGGCAGGACGGGGTACTCGGCGCCCTTGTTGAGGACGTCCTGCTTGGCGCGGGCGATGCCCTCGAGGACCGGGTCGACCGCCTCGAGGTGGGACGGGTTGGCCGCGACCGAGACCTTGATCCGGTCGCCGAGACCGGACGAGGAACTCGCCCTCGGCGCCGAGGTGGTACTTCACGTCGCCGGAGCCCTGGACCGTGCGCGGGTCGATGTTGCCCTCGAACTCGCGGAAGATCTGGCTGTACTTCTTGCCGACGATGTTGGCGAGCACGTTGAGCCGGCCGCGGTGGGCCATGCCGATCGCGACCTCGTCGAGGCCCTGCCTCGGCGGCGGCCTCGCAGATCTCGTCGATGAGCGGGATCGTGGTCTCGCCGCCCTCGAGGGAGAAGCGCTTCTGGCCGACGAACTTGGTCTGCAGGAACGTCTCGAACGCCTCGGCCTGGTTGAGCTTGAGCAGGATCCGCAGCTGCTCCTCGCGGGGCGGCTTGGTGTGCGGCTGCTCGACGCGCTGCTGGATCCACTGGCGCTGCTCGGGATCCATGATGTGCATGTACTCGATGCCGGTCGTGCGGCAGTAGGAGTCGCGCAGGATGCCGAGGATGTTGCGCAGCTTCATGAAGCGGCGGCCCTCGCCACCGAACGAGCCGGTCGCGAACTCGCGGTCGAGGTCCCACAGGGTCAGCCCGTGCGACTCGATCTCGAGGTCGGGGTGGCTGCGCTGGCGGTACTCGAGCGGGTCGGTGTCGGCCATCATGTGGCCGCGCACGCGGTAGGCGTGGATGAGCTCGAGGATGCGGGCCTGCTTGACGATGTCGTCGTCGTGGCTGGCGACGATGTCCTTGGCCCAGCGGATCGGCTCGTAGGGGATCCGCAGCGAGCGGAAGATCTCGTCGTAGAAGTCGTCCTCGCCCAGCAGCAGCTGGTGCATGCGGCGCAGGAACTCGCCCGACTGCGCGCCCTGGATGACGCGGTGGTCGTAGGTCGAGGTCATCGTCATGACCTTGCTGATGCCGTTGCGGTTGAGGGTCTCGTCCGAGGCGCCCTGCCACTCGGCGGGGTACTCCATCGCGCCGACGCCGACGATGACGGCCTGGCCGGGCATCAGCCGCGGCACCGGAGTGGTTGGTGCCGAGGCCGCCGACGTTGGTCAGGCTCATCGTCGTGCCGGAGTAGTCGTCCATCGTGAGCTTGTTGTCACGGGCGCGCCGGATGATCTCCTCGTACGCCGTCCAGAACCCGGCGAAGTCCATCGACTCGCAGCCCTTGATGGACGGGACGACGAGCTGGCGGGTGCCGTCCGGCTTCTGCTGGTCGACGGCGAGGCCGAGGTTGATGTGCGCCGGCGTCACCATGGTGGGCTTGCCGTCGACCTCGGCGAAGGTGTTGTTCATCTCCGGCATCGACCTGCAGCGCCTTGACCAGCGCGTAGCCGATGAGGTGGGTGAAGGAGACCTTGCCGCCGCGGGCGCGGGCGAGGTGGTTGTTGATGACGGTGCGGTTGTCCCACAGCAGCTTGACCGGGAGGGTGCGCACCGACGTCGCCGTCGGCACGGTCAGCGAGAGGTCCATGTTCTTGGCGGTGGCCGCGGGGATGCCGCGCAGCACGGTGTACGTCGGCTCGTCGCTCGCCGCGGCGGGCGCGGCCGGCGTCGGCGTCCTTGGCGACCGGCGGGTGGTGCCCTTGGCGGGCTCGGCCGCCTCGCCGGCGGGGCGCGGCTTGGCGTGGGCCTGCCGGCGGAGCCGGAGTCCTTCGCCGCGGAGGAGCCGGACTCCTGCTTCGGCGGCCGGCGCCGGGCGCGGCTGCTTGGCAGCGGGCGCCGGCTCCTGCTTGGCGGCGGGGGCCGCGGGGGCGGGCGCCTTGGCGGGGCCCTTCGGACACCTGCGGGGACGACGTCGCCGTGCGCGGCCGTGGGCTTCGGTCCGTGCCGTTGCTGGAGCCGTTGCTGCCGCCGAAGAAGGCCGCCCACTGCGGCCGCCACACTGCCGGGATCCTTGTCGTACTGCTCGCGCATCTCGTCCACGAGCCACTCGTTGGCTCCGAGGTCCGAGGACGGGGCAGCGGGTTGTTGCCGGACTGGTCGGCGGGGGACTGCGGCACGGCTTGCTTCGCCTCTTCCAGTTAGGCACGTGATGGGGATGTGCGATCGGTTGTCAAGGCTAGTCCCACACGCGCGCAAATGCAGGGGCGGACCGCCCTTTGGGGCAAGGTGTCACGAGCACCACACGAAACACCCCTGGAGAGCCGATGAGCACCCCCTTCCCGGACACCGACGCCCGGACGCTGCCTGCGTCCTCGCCCTGCACCGTCGCCCTCGCGGCGACCGGCTGCAGCGGCGACGGCCCGAGCGCCAGCCCCGACCCCGGCACGACCGAGACCGCGACCACCACGTCGGTGACCGGACCCGCCCCCCTCGCCACGAGCGGCCGAGGTCGGCACCGTGGTCGGCAGGCTGCCCGGCACCCGTCGCAAGGCCGTGCGCGAGCAGGTCACCGAGGTCCTCGACCGCTGGTGGGACGCGGCCTACGTCGGGGGCGACGTACCCGCGCACCGACTTCGGCCGCTTCCCGGGCTTCACCCCCGGCGCGACCCGCCGCGCGACGTACGACCGCGACCTGATGTCCAACGCCGACATCGGCGAGCGCGTCGTGTCGGTGACCCCGCTGATGCGCAAGGCCCGGCTCGACCTGCTGGCCGTCGACAGGCGGGTGCGGTCGGTGACCGCGCGCTTCGACCTGCGGATGCGGGTCGCCCTGGCCGGCGACGACGCCGCGGGGAGTCCCCGGACCCGCCGGCTGCAGGTGCGCGGCCGCGTGTTCCTCACCCGCCAGCCCGCCGGCTGGCGGGTCTTCGGCTACGACGTCACGAAGGGCTGGCTGGCATGACGCGCTTCTCCCGCTCCCTGCGCGCGGTCACGCTGGCCGCCGTCCTCACGGTGGCCGCGCTCGTCGTCCCGGACTCGGCCGTCGAGCCGACCGAGGTCGAGCTGGTGCGCGTCAAGCGCGCCGGTGGTGTGTCGGTCGGCCCGGACGTGGTGTGGATCCTGGCCGTGGGCTCCGACGCCCGTCCCGGCCAGGACATGCTGCGGTCCCGGGGCGATGCCCTCCAGCTCGATCGGCATCAACACCCGCACCGACTCCGCGACCGCCATCGGCGTGCCCCGCGACTCGTGGGTCTCGATCCCCGGCCACGGCATGAACAAGATCAACGCGGCCCTCTACTTCGGTGGACCGCAGGGCATGGCGGGTGCGATGCGCAACCTCATCGGCATCACCCCCGACTACGTGATGGTCACCCGGTTCCCGTTCTTCGAGGACATGGTCGACGACATCGGCGGCATCACGGTCAGCAACCCGCGCCGCTTCGCCGACCCCTACCTCAAGAAGGAGGGCTTCGCGCAGGGGCGCATCCGTCTCGGCGGGTACGACGCGATGGCCTTCTCCCGGATCCGCTACGACCTCCCGGGCGGGGACTTCGACCGGTCGGCCAACCAGCAGCGCACCCTGCGCGGCATCCACGCCCGGATCCGCTCGCAGGCCGACCGCCCCGGCTTCATCGAGCGCGGCGTCATGACGGTGATGAAGCACCTGTCCACCGACCTGGGGCCGGCGGAGATCTACGAGCTCGCCCAGGCCGTGGCCCAGGTCGAGCCCGGGCGGATCACCACCTGCGTGGTCCGGGGCCGCATCGGCACCGCCGCCGGGCAGAGCGTGGTCTTCCCGGACGTGGCCCAGGCCCGCCGGCTGGGCGACGCCGCGCGTCGCGACGCCACCCTGCGAGGGTGCTGACCCCACACGACGACAGTGGGGAACATCGTCCCGGCCTGGGCCGGAGGATGTTCCCCACTGTGTCGCGCGAGCGCCTCCGGCAGGATTCGAACCTGCGGCACCTGGTACCGGAAACCAGTGCTCTATCCCCTGAGCTACGGAGGCCGGGCGATGCAGACCCTACAACCCTGCTCGTCGCACCGTGAAACCGGTTCGGGTCGACCCGGCACGCGCCGATAGGCTGGCTCGGTGAACCCAGGCCAGCTCTCCCGGACCATCGTCGACGCCCTCGAGTCCCTCGTGGCGGACGGCTCCGTGGCGCTGCCGCAGGGCGTGCCCACGACGGTCACCGTGGAGCGGCCCCGCCAGAAGGGCCACGGCGACTACGCCACCAACGTCGCCCTCCAGCTCGCCAAGGCCGCGCTGGTCGGCGGCGCACCCACCCACCCGCGCGCGCTCGCCGAGCTGGTGGGCGCCCGCCTGGCCGAGGCCGAGGGTGTCGCCGGCGTCGAGGTCGCGGGGCCGGGCTTCCTCAACATCACCGTCGAGGCGGGTGCCCAGGGGCAGGTCGCTGCCGACATCGTGGCCGCCGGGGCGGCGTACGGCTCCTCCGACACGTTCGCGGGGGAGCGGATCAACCTCGAGTTCGTCTCCGCCAACCCGACCGGTCCGCTGCACCTGGGGGGCGTCCGCTGGGCGGCCGTCGGGGACGCGCTCGGCCGGGTCTTCGAGAAGACCGGGGCCGTCGTCACCCGGGAGTACTACTTCAACGACCACGGTGCCCAGATCGACCGCTTCAGCTCGTCCCTCCTGGCCAGCGCCCGCGGCCGCCAGGCCCCCGAGGACGGCTACGGCGGGGAGTACATCCACGAGATCGCCCGCTCGGTGGTGGAGCAGCGCCCGGAGCTGCTGGACCTCGACGACGCGGCGGCGCAGGAGGTCTTCCGCCAGGTCGGCGTCGAGATGATGTTCACCGAGATCAAGCAGTCCCTGCACGACTTCAAGGTCGACTTCGACGTCTACTTCCACGAGGACGACCTGCACCGCAGCGGGGCCGTGGGCCGGGCGGTGGAGCGGCTCACCGCGCTGGGCAACACCTACGAGAAGGACGGCGCCACCTGGCTGGCCACCGAGAGGTTCGGTGACGACAAGGACCGGGTCGTCATCAAGTCCGACGGCCAGGGCGCCTACCTCTCCGGCGACCTCGCCTACTACCTCGACAAGCGCGAGCGCGGCTTCGACCGCTGCTTCATCATGCTCGGCGCCGACCACCACGGCTATGTCGGCCGGATGATGGCGATGTGCGCGGCGTTCGGCGACGAGCCGCACGTCAACCTCGAGATCCTCATCGGGCAGATGGTCAACCTGCTCCGCGACGGCCAGCCCCTGCGGATGTCCAAGCGGGCCGGCACCGTCGTCACCATCGACGACCTGGTGGGGGCGATCGGCGTCGACGCGGCGCGCTACGCACTGGCCCGCTACAGCAGCGACAGCCCCATCGACATCGACCTCGACCTGTGGGCGCGCGCCACCAACGACAACCCCGTCTTCACCGTCCAGTACGCCCACGCCCGGGTCGCGAGCCTGATGCGCAACGCCGCCGACCTCGGCGTCAAGGCGGAGAGCCACCCCCACCTGCTGGTGCACGAGAAGGAGGGCGAGCTGCTCCGCGCGCTCGCCGAGCTGCCGCGCGTCATCACCGCGGCGGCCGAGCTGCGCGAGCCGCACCGCATCGCCCGCTACCTCGAGGAGCTGGCCGGGACCTACCACCGCTTCTACGACAGCTGCCGGGTGCTGCCCCGCGGTGACGAGGAGACGTCCGACCTGCACCGCGCCCGGCTGCTGCTGGTCGACGCGACCCGCGTCGTGCTGGCCAACGGCCTCGACCTGCTCGGCGTCTCCGCCCCCGAGCGGATGTGAGTCGTGCCCACCTCGCACCCCTCCGGCTGGGCCCACGCCGACGGCGCCCTCAGCCAGGCCCGACCGGGCGGACCGCACTGGCTGCGTGAGCCCACCGACCCCAACTCGCTGGTCCCGATCCTCTGGTCGTCCACGGCGACCAAGGACGACGGCGTGCTGAGCGTCGGCGGCGTCACCCTGCCGGACCTCGTCGCCGAGCACGGCAGCCCGGCGTACGTCCTCGACGAGCGCGACTTCCGCGAGCGCGCCCGCGCCTTCGCCGACGCGTTCGCGGCGTACGACGTGTTCTTCGCCGGCAAGGCCTTCCTCTCCACCACGACCGTCCGGTGGCTCGCGGAGGAGGGCCTGCACCTCGACGTGTGCTCCGGCGGCGAGCTGACCGTGGCCGAGCGGGCCGGCTTCCCGATGGAGCGCGTCGGCTTCCACGGCAACAACAAGACGGTGCGCGAGCTCGACCGGGCGGTCGGGCTCGGCGTGGGCCGGGTCATCGTCGACTCCTTCGACGAGATCGACCGGCTGGCCGACGTGGTGTCGAGGCTCGGCCGCACCGTGGGCGTGATGATCCGGGTCACCGCCGGTGTCGAGGCCCACACCCACGAGTACATCGCCACCGCCCACGAGGACCAGAAGTTCGGCTTCTCCATCGCCTCGCGGCGACGCGTTCGAGGCCGTACGCCGCGTCGAGGCCGCGCCCGGGCTGCGCCTGCTCGGCCTGCACAGCCACATCGGCAGCCAGATCTTCGACTCCTCCGGCTTCGAGGTCGCGGCCCGCCGGGTGCTCGCCCTGCACGCCCGCGTCAGCGAGGAGCTCGGCGTGCAGATGCCCGAGATGGACCTCGGCGGCGGCTTCGGCATCGCCTACACGACCCAGGACGACCCCAGCGACCCGGCGCAGCTCGCGACCGAGCTGACCAAGATCGTCGAGCACGAGTGCCGGGCCCTCGGCGTCGACGTGCCCCGGCTGTCCATCGAGCCCGGCCGGGCGATCGTCGGCCCGGCCATGTGCACGGTCTACGAGGTCGGCACCGTCAAGGAGGTCGCCCTCGACGGCGGCGCACGGCGCACCTACGTCTCGGTCGACGGCGGGATGAGCGACAACATCCGCACCGCCCTGTACGACGCCGACTACTCCTGCACGCTCGCCTCGCGCGCCTCGGACGCGCCGGCGGTCCTGGCCCGCGTCGTCGGCAAGCACTGCGAGGCGGGCGACATCGTCGTCAAGGACGAGTTCCTCCCCGGCGACGTGCGCCCCGGCGACCTGGTGGCCGTGCCCGGCACCGGCGCCTACTGCCGTGCGATGGCCTCCAACTACAACCACGCGCTGCGTCCTCCGGTGATCGCTGTGCGGGACGGGAAGATCTTCCGTGGTGCTGAGGCGCGAGACTGAGGACGATGTGCTGTCGACAGACGTGGGTGCGTGATGGGTGAGGGAGACAAGCGACCGGACAGGCTCCGGGTCGCTGTGCTCGGGTGCGGCTCGGTCGGGTCGCAGGTGGTGCGGCTGCTGACCGAGCAGGCCGGGGACCTCGAGGCCCGGGTCGGTGCCCCCGTCGAGCTGGTGGGGGTCGCCGTGCGCCGCCTCGACGCGGCCCGCGAGGTGGACGTGCCGGCCGACCTGCTGACCACCGACGCGGCCGGGCTGGTCGCCCGCGACGACGTCGACCTGGTCGTCGAGGTCATCGGGGGCATCGAGCCCGCGCGCTCGCTGATCCTCTCGGCGCTCGAGCACGGCGCCAGCGTCGTCACCGCCAACAAGGCGCTGCTGGCCGAGGACGGCCCGACCCTCTTCGAGGCGGCCGAGAAGGCCGACCGCGACCTCTACTACGAGGCCGCCGTCGCCGGCGCCATCCCGATCCTGCGGCCGCTGCGCGAGTCGCTGGCCGGGGACAAGGTCACCCGGGTGCTCGGCATCGTCAACGGCACCACCAACTTCATCCTCGACAAGATGGACACCTCGGGGGCCGGCTTCTCCGAGGCGCTCGAGGAGGCCCAGGAGCTCGGCTACGCCGAGGCCGACCCGACCGCGGACGTCGAGGGCTTCGACGCCGCCGCCAAGGCCGCGATCCTGGCCAGCCTGGCCTTCCACTCCCGGGTCACCGCGGCCGACGTCTACCGCGAGGGCATCTCCGAGGTGACCGCGGGCGACATCGCCTCGGCCCGCGAGATGGGCTCGGTCGTCAAGCTGCTCGCCATCTGCGAGCTGCGCCCCGGACCCGACGGCCAGGACCAGGTCGCCGTGCGCGTCCACCCCGCCATGATCCCGCGCTCGCACCCGCTGGCCAGCGTGCGCGAGGCCTACAACGCGGTCTTCGTGGAGTCCGAGGCCGCCGGCCAGCTGATGTTCTACGGCCCCGGGGCCGGAGGGTCGCCGACGGCGAGCGCCGTGCTCGGCGACCTGGTGACCGTCGCCCGCAACCGCCTCGCGCGCACCCGCGGCGCGGGGGAGTCGGCGTACGCCGATCGCGCGGTGCTGCCGATGGGGGAGACCCGCACGCGCTACCACGTGGCCCTCGACGTCGACGACCGCTCGGGCGTGCTCGCCGCGGTCGCGACGGCCTTCGCCGACCAGGGCGTGTCGATCCAGACCGTGCGCCAGGAGGGGCGGGGCGCCGACGCCCAGCTCGTCGTGGTGTCGCACGCCGCGACCGACGCCGCGCTGAGCGCCACCGTGGAGCACCTGCGGACCATGGACATCGTCCGCGACGTCACCTCGGTGATGCGGGTCGAGGGCGGCGACGAATGAGCTCTGCCATCCCGGACGCCCCCTGGGCCCGCCACCAGTGGCGCGGCCTCATCGAGGAGTACCGCGACCTCATCGACCTGCTGCCCGAGGGCCTCGAGCCGGTCACCCTGCGCGAGGGCGGCACGCCGCTGGTCCACTCGGAGTGGCTCTCGTCGCTGACCGGCGGCCAGGTGTGGCTCAAGGTCGAGGGCGACAACCCCACCGGGTCGTTCAAGGACCGCGGCATGACGACCGCCATCTCGGTCGCCAAGCACGAGGGTGCCCAGGCCGTCGTCTGCGCCTCGACCGGCAACACGTCCGCGTCGATGGCGGCGTACGCCGCGAAGGCCGGCCTCAAGCCGCTCGTCCTCGTGCCCGAGGGCAAGATCGCGGCCGGCAAGATGGCGCAGGCCGTCGTGCACGGCGCGCAGATCATCATGGTGCGCGGCAACTTCGACCACTGCCTGCACATGGCCAAGGGCCTCGCCTGGAACTACCCGGTCGCGCTGGTCAACTCGGTCAACCCGGTGCGGCTCCAGGGCCAGAAGACCGCGGCCTTCGAGATCTGCGACTTCCTCGGCGACGCCCCCGACTACCACCTGCTGCCCGTCGGCAACGCCGGCAACATCTCGGCCTACTGGATGGGCTACGAGCAGTACGCCGACCTCGGGCGCGCGACCAAGCGTCCCGTCATGCGCGGCTTCCAGGCCGAGGGTGCCGCCCCGTTGGTGACCGGTGAGCCCTTCCCGGACCCGGAGACCAAGGCGACCGCCATCCGGATCGGCAACCCCGCCTCGTGGAAGCTCGCCGAGGCGGCCGCGCACGAGTCCGGCGGCCGCTTCGCCGCCCTGTCGGACGCCCAGATCCTGGCGGCCCAGGTCGAGCTGGCCCGCCACGACGGCGTCTTCGTCGAGCCGGCCTCGGCCGCGGGGATCGCCGGACTGCTCTCCGAGCTCGCCGCGGGGGAGAGCTACGCCGGGGCGACGGTCGCGATCACGGTGACCGGCCACGGCCTCAAGGACACCGCCACCGCGCTCGAGTCGTTCGGCGACATCGTCGACACCGTGGTCGACGCCGACGTGGACGCCGCGGCCGCGGCCGCCGGGCTCGTCTGACGCATGGCGACCTACGTCGACGGGCCCGTCCGGGTCACCGTCCCCGCCACGTCCGCCAACCTGGGTCCGGGCTTCGACGCCCTCGGCCTGGCGCTCTCGATGCGTGACGAGCTCGTGGCCGAGGTGACCGCCTCGGGGGTCGAGGTCGAGGTGACCGGCGAGGGTGCCGCGGACGTGCCCCGCGACGCCTCGCACCTCGTCGTCCGGTCGATGCACGCGGCGTTCGACGCCATGGACGCGCGACCGCCCGGGCTGCGCCTGTCCTGCCGCAACGTCATCCCGCACAGCCGCGGCCTCGGCTCGTCGTCCGCGGCCATCGTCGCCGGGGTCGCACTGGCCCGGGCCCTCGTCGCGGGCGGCCGGCTGCTGCTCGACGACGCCGCCCTGCTGCGGATCGCGGCCGACATCGAGGGCCACCCCGACAACGTCGCGCCGGCGCTGCTGGGCGGCTTCGTCATCTGCGGGCGCGAGGCGGGGGAGTGGTACGCCGTCCCCTCGGCCGTCGACCCGCGGGTGCGGGCCGAGGTCTTCGTGCCGTCCACCCCCGTGGCCACCGAGGTGGCCCGCGGCCTCCTGCCGGCGACGGTGCCGCACGCCGACGCGGCGGCCAACAGCGGCCGGGCGGCACTGCTGGTCGCCGCCCTGGCCGGGAGGCCCGAGCACCTGCTCGCCGCCACCCGCGACTACCTCCACCAGGAGCAGCGCCGGCCGGCCATGCCCGACTCGCTCGCGCTGGTCCACCGGCTGCGGGCCGACGGGATCCCCGCCGTCATCAGCGGCGCGGGGCCGACGGTGCTCGCCCTCGTCGGCGCGGGCGGGCGTGACCTCACCGACCGTACGCCGCCCGGCTGGACGCACCACGTCCTCGACGTCGAGGCGCGCGGCGTCGTGGTGGCCGACTGACGCGTCGGCCCTGCTAGCCTGTGGGCGCGCCGTATCGGCGTGAGCTCCCGCCGCTGCGGTCCTGCCGCTGGCGAGGGAGCACCCTCTCCTCCCGGTGTGTCCTCCTCGAGCGGCACGCGACCAGCCGGTCCCGGGACCACCTGTCAGCACCAGCCAGCCCCGTGTCCGGGGCCGGCTCCAAGCGTGGGAAGGGCTCACGTGACCGACTCAGCAACGCCCAGCGCCAAGAAGCGTGGCGGCGGGCTCAGCTCCATGCTCCTCGCCGACCTCAAGTCGATGGCCGCGGGCATGGGCATCTCCGGCGCGGGCTCCATGAAGAAGGCGCAGCTCGTCGACGCCATCAAGGGAGCCCAGTCCGGGCAGTCCGGGCAGCCCGGGCAGTCGACCGGCGAGAGCGCGCCTGCGGCCCCGGCCGCCGCCAGTGCGCCCCCGGCAGCCGCCTCGAGCGCCCCGCGCGTCACCCGCACCCAGCGCCCCGCGCGCCGTACGGCCGCGCCCGTCGAGCAGTCCCCGACCGCCGACGCCCCGGCCCAGCCGACCCGTGAGGAGCGGCCTGCGGCCGGCCGAGGACCGGCCTGCCCGCGAGGACCGGCCCGCCCGTGAGGACAGCCCCGCCCAGGAGGCGCAGGGCGAGTCCCCGTCGTCCGGCGCGCAGTCGCCGGACGGTCAGGCCGAGTCGCGCTCGCGCGCCAGCGCACGCGCAACCAGGCCCGCCAGCAGGACGACGCCGGCCAGGACGACCAGCGCTCCAAGCCCGACCAGAAGGGCCAGGACCAGAAGGGCCAGGACCAGAAGGGCCAGGACCAGAAGGGCCAGGCGCAGGACCGCCAGGA
Organism: uncultured Actinomycetota bacterium; assembly: GCA_963776975.1. GTDB lineage: Bacteria > Actinomycetota > Actinomycetes > Propionibacteriales > Nocardioidaceae > Nocardioides. Next base: position 148,826 of record CAVZOU010000017.1, on the reverse strand, counting down.
CCGCCAGGACCGCCAGGACCGGCAGGACGGCCAGCAGGCCGGGTCCCGCGACCAGCAGGGCAAGCAGGGCGGCCAGCAGAACAACCAGCCCAACCAGGGCCAGTCGAACCAGGGCCAGCCCAACCAGGGCCAGTCGAACCAGGGCCAGCCGAACCAGGGCCAGCACAGCGCCCAGGACCAGCAGGACCTCGACGACGACGGCGAGGGCGGCAGCCGCCGCAACCGCCGCCGTCGTGGCCGCGACCGCGAGCGGGCCGTCAACCGCCCGGGCAGCCGCAACGAGCCCGACACCACCGTGCTCGAGGACGACGTCCTCGTCCCGGCGGCGGGCATCCTCGACGTGCTCGACAACTACGCCTTCGTCCGCACCTCGGGCTACCTGCCCGGGACCGACGACGTCTACCTCTCCTTGTCGATGGTGCGGAAGTTCGGCCTGCGCCGCGGCGACGCCATCGTCGGCCAGGTGCGCCAGCCCCGCGAGGGCGAGCGCAAGGAGAAGTTCAACCCGATGGTGCGCATCGACAACGTCAACGGAGCGGACCCGGAGGCGGCGCGCGAGCGGGTCGACTTCGACTCGTTCACCCCGGTGCACCCCGACGACCGGCTCCGGCTCGAGACCGACTCGGGCAACCTGGTCGGCCGGATGATCGACCTCGTGGCCCCGATCGGCAAGGGCCAGCGCGGCCTGCTGCTGGCGCCCCCGGATGCGGGCACCACCACCGTGCTGCAGTCGGTCGCGGCGTCGATCTCGCGCAACAACCCCGACTGCCACCTGATGATCGTGCTCATCGACGAGCGTCCCGAGGAGGTCACCGACTTCCAGCGCCAGGTCAAGGGCGAGGTCATCGCCTCCACCTTCGACCGCCCCTCCACCGACCACACGATGGTCGCCGAGCTGGCGATCGAGCGGGCCAAGCGGCTCGTCGAGCTCGGCCACGACGTGGTCGTGCTGCTCGACTCCCTCACCCGCCTCGGCCGGGCCTACAACCTGGCGGCGCCGGCCAACGGCCGGCTCGCTGGCCGGTGGCGTGGACGCGACGGCGCTGCACCCGCCGAAGAAGTTCTTCGGCGCCGCGCGCAACATCGAGCAGGGCGGGTCGCTGACCATCCTGGCCACCGCACTGGTGGACACGGGCTCGGCGACCGACGAGGTCATCCTCGAGGAGTTCACCGGCACCGCCAACAGCGTGCTGCGGCTGAGCGGCGAGGTCGCCGCGCGGCGTACCTTCCCCGCGGTCGACGTCCTCGCCTCCAGCACCCGGCGCGAGGACCTGCTCCTCAGCCGCGAGGAGCTGGAGATCGTGGAGAAGCTGCGACGCTCGCTGCTCGACCGCACCGCGGTCGAGGCGCACGACGACGTCCTCGGGCGGGTGCGCGCGACGCAGTCCAACATCGAGCTGCTGACGCAGGTCCAGCGGACCCCGGCGACCAGCGCCGCCAAGCGTCGCTGACGCGGGCTAGGCTCGACAGGGACAGGATCGAGGAGACGGACATGGCACGCATCGTGGTGGCCGACGACGACGTCGACATCCGGGAGCTCGTGGAGTTCAAGCTCTCCACGCTCGGGCACGAGATCGTCGCGGTCTCCGACGGCCAGGCGGCGGTCGACGCCTGCCAGGCCGACCGGCCCGACCTGGCCGTGCTCGACGTGATGATGCCCGGCCTGTCGGGTCTCGACGCGGTGCGCCTCATCCGCGCCGACGAGGCGCTCGCCGACCTGCCGGTCATCCTGCTGACGGCCCGGGCCCAGGAGTCGGACGTCGAGACCGGCTTCGGGTCCGGAGCCGACGACTACATCACCAAGCCGTTCAGCCCGCGCGAGCTCGCGACCCGCGTGGAAGCGCTCCTCTCGCGCAGCCGGTAGGGGAATGCCCCGATTGGGCGGCGTGTTGTCACGGGTGGCACACTTGTGTGCTGGCTCCGGTTCACGTCCACGCAGCCGCGTGTGGACGACCCGGCGGCATTGGCTCGAGAGGAATCCCATGAAGAAGGACATCCACCCGGCGTACGTCGACACCCAGGTCACCTGCACCTGTGGCGCGTCGTTCACCACCCGCAGCACCGCGACCTCCGGCTCGCTCAAGGCCGACGTCTGCTCGCAGTGCCACCCGTTCTACACCGGCAAGCAGAAGATCCTCGACACCGGCGGCCGCGTCGCCCGCTTCGAGGCCCGCTACGCCAAGAAGGCTGCTCCGGCCGAGAAGGCCGAGAGCAAGTAGCTCTCCTCCAGCGCCGGCCTCCCGCACCGCGGGAGGTCGGCGCTGTGCATTTGTCCGCCAGCCAGCCAGCCATCCAGCCGTACGCCGTGACCCCAGGAGCCCACTGATGTTCGAGGCCGTCGAGGGACTCGTCGCCGAGCACGCCGAGCTCGAGGAGCAGCTCGCGGCTCCCGAGACGCACGCCGACCAGCGACTGGCCAAGCGCCTCAACCAGCGCTACGCCGAGCTCAGCGCGGTGGTGGCCACGTGGCGCGACTGGCTCCAGCTCGCCGAGGACATCGAGGCGGCCCGGGAGCTCGCCTCCGAGGACGCCGCCTTCGCCGACGAGGCCGTCGTGCTCGAGGCCCGCCGCGAGAAGGCCGAGGAGCGGTTGCGCCACCTCCTGGTGCCGCGCGACCCGACCGACGCCAAGGACGCGCTCCTCGAGGTCAAGTCGGGGGAGGGCGGCGAGGAGTCCGCGCTCTTCGCGGGCGACCTGCTGCGCATGTACTCCCGCTTCGCCGAGGCCCACGGCTGGAAGACCGAGATCCTCGACGCCACCGAGTCCGACCTCGGCGGCTACAAGTCGGTCACGGTGGCGGTCAAGGCCAAGGGCACGCCGGAGCCCGGCCAGGCGCCGTACGCCCTGCTCAAGTTCGAGGGTGGCGTGCACCGCGTGCAGCGGGTGCCGGTCACCGAGTCGCAGGGACGGGTGCACACCAGCGCCGCCGGCGTCCTGGTGATGCCGGAGGCCGAGGACGTCGACGTGGAGATCCACGACGCCGACCTGCGCATCGACGTCTACCGCTCGTCGGGCCCGGGTGGCCAGAGCGTCAACACGACCGACTCCGCGGTGCGGATCACGCACGTCCCGACCGGCATCGTGGCGAGCTGCCAGAACGAGAAGAGCCAGCTCCAGAACAAGGAGTCGGCGATGCGCATCCTGCGGGCGCGGCTGCTGGCCGCCGCGCAGGAGGCGGCCGACGCCGAGGCCAGCGAGGCCCGCCGCAGCCAGGTCCGCACCGTGGACCGCTCCGAGCGGATCCGCACCTACAACTACCCGGAGAACCGCATCTCCGACCACCGCACCGGCTACAAGTCCTACAACCTCGACCAGGTCCTCGACGGGGACCTCGGTCCCGTCCTCCAGTCGTGCATCGACGCCGACCTGGCGGCCCGGCTCGAGGCGCTCGAGCAGTGACCCGGGCGCTGCGCCGGGCGGCCGCCGACGTCCTCCGGGAGGCCGGGGTCGCGTCCCCGGAGCGCGACGCCGAGCTGCTGCTCGCCCACGTCCTCGACGTCGCCCCTCGGCCGCCTCGTCCTCGTCGACGACGTCTCGCCGGCCCAGCAGGAGCGGTACGACGCGCTGGTGGCGCGTCGGGCGGCCCGCGAGCCGCTGCAGCACCTCACCGGCACCGCCGCGTTCCGCCACGTCGAGCTGCTCGTCGGGCCGGGGGTCTTCGTGCCGCGGCCGGAGACCGAGCTGCTGGCCGGCTGGGCGATCGACGCGCGTGGCGGACCTGGACGTCGCCGGTCGTCGTCGACCTCTGCACCGGGTCCGGCGCCATCGCCCGCGCGGTGGCCGACGAGGTCCCGGCCGCCCGGGTCCACGCCGTGGAGCTCGACGAGGGCGCCTTCGCCTGGGCCGAGCGCAACCTGGCCGGGACCGGGGTCGACCTGCGCCACGGCGACTTCGCCACCGCCTTCGACGACCTGCTCGGCACGGTCGACGTCGTGGTGTGCAACCCGCCGTACATCCCCCTCTGGGCCTGGGAGTCGGTGGCGGTCGAGGCCCGCGACCACGACCCGCACCTGGCCCTCTTCTCCGGCGACGACGGCCTGGACGCCATCCGCGTCCTGTCGGTGCGTGCCGCCCTGCTCCTGCGGCCCGGGGGAGTGCTCGGCTTCGAGCACGCCGACGCCCAGGGCGAGCTCGCACCGGCCGTCCTGCGCGCCGCCGGACGGTGGGCCGACGTGGCCGACCACCGCGATCTGGCAGGTCGTCCGCGCTTCACCACGGCGCGACTGGCACGATGACGCCCGTGAAACGGCTTGCGGTGACGACCGAGGACGAGCGTGAGGCGGCCATCGACGCCGCGGCGGCTGGCCCTGCGGCGGGGCCTGCTCGTCGTGCTGCCGACCGACACCGTCTACGGCATCGCGGCCGACGCGTTCGAGCCCGACGCCGTCCAGGCGCTGCTCGACGCCAAGGGCCGCGGTCGCGAGATGCCCCCGCCCGTGCTGGTGAGCACCGCGACCACCCTCGACGCCCTGGCCGTCGGGGTGCCGGACTACGCCCGCACCCTGGTCGAGCGCTTCTGGCCCGGGCCCGCTGACCATCGTGTGCCGCCAGCAGAGCTCGCTGCAGTGGGACCTGGGGGAGACCCGCGGCACGGTGGCGGTGCGGATGCCCGACCACGAGGTCGCGCTGGCCCTGCTGGAGCGCACCGGCCCGCTGGCCGTGAGCTCGGCCAACACCACCGGGCGCGCGCCGGCGCGCGACGCCGACGAGGTCGAGGAGATGCTCGGCGCCGACGTCGAGGTCGTCATCGACGGTGGCCCGGCGCTCGACGGGGAGGCGTCGACCATCGTCGACTGCACCGGTCCGCACGGCCGCATCCTGCGCCGCGGTGCGCTCTCGCTCGACCAGCTCAACGAGGCCCTCGAGACGCTCGGCGTGACCCTCACCGACGAGCCCTGATGCGCGAGTACCTCCTCGTCTTCCTGGTGGCCGGCACGTCCACCTACCTGCTGACCGTCATCGCCCGCGAGATCGCCCTGCGCAGCGGGGCGGTGGCCGCGGTCCGGGACCGCGACGTGCACGACGCAGCCGATCCCCTACCTCGGCGGCCTGGCGATGCTGGGCGGGCTCGTCGCGGCCTACCTCGTGGCCCGCGAGCTGCCGTTCCTCTCCGGCAGCGACCCGTTCGTCTTCCGCGACGCGGGCGTGGTGCTGGTCGCCGGCGCGCTGATCTGCGCCGTGGGGGTCGTCGACGACATCTTCGAGATCGACGCGCTCACCAAGCTCGGCGGACAGGTCCTCGCCGCGGGGATGCTCGTCTACTTCGACGTGCGCTTCTACTACCTGCCCGGGAGCGACGGCTCCCAGTTCCTCCTGGACCCCACCCAGGGGGCGCTCCTCACCGTCATCGTGGTGGTGGCGACCATCAACGCGGTCAACTTCGTCGACGGCCTCGACGGCCTGGCCTCGGGCGTCGTCTGCATCGGGGCGGTGGCGTTCTTCGTCTTCTGCTACGTCCTCACCGCGCAGAACGACCTCACCCTGGCCACCACGGGCGCCCTCCTCAGCGCCGCGCCTCGCCGGGGTCTGCGCGGGCTTCCTGCCGCACAACTTCCACCCGGCCCGGCTCTTCATGGGGGACTCCGGCTCGATGCTGCTCGGGCTCGTGTTCTCGGCGAGCACCCTGACCCTCACCGGGCAGTTCAACGGCACCGAGATCTCCTCCGACGGCAACAGCATCTTCGTCGCGGTGCTGCCGGTCCTGCTGCCGGTGTCCCTGCTGATGGTGCCGGTCGCCGACCTGGTGCTCGCCGTCGTACGCCGCACGCGGGCCGGCCGCTCGCCGTTCGCCCCCGACAAGCAGCACCTGCACCACCGGCTGCTCGAGATCGGGCACTCGCAGCGACGGGCCGTGCTACATCATGTGGATGTGGGCGGGGCTGGTCGCCTGCGGGGCGGTGCTGACCAGCCTCTACAGCGGTCCGTGCGATGTGGTGGAGCCTCGGCGCGATGTTCGCGCTTGACCGTCGCCCTGACCTTCGTCGTCCCGGTGCTCAAGAAGCCCGGCCACCCCGGCGCGGAGATCGTCGGTTCGGAGCCCACGGGGACTTTGTGATAGTTTTCACGAGCGGTCCCGGAGCACGCTTCGGACCGCCCCGCAGCACCGTTGATCTGACCCCTCCACAGGACGGCCGCCGCCATGACGACCGAGTCGAAGCAGGACACCCGACCGGGTGCGTCCGTGCTCCTCGGCGCGGCCGGTGCGGCGCTCCTCGCGGGCCTCGCGATGACGCTCGTCGCCGGTCTGGTCTCCGGCGCCACCGCGGCCCGCAGCGTCGCCGCTGGGCACCCTGCTGGTCGTGGTCGGTGCTCGGCTTCGGCGTCTTCGTGCTCAACACGGTGGCCTCGGTCATGCCCGGTGCCACGGTGCTCGTCGCGCTGGTGACCTACGCGCTCCAGCTGGTCGTCATGGCCGCCGTCGTGCTGCCGCTCGTGCGCAGCGGGACTGCTCGGCCGACACCCTCGACCGACGCTGGCTCGGGGGAGGCGTCGCGGTGGCCACGCTGGCCTGGATGGTCGCCCAGATCGTGGCCGCGACGCGGGCGCGGATCCCCGTCTACGACCTCCCGGAGGCGGGTGCGCGATGACCCACCACGCCTGCTATTGTCCGGGGCGCGATGGCTCAGCAGAAGGCCCCGTCGGATGCACTCGGACGAACCCCCTCACGGCGACCCCTGGTTGGCGTTTTCCTACCTCGTCTCGGGTGCAACGATCTACGGCCTCATCGGCTGGGGTCTCGATCGATGGCTGGGCACGAACTTCCTCGTCGTCTGTCGGGATCCTGCTCGGGGTGGCGCTGGCGATCTACATGACTTTTGGTCGGTTCGGCGGGCTTGCCTCGCGGCAGGACAAGCAGAGCCAAGGCAGGAGAGAGAGTGAGCTTCCACGTGAGCCTGAGTGAGGCGCACCCGCAGCGGCGGAGGGTGAGCGCGGCGGTTTCATCGCCCCCGGACCCGGCAGCTTCGAGCTGCCGCCGGTCTTCGAGGTCGCCGGCTTCGGCGTCACCAAGCCGATGCTGCTGCTGATCCTCTCGGCGGTGCTCATCCTGGCCTTCACGATCTCGGCCTCCCGCAAGCGCGCAGATGGTGCCGGGCCGGCTCCAGTTCGTCGGGCGAGACGGTCTACGGCTTCGTGCGCAACACCCTGGCCCGCGACAACATCGGCAGCGAGCACTTCATGAAGTTCGTGCCCTACCTGTTCTCGCTGTTCATGTTCATCCTGGTGAACAACTACTACGGCATCTTCCCGTTCCTGCAGTTCCCCAGCTTCTCGCGCATCGGGTTCGTCATACCGCTCGCCCTCATCTCGTGGCTCATCTACGTCGGCGCCGGCATCTGGAAGCACGGGCTGCTCGGCTACCTCAAGCACGCGACGATGCCCTCGGGCGTCGGCGGGCCGATCCTGATCCTGCTGGTCCCGCTGGAGTTCTTCTCCAACATCCTGGTCCGCCCGGTCACGCTCACCCTGCGTCTGTTCGGCAACATGTTCGCCGGCCACCTGCTGCTGATCCTGTTCGCGACCGGCGGTGCGGCCCTGCTCACCAGCGGCAACGCGCTGTACGCCGGCGTGGGCATCCTGTCGTTCGCCCTCGGCATCGGGGTCAGCTTCCTGGAGATGCTGGTGATGTTCCTCCAGGCCTACGTCTTCACCCTGCTCAGCTCGATGTACATCGGGGAAGCGCTCGCGGACGAGCACTGATCCACCACCACAAGTTTCGCCAAACAGCGGCGCGATGGACGCGTCGCCGACGAAAGGAAAAGCCGTGGAAGGCTCCATCAACATGATCGGCCTCGGCCTCTCCGCCATCGGTCCCGGTGTCGGTATCGGCCTGATCTTCGCCGCGTTCATCAGCGGTGTCGCCCGTCAGCCCGAGGCCCAGAGCCGCCTGCAGTCGATCGCCATCCTTGGCTTCGTTCTCGCTGAGGCACTCTTCATCATCACCGTCGCGCTCGCGTTCGTCCTGCCCATCTGACGACCGTCCCCGCAGTAGGGAGATCACCTGTGAATCACCGTTGTCCAGGCGGCTGAAGAGGCGCACAACCCGCTACTTCCGGTCGTTTCGGAGATCGTGCTGGCGCTGATCGTCTTCGCGATCTTGTTCTTCGCGATCCGGAAGTTCGTCGTGCCGAGCTTCGAGAAGACGTTCGCCGAGCGCACCCAGGCGATCGAGGGTGGCCTGAGCGCGGCCGAGACCAAGCAGGCCGAGGCCGACGCCAAGCTCGCCGAGCTCGAGAAGCAGCTCGCCGACGCCCGGCACGAGGCCGCCCGCATCCGCGAGGAGGCTCGCGAGCAGGGCGCCCAGATCGTCGCCGAGATGCGCGAGCAGGCCCAGGCCGAGTCCTCGCGCATCGTCGAGCACGGCAAGACGCAGATCGAGGCCGAGCGCCAGCAGGCGGTCACCTCCCTGCGGGCCGAGGTCGGCGCGCTCGCGACCGGCCCTCGCCGGTCGCATCGTCGGCGAGAGCCTGGACGACGAGGCTCGCCAGAGCCGGGTCGTCGAGCGCTTCCTCGCCGACCTCGAGTCCGACGGCTCGACCAGCACCGGGAGCGGGGTCAACTGATGGCAGGCGCCCTGCGTGGAGCCTCCGCCGACGCCCTGGCAGCCCTCACCAGCGAGCTGGAGAGCAAGCTGCAGGGCGGCGCGGACGCGAGCCGCATCGGCGACGACCTGTTCACGGTCTCCGTCGGTGCTGCGCTCCGAGGCCGGCGCTGCGCCGGGTCGCGACGGACGCGTCCGTCGATGCCTGCGCCAAGGCGGGCCTGGTCACCGAGATCTTCGGCGGCAAGGTCGACCAGGGCACGCTGGACCTGCTCGCGTCGGCCGTCGGTCGTCGGTGGACGGTCTCCGCGCGACCTCGCCGACGCCCTCGAGCACCTCAGCGAGGTGGCCGTCGTCCGCTCCGCCGGCGACGACTCCGGTCGTCTCGCCGACGAGCTGTTCGCCTTCGGCCAGGCGGTCAACGACAACCCCGAGCTGCGCGACGCGCTGTCCGACCCCGTCGCGGTCGCAGGCCGACAAGGCAGCCCTGGTGCGGTCGCTCCTCGAGGGCAAGGCGCTCCCGGCGACGGTGACCCTGGCCCAGCAGTCGCTGGCCGGGCACCTACCGCACCGTGGCGGCCGCGCTGGCGACGTACCAGCAGGTCGCCGCCACAGGTGCACGGCGAGCGCGTCGCCACCGTCCGGGTGGCGCACCCGCTGTCCGACGCCGAGCGGCAGCGCCTCACCGACGCGCTGTCGCGGCAGTACGACCGGCAGATCCACCTCAACGTGGTGGTCGACCCCGATGTCCTCGGCGGCATCCGGTCGAGGTCGGCGACGACGTCATCGACGGCACCGTCGCCAACCGCCTCGACGAGGCCCGCCGCAAGCTCGCCGGCTGACGACTCCGCCCCTCACCACCCCGCACCCACCTAGAACTTTTCGAGCAGACGAGAGTAAGGAAGACAGATGACGGAGCTTTCGATCCGTCCGGACGAGATCCGGGACGCGCTGCAGCGCTTCGTGTCCGACTACAAGCCTGAGTCGGCCAGCAAGGAAGAGGTCGGCACCGTCGCCGAGGCGGCGGACGGCATCGCCCGCGTCAGCGGCCTGCCCTCCGTGATGGCCAACGAGCTGCTCGAGTTCGAGGACGGCACGCTGGGCATCGCGCTCAACCTCGACACGCGCGAGATCGGCGTCGTGGTCCTCGGTGACTTCGACAAGATCGAGGAGGGCCAGTCCGTGCGTCGCACGGGCGAGATCCTCTCGGTCCCCGTCGGCGACGGCTACCTCGGCCGCGTCGTCGACCCGCTCGGCACCGCGATCGACGGCCTGGGCGAGATCACCCCGCTCGAGGGTCGCCGCGCGCTGGAGCTCCAGGCTCCCGGCGTGATGGTGCGCAAGTCGGTGCACGAGCCGCTGGCCACCGGCATCAAGGCGATCGACGCCCTGACGCCCGATCGGCCGCGGCCAGCGCCAGCTCATCATCGGTGACCGCTCGACCGGCAAGACGACGATCGCGATCGACACGATCATCAACCAGAAGGCCAACTGGGAGTCCGGTGACCCGGACAAGCAGGTGCGCTGCATCTACGTCGCCATCGGCCAGAAGGGCTCGACCATCGCCGCCGTGCGTGGCGCCCTCGAGGAGGCCGGCGCGCTGGAGTACACGACGATCGTCGCGTCGCCCGCCTCCGACTCCGCCGGCTTCAAGTACCTCGCCCCCTACACCGGCTCGGCCATCGGCCAGCACTGGATGTACGACGGCAAGCACGTCCTGATCGTCTTCGACGACCTGACCAAGCAGGCCGAGGCCTACCGCGCCGTGTCGCTGCTGCTGCGCCGCCCGCCGGGTCGCGAGGCCTACCCGGGTGACGTGTTCTACCTGCACAGCCGGCTGCTCGAGCGCTGCGCCAAGCTCTCCGACGAGATGGGCAAGGGCTCGATGACCGGCCTGCCGATCATCGAGACCAAGGCCAACGACGTCTCGGCGTTCATCCCGACCAACGTCATCTCGATCACCGACGGCCAGATCTTCCTGCAGTCGGACCTGTTCGCGGCCAACCAGCGCCCCGCCATCGACGTGGGTGTCTCGGTCTCGCGCGTGGGTGGCTCGGCCATGACCAAGGCGATGAAGGCCGTCACCGGCTCGCTCAAGGTCGACCTGGCGCAGTTCCGCGCCATGGAGGCGTTCGCCATGTTCGCCTCCGACCTCGACGCGGCCTCGCGCCAGCAGCTCGACCGCGGCCAGCGCCTGATGGCCCTGCTCAAGCAGCCGCAGTACTCGCCGTACCCGGTCGAGGAGATGACCGTCTCCCTGTGGACCGGCACCTCGGGCCGCCTGGACAAGGTCCCGACCGACGACGTGCTCCGCTTCGAGAACGAGTTCCTCGACTACCTGCGTCGCAGCCACGAGGGCATCCTCGCCGGCATCCGCGAGACGCAGAAGTTCGAGGACTCGACCGAGTCCGAGCTCGAGCAGGCCTACGACTCCTTCCTCGACCAGTTCGAGACCTCCGACGGCCAGAGCATCAAGGCCGGCAAGGAGGAGCACGTCGCTCTCGAGGACGAGGACGTCGAGCAGGAGCAGATCGTCAAGCAGAAGCGGAGCTGACGATGGCTCTCTCGGTACGTGAGTACCGCGCGCGGATCAAGTCGACGGAGTCGATGAAGAAGATCACGCGTGCCATGGAGCTCATTGCCGCGTCCCGCATCATCAAGGCGCAGCAGCGGGCCCAGTCGGCCGCGCCGTACGCCCGTGAGCTCACCCGCGCGGTCTCGGCCGTCGCGACCTTCTCCAACGTCGACCACGCGCTGACGGTGGAGCCCGAGGACCCCAAGAAGGCGGCGATCCTGATCGTCACCTCCGACCGGGGTCTCGCGGGTGCCTACTCCTCGAACGTCCTCAAGGAGGCCGAGCGCCTCGTCGAGAAGCTCAAGGAGGAGGGCAAGGAGGTCGACCTCTACGTCTCCGGCCGCAAGGGCGAGGCCTACTTCAAGTTCCGGCAGCGCCCCGTCGTGCAGTCGTGGACGGGCTTCTCCGACCAGCCGACGTACGACGTCGCCAGCGACATCGGCTCGACGCTGATCTCGGCGTTCCTCAACGAGACCGGCGAGGAGCCCGAGGAGGGCACCGCGCCGGGTGTCGACGAGGTGCACGTGGTCTACACGCGCTTCCGCTCGATGTTGGCCCAGGAGCCGGTCGGCGCTGCGCATGCTGCCGCTGGAGGTCGTCGAGGGCGAGGAGAAGCCCACCGAGGCCGACCTGCTGCCGCTCTACGAGTTCGAGCCCTCGCCGTCCGAGGTGCTCGACTCCCTGCTCCCGCGCTACGTCCAGAGCCGGATCTTCTTCGCCCTGCTGCAGGCGGCCGCCTCCGAGCTGGCCGCCCGTCAGAAGGCGATGAAGTCCGCCACGGACAACGCCGACGAGCTCATCAAGAAGTACAAGCGCATCGCCAACCAGGCACGCCAGGCTGGCATTACCCAGGAAATCAGCGAGATCGTCGGTGGCGTCAACGCCCTTGCCGACGCACAAGCCGGGAGTGAGTGAACATGACTGCCACTGTTGAAGAGACCGACCCACCAGGCCGGCGGCTCGGTCGGCCGCATCGCCCGCGTCATCGGCCCGGTCGTGGACATCGAGTTCCCGTCCGACGCGATGCCGCCCATCTACAACGCACTGACGTGCGAGTTCGAGCTCGGCGGCGAGAAGCAGTCGATCATCCTCGAGGTCGCCCAGCACATCGGCGACGGCATGGTCCGCGCCATCTCGATGAAGCCCACCGACGGCCTGGTCCGCGGTGGCCAGATCACCGACACCGGTGCGTCCATCACCGTCCCCGTGGGCGACGTGACGCTCGGCAAGGTGTTCAACACCACCGGTGACTGCCTCAACCTCGCCGAGGGCGAGACGCTGACGTCAAGGAGCGGTGGGGCATCCACCGCAAGGCGCCCGCGTTCGACCAGCTCGAGTCCAAGACCCAGATGTTCGAGACCGGCATCAAGGTCATCGACCTGCTCACCCCCTACGTGCAGGGCGGCAAGATCGGCCTGTTCGGTGGTGCCGGCGTCGGCAAGACGGTGCTCATCCAGGAGATGATCGCCCGCGTCGCCAAGGACCACGGTGGTGTGTCGGTGTTCGCCGGTGTCGGCGAGCGCACCCGTGAGGGCAACGACCTCATCGTCGAGATGGAGGAGGCCGGCGTCATCGGCCAGACCGCCCTCGTCTTCGGCCAGATGGACGAGCCGCCGGGCACCCGCCTGCGCGTCGCGCTGTCGGCCCTCACGATGGCGGAGTACTTCCGCGACGTGCAGAAGCAGGACGTGCTGCTCTTCATCGACAACATCTTCCGCTTCACCCAGGCCGGTTCCGAGGTCTCCACGCTGCTCGGCCGCATGCCGTCCGCGGTGGGCTACCAGCCCAACCTCGCCGACGAGATGGGCCAGCTCCAGGAGCGCATCACCTCGACGCGTGGTCACTCGATCACCTCGCTGCAGGCGATCTACGTGCCCGCGGACGACTACACCGACCCCGCGCCGGCCACGACGTTCGCCCACCTCGACGCGACCACCGAGCTCTCGCGAGAGATCGCCTCGCTCGGTATCTACCCCGCGGTGGACCCGCTGACGTCGACCTCGCGGATCCTCGACCCGCAGTACATCGGCGAGGAGCACTACCGCTGCGCGGTCCGGATCAAGCAGATCCTCCAGCGCAACAAGGAGCTCCAGGACATCATCGCGATCCTCGGTGTCGACGAGCTCTCCGAGGAGGACAAGATCATCGTGTCCCGGGCGCGCCGCATCCAGCGCTTCCTCTCGCAGAACACCTACGTGGCCAAGCAGTTCACCGGCATCGAGGGCTCGACGGTCCCCGTGGCCGACACCATCGAGGCGTTCAACAAGATCGCGGACGGCGAGTACGACCACGTCGCCGAGCAGGCGTTCTTCATGTGCGGTGGTCTCGACGACGTCGAGGCCAAGTGGGCCGAGATCCAGAAGACGCTCTGATGGCCGACTACGGGAGCCTCCAGGTCGAGCTCGTCGCGGCCGACCGCCTGGTGTGGTCGGGCGAGGCCAAGATGGTCATCGCCCGCACCACGGAGGGCGACGTCGGCATCCTGCCCGGGCACGCCCCCATGCTCTCGGTGATCATCGAGGGTGTCGTCGACGTGCAGACCGCCGAGGGCGAGACGCTGGGTCGCGGCCGTGGACGCCGGCTTCCTGTCGGTGGCCCACAACCGGGTCTCGATCCTGTCGGAGCACGCGGAGATGTCGCACGAGATCGACCTGGAGAAGGCACGCCAGGACCTCGAGCGGGCGCAGTCCAGCGGCGAGAACGACGACGCCGCCCAGGAGGCGGTCCGTCGCGCCGAGGCCCGGATCCGGGCCGTGGAGCGGGCGTCCTGACGAAGTGACGAACAGCTGACGCTAGGGTGAGCGCACGGACCGACAGGTCCGTGCGCTCACTGCGTTCGGCGGTGGCGACAGGGAGGCGTGGATGCCGGTGTGGCAGTGGCTGCTCGAGTTCGCGGGCGTCCTGCTGCTCCTGCCCCTGCTCTACGGCGTCGCCCTGATCGTGCGACGTCGGCTGCTGTCCCGCAACGGCGGGACGTTCGAGCTGAGCTACCGCATGCGCACCACGCACCCGGGACGGGGCTGGCTGCTCGGCCTGGGCCGCTACAGCGGTGACTCCCTCGAGTGGTTCCGGATCTTCTCCCTCTCGCCGCGGCCGCGGTGTCCTGGTCGCGCCAGCAGATGACCTACTCCGGACGGCGTGAGCCTCGTCGGTGCCGAGGAGATGTCGCTGTACGCCGGGCACGTCGTCGTGTGCTGCTCGACGCCCGCCGGGGGGCCGTTCGAGATCGCCATGAGCGAGGCCTCGCTCACCGGTTTCCAGGCCTGGATCGAGGCCGGTCCGCCCGGCGCCGACTGGGACCGCAACCGCAACCGGGCCTGATCGCAGGCCGTCCTCGCCGCCCTCAGGCGCTCCGGGCCGGTCCCGTGGAGGCGCCCACGCGCAGCGCGACCGGCAGCACCACGTCGGGTGCCGGCTCGCCGGCCACGAGGGCGAGCAGGGCGGTCGCGGTGGCGTGTCCCTTCTCCCGCAGGGGCTGGACCACCGTGGTGAGCTCGAGGTCGAGCCACGGGGTCGGCACGCCGTCGAAGCCGGCGACGCTCAGGTCGCCGGGGACGTCGAGCCCGAGCCGACGGGCCTCGGCCACCACCGCCGCCGCCTGGACGTCGCTCTGGCACACGACGGCCGTCACGTCCGGTCCGCCGGCCAGGTAGTCGGCGGCGAGCCGCTGGGCCGAGGCGGTGTCGCTGGGGCACGCCCCGATCACCTCGGCCTCCGGGAAGACCTCGCGCAGTCCGGCCAGTCGCTCGCGCTGGGGGTGGGACGGCTCCAGGGTGAGGGTGGCGACCCGCTCGTGGCCGAGGTCGGCCAGGTGCCGGGCGAGCAGCGCGGAACCGGTACGGCTCTCGACGTCGACGGACGTCGAGCCGGGCCAGTCCGGCCCCTCGACCACCACGACGGGGACCCCGCGCGCCGCGTAGTCGTCGTACGCCGGCCAGGACTCGCGCCCGCAGATGTTGTAGACGATGCCGTCGAGGGGGAGCAGCGGCTGCTCGTGGACGTCGGGGTCGCCCATGAGCAGCAGCCCGAGGCCGGCGGCGCCGAGCACCTCGGAGACGGCGTCGAGCATCGGCAGCGCGGCCGGGTCGCGGAAGGCCGTGCTGAGCGGGCCGAGGGCGATGCCGACGACGCCGCTGCGGCCCTGGCGCAGGTGCCGGGCGATCGGGTTGGGGCCGGTGTAGCCGAGGGCGGCGGCCGCGTCGAGGACGCGCTCACGGGTGGACGCGGAGACCGGCTTGTTGCCGGAGAAGGCCAGCGACGCCGTGGACAGGGACACGCCGGCGGCACCGGCGACGTCCGCCAGGGTCGGGGTACGACTTGGTCCGTCCATGGCGGAGAGGGTACCGTCGAATCGATTCGATCGAAACGTTTCGACCAGGAGTGCGCTCGTGCCCCAGCTCACCGCCGCCCGCAACGCCGTCGGGCTGGCCTTCATCCTCAACGGACTCTGCTTCGCCAGCTGGGTGTCCCGCATCCCGGAGGCGCGCGACGGGTTCGGGCTGAGCAACGGCGGGCTGGGCGTGCTGCTCCTCATGATCGCCATCGGCTCGATCGTGGCCCTGCCGACGACCGGCGCCGCGATCGGGCGGTGGGGCACCGTCCGGGTGCTCCGCGCGGGCGCCGTCGTGGCCGCCCTCGGGCTCGGCACCGCCGGGCTCGCCCTCGGTGACTCGCTGGTCGTCACCGGCGTCGCCCTGCTGTTCTACGGCGTCGGCATCGGCGTGTGGGACGTGGCCATGAACGTCGAGGGTGCCGAGGTCGAGCGGCGCCTCGGTCGCACCGTGATGCCGCGCTTCCACGCCGGCTTCAGCCTCGGCACGGTCGTCGGGGCGCTGGCCGGTGCCGGGCTGGTCGCGCTCGACGTGCCGAGTGCGCCGCACCTCGTCCTCGTGGTCGTGGTCTCGGCCGCCGTGGTCTGGCGCGGCGCGGCCGCGTTCCTGCCGGTGCCGGAGGTCGAGGAGTCGGGTCGGACCTCGGCCGCCCGCGCCTGGCTCGAGCCGAGGACCCTGCTCATCGGCGTGATGGTGCTGGCCCTCGCGATGACCGAGGGCACCGCCAACGACTGGCTCGCGGTCGCCCTCGTCGACGGGTACGACGTCTCGCACGCGGTCGGCGTGGCCGGCTTCGGGCTCTTCGTCGCGGCGATGACCGCCTGCCGCTTCGCCGGCACCCATCTGCTCGACCGGTGGGGGCGCACGGCCGTGCTCTGGTCGACGATGGCCGCCGCCGGCCTGGGCGTGCTGCTGATCGTGCTCGGCGGCCACCCGGCCCTCGTGGTGGTCGGGCATCGTCCTCTGGGGTGCGGGTGCGTCGCTCGGCTTCCCGGTCGGGATGAGTGCCGCCGCGGACGACCCGGCCCGCGCCGCGGCGCGGGTGAGCGTCGTCTCGACCATCGGGTACGCCGCCTTCCTCGCCGGGCCCCCGCTCCTGGGCTTCGTCGGCGACCAGGTCGGCACGCTCAACGCCCTGCTCGTCGTGGCCGTCCTGCTCGTCCCGGCAGCGCTCGCCGTCCCTGCGGCGCGCAAGCCGGCGAGCCAGTCGGTCGGCTCGCCGGGCTGACGCAGCTGGACCTCGCGCGGGCCTGACCCGAGCAGCGGGACTTTCGGGCGGCCCTGACGCTCGGGCGCATGCTGGCTGCGCAGCAGGCTCAGGCAGCTCGTCCGAGGAGCATGCGCGCTGCGAGACGCTCGGCCGGCGAGGCTCTGTCGCGGTCGATCGGCTGTGCCGGAGCTCGCGACAGGTGCGCGTGGCCGGTGGGCGTCGTCAGCCTCACCTCGGTCACGGCCAGAGGGTCGGCCACCGGCTCGTGCCGCCATCCGGGCGACTCCTTGGCGTAGTTGCAGCCCTCGCAGAGTCCTTGCGCGTTGTCGGCCGAGGTGGCTCCGCCTCGTGATCGCGAGACCACGTGGTCGCGGTGCTTGATCGGGGCGTTGCAGAACGGGGTGCGGCAGCGCCGGTCGCGCAGGTCCACCAGCTCCGCGAGCGAGCCTCGGAAGAAGCTGGACGCGGACTCCATCGCGATCAGCGCGCCCGTGCGCGGCATGGCGAACAACCGCTGGACGGTCGAGCCGAGGTGCTGGGCGCCGGCGACGGCCAGCTGGCGGGAGACCGACGCCGGCACGTAGCCGGCGCCGAGGACGTAGCCGGGCTCGGTGCTCTCGCCCAGCAGGGTCTCAGCGCTCACGACCACCTTGAGTGCCGTCGGGGCGGGCGTGGTGCGACCGAGGCCGCCCAGGCGCTCGATGAGCGTGTCGGTCACGAGCTGGCCCCGGGTCCGCTCGTCACCAGCGGCGCGCGCGGCCTCGGCCGCGGTGTTGAGCGACGTCATGATCATGGACAGGTCGGTCGCCGGCAGCACCGCACTCAGGTGGCCCATGCCGTCGCCGATGATGCGTCCGCTGACGCGCCGCTTGGCCCGGGACCGTGCGTGACGGGCCAGCCAGCCCTCCTCGTCACGGCGCAGCACCTCACGCCGGACGAGGTCGCGGAGGGCTGCGTCGCCCAGTCCCGCGAGGTCGTGACGGATCGCCGCGTCGACGGCCCGTCGCTGCGAGGCGGTGAGGTCGGCCGTCTCCGTCGCGATGATCTCGGCCCGTCGCTCGTTGAGGTCACCACGCTCCAGCGCGGCCATCGTCTCCGGGAGGTCGTGGAGGAGGGCTCGGGCGAGCCGCAGCTTGCGGCGACCCTCGTGCGGCGACTCGCGCCGGGCCAGGCCCAGCTCCAGGCCGATGCCGGCGTCGGGGCTGGGACGTCTCCGGCTCGGCTCCAGCGCCCGACGCGCCTGGTCCTGGACCTGACGGTGCTGGTCGATCTCGTGGGCGATGCGGGCCTGCGCGGCGCAGATCGCGGACTTGAGGCGCTCGAGCTCGTCGAGCTGGTCGACGCCCTCCCGGGGGTCGGCAGAGGGTGCGATGGCGAGAACCGTCTCCCGGAGAGCGCGCACCACCTCGGCGGGAGCGGGCAGCTCCGTGAGGTCGGTCTCGCGGCGGTCGAACATGTGTTCGATTCTACTCTCGCCGCACCGTGAGGACAACCCCCGAGGACGTCCTGTGGAGCACGTGGCCGACTCGTCAGCGGTCCGCGGTGACCACCACCGTCGACCGCGACGGAGTCGTCAGAACGCTCACGTTGGCAGTGGTGCGCACCGACGCGCGCCATCGGGCCGGCGGTGCCATCCGCAGGTCGATCCGGTCGACCAGCACCTGCGGCTCGGTGGTGGACATCGCGGAGCCGCCGGGCGAGGCGAGCGCCGCCCGCCCGGCGATGCGCTGGACGTTGCTAGGTTCCGCGGATGGACATCGCGCGCATCGGACCCGCCGACTGGGAGACCTTCCGGGAGGTGCGCCTGGAGTCCCTGGCCGAGTCGCCGGCGGCCTTCGGCTCCCGACATGCCGACTGGGTCGACGCGCCCGCCGATCGCTGGCGGTCCCGTCTCACCCAGGTCCCGCTGAATCTCGTGGCACGTGAGGGAACGCAGGTGGTCGGGGTCGTCAGTGGGCAGCTCGTCGACGACGACTGGGTCGAGCTGATCTCGATGTGGGTGGCTCCGGCAGCCCGTGGGACGGGTGCTGCCGGCCGGCTCATCGACGGTGTCGTGGAGTGGGCAGCCGGTCGGGGGAGGGCGACCTTCCTGATGGTCCGCACCGACAACCAGCGGGCCCGGACGGCGTACGACCGGGCGGGCTTCGTCGATGTGGGAGTCCCGGAGGGGTGGCCGGCCGACGAGCCCGATGAGCGCCGGATGGAGCGCCGCATGGAGGGCAGCGGCCCGGAGCCCGGTGGCCGGCATGGATGACCCGTCCGTGGCCGTGTTGCCGACCCTCACGACGCAGCGCCTCGTGCTGCGTCCGGTGACGGCCGACGACCTGGACCTGATGATCGGGCTCAACACCGACCCGGTCGTCATGACCTTCGTGCGGGGGCGCGCTGCCACTGCACAGGAGACCGCCGACGAGTGGCGCCAGCGCCTCGAACGGCAGAGCGACCCGGCGCGTGGGCTCGGCTACTGGGCGGGCTTCGAGGGGCCGGCCTTCGCGGGCTGGTGGTCGGCGTCGTCGTTCGAGGGGCGTCCCGAGGTGTCCGGGGTGGGCTACCGGCTGACGGCGGCGGCCTGGGGCCGAGGCCTGGCCACCGAGGGAGCCCGGGTGATGGTCGACCAGGCCTTCGCCCGGCCCGAGGTCGACCGGGTCCTCGCCAGCACGATGGCCGCCCACAACGGCTCGCGACGGGTGCTGGAGAAGCTCGGCATGGCCCACGCCGAGTCGTGGGCCGCACAGGGCAAGGAGGACGTCCCGGGCCGGGAGCATGGCGAGGTGGGCTACGAGCTGACCCGCGCCGCGTGGCTGGCGAGAGGAGTCAGCCCAGCGTCCGACGCATGACCAGGCGCGGCATCCGGCTGGCCACGGCATCGGTCCGCCCCACCACCTCGAAGCCGGCCCGCTCGAACATCGCGCGGGTGCCGACGAAGGCCATGGTGGTGTCCATCCGGCCCTCGGGGTCGACGGGGTGGGCCTCGACGGCCGGGGCGCCGCGCGAGGCGGCGTACGCGACGGCGCCCTCGATCAGGTGCCCGGTGACGCCCTGCTTGCGGTGCCCGCCGCGGACCACGACGCAGATGATGCTCCAGACGGGCAGGTCGTCGACGGGGCGGATCAACCGGGAGGCGGCGAGCCGCGGGATCTCGTCGCGCGGTGCGACGTGGCACCACCCGACCGGGACGTCGTCGCGGTAGGTCACCACGCCGAACGACGAGCGCCCGGACGCCAGGGCCCGTGCGGCGTCCTCACGGGAGCCGTTGCCGAGCTCCTCGATCTCCTTCACCCGGAGGCGGTGGGAGAGGCACCAGCAGTGCGTGCTGCGCCGGTGGGGGTTGATGACGTCCGCGAAGTCGTCGAAGCGGGCCGCGGTGACCGGGTGGGTCGTCCACGCTGCGGTGTCAGTCATCCTCGAACAACCCCCTGATGTCGTCGGCGCTGATGCCGTGCGTGGATGCTCCGCCGCCGTCGATCACCCGGGCGAAGAGCTCGGCCTTGCGGGCCTTGAGGGCCATGACCTTCTCCTCGATGGTGTCGGTGGCGACGAGCCGGTAGACGTGGACGTGCTTGTCCTGGCCGATGCGGTGCGCCCGGTCGACCGCCTGCGCCTCGGCCGCGGGGTTCCACCAGGGGTCCAGCACGTAGACGTAGTCGGCCTCGGTGAGGGTCAGACCGACCCCGCCCGCCTTGAGGCTGATCAGGAAGACCGGCGCCTCCGCCCGGCGGAACGCCTCGATCACGGCCTCCCGGTCGCGGGTGCTGCCGTCCAGCTGGACGGTGGGGATGCCGTCGGCATCCAGGCGCTCGCGGACCCGGGCCAGGAAGGAGGTGAACGTGCTGAACACCAGCGCCTGGTGGCCCTCGGCCGTCACCTCCGCCAGGTGCTCGGCGAGCAGCGAGACCTTGGCCGAGCCGACGTGGTCGTGGTCGGGGTCGACCAGGGCCGGGTCCAGGGCCAGCTGCCGCAGCTTGGTCAGGGCGCTGAAGATGGCCACCCGGTTGCGGTCGAAGTCCTCGACGAGCCCGAGGATCTTCTGGCGCTCCTTGGCCAGGTGGGTGTCGTAGATCTTGCGGTGCCGCGGCTCCAGGTCGACCTCGAGCACCTGCTCCTGCTTGGGCGGGAGGTCGGCGGCGACGAGCTCCTTGGTGCGACGCAGCAGGAACGGGCGGATCCGCCGCCGGAAGCGGTCCAGCGCTGCCTGGTCGCCGTCCTTCTCGACGGGGCCGACCACCATGTCGCGGAAGCGTCGCGGCACGGGGTAGAGGCCGGGTGCCGTGATGGAGAGCAGGGACCACAGCTCCATCAGCCTGTTCTCGAAGGGTGTGCCGGTGACGGCCAGCCGGAAGTCGGCGTCCACGGCCCGGGCGGCGGCGTAGGTCTTGCCCTGGTGGTTCTTGACCTGCTGGGCCTCGTCGAGGACCAGCCCGCTCCACCGGCGCGAGACGAACTGGTCGCGCTCGAGGCGCAGCAGGGCGTAGGTCGTCACCACCACGTCGTGCTCGCGGGCGATGGCGGCGACGTCGTCGGTGCGCCGGCTGACGACCCCCACCCGGAGGCCGGGGGCGTGGGTCACCGCCTGCTGGCGCCAGGCGGTCACCACGCTGGTCGGGGCGACCACCAGGAACGGGTCCTCGGCCCCGCCGCGGATGACGGCGTGCTGCACCAGGGCGAGGACCTGCAGCGTCTTGCCCAGCCCCATGTCGTCGGCCAGGATCCCGCCCAGCCCGTGCTGGTGGAGGAAGGCCAGCCACCAGAAGCCCTCGAGCTGGTAGGGCCGCAGCGCGGTGGTGAGGCCGACGGGGTCGGGCTGGGGGATCTCGGTGAGGTCGCGCAGCGCGACCGCCCGGTCGGCCCACGTCGCGGCCTGCGCGTCGACGACGCCCAGCTCGGTGAGCTCGGCCCACACGCTCAGGTCGGTCGTGCCGACGCTGACCCGGGTGTCGTCGCCGTCGCGCAGCTGGGCGGCCGCGGCGACGACCTCGTGCAGCCGGGCGAACTCCGGCCGGTCGAGGGCGACGTACAGCCCGCTGGGCAGGACGAGGAACTCGTCGCCGCGGGTGACCGCCGCGAGCACGTCGGGCAGCGGGACCTGCTCGCCGTCGACGCTGACCTGCACCTCGAGGTCGAGCCAGTCCGTGTGGTCGGGCTGCTGCGCGGCCAGGGTGAACGCGATCTCCGGGGCGCTCGCCGACTCCCGGAAGTCGGGTGCCTCGACCTCCGTCACCGTGACGTCGGGCAGCGTGGCGAGGTGGGGGAGGTCGTGGAGGGCCAGGGACAGCGCGTCGCCGCCCGAGGCCGAGGTGAGGCCCACCAGGTGGTCGGCCACCGTGGCCAGGACGGCGCGCTCGGCCGCCGGGTCGCGCACCCCGCCCAGGGACTCGGGGGACGACGCGTCGCACCGCGCGTCGCCGTAGGCCCACTGCCAGGCGAGGGTGGCGTGCGTCGACGAGCGCCACGTGACGGTGACGTGCAGGTGGGGGCGCGGCGGCGTGGGCACCTCCAGCGACCCGTCCGAGGACGCGACCTCGACGTGCCGCGTCAGGGGCGCCAGCGCCTCGAGGAAGGTGTCGTGGTCGTCGGGGTCGACCACGAGGGGCGGCCCCACGAGCAGCTCGGCCAGCGCGTCGGACAGCGGCTCGGCCAGGTCGGCGAGGAGGACGTCGTCCCCCTCGACCAGCACCAGCGAGGTGACCGGCCGTCCGACCGGTGTCACGAGGTCGCCGCGCCAGCGGCGGTCGTCGACCTCGGCGATGACGGTGAGCTCCGTGGAGCTGCCCCGGCGGACGAGGTCGGCCGCCACCCGCGCGGGACGCGAGCTCAGGGTGAGCGCGCCGACGCCCGCGCCGGGCACCAGCGTGACGCCGGCAGCCACGGCCGCGCGCAGCGCCGGCACCAGGCGGTCGCCGTAGTCGTCGAGCAGGGGGGCCGAGCCCGAGACGAGGTAGGCGTGCATGCTGACCAGTCCGCGCTGCAGCACCTGCAGGGCCTCGACCTGCGCCGGCACGTAGCGGTCGGAGGCGGTGGGACCGGAGAGGTCGGGCCAGTCGGCCCCGCTGCGCGCCCAGCCCTGGCGTGCGCCCGGTCGCACGGGACGCAGGGTGAAGTCGCCGGGGGTGCC
The DNA here is from genome assembly GCA_963776975.1 of uncultured Actinomycetota bacterium. Classification (GTDB taxonomy): domain Bacteria; phylum Actinomycetota; class Actinomycetes; order Propionibacteriales; family Nocardioidaceae; genus Nocardioides. Next base: position 126,059 of record CAVZOU010000017.1, on the reverse strand, counting down.
CCGCGACCAGCGGGAGGTCGGCCGCCGGGAGACCTCCAGTCCCAGGGACGTCCCGGACATCGTGGACCTCGCGCGCCGGTCGAGCTCGTTGCTCAGCCGGGACAGCCGCTGCTGCCAGAGCGGCTGCGACGGCACGGGAGGGGCGCCGCGCAGGCGCAGGGCGACGGCCGCCCCGTGCTTGCACATCCGCGCCACCGGGCACGAGCAGGCGCTGAAGACCCAGTCGGACGTCTCGTTGACCTCGGCGTGGAACTGCACGGCGTACGGCGTCGGGGCGGTGCCCCAGACGTCGGCGGTGACGGTCAGGCTGCTGGAGGTCTCGTGCACGGCCTCCAGCGCCAGCACGCCGTCGAGGCAGGCGCGGGCGCGGACCAGCGTGCCCGGGTCGTAGAACCGGGCCAGGTAGTCGTCGGTCAGTGCGTCGCGGATCCCCATGGCCCGGTCATCGTGGCACCGACCGCGGACATCCGGCAGCGCTCGTCCACAGGCGCCTACTCCTCGCGCTCAGCACCGGGCTGGCCGCCACGCTCCCCGCCCGGCACCCACAGCACGTCGCCCTGCGCCCGGTTGGCGTGCCGGGCGAGGATGAAGAGCAGGTCCGAGAGTCGGTTGAGGTAGGTGATCGAGAGCTTGTTCATCGACGCCTCGTGCTCGGACCAGGCCGCCCACGCGGAGCGCTCCGCACGGCGTACGACGGTGCGCGCGACGTGCAGGTGCGCGGCGCCGGACGTGCCGCCGTTGAGGATGAAGGACCGCAGGTTGGGCAGCTGCTCGTTGTAGTGGTCGCACCAGCCCTCGAGGCGGTCGACGTAGTCCTGCTCGATGCGCAGCGGCGGGTACTCCGGGTCGGGGACGACGGGCGTGCACAGGTCGGCGCCCACGTCGAAGAGGTCGTTCTGCACGTGGGTGAGCACCGCGACCACGTCGGCGTCCAGGTCGCCCAGGGCGAGCGCCAGCCCGAGGTGCGCGCCGGCCTCGTCCACGTCGGCGTACGCGTGCAGGCGGGAGTCGTTCTTGGAGGTCTCGCTCATGTCGCCGAGGCGGGTGGTGCCGGCGTCGCCGGTGCGGGTGTAGATGCGGGTGAGGTTGACCATGCGGCCGAGCCTATAGATCCCGGCACCCGGCAGCCCGACCCGGCGAAAAAAGGGAGGCGGCGGTGCAACCAACTCGGGTAGAACTGCGTCATAGTGAGTGCCACGTCACAGTCTGGGAGTGCCGGGGGGCGCCGACAGAGGGGGAGACACGATGGACATCACGACGAACGGGCCGGTCCTGTCGTTGCACGGTGACTTCGACGTGCGCAGCACGTGGGAGGTCCGCACCGCCATCTACGACCACCTCGAGGGCTGCCTCGACGAGGACGTCGTCATCGACATGGCCCACGTGGACAACGTCGACGTCACCGCACTTCGCGTGCTGGCCGTGGCCACCCGCCAGGCCTGGCTCGACGGACACCACCTCACCGTCCGCAACTGCGGGCCCGCGGTCCGGCGGATGATGCACCTGACCCGCCTGGCGCGGGCCATCGAGGTCGAGCGGGCCGTCGCCTCGGCCTGACCCCGGGTGGGGTTGCTCACATTTCCAACCGGTGACTCACCGGTAACCACGGGCCTACATTGACCCCATGACTGACTCCGAGGTCCAGGTCCCGTCGGCCGCTCCCGAGGCCGCACGTCCCGCGAAGGACCGGCCGTGGGTGATGCGGACGTACGCCGGCCACTCGACGGCCGCGGCCTCCAACGCGCTCTACCGGACCAACCTGGCCAAGGGGCAGACCGGTCTGTCGCGTCGCCTTCGACCTGCCGACGCAGACGGGCTACGACCCCGACTCGCCGCTGAGCCGCGGCGAGGTCGGCAAGGTCGGTGTCCCGGTCCCGCACCTCGGCGAGATGCGCAGGCTCTTCGAGGACATCCCGCTGACCGGGATGAACACCTCCATGACCATCAACGCGACGGCCATGTGGATGCTGGCGATGTACCAGGTCGCCGCCGAGGAGCAGAACGGGCTCACCGCCGACTCCGGCCCCGAGGAGCGCAGCGCGGTGGCGCACCAGCTCGCCGGGACGACGCAGAACGACATCATCAAGGAGTACCTCTCCCGCGGGACCTACGTCTTCCCGCCCGAGCACTCGCTGCGCCTGATCGGCGACATGATCGCCTACACGGTCCACGAGATCCCGAAGTGGAACCCGATCAACATCTGCAGCTACCACCTCCAGGAGGCGGGGGCGACGCCGACGCAGGAGCTCGCCTACGCGCTCTGCACGGCGATCGCCGTGCTCGACCAGGTCAAGGCGTCCGGCCAGGTCGACGAGCAGGACTTCGAGAAGGTCGTCGGGCGCATCTCCTTCTTCGTCAACGCCGGGGTCCGCTTCATCGAGGAGACCTGCAAGATGCGGGCCTTCGTGCAGCTCTGGGACGAGATCACCCGGGAGCGGTACGGCGTGACGGACGAGAAGATGCGCCGCTTCCGCTACGGCGTCCAGGTCAACTCCCTCGGGCTCACCGAGGCCCAGCCCGAGAACAACGTGCAGCGCATCGTGCTGGAGATGCTCGGCGTGACGCTGTCCAAGAACGCCCGGGCGCGCGCCGTACAGCTCCCGGCGTGGAACGAGGCCCTCGGGCTCCCGCGTCCGTGGGACCAGCAGTGGTCGCTGCGGCTGCAGCAGGTGCTGGCCTTCGAGTCCGACCTGCTGGAGTACGACGACATCTTCGACGGCTCGCACGTCATCGAGGCCAAGGTCGCGTCCCTCGTGGACAGCGCCCGGGCCGAGATCGACCGTGTCCAGGCCCTCGGCGGCGCGATCGCGGCCGTCGAGTCCGGCTACATGAAGCAGGCGCTCGTCAGCGCGCACGCCGCCCGCCGCGCCCGGATCGAGAACGGCGAGGAGATCATCGTCGGCGTCAACAGGTACGACACCACCGAGCCGTCGCCGCTGACCGCCAACCTCGACGAGGCGATCATGGCCGCCGACCCGGCCGCCGAGCAGTCGGCGCTGGACTCCGTCGCGGACTGGAAGGCGCAGCGCGACGAGGCCGCGGTGACCGAGGCGCTCGCGGTCCTGGCCGCCGACGCCAAGACCGACAAGAACCTCATGCACGCCACCCTGGCCGCCGCCCGCGCGGGCGCGACCACGGGGGAGTGGGCCGGCACGCTGCGCGAGGTGTTCGGCGAGTTCCGTGCCCCGACCGGGGTCAGCGGTGCGGTCGGCGTCGCGGAGGCCGGCGCCGAGCTGGCCGCGGTCCGCGACAAGGTCCGTACGACGGGCGAGGAGCTCGGCGGCCGGCTGCGGCTGCTCGTCGGCAAGCCCGGCCTCGACGGACACTCCAACGGCGCCGAGCAGGTCGCCGTCCGCGCCCGGGACGCGGGCTTCGAGGTGATCTACCAGGGCATCCGGCTCACCCCGGACCAGATCGTCGCCGCCGCGGTGGCCGAGGACGTGCACTGCGTGGGGCTGTCGATCCTGTCCGGCTCGCACATGGAGCTCGTCCCCGACGTGCTCGACGGCCTGCGCGCGGCCGGGCTCGAGGACGTGCCGGTGATCGTCGGCGGGATCATCCCCGAGTCCGACGGTCGCCGGCTGCGTCGAGCAGGGGGTCGCGGCGGTCTACACGCCCAAGGACTTCGGCCTGACCGAGATCATGGGCGGCATCGTCGACGTCATCCGCCGGGCGCAACGACCTCGACTGAGGCGCGCAGCGCGGGCGGTCACCAGCCGTGGCTGCCCGGGACGCCCTTGAACGGGCCGACCACCCGGTCGGTGACCCAGCCGCCGTAGAAGCCGCCCTCCTGGGCCCGCACGACCTCGTCGTCGACCAGGCAGGCGTCGACCTGGCCGGGCATCACCGACAGGTGGTCGCGGATCGCCTCGAAGCCGCGCGTGGGGTCGGCGTACGTCCAGGCGGCCCGCCGGGCCGTGGCCGTCGGGGTGACGAGGTCGAAGTACGTCGCGACGCCCTTCCACTCGCAGAAGGTGGTGCCCTCGACGGGTCGCAGGACGCCGGGCGCGAAGGAGTCGCGCGGCAGGTAGTAGGTCGGGGGGTGGCTGGTCTCGAGCACCCGCAGCGACGCCGTGGTGCGGGCGACGACCTCGCCACCGAGCCGGACCTCGACGGTCTCGGTGCTGGGCTCGACCCGCGGTGGCCGCGGGTAGTCCCACACGGACTCCTGGCCGGGACCGGGGACCTCGGGCGTCACTCTGCGCATGCCTGCCAACGTACGCCGCGCCCGGTCGCGGCTAGCGTGGCGCCATGAGCGACCTGCAGTGCCCGACGCGCGTGTTCCTCGCCCGCCACGGCGAGGCCGACTACGAGACCGACCTGGTCACCGACGACGGCGGGTCGCTCAGTCCCGCGGGCCGACGACAGGCGCGCGAGCTGGGGGAGCGGTTGCGCGGCGAGCGCATCGCCCGGGTCTGGTGCAGCCCGCTGTCGCGGGCCGTGCAGACCGCCGAGATCGCCGCGGCGGTGCTCGGTGTCGACGTCGTCGTCCGCGAGGGCCTGCGGGAGTACGGCGTCGGGGCGCTCGCCGGCACCACGGCGGACGAGGGTGCGGAGCTCGGTCCGGTCTTCGGGGCCTGGGTCGCGGGGGACGACGCGGCGAGGATCCCGGGCGGCGAGGGCGTCGCCGCGATCGCGGCGCGGGTGGCCGGCGTGCTCGACGAGGTCCGCGGACGCGCACCGCGGCGAGGGCGTCCTGGTCGTCAGCCACGGCGGCGCGATCATGACGACGGTGCCGGTGCTGCTCGGGGCGCCGCGGGCGACGGCGTACGACCTGGTCCTCCCCGGCGGCGGGCACGTCGCGCTCGAGGGGGACGACTCCGGCTGGCGCGCGGTCTGACCGTCCGGTGAGACGTGGGCAACATGGAGGTAAGCCTTGCCTAACGAGCCTGTAGGGTGCTCCGCATGGGCAAGGTGAAGGGCAAGAAGACGGGCAAGGGCAAGGTCGCCAGGCTGCCCAAGAAGGAGTGCTGCGTCTCGAGGACGAAGTGCAACCGCTGCCCCCTGCGCATGCTCAAGGAGGGCACGCTGCCCGACGGCTACACCGTCAAGAAGCGCAAGCTGGTGAAGGTCAAGAAGAAGGTCGGCAAGAAGCTCGCCGCCTGACCGGTCGCCTCAGGCCTGCGCCCAGCGGCCCGTGGCGTCGAGCGGACGCACCTCGACCACGGCCGCGGGCTCGATCGGGCCGTACACGTGCGGATAGGTGTCGTCGCCCACCGGCTCCACCCGGACCTCGGCACCGAGCCGGTCCGGGTCGATGACGAGCAGCACCAGCGGCTCGTCCGCGTCGGCGTAGTAGCGGTCGAAGACCGCCTGCACCTGCTCGGGGCGCGACGCGTGGATGAAGCCCTCCTCCGCCAGGGTCCGACCCCGCGTCGAGGTCGTGTAGGCGCCCGTCGCGCTGCGCTGCCTCCCAGTCGGCGCGGGTGGCGATGTGGAAGATCGGCTGCGTCATGGCGGGCCGTCAGAAGAGCCGGTGCTCGGAGTCGTCCATGCCGCGCAGCGCGTCGTAGTCGACGACCGCGCAGGCGATGCCGCGGTCGGTGGCGAGCACGCGCGCCTGGGGCTTGATCTCCTGGGCCGCGAAGATGCCGCGGACCGGCCCCTTGCGGGTCAGCAGCGGGGTCGCGGTTGAGCAGCTCGAGGTAGCGGGTGAGCTGCTCGACGCCGTCGATGTCGCCGCGGCGCTTGATCTCGACGGCGACGCTGAGGCCGTCGGCGTCGCGGCACATCAGGTCGACCGGGCCGATGGCGGTCGGGAACTCGCGACGGACGAGCGTCAGCCCGTCGGCGAGCGAGGCGGGGTGCTCGGCGAGCAGCTCCTGGAGGTGCTTCTCGACGCCGTCCTTCTGCAGCCCGGGGTCGATGCCGAGCTCGTGGCGGAGTCGTGGTGGATCTCCTCGATGCAGGATCCGGAGCGTGTCGTCCGTCTTGGCCGCGGTGACCGTCCACTCGACGCTGGCCGTCCTCGGTGTCGCCCTCGCGGAACGTGCACGGCGGGGACATCCAGTTGAGGGGCTTGTAGGAGCCGCCGTCGGAGTGCACCAGCACCGACCCGTCGGCCTTGATCATCAGCACCCGGGTGGCCATCGGCAGGTGGGCGGTCAGCCGCCCGGCGTAGTCGACCTGGCAGCGCGCAACGACGATCCTCACGAGGGGCGGAATCTACCCGAGGCCCGGCACGCCGGCGCCCGTCGACGACGCGGCGTGCGAGCATGCCGGTCGTGAGCGCGCCGACGACCGACCGCGACGACGTACAGCGATCAGGCGGCGTCTTCCCCGAGCGTGCGACCGAGAACCTGCCCCGGTTCGACGGACCCGGCGGCTCGCTCGTCGCCGCCGGTGGTGGCCGACGCCGTCGCAGGCTGCTGCGGGACCGAGGCGTAGTCGCCACGAGGCGGCGCCGCAGCGCCGTCGGGTGCCTCGCTCGCCGACGAGACCGCCGTCGGCGAGCGTGCCGCCATGGCCCGCCACGCGGCGCTGGTCGACGCGCGCGGCGTCGGCGTTCGGTCGTCGATGACCGCCATGACCTTCGACATCGGCCCGCACGCTCGCGACCGCGACTGGGGACCGGGCGACGAGGTCGTCGTGTCGCGCCTCGACCACGACACCAATCCGGCCCTGGGTCCACGGCCGCCGAGCGCGTCGACGCCACGAGTCCGGTGGATCGGCTTCGACCCGGTCACCGCCGAGCTGACGACGTCGGGCCCGCTGCTCGACCGACCGCACGCCGGCGTCGTCGCGCGTCGACCGCGGCCTCCAACCTCTTCGGCACCGCGGCCCCGACCCGGGCCGCCATCTCGCGCGCGCGGCGGCGAAGTCGGCGCCTCGTGTACGTCGACGCAGTCGCACCTCGCAGCGCACGTGCCGGTCGGCCTCGGCGGCGATGGGCGCCGGACCTGCTGGCGCTGCTCGCCGTCATGTTCTTCAGACCCCACCGGCGACGGGACCACGGGTCCCGGCCCGCAAGGGCGGCTGGACCCGACCAGCTCGCTGCCCTCGAGCGACGCCGGTGCCGGAGCGCTTCGAGACTTCGGGACGCTGCCCTACGAGCTGCTGGCCGGCGTGAAGGCGGCCGGGAGTTCGCCGAGGAGTGCGGCATGGCTGCCGTCGTGGCGCACGAGCGAGCAGCTGTGGACCGCCTGCTCGCGGCTTCGTCCACGTGCCGGGTCACCGTGCACGGCCGTCGCCGCTCGGCGTACGCCCACCGTCCTGGTGCACGGCGGACGGCCTCGACGCGCGTCGCGGTGGGCGAGCGGCGCACGGGGCCGGCGCGTCGCCCGCGGCAGCCTCTACACCCTCGCGGCGTGCCCGGCACGCCGCCTGGTCGAGCCGCGGTGCCGCGCTTCAGCCTCGCGGCCTACACGACGCCGACGAGTCGACCGGCTGCTCGCGGCCATGGAGCGCGTGCTGCGGACGTGACGTACGTCGTCCGAGTGCGTGAGCAAGTCGCTACCGACGTGTTACCGGCTCACCGTGTCATCATGCGGGCATGACCGCTGATCGACCGAGCGGCGCCAGCCCGCACGTTCGACGACCATCGGCGTCATCGGCCTCGGCACCATGGGCGCCGGGATCGCCGAGGTGTTCGCCCGCAACGGCTTCGCCGTCATCGGCGTCGAGCTGAACGACGAGGCCGTCGAGCGCGGGCGCCAGCACCTCGCGCACTCGACCGGCCGCGCGGTCAAGCGCGGGAAGATGACCGAGGACGAGCAGGCCGAGCTCCTCGGCCGGATCACGCTTCGCCACCGACCTGTCAAGGCCCTCGCAGACGCCGACTTCGTGGTCGAGGCGGTCGTGGAGTCGCTCGAGGTCAAGAAGGACCTCTTCCGCCGCGCTCGACGACATCGTCCCGCCCGACGCGATCCTGGCCACCAACACCTCGTCGCTGCCGCGTCACCGAGATCTCGACCGCCAACGCCCGCCCCGGCCGGGTCGTCGGCGTCCACTTCTTCAACCCCGCGCCGGTGCAGAACCTCGTCGAGATCGTCCGCACCGTGGTCACCGAGCCGGCCGTGCTCGCGGACGTCGAGCGCGCTGGTCGGCACGCTCGGCAAGAACCCGGTCGTCTGCGGTGACAAGGCCGGCTTCATCGCCAACACGCTGCTGTTCGGCTACCTCAACCACGCCGTGGCGATGTTCGAGGGCAAGTACGCCACCCGCGAGGACATCGACGCGGCCATGCGCTTCGGCTGCGGCTACCCGATGGGCCCGCTGGCGCTGCTCGACCTGATCGGCCTCGACACGGCCTACGAGATCCTCGAGACGATGTACCGCCAGGGCCGCGACCGGCTGCACGCGCCCGCGCCGATCCTCAAGCAGATGGTCACCGCCGGCATGCTCGGCCGCAAGACCGGCCGCGGCTTCTACACCTACGAGCGGCCCGGACAGCCCGGTCGTCGTCGCCGACGACCGCACCCCGTCGGCCGACGACCAGCCGCAGCTCCGGCACGACATCGCGCAGGTCGGGCGTCGTCGGCACCGGCACCATGGCCGCCGGCATCGTCGAGGTCTTCGCCAAGAGCCGGGTACGACGTGCTGTTCGTCGGCCGCAGCCAGGACAAGGTCGACGGCGTGCGTCGCCACGATCACCAAGAACTTCGACAAGCAGATCCAGCGCGGCCGGGCCACCGAGGAGCGACAAGGCCGAGGTGCTGGGCCGGCTCACCGGCTCCACGTCGCTCGACGACCTGGCGCGACGTCGACATCGTGGTCGAGGCGATCGCCGAGGACCTCGCGATCAAGACCACCCTCTTCGAGAACCTCGACGAGATCTGCAAGCCCGGCGCGATCCTGGCCACCACGACCTCCTGCGCTGCCGATCATCGCGCTGGCCAAGGCGACCTCGCGGCCGCAGGACGTCGTCGGCATGCACTTCTTCAACCCCGCGCCGATCATGAAGCTGGTCGAGGTCGTCTCCACCGTCACCACCGACGACGACGTCACCGAGACCATGCGGGCGCTCTGCGACAAGGTCGGCAAGGTCGCCGTCTCGTGCGGCGACCGGGCCGGCTTCATCGTCAACGCGCTGCTGTTCCCCTACCTCAACGACGCGGTGAAGATGCTCGAGGCGCACTACGCGACCGCCGACGACATCGACACCGCGATGAAGCAGGGCTGCGCGCTGCCGATGGGGCCGTTCGAGCTGCTCGACGTGGTCGGCAACGACGTCTCGCTGGCCATCCAGCGCGAGCTCTACCTCGAGTTCCGCGAGCCCGGCTTCGCGCCCGCCCCGCTGCTGGAGCACCTGGTCACCGCCGGCTACCTCGGCCGCAAGACCAAGCGCGGCTTCCGGGACTACAGCGCCCGCTGAGGCGGCCGGCCCTCGTGGCCCGGCTCAGCCCTGGTCGACGACCAGGGCCGCGAGCCTGGCGCGGCTGGTGATGTCGAGCTTGCGGTAGATGTGGGTCAGGTGCGCGTCGACGGTCCGGGGTGAGATGAAGAGCTCGCTCGGCGATCTGGCGGCTGGTCAGGCCGATCGCGCACCCGCTCGGCGACCTGCCGCTCGGCCGTGGTGAGCTGGTCGAGCACGCGCCGCTGACCCGGGTGCGGTGGCGCCGGAGAAGAGCGGACCACGGCCTCGACGCCGGCGGTGGTGAGCCCGCCGTCCGCGATCCAGTCCCTCGGGGACCGAGCGGCCGACGCTCGAGCGGCGTCGTCGGCGGCGTACCCCCACGGCGACCGCCTGGCGCGGCGCCCGCAGGGCGGCCGCCGCGGCGGCGAGCGTGCGGGCGTCCCGCATGCCGCGCCGCTGCCCGAGGAGGCCAGGCCGTCGAGGGCGTCGGCGACCCGCAGCGGCATCGGCATCGCGGCGGCGCGGTCGAGGGCGGCCAGGAACGTGGTGGCCGCCTGGTCCCTCGTCGCCCGCGGCGAGCAGCGCCCGGCCGAGGAGCAGCCGGGCCTCGACGGCGTCGCGACCCAGCCGGCTGCTGTCGGCCAGCACCACCACGTCGGCGGCCAGGCCGGCGGCCCGCGCGACGTCGCCGGACCGCAGCAGGTCGCGCGCGTCCTGGGCCAGCACCGGCATCCGCACGGCCCACGGCAGGGCGTCGCGGTCGACCGGCGCCGGCTCGTACGACGGGTCGAGGTGCCGCAGCAGCGCCTCGGCGAGCAGCGCCACCCGGTCCTCGGCGACCGCCCGGGCCTCGAGCACCACGGCACGCGCGGCCGAGGCGGCCTCGGTCGGGCGACCCTGCTCGAGCGCGATCCGGGCCAGCAGGGTGCGCGCCGACAGCATGATCCAGCGCTCGTCGTTGGTCGCCGCGGCCGGCCATGATCTCGGCGGCGGCGGCGGTCGCCTCCCGGAAGTCGCCGCGGGAGACGTGGACGTCGGCGAGGGTCCGCGGCGCCTGGCGGCGGATCTCGCCGCCCGCCGGCGCCGAGCTCGAGCGCCCGTCGGGCCTCGGCCTCGGCCTGGACGAGGTCGCCGGCGTCGAGGTGCATCTCGGCGCGGATCGAGGCGTTCTTGGCGAGCTCCCCCTCGGGGTCGGGTGCGCTGCGGGCGTGCTCGTCGGCCCGCTCCAGCAGCCACATCCCCTCGTAGGTGCCGCGCACCTCCGAGGCCGCGATGCCCGCCCGCCGGGCCACCTGGGCGCCGATCTCGGCCGGGCCGTCCCCGCTGACGAGGGCCGCCTCGAGGATCTCGACGGCCTCGCGGGCCCGCATCGAGGTGTAGAGCGAGGAGAAGATCCGGTTGGCGAGGCAGTAGCCGAGCGGCCGGCTGTCGGGGTCCTCGCAGGCGGCGGTGATCGCGCGTCCGCATGACGGGCAGGTCGGCGAGCCACGACGCGTCGGCGGCGCCGGAGTTGAGGTCCTCGGGGGCGACCCGGTCGGCCCAGCGCAGCAGCGCGCGCCGGGCCTGCGTCGCGGTCGTCGGTCGAGGCGGTGAGGAGCGCGCCGTGGCGCCGGATCGGGGTGAGCATGTCGAAGCGCCCGTCGGGCATCAGCTCGAGCAGGCTGCGGCGCACGAGGGCCGCCAGGCGATCGCCGCGGCCTCGTCGTGCCCGACCCCGGTGACCTCGGCCAGCACCTCGAGGGAGACCGGCGACGTCATGTGCGCCAGCCGCCGGAAGCAGCGCTGCTGCTCGTCGTCGAGGAGCTCGTAGGAGGCGTGCACCGCCTCGCGACAGCGAGGCGGTGGGCACCACGTTGGTGACGCCGACGAGGGCGATCTGCACGGCGATCTGCTCGATGAGCAGGGGCAGGCCGCCGGTCGCGTGGAGGAGCCGGCGTACGTCGTCGCCGTGCTGCGACCAGGTCGACCGGGTGCCCGCCGGCGGCCTCGACCCGCGTGGCAGGAAGAGGTCGACGGCCGGCCCGCGAGAGGGGCTCGTGCGGCCGGGGCACCGTGAAGGGGCTGACCCGGACCACGCGCTCGGCCGGCTGCCCGGCCATGGTGACCGAGGTGACGGCCAGCCGGCCGTCGGTGGTGGACGACACCACCTGCTGGAAGGTCGGGCCCAGCTGGTCGGGTCGAGGTCGAGGCCGTCGACCACGAGGAGGGCGTCGATGCCGTCCATGGCCCGGCACAGCGCACCCTCGCGCCGAGTCGCCGGGCGCGGCTGCACGTCGAGCGCGTCCAGGCAGGCCGAGAGCACGTCCGTCGGCCGCCGGATGCCGCGGGCGTTGACCCAGCTGCTCTCGTCGCGGGCGGCCGCGTGGCGGGCCAGCAGCGTCTTCCCGCTGCCGGGAGGACCGACGATGCTGACCCAGCGCGAGGTCGCCAGCGCGGTGGCCAGGCGCTGCCTGGGTCTGCTCGCGTCCGAGGCAGGGGGTGAGCACGCGGCGAATCTATCGGTCCGCGCGCCGTCTGTTTAGGTAGGACTACGGATGCCCAGACCGGCCTCGCGCGAGAGGCTGGTCACGTCAGACGGCGTGTGGACCGCACAGGGGACAGCCCACCCGCCGGCGCGACAGCAGGCCGCGGATCTCGGGGGAGCTCGGCGGCCCGCTGCGGCGTCCGGGGCCGAGTCGGCCGTCAGTCGAGGCAGAACTCGTTGCCCTCGGGGTCGGTCATCACGATGAGGCCGGCGTCATCCGCCGTCCGGCTCGTGCCGGCGGCGCCGGCGTGGCGCCCAGCGCGACGAGGCGCTCGCACTCCGGCCTCCAGCGCCGCCATCCGGGCGTCGCCGCTGAGCCCGGGCGCCGCCCGCACGTCGAGGTGGACGCCGGTTCTTGGCGACCTTGTCCTCGGGCACCTGCTGGAAGAAGATCCGCGGACCCGTGCCCGTCGGGTCCACGAGGGCGAAGGCGGAGTTGTGCTGCTCCTCCGGGACACCCCCCGGACCGGAGGAAGCGTCCAGCCACGCTCAGCGTCTCGCTCCGGGTCGCCGATCTGCCCGCCCGGCGGCGGGTCCACGGCGTAGTCGAGCGCGGCGCGCCAGAAGAGGCCGAGGCGTCGCGGGTCGTGGGCGTCGTACGTCAGCTGGATGGTGCGGCTCATGGGACCCAGTCTGGCCCCTGTCGCAGGACAGCTCCTGTCCGCTGCTCTGCCACCATGGGCCCATGGGTGACACCACCGAGCGCGTGCTGCGACTGCTCAGCCTGCTCCAGCAGCGTCCGGTGTGGACCGGCCCCGAGCTCGCCGAGCGGCTCGGCGTCACCACGCGCAGCATCCGGCGCGACGTCGAGCGGCTGCGCGGGCTCGGCTACCCGGTGCACGCGGCCCAGGGCGTCGGCGGCGGCTACCAGCTCGGTCGCGGCAAGGACCTGCCGCCGCTGCTGCTCGACGACGACGAGGCCGTCGCGATCGCGGTCTCCCTGCGGCTGGCCGCCGGCGGCACCGTGACCGGCGCCAGCGAGGCCGCGCTCAGCACGCTCGCCAAGCTCGACCAGGTGATGCCGCCGCGGCTGCGCTCGGAGGTCAAGGCGATCCACGACTCGACCGTCACCCTGTCCACCGCGCAGGACCTCGTCGACGGCGACGTGCTGCTCACGCTCGCCCGCGCCTGCCGCGACCTGACCGCGCGTCCGCTTCGGGTACGACGCCCGCGACGGCGCCGCGACCGAGCGGTGGGTCGAGCCGATCCGCCTCGTCGCGACCGGCCGTCGGTGGTACCTCATGGCGTGGGACGTCGACCGCGAGGACTGGCGCACCTTCCGCCTCGACCGGATGCGCGCGGTGGTCGCCGTCGACCTGGCGCTTCAAGCCGCGCGAGCACCCCGACCCGGCGGAGTACGTGCAGCGCTCGGTGAGCCACTCGCCCTTCAGCCACCACGCCCGCGTGCGGGTCCGCGCGCCCCTCGACGAGGTGGCCGCGCGCACCGACGTGCGCTGGGTGACGCTGACCGCGATCGACGACTCGACCACGCTGCTCGAGTCGAGCGCGGACGCGCTCGACTGGCTGGCGTTCCACGTGCGTGTGGCTCGGGTTCGAGTGCGAGATCCTCGACCCGCCCGAGCTCCGCGACGCGGCGCTCGACCTCGCCGGCGCGGCTTCAGCGGGCGGTGGCCAGCGGGTAGCCGCGGCGCACGGTCCGGTCGAGGATGCCCAGGGTCGCCCTGAGGCTGGCCTCGGAGATCACCGGGAAGATGCCCGCCTCGCGCCACTGCGGGGCGATGTCGGACCAGTCGTAGTAGGACGTCACGAGGGTGCCGCCGTCGTCGGCCGGCTCCAGCCGGTAGCCGTAGACGTGGCCGATCTGCGGGCGGACCCGGCCCAGCACCTTCCACGCGATCTCGCGGTCGGGCTCGAAGGTCGTGATGGTGACCGTGACGTCGTACCGGCCCAGGTCGAGGTCGCCGAGGGACTCGCGGTCCATGTGGACCACGAACGACTGGCCCACCTCGGTGACCCGCTCGCCCTCCGCGTCCTGGAGCATGCCCGGACGCGTCGATGGCCACGTGGCCCTGCGGGTCGCACAGCAGGGCGAAGACCTCGGCCGGGGGTGCGGTGACGGGGCGGCTGACCTCGATGCGCTCGTCGGCTGGCATGGGTGCGAGTCTGGCACCGACGGCCGCGGCGAGTGCCTGGTGCCGGCACGTGGAGGCGCGACGTACGCTGGTCGCCATGACAGGCATGGTGCTCCTCCTCGTGGTGCTCGGCGGTCTGGTGGCCGTCGCCGTCGTGGCCGGCCAGGCCAGCAAGCGCCGTGAGCTCGCAAGCGCGAGGCCGAGCTCGAGCCGGTCAAGCGGCTCGCCGAGGAGGACGTCACCGCCCTCGGCGTGGAGCTGCAGGACCTCGACATCGACTGGCCGGCACGCCGCTCGGCCACGGCGAGAACGCCGACTACCAGCGGGCGCTGGACGCCTACGAGGCCGCCAAGATCGCGGCGGCCAGCATGGCGCAGCCCGACGACGTCCGCCACGTCACCGAGATCCTCGAGGACGGTCGCTACGCGATGGCCTGCGTGCGCGCCCGGGTCGACGGGCGCCCGCTGCCCACGCGTCGGCCGCCGTGCTTCTTCGACCCCCGCCACGGCATGTCCGTGGCCGACGTGCCCTACACGCCGCCCGGCGGCGCGCGGCGCGACGTCCCCGCCTGCCAGCTCGACGCCGAGCGGGTGCGCGCGGGCGCCGAGCCCGACATCCGCAAGGTGATGGTCGGCTCGCGGCGGGTGCCCTACTGGCAGGGCGGTCGGGCCTACCAGCCCTACGCCCAGGGCTACTTCGGCGGCTTCGGGCCGATGGACTGGATGTTCATGGGCATGCTCTTCAGCGGTGGCTTCGACGGCCTCGGCGAGGGGATCGGCGCCCTCGGCGAGGGCGTCGGCGACATGTTCGGCGGCATCGGCGACGGCATCGGCAACCTGTTCGACGGCTTCGACTTCTAGTCCCGCCGCCCGCCGCCCACGGCAGCTCGCCCCCGGCGAGCTCGACCAGGCGCCGGGCCACGGCCTCCAGGTCGCGCGCGCGACTCCGCCCGGGGTCGCGGCGGCAGGAGGTCGTCCCACAGCGGAGTGAAGGCGCCCCGGAGCTGGTCCGCGCCCGAGGGCCGCGCCAGCACCCACCAGTGCAGGTGCTCCTGGCCGTCGCCCCAGCGGATGAGCTGGGCCCGCGGCACGTCGAGGACGTCGGTCACGGCGCGCTCGAGCAGCACCATCAGCTCGCCCATCCGCGCGGCCTCGTGCGGCGCCAGGTCGGACAGGTCGGCGTGGCGACGGGGCATCAGGAAGGCCACGAACGGCAGGGCGACGTCGTCGCGCGGCTGGCCGAGCATCGCCACGTCGTCGCGCCACACGACGTAGTCGCCCCCGTCCCCGGCGGCCGCCGCGCAGATGAAGCAGTCGACGCCGCCGGCGCCGCCGCGCGGGCGCTCGGCGCCCGGCGGCTCCAGCTCCCGCTGCGACGAGGTCGCCGTCGAACGGCCAGGTCGGCCAGTCCGTCCACGGTGCGGCTCGGTAGCCCGTCGGCCGCGATGCGGGCCCGGGTGGCGTCGTACCACTCCTGCGCTGACGATGGGGTCGGTCGGCTCATCGCCCGATGCTGACAGACTGGGCCGGTGAGCGCTCCCGGACTGCACGTGACCCGCCTCGGCGACGCCGGGCCGGTCGTCGCCTTCTGCCACGGCCTCTTCGGCCAGGGCAAGAACTGGACCCAGGTCGCCAAGGCCCTCGCCGCGGACCACCGGGTGCTGCTGATCGACATGCCCAACCACGGCCGCTCGCCGTGGACGGAGGCGTTCGACTACCTCGACCTGGCCGACCGGGTGGCCGGGACGCTGCGGGACGAGGGGCCGGTCGCGCTCGTCGGGCACTCGATGGGCGGCAAGATCGCGATGGTGCTCGCCCTGCGGCACCCCGAGCTGGTCGAGCGGCTCGTGGTCGTCGACGTCTCGCCGACGGCCTACTCCTCGGGGCGCGGAGTTCGTGGGCTACATCGAGACGATGCGGGCCCTCGACCTCTCGACCCTCGAGCGCCGCGACCAGGCCGACGAGGCCCTGCGCGACGCGGTGCCCAACACGACCGTCCGCAGCTTCCTCCTGCAGAACCTCGCGTCGCGGGGACGACGGCTGGCACTGGCAGGTCAACCTCGACCTGCTGGGCGACGAGATGGACGCGCTCGTCGGCTGGCCGGACGAGGAGCTCGGCGACGCGTCGTACGACGGGCCGGTGCTGTGGGTCGGCGGCGCGCTGTCGGACTACGTCACCGACGAGCACGCGCCCGAGATGGACCGCCGCTTCCCGCGCAACCGCCGGGTGATGGTCAAGGACGCCGGGCACTGGGTGCACTCCCAGCAGCCCGCGGTGCTCACCGAGGTGCTGCGCCGCTTCCTGCGCCCGCTGACGAGGGGCACCGGGTCAGGCCCTCTGCCGCGCGCGGTAGGCGGCGACCGCCTCGCGGTTGCCGCACGTCGTCGAGCAGTAGCGGCGCGAGCGGTTGCGGGACAGGTCGAGGACCAGGCCGTCGCAGTCGTCGGCCGCGCAGACGCCGAGGCCGACCCATCTCGTCGGCGCGGACCACGTCGATCATCGCCATCGCCGTCTCGACCAGGACCCGCTCGGCCAGCGGGGCGTCGTCGTCCACGGCGTGGATGTGCCAGTCCAGCTTGTCGTGGCGCACGAGGCGGGGGACGGCCCGGGCGTCGGCGAGGATCTCGTTGACCTGCCCGACCGCCGCGTCGCGGTCGGCGAGCAGCAGCACGCGGAGCCGGGGCCGGACGGCCCGCACGGCGTCCAGCTCGGCCCGGTCGCCCCGGTGCGCGCCCGAGTAGCCCTGTGCCCTCGTAGAACGCGCTGAGGTCCTCGACGGTGGTGAGGGTGTCCGGCTCCAGGGCGCTGTTGGCCAGGATCACCGCGGCCTCCAGCGCCTCGGCCGTGTCAGGAGCGAAAACCATGTTGACACCTTACACAGCGCGGACTACCGTCATGTGTCATGACGAGTTTGACTCATGACACGGTGTCCACCGCCGCTCCGTCGCGGCTCGGCGCGGGCCTCGGCTTCGCGCTCGTCTCCGCGACCACCTTCGGCCTCTCCGGCGCCCTCGCCCGGGGCCTGCTCGACAGCGGCTGGAGCGCCCCCGCCGCGGTCACCGCACGGATCGTCATCGCCGCCCTCGTGCTCGTCGTCCCGGGCGCCCTCGCCCTGCGGGGTCGGTGGCACCTGCTGAGCCGCAACGGCGGCCTGGTCGCGGCGTACGGCGTCGCGGCGGTCGCGGGCGCCCAGCTCTGCTACTTCTACGCCGTCTCCTACCTCCAGGTCGGCGTCGCGCTGCTCATCGAGTACACCGCCCCCGTCGCCGTGGTGGTGTGGCTGTGGCTGCGCCACGGGCACCGTCCGCACCGGCTGACCGTCGTCGGTGCCGCGATCGCGGCCGTCGGCCTGGTCCTGGTGCTCGACGTGGTGTCCGGGGCCGACCTCAACCTGGTCGGCGTCGCCTGGGGTCTCGGCGCGATGGTCGGCGCCGCGACGTACTTCGTGATCTCCGCCGACGAGGACAACGGCCTCCCCGGGATCAGCCTCGCGGCCGGTGGCCTCGTCGTCGGCGGCACGGTGCTCGGGGTCGCGGGCCTGCTCGGCGTGCTGCCGATGCGGGTGTCCTCGGAGCGCGTGTCCTACCAGGGCTTCGACGTCGACTGGTGGGTGCCCGGTCCTGGCGCTCGGGCTGGTCACGGCGGCCATCGCCTACGTCACCGGCATCGAGGCGGGCCGGCGGCTCGGGTCCCGGCTGGCGTCGTTCGTCGCCCTCACCGAGGTGCTGATGGCGCTCGTCTTCGCCTGGTTGCTGCTCGGCGAGCTGCCCCGACCGATCCAGCTGGCCGGCGGCCTGCTGGTGCTCGCGGGGGTCGTGGTGGTCAAGCTGGGGGAGGGGTCGTCCTCACCCGTGGTGGAGCCGGTGCCGGGCCCCGTCAGCGAGCGTCCTGCCGCTTGAGGAAGACCTCGCGGTGCAGGAGCAGCAACGCGGCCGCGACCGGCACAGCGAGCAAGGCGCCGATGATGCCCATCAGGCTGCCGCCCAGCAGTGCCGCGATGACGGTGACCGACCCGGGGATGTCGACCGAGCGCTTCATGATCCGCGGGTAGATGAAGTAGGACTCGATCTGCTGGTAGGCGA
Source organism: uncultured Actinomycetota bacterium (assembly GCA_963776975.1). Taxonomy (GTDB): domain Bacteria; phylum Actinomycetota; class Actinomycetes; order Propionibacteriales; family Nocardioidaceae; genus Nocardioides. The sequence goes on along the minus strand of CAVZOU010000017.1, from coordinate 108,065 downwards.
TGTAGTAGGCGGCGGCGACGAGCGCCGTGGTCGGTGAGACGGTCAGGGCCAGCAGGGTGATGATGATGCCCGAGACGACGGCGCCGACCACCGGGATGAGCGAGAGCAGGCCGACGATGAAGGCCAGCGCGAAGGCGTAGTCACCGAGGCCGACCACGAACGTGAAGATCAACGTGCTGATGCCGGCGAAGACCGACACCAGGAAAGCGCCGGCGACGTACGCCCCCGTGGAGCGGATGATCCGGTCGCCCAGCTCGCTGACCCGCGGCCGCTTCGAGGCCGGGGCGAGGCTGTACGCCGCGTGCTTGATGCTGGGCAGCGACACCAGGAAGTAGACCATCAGGACGAGCACGATGAGCGAGTTGGCCAGCGCGGAGAGCACGGCGAGGCCGACGCCCAGTGCGCCGCCGAAGACCTTGCCCCCGAAGTCGCCCTGGGTGACGTAGTCCTGGACCTTGTGGATGACGTCGAAGCGGTCGTCGAGGGACTGGACCTGCCGGTTGCGCTGGAGGGTCTCGAACCAGTCGGGCGCGTTCTTGGTGATCAGCGCGATCTGGTCGCTGATGACGGGCGCCACGGCGACGACGAAGAGCACCAGCACCGTGATGACGACGAACAGCACGAGCAGCACCGCGAGGCTCCGGCGCATGCCCTGCTTCATGAACCACTCCACGGTCGGGTTGAGCCCGATCGCCAGGAACATGGCCAGGACAAGGAGGATCAGCACCGAGGAGATGCTGAGCAGCTGCTCGGTGAGGAAGACGGCGACCAGGGCGCCGAAGGCGCCGAAGAAGCCGATGTTGAAGGGGGAGTGGCGCAGCAGGGAGGGCTGCGGCGTCTCCCGGCTCGACGGCGGCGGGACGTACGGCACGGGGTCGACCACCAGGTCGGTGGCGTCGTTGATCTGCTCCGCGACCGCCACGGACGACGCGGCCGCCTCGTCCGCGACCTGGGCGGCACCGTCGGCCCGGTCCGCAGCCTCCTGGGCGACCTCGGCCTGCCGCTCCGCGTGCTCGGTCCGGTCGTTGACGTGGTCCACCGCCTCCTCGACGTAGTCCTCGACCGAGTCGAACTCGGCGCGGTCGGGGACGTCGGGGGAGTCAGCGGGCCGGGACGGCTCTGACCCCGGGTGGGAGGGTGCGGTGCCGGACTGCTGGAGGCGACCGCGGAGGCGGTCGATCCAGCTCAGGACTCGTCCTCGGAGAAGCCCGCCACGACGTCGCGCAGCGCGCCGAGCTGGGCGGCGACGGCGTCACGACGCTTGGTCATCCGGTCGACCTCGGCCTGCACGGCGGCGAGCTCGCGCTCGGCGTCGGCGGCCCCGCTGGCCGAGACGGACTCCGCCTGCGTGGTGGCCGACGCGACGATCTGCTCGGCCTCGCGGCGGGCCCGGCTGAGCAGGCCCTCGGCCTCGCTCTGCGCCTGCTGGCGGTGGGCGTTGGCCTGGGCGGTCGCCTCGCGGGCGCGCTTCTCCGCGGCGGAAGCCCGGTCCTCGGCCTCCTGGACCAGGCGCTGCGTCTCCGCGGTGGCGCTGGAGTGGTGCTCGGACGCCTCGCGGGCCAGGCGCTCCTTCTCCACGGCCAGCGTGCGGCGGGCCTCCTGGACCTCGCGGTCGGCGGCCGCACGGGCCTGCTCGGCCTCGCGGCGGGCGGTGACGCGCAGCTCGTTGGTCTCCTGCTGGGCGGCCAGGCGGACCTGGTCGGCCTCGCGCTTGGCCGCGGCGAGGATGTCCTCGGCCTCGGCCTTGGCCAGGTTGCGCTCCTGCTCGGCGTCCGTGGTGAGCCGGCTGCGCATCTCGTCGAGCTCCTTGAGCTGGACCATGCGCATGTCGTCGGCCTCGCGGGACGCCTCGGCCCGGATGGCCTTCGCGTCACGGTTGGCCTGCTCGCGGATGTCGGAGGCGTCGCGGGTGGCGGCCGAGCGGACGTCGGCGGCCTCCTCCTCGGCGAGCTTGAGCATCGAGGTGGCGCGCCCGCCGAGACCGGCGTACGTCGGGTTCTTGTTCTCGTCGAGCTCGGCCCGGACCCGGTCCATCTCGCTCTCGAGCTCGATGACGCGCTGCTCGGAGGCGGTGAGGCTGGAGCTGAGGCCGGACTTCTCGGCGGTGAGCTGGTTGATCCGCTGGTCCACGGCGGCCTTGTCGTAGCCGCCGCGGCGGACCATCGGGAGGGCCGCGGCGACCGGCGACGCGGGCCGGGAGGGCGCGGAGCCGCCAGCGGCGGGGGCGGCCGGGGCCGCGGGGGCCGACGGGGCAGACGGGCGCGCGGGAGCCGGTGCCGGGCGGGCCGCGGCGGGGGCGGCCGGGGTCTGGGCGGACGGGGTCTGTGCGGTCGGCGTCTCGTCGGCCGGCGCGGCCGGTGGCACGGCGGGCATCACCTGGGTCGACTCGCCGTCGGGCGCCGCGGGAGCGGTGCGCCCGGAGCTGCGCTTGGAGGTGCCGGTGGAGCTGCTCACGGACTCGCCGGTCGTCTCCCCGGTGAGGTCGGCGTCGTTGTCCGGCTCCTCGTCGAAGATGGACAGTCCCTGGTCGCGGCTCATGGTGGAGCACCCACTCTCTGCGTCGATCTGCGGTGTTGCGTTGCGGTCGGTCCAGTCTGTACGACGCCCGGGGACAAACACACCCCGGCTCGCGGAAACGATCCGCGAACCGGGGTGTGATTGTCGGGAGTGTGGGATGCGGTCAGACGCCGCGGAAGCGGTTGATGGCGTCCTCGTGGCGGGCGCGCATCTCGTGGTCGCGGACGCCGAGGCCCTCCTCGGGGGCCAGGCAGAGCACGCCGACCTTGCCCTGGTGGGCGTTCTGGTGGACGTCGAGGGCGGCCTGGCCGACCTGGTCGAGGGTGTAGGTCTTCGACAGGGTCGGGTGGATCATGCCCTTGGCGATGAGGCGGTTGGCCTCCCAGGACTCGCGGTAGTTGGCGAAGTGGGAGGAGATGATGCGCTTGAGGTTCATCCACAGGTAGCGGTTGTCGTACTCGTGCATGTAGCCGCTGGTGGACGCGCAGGTGGTGATGGTGCCGCCCTTGCGGGTGACGTAGACCGAGGCGCCGAAGGTCTCGCGGCCCGGGTGCTCGAAGACGATGTCGATGTCCTCGCCGCCGGTGAGCTCACGGATCTTGGCGCCGAAGCGCTTCCACTCCTTGGGGTCCTGCTGCGTGTTCTCGTCGTTCCAGAACCTGTAGCCCTCCTCGGAGCGGTTGATGACCAGCTCGGCACCCATGGAGCGGGCGATCGCGGCCTTCTCCTCGTTGGAGACCACGCAGACCGGCACGGCGCCGCCGTTGAGGGCGTACTGGGTGGCGAACCCGCCGAGGCCGCCCGAGGCGCCCCAGATGAGGACGTTGTCGCCCTGCTTCATGTTGCCGCCGTTCTTGCTGACGAGCTGGCGGTAGGCGGTGGAGTTGACCAGGCCGGGAGAGGCGGCCTCCTCCCACGTGAGGTGGGCGGGCTTGGGCATCAGCTGGTTGGACTTGACCAGCGCGATGGTGGCCAGGCCGCCGAAGTTGGTCTCGAAGCCCCAGATCCGCTGCTGCGGGTCCATCATCGTGTCGTCGTGGCCGTCGGAGTCCTCGAGCTCGACCGAGAGGCAGTGTGCGACGACCTCGGTGCCGGGCTTCCACTTCGTGACGCCGGGGCCGGTCTTGAGCACGACGCCGGCCAGGTCGGAGCCGACCACGTGGTAGGGCAGGTCGTGGCGCTTGGTGAGGTCGGAGAGCCGGCCGTAGCGCTCGAGGAAGCCGAAGGTGGAGACGGGCTCGAAGATCGAGGTCCACACGGTGTTGTAGTTGATCGCGGAGGCCATCACCGCGACGTACGCCTCACCGGGGCCGAGCTCGGGGAGGGCGACCTCCTCGACGTGCAGCGACTTGCGGGGGTCCTTCTCCTTCGCGGTCAGGCCCTCGAACATGTCGACCTCGTCCTTGTGGACGGTCACCGCGCGGTAGGACTCCGGCAGCTCGAGGTGGGCGAAGTCGTCAGAGGTGGCGTCTCCGGACTGGATGGCTTCGAGGATGGTGTGCACGTGTGTCTCCTGGTGAGGCATCGGTGTCGCGATCGGAGTGAAGGTACCGGTCGGTAACCACCGGCGGTGGGGTGTGTGACGTAGTTAGCACGCCGTGGGCGGGACGCCCGTGCGTCGCAGGCGCCGCTGGGCCCGGCGACCGAGCCGTACGCCGAGCGCGAGGCCGTGCTGGCCGAGCCGGGGGAAGGCGTCGACCACCCGCACCTGGGCCCCGCGCCAGCGCGGCACCGCGGTCACCAGGCGCGGCCGGTCGAGCACCCGGCCGACGGCGGTGGCGACGTCGTCGACGGTCAGCAGGACGCCGGAGAAGGACAGCGCGGCCCCGGGGTCGTCGAGCTTGTCGTGGAGCATCGGGGTCCAGATGCCGTCCGGGCAGACGCAGCTGATGTCGATGCCCCGGATGCCGGCCAGTCGCAGGTCGGCCACCGTGCTGAGGCTGAAGCCGAGCACCGCGTGCTTGGACCCGGCGTAGACCCCCTCGCCCGGCACGGCGACCAGGCCGGCCAGCGAGGCCACGTTGACCACGTGCCCGCCGGCGCCCTCGCGCATCCGGCCGATCGCGCTGACCGTGCCGTTCATGACGCCGATCGTGTTGACCTCGACCACGAGACGGCGTTGCTCGGGGGTCTGCTCCCACGCCGGACCGGTGACGATCACCCCGGCGTTGTTGACCCAGACGTCCAGGGAGCCGGTGCGCTCGACGGTGAGTGCCGCCGCGGCGTCGCAGGCGGCGGCGTCGCGGACGTCGAGGACCGACGCGAAGGCGCCGCCCCCGATCCTCTCCGCGACCTCGGTGGCCGCGTCGAGGTCGACGTCGGTGACGTGCACGACGTGGCCGCGCTCGGCCAGCAGGGCGGCGATCCGGGCCCCGAGGCCGCGACCGGCTCCGGTGACGAGGGCACCCACCGGGGTCAGTGCCCCGGGCCGGGGGCCGCGGGCTCGACGAGCTCGACGAGCACGCCGCCGGCGTCCTTGGGGTGGATGAAGTTGATCCGGCTGTCGGACGTGCCGCGCCGCGGGGCGTCGTACAGCAGGCGGACGCCGCGCTCGCGCAGGATGGCGGACACGGCCTCGACGTCGGTGACGCGGTAGGCGAGCTGCTGCATGCCCGGCCCGGAGCGGTCGAGGAACTTGGCGATCGTCGACTCCTCGGAGAGCGGCGCCAGGAGCTGGATGTGCGAGCCGGAGTCACCGACCGCGACCATCGCCTCGCGCACGCCCTGCTCCTCGTTGGTCTCCTCGTGGGCCACGTGCATCCCGAAGGTGTCGCGGTAGTAGGCGATCGCCACGTCCAGGTCGGGCACGGCGATGCCGACGTGGTCGATCGCGGTGAACAGGTGGTCGGGGAGGTCCAGGGGTGCGGTCATGGCCGACATCGTGGCAGGTGGGACGGTGCCCGCAACGTGATCCCCGCCACCCCGGACACCGCGGGCGAGGGGCGGCGGTATCGTCACGAACGATCACGTCCCACAGATCTTGTCCACACCGCCTGGAGGCACCGCTCATGTCCACTTCTGTCATCGTCGCCGGGGCCCGCACCCCCATCGGTCGCCTCCTCGGTGGGCTCAAGGACCAGTCCGCCGCCGACCTCGGCGGGGTCGCCATCAAGGGCGCCCTCGACAAGGCGGGCGTCTCCGGCGAGCAGGTCGAGTACGTGATCATGGGTCAGGTCATCCAGGCCGGCACCGGCCAGATCACCGCCCGCCAGGCCGCGGTCAAGGGCGGCATCCCGATGGACGTCCCCGCCATCACCATCAACAAGGTCTGCCTGTCGGGCATCAACGCGATCGCGCTGGCCGACCAGCTCATCCGCGCCGGCGAGCACGAGATCGTGGTGGCCGGCGGCATGGAGTCGATGACCCGCGCCCCGCACCTGCTGCCCGGCTCGCGCTCGGGCTTCAAGTACGGCGACACCGCGCTCGTCGACTCGATGGCCTACGACGCCCTCTTCGACCAGTTCACCGACCAGGCGATGATCAACCTCACCGAGGGCTGCAACGCCGCCGGCGCCCACCTCACCCGCGAGGAGCAGGACGCGTTCTCCGCCCAGTCGCACCAGCGGGCGGCCGAGGCCTGGAAGAACGGCGTCTTCGACGACGAGGTCGTCCCGGTGACCATCCCGTCCCGCAAGGGCGACATCACCGTCAGCCAGGACGAGGGCATCCGCGGCGACACCACCGTCGAGTCCCTGTCGGGCCTGCGCCCGGTCTCCAAGGACGGCACCATCACCGCCGGCTCCGCCTCGCAGATCTCCGACGGCGCGTGCGCCGTGGTCGTGATGAGCAAGGCCAAGGCCGAGGAGCTCGGCCTCACCTGGCTCGCCGAGATCGGCGCGTCCGGCCAGGTCGCCGGTCCCGACTCGACCCTGCAGCTCCAGCCGGCCCGCGCCATCGAGAAGGCCGCCGCCAAGGAGGGCATCGCGGTGTCCGACATCGACCTCTTCGAGCTCAACGAGGCGTTCGCCGCGGTCGGCATCGAGTCGGCCCGCCAGCTCGGCGTCGGCGAGGACCGGGTCAACGTCAACGGCGGCGCCATCGCGCTCGGCCACCCGGTCGGCATGTCCGGCGCCCGGATCGTGCTGCACCTGGCCCTCGAGCTCCAGCGCCGCGGCGGCGGCACCGGTGCCGCCGCGCTGTGCGGTGGCGGTGGCCAGGGTGACGCCCTGATCATCCGGGTCCCGCAGGCGTGACCCCCGGCCCTGCCGGGCCGGGCTCGCCCGCAGCCCCGGCGCGGGGACGGCGTCGTACGACGGCGCCCGTCCCCGAGCTGGTCGCCCGGGCCCGCGAGGGCGACGCCCGGGCCGTGGCCCGTCTCATCTCGCTGGTCGAGGACGCGTCGCCCCTGCTGCGCGAGGTGATGGCCGGGCTCGCGCCCGTTCGCGGGGCACGCCCAGGTCGTCGGCATCACCGGCTCCCCGGGCGTCGGCAAGTCGACCTCCACCAACGCCCTGGTCGGCGAGCTGCGCCGGGCCGGCAAGCGGGTCGGCGTGCTCGCGGTCGACCCGTCGTCACCGTTCTCCGGGGGCGCCCTGCTCGGGGACCGCGTCCGCATGCAGGACCACGCCACCGACCGCGACGTCTACATCCGCTCGATGGCCTCCCGCGGCCACCTCGGCGGGCTGGCCTGGACGACGCCGCAGGCCCTGCGCGTCCTCGACGCCGCCGGCTGCGACGTGATCCTCGTCGAGACCGTGGGCGTGGGGCAGAGCGAGGTCGAGATCGCCGGCCTGGCCGACACCACGCTGGTGCTCCTCGCGCCGGGGATGGGCGACGGGATCCAGGCCGCCAAGGCGGGCATCCTGGAGATCGGCGACCTCTACGTCGTCAACAAGGCCGACCGTGACGGTGCCGACCAGGTCAAGCGGGACCTGCGTTCCATGCTCGCCCTCGCCGATCGCCCCGCGGGGGCCTGGAAGCCACCGATCGTGAGCACCGTGGCCGCCCGTGGGGAGGGCCTCGACGCCGTGGTGGAGGAGATCGACCGCCACCACGCCTGGCTGGAGGAGAGCGGCGAGCTGGCGAAGCGGCGTACGCGACGGGCACGCGACGAGATCGAGGCGATCGCCGTCACCGCGCTGCGCGCGCGGTGGGGCGACGTGCACGGCCGGTCCGAGCTCGACGAGCTCGCGGCCGCGGTGGTGGCGGGGGAGTCGGACCCCTACACCGCCGCCGACGCGCTGCTGGACGACATCGGCGGCTGACGCCGCTCACGGTCCCGGGGACACCAGCGCGATGCTCGCCTCCGCGATCTGCTCCTGCGCGTCCTCCCGGCTGACGGTCGGGGTGCCGTCACCGGGCTGCTCGCCGTAGTCACCGAAGTAGGCGTGCGTGGCGCCCTCGACGGCGACGAACGTCGTGGACGCGGGCAGGTCGGCCCGGCTGGCCTCGATGTCCGCGGGCGTGGCCAGGCCGTCGTTCGTGCCGGACACCGAGGCCACCGCCAGGTCGGTGCGGTCGGCCAGGGACCCGAGCGGGTACGACGCCCACAGCAGGAGCCCGGCGACCTCGTCGGGATGGTCCTCGGCGTACGCCGACGCCACCACCCCGCCGAGGCTGTGCCCGCCCGTCGACCACTCCTCGACCTCGGGGTGGTCGTCGATGACGTCGCCCGGGGCGCCGATCGCGGTGAAGCCGATGGACAGGGGCTGCTTGACCACGACGACCAGGACCCCGGCGGCGCTCACCCGGGTCAGCAGCGGCACGTAGGCGCGCGGGTCCACCCGGGCGCCGGGCTGGAAGACCAGCCCGGTCCGCGGCGCCGCCGCGGTGGGGGTGAGCGTGATGCGGGTCGCGCTCGAGGTCACCCGAACTTCCGGGCTGCCGTCCATGGCGTCCAGGGCGGTGGGCGAGGCGGGAAAGGGGCGCAGCCAGAGCAGCGACCCCACGACGACCAGCGTCACGACGGCGGCAGCGACCCGGCCGAGTGCGCGCAGCCATGGCCGGCGCGGGCCACCCCGTCGGCCGTCCCGCCGGCCGATCCCGTCGGCCGGCACGCAGGGCGCGGACCACGACCAGCAGGCCGACGATGCCGACCAGCGTGGTGAGCACGGCGTACGCCGGGTGGCCGGCCAGCAGCACGCCGGCGCGAGTCGCCCAGATCCAGGCCGAGGCGCCGATCCAGCAGGCGCCCAGCAGGAGGGGCCACCACTGACGGGCGCCGGGAGCAGCCTGCGGGGTCGTGTCGGTCATGCCCCATGGTCCCGCCCGTCGGGAGGCAATTGCTCCATTCCGGCCACGTGCGCGCCCCCGCGCTCCTATCTTCGCCAGCATGAGGCTCCTGCACTCCGCGCTCGCCCTGGCCCTCGGCGGGCTGGTCCTGACCCTGGCCCCCGCCGCCGCGACCCCGGACGAGGCGCCCACGAACGACGCCGGCAGCCGCGTCGCGGCGCGGGCCGGCTCGCTCACCTACTCCCCGCAGTCGTACGTCGGGGGGCAGGCGCTCACGTTCAGCGGCAGCCTCGGCCGCAGGGGCGTCCGCCGGATCACCCTGCAGCAGCACATGAACCGGCCGGGAGACAGCTGGTTCGCGGTGCGGGGCTTCTCCGGCACCACCGCCGCCGACGGCAGCTTCTCGTTCTCCTTCCCCGCGCCCGCGATGGGCGGCATCCGCTACCGCGTGGTCGGCAAGGGCGGGGTCGTGAGCCCGCCGGTGAGCCTCCGGGCCAAGGGCCAGGACCTGACGATGTGGGTCGTCGGCCAGGCCGTCGCCGGGCTGCCCTTCACGATCGCCGTGGACACCACGCCCAGCCTCGTCCGCCGCCCCGAGACGATCGGCCTGCCGGTCTTCGCCGGGCGCACGCTCACGCTCCAGCGCCGGGTCGACGGCACCACCTGGGAGACCCTCGGCACCTCCACCGTCCAGGCCGACGGGATGGGGTGGTTCCCGGGCGTGACCGCGGCGGCCGGCACCGTCGTCTACCGGGTGCGCCAGGAGGACGTCATGTCCGGGGCCAACCGGATCGGCTGGATGCAGACCTTCCCGACGTACGTCACGGTCCTCGATCCGGGCCAGGCGCCCAGATCGGCGTCACCCGTGCGTCGACCGGTCGCCGCACGCACGAGCGCGGCCCCGGCGCCGGTGGCCGTACGCCGTGGGGCCGGCGCCGCGAGCGCCACGGCGAGCAGCCGGTACGGCTGGTACCCCACGCTGTGGGACTACACGTGGGAGGCCGGCCAGTCGCTGACCAGCCCGCCCGACGTCGGCTCGGTGCGCAGCGGCTGGTGGCAGGACTACTCCGACGGGGCGGGCCGGGTGAGCCGGCAGAACGGTGGGCTCTACCTCGACAGCCAGCGCAACAACGCGGGCGGTCCCGGCGACTTCGGCACCACCCGCGCGACGCTGCGGGGAGCCGCCCAGGCCTACGGTCGGTGGGAGGCGCGGCTGCGGCTCAAGAGCGCCGAGGCGAGCGCCACGGACTTCACCGTGCTGGTCGAGCTGGTGCCCGAGCGCCCCGAGGACTACGCGTGCGGACGGCGCAACATCGTCCTCGCGCAGGTCGCGGCGCACAGCAGCACGATGACCTTCGGCGCCAAGGCGGACACCCGTCAGTGGACCGGTACCCGCCGGATCCCGAGCCTCGTCCACACCTCCCCGGCCGTGGCCGTCGAGGTGGCCCGCGACCACATCACGTGGTTCTGGGACGGTCGGCCGATCGGGACCGTCAAGGGCGGCGACGCCGTCTCCGACGTGCCGATGACGCTGCGCTTCAGCATGGTCGGCGCACCGGGGGCCGAGCACAACCAGACCGGCGTCGTGTCGGACTGGCAGCGCGGCTTCGCCATCGACCGCGGCAAGCAGGTGCGCTCCGGTGCCGCGCTGTCGTCCAGCGCGCTGACGGCCTGCGAGGCCTGACGCCTGCGCGCCTCCCGCGCGGCTGGCGGCAGGACTGGTAGGAAAGTCCGGTCCCCTGCCCGTCCGCACGAGGAGCTCCCCCGATGAACACCAAGAAGGTCATCCTCGCCCTGGTGATCGTCTTCCTCGGCTTCTGGATGTTCACCGACCCCAACGGGCTCGCCGACGCCGCGAGCGCCGGCGCGGACCAGGCCTGGGTGCTGGCCCAGCAGCTCTTCACGGCGATCATCGACTTCGTCGGCGCCCTGACGTGACGCCCCGCCCGGCGCTGGACTGACGGATGATGCGCGGAGTCTTCGACCCCCACATCCGCCGGCACCTGCTGCGCGAGGAGGGGGAGGTCATCGTCGACGAGGTCCGCCACCACTGGATCGTCTACGTCCTCCCGATCGCTGGAGGCCCTCCTCGGGCTGGCGCTGCTCGTCGCGGTGCCCTTCATCGACATGGACCTCGCGTGGTTCCCCTTCGCCCTCGCCTTCGGCCTCTGGGCGCACGCCGCGTGGCGCGCGCTGGGCGAGCACATGGACCGCTTCGTGATCACCAACATGCGCGTCTTCCGGGTGCACGGCGTGCTGTCGCAGCAGCTCGCCACCATGCCGCTCTCGCGGATCCTCGACATCACCGTCAAGAAGCCGCTGCACGGCCGGATCCTCGGCTTCGGGCACTTCGTCTTCGAGTCCGCCGCCCAGGAGCAGGGCCTGCGCGACATCCGGTTCGTCGGTCGCCCCGACGAGCGTGACCTCGCCATCCAGCGGGTCGTCCAGCGCTCGGGCCTGCGCGGTCCGCGCGTGGCCAACTAGCGGGCGTCGTCGGTGGACGAGCGCCTCGTCGAGCTGGTGCTGAGGGCGGTCGACCTGATGCCGCGGGGTCGCGTTGCGTCGTACGGCGACCTCGGCCGCATCGTCGGGATCGGCCCGCGCCAGGTGGGCGTCGTGATGAGCCGCTACGGCGACGGGGTGGCGTGGTGGCGGGTGACCAACGCCGCGGGTGACTTCGCGCCCGACCTGCTCGAACGAGGCGCGTGCCGCACTGGCTCGAGGAGGGGATCGCCCATCAAGCCCAGCGGCGGCGGCTGCCGGATCGCGGAGCACCGGGCCGACCTCGTCGAGCTCGAGCGCCGGTGGCGACGCGCGGTGGCGGACCTGGTGGCGGAGGGGGACGACACGTCGTACGACGGGTGAGCCGGACCACCCGACCTCGATGTGCACGGCAGTGCAAACTTGCTCTACGGTGCAGGTATGCGAAGTCGTGCGACCACCTCCGGAGCGCGGGCTGCGTGCCGCCAACAAGCAGCGCACGCGCCACGCCCTGAGCCAGGCCGCGATCGCGATCGTCACCGCGGAGGGCATCGACGCCCTCACCGCCGAGCGGATCGCCGCCGAGGCGGGGGTCTCCCGCCGGACGCTGTTCAACTACTTCCCACGGGTCGAGGACGTGCTGACCGCCTCCATCGAGGAGGTCACCACCGACACCCTGGCGGCCTTCGTCGCCCGTCCGGCGGACGAGCCGCTGCGCGACTCGGTCGTGGCCGTGCTGGAGGGCCTGCTCGACGAGCCGGTCTTCGCGCAGGTCTTCCTGCTCGAGCGCGCAGCCGACGCCTCACCGGCCACCCGCCGCTTCCTGCGGGAGTTCAGCGACTGCCAGGTCGACGCCCTCGAGCAGGGCCTGCGCGACCGCCTCGGCCCCGACGCCGACCCGGTCTACGTCGCCACCCTGGCCGCCGCCGCGTGGCGATCCTCGACCGGGTGACGCGCCTGCTCGTGCGCGAGATGCCCGACGCGGACCCCGACGACCCCGCGGCCTCGCGGCGGTTCCACACGATCGTCCGCCAGTCCTTCGACCTCCTCTTCGCGGGCTTCGACGAGTCCGCAGCCCTGCGCCCGCACGCCCCCACCGCCTCCCAGGAGAACTGACCGTGGCCTCCCTCCTCTACCGCCTCGGCAGCGCCGCAGCCCGCCGCCCGCTCGCCTTCGTGCTCGCCTGGATCCTGGTGCTCGGCACCGTCGTCGGCGCGATGGCTCTCGCTCCAGCGCCCGCTGACCAACGAGTTCGAGCTGCCGGACAGCGAGTTCGCCCAGGTGCTCGCCGACCTCGGGGAGCAGATCCCCGAGGTGGCCGGCGGCACCGGCACCGTGGTCCTGCACTGCGAGGACGGCTTCACCGCCGCCCAGCGCGAGCGCCATCGACGCGACGCTGGCCGACTGGGAGGACCTCCCGCACGTCACCGGCATGGTCGATCCCTTCGCCACGCAGGCCGAGCTCGACAGCAGCGACGCGGACCTGCGCGACGGTCGCCGGCAGCTGCATCGACGGCACGCGAGGAGTACGAGAAGGGGGCCCGCCAGCTCGAGCAGCTGCGGTGGCTGATCGGCGAGGGCGAGCGCGACATCGCCCGGCTGCAGCGCACCGACCCCGACGACGCCACCCTGCCGGCCCGCATCGACGGGCAGGCCGAGCTGGAGGCCACCCTGGCCGACGGCGAGGCCCGGCTGGCCGACGCCCGCGAGCAGCTGGAGGACGGGGAGCAGCAGTACACCGACGGCGCCACCCTGCGCGGCCTCGGCGACGGCGTCCGCCTCGTCAGCGAGGACGGCACCACGGCGCTGGTCCAGGTGCGCTTCGACGCCAGCATGCAGGAGATCTCGCCCGGACGACCTGGCGCTGGTGCCCGAGACGGGCGAGCAGCTCGCCGACGCCGGCGTCGAGGTCGACTACGGCCAGGAGCTGGTCTTCTCCACCGAGGTCGGTGGCATCGGCGAGGCCATCGGCATCGGCGTCGCCACCGTCGTGCTGCTGGTGATGCTCGGGTCCCTCGTGATGGCCGGCATGCCGCTCGTCGTGGCCTTCACCGGCGTCGGGGTCAGCCTGCTCGGCGCGCTGGCGCCTGACCCACTGGCTCGACCTCCAGCAGATGGCCCCCGTGCTGGGCGCCATGCTCGGCATCGCGGTCGGCATCGACTACGCCCTGTTCATCGTCAACCGGCACCGGCGCCAGCTCGCGGACCTCGACCACGCGGGCACCGACATCGACCGCGAGGACATCCGGCACAGCATCGGCCTGGCCACCGGCACGGCCGGCACCGCGGTCGTGGTGGCGGGCGCCACCGTGGTGATCGCCCTCGCGGCGCTGCTCGTCTCCGGCATCCCGGTCCTGGTGCAGATGGGCTGTCCTCGCCGCGGCCACCGTGCTGGTGACGGTGATCGTGGCCCTGACCCTGACCCCGGCGCTCCTCGCGCTGGCCGGTCGCCGCGCGATCCCGCGGCGCAGGAGGAAGCAGAAGGACACGCCCCGCTCGGACGGCTGGCCGGAGAAGTGGGTCGACGCCGTCACCCGGCGCGCCCCCGCCGCCGTGGTCGCCGTCGTGCTGCTCATGGGGGTGCTGGCCATCCCCGCGCTCTCGCTGCGCCTCGGCCTGCCCGACGGCGGCTCCGAGCCAGCCCGACTCGACGGCCTACCAGGCCTACGAGCGGGTGGGGGAGGCCTTCGGTGCCGGCGCCAACGGGCCGATCGTGGTCTCCGCCGACGTGGAGCAGCCCGTCGCCCCCGCCGACGTCGTGGCCACCCAGGCCCGGATCGGCTCCGAGCTCGCCGAGGTGGAGGGCGTCCGCGACGTGCTCCCGATCGGGGTGAGCGAGGACCGCCGCACCCTCGCGTTCCAGGTCGTCCCCAGCGACGGCCCGTCCGCCGAGACCACGGTCGCGATCGTCGACGAGCTGCGTGGCCCGGTGACCGACGAGCTTGCGGCAGACGGCGTCGACGTCGGGGTCACGGGTGCCACCGTCGCCAACATCGAGGTCTCGCAGAAGCTCGCCGACGCGCTGCCTCTCTACCTCGTGCTCGTCATCGGTCTCTCGCTGCTGCTGCTCACCATCGTGTTCCGCTCGGTGCTCGTGCCGATCATCGCGACCGCGGGCTTCCTGCTCTCCGTGGTGGCGAGCTTCGGTGTGATCGTGGCGGTCTACCAGTGGGGCTGGCTCGGCGGCGTCTTCGACGTGCACGACCCGGGAGCCGTGCTGAGCTTCATGCCGACCCTGCTCATCGGCATCCTGTTCGGCCTGGCGATGGACTACCAGATGTTCCTGGTCTCCGGCATGCGCGAGTCCTACGTGCACGGCCAGGACGCCCGGCAGGCGGTGCGCAGCGGCTTCGCCTCCGGCGCCCGCGTCGTCGCCGCGGCGGCGCTCATCATGGTGTCGGTCTTCGCCGGCTTCGTGTGGTCGCACATGACGATGGCCCGCCCGATCGGCCTCGGCCTGGCGGTCGGCGTGCTGCTCGACGCCTTCCTCATCCGGATGACGCTCACGCCCGCCGTGATGTCGATGCTGGGCGACAAGGTCTGGTGGATGCCGGTGTGGCTGGACCGCATCCTGCCGCACCTCGACGTCGAGGGATCGGCCCTCGTGGACAAGCAGCGGGCGCCGCGTCCGGTCGCCGACGACGAGCGCCATGAGGTCGACCGGGACGCCCTCGTCTAGCCTGCACACCATGTCCGGCCGGGATCTCGACTTCATCGACGAGGCCGCGCGCCAGTGGGGCAGGCGCTGGGACGGCGTGCCGGCCATGCACGCGGTCACCTCCCTGATGCGGGTGCAGCAGCTGGTGATCGGTCGGCTCGACGCTTTGCTCAGGCCGCACGGGCTGACGTTCGCCCGCTACGAGGCGCTGGTGCTGCTGACGTTCTCCTCGCGCGGGTCGCTGCCGCTGGGCAAGATCGGGGAGCGCCTGCAGGTCCACCCCACCTCGGTGACGTCGATCGTGCGTCGCCTCGAGGCCTCGGGGTTCGTCGTACGCCGTGACTCGCCGTCCGACGGACGGGCCGTCCTCGCGGAGATCACCGACGAGGGCCGCGCCGTCGTCGAGCGGGCCACCGCCGACCTCACCTCGGCCGACTTCGGGCTCGGCGCCCTCGACGACGACGCGCTCACCCAGCTGTCCGAGCTGCTGCGTCCGGTGCGTCGCGAGGCCGGAGACTTCTAGGCCGACCGGCCGGAGGGGAGCTCCGGGTCGTGTTTCGCGCCAGATAGTAGGACGTCCTACTATTGCCGGTATGACCGAGGACACAGGCAGCCAGGAGACCGGTTCGACCCGCGAGCGCTGGCAGGCCGGCTACGACGGGGCCCGCACCCGCGACGTCGACTTCACGACCCTCAGCGGCGTCGAGGTCGACCCGGCGTACGGCACCGACGAGGGGGAGTGGCCCGGCCAGTTCCCCTACACACGCGGCCTGTACCCCACCGGCTACCGCGGGCGCACCTGGACGATCCGGCAGTTCGCCGGCTTCGGCAACGCCCAGCAGACCAACGAGCGCTACAAGATGATCCTCGGTCGCGGCGGCGGCGGCCTCAGCGTCGCCTTCGACATGCCGACCCTCATGGGCCTCGACTCCGACGACCCCCGGTCGCTCGGCGAGGTCGGGCACTGCGGCGTGGCGATCGACTCGGCCGCCGACATGGAGACGCTCTTCGACGGCATCGACCTCGGCGCGGTCACCACCTCGATGACGATCAGCGGACCGGCCGTGCCGATCTTCTGCATGATGATCGTCGCCGCGGAGCGTGCGGGCGTCGACACCGGCACGCTCAACGGCACGCTGCAGACCGACATCTTCAAGGAGTACATCGCGCAGAAGGAGTGGCTCTTCACCCCCGAGCCGCACCTGCGCCTCATCGGTGACCTGATGGAGCACTGCGTCGAGCACATCCCTGCCTACAAGCCGCTCTCGGTCTCCGGCTACCACATCCGCGAGGCCGGCTCGACGGCCGCGCAGGAGCTCGCGTTCACGCTCGCCGACGGCTTCGGGTACGTCGAGCTGGGGCTGTCGCGCGGCCTGGACGTCGACGTCTTCGCACCCGGCCTGTCGTTCTTCTTCGACGCCCACGTGGACTTCTTCGAGGAGATCGCCAAGTTCCGCGCGGCCCGCCGCATCTGGGCCCGCTGGCTGCGCGACGTCTACGGCGCGCAGACCGAGAAGGCGCAGTGGCTGCGCTTCCACACCCAGACGGCCGGGGTCTCGCTGACCGCCCAGCAGCCCTACAACAACGTGGTGCGCACCGGCATCGAGGCGCTCTCGGCCGTCCTCGGCGGCACCAACTCGTTGCACACCAACGCGCTCGACGAGACCCTCGCGCTGCCCAGCGAGCAGGCGGCGGAGATCGCCCTGCGCACCCAGCAGGTGATCATGGAGGAGACCGGCGTCGTCAACGTCGCCGACCCGCTCGGCGGCAGCTGGTACGTCGAGGCGCTCACCGACCGGATCGAGGCCGAGGCCAACGCGATCTTCGACAAGATCCTGGCCATGGGCGGCTCCACGCTGACCCACGACGACGTCGAGGGCCTCGCGGCCGCGGCGCGCTCGGGCGACGACCCGATGACCAAGGGCCTGCTGCAGGGCATCGAGAGCGGCTGGTTCATGTCCGAGATCGCCGAGGCGGCCTTCCAGTACCAGGTCGCGCTGGAGAAGAAGGACAAGCGCATCGTGGGCGTCAACTGCCACGAGGAGTCCGTGACCCACGACCTCGAGATCCTGCGGGTCAGCCACGAGGTGGAGGTCGAGCAGGTCCGCCTGCTGGCCGAGCGTCGTACCGAGCGCGACGACGCGGCCGCGGCCGCCGCCGTGCAGCGGATGGTCGAGGTCGGGCGCACCGCCGACAACATGATCCCGGCCATGCTCGACGCCTGCCGCGCGGAGGCGACGCTGGGTGAGATCTGCAACGCGCTGAAGGCGGAGTGGGGGGAGTACCGCGAGCCCGCACGCTTCTCAGCGGGCGAGCCGTCGGGCGCCGCGAGCCCGCACGCTTCTGACGGCGAGCCACGGGTGCCCGTTCGCCGAACCCGGGGGTGTGTGGGGAGAATGGGCCCATGACGCAGCAGCCCTTCTCCCGTCCCGGTGCCATCGACCTCTCCGGCCTCCAGCGGTCGGCCGCCGCGCCCCCCGCGGGCGCGGCACCCACCCCGGGCGCCGCGGGCGGCTCGTCGTACTCCGTCAACGTCACCCAGGACAACTTCCAGCAGATGCTGCAGGAGTCCATGACGGCGCCCGTCGTGCTGGTCTTCCACAGCGCCACGCAGGCGCCGGGCAGTGACGCGTACGCCGCCGACGTGGCCGCCGTCGTCGAGGGCCAGGAGGGTCGGCTGCTCGCGGGCCTCGTCGACATCGACGCGGCTCCCGAGATCGCGCAGGCGATGCAGATCCCGCAGGTCCCGCTCATGCTGGTCGTGCTCGACGGCCGTCCGGTGACCCAGCCGATCCCCGGGGCGCTCTCGCGCGAGGAGCTCACCACGCTGTTCTCCCAGCTGGGCCAGCAGCTCACCGCGCAGGGCATCTCGGGCCGGCACCAGCCCCGCTCGGCCGCGCCCGCCGCCGGCGAGGACGACGAGCCGCAGGTCGACCCGCGCTACGCCGCGGCGCAGGACGCGCTGGGCGAGGGCGACATCGACCTGGCCGTCGCGGAGTACCAGAAGCTCGTCGACGCCAACCCGGCCGACGCCGAGGCCGCCGCCGGCCTGGCGATGGCCAAGGTCCTGCAGCGCACCCAGGGCGCCGACCTGCACGCGGCCCGGGCCGCCGCGGCGGACGCTCCCGACGACGTCGACGCCCAGACCCTGGTCGCCGACCTCGACCTGCTCGGTGGCCACGTCGAGGACGCCTTCAACCGGCTCGTCGCGCTCGTCGCCCGGACCTCGGACGCCGACCGCACCAAGGCCCGCGACCACCTGCTCGGCCTCTTCGCGGCCGTGGGCAACGACGACGAGCGGGTGCTCGCCGGGCGCCGCAACCTGGCCTCGGCGCTCTTCTGAGGCTCGCCTCCTCGACGGCCGGCTACAGCTCCCGGGCCAGCCGGTCCAGCATCGCCAGGGTGTGGGCGTTCCAGTAGGCCCGGGTGTGGCCGCCGTCGCCGCCGACCCACGGGTCCGGGGCGACCGGGGCGGCGTCGGCGAGGGCGACCGCCCCGTCGCGGAACGGGTCCCACTCCCCGCACCACAGGCCCCAGGGGATGTCGGCCAGGGCGTCGAGGTCGCCGAGCACGGGGTCGCCCGGGCCGAGAGCCGGGCTGAAGAGGGCCAGGGCCGCCGCCCAGTCGGGCTCCTCGGCGACGAACCGCAGGGCGCCGTACCCTCCGCGCGACCAGCCCCACAGCGCCCGCCGGTCGGCGGCGTAGCCCCGCCGCTCGAGCCAGCGCGGGCAGCTCGTCACGCAGCATCCGCTGGGGGTCGGCGTCCCCGCTCGGGACCCAGCCCGCGGGCCCGTCGTCGGTGCCGACCAGCACGAAGGGCGGCGCCCCGGCCTCGACGGCGGCGGTGACGAAGCGGCCCAGGCCGAAGCCCTGCAGCTGCGCCGCCGAGGCGCTGGAGCCGTGCAGCACCACGACGACCGGCAGGCCGGCGCCCTCGCCGTGACCGGCCGGGACCGCGGTGAACAGGTCGAGGTCTCCCATCGCCCGCGACGTCATCCGCTCGACGCGGACCATGCCCTCGGGGGCGTCGGGGACGAACACCTCCGGCTCGATGCCGAGCCGGAGCTCGACGCGCTCGGTCAGGGACGGGGGAGCGAGCTGCCAGCCCAGCGCCCCGAGCCCGACCACGCCTCCGGCGGCGAGGAGGCCGCGGCGGCCGAGGCGGCGACGTACGGGCTCCGGCGTCCTGTCCGGCTCGGCGACCATCAGTCCGCGCTGTCGGAGACGTCCACCACGAGGCGGGGAGGGTCGGGGAGCGCGAAGACCCGGACGGGGGAGGGTGTGCCGTCGATCCCGGCGAGCACCTGGGTGTAGCCCTCGAACGTGCCGCCGACGTACACGTCGTCGATGTCGCCGCCGTCCGCGGGCTCGAGTCCGCTGGGGTCCGTCGTAGTAGCCGTCCGCCGGCCAGGTGGTGCCGGAGGCGTAGACGTCCAGGACCGCGTCGCCGTCGAGGTCGACCGCCTCGCCGCTCCCGTCGAGCCGCGCCCTGTCGACCCAGCCGACCGACCAGCCGGGGACGCCCGTGCCCGTGAACTCCAGCACGATCCGGTCGAAGCCCTCGTGCTCGCCCACGCGTACGTCGGTGAGCACCAGGTCCCACTCGCCCGAGCTCTCCGCGAACTGCGTCGCCGTGTCCGTGGGGAACGCGGGCTCGCCGTCGCTCGGTCCTCCGTGGGACTCGTCGTCGGCTCTGTCGTGGGGCCTCGTCGTGGCTCGGGTCGTGGGCTCTGTCGTGGGCTCGTCGTGGGGTCGCTCGTCGGGCTGTCGGCGGTGGGGCTCTGCGTGGCGGGCTGCTGCGTGGTGGAGGCGCTCGCCGGGCCGGCGTCGCTCGTGTCGTTGCTCCCCGTCCCGCACGCCCCCAGGAGAAGTGGCACGGCGGCCGCGCCCAGCAGCGCGGTCGTGGCTCGTCGCATCGTCGCCCCTCCCCGTCGGTGGGACCGATGGTAGGCGCGTGCCCTCCTGCGAGCGGTCTCCCTCAACGGCGCGGCACGGTCTGCTCCTCCGCGGACCCGGCACGACCTGGCCGTCGATCAGCAGCTCCGAGGTGTACTCCTCGAGGTCCGCGGGGATCTCGAAGAGGGCGTATCCGGCTCCGTCGACCTCGTAGACACGCAGGTCCGTGGTGTCGTCGCCGGCCGTGATGCGCACCGTGTCCACGTCGGGGTGGACGGCCTAGACCCACACGAACGAGTCCCCGACCTCGACTCCCGCGTCGTTGAAGAGCGCCGGGTCCTCGAGGTAGCGCGACGCGTCGTTGACGGCCCGCAGTCGCGCTCGACGTACTCGCCGTACTCGCTAGCCCGAGGTGTTCCACTCGCTGCCGAGCAGGTTCTCCCGCTCCTCGACGAGCTCCACGCCGGTGACCGGTTGCCCGCATGTCGGTCCGGTCCGACTCGACGAGCAGGTAGCGGCTCCCGTCCACGCTGCCCGTGCATGACGATCCGCTCGGGGGCGATCGTGTCGACGTACTCGGGCCCTGCTGCACGTACGCTCCTGCCGCCAGAGCCACGGGGACGGCGAGCGCGCCCGACGCCGAGCGCGACGCGTCGCCGCCGATTCGACCGGCGGGCCGGCGGGCCGACGGGGGCGACGTCCGTCCTCGGTGAGGGATCCGGCCACCGTGGGCAGGCTGTTGCGGACGCGCTGTTCGAGGTCCTCGGTCGTCGTGGGTGGTGTTCATGCGAGGGCCTTCCGGAGCTTGTCGAGGGCGCGGCGGTGGTCGGAGCGCACCGTCGCCGGGGGACGGTCGAGGACGGCCGCGACCTCGGTCAGGGGCAGGTCCTCGTAGTAGTGGAGGACGACGACGGCGCGCTGGACCCACGACAACCGCCCGATGCGGGCCCAGGTCTCGTCGACCTCCGGGGGAGGACACGACCGGTGGTCGCTCGGACGGTCTCGACCTCCGGCGGCCGGAAGCGTCGGCGCTGGCCGTCCTTGACGGCGTTGACCACGGCCCGCTTGAGGTACGGCAGCGGCTTCTCGATCTGGTCCCAGCGCTCGTGCGCCGAGGTGAACACGGACTGGACGACGTCCTCGCTGACGTCGTGCGAGCCGGACATCAGGTACGCCAGCCGCAGGAGGGTCAGCCGGTGTCCCGGTACGCCTCGTCGAATCCCAAGGTGGGCCCTTGCCTCTCCGTCGTCTTCACATCCCCTCTGTCGTCCCGGGACCCCGCGGCGTTGCACGTCAGGTGGAACCTTCTCCGCATCCGTTGGCCGAGGATGGTCGCATGACGGTGCCCAGTGTCCTTGCTGTGTTCGCCCACCCCGACGACGAGTCCTTGTCCGCAGGTGGCCTGCTCGCCCGGACCGCCGACGAGGGCGGGAGGACCGCCGTGGTCACGCCGACCTGGGCAGCGGGCAGCGCGCGTGCCCTGGAGCTGGCCGAGGCGCTCCGGATCCTCGGTGCGGGGTCGCCGATGCTCCTGGGGTACGCCGACGCGACGGGTGCCGGAGTCGGCCACGGGGCAACCACGCTTCTGTGACGCACCGCTCGATGACGCCGTGCGCAGGCTGGTGGAACACATCCGCGACTTCCGCCCGGACATCATCGTCACGCACGACGCGTACGGCGGGCTGACAGGCCACCCGGACCATCTCCACACCCACCGCGTCACGCTCCTGGCCGCCCAGGCCGCCGCGCTGGTGGGGCTCTACCCGGACGCGGGTCCGCCCTGGGGTGCGCGGAGTCTCTACCTGGCCACCCACCCGCACTCGGCCATGGAGTCCTTGGCGAGGCTCATCGGACGCCGGAAGACGCGCCACAGCGTGCCCGACGACCAGGTCGACGTGACGGCTCGACGTCACGCCGTGGCTCGACACGAAGATCGCCGCCATCCTGGCCCACCGGTCCGAGGTACGACGAGGAGCGCTGCCGGGACTCGTGGCCGGCCTGGCGCGCGGACGCTCGGGCCGAGCTGCTCGGTACGGAGTGGTACCTCCGCCGGGATGCGACCTGAGCAAGGTCGCTGTCGCGCTGGTCCGGCGTCGACTGGTCCCACGCGACGACGGGGAGAGGCCGACGCCCGGCTCGAGGTGACGGGCCTGTGGATCCAGCATTGCCCGACGTTCGAACACTTGTACGATAGGGGTGCCGCGTCCGGCACGACTGGTGGACGATGGTCTGCTCCTCGAACACGACCCCCATGGGTTGTGGTCGGCCCCAGTGCGCACCCGGGTGAGCCCCGGGACTCTTCCCTCGACGTCGGTGTCGGGGGTGGATCTCCTCGAGGGGGTGCGCGGTGTCGACAGCTCGTGACGAGTCGGGTGGCGAGTGGCGTGCCCCGGGCGCCCCGGTGCCGTCGTCGCCGGTCCTGGCGGCTGCGATGGCTCGGGCCGATGCTGCGGTCGACCAGCTCGATCGGGGTCGCGGTCGAGTCCCTGGGCGACGACGACGTGGTCCGGCTGCTGGACCACGTCACCGCGTCTGGCCGCGCGGGTCGCGGGCCTCACCGCCACGGCGGTGGGTGAGGCCGACCACCGGGCCCTGGGCGATGTCACCGGGGCCCGGCACACCGGCGCCTGGTGGGCGCAGCGCTCGCGGTTGACCCGCCCCGAGGCCGCCCGCACCGCCCGCCTGGGCCGTCACCTCGCCGACGAGCTCCACCGACCCGTCCGCGACGCCCTCACCTCCGGGACCCTGCATGCCGAGCAGGCGGCGGTGATCGTGGCTGCGGTCGAGGCCATCCCGGCCCGTCCGCAGGACCTGCCCACCGGTGCCCCGGCGCCCGCCGAGCTCAAGGCACAGGCCCGCGACCACCTGCTGTTGCTCGCCGGCGACCATGACGCCCACGCCCTCAAGGTCCTCGGCCGCCGGGTGCTGGACCTCATCGCTCCGGAGGTCGGCGAGCACGCCGAGGCCGCCGCGCTGGCCCGCGAGGAGGCCGCCGCGGCCCGCAAGGTCCACCTCTCCCTCCGCGACGACGGTCGACGGCTCCGTCCACGGCCGCTTCACCCTGCCCACCGCCGCCGGCCAGGCACTGCGCAAGCAGCTCCTCGCCCTCGCCAACCCCGCTCGCCAGCAGACCACCACCGGTGGTGGCACCGGTGACGGCGCGGACCCGCCCGGTGGGTCGGACGCCGAGCGTCGGCCGCTCGGGACTCGCCTCGGCTGGGCCCTGGTGGAGTGGATCGAGACCTACCCCGCCACGGCCCTGCCCACGCAGCGGCGGCACCAACGCCACCGTCGTGGTCACGATGCCGTTCGAGACCCTTCTCGGCGGACTGGCCGCCGCGTCGCTGGACACCGGCACCCGCATCAGCGCCGGCGAGGCTCGCCGCCTGGCCTGCGAGGCCGGCATCATCCCCGCCGTCCTCGGCGGCGCCTCCCAGGTCCTCGACCTCGGGCGGACCTCCCGCTACCACAACCACGCCCAACGCATCGCGATCGCGCTGCAGGACGGCGGCTGCACCGCCGAGGGGTGTGACCTCCCGCCGAGCGCCTGCCACGTCCACCACGAGACCCCCTGGGCGCAGGGCGGTCACACGAACACCCGCGACGCCCGTCTGTTGTGCCACCGCCACCACCGCGTCATCCACGACCCCCGCTACGACACCACCCGACTCCCCGACGGCAGCGTCCGCTTCCACAGGAGGACGTAGGAGGAACGCCGCAGGCGGCGGACGGCTCAGGAGAGCGCGGCGACGACGGCGCGGACGGCGGGGGAGTCGGTCATCGACGCCCGGTGCAGCACCATCAGCTCGCGCGTGGGCGTGGGGCGGTGTGCGGCGACGGCGACGACGTCCTCGCCCAGCGGCGACCGGCCGAGCCGGGGGACGAGCGCGATGCCGAGCCCTGCGGCGACGAGCGCGAGGTGGCTGTCGAACTCCGCGGCGACGTGGGCGATCCGCGGCAGCCGGCCGGTGCCGTCGTACATCCGGCGCAGCCACTGGCGGCAGATCGTGCCGTCGGGGGTGGCGATCCAGGCCTCGTCGACGAGGTCGCGGGGCGAGACGCGGGTGCGGTCGGCGAGGCGGTGGCCGCTGGGCACGATGACGTCCGCGACGTCGCGACCCACCGCCGAGGCCACCACGTGGTCGGGGATCTCCAGCGGCACGTCGCCCCAGCTGTGCACGACACCCAGGTCCACCTGACCGGAGGCCACCAGGTCGATCGTCTCCCAGGGCTCGTGCTCGGCCAGCGTGAGCCCGAGGTCGGGATGGGCGTCGAGGAGGGCGCGCACCGACGGCGCCACGCGGCCGCGCATGGCCGTGGAGAACGCCGCCACCCGCAGGTGGCCCGCCACCCGGTCGACGTCGCGGTGCAGCGACGACTCGAGCCCCTCGAGATCGGTGAGCAGCCGGCCGCCGGCGTCGACGAGGTGCCGACCGGATCCGGTGAGCATGACGCCGCGGCCGACCCGCTCGAGGAGGGGTACGCCGATCTGCCGCTCGAGGCGCTTCACCTGCTGCGACACGGCGCTGGGCGTGTAGCCCAGGGCGTCGGCGGCGGCGACCACCGAGCCGTGGGTGTCGACCGCCCGGAGCGAGACGAGAGCGGCAAGATCGATCATGCAGTGATGCTACATGGACAGCGCGCATGATCATTTGCTGGTGCTGCATGGTCCGGGCGTCCAGACTGGAGCCCGTGAACCTCCGCGACTCCCTGCTCGCCGCCCTCGTCGCGACCATCTGGGGCTTCAACTTCGTGGTGATCGACTGGGGGATGGAGGGCGTGCCGCCGCTGCTGTTCGCGGCGGTGCGCTTCACGGCGGTCCTGCTGCCGGCCCTCTTCCTCGTCCGTCGCCCCGACGCGCCCTGGCGGGTCATCCTCGGGTGTGGGTGCCTTCATGTCGCTGGGACAGTTCGGCTTCCTCTACGTGTCGATGGCCGCCGGCATGCCGCCGGGGCTGGCCGCCCTCGTGCTGCAGGCGCAGGTCGTCCTCACCATCGTCATCGCGGCCGGCGTGCTCCGCGAGGTCCCCACCACCGCCCAGGTCGCCGGGGTGGCGCTCGGCACCCTCGGACTCGTCGTCGTCGGCGCCGGTCGTGGTGGCGACGTACCGCTCGTGGCGCTCGTGCTGTGCCTGCTGGCCGCGCTGTCCTGGGCCTGCGGCAACGTGATCGCGCGGGCCGCGGGCGTGTCCGGCGGGCTGTCGCTCACCGTGTGGTCGGCCCTGGTCGTCCCGGTGCCGCTGCTGGTGCTGTCCCTGCTGGTGGACGGGCCGGAGGCGGTCGGGACGGCGCTCGCCGGCTTCTCCTGGCAGGCAGGTGTCTCGACGCTCTACACCGCGGGCCTCGCGTCGCTGGTCGGGTACGGGATCTTCACCGGGCCTGCTGGCGCGCTGGCCGTCCGGCGCGGTGGTGCCGTGGGTCCTGCTCGCCCCGGTCGTCGCGATGGTCTCGGCCTGGCTGCTGCTCGGCCAGGCCCCCAACGCGGCCGAGGCCGGCGGCGGCGTGCTCCTGCTCGTGGGCGCTCTCGTCGCCCTGCGCCCCCGGCGATCGGTGGCGCGGGTCGCCGAGGACGAGCAGCCCGTGCTGACCACGGCGCCCTGAGCCGGGCCCTACGAGACCTCGGCCTCCATGGCCGCACGCCCGGCCTCGAGCCGCGCGACCGGCACGCGGAAGGGCGAGCAGGACACGTAGTCCAGGCCGACCTCGTCGAAGAAGTGGATCGACGCGGGGTCACCCCCGTGCTCGCCGCAGACGCCGAGGTGCAGGTCCGCGTTGGCCGCCCGCCCGTCGGTGGTGGCGCGGCGTACGAGCGCTCCGACGCCCTCCACGTCGAGGGACTCGAACGGCGACACCGGGAAGACGCCCTGCGCGAGGTAGGTGCTGAAGAAGGACGCCTCCACGTCGTCGCGGGAGAAGCCCCACGTCATCTGCGTCAGGTCGTTGGTGCCGAAGGAGAAGAAGTCGGCCGACCCGGCGATGGCGCCCGCCGTCATGGCCGCCCGCGGCAGCTCGATCATGGTCCCGATCTTGTGCGGGACCTCGACGCCCAGCTCCGCCTCCACGTCGTGCGCGAGCTGGACGATCCGGCCCTTGACCAGGTCGAGCTCGCGCACGCTGGCCACCAGCGGGATCATGATCTCCGGCTCGGCGTGCCCTCCCTCGCGGATGTGCTGGGCCGCGGCCTCGAGGATGGCGCGGGCCTGCATGGTGAACAGGCCGGGGATCACGATGCCGAGGCGTACGCCGCGCAGACCCAGCATCGGGTTGGACTCGTGCAGCCGCTGCACCGCCGCGAGCAGCTTGCGCTGCCGCTTCTTGCGCTGGCCGCGCACGTCGGCGACCGCCATGGCGACGCTCAGCTCGGTGATGTCGGGCAGGAACTCGTGCAACGGCGGGTCGATCAGGCGGATGGTCACGGGCAGGCCGTCCATCGCCTCGAAGATCTTGACGAAGTCCTGGCGCTGGAGCACCAGCAGCTCGGCCAGCGCCGCGTCCTGCTCGGACTCGTCCTCGGCCACGATGAGGTTCTCCACGAGCTGGCGGCGCTCGCCGAGGAACATGTGCTCCGTGCGGCACAGCCCGATGCCCTGGGCGCCGAACCGGCGCGCACGCAGGGCGTCGTCGGCCGTGTCGGCGTTGGTGCGCACGCGCAGGCGGCGCTTGGCGTCTGCGTGCTCCATCAGTCGGGCCACCGCCTCGACGACCGGCTGGTCGGTCTCCTCGCCCTCGAAGTGGCGCACCACGGAGGAGTCCACGACCGGCACCGCACCGTCGAAGACCTCGCCGGTGGAGCCGTCGATCGAGATGACGTCGCCCTCGCGGATGGTCTTGCCGCCGCGCACGGTGAACTCGCCCTCGCGGGTGTCCACGTCGAGCGACTCGGCACCGCAGACGCAGGTGCGGCCCATGCCGCGGGCCACCACGGCGGCGTGCGACGTCTTGCCGCCCCGGCTGGTGAGGACGCCGCGCGCCACCATCATCCCGTGCAGGTCCTCGGGGGTCGTCTCCTTGCGGACGAGGATGACGTCCTCACCCTGCTCGGCCCACTCGACAGCGGTCGCCCAGTCGAAGACCGCCTTGCCGACCGCGGCGCCGGGGGAGGCGTTCATCCCCACGCCCAGCAGGTCCTTGGAGGCCGACGCGTCGAAGCGCGGGAACATCAGGTTGGCCAGCTGCTCACCGGTGACGCGCCGCAGCGCCTCGTCCATGTCGATGAGGCCCTCGTCGACCATGTGCACCGCGATCCGGAACGCCGCCTCGGGGGTGCGCTTGCCGACCCGGGTCTGGAGCATCCAGAGCTTGCCGAGCTCGACGGTGAACTCGATGTCGCACATGTCGCGGTAGTGGTGCTCGAGCGTGGACATGATGCCGAGCAGCTCGTCGTGCGACTCCTTGTCGATGGTCGCCATGTCGGCCAGCGACACGGTGTTGCGGATGCCGGCGACCACGTCCTCGCCCTGGGCGTTCTGGAGGTAGTCGCCGTACACGCCCTGGTCGCCGGAGGCCGGGTCGCGGGTGAAGCAGACGCCCGAGCCCGAGGTCATGCCGCGGTTGCCGAAGACCATGGCCTGGATGTTGACGGCGGTGCCGAGGTCCTCCGGGATCTGCTCCTGGCGGCGGTAGAGGACCGCGCGGGGGGTGTTCCACGAGTCGAAGACGGCGCGCACGGCGCGGTCCATCTGCTCGCGCGGGTCCTGGGGGAACTCGATGCCGGCGTGCTCGCGGACGATGCCCTTGAACGTCTCGACCAGGGTCCGCAGGTCCTCGACGTCGAGGTCGAGGTCGTCGGTGACGCCCTTGGCGTCCTTGGCCGCGTCGAGGGCGTCGGAGAAGTGCTCACCGTGGATGCCCAGCACGGTCCCGCCGAACATCTGCAGGAGCCGGCGGTAGGAGTCCATGGCGAACCGCTCGTCCTCGCTCTGCCGGGCGAGGCCGGACACGGAGGCGTCGTTGAGACCGATGTTGAGGACGGTCTCCATCATCCCGGGCATGGAGAACTTGGCGCCCGACCGGACGCTGACCAGCAGCGGGTCGTCGGGGTCGCCGAGCCGGCGGCCCATCGCCTCCTCGAGCGAGGCGAGGTGCGTGGTCACCTGGTCGGCGAGGCCGTCCGGCTCGTCGCCGTGCTCGAGGTAGGCCCGGCACGCCTCCGTGGTGATGGTGAAGCCCGGTGGGACGGGGAGACCGAGGTTGCTCATCTCGGCGAGGTTGGCCCCCTTGCCCCCGAGCAGGTCCTTCTGGTCGCGGTCACCGTCGGCGAAGTCGTAGACCCAAGTGTTCACCTCAGGCATCTTGCTCCCTCGACGGCGAATTGGGCAGTGCCGAGGGTCTTCTTCCCGGGGCGGCGCGGGCGACCACAATGCCGGCGGGGCGTCGATATAGTGCGCCGGGTGACTGGGGACAAGTTCGTTTCGTACGCGCAGAACCGCGAGGACGTCGTCCTCTGGCGGGCGCTGGGCGCCGTCGCCAACGGGCGGTACGTCGAGGTGGGCGCCAACGACCCGAGTATCTACTCGATCACCAAGGCGTTCTACGACCGGGGGTGGCGGGGATTAGTGGTCGAACCCGTGCCCTCAATTGCGCGGCGACCTGCGAGAGTCGCGCCCCGAAGATCTAGTCGTCGAAGCGGCGGTGGACGCAGGAGGACTGCTCCATCACGTATGCACGTGATCGACGAATCGGGAATGTCGACTGTCCGTTGACGAAGTCAGCAGCGGGTCACAAGTCACACGGTGAGGTAGTCCAGGATCTCGAGGTGCGGTCCGTGCGACTGGATACCCTCCTTGCTGAGCACTTCGAGCTCGAGGACGAACCCGTCCACTTCATAGTGGTGGACGTCGAGGGCGCCGAGCCAGATGTGCTTGCGAGCGTCGACTTTCGTTCTTGGCGGCCGTGGGTCGTCGATCGTCGAGGCCACCGCACCCGCTGACCGCCGATCGCACCCATACAGCGTGGGAGCGGATGTTGGTGGACGCCGGGTACGAGTTCACCCTCTTCGACGGGCTGTCCCGCTTCTACGTCGCGCAGGAGCATAGCGAGGAACTGCGGTCGAGCCTTGACTACCCAGCGTGTGTACTGGACGACTTCGTGGACCTGCTGGGCGATGATCAGCGCAGCGCCCGCATTCGCGAACTAACCCGCCGACTCGAGCTGGCGACTGGGACCCTCGAGGCCGAGTCCTACGAGTGGCGCACTAGGGCCCTGGTCACGTGGGCTACGGGCGTGGTGCAGGCCCCTGAGCTCGCGGCACAAGGCAGGCGAAATCGAGCTGATGGAGCGGGCCGTGGGGGAGCCGTCAGCCGAGAACACTCGACTGACCGGCCGCGTCAAGGCTCTGCAGCGCAGGCTGCGCGAGTCGACCGCGACCGAGTCCGGCCGCGCCGAGGCGACGTCAAGGACCGCACAGCGCGTCCTGGACAAGGCGGCTCGCACCCTGACGAGGCGCGGGCGGTGATCCCGGAAGTCCTCCCGGCTGACGTGCTCGCCGCCCTCGCGCAGCGCCTCGAGGTGGCTGCCGTGGAGCTGGGGTGGAGCGGCGAGGACCTGCCCCAGGCCCCGGACGAGAGGGCGGCTGTCCTTCTCGCAGGGCTTCCCGCGCATCTTGACCCACGTCCGGGGCCCGAGCTGTGGCTGTATCTCGTCGCGGCGCTCGGGTCGACTTCCAGTCGCGCTGGAGGTGGAGGCGGCCGCCCGGGTCCTGGAGCTGGACGGTCCCGAGGCGCTGATGCTGCACACGCTGGAGCTGGTCCGCCGAACCGTGCTGAGCGTGCGGGCGGACCTACCACATGGAACTCGTGACAGATCACGTCGTCATCTCCGCCGACTACTGCGCCCGCGAGGACAATCACACCGGTATTCAGAGAGTCACCCGTGCGCTCGTGCAGCGCTGGCGGGTCGATCACGGAGCCGTGGCGTCGCGGACATCGATGAGCGACGGGGTTTCGGAATCTGGCGCCCGTCGAGGAGGCCCGGTCTACCGCCACGGTCAGCCGCTGGACATCGATCGCGCGGAGGAGCTGGCCTACAGACAGCGCCTCGTGGTGCCCTACCGGACCACCGTGGTGTTCCCGGAAGTCGTGCACTCGGACTCCTCGCCCACTGACCTCTGTCTCGCCGCCTACTCTGGCAACACCACCAGTGCCATCGGGTACGACACCATCCCCATCCTCTCCTCGAGCCTGCGGCCGCACGGCGAGGCGGCGTCTTCGCCCGTTACCTGAACGTGGTCAAGCACATGAGCCGGTGGCCCCGATCAGCCGCTCTGCCGGCAACGAGTTTCAGGGGTTCGTGGACATGCTCGCCGCACAAGGGCTGCCTGGACCGCGTGTGCGAGACGGTCCCGTTGGCGACCGAGATCGACGGCCACGACCGACTCACCCGGCAGCGGGTCGCCGACGATCGACCATTGGTGGTCATCCCGGCCCGGCTCGAGGCACACAAGAACGTCCTCACCGCCGTGCAGGCCGCCCATCGACTGTGGCAGGAGGGCTCGATTTCGAGCTCGTCCTGCTCGGCGGCGCAGGCGTCGGCCAGGAGCTCGTGATTGACGCGGTGACGGCCATCCAGCGGGAGGGCCATCCGATCGAGCGCCTCGGCTGGGTGTCCGACGAGCTGATGTGGCAGACATTCACCGACGCGGCGTTCATCGTCTTCATCTCGCTGCACGAGGGCTACGGCCTGCCGCTCGTCGAAGCGATGTCGTGCGGTGCCCCGGTCCTGACCAGCACATCGGCAGCCAGGCGGAGATCGCTGCGGACGGCGGATGCCTCACCGTGGATCCGCGGAGCCTGACCTCCGTCGCCGACGGTATGCGGGAGCTGATCACCCGCCCCGCATTGCGAGCGGAGCTCGCCGCCCAGATATCCGCACGTCCGGTCCGCACCTGGGACGAGTACGCCGCGGAGGTCTGGGACGTCGTCGTCGGCGAGTCCGAGGGGTCTCACGCATGAAGCGGCAGCTCACCGACCTCGCCCAGGCCGCTTGGACGACGAGGTACCGGCTGCTCGTCCGGGCGCTGGGAAGCAAGGACGCGGACGCGTCCCCGGCCGCCCTCTCGCTGGGCGACCTGGGGTCGCAGGTCCACAGGCTGCTCGACCCAGGGGACCGGTCGCACGTGTGGCTCGCTCTCGCGGTGATGACCGGCAGACTGCCCGACGAGTCGCTCCTCGAGTCGGTTGCCATGGCGTCCGAGTTCGACTCCGGCGAAGCGCTGCGCGGCGCCATCGTCGCTGCCGCAGACCGTCCCGGCCTGCGGCGCGAGGTCACCCTGGCAGGGCCGGGCGACGTGCTCCTTGACGTGACCACGACGCTACTCGTGCCCTACATGACCGGCATCCAGCGTGTCGTCCGCGAGACCGTGGCTCGCTGGCTGGCCGAGCACTCGCACGCCCGACCCGTGGCGTGGACGAGTGACGACTCGGCACTGCGTGACCTCACCCCGCAGGAGCAGGAGCAGCTCGCCGCCAGGACGGGAGGGCACCGCGAGCCGGGAGGCGAGCCCTGGGCCACCGTCGTCGTCCCATGGCGGTGCACTGTCGTCGTCCCGGAGGTGACGACCAGCACGGCCCGCGCTGCCGGTCATGCAAGCTTTCGCTCGGCACTCCGGGTCCCGGACGTCCGCCATCGGGTACGACGTCGTTGTCCTGACGTCGGGGGAGACCCGTGATCGACCATGGTCCAGAGACCTACTACAGTTATCTGTCGGCGATGCAGGGGTTCACCGCGGTAGCCCCCATCTCGGACGCGTCGGCAGCCGAGTTCGGAGGTTGGACCACTGCGTTGCGGAGCATCGGCCGGACGGTCCCCAAGCCTGGTCACCGTGCTCGCTGCCCGTAGCCATCGATCGCGCCGACTACGCGCACCCGCGCCTCGGTCGCTCGACACCCTGGGCACCGCGACCTGCCCCTGGTGCTCGTGGTGGGCCGCCACGAGCCCCGCAAGAATCACCTCGCGGTCCTGCACGCCTCCGAGCTTCTATGGCGCGATGGGCTGCTCCTTCCGGCTGTGCTTCGTCGGCGGTCACGCGCGTGGAGAAGCGACGACTTCGGCCGCCGTGTCTCCGAGCTGCTCGCCGCACGCCAACCGATCGACGTGTTCAGCGGCGTGGGCGACGACTTCCTCGCAGCGGCGTACGAGCTCGCCAGTTCACCGTCTTCCCGTCCTTCAACGAGGGCTTCGGACTACCCGTGGCGGAGTCCCTGGCCCTTGGCACCCCGGTGATCACCTCCGAATACGGCAGCATGGCCGAGATCGCAGCTGGCGGAGGTGCCCTCACCGTCGACCCCCGCGACGACCACGCGATCGCCGACGCGATGCGCGACCTGCTCACCGACGACGCGCTGCTCGCACAGCTCGAGTCGCAGGCCCGGGCTCGTCCCTCCCGCACCTGGGACGACTACGCACGCGAGACGTGGTCCGTCCTCGTCGGTGACGACGAGATCGAGGCCGCGTGCGCATTTGCAGCATCGCTACCCCGGGCGACCTCCCGCGCGTGCGGGTGCTCGTTGCCAGCCTCACCGAGCGTGCCCCCGGAGTCCCGGTGACCGTGCTGTACGTCGACCCGTCCGGTGACGCCGTGCCCGAGGTCGTCGGCGCCGAGTTCTGTCGCTCGATGCGCTCGCGCTCGACCCAGACCACGTCCTCCGGTGGCAGCTCACCCGCGACCTGCCGAGCCTGGTCACCACGATCAGCCACGCCTCCTGCTGCACCTGCTGGCCCTCAGCGAGCAGCTGCTCATGCTGGACCCCAACCGGCTCGCGGTCGAGCCGATTAGCATCCCTGCCCGTCGCGGGGACTTGGGCGTTCTGCCGCGACTCGTCGAGCCGATCCCGCCCGACGACCTCGAGCCCTCTGAGGCCACGCTTGTACGCAATGGCGTGATCGACCCGGGTGTCCTGCTCGCCGTTCCGGCAGCACCGCCTGTCCTCCAGTGGTGGGCCTACCGCGTGGTCAGCCGGACCCGCGCACGCCCGTGGCTGGACCTGACGCCCGGGATGTTTCCCGACCGGGTGCGTCTCGAGCGACCCGTAGGCTGGAACTGTGTCTGCTGCCCAGCTGCAACGACGTGTCCTCGACGTGGATGGCGAGGGTCCGCTGCTGGGCGGCGAACGCATCGCGCTCCTCGACCTCTCGGCTTCGATCCCCTCCGCCCGTGGCTCCTCGACGGTCGGCAGACACGCAACCTGCGGACGCTCGTCAGCCGGGATCGGTGCTGCGTAGCCTGCTCGAGCAGTACGCCGCCGCGCTCATCGAGGCGGGTCACGAGCCCGACACCCAGCAGGCGTCCTACTCCGTCGTGGACGGATCGTCGCGGACGACATCGTGCAGTCACTCGTCCGGGCCGAGGTGCTGGCCTCTGCGAGGGGTAGGGGGACCGGGCTGGCACTCGACGGCCGCGCAAGCGCCGGCACGACCCTGCGCGAGTGGCTGTCGCAGCCCACGATGCCGGTGGACCCGCGATCTCGGCGCTACTTCGCTGAGTTCTACCGCCGTCGGCCCGACCTCCACCACGTCTATCAGGGCGTGCGTACCGGTGACGTGCACGGCTATCTCTACTGGGCTGAGCTGATCGGCATCCAGAGCGACGCCCTCCCCCGCTGGATCGTCGAGGCCGGCAACGCGCTCGCCGGACGCGGTGCCGCACGCCGCGACACCCGTCCCGTCTGCCGAGTGCCGGCTGCCGCTCGTGCCTGGTGTGGAGGTCGTCGGGTTTCCTGAGTGCCGACCTCGGCATCGGTCAGGCGGCGCGCATGCTGGTGGAGGGACTCGAACACGCCGGCATCCCGGTCTCCACCCGCACCTACACCCGCACGTCCAGCCGCCTTGGTGTCGACTGGACAGGATCGTCCCTCGCCCGCCGGGTGCGCGGCACGGAGACGGCCATAGTGTGCATCAACGCCGACATGCTGCCGACGTTCCTGCGGAGGACGCCGGCCCGGGGTTCGCCGAAGGGCGTCACGTCATCGGCTTCTGGTTCTGGGAGCTCGACGACTTCCCCTCCTCGCTGCGGCCAGCCCTGGAGCCTCTCGACGAGATCTGGGTGACCAGCTCCTTCACCGCCGACGTGCTGCGCGCGCCACCAACACGCCCGTCCATCGTGCTGCCGCTGCCCGTGCACTCACCGGAGCCGAGTCGACGTCGAGTGGCGGAGTCTCGCCGGCGGCGACGCGTTCACCTACCTCTTCGTCTTCGACTACCTCAGCGTCTTCCAGCGCAAGAATCCGCTCGGGCCTCGTTAGCGGCCTTCATGCGAAGCCTTCCCCGAGCCAGGTCGAGGCACGACTGGTCATCAAGACGATCAACCGGGACAAGCGGCCGGACCACGCCGAAGCACCTCGCCTACGCCTATCGGGGACCGTCCCGACGTGGTCGTTAGATCGATCGGTACCTCTCGCGAGCGAGCTCGACGCTCTGATGTGGCGATGCCGACTGCTACGTCAGCCTGCATCGCTCCGAGGGCTTCGGCTTCTACCATCGCGGAGGAGATGGCGATCGGGAAGCCGGTCATCGCGACCGGCTACTCCGGCAACATGCAGTATTCATGACGCGGGACAACAGCCGGCCGTCTCGCTTCCGCATGGTGCCGGTGCCCGCCTGTGCCGAGCCCTACCCGGAGGGTGCGCTCGGGCCCACCCCAGGCGGCCGCACGCGGTGACCGCGATGCGCAGGATCCTTGAGGACGCGGACCTGCGTTCCCGGCTGGGCGCGGCTGCGGCCGCGACGATCGCCGAGCATCATAGCGTCGAAGCTCTGGCGCGGACGGTCGTCCAGCGACTCGACGAACGGATCGAGCGTCCCGCGCAACGCTCGTGGCTGCCCCCCGGTCGGTCTCCGGGCCAACTGCCCGGGCCCGAGCGGTGAACGTCGAGGAGCGTGGCTAGGATGCGCGGGTGACCGCTCGTCCGCATGGCTCCGCAGTGACCCGGCTACTTCGCCCTGGAAGGTGGTCGGCGTCTCCGGACCGCCCTTCCTCCGAACTTGCGGCGCGCGTCGCGAGGCTTGGTCGACGCACCCCCAAGCACTGCGCCCCGCTGGACCGAATGGCCCGGCGGGTCGCCGAGTTGGAGTCCCAGATGGCCCTGCACGTCCCACCGACCGGCGCTTCTGCGGACACACCCAGCCGGCCGGTGAACGCCTCGACTGCTCGTGGCGCCGAGCGTGCTTGCCAGGCCGACTCGCTGGAGAAGGTCGACGTGACGGCGTTCAACAGCCTCAGCGGACCGCCACATCCACGAGCCTGGTCAGCCGCCCCTGCAACGCCTTTGAATGCGACGATCCGGCCTACCGCCGATGGTGGAGGCTGCTCGAGAACCTCGCGGCGGACGAGGACCGGCCGTCCGGCGTCGGCCCCTACAACCGCAAAGCCTGGGAGTGGGCCTTCATCCTCGAGGTCGTGAAGGGGTGCGGACTCTTGAGGGAGGGCGCTACCGCCGCCGGATTCCGCTGCGGGACCGAGCCGCTGCCCGCGGCCCTGGCCAGCCACGGTCTGGACGTCCTGGCTACTGACCAGGAGGCGGAGAGCGGCGCCGAGTGGGACGTGACCGGACAGCTCATGCATGGGTGGCGGCCCTGTCCCGTCCGCACATCGTGCCGGACGAGCTGCTAAGCCAACGCGTGAAGACGCGCGCCGTGGACATGAATGCGGTGCCGGCAGACCTCGGCCGGTTCGACGTGGTCTGGTCCTCGTGCGTCATCGAGCATCTTGGAGTCCGGCGCGCGGCTCGACTTCATCCTGGAGTCCTGCGACCTGCTCAATCCAGGAGGGTCGCGGTGCACACCACTGAGTTCGAGCTGTCGCGCCAGGCGTCGACGCGCGACTACGGCCACTGCGCGGTCTACCGCTATGACGACCTGCGTGAGCTCGAGCACCGTATCGCCGAGCGGGGACTGGTCTCCGAACCCTTCAACTTCTACGTGTCGCTAGACCGACCTGAGGACCGCTGGGTGAGCCTGGTCGGTCTCGGCCCACGACTCTCGAGGACGAGGCTCATCTGCGCTGGCCCTCGGTGAGTCCGTGACGACGTCCTACGGGGTGGTCATCCGGAGGCCAGCGTCAGCTACGGCCGGCCCGACTCGGTGTAGTCCACCTCGCCCCGCAGCGCCGCCTCCACGCGGCGCGCGGTGAAGTCGGCGGCGAGCTCGCGGACCTCCTCGAGGGTGCAGAAACGTACGTCGCGGATCTCCCGCTCCTGCTTGACCACGTCGTCGAGGACCGCGGCGTCGTGCACGCCGCCGTCGAAGACCAGGCAGACGGCGTCGTCCCAGCCTCCCCACGGCGGCAGCCAGTCGGTGAGGAGCAGGTCGCCGGCGTCGATGGCCAGCCCGAGCTCCTCCTCGACCTCGCGGACCACCGCGACCCGCGGGGACTCGCCGACCTCGACGACGCCGCCGGGGAGGTCCCAGTCCGCCTTGTAGGTCAGCCGGCAGAGCAGCACGCGGTCGTCGCGGTCGCGCACCAGCATCTGGCTGATCGCCCGCTTGCGCGGCAGGAACGAGTTGAGCAGCGCCCGGAAGCCGCCGGGCTCGTTGACCGGCGCGTCGGTGGCCAGGCGCGCGTAGACGATCCGGTCGGCCGGTCCGTCGTCGACCGTGACGCCGCGCATGACGCCCTCGCGGTGCATGCCGGACCACGTGGCCGTCCGCTGCGCGCCCAGGTCGTCGGGGTCGACGAGCGTCTCCACGCGGGGGTGGTGGACGAGCGCCTCCGCGACCTCGCGGCGTACCTCGTCGATCGTGTGGTCGGCCGTCCAGGCGAGGCGGGCGACCCCCTCGGCGACCGTCGTCACGGTGATGTGCTGGCTCACCCGGCCACCCTAGCCAGCCCGTGAGCACCCGCCCCGGGACGCCTGCTCACGCGGTCCCCGCGCCTCCGGCGGTCAGGTGGAACGCCGGCTGCGACAGGGCGGGTACGACGACGACGCGCGGCGGGCGGCCCAGCGCGGCCGCCGTCTCGCGCAGCGCCTCCTCGACGGTGGCCGTGGTGCGGGCACCCATCGCGCGGGCCAGGTCGGGCCGCTTGGCACCGGCGAGGAAGAACTGCGAGGAGTGCTCGCGGGCGATGCCGCCGACGTAGATCATCGAGAACGCGTGGAACGGGTGGTAGCCGTAGTGGTGCCGGTAGCGGTAGACCCACTCGGGATCGGTGGCGAGCTCCTCCTGGTGCTGCACCATGTCGGCCGGGTGCTGGCAGGCCTGCAGCCGCTCGAAAGCCGCCTCGTAGGGCGGGAACTCGGTGCTGTTGAACCATCCGTCGCACACCGCGGCAGCGATCACGACCGGCTTGTCGACCAGCGCCCGCTTGGCGCGGATGAGGCTGGAGCCGACGGCCTGGGTCATCAGGATGGGGTTGGAGCCCATGCCCGGCCCGTAGTGGAAGTTGCGCGGGATGCCGACGACCAGCACGTCGGCCCGGCCCTCCCAGGGCGCGTCGATGCGCAGGTCGGTGCGGGCGGTGGCCAGCGGCCACGAGGCCTGCTCCACGTCGGGGATGCGTCCGGCGTAGACGCCGAGCTGGCGTGAGCGCGAGTCGAGCACCGCGTCCACGCTGAAGAAGGGCTGCGGCATCTCCTGCTCCATCCGCTGCCCGATCGCGCGCAGCTGGTCGCGGAAGCGGCTGCGGGTGGACACCGGCACGAAGTCCTCGCGGTAGAGGCTGCGGGGAGCGTGGTGGGACGCGATCGAGCGCCAGCTGGTCAGGCCGGTGGCGGGCATCTTGTAGCCGCCGCTGAAGCCGCCGTACGGGTTGCCGGCCGTGTGCCCGATCAGGATGGTCAGGTCGCTGTCGACGACGGCACGGTTGACCTGCACGGGATCGCCGAGCTCGGAGAGGCCGAGGTCCACCATGCCGGCGGGGTCCTCGGCGTCGTGGTTGACGACGTTGGCGCGGGGGAGGCGGGCGAGCGCGTCGCGGCCGAGGTAGGCCTCGAACTCCTCCCAGCGGTTCTTGCGGTGCAGGCCGATCGCGCAGACCAGGCGGACGTCCTCGGCCGCGACGCCGGCCCGCTCGAGCTCGTCGAGCAGCTGGGGGAGGACGACACGCCGGTGGGCGGTCACGTGCTGGCCGCCCTTGACGCGGTCGGGGAAGGCGATGGTGACCGTCTGTCCCGGGCCGACGAGGTCACCGATCGGCCCGCAGCCCAGTGGCGCGTCGAGCGCGGCGCGCGTGGCGCCGACGGGGTCGGCGAGCGGCTCGGGCTCGTGGTCGGTGCGGTCCGGGGAGACCACCACCGAGTCGTCGGGGACCTCGACGGTGACGTGTCCGTCGCCGTACTCCAGCTCGACCTGCATGTGATGCCCTTCACGTCCGTGGATTTGCCTGTTACACATTACATCCAATGTGCATGCTAATGTGCACCAAGTCGATCGACTTTAACTCAGGAGGACATGTGACGGCGCTCCGACGCACCGTCCTGCCGTTCGCAGGCTTCGCCGTGGTGATCGCGGTGTGGTGGCTGACCGCCACCACCGGTATCACCGGCAAGGACGTCCCCACGCCGGGCGCCGTCTTCGCCGCGGCCTGGGAGGGCCTGCGCGAGCCCGAGGGGCTGCTCGTCGACATCCGGCTCAGCGTCCTGCGGGTGCTGATCGGCGTCGCCCTCGGCTGCGCACTCTCGCTCCCGGTGGGTTTCGCGCTCGCGTGGTTCCCCACGCTGCGCGCGATGTTCGACCCGATCATCAACTTCTGCCGGGCCCTGCCACCGATCGCGCTCTCGCCGCTGGTGATCATCTACGTCGGCATCGGTGAGGAGGCCCGGCTGCTCGTGCTGGTCTGGGCGGCGTTCTTCGCCTCGGTCGTGGTCCTCTACGAGGGGATCGCCGCGGTGGAGGACATCTACGTCCGGGCGGGACGGGCGCTCGGCGCCTCCGACCTCGAGCTGTTCCGCCGGGTCATCGTCCCGGCCACGGTGCCGCAGATGTTCGTCGCGGTCCGGGTGGCCCTCGGGGTCTCCTGGGCGACGCTGGTCGCGGCGGAGCTCATCGCCGCCCAGCGTGGGCTCGGTTGGACGATCCAGAGGTCCGCGAGCTTCTTCCGGACCGAGGAGGTCTACGCCGGGATCCTGCTCATCGGGTTCTGCGCGCTGCTCATGGACATGGTGGTCCGCCTGGTGCAGGCCCGGGCCGTCAGCTGGCAGGAGCGGGTGGTCCGATGACCGGCGACAGCAGTGCGCGGATCTCCTTCGACGACGTCCACGTGGGCTTCGGCCGCGGCGGCAAGCGCGTGGAGGTCATCGACGGCGTGTCCTTCGACGTCCGCCCCGGCGAGTTCGTCAGCGTGCTCGGCCCGTCGGGCTGCGGCAAGTCGACGTTGCTCAACATGGCGGCGGGGTTCCTCGCCCCCGACGCGGGCGACGCCCGCTTCGACGGGGACCGCATCACCCGCCCGGACAGCCGCCGGGGTGTGGTCTTCCAGCAGTACGCGATCTTCCCGTGGCTCACCGTGGAGAAGAACATCGCCTTCGGCCTCACCCTCAGGCGCAACCGCCGCTCCCGCGCCGAGATCGAGGAGAGCGTCCGGCGCTACATCGAGCTGATGGGACTCGAGGGCTTCGAGAAGTCCCTGCCCAAGCAGCTGTCGGGCGGCATGCGGCAGCGCGTCGCCCTGGCCCGCGCCTACGCCACCGACCCCGACGTGCTCCTGCTCGACGAGCCCTTCGCCGCGCTCGACGCGCAGACCCGTGAGTTCATGCAGGAGCTCCTCCACGAGGCCAGCCAGGCCGAGCGCCGCGCCGCGATGCTCATCACCCACTCGGTCGAGGAGGCCATCTACCTCTCCCACCGGATCGTCGTCCTGGGCAACCGGCCGACCCGGGTCCACGAGGTCGTCGACGTCGACGTCCCCTGGCCGCGCTCGCCCGAGTCGCGGCTCCAACCCGAGTTCCTCGAGCTGCGTGGGCACCTCGAGGGCGTCATGCGCTCCCTCTCGGGGAGCGCCTTCCGAAAGGCACACCCATGAGATCACTCCGACGTTCGCCCCGACGTGCACACAGCAGGCCGTTGCGCGTCCTGACCACCGGGCTGGCCGCCGGCCTCGCCCTCACCCTCGTCTCCGCGTGCGGCGCCCTCGACGAGGGCGGTGACTCGGACTCCGGGGCCGAGGGCGGCACGACCGTCAAGGTCGGCTACCTCCACACCATCGCCGTCGACGACAAGCTCTGGCTCGGCCAGGTCGACGGGCAGTGGGCCGACCACGGCCTCGACCTCGAGATGACCGAGTTCGCCACCGGCATCGAGCTGAGCCAGGCCCTCGCCGGCGGCAGCCTCGACGTCGCCGTCATGGGCGGCGTCACCTCCAACTTCCCGGCCCAGGGCCAGGGCCAGATCTTCATGCTCAACTCGATCGAGAACGCCACCGCCCGGCTCTGGGCCAGCGCCCGGCAGCGGCATCAAGAGCGCCGCGGACCTCGAGGGCAAGACGGTGGTGACCACCGAGGGCACCACCGCCGACATCTTCCTGCACCGCGCGCTCACCGAGGCCGGCGTGGACCGCAAGGACGTCGACGTGGTCAACGCCAAGATGCCCGACGCCGTGCAGGCCTTCGTGGGCGGTTCGGCCGACGCCATCGCCCTGTGGGTGCCCTTCGACCTGCGGGTGCAGGAGGCCATGCCCGACGCCGTCGAGATCGACGACGCGGGCAACTACCCCGATGCCGCGGTCGGTGACGGCTGGATCGCCAACAACGACTGGTACGCCGACAACGAGGACACCGTCCGCACGATCATCGACGCCTGGCTGGACGTCAACGACGACTTCCGCGAGGACCCGGAGGGCTCGCTGGAGACGGTCCACGCCGAGGCCTACGAGGGCGCCGCCACCCTGGAGGACCTCCAGTACCAGGTCCAGAGCCAGACCGACCACACCGCCGAGGAGTGGCTGGCCGCCTACGAGGACGGCACCGTCCTGGACGTCGTGGGCACCGCGGAGCAGGCGTACGTCGAGCTCGGCGGCGTGCCGGAGTACGTCGAGCCGTCGGAGTTCTTCGACACCTCGCTGTTCATCGAGCAGGCGAAGGCGCACCTCGAGTGACGTCCCGTCCGCACGGGACCGTCGGCGTCGTCGGGCTGGGGGCGATGGGCGGCGCGATCGCCGCCGCCCTCGCCGCGGACCGGCACGTCGTCGTGCACGACCCGTCCCCGGAGGCCGCCGCGAGGGGAGCGGCCTCCGGGTGCGAGGTGGCGCCGTCGCTGGCCGCCCTGGGGGAGGCCGTGGACACCCTCGTCCTCTCCCTGCCCGACGCGACGGTGGTCGCGGCCGTGCTCGACGTGCTCCTGGCCGGGGACGCACCACCGACGCTGGTCGTCGACACCTCGACGATCGGACCGGCCGACTCCCGCAGCCAGGCCGCCCGGTGTGCCGGGCACGGGGTCGCCTACGTCGACGCGCCGGTGCTCGGACGACCGGCGGCCGTCGGTCGCTGGACGGTCCCGGTCGGCGGGTCCACGCCGGACCAGGACCTCGCCGAGCTGCTCGCACCCGTCGCGGCGCGCGTCGTACCGGTCGGGGACGTCGGCGCCGGGGCCACCGTCAAGGTGGTCAACAACCAGATGCTGGCGATCATCAACGCCGGCACCGCGGAGGCCCTGGCCCTGGCCGCGGCGGCCGGGCTCGACCCGGGCGTCTTCGTGGACACCGTCATCGACAGCGGGGCCGCGTCGGTGAGCGGTCTCTTCCGCGACGTGGCACCGCGCGCCGTGGACGGCGACTACGACCCGGTCTTCTCGCTCGCGCTGATGCGCAAGGACAACGCCCTGGCGGTGGCGCTGGCCGAGGAGTCCGGGGTCCCGGTCCCGGTGTCCGCGGCCGCCCTGGCCCTGCACACCGACGGCGTCGAGGCCGGCCTCGGGGCCCGCGACTCCATCGCGGTGCTGGGGGTCCTGGAGCAGGCGTCGGGCGTCCCCGCGCGGCGTGGCGGTTGAAGGACCATGCCGTGACCGTGGACGATCGGCCCGTGATCTCGCGCCAGCGCCTCGCCGACCAGGTGTACGCCGTGCTGCGCGGCCAGATCCTGGCGCGCGAGCTGGTGCCGGGCGACCACCTCAGCGTGCCGGTGCTGGCCGAGTCGCTCGGGCTGTCCCGCAGCCCGGTGCGCGAGGCGGTGCAGCGGCTGGTGGTCGAGGGACTCGCGGTCGAGGAGTTCCACCGCGGCGCCCGGGTCGCCGGCGTGGATGCGGACGACCTCGCCGACGTCTACGCCGTGCGCGGAGTGCTGGAGGGCCTGGCCGCGGCGCTGGTGGCCGAGCAGCACGACGCCGCCCTGCTGGCCGTGCTGCGCGCCTCGATCAACGACCACGGCGAGGCCATCAGGGCCGGTGACGAGCAGGCGATCATCGTCGCCGACCAGGCGTTCCACCAGGCCGTCCTCGACGCCGCCGGCAACGAGCACCTCACCCGCGCGCTCGGCCCGCTGCTCGGCCGCGCCCAGGTGGCGATGCTCTCGGGCGACCTGTCGCGGTGGCCGCGCAAGGCCCTCACCGAGCACCGCGCGATCCTCGCCGCCATCCGCGCGGGGGACGCCGACGCCGCGGCGGCAGCGGCGTCCGCCCACGTCCGGGCGGTGCTGGTCCGGCACCAGGGACTCGGCTGAGGACTGTCCGTCACCGGCGCACGACGTCGAAGCGGGCCATCATGCCGTGGTCCTCGTGGTCGAGCATGTGGCAGTGGATCATGAACGGCCCGGTGTAGTCCTCGAACCGGGCGGCCACCTCCACGACCTCGCCCGGCTCGAGCCGCCAGGTGTCCTCGAGGCCCCGCTCCCAGGGCGGTGGCCGCTTCCCGTCGCGGAGCACCGTGCGCCACTGCTCCGCGTGGATGTGGACGTAGTGGGTCATGTCGCTGGTGTTGCGCAGCCGCCACCGCTCGACGGTGCCGAGCCGGGCCCGGTGGTCGACCCGGCCGGGGTCGAAGGCGTGCCCGTTGACCGACCAGTACGTCGCCCGCCCGTGGTGGCCGTGCGCGGTGCTGTCCAGGTCGAAGGTCCAGGTCTTCGACACCCGGGCCGGTGCCCGGACCAGGCCGGGGGAGGGCAACCGGGCAGGCAGGCGTGAGGTGTCCGGCGCCTCGGCGCCCACGCGCAGCTGCATGAGGGCGGCCGGCCGGGCGTCGTCGCCGCTCTCGCCCAGGCGCCGCGGGCACCGAGTCGAGCACCAGGTCCCGCCCCGCGGCTCCGTGCAGGTCCACGACCACGTCGGCGCGCTGGGCCGGACCGAGGAGCACCCGGTCGCGGACCACCGGGCGCCGCAGCAGCCCGTTGCCGGTGCCCACCTGGAGCAGCGGCCGGCCGTCGGAGAGGCCGATGGAGTAGGCCGAGAAGTGCGACGCGTTGAGCAGCCGCAGCCGGTAGCGGGTCGCGCTCACCCGGAGGTACGGCGCGTAGCGGCCGTTGACCAGCACGTGCGTGCCGACGGTCGCGTCGTCCGGGGGAGCCTTCGGACCCACCCAGGCCATCGCGCCGTGGTGGCCGACCATCCGTGCCCCGCCGGCGAACGGGTTGGTGAGCGAGTTGTCGCTGCGGAACGACCGGTCGGAGATCATCAACGGCACGTCGCGGCTCCCGGTGGGCAGTCGCAGCTCCGACTCCGCCGGGTCCTCCACCACGAACATCCCCTGGAGGCCGCGCCAGTTGTTGCGGGCGGTCCGGTCCATCCGGTGGTCGTGGTAGAAGAAGAACGAGCTCGGCTCCGGCAGGCCGCCGTACGTCAGCGGGTAGTTGTAGGTGCGGGACCGCCCGGGCCGCACCAGCTGGGTGGTCGGCTGCCCGTCGTGCTCGGACGCGTGGTGGTCGCCGTGCAGGTGCACGGTCATCGCGCCGGCCCGTCGCGGCAGCCGGTGCACGAACCGCACCCGGGTCTCGCGGCCGGCCCGGCCCACGATGGTCGGGCCCGGGTAGCTGCCGCCGTACGTCCACATCCGGGTCTTCGGCCCCGTGGGGAGCATCCGCACCTGTGCCTCGCGCATCGGCAGCGTGACCTCGGCGCCGCGCACCCGGTCCGGGACGACGAGCGGCTGGTCGAACGACGGCAGCTGCGGAGTCACCGTGCCGTCACCCCCCTCGACGACGAGGACGCCGCGCATCTGCGGGTGCAGCTTGCAGAAGAACGCGTAGGAGCCCTCCCCGAGCGCCTCGACCCCGGTGATCGTGGCGCTGGTCCCGGCGGCGACGCGGACGTCGAAGAGCGGCACGCCCTCCGCGTCGGTGGCCACCGACGTGACCGTGTGGTCGAACGTGTCCAGGTTGACCAGGGTGAGGGTGCCCCCGCCGGCCAGCGAGACCTCCCCGGGCGTGAAGCGGACCTGCCCACGGTCGACGACCACGGTGGCCGATGCCGGGGCGACCGCCGCCTGCGCGGGAGGCGGGGGCGGCGGCGCGGCGCCCAGGGCGCCACCGGCTGCCAGGGCCAGTCCGAGGAGCCGGCCGCCCAGCCGGTCCGTCGGCGTCCCGTCCGCGTGCCCATCCGGCCAGTGAACGCACGTCCCCACACATCGGTCATCCCCAGCCTTGGGGAGATCTGTGCGCCGTCGTCCACCCTCCGGGCGGATCGCGAGCATCGTGGGAGGCCTCATCACCCCACATCCACATCCACATTCAGATCCACAAGGAGTCGCTCA
This sequence comes from uncultured Actinomycetota bacterium, assembly GCA_963776975.1. GTDB lineage: Bacteria > Actinomycetota > Actinomycetes > Propionibacteriales > Nocardioidaceae > Nocardioides. The sequence continues at coordinate 63,742 of CAVZOU010000017.1, read as the reverse complement.
TGCGTCTGCTCAGGTCAGCGCGCGCCGGGATGGCCGTCGTCTGCACGTCCGCCCTCGTGGCGGCACCACTCCTGGTGCCCACGGCCACGGCCCAGCGTGCCGAGGCCGCCGCCATCCAGTCCATCACCATCAAGGTCGCCAAGCAGGCGATCACCGTCAAGGGCGTCAAGGGTCTCGACGCCGGTCGCGTCAAGGTCGAGGTCAAGGGCCGCGGAGCCGCCGAGATCGTCAAGTTCGACCGCGGCTACGAGGACCGGGAGTTCAAGAAGGACCTGAAGGCCGCGAACAAGGGCGACATGAAGGCGCTCAAGCGCGCCATCAAGAACGTGGAGTTCCTCGGCGGGTTCGAGCCCGGGGGCAGCGGCACCGTCGTCCTGCCGAGCGCCGGCGAGTACACCGTGTTCTCCTTCGCCTCGCGCGACCTCGCCCACTTCACGACCGGTGCGGTCAAGAAGGCCCCGACCCCCGCCGTGGACGGCAAGATCGTCGGGCAAGGCGGGCCCGGTGTGGGGCGGGTCGAACACCCTCCCGGCCAAGGGCACGTTCCTGTTCAAGAACGCCGACAAGACCGTGCCGCACTTCGTGATCCTCCAGCAGGTCCCCGAGGGCACCACGACCGACCAGGTCCTGCAGTTCCTGCAGACCGAGGCGGGCCCGCCGCCGTTCCTGGAGGCCGGTATGGAGACGGCCTCGCTCAGCTCCGGGCGGAAGATGACCGTCGACTACGACCTGCCGCCGGGGCAGTACGTGATCATGTGCTTCTTCCCCGACCCCAACATGCAGGGGATGGTCCACGCCCTCATGGGCATGCTGAAGATGATCCATCTGAAATGACCTGACCCCGCGGGAATGCTCGGGAAGGCCGGCGCGCGAAGGCCTCGCACCACCAGCAAGAGAAGGGAAAAGAGATGCGGATCAATCTGCTCGTACGCACAGCCGTGGCTGGACTGTGCACCACGGCGCTCGTGGCCACCCCTGGCCTCGTCTCGACGGCGTCGGCCGAGGTGGACACCTCGGCCAGGGCACTACCCACGCTCAAGGCCAAGATCAAGGGCACCTCGGTGACGCTCCGAGGCACCAACGGCCTGCGCGCAGGCCACGTCAAGCTGGTCGTCACCGGCAAGAGCGACACGTCGGTCACCTTCGGGAGGCTCGACAGCGGCTACAGCTTCGACAGCTTCCGCAAGGACCTGATGGCCGGCTTCACCAAGAACGACATGAAGGCCATCAAGAGGGTCTACGCCAAGGCCGACGCGATCGGCGGACTCACGCCGGGCAGCTCCGGGACCATCACCTTCCCCCGCGCGGGGGAGTACTTCGCGTTCGTCTTCGGGGACAGGGGCATCGGGAAGCCGGTCATGTTCCGGGTCGGTGAGAAGAGGCAGAGCAAGGCCCCGAGCTTCGACGCCAAGGTCATCGCAGCTGACGGACCCAGCTGGCGCGGGAGCACGATGCTGCCGGCCAAGGGCACCCTGAAGTTCAAGAACGCGTCCTCGAAGCAGGAGCTCCACTTCCTGGAGCTCCAGCAGGTGGTCGAGGGCACCACCGTCGACCAGGTGCTCGAGTCGTTCCAGAGCGAGAGCCAGGGACCGCCGGAATGGGCGCTGCCCGGTCACCTCATCACCGACGTCATCTCACAGGGCCGCAGCATGACCGTGAACTACGACCTGCCGCCGGGTCAGTACGTTGCACTGTGCTTCATGCCGGACCCCAAGATGGGCATGCCGCACTCCTTCATGGGCATGATCAAGATGATCCACGTCATGTGAGGACCACCTGACACTGCGGCGTCGCGGGCCGGGCCCCATCCCGGCTCGCGGCGCAGCCGCTCAGGGTTCGTGGCGGCCGCTCAGTCCGACTCGTGGCGGAACCACAGGGTCGCCAGCGGCGGCACCACGATGTCGGCGTACGCCGGGTGGTGCCCGTGCCCGCCCTCGATCGCCGTGCACCGCGCCGAGGTTGCCGACGCCCGACCCGGTGTAGGCCGTCGCGTCGGTGTTGAGCACCTCGCTCCAGCGCGCCGGTGGCCGTCAGCGGCAGCCGGTAGCCCTCGTGCGGCACGGCCGCGAAGTTGGCCACGCACACGACGTCGGGCTCACCGGGGGAGCGGCGCACGAAGGAGAAGACGTTGCGGTTGGCGTCGTTGGCGTCCAGCCACTCGAAGCCCTCCGGCGAGTTGTCCCGGCCCCACAGGGCGCCCGACGCGACGTACGCGGCGTTCATGTCGCGCACCATGGCGTGGACCCCGCGAGTGCTCGGGGTGCTCGAGCAGCCACCAGTCGAGCTCGCGGGACTCGGCCCACTCCGACTCCTGGCCGATCTCGGCGCCCATGAAGAGCAGCTGCTTGCCGGGGTGCGCCCACATGAAGGCGAGGTAGGCGCGCAGGTTGGCCAGCTGCTGCCACCGGTCGCCCGGCATCTTGCGCAGCAGGGAGCCCTTGCCGTGCACGACCTCGTCGTGGCTGATGGGCAGCACGTAGTTCTCGGTGAACGCGTAGACCAGCGAGAACGTCATCTGGCCGTGGTGGTGGCTGCGGTAGATCGGGTCCTTGGACGCGTAGCCCAGCGAGTCGTGCATCCAGCCCATGTTCCACTTGAAGCCGAAGCCCAGGCCGCCGTCGGACGTCGGGCCGGTGACCCCCGGCCACGCGGTCGACTCCTCGGCGATCGTCACCGCCCCGGGCACCCGCTTGTAGACGGTGGCGTTCATCTCCTGGAGGAACTGCACCGCCTCGAGGTTCTCCCGGCCGCCGTGGACGTTGGGGCTCCACTCGCCGTGCTCGCGGCCGTAGTCCAGGTAGAGCATCGACGCGACGCCGTCCACCCGCAGGCCGTCGGCGTGGAACTCCTCGAGCCAGTAGAGCGCGTTGGCGTAGAGGAAGTTGCGCACCTCGTGGCGGCCGAAGTTGAAGATGTGGGAGCCCCACTCCTTGTGCCAGCCGCGCTGCGGGTTGGGGTCCTCGTAGAGCGCGGTGCCGTCGAAGCGGGCCAGGGCCCACTCGTCGGTGGCGAAGTGACCCGGGACCCAGTCCAGGATGACGCCGATGCCGGCCTGGTGCAGCCGGTCGATGAGCCGCTTCAGCCCGTCGGGGTCGCCGAAGCGTGCGTCCGGGGCGAAGTACGAGGTGACGTGGTAGCCCCAGGAGCCGCCGAACGGGTGCTGCATCACCGGCATCAGCTCGACGTGGGTGAAGCCGAGGTCGTCGAGGTAGGGGACGAGCGCGTCGGCGATCTCGTCCCACGCGTAGATGTCGCCGCCGTAGTGGCGCCGCCAGGACGCGAGGTGCATCTCGTAGATCGCCATCGGCTCGTCGACCGGCTGCTTGGTGGCGCGGGCCTCGATCCAGGCGGCGTCGTTCCACTCGTGGTCGGAGGCCCAGACGATGGAGGCGGAGCTCGGCGGCTTCTCGGCGTAGAACGCCATCGGGTCGGCGCGGTCGGCCCAGGCGCCGTCGGCGCCACGCAGGCGGTACTTGTACTGCGAGCCGAGCCCGGCCTCGGGGACCAGGGCGTGCCAGACGCCGGAGTCGCCGACGCGGCTCATCGGGTGCTGCGAGCCGTCCCAGCCGGCCCAGTCGCCGGCGACCTGGACCTCCAGCGCGTTGGGTGCCCACACCCGGAAGGTCGTGCCGTCCGGGGTGGGGTGGGCGCCGAGGACCTTCCAGAGCTCCTCGTGGCGGCCCTCGTTGATGAGGTGGATGTCGAGCTCGCCGGGCGCGCTCGGGTCGGTGACGACGGCCGCGCCGCTGGGGGCCCCGGTGCTGCCGGTGGTCCCGGGGTTCGGCGGGGTCGGGTTGGTGGGAGTGCTCATGCCTGCTCCATCCTGGCCAGCGCGTCGAGCGGGATGTCCACCCACGCCGGCCTGTTGCGGGCCTCGTAGACCGCCTCGTAGACGGCCTTGTCGGCCACGTACGCCGAGAGCAGGGTCTGCTCGTCGGCGGTGAGCTCGCGTCCGGCGTACGCCGCCAGGAACGCGCGTGCGTTGCGTGCGGACCACTCGGTCGCGCGGTAGGACTTCTGCTCCTCCGAGCCCTCGAAGGGATCGGCCGCGAAGCCGGTCATCATGACCACGCGCGGGGCGTAGTCGAAGGACCGGAGCATCCCCGCGACGTCGCGCCACGGCGAGTCGGGAAGCAACCGCTCGGAGAGCGGCTTGGCCGGCTCCCCCTCGAAGTCGACGATCTTCCAGCCCCGGACCGTGCGCAGTGTCTGGCCCAGGTGGAGGTCGCCGTGCACCTGCTGGACGGTCACCTCGCCGACCGCGGCCAGCGCGTCGTACGTCGACCGCAGCACGGCCTCGTGCTCGGCGAGCGCCGGCACCACGGCCAGGGCCGCGTCGAGGCGGGTGCGCATGGCGTCGGCCAGTGCGGCCGTCTCCTCGGCCGAGCGGATGGAGACGGGGAAGTGGGCGGCCAGCGTCTCGTGCGTCTCGGCGAGCGCCGTGCCGAGCCGGGAGGCCTCGCCGGCGAAGTCTCCGCCGACCTCCTCGGCGTGCAGGTCCGCCTCGGCGAACAGGTTGCGGACGCTGGAGAGCGCGAGGTCCCAGCCGTCGGAGGCGGTGCGCAGGAACTGCTGGAGCATCGCCAGCTGGATCGTGGTGTCGGCCTCGTCGTCGACCACGTCGAGCCAGCCGTAGAGCGCCGCGACGTGGTCGGAGCCCGCCCGGGTCAGCACCTCGTGGATCGAGATGTCCGGGTTGACGCCCGGCGTGACCTTGCGGAAGACCTTCATCAGCGAGTCCTCGCCGAAGGCCACCGAGGAGTTGGACTGCTCGCCCTTGAAGAGGGTGGAGTGGACGGTGAGGTCGAGCTCGTGGCCCTCGACGCGGTGGAAGGCCAGCTGGTCGCGGGTGACCCGGCCGTCGGTGACCTCGGCGAAGGCCCGCAGCCACAGGCCCATCGCCTCGCGGTCGTGGACGGCGTCGTAGACGAACGCGTGACCGAAGTCGTCGTCGTGCCACTCGCCGACCGAGGCGTGCTCGAGGCGCTCCTGGTGCTCGGCGTAGTAGGCCAGCGGGAGCTGGTAGAGCTCGGTCTCACCCGTGTCATAAGTCAGTTCGGCGAGCTCGATGGTGACGTGCAGGCCCGGCGGCGGGTCGGGGAGCTCGCCGACGCGGCGTACGCCGGTCAGGGTCCAGTCGCGGCCCTTGCCGCCGAACCAGCGGGCTCCGGCGATGAAGTCGCGCAGGGTGTCGCTCACGGGTTGCTCCCCTCCTCGACGAGCCGCATCCAGTAGAAGCCGTAGCCGCCGAGGGTGAGCAGGTAGGGCAGCTCGCCGATCCGCGGGAAGGGCACGCCGCCGAGCAGCTCGACGGGCACCATGCCCTCCCAGTGGCGCAGGTCGAGCTCGACCGGCTGCGGGAAGCGGGACAGGTTGTTGATGCAGAGGATGACGTCGCGGTTGCCGTCCTCGTCCACGTGCTCGCGGATGTAGGAGAGCACGCACGGGTTGGAGCCGCCGAGGTCGGTGAAGGTGCCGAGCCCGAAGGCGTGGTGGCGTCGGCGGGCGTGGACGAGGCGGCGGGTCCAGTGCAGCAGCGAGGAGGAGTTCTCCAGCTGCGCCTCGACGTTGACCGACTGGTAGCCGTAGACCGGGTCCTGGATGGCCGGCAGGTGCAGCCGCCCCGGCGTGGCCGAGGAGAAGCCGGCGTTGCGGTCCGGGGTCCACTGCATCGGCGTGCGGACGCCGTCGCGGTCACCGAGCCAGATGTTGTCGCCCATCCCGATCTCGTCCCCGTAGTAGAGGACGGGGGAGCCGGGCAGGGACAGGAGCAGTGCGGTGAAGAGCTCCATCCGGTTGATGTCGTTGTCGAGGAGCGGGGCCAGCCGCCGGCGGATGCCGATGTTGGCCTTCATGCGGGGGTCCTTGGCGTACTCCTCCCACATGTAGTCGCGGTCCTCGTCGCTCACCATCTCGAGGGTCAGCTCGTCGTGGTTGCGCAGGAAGATGCCCCACTGGCAGTTGTCGGGGATCTCGGGCGTCTGCTCGAGGATCTCCGAGATGGGGAAGCGCGACTCGCGGCGCACGGCCATGAAGATGCGCGGCATCACCGGGAAGTGGAACGCCATGTGGCACTCGTCGCCGCCCACGCTGGCGTCGCCGAAGTACTCCACCACGTCGGCCGGCCACTGGTTGGCCTCGCAGAGCAGGACCCGGCCGGGGTAGTTGTCGTCGACGAACTTGCGGCACTTGCGGAGGAACTCGTGGGTCTCCGGGAGGTTCTCGCCGTTGGTGCCCGGCCGCTCGTAGAGGTAGGGCACCGCGTCGAGCCGGAAGCCGTCGAGGCCCATGTCCAGCCAGAACGCCATGGCCTCGAGCATCGCGTCGTGGACCTTGGGGTTGTCGAAGTTGAGGTCCGGCTGGTGGTGGAAGAACCGGTGCCAGAAGTACTGCTGGCGCACCGGGTCCCAGGTCCAGTTGGAGGGCTCGGTGTCGACGAAGATGACGCGGGCGTCCTCGTACAGCTCGTCGGTGTCGGACCAGACGTAGAAGTCGCCGTACGGACCCTCGGGGTCCTCGCGGCTGGCCTGGAACCACGGGTGCGCGTCACTCGTGTGGTTCATGACGAAGTCGATGATCACCCGGATGTCGCGCTTGTGGCACTCGTCGAGGAAGTCGTGGAAGTCCTCGACCGTCCCGCACTCGGGGAGGATGTTGGTGTAGTCGGCGACGTCGTAGCCGCCGTCGCGCAGCGGCGAGGTGAAGAACGGCGGCACCCACAGGCAGTCGACGCCGAGCCACTGGAGGTAGTCGAGCTTCTCGATCAGGCCCTTGAAGTCGCCGACGCCGTCGCCGTTGGAGTCGCGGAACGACCGGACCATCACCTCGTAGAAGACCGCCGTCTTGAACCAGTCGGGCGTCGCGGCGGTCGTCGAGGTGTCCTCGAACTCCTCGTGGCCGGTCTCGGTGGTGATGTCGGGGACGTGGGACGTCGTCAACGGGGCCTCCTGACGGAGATGATGTGGGCGGGCTCGTGGCCGGGGTCGAGGCGGACGTAGTTGTTCTGGCTCCAGCTCCACTCCTCCCCGGTGATCTGGTCGTGCGCGACGAACGAGTCGTGCCAGTCCAGGCCGAGGGCGGGCATGTCGAGGTGGATCATCGTCTCGCGCGTGCCGTGCGGGTCGACGTTGACGACCACGAGGACGACGTCGTCGCCCGTGCTTCTTGGAGTAGACGAGCACGTGGTCGTCGTCGCTGTGGTGCACCGTGAGGTTGCGCAGCAGCTGGAGGGCGGGGTGCTCGCGGCGGATCGTGTTGAGCCGGGTGAGGTACGGCGCGAGGGTGCGGCCCTCGGCGTCGGCGGCGTCCCAGTCGCGGATGCGGATCTGGTACTTCTCCGAGTCGAGGTACTCCTCGCTGCCCGGCTTGACCGCCACGTGCTCGTAGAGCTCGTAGCCGGCGTAGACGCCCCAGCTCGGGGAGCCGCGTCGCCGCGATGGCCGCGCGGACCTTGAAGGCCGCCGGTCCGCCGTACTGCAGGTAGCCGTGCAGGATGTCGGGGGTGTTGACGAAGAAGTTGGGCCGCATCAGGTGGTCGGACTGGGTCGCGACCTCGGTGAGGTAGTCCTCGAGCTCGCGCTTGCCGGTGCGCCACGTGAAGTAGGTGTAGCTCTGGTGGTAGCCGATGGCGCCGAGGCCGTGCATCATCGCCGGCCGGGTGAACGCCTCGGACAGGAACAGCACGTCCGGGTCGGTGCGGCGGACCTCCTTGAGCAGCCACTCCCAGAACGCCAGGGGCTTGGTGTGCGGGTTGTCGACGCGGAAGATCCGCACGCCGTGGGACATCCACAGCCGCACGATGCGCAGGACCTCGCGGCAGATGCCGGTCGGGTCGTTGTCGAAGTTGATCGGGTAGATGTCCTGGTACTTCTTCGGCGGGTTCTCCGCGTAGGCGATCGATGCCGTCGGCGCGGGTGGTGAAGAACTGCGGGTGGCTGGTGACCCAGGGGTGGTCGGGCGCCGCCTGGAGCGCGAGGTCGAGCGCCACCTCGAGGCCGAGCTCGCCGGCGCGCGCGACGAAGGCGTCGAAGTCGTCGAAGTCGCCCAGGTCGGGGTGGATGGCGTCGTGGCCGCCGTCCTTGCTGCCGATCGCCCACGGCGAGCCGGTGTCCTCCGGGCCGGGGGTGAGGGTGTTGTTGGGGCCCTTGCGGTTGACCTCGCCGATCGGGTGGATGGGCGGCAGGTAGATGACGTCGAAGCCCATGTCGGCCACCGCGTCGAGGCGCTTCGCCGCGGTGCGGAAGGTGCCGGTGGTGACCGTGCCGGTCTTCGCGTCCCGGGTCGCGCCCTCGGAGCGGGGGAAGAACTCGTACCAGCTGCCGAAGAGCGCGCGGGTGCGGTCGGCGTAGATCGGGTAGGGGCCCTCGGTCGAGACGAGCTCGCGCAGCGGGTGGGCGCCCAGGACGCGTCCACAGCTCGGGGCTCTGCATCGCCGCGAGGCGGGCCTCGACCGGGCGCCGGTCGTCGCCGGCGGCCTGCGCGGCGCCGCTGACGACCGAGCGCTCGTGGTCGTCGAGGTCGCCGGCGGCGCCGACGCGCTCGAGCAGCAGGCGCCCCTCGGTGAACATCAGCTCGACGTCCACACCGGCGGGGATCTTGAGCCCGGCGTCGTGCTCCCAGGTGGCGAGCGGGTCGGACCAGGCCGAGATCTCGAACGTCCAGGCGCCCTCGGTGTCGGGGGTGACCCAGGCGTCGTACCGGTCGGGGACCTCGCCGTGCTTGACCATCCGCTGCGGCGCGCGGCGGGCGCCCGACGGGTCGGTCAGCACCACCTCGGCGCTCAGCTGGTCGTGCCCCTCACGGAACACCGACGCGCGCACGGGCAGGGGTTCGCCGACGGTGGCCTTGGCCGCCTGTCGACCGAGGTCGACGACGGGGGAGACGTCCATGACGGGTATGCGTCCAACCATGCGCCCACACTTGCGAACCCGGGGGGCTGACGCAAGCCGGGGCCGGCTCGACGCGCGGCGGGTCCCGGTCGCCGCCACGGCTGACGCGGTCGCCGAGGACCGCTCGCGCGTCAGCTCGAAGACCTGGAGCTCCGGCGGCGTGCACCGATCGTGCCCGCGGTCGCGACGCCGTCTCGCAGTCGGTGTCGTTCAGCCGGGTCGTCGTCCTGCTCGCCCGGCGTAGCCCGGCGAACCCGGTGCACTGGTTGTCCGAGGGTGACCAGCCGCGACCGCGCGGCGCTGCGCGTCGGGCACGTCGAAGCGAGCGCATGTTCAGGTCCGGGCGCCACGGGCCGCGGCCGGCACGCGCCGGGAAGGCGTCGGCGCGGCGAGGTGTAGAACCGCTGCCACCGTCGCGTCCGTCGGCGTCGCAGCCGCTGGCGGCACGACCTCGAGGGCGAACGCGGCGCAGCGCGGTGAAGCGCGAGCCCGAGTCCGGGTCCTCGGCCTCGCCCGCGAGCGGGGCACGTCGGTCCGCGCCGGCGCCGGGGTCAGGAAGGCGCTGACGTTGACCCGGCCGACCGTGTGCACGTCGCCGGCGAGGTCGACCGCGACGAACGGGCGTGCTGGCTCGTCGACGTTGGCGCCGTCGGCGTTGACGCCGCCCCAGTTGGTGGCCTCGGTGCCGTCGATGAGGCGCCTCGGCGTTGAGGGAGCCCGTCGGTCGCGCCGATCACCGTGGCGCCCGGCGGCCGCGGCCGCCGAGGTTGACGCGCTGTCGGCCACGCGTCACGGTGCTGCGCCGCCGCCCGCGGGGACGGTCAGCGGTGAAGCGCTGTGAACCCGTCGGTCGGGCGAGACGGCGAGCATCTCGTAGGTCGCCCGGCGTGAACGAGCGCCGGTCGCCGAGCGGCGTCGCCGGCGATCGGTGTCCGCCACCGGGGTCGACCCGGGCCTCGTAGTCGCCGACGAAGACCTGCGGCCTGCGCCGGTGGTCTCGAAGGTCACCGTCGGGTTGCCGGCGCCGGGCGCGGCGAAGCCCGGCACCGGCTCGTGGTCGTCGTCCGGGTGACCGAGGCGTCGTCGCCCATGCCGCGCCGGGCGAAGGCCTTCCCACAGCACCGTCCTGGTTGGCGCCGTCGAAGCGCATCCGGTCGGCGGCGAGCATCGCGTCGCGGGCGTCGAGCATGGACGTCGCGCCCTGCTGGAGCAGGAACGAGTCGAACATCAGCTGGACCCAGCGGCGGTTGCCCGGGCAGGCGCCCGGCCGGCGTCGGGCGCTGGCGTCCTGCGTCGCCTGCGCGCACCTGCAGCTGCAGCGCCGCGTCGCGCGTAGGGGTACGTGCGCGTCGTACTGCGTCGACGAGCGCCTGGCGGACCTCCCACATGCGTGCCGTTCCAGATCTCGCCGTCGGCGTGCACCTCGGGCACCGGTGATGTCGAAGCCGTAGTCGGAGTAGTTGAGCGGGTTGTCGTCGATGGCGTAGTCGCGGATGGCCGTCTCGAGTGTTGCCGGTGGCGTAGGCGCCGACGGCCCAGATGTTGCCGCCGTTGGCGTAGCCGTGCTCGAACTGGTACTCCGCCGGCGACCAGGTCGCCCCACGACTCGCCCATCGGCGCCGCCCTGCTCGGAGGTCAGGCCCTCGTCGGGGCCGGCGACCATCCGGTTGGTGATGGCGTGGGTGTACTCGTGGCCGACGATGCCCATGTCGAGCCCGCCGTCGGTGCACGGGGCGTAGAAGGCGCCGGCGATCGGCTGGAACAGGTACTGGTTGGTGATGCCGGGGGTGCCGTCCTGCAGGGTGATCTGGTTGGCGTTGTCGCGACCGAGCACAGCTCGGCTGGCCGCCGCGTGATCGCCCCGGCCTGCGCGTTGCCGATCTCCGGGTCGCCGGCGCACTCCGCCGCGGCCGCCGTTGTCGGTGCTGCATGTTGTAGTTGTCCTCGGTGAAGCCGAGGTAGTAGCTGAAGTCGTGCATCCGGTTGTGCGCGACGAACAGGTTCGTCACCGAGGCCTCGATGTCGTTGCCGCCCGGCGACCAGCTCGGCCGGGTCGCACCTGCGAGTTGTTCCACGCGTCGGTGAACTCGTCGGTGTAGTCACGCGTCGGCGAGACCGGTGCCTGCGCGAGTGCCGCCGGGGGTCAGCGGGCTCACCCACGCCTCGTGGGTGTTGGCGTTGTTGCCGACGGTCGTGGAGCGTGGGCACGCCGGCCGGCCGATCGTGGTCCCACGGGTCCGAAGGCCGCGACGTTGGCGAGCTGCGCCGGGCGGGGTGTCGCAGCCCGTCGCCCGGCAGGAACCAGCAGCCGACGACGCCGTTGGTCGGCGTCTCGCGCGGCGGGAGTCGAGGGTCGGGTTGGCCGGGAAGTAGCGCCAGCGCGCGCTCGGAGCCGGCTCGCCGGCCGCGCCGGGGCGGCGGTGTCGCTGGTGGTGACCGGCGAGGGTGTACTGGCCGACGACGACCGAGGCGGCGTCGAACGGGCAGACCTGGACGGAGTAGGTGCCGGCCGGGATCGCGGCCGCGCCGGGCAGTAGGTCGCGACCTCGGGGCTGGTGCCGAGGTCGTCGCGGCCGAGCAGCGTCGTCGCCGGGACCGTAGAGCTTGATCGTCACGTCGTCGGCGGGCGCGCCGACGGCGACCGCGTTGATCGACCGCGTGAGGTCGTCGCTCGAGCTCGAAGGCGTGCCTGCGGGCCGCACTCGGTCGGCGGTGATCGCGCCCGTGAAGAGGTCGTTGTACGTCGGCGTTGTCGACCTGGTTGCTGGCGCACGAGGACCTCGCCGGTCACCGCGTCGACGAGCGAGGTGTACGCCGAGCGCGGCGCCGCCCGCGACGTCGACGACGTTGGCCTCGAAGCACCGGGCGGACGGTGCCGTCGGCCATCGGGAGCGCGCGCAGGCGGACCTGCTGCTCCTGCGTCGAGGCCGGGGACCGTCAGCCGCGTCCAGCCGGTGCGTCGGTGCCTGCGACGACGTCGACGGCCGGCGCCTCGAGCCGCCGCAGCCCGACGTCGGCCGCCGCCGCGAGCCAGCCCTCGAGCGGGGCTGAGCGCCGCGCCTCGGGCGGGCGGCGTGCTGCTCGCGCGCCAGCGACGAGGACACGTAGGCGGACCTGGCCGTCGGCGACGCCCGACGGTGCACCAGCCCGCCCGCGGCGGCCGGGCAGGCCGTCGTACTGCTGGCGGAGGAGGACGGCGCGGGCGTCGCTGCCGGCGAGCCGCTGGTCGTTGACCAGCTCCAGCCCGTCGACCTGGGCGGCGCTCAGGCCGAAGACCGCGGCGTGGTCGCGCAGCCAGGCGCGAGCGGCCGGGGCCGCGTCGCCGGGGGCTGCTCCGAGGGAGCCGTCCGCCGGCAGGATCGAGGCCGGCGTGCCGAGGTCGTTCCACCGCACGTGACCGTGCCGAGCGCGCTCGGCCGCCTGTCGCTGGCCGGCGAGCGGGGCGACGTTGCCGCGCAGGTCGACGGTCGCCGCAGGGCCGTCGACCGGGTCGCCCAGGGTGGTGATCGCGTCGTCGTCGACGGCGGGTGCGGCGGGCAGGGCTCGCCGGAGGCGGGCGAGCTGGGACAGTCCGCGCGATCAGCGGTGAGCGGCGAGCAGGCCGGAGAGCAGTCCGGTGCGGCGGCGAGGCGCGGGTGCGGGTCATGCGCGCGACAACGGCGCAGGTGTGAGCGGGGTTACGCGGTGGACCGGTCCGGTGTCCCGGCGAGGGGTCGTAGACGGCTCTTGGATCGATCAAAGAAATGCCCTACGGTCGGTCCGTGCGAGCGATACGACGATTCACCGTCCGTCCTGTCCTGCCCGAGCCGCTGGCCGGCCTGGCCACCCTGGCCGGCAACCTGCGCTGGTCGTGGCACCCGGAGACGCAGGACGTCTTCCGGGCGATCGACGAGCGGCTGTGGGCCGGGGTCAACCACGACCCGGTGCGCCTGCTGGGCGCCGTGGGCCGCGAGCGCCTCGACGAGCTGGCCGGTGACCCGGCGTTCCTCGAGCGGCTGCGGCGTCGCCGACCGCCTCGCTGGAGGACTACCTCCACGGCGAGCGCTGGTACGCCCGCAAGGCCGGCGCCGACGCGCCCCGCTCCATCGCCTACTTCTCGCCCGAGTACGGCATCACCGCCGTCCTCCCGCAGTACTCCGGCGGCCTCGGCATCCTGGCCGGCGACCACCTCAAGGCGTCCTCCGACCTCGGCATCCCGGTCGTCGGCGTGGGCCTGTTCTACCGCCACGGCTACTTCAAGCAGTCGCTGTCCCGCGAGGGCTGGCAGCAGGAGACCTACCCGGTCCTCGACCCCGACGAGCTGCCGCTGACGCTGCTCCGCGAGGCCGACGGCTCGCGTGCCATCGTCTCGATCGACCTCCCCGGCGGCCAGCCGCTGCTCGCGCGCGTCTTCGTCGCGCACGTCGGGCGTGTGCCGCTGCTGCTCCTCGACTCCGACATCGAGGAGAACCCGCAGCACTACCGCGACGTCACCGACCGCCTCTACGGCGGCAACTCCGAGCACCGCCTCCGCCAGGAGCTGCTGCTCGGCGTGGGCGGCGTCCGCGCGCTGCGCGTCTACTCCCGGATCACCGGCGCCCCGGCGCCCGAGGTGTTCCACACCAACGAGGGCCACGCCGGGTTCCTCGGCATCGAGCGGATCCGCGAGCTCACCGTCGGCGAGGGCGGCCCGGGCCTCGACTTCGACACCGCGCTCGAGGTGTCGCGCGCCGGCACCGTCTTCACCACGCACACCCCGGTGCCCGCCGGCATCGACCGCTTCCCGCGCGAGCTCGTCCAGCAGTACTTCGGCGGCGAGGCGTCCCCGACCCCCGGGGTGCCCGTCGACCGGGTGCTCGCGCTCGGCGCCGAGGACTACGAGAGCGGCGACGCCGCGGTCTTCAACATGGCCGTCATGGGCTTCCGCCTCGCCCAGCGCGCCAACGGCGTCTCCCAGCTCCACGGCCACGTGTCGCGCGGCATGTTCAACGGCCTCTGGCCGGCCTTCGACGAGGCCGAGGTCCCGATCGGCTCGGTCACCAACGGTGTGCACGGCCCGACCTGGATCGCCCGCGAGATCTTCGACCTCGCCGCCGAGCTGGGCGCCGACGTCGACGGCGACGACACCGACGGCCTGTGGCCGCTGGTCGACCGCATCGACGGCAAGCGCCTGTGGGACCTCAAGCGCACCCTGCGCGGCAAGCTCGTCGACGACGCGCGCGTCCGGCTGGCCAAGTCGTCGGCCAAGCGCGGCTTCGCGCCGGCCGAGCTCGGCTGGATCGAGACGGCGCTCGACCCCGACGTGCTGACCATCGGCTTCGCGCGCCGCGTGCCGTCGTACAAGCGGCTCACCCTGATGCTGCGCGACCCCGACCGCCTCAAGCGCCTGCTCCTCGACCCCGAGCGTCCGATCCAGCTGGTCATCGCCGGCAAGTCGCACCCGGCCGACGACGGCGGCAAGAAGCTCATCCAGGAGATGGTGCGCTTCGCCGACGACCCCGAGCTGCGGCACCGGATCGTCTTCCTGCCCAACTACGACATCGCCATGGCCCAGCCGCTCTACCCCGGCTGCGACGTGTGGCTCAACAACCCGCTGCGCCCCTACGAGGCGTGCGGCACGTCCGGCATGAAGGCCGCGCTCAACGGCGGCCTCAACCTCTCCATCCTCGACGGCTGGTGGGACGAGTGGTACGACGGCAACAACGGCTGGGCGATCCCGTCCGCCGACGGCGTCGACGACTCAGGACCGGCGCGACGACCTCGAGGCCACGCGCTCTACGACCTGATCGAGAACGAGGTCGCCCCGCGCTTCTACGACGTCGACGAGCAGGGCGTGCCCACGCGCTGGGTGGAGATGCTGCGCCACACGCTCAAGTCGCTCGGTCCCAAGGTGCTGGCCACCCGCCAGGTGCGCGACTACGTGCGCGAGCTCTACGCGCCGGCCGCCCAGACCTCGCGCGCGCTCAACTCCGACTACACACGGTGCCCGCGAGCTCGCGCAGTGGAAGCAGCACGTGCGCGGCGCCTGGGCCTCGGTGCGGGTCGAGCACGTCGACTCCGAGGGCGTCGGCGACGCCGCCGAGGTCGGGGCCACGCTGGCCGTCCGCGCCTACGTCGCGCTCGGCGACCTCAGCCCCGACGACGTCGAGGTGCAGGTCGTCCACGGCCGCCCCGGCGCCGACGACGACCTGCTCGACCAGGTGACCTCGTCGATGCACGTCTCGGAGTCCTACGAGGGCAACCGGCACCGCTTCGACGCCGACGTGCGGCTCGACCGCTCGGGCCCGTTCGGCTACACCGTGCGGGTCGTGCCGCGCAACGAGTCGCTGGCCTCGGTGGCCGAGCTCGGGCTGGTCTCCACGCCCGCCTGACGCCGCGGCGTACCGCTCGTCCGCTCACCCACCGCCCCTCCGGGGCGGTGGGTGAGTCGCATCTGGCGACCGCGTGGCGCGCCGGCGCTCAGCGGTCGCGCGCCTGGGCCGGGTGGCGGTGCGGGCGACGGTGAGCGCGATCATCCGGGCCACGGCGAGGGCGAGGTAGAGCATCCCGGCGATCTGCTCGATCATCACGAAGGACCGGGCGTGCGGGCGGACCGGCACGATGTCGGAGAGCCCGGTGCTGGTCATCGTGGTCACCGAGAGGAAGAGCATCTCGAACCACGCCTTGGCCTCGAGCGGGTCGCCGACGACGGAGAACGAGTCGGGCCAGACGACGTCGACGGCGAGGTAGACGTAGGCGAAGCCCCAGGCCACGACGGTGAAGGTCGCGCCGGTCGCGTAGAGCTCGTCGGTGGTCACGATGTGGTCGTCGAACATGTACCGCAGCAGCGCGTAGGCGGTGTAGAAGTAGAACGCGGCGTGGAAGACCGACGACCACAGCACCACCGACTCCA
Source organism: uncultured Actinomycetota bacterium (assembly GCA_963776975.1). Taxonomy (GTDB): domain Bacteria; phylum Actinomycetota; class Actinomycetes; order Propionibacteriales; family Nocardioidaceae; genus Nocardioides. Next base: position 47,983 of record CAVZOU010000017.1, on the reverse strand, counting down.
CGCCGGGGTCGACGGCCTCCCAGATCGTCAGCACCACGACGGGCACGCCGAGGACCGCCGAGACCCAGGTCAGGGCCGGGCGTCATCCGCACCGCGAAGACGGCCAGCGACCAGCACGAAGAGGGCGAAGGTCGAGAAGAGCGCCCGGCCCAGCGGCTGGTCGCCGAGGAACGGGTAGACGAGGATCCCCAGCAGCTGGACGATCAGCAGGTCGGCGCAGGGGTGCCGGACGACCGGGATGTGGCGCCAGTTCATGCCTTGACCTCCCGCATGCACGATCGACCGAGCGCGCCTCCTGGCTCAGCGTGCCGCCCGAGGTGACCGGCGGTGCCGATCGGGTTGTGCGGACAGGTCGGACAGGACCACCTCGCCCTTGTTGACCCACTCGTTCGCGGGGCAGCCGCACCTCGACGTCGTCGGCGGAGGCGTTGAGCCAGATGACGAACGACGAGTCGCGCAGCTGCTCGCCGCGCGGGCCGGGGGAGCGGAGCGGGTCGCCGGAGACGAACATCCCCACGGTGTGCAGGGCGTCGTCGTGCCAGTCGTCGGGGGTCATCTCGCGGCCGTCGGGGTGCATCCACGCGAGGTCCTTGGGGCCGCCCTTGATGGCCGGTCGTCCCTCGAACCAGTGCCGCTGTCGCAGCGCCGGGTGGTCGCGGCGCAGGCGCAGCGCGGTCTTGGTGATCTCGTAGACGTCGAGCCACGCGTCGTCGGGGCGCCAGTCGATCCACGAGGTCTCGTTGTCCTGGCCGTAGGCGTTGTTGTTGCCGCCCTGGGTGCGGCCGCGCTCGTCGCCGGCGGTGAGCATCGGCACCCCGTTGGACAGGCACAGCGTCACCATCAGGTTGGCCGCCTGGCGGCGCCGCAGCGCGATGACGTCCGGGTCGTCGGTCTCGCCCTCGACCCCGCAGTTCCACGACCGGTTGTTGTCGGTGCCGTCGCGGTTGTGCTCGCCGTTGGCCTCGTTGTGCTTGAGGTTGTAGGACACGAGGTCGCGCAGCGTGAAGCCGTCGTGGGCGGTGATGAAGTTGACCGAGGCGTACGGCGAGCGCCCGTCGTCGGCGTACAGGTCGCTCGACCCGGCGAGCCGGGTCGCCACGGTCCGCACGCCGGAGGTGTGCCGGCGCCAGAAGTCGCGCACCGTGTCGCGGTACTGGTCGTTCCACTCCACCCACGGCGGCGGGAACTCCCCGACGCGGTAGCCGTCCATCGAGGCGTCCCAGGGCTCGGCGATGAGCTTGACGTGCCGCAGCACCGGGTCCTGCCCGATCGCGGTCATCAGGTGGCTGCCGAGGTCGATCTCCTGGCCGGTGCGGGTGAGCGCGCTCAGCAGGTCGAAGCGGAAGCCGTCCACGTGCATCTCGCTGACCCAGTAGCGCAGCGAGTCGAGGATCATCCGCAGGCTCTGGGTGCGGCTGGCGTCGACGGTGTTGCCGCAGCCGGTGACGTCCCAGTAGGTGTCGGGGGCCGGCTCGGCGCGCGGGTCGCGCTGGACGACGCGCTGGTAGTAGCCCAGGTCGTCGAGGCCGCGGAAGCTCAGCGTCGGGCCGTCGGGCCCGGCCTCGGCCGTGTGGTTGTAGACGACGTCGAGGATCACCTCGATGCCCGCCTGGTGCAGCGCCTTGACCATCTGCTTGAACTCCGCGACCTGCTGCCCGCGGTCACCGGAGGAGGAGTAGCCGTTGTGCGGGGCGAAGAAGCCCAGCGAGTTGTAGCCCCAGTAGTTGACCAGCCCGCGCTCGGCCAGCGCCGGCTCGCTGAAGAACTGGTGCACGGGCAGCAGCTCGACGGCGGTCACGCCGAGGTCGTGGAGGTACTCCACGACCGCGGGCGTCGCCAGCCCGGCGTACGTGCCGCGCAGGTGCTCGGGGACGCGGTCGTGCAGGGCGGTCATGCCCTTGACGTGCAGCTCGTAGATGACGGTGTCGCGCCACCGGCGGCGCAGGGGGACGTCGCCCTCCCAGTCGAAGGCGGGGTCCACGACCACGCTGCGCGCGGTGTACGGCGCGGAGTCGAGGTCGCTGCGCAGCTCGGGGTGCTCGACGTCGTAGCCGTAGAGGGCCGGGTGCACGGTCAGGTCCCCGGCGATCGCGGACGCGTAGGGATCGAGGAGCAGCTTGGCCGGGTTGAAGCGCAGGCCGCGCTCGGGGTCCCAGTCGCCGTCGATGCGGTAGCCGTAGCGGGTGCCCGGGCGCAGGTCGGGGACGGCGCAGTGCCAGATGCCCAGCGAGTGCTCGGTGAGGTCGATGCGGCGCTCGGCGTCGCGGTCGTCGTACAGGCACAGCCAGGCGGAGCGCGCCAGCGGCGCGTACACGGCGAAGTTGGTCGACTCCGACGACCACGTCGCGCCCAGCGGCCAGTTGCGACCCGGCCACACCTCGGTCGTCTCGTCGTGGTGCTCCCACATTCCCGGTGTCACGCCCGGCATTGTCCCTGATTGAATGACTCGACCTTCCAGAGGACCACGCACAGAGCACGAAGGAGCGACATGACTGACGCAACCCGGGAGTTCGTCCGGCTCGAGGTGGCCGACGGAGTGGCCACGATGCGGCTCGACCGGCCCAAGATGAACGCGCTCAACGTGCAGGTGCAGGAGGAGATCCGGGCCGCCGCGCACGAGGCGACCGAGCGCGACGACGTGAAGGCCGTCGTGGTCTGGGGCGGCGAGCGCGTCTTCGCCGCCGGGGCGGACGTCAAGGAGATGGCCGACATGTCCTACACCGACATGGTCAAGCGCTCCGGGCGGCCTGCAGTCGGCCTTCTCCGCGGTCGCGCGGATCCCCAAGCCGGTGGTGGCGGCGGTCAACGGCTACGCCCTCGGCGGCGGCTGCGAGCTCGCCCTGTGCGCCGACATCCGGATCGCGGCCGACGACGCGACGCTGGGCCAGCCGGAGATCCTGCTCGGGATCATCCCCGGCGCCGGCGGCACGCAGCGGCTCACCCGCCTGGTGGGGCCCAGCCGGGCCAAGGACCTGATCTTCACGGGCCGGTTCGTCAAGGCCGACGAGGCGCTGGCCATCGGCCTCGTCGACCGGGTGGTCCCGGCGGCCGAGGTCTACGACGCCGCCGTCGCCTGGGCCGGCCAGTTCAGCAGGGCCGCGTCGTACGCCGTCCGCGCGGCCAAGGAGACGATCGACCGGGGTCTCGAGGTCGACCTCGAGACGGGCCTCGAGATCGAGCGCCAGCAGTTCGCCGCACTCTTTGCCACCGAGGACCGTGCCATCGGCATGCAGTCGTTCGTTGAGCAGGGGCCGGGCAAGGCGGCCTTCGTGGCACGGTAGCCGCGACCGCCCCCGGCACCACCCCGCTCACGCACACGACCACGAACCGGAAGGACCACCCAGTGGCCAAGGAAGACACCACCTCGACGAAGAAGCGCAGCGCCGCGAGCGCGGTCACCACCGCGCGCGCCCGCCTCGCCCAGCTGGTCTGGCTGGTCTGCGTGCTGTGCGCGCTGGCGCTCGCGTCCGGAGCACTGCTGGTGGCGCTCAAGGCCAACACCGACAACGCGCTCGTCGTCTTCATCCTGGACGCGGCCGACGCCGTCGACCTCGGGGTCTTCGACCGCAACGACGGGATCATGAAGTTCGAGGGGGAGAACGCCGCGACCAAGAACGCCCTCGTCAACTGGGGCCTCGGCGCCGTCGCGTGGCTCGTGATCGGCCGGATCCTGGACCGGATCATCCGCCCCTGACCCGGGAGGTCCCTGACAGCGTCACTGTGAGTAACCCCACCGCGGACCCTGTTCCGCGGTGGGGTTACTGACTTGTAACCTCGCCACCACACCATCCTCGGATCCGATGGGCCCCCTGCCCACGGAGAACCAGCACAGGAGGGGCCGCAAAGGCCACACACCATGAACATTGTCGTCTGTGTGAAGTACGTGCCCGACTCGACTGCCGACCGGCACTTCGAGGAGGACTACACCGTTGACCGCGTCGGCGTGGACGGTCTGCTGTCCGAGCTCGACGAGTACGCCGTCGAGCAGGCGCTGCAGCTCAAGGAGAAGCGCGCCGACGAGGAGGTCACCGTGACCGCGCTGTGCGTGGGCCCGGAGAAGGCCGTCGACGCGGCCCGCAAGGCGCTGCAGATGGGTGCCGACAAGGCGGTCCACGTCCTCGACGACGCGATCGCGGGCTCCGACTACGCCGCCACGTCGCTGGTGCTGGCCAAGGCCATCGAGAAGATCGGCGCCGACAACGGGGCGACCGACCTGGTGATCTGCGGGATGGCCTCGACCGACGCGTCGGGCAGCGTCATCCCGGCGATGCTCGCCGAGCGCCTCGGCCTGCCGCAGGTCACGCTGGCCTCGGTGATCGAGTCCCAGGGCGACCAGGTCCGCATCAAGCGCGACAACGAGGGCTCGACCGAGGTCATCGGCGCCACGATGCCGCTGGTGCTCTCGGTGACCGACCAGTCCGGCGAGGCCCGCTACCCGTCCTTCAAGGGCATCATGGCGGCGAAGAAGAAGCCGATGGAGATCCTGTCGCTGGCCGACATCGGCGTCGAGGCCGACCAGGTCGGCCTGTCGGTGGCGTGGACGCAGGTCGCGGACACCACCGCCCGCCCGCCGCGCACCGCCGGCGAGATCGTCAAGGACGAGGACGGCTCGGGCGCTGCGGCGCTGACCGAGTTCCTCGCCTCCAAGAAGTTCATCTGAGGGAAGGCAGACGCAGACATGTCTGAAGTCCTGGTTGTCATCGACCACGCCGAGGGCGAGGTCAAGAAGCCGACGTACGAGCTGCTCACCATCGCCCGTCGTCTCGGCGAGCCGTCCGCGGTGTTCTTCGGCGCCCCGGCGCAGGGTGACGCGGTGGCCGAGAAGGTCAAGAAGTACGGCGCGGAGAAGGTCTACGTCATCGACGACGCCGAGCTGAAGGGCTACCTCGTGGCCCCCAAGGCCGAGGCGCTGCAGCAGCTGGTGGAGAAGACCTCGCCGGCCGCCGTGCTGATCCCCTCGACGTTCGAGGGCAAGGAGGTCGCGGCCCGTCTGGCGATCAAGACCGGGTCCGGGCCTGATCACCGACGCGGTCGACGTGCAGCCGGCGAGGGGCCCCGGTGACCACGCAGAGCGTGTTCGCGGGCAACTACACCGTCACCGCCAAGGTCACGCAGGGCACGCCGATCATCACGGTCAAGCCCAACTCGGCCGCCCCGGAGGAGACCGAGGGCGCCGCCGCGGTGGAGGCGTTCGCCGTCACCATCTCGGACGCCGCGAAGACCGCGCAGATCATCGCCGCGCAGCCGCGCCAGTCGACCGGTCGTCCGGAGCTGACCGAGGCCGCGATCGTGGTCTCGGGCGGTCGTGGCACGGGCGGCAACTTCGAGCCGATCGAGCAGTTCGCCGACTCCCTCGGCGCGGCCGTGGGCGCCTCGCGTGCCGCGGTCGACTCGGGCTGGATGCCGCACGCGTTCCAGGTCGGCCAGACCGGCAAGACCGTGTCGCCGCAGCTCTACGTCGCCAACGGCATCTCGGGTGCGATCCAGCACCGTGCCGGCATGCAGACCTCGAAGACCATCGTGGCCGTCAACAAGGACGAGGAGGCCCCGATCTTCGAGCTCGTGGACTTCGGCGTGGTGGGCGACCTCCACACCGTCCTGCCGGCCGCGACCGAGCAGGTCACCCAGCGCAAGGGCTGACCCCGCGTCGTACGACGAACGCCCCCGACCGCCGTGGTCGGGGGCGTTCGTGCGTCCCGGGCGGGCGCCGGGGGACTAGGTTGCCGACATGACGAGCACCCAGGTCCCGGTCAGCACCCCCGACGGCGACATGCCGGCCCACCTGTGGCTGCCCGAGGCCGGCAGCGGGCCCGGGATCCTGCTCCTGCAGGAGATCTTCGGGGTGAGCCGCTACATCGAGCAGCGCGCCCGGGACCTGGCGGCGCTGGGCTACGTCGTCCTGGCCCCGGAGCTCTTCTGGCGCCTCGGGGTCTCCCGGGTGGAGGAGGGCCCCGAGGCCATGGAGCAGGCCCTGGGCCTGCTCCAGCGCACCGACTGGCAGGCGGCGGTCCGCGACAGCCTGGACGCCCTGGAGCAGCTCGGCGCGCGCAGCGAGGTGGTCGGGGGCGTCGGGATCGTCGGGTTCTGCTTCGGCGGCGGGCTGGGCTTCAGCGTGGCCGCGGAGTCGTCCCCCGACGTGCTCGTGAGCTACTACGGCTCGGCCCTGCCGGACATCCTCGGCCTCGTCGAGCCGGACGCGCCCGTGACGGTGGTGGAGCCCGGCGCGGTGACGGCCCGCTCCCTGCACCACTTCGGCCTGGCCGACCGGTTCCTCACCCCGCCGGTGGTCGAGCAGGTGCGCGACGCGCTCGAGCCCCTGGAGCAGGTCACGTTCCACGGCTACGAGACCGCCGACCACGCCTTCGACAACCCCGACTTCTTCCTCCACGACGCCGACGCGTCACGCCTGGCGTGGGAGCGCACCTCCGTCTGGCTCGCGGCACACCTGCCGGTCGGTTGAGCCGGCCGCCCGCTCAGTAGAGCGTGCGGCGGACCTTCCAGCCGTCCCCGCGCGGGACGACCGAGAGGGTGGTGCCCTGCAGCCTCCCGGCGAAGGTGTAGTCCGGTCGCACGTCGTACAGCTCGAGCCTGACGTCACGGCAGACGTCGTTGCGAGCCCGGGCCCGGGGGACGGCGACGCTGGTACGCCGCCATCCGGACGGCGTGGACTCCTGCAGCCGGGACGGCCAGCCGGACCTCCGCGTGGTGGTGAGCCGGAGGGCACCCGCGGGACCCGACGGCACCACCGCGTCGCACCGGCGCGGAGCCCCCACCGGCAGCACGGTGCGACCGAGCTCCCGCGAGAAGACCGACGTGGTGGTCCGGGTGCTCGTGGACACCCACCGTCGGTCCGGGGAGACGCCCAGGGGCCGGTGGCCCAGCGCGACGTCGGCCCAGGCGACGCCGTCCGTCGAGATGAGCGCGCGGCCGCGGCCCTGGCAGTTGAGCTGGGCGACGAGGACGCCGAAGGCACCGAGCGAGTAGGTCTCCGACCAGGTGCAGGGACCGGGAAGGTCGACGAGGCGCCGGGCGGCACCCCAGCGCTGCGCCACCGGGTCGTAGTCCTGCACGTCGAAGGCCTTCCGGTCCGCGGAGGACAGCGCGACGAGAGGCAGCCCGGGCGCGGAGACGAACAGCGTCTCGATCGGTCGGCTGCGCTCCACGAGGCCGGGGGCGTACGCCGGTGCGACCGCGGTGACCGACCACGGCGAGGCCGGGTCCTTGCGGCCGATCGTCGTGACGTAGGCGGGGGAGATGCGGTCCCCGAACACCGCGGTGAGTGCGTCGACGTTGACCAGGGATGAGTCGCTGCAGGCGTTGGGGACGTCGAGCTCCTGCCGGACGGGCTCCTGGTCGCCGAGGCGGGTGACCACGACGAACCGGCAGTCCGCCTCCCGACGCCCGTTGGCGCCGTACAGGATCGAGACGCGGCCGTCGTCGTCGATGGTGGCGGTCTCGGAGTACTCCTGGCCGGGCAGCGAGATGGTCCGGGCGACGAATCCCTCCGCGGGGGTGAGGGTGAGGTAGCCCTGGAACTGGGGCCAGACGGCGGAGCGGCCGTCGGGGGAGATGCCCGGCTCCTCGTAGGCCTCGCCCTCGAGGCGGTGCACCCGCCAGGTCACCAGGTCGTCGGACCAGAGCGCCTGGGAGTGGGTGGGGGCCGTGTCCTCGGCGTAGCCGAACCGGTCGCACTCCGCGATCACCGCCACCGCCGTCCCCGCCGCCCGGGCGTCGACGTCGCCGCAGAAGAGGTTCTTCCTCCTGAGCACCACCGTCCGCTCGCCCCACGTGCCGGTGGCGGCGTCGTACCGCCGGCCGCGCACCTCCCGCAGGTTGCGCGACACGCGGACCTCGAACGGTCGCCGTCGGCGAGCTCGACCACGACCCCGCGCGCCGTCTCCCGCGGCAGGTCGGCGGCCGCCGGTGCCGACGCCACGAGGGCACGCGCGCCGGTCAGCGTGGTGGCTAGCAGGGCGACGGCGATGCAGCCGCCGACCAGCCTGGGCATGAGTCGTCCCCGAGTCCCCGTCATGCCGGGCAGCGTAACCCCGGCACCGGCGGCTGAGACGGGGCTGCGAGGGGGCCGGGACCGACCTACGCTTGACGCATGAGCACCGAGCACGCCGACGACCGGGCCGACACGGGCCGGGTCCGCGAGGTCGCCACCCGCGCCCGGACCGCCAGCCACGACCTGGCGCTCGCCACCCGCGCCACGAAGGACGCGGCCCTGCACGCGATGGCCGACGCGCTGCTGGCGCAGGCGACCGGCGGTCCTGGCCGCCAACGCCGAGGACGTCGCGCGCGCCGAGGAGGCGGGCACGCCCGCGCAACATCATCGACCGCCTGCGCCTCACCGACGACCGGCTCGACGGCGATGGCCGCCGGGCTGCGCGAGGTCGCCGGGCTGGCCGACCCGGTCGGCGAGGTGGTCCGGGGCTCGACGCTGGCCAACGGCCTCGAGCTGCGGCAGCTGCGGGTGCCCTTCGGCGTCGTCGGGATGATCTACGAGGCCCGGCCCAACGTCACCGCCGACGCGGCCGGGATCTGCCTCAAGTCGGGCAACGCCGTCCTGCTGCGCGGGTCGTCGAGCGCGCGCTCCAGCAACGCCGCCATCGTCGACGTGCTCCGCGACGCCCTGGTCTCCGCAGGGCTGCCGGCGGACGCCGTCCAGCTGGTGCCCGGCGACACCCACGACTCGGTCAAGGCGCTGATGCGGGCCCGCGGTCTCGTCGACGTGCTGATCCCGCGCGGGGGAGCGGGGCTGATCCGCAGCGTCGTCGAGGAGTCGACCGTGCCCGTCATCGAGACGGGGTCGGCAACTGCCACGTCTACGTCGACGCGTCGGCCGACCTCGACCAGGCGCTCGCCATCGTCGTCAACGCCAAGACCCACCGCACCAGCGTGTGCAACGCGGCCGAGTCGCTGCTCGTGCACGACGACGTCGCCGACGACTTCCTGCCGACGGTGATCGACGCCCTGCGCGCGCACGACGTCACCATCCACGGCGACGAGGCGTTCGCGGAGTACGACGGCGTGGTCGAGGCGACCGAGGAGGACTACGGCACCGAGTACCTCTCGCTCGACATCTCCGCCGCCGTGGTGACCGACGTCGAGGCCGCGATCGCCCACATCCGGCGCTTCTCCTCAGCGGCACACCGAGGCGATCGTGGCCCGCGACCAGGCGCACCATCCGGCGCTTCGTCGCGGCCGTCGACTCGGCCGCGGTGCTGGTCAACGCCTCGACCCGGTTCACCGACGGTGGCGAGTTCGGCTTCGGCGCCGAGATCGGCATCAGCACCCAGAAGCTGCACGCCCGCGGGCCGATGGGCCTGCCGGAGATGACGTCCACCAAGTACGTCGTCGTCGGCGACGGCCACGTGCGCTGATCGCCGGTGTCGGGCGGCGGTCGGAGGGGGCGGGCGCCGAGGCGGGCCATGGGCCCGCAGGGCGATAGGATCGCGCCATGTCGCTGAACGCCCTGACGATCCTGGCCGCCGAGTCCCACGACGCGCCCGCCATCCACCCCTACCTCGTGGGTGGCCTCGCGCTGGCGATCCTGCTCGGCCTGCTGCTGGCCCTGGTCGCATTCGGCGGCGGGCGCGAGCACTCCTGATGCCCCGTCGTGTGGGCGTGATGGGTGGCACCTTCGACCCCATCCACCACGGCCACCTCGTCGCGGCCTCCGAGGTCCAGGCCTGGTTCGACCTCGACGAGGTCGTCTTCGTGCCGACGGGCGACCCGTGGCAGAAGGCCGACCGCGACGTCTCGCCCGCCGAGCACCGCTACCTGATGACCGTGGTCGCCACGGCGGCCAACCCGCGCTTCCGGGTCTCGCGCGTCGACATCGACCGCGACGGGACCGACGTACACGATCGACACGCTGCGCGACCTGCACGCGGAGATGCCGGACGCGGAGCTCTACTTCATCACCGGTGCCGACGCGCTGGCCGACATCTTCACGCTGGCGCGACGCCGACGAGCTCTTCGAGCTCGCCCAGTTCGTCGGCTGCACCCGCCCGGGCTACGAGATGGACCCGGCCACGCTCGACAAGATCCCCTCCGCCAAGGTCACCATGGTCGAGATCCCCGCCCTGGCGATCTCGTCGACCGACTGCCGCGAGCGCAAGCGTCGCGGCGAACCCGTCTGGTACCTCGTGCCGGACGGCGTCGTGCAGTACATCGCCAAGCACGACCTCTACACCACCACCGCGGACGACACGTCCGCCAAGGAGCCTGCATGACTGCCACCGACCACGCCATCGAGCTCGTCCAGGTCGCCGCTGCTGCGGCCGCCGACAAGCTCGCCCAGCAGGTCATCGCCTTCGACGTCAGCGAGCAGCTGGCCATCACCGACGCCTTCGTGCTCGCCTCCGCGACCAACGAGCGCCAGGTCAAGGCCATCGTCGACGAGGTCGAGGACAAGCTGCGCGAGCACGGCGCCAAGCCGATCCGCCGCGAGGGCCACCGCGAGGGCCGCTGGGTGCTGCTCGACTACGGCGAGATCGTCGTCCACGTGCAGCACGAGGAGGAGCGCCAGTTCTACGCCCTCGAGCGGCTGTGGCGCGACTGCCCGGTGATCTCCGTCGACGTCACGACCCCGGCGGTCACCGACGTCCCCGGCGCGGCCCACGCGGGCACCACCGGCACGACGGACACCACCCCCTCCGGGTCCCCCGACGAGGAGTGACCCCTCCTCGCACCCTGGTCCTGCTGCGCCACGGGCAGACCGCCTGGAACGCCGAGGGTCGCGCCCAGGGGCACCTCGACATCGGCCTCGACGACCTCGGTCGTGCCCAGGCTGCGGCCGTGGCGCCCGCCGTCGCGGCCCTGCGACCGGCCGTCCTGTGGAGCTCGGACCTCGCGCGCGCGGCGACGACGGCCGCTGCGGTCTCGGAGGCCTGCGGTCTCGAGGTGCGCCACGACGCGCGCCTGCGGGAGTACGACGTGGGGGAGCGCGCCGGACTCACCATCTCCGAGTTCGCGGCGGCGTACCCCGCGGAGCACGCGGCCTGGGCCGCCGCCGGCGGCTCCTTCGAGCACGCCGACGCCGTGCCCGGTGCCGAGTCGACCGCCGACGTGCTCGGTCGCATCGCTGCCCGCCCTGCGTGAGGTCCTCGCGTCCGTCGAGCCGGGAGGCACGGCCTGCGTGGTCGGCCACGGGGCCGCGCTCAAGGTCGCCACCATCGCGCTGCTCGGCTGGGACCGGACCGCGTCCACCTCGCTGCGGGGCATGGACAACTGCGGCCACACCCTGCTCGACGACGCCGGTCCGGACGGCTCGTTGCGGCTCGTCGCGTGGAACCGGACCCCCGATTTCGCACCCCGGGAGTCGGTTGGCTAATATTCTGCGAGTTGTCCGACGGAGCCCGCTCCGGAGGACGCACCCGTTGGGGGTGTGGCGCAGCTGGTAGCGCATCTGCATGGCATGCAGAGGGTCAGGGGTTCGAGTCCCCTCACCTCCACCAACACCGCAGGTCAGGGCCACGGTCTGGATCCTCACAGAGGAGACAGCACGTGGCCCGATCGCATTTCCGGGCGCGAGCACGCGTCGAGCGACACCGGGCAGGGCGAAGTCGCGTCATGGCCGGCGTCCGGCCCCGTCTCCTTGCACGAACGGGGGTTCGGCGCGGACGAAGGGCGGAACCATGGGTGTCCCCACGGTGGTGCGACGCGAGGCCACGGGCGTCTTCGACGCCGACTTCTGGCTGGAGTGCGAGCGCGAGGCCGATCGCGTCTACCGGGTGCTGACCGGCGCGGCCGACCGCGAGTCGTACTGACCGCGAGCGCCGGGGAGTGCGGGTCGGGCCCTAGGGTCCGCCGACCAGCCGGCGCAGCTCCCGGGTGATCTCGACGTCGGCGGCCGTGACCACGACCGAGTCGACCGCCAGGCCGGCCGCAGGAGCCTCGGAGCCGAGGGCGACCTCGTCGCCGATCCCGGGGAGCGAGAGCACCCGGCCGGTCACGATCGCGCGGCGCAGCGCGTCCTCGCCGACCTGGGCGGCCTGGTCCTCCGGCGAGCGGACCCCGGCTTCGATGATCCGGTAGGTCACCTCGGCCTCGAGGCGGGCCAGGGCGCCGTCCGCGCTGCTGGCCCGGGCGCTGGCCCAGGCGTGGCGCGGGGCGTCGTCGAACCACGGCTCCCTGACCCGTCGTACCGACCAGACGGTGTAGGCGACGAGCGGGACGATGATGACGAGCAGCAGGTAGGCCATGGCAACTCCTGTGGTGGACCCGTGGGCCGCGTGGCGCGGTCGGCCCGGCCGCCTCGGGAACGGTCGGGCCGCCGCACCTCCAGTCTCGCCACGGAGCCTCCGGGGGCCCATGGGGAGTGCCACCCACATCCCCTCGCGACCTCCGGACGGGCGGCACCCGGCTGACAGACTGGCCCCCATGACCTCGCTCCGCACGGCGTACCGGCCCCTGTGGCGCCGGGTCGTGGTGGTCAACCTGCTGATCTTCGCGGTGGGCACGGCGGTCCTCGCGTTCTCCCCGGCCACGGTGTCGGCGCGGCCGCTGGCCTCGGAGGTCGTGGTCCTGCTGATCGGGCTCGCCGTCATGGCGGTCGCCAACGCGCTGGTCGTCCGCTCGCTGGTGCGACCGTTCGACCAGCTCGTCCACCGGCTCGACCACGAGCTGTCGGCCGACCCGATCCAGCTCCTGCCGGAGGGTGACGACGGGATCGCCGCTCGGGTCACCGCCGCCGTCAACGACCTCCTCGGCCGCATCGAGCGCGAGCAGCGGCCGCCGGGGCCTCGGCGCTCGCCGGCCAGGAGGGGGAGCGGGCCCGGATCGCCCAGGAGCTGCACGACGGCGTGGGCCAGTCGCTGACCGCGATCCTGCTCGAGGCGGGCCGGCTCGCCGACGCCGCGCGGGTCGAGCCGGCGGACGTCGCGCGCATCCGCGACGTGGCCCGCGACAGCCTCGACGAGGTACGCCGCGTCGCGCGCCAGCTGCGGCCCCACGTGCTCGAGGACCTCGGCCTCCGCAGCGCCCTCGCGGCCCTCACCACCGACCTGTTCGAGCACGGCGGGACCCACGCCCGGCGGGCGGTCAGCCCGGCGCTGCCCGACCTCGACGAGACCGTGGAGCTGGTGGTCTTCCGGGTGGCGCAGGAGGCGCTGACCAACGTCGCCCGGCACGCCGGGGCGCCCTCGGTCGAGGTGCGGCTCTCCCCGCGCGGGGAGGACGTCGTGCTCACCGTCACCGACGACGGCCGCGGCCTCGAGCCGGGCGACGACGGCACCGGCCTGCGGGGCATGCGCGAGCGTGCCGGTCTCGTGGGCGGCACCGTCGACGTCGCGCGGCGCGAGGGTGGCGGGACCGTGGTGACCCTGGTCGTGCCGGTGGTGCCGCGATGACCGGTGCCGTGGACCCGGCCCGCATCCTGCTCGCCGACGACCACGCGCTCGTACGCCGCGGCGTACGGCTCATCCTGGATGCCCAGCCGGACCTCGAGGTGGTCGCCGAGGCCGGGGACGGCGCCGAGGCGGTGGCGCTGCTGCGCGACCCGACGAGCGACCTGGCCGTCGACCTCGCCATCCTCGACGTCGCGATGCCGCGTCTCACCGGTCTGCAGGCGGCCCGGGAGATCTCCCGCATGCGCACGCCGCCGACGATCCTGATGCTGTCGATGCACGACAACGAGCAGTACTTCTTCGAGAGCCTCAAGGTGGGTGCGTCGGGCTACGTGCTCAAGTCGGTCGCCGACCGCGACCTCGTCGACGCCTGCCACGCGGCGCTGCGGGGCGAGCCCTTCCTCTACCCGGGCTCCGAGCGCCGGCTGGTGCGCGACTACCTCGAGCGGCTGCGCCGGGGCGAGCGGTTGCCCCCGGCCGCGCTCACGCCGCGCGAGGACGAGGTGGTCAAGCTGATCGCCGAGGGCCACTCGAGCCGCGAGATCGCCCGCGAGCTGACGATCAGCGTCCGCACCGTCGAGCGGCACCGGGAGAACGTGCTCCAGAAGCTCGGCATGCGCGATCGCACCGAGCTGACCAGATATGCGGTGCGCGTGGGGCTGATCGATCCCTAGGCTCGCCGCATGCCGGCCCGCTTCGACCACCTCGTGATCGCCGTCGCCGACCTCGACGAGGCGGTGGCGCGCTGGACCGGGGCCGGGATCCCCGCCACACGCGGGGGAGCGCACCCGGTCGGCACGGTCAACGCGCTCGTCCGCGGTCCGGGCGCGGCCTATCTGGAGCTCATCGCCGCCGGTCGCGACGAGTCGAACCCGTGGCTGGACCGGGTCCGGTCGGGCGTCCGGGCCGATCTCGTGGGCGGTGGCCGTCGACGACGTCGACGTCGCGCGCGAGCTGCTGGTCGACGCGGGCTTCGCGCCGCGGCCGGTGACCGAGGGCTCGCGCCTGACGCCCGGACGGAGACACCGTCGCGTGGCGGATGTGCGACGTCGGGTCCGGACCGTACGACGCGGGCCTGCCGTTCCTGATCGAGTGGACGACCCCGATGGCTCCCGGTACCGCCGACGGCCCGGTCGTCCGGTACGTCACCGCTCGACCCCGCCCGACCCCGACCGGGTGGCCGACGTGTTGCTCGCGCTGGGGTTCGCCGCCGTGTCGCACTGGCCGCGACGGGTCTTCCGCGATCCGGACGGGGTGGGCATCACCCTGCTCCCGGTGGAGGAGCCGGGCCAGGACGGCGTGTCGTCGTGGGAGGGCCCGGCGACCTCGCTCGCGCTGGAGCTGCCGGTGCCGGAGGTCGTCCAGCTCCACCTGGACGAGGTCGCGGTGACGGTGGTGCCGGACCGGCGCCGGTTCGGGGCGGCTGCGCTGCTCCCGGCCGTCGACGCGGCGTTCGCGCGCCGTCGTGGGGACCTGGCCGACTGGCCGAACCCCGCCCGGGTGGCGAGCCCGCCCTCGAGGAGGAGTACTCGCGGGTGCTCCACCCTGACCGCTACCGGCTGCTCGGGGTGCGGGCCGACGCCTGGGTGGAGGCGGTCGTGGCGGCCGGGCTGGGCACCTCGACGTCGGTGCTGCCGGAGGAGGTCACCTGGGCGGGCGACCCGCACCTGCGCCCGACCCGGGCGACCGTGCTCCGTGGCCGGGACGGCACTGTGCCGGTCGTGGTGGCCTGGGCGCCGGTGGAGCGACGTCGACGACGCCTTCGTGCTGGTGGGCGTGGGGGAGCCGACCCACGTCCTCGACCGGCAGCCCGACTGCGGCTGCGACGCCTGCGACACCGGCTCGGCCGACCTGCTCTCCACCGTCGACGACGCCTTCCTGCTGGCGCTGGGCGGCGGGGTGTACGTCGTGCACGAGGGCGACCGGGTCGTCACCCGGGCGTTGAACGGCTGGGGCGCCACGGGCGTGTTCGGGCCGGGGGAGGAGCAGCGGTGGCTCGCGGACGCGGCCGCGGGGCGGCGTACCGACCGGCGTCGTCCGGGGCGAGCCCTGGCTCTGAGGAGCTCCGATCAGGCGATCGTCATGCCGCCGTCGACCGGCAGGGTCTGGCCGGTGATGTAGCCGGCTGCGGGGGAGGCGAGGAACACCACCGTGGCGGCGAGCTCGGCGGGGTCGCCCTTGCGCCGGGCGGGCACCCGCTGCATCGCGAGGTCGAGGTAGCCGTCCGGGTAGGTGTCGGTCATCTCGGAGGTGAAGAACCCCGGCGCGATCGAGTTGACCCGGATGCCCTTGCGCTCGGTCCACTGCTGGGCCAGGTCGCGGGTCAGGCCGTTGAGCCCGGCCTTGGAGGCGCTGTACGCCGCCTGCGGGAGGCCGCCGGTGGTGATGCCGAGGACCGAGGAGATGTTGACGATCGACGAGCCCGGCTGCATGACCCGGCCGCAGGCCTGGGCCATCCAGTAGCAGCCGTTGAGGTTGACGTCGATGACGGAGCGGAACTGCTCGGGCGTCTCCCGGGTCGCGGGTACGGCGGTGCCGGCGCCGGCGTTGTTGACGAGCACGTCGACGTGGCCGAACTCCGCCATCGCCGCGTCCACGAGCGCCTGGCACTGGTCGGGGTCGGCGACGTCGGTCTGCACGGTGAGGACGCGGCGGCCGGCGTCGCGCACCAGCTGGGCCGTCTCCTCGAGCCGGTCGGCCCGGCGGGCGCCCAGCACGAGGTCGGCGCCGGCCTCGGCCAGCCCCTTCGCGAAGGCCACGCCCAGGCCGCTGGAGGCACCGGTCACGATGGCGACCTTGTCGTCGAGGCGGAACATCTCGGGAGTCGTCATGGCCGCGACCCTACCCAGCGGTGGCCGGGACCTCGGGCTCCGCCGTGCGCCGGGGCAGGTCCCGGACCGACCGCGAGCAGAGCACGAGCAGGCAGATGGCGGCGTACGCGATGCCCGAGAAGACCAGCACGCGTGAGTTGCCGAACGCGACGCCGAGCGGGCCCCACGCGAGCTGACCGATCGGCATCGCGACGAAGGATCCGAGCGCGTCGTAGGAGTAGGCGCGCGACAGCATGTCGTCGTCGATGTTCTCCTGCATCGCGAGGTTCCAGCCCATGGAGAACACCTCGATGCCGGCGCCGGCGACGAAGGCGCTCACCACGAGCGCGACGAGGGTGCGGGTCCACGCCCAGGATGATCATCGGCAGCCCGGCCAGGGCGATGGCGATCATGCCCCAGAAGAGCGGCCGCCGCAGCGGCACCCGCAGCAGCACGACCGTCATCGCGAGCAGGCCGAGCGCCTCGGCGGAGAGCACGTAGCCCCAGCCCTGGCGTCCGATGGTGTCCTGGGCGACGACGGGCCCGAGGGTGAAGAGCGCGCCGTTGTGGATCATGTTGAGCGACGCCGAAGCCGAGCACGACGGCCCACAGCCAGGTGGTGGACCAGAAGAACGTCCATCCCTCGCGCAGCTCGGCGATGGTGCTGGACGACTGCTTCCTGTCCGCTCGCGGGCATCCTGCACCGGCAGCAGCAGGAGCGCGGACAGCAGCCACATCGCCGCGTCGACGGCCAGGGCCCAGCCCGATCCGACGGTGACGACCAGCAGCGCGCCGGTCGTCGGGCCGAGGACGGTCAGTCCGTTGCGGGTGAGCGAGAGGAGGGCGTTGGCGGGCTGCAGCTGGGAGCGGGGCACGAGCTGGGGGACCATGCTCGCCATCGCCGGGAAGGAGATCGCCGAGACCGCGCCGTGCACGGCCGTCAGCACGATCACCATCCACAGCTCGGCGGCGCCGGTGATCACCAGGAAGGCGAGGAGGCCCTGGGAGGCGGCCGAGGCGACGTTGGACACCTGCAGCACCAGGGTGCGCGGGAACCGGTCGGAGATGACCCCGCCCCACAGCAGCAGCAGGATCATCGGGATCGTGTGCGCGGCGAGCACCTGGCCCAGCGCGGAGGCCGAGTCGGTGATGTCGAGCACCGCGAAGGCCAGCGCGATGTTGGCCATCATCGAGCCGAGCGTGTTGGTGAAGCGCGAGGCGAAGTACCACGCGAAGCTGCGCTCGCGCAGGGGCGCCGCCGCGTCCTTCCAGGTCACTCGCGGGTCCCCCATCACGAAGGCCTGCGACGACGCGCTGACGTGGAGGGTGCCCTCGGTGCGCGCGGGTCGTGCCTGCTCGTGGAGCAGCACCATCGCCTGCGCCACCAGGTCGATGGCCTCGCGCCACGTCTCGGGCGTCACCCACGTCTCGATGTCCGACGAGCTCGCGGGACCCTTCACCCGATGGGCCATCCGGCGGACGATCTCCGACGTGGGTCGCCTGCTGCCAGGCGATGCCGTCCTCGACGCTCGGGGGACCGGGCGGTCGCGTCGGGTCGCCGCCCACGACGTACCGGTAGCGCTTGGCCGTCCCGCCGCGGATCTTCTCCTCGCTCTCCACGACGAGCTCGCCGGCGTCGTGGAGCACCCGCAGGTGGTACGACGCGTTGGCGTGCGTGAGGTCGAGCTCGCGGGCCACCTCGGCGGCGCTCATCGGCTGGGCCGTCAGCATCGAGAGGATCCGCAGGCGCACCGGGTGCGCCACCGATCGCAGGGACGAGATCGCGTCCTTGTCCGTGGCCTCCACGTCAACCCTCCACCAGTCGTTGGGGGGTCATCGTGTCCCGTGCTCGGGCCGACTGTCAAGCAGTTCTTGGGGGGTCGACCCGCGTCGACCCCTGAGTCGACCCTGAACCACCCCCGAAACGGGGTGGATTCCGACCGATCGCGTGGTTGAGTTGGACGCACAGACCAAGGAGGTCCCCATGAGCCAGACACCCCAGGACCCGGTGAACCCGTACGGCGACCGGCCCGCCTACGAGCCGCCCGCCCACCCCGACAACAGCTACGCCGCCCCGCAGGTGTCGATCTCGCCGGCGCAGGAGCGCACCCTCGGCGCCGTCGCGCACGGCGTGCCCCTCATCGCGATGGTGCTCTCCGCCGGCCTGCTCGGCTTCGTCGGATCACTGGTGATCTACCTGATGTACAAGGACCGCGGCCCGTTCGTGCGCCAGCACGCCGCCAACTCGCTCAACGTCCAGATCATCACCGGCATCGTGCTGCTGATCTCGATCCCGCTGATGCTCATCCTGGTCGGCTTCGCCACCTACGCGATCGCTCTCGTCTTCGCGTTCGTGATGCACCTGCTCGGCGCGATCAAGGCCAACAACGGCGAGTGGTGGGACCCGCCGATGACGCCCCGCTTCGTGCGCTGATCACGGTGGTGCTGGAGGCGCTCCTTGATGTCCGTCTTCAGCACCTTGCCGACCTTGGACCGCGGCAGGTCGGCCAGACCTCGACCTGCTTGGGCGCCTTGACGCTGCCGATCCGCGCCTTGACGAAGGCCATCACCTCGTCCGTGTCGACGTCGCGGCCCTCGTCGCAGCTGCAGCACCGCCGTGACCCGCTCGCCCCACCTCTCGTCGGGCAGCCCGACGACGGCGCAGTCCTGGACGTCCGGGTGGGCCATCAGCGCCTGCTCGACCTCGGTGGAGTAGACGTTGAAGCCGCCGGTGATCACCATGTCCTTGGCCCGGTCGACGATGAACAGGAAGTTGTCGTCGTCGAGGTAGCCGATGTCGCCGGTGTGGTGCCAGCCGTGCGCCGACGCCTCGCGCCGTCGCCGCCGGGTCGCGGTAGTAGCCGCGCCATCACCAGCGAGCTGCGCACCACGATCTCGCCGCGCTCGCCGCGGGGGAGCAGGGTCCCGTCCGTCGCCATGATGGAGACCGTCACCAGCGGAGCCGGGCGCCCCGCCGATGACAGCCGCGCGGGGCGACCGTGCCGTCGCGGCAGGAAGTGGTCGCGCGGGCGCCATCGTCGAGATCATCATCGGCGCCTCGGTCTGGCCGAACAGCTGCGCCATGACCGGCCCGATCCGCGTCGAGCGCCTCCTCGAGCCGGGCCGCCGACATCGGGGCGGCGCCGTACCAGAAGCACTGCAGCGACGAGAGGTCCGTGCGTCGTCGAGCCGCTCGGTGCGCCAGCACCATGTAGATCAGCGTCGGCGGCAGGAACGTGTGCGTCACCCGGTGCTGCTCGACGAGCTCGAGGAACTCGCCCACGTCGGGGGGCGCATGACCACGACCTCCCCGCCGAGGGCCAGCACCGGGAAGCACAGCACGCCCGGCCGCGTGGGTGAGCGGCGCGAGGGCGAGGTAGACCGGCGCCCCTCGAACGGGTAGCTCATCAACGTGATGGCCGTCATCGTCTCGAGGTTGGTGCCGGTGAGCTGCACCCCCTTGGGGCGCCCGGTGGTGCCGCCGGTGCCCGACGATCATGGCCACGTCGTCGACGCGGGTCGCGTCGGCTGCGTACGACCGCCGCCCCGGCGCCGAGGAACTCGTCCCAGGACAGTGGCCCACGTCGCACCTCGCCGTCGAGGCACACCAGCGTGGTCAGCTGCGGCAGGTCGGCCCGGATCTGCGTCGACCAGCGGTGCGAAGGCGGCCTGGAAGACCAGCACCGTGCAGTCGAAGAGGTCGAGCAGCTCGCGGTTCTCCGCCGCCTCGTTGCGCGGGTTGATCGGGCACCAGACGGCGCCGGCGCGGCTGATCCCGAAGACGCAGGTGAACGCGACCGGGTCGTTGGCCGACAGGATCGCCACCTTGTCGCCGGGGCGACGCCGCACGGCCGGCAGGGCGGCGGCGACCCGGACGCGTCAGCTCCTGCACCTCGGCGTACGTCCGCGTCGACGCCGTCGGTGGTCAGGCAGGGCGCGTCCGGGTCCGAGGGACGCGCCCTTGTCGAGGTAGTCGACCAGCCGCACCGGCCTCAGCCCTCGACGGTGAGGACCGGCTCCGACACCAGGCCGAAGCTGCGCAGCACGCCGAGCAGCTCGCGGTGGCCGAAGGCCTGGCACCCCGAGGCGAAGCCCGACCCGCCGCGGTGGCTGCTGCAGCAGGGAGTACGCCGCGTAGGCCTGGAGCAGGCCGGTCTGCTTGTAGTTCTGGTTGCCGTGGATGACGCAGTGCGCCCGCCCGAGCGGACCCGAGGCGTGCACCGAGTCGAGCGACTTGTTGAGCCGCGGGTTCTCGCGCGGGCGGCATCTGCGTTCATCACCTGGGCCGCGGTCGCGGTCGAGCGCGGCGTACTTCTCGTCCGGGTCCATGTCCTTGGTCGCCTCGATGGCGCCGGCGACGATCTGCGGCACGCCCGTCATCAGCGCCTTGTTGAAGACCCCGCCGAGGGCCTTGACGTTGGCCACGCGCGGGTCGCGGCGGTACCAGACCGGGTGCGACGTGCCGCCCCACGGCAGGGCCAGCGCCAGCTCGTGCTGGCCGGGGATGGCCAGCTGGTAGTAGCCCGGCCTCGGGGTCCAAGGGCTGACGTAGGCGTTCTGCTCGAGGTAGTGCGCCCCCGACAGCGCGGCGTTGACGAGGATGGTCAGGGTCGAGGCGATCGGTCGGGCTGCCGCCCCAGAAGACCGCGATGTCGAGGGTGTCGAGACCGGGCGTCTCGAGGCGCGACCTCGGCCGCGATCTCGCCGGTCGTGTACATCTGCGCGATGCCGGGGGCCAGCAGCAGCCCGGCGGCGGCGAAGTCGGCGCCGTACTGCTCGTCGCAGGTGATCAGCCAGTCCTGCTCGCCGGTGGTGTCGATGTAGTGCGACGCCGGCGGCCAGGCAGGCCTCGACGACCTCGGGGCCGTACTTGCTGAACGGGCCGACCGTGTTGAGCACGACCGAGGCGCCGGCGAACAGCTCGGTCAGCGCCTCGACGTCGTGGCTCGACCTCGACGACCTCGTAGTCGGCGGTCTCGATGCCGGCACGTTGCGTCTCCATCGAGGCCTTGAGCTTGCTCGGCGTCGCGGCCGGCGGCCACGAAGGGGACGCGGTACTCGCGCAGGTACTCGCAGATGAGCCGGCCGGTGTAGCCGGAGGCGCCGTAGACGACGACGGGCTTGTGCGGTCATGGCGCTCACATCCCCATCCCGCCGTCGACCGGCAGGCCGACGCCGTTGATGAAGCGGGCGGCGTCGGAGGCCAGGAAGACCACCGCGTCGGCCATGTCGGCGACCTCGCCGAGGCGGCCCGACGGCGTCAGCTCGATGACCGCGCCGACGGCTTCCTCGGGCGAGCCGAACAGGCCGATCTGCGGCCACGTCGTTGGCCAGCCCGGCGCCCATGGCGGTCGGCACCAGCCCGGGTAGATGCAGTTGACGCGGACGCCGTAGCCGAGCTTGCCCGACTCCATGGCCGCGACCCGGGTCAGCCGGTCGACGCCGGACTTGGTGGCGGAGTAGACCGAGATGCCGGGGAAGGCGATCGTCGCGGCGACCGAGGCGACGTTGACGACCACACCGCCCTGGCCGGCCGCGCCCTCGGGCGCATCGTGCGGAAGGCGTGCTTGATGCCGAGCGCGGTGCCGAGCAGGTTGACCTCGAGCTGCTTGCGCACGGCGGCCGGGTCGAGGTCGACGAGCAGGCTGGTGATCTCGATGCCGGCGTTGTTGACCAGGATGTCGAGGCCGCCGAGCTGGTCGACCGCCGCGGCGACCGCGGCCTCCCAGTTGGCGTCGTCGGTGACGTCGAGGTGGACGAAGCCGTGCCCTTCGCCCAGGCGCCTCGGCCACCTTGGCGCCCAGGTCGTCCTGCAGGTCGGCGACCACGACGTGTGGCGCCGGCGGCCGCGAGCGCCTGCGCCATGCCCTCGCCCGAGCCCCTGGGCTCCGCCGGTGACCAGGGCCTTGCGGCCCGTCAGGTCGAGTTCGGTCATTGCCGTGCTCCTCATCATTGCCGCGCTCCGGGTCGGATGTGTGTCGGTGGTCACAGACAAGACCTCGTTCTTGACAACTGTCAAGACAAAACTGGACACCTGTCAAGAAAGTGCGCGGACTCAGCGCGGCACGGCTCGCAGACGCACGTGACGCGCCGCCGCCCGCCGTACGATGACGACCCCAGCGCCCACCAGGAGGGGAGGACCCGTGTCGAGCTCCACCAGTGCTCCGCCTCGTCGATCGCCGGCCGACAAGCACGACGCACGTCGCAACCAGCTCGCCGAGTCGGCGCTGCAGACCCTCGGCGAGCGTGGGCTACGCCCGCACCAGCCTGCGCGAGATCGCCCAGAACTCGGAGTTCAGCCACGGCGTCGTCCACTACTACTTCGCGGACAAGCTCGAGCTGATCCTCTACTCCGTGCGCTACTACAAGGCGCAGTGCGTGACCCGCTACGACGGCGTGGTCGCCGACTCCACGACCGCCGAGGGGCTGCTCGACGCGCTTCGCCGCGAAGCTCGCCGAGACGATCCGCGACGAGGCCCCGATGCACCGCCTCTGGTACGACCTGCGCACCCAGGCGATGTTCGAGGAGCCGCCTGCGCGAGGCCGTGGCCGTCATCGACAAGACCCTCGAGGAGATGATCTGGCGGGTGGTCTCCCGCTACGCCGAGCTCGCCGGACGGGCGCCCGCGATGGCGAGCGCTCCGGCGTACGCCGTCCTCGACGGGCTCTTCCAGCAGAGCCTGCTGGCCCACCTCTCCGGCAGCGCGACGGCCCTCGACGAGCTCTCGGTGCAGGTGCACGCCCTCATGCCGCTGCTGCTCGCACGCGACTGAGCCCGCTCCGCCCGGCGCCGTCGACCCGGCAACCGGGTCGCCGTCGGACGTCGTGCGGCGGTAGCATGGTCGACATGTGCACGCAGTCCCTGCTTCTTGGCCAGCCGCGCTGACTCCACGAGTCGCGCGGCCACCCCTCCCTGCGAGGGGTTTTTTCATGTCCGGAGCACGGCCACACGAAGGAACGAGCGAGACGATGAGCGACGAGCGCGAGACCTACGACACCGCGGCCACCGAGACCAAGTGGCGTGCGGTCTGGGACGACCTGCAGCCCTTCCGGGCCGACGACGACAGCCCGCGCGAGAAGAAGTACGCGCTGACGATGTTCCCCTACCCCAGCGGTGACCTGCACATGGGCCACGCCGAGGTGACCGCGCTGCACGACGTGATCGCGCGCTACTGGTGGCAGAAGGGCTACGAGGTCCTGAACCCGATGGGCTGGGACTCCTTCGGCCTGCCCGCCGAGAACGCCGCGATCCGCAACGACGCGCACCCGGCCGACTACACCTACGGCAACATCGCCACCCAGCTGGAGTCGTTCCAGCGGTACGGCGTGAGCTTCGACTGGTCGCGCCGGTTCAACACCTCCGACCCGTCGTACTACCGCTGGACCCAGTGGCTGTTCCTGAAGTTCCACGAGAAGGGGCTGGCCTACCGCAAGAACAGCCCCGTCAACTGGTGCCCCAACGACCAGACCGTGCTGGCCAACGAGCAGGTCGTCGACGGCACCTGCGAGCGCTGCGGCGCCGAGGTCACCAAGCGCGAGCTGACCCAGTGGTACTTCCGCACGACGGCGTACGCGCAGGAGCTGCTGGACTGCCTGGACGACCTGCAGCCGACCTGGTCGGACAAGGTCGTCAACTCGCAGCGCAACTGGATCGGGCGCTCCGAGGGCGCCCACGTCGACTTCGTCGTCGAGGGCCGCGAGGAGCCGATCACCGTCTACACGACGCGCCCCGACACCCTCTTCGGCACGACCTTCATGGTCGTCGCGGCCGACTCCGCCGCTGGCCGCCGAGCTGGTGACCGACGAGCGCCGGGCGGACGTTCGAGGCCTACCGCGAGGAGGTCCGCAGGGAGACCGAGATCGAGCGGCTGTCCACCGACCGGCCCAAGACCGGTGTCGACCTGGGCGTGACCGCCACCAACCCGGTCACCGGCCAGCAGATGCCGGTGTGGGCCGACCGACTACGTGCTGGCCGACTACGGCACCGGCGCGATCATGGCCGTGCCCGGCGGCGACCAGCGCGACTGGGAGTTCGCCACCGTGATGGGCCTGCCGATCGTCCGCACCACCCAGCCGCCCGCGGACTTCGAGGGCGAGGCCTTCTCCGGCGAGGGCCCGGCGATCAACTCCCCGGCCGACGGCGAGGTCGGCGCCGCTGGACATCAACGGGCTGGCGGTCGCCGAGGCCAAGTCCACGACCATCGCGTTCCTGGAGGACGCAGGGCACTGGGCCGCGGCACCGTCAACTTCCGGCTGCGCGACTGGCTGCTGTCGCGCCAGCGCTACTGGGGCGCGCCGATCCCGATCATCCACTGCCCGGTCGACGGCGAGGTGCCGGTCCCCGAGGACCAGCTGCCCGTCGAGCTGCCCGAGCTGCGCGGCGCCGACCTGAAGCCCAAGGGCACCTCGCCGCTGGGCGGCGGCCGCCGAGTGGGTCGACGTCGCCTGCCCGACGTGCGGCGGACCGGCCAAGCGGGACACCGACACGATGGACACCTTCGTCGACTCGTCCTGGTACTTCTTCCGCTACGTCTCCCCGCACGACGACACCCAGGCCTTCGACAAGGCGCTGGCCGACGCGTGGGGTCCCGTCGACCTGTACGTCGGCGGCGACGAGCACGCCGTGCTGCACCTGCTGTACGCCCGCTTCTTCACCAAGGCGCTGCGCGACATGGGCCTGGTCGGCTGGGACGAGCCGTTCTCGGCGTACCTGTCCCAGGGCAAGGTCATCAACAACGGCCGCAAGATGAGCAAGTCGCTGGGCAACGGCGTCAGCCTGGGCGACCAGCTGGACGGAGTTCGGCGTCGACGCCGTGCGCCTGACGCTGGTCTTCGCGAGCCCGCCCGAGGACAACATCGACTGGGCCGACGTCTCGCCCGGTGGCTCGGTGCGCTTCCTGCAGCGCGCCTGGCGGCTGAGCGGCGACGTCACCAGCGAGCCGGGGGTCGACCCGGCCACGCGGTGACACCGCCCTGCGCAAGGTCACCCACAAGACGCTGCACGAGGCCGCGACCCTGGTCGAGAGCCACCGCTTCAACGTGATGGTCGCCCGCACGATGGAGCTGGTGAACGCCACCCGCAAGGCGATCGACTCCGGTCCGGGCGGCCCGACCCGGCGGTCCGCGAGGCCGTCGAGGCGGTCGCGATCCTGCTGTCGCTGGTCGCGCCCTACACCGCCGAGGAGATGTGGGAGCGGCTGGGCCACCAGCCCACCGTCGCCCGCGTCGGCTGGCCGGTCGTCGACGAGGCGCTGCTGGTCGAGGACTCGGTGACCGCCGTCGTCCAGATCCAGGGCAAGGTGAGGGCCCGCCTGGAGGTCTCGCCCGACATCAGCGAGGCCGACCTGGAGGCGGCCGCGCTGGCCGACGCCGGCGTCGTACGCGCCATCGACGGGCGCCCGGTCCGCAAGGTGATCGTGCGGGCGCCCAAGCTGGTCAACATCGTCGTCTGATGCGTGAGCGCGCGAGGGACGAGCGGGCGAGCTGCGAAGCGACCATTCCAGATCGTCGTCTGATGCGTGAGCGCGCGAGGGACGAGCGGGCGAGCTGCGAAGCGACCATTCCAGATCGTCGTCTGATGCGTGAGCGCGCGAGGGACGAGCGGGCGAGCTGCGAAGCGACCGACCCGCGTCGTCTGGGCGATGTGACGCTGCTCACCCACTAGCCTTCCGCCATGTCCGTCGCCGTGGTCACCGACTCGACCGCCACCCTCCCTGCCGACCTCGCCGAGGAGCAGGGGATCGTGGTGGTGCCGCTGCAGGTCGTCATCGGTGCGCAGGTGCACGACGAGGGCTCGGAGGGGGCGACCCCGGAGGTCGTGGCGCAGGCGCTGCGCGACTTCGTCCCGGTCAGCACGTCGCGGCCCTCGCCGGCCGCGCTCGTCGAGGTCTACGAGCGGCTCGCGCGGGACGGGGCCGACGAGATCGTGTCCATCCACCTGTCGGGGGAGATGAGCGGGACCTTCGAGTCGGCGCAGCTGGCCGCGCGGCAGGTCGACGTACCCGTGCACTGCGTCGACTCGCGCCAGGTGGGCGTGGCGACCGGCTTCGCCGCCCTCTCCGCGGTGGAGGCGCTGCGTGCCGGGGCCACCGCGCAGGAGGCGGCCGAGGTCGCCCGGGAGCGGGCGGCCGCGTCGTCGTCGCTGTTCTACGTCGACACGCTGGAGTACCTGCGCCGCGGCGGCCGGATCGGGGCCGCCGCCGCGATCCTCGGCGGCGCCCTCGCGGTCAAGCCGCTGCTGTGCATCGAGGACGGCAAGGTGGCCAACCTCGAGCGGGTGCGGACCGCCGCCCGTGCGCTCAGCCGGCTCGAGGACCTCGCGGTCGAGGCCGCGGGTGAGTCTCCGGTCGACGTCTGCGTCGCGCACCTCGCCAACCCGGAGCGGGCCGGCGCGCTGGCGGACAAGCTGTCCGTGCGACTCGCCGACCAGCTCGAGGGCCGTGAGGTGTGGTGCGGCGAGCTGGGTGCCGTGCTGGGGGCCCACGTCGGGCCCGGCATGGTCGCGGTCTGCGTCGCTCCTCGCTGAGGGACGGGCCACCTGCCGTCCCGGCGCCGCTGCGTCGGGTGGTTGTCCACAGGTTCGCGTACGCCGGTGGCGCGCGCCCGTGTCGCTTCCTAGGTTCGACGCATGCGACGCCGCCCACCCACACCCGAGCACGCCGAGGCCGTCTCGCGGCGCCTCGCGACGCTGAGCGCCGAGCTGGCCTCGGTGCGGGGCGACCCCGTGGTGGGTCACCAGCACACCCGGATCCGTCAGGAGCCCGGCGCGGGGCCTCCCGCGTGGGACGACCCGGCCGAGGTGCCGGTGGTCCCGGTGCCGGGTCGGCACGCCTCCCGCAGGTGGACCGACCGGGTGCGGCTGACGCACGCGCACCTCGCCGTGGTGGCGGTGGTGGTCGCGCTCGGCGTCGGGGTCGCCGCGTGGCTGGCCGTGCGGAGCCAGGCCGAGCCGGTCCCGGTCGCCCCGCTGACGCCGGTCTCGGAGCCGTTGGCCGACGTGCCCGCGGTCGCCGGCCCGGCGGCGGTGGCCGGGACCGGGCCGGGATCAGGGGCGGTGGGCACCGGCTCCTCCGTGGAGGGTGCTGCGACGTCGGGGGGCGCCGCAGACTCCACCGCTCAGGAGCTCACGATCGACGTGGCGGGCAAGGTCCGCCGTCCCGGGATCGCGGTGCTGCCGCCGGGGTCGCGCGTGGTCGACGCCCTCGAGGCGGCGGGTGGTGCCCGGCGAGGGGTGGACCTCACCTCGCTCAACCTCGCCCGCCCGTTGGTCGACGGCGAGCAGATCCTGGTGGGCGTGACCGCGCCGGCGGGCGTGCCGGCGACGGTCGGCGACCCGGGGTCCGCCACGGCCACCGGCGCGCTGGTCAACCTCAACACCGCGGACCCGCCCACGCTCGAGACGCTGCCGGGGGTCGGACCGGTGACGGCCGGGGCGATCATCAGCTGGCGCGACCAGCACGGCGGCTTCTCGGCCGTCGAGGAGCTCCTCGAGGTGGACGGGATCGGTGATGCCACGCTGGCGCAGATCGCGCCGCACGTGACGATCTGAGTCCCGGGTGCGCGACCTCCGGACCCCGATGCTCGGGGCGGGGGCGTGGCTCGGAGGTATCGCGGCCACGGTGCTGCCGGTGTGGGCCTCGCTCGCACTGGTCGGGACGGTGCTGCTCGGGGCGGTGGTGAGCAGGCAGGCAGCGGCGGTGGGGGCGGCCGTCGCGGCAGCCGCGGTGGCGGGGGTCGCCCTCCTGCACGCCGGCGGGATCACCGGTGGGCCGGTGCACGACCTGGCGTCCGAGCGCGCCGTCGTGACGGCCGAGGTGACGGTCACGAGCGACCCGCGCGTCAGCCGCGGACGCTTCGGGGACGTCGTGGTGGTGCGGGGCGACGTGCGCACGGTCGAGGGTCGCGGCACGGCGTACGACGTCCGCAGCCCGGTGGTGCTGCTCGCGGACGAGGAGTGGCGCGACGTCGCCCTCGGCGAGCGGGTCCGTGTCTCCGGTCGGCTCGGCCCGGCGGACGACGGGGTGGCCGCGCTCATGAGCGTGCGCGGTCGCCCCGAGGTCGTCGCCGGTCCCGACCCGTGGTGGCGGGCGGCGGCTGCGGTCCGGCACTCGATCCGGGAGTCCGTCGCACCCCGCGCCGAGCACCCGCGCGAGCTGGTGCCCGCCCTGGTCGTGGGCGACGACAGCGGGCTGGATCCCGCGCTGGCCGACGACTTCCGCACCACCGGGCTGACCCACCTGCTCGCGGTGAGCGGCACCAACCTGACGCTCCTGGTCGGGTTCATGCTCGTCGTGGCCCGCTGGCTGCGGGGTGCGTGGCCGCTGGACGTACGCCGTCGCCGCGGTCGGCATCGTCGGCTTCGTGCTCATCGCGCGCACCGAGCCGAGCGTCGTGCGCGCCGCGGCGATGGGCACCGTGGCACTGGTGGGGATGGGCACCAACGGACGCGAGCGCGGCTCGCGGTGCCTCGGCGTGGCCGTCCTGGGCCTGCTGCTCGTGGTCCCCGACCTGGCGGTGTCCGCCGGGCTTCGCACTCTCGGTGCTGGCGACCGGCGGCATCCTGTTCCTGGCGCCCGCGTGGCGCGACGCCCTGATGGCCTGGCTGCCCCGGTGGGCGGCCGAGGCGGTCTCGGTGCCGCTGGCCGCCCAGGTCGCCTGCACCCCGGTGGTCACCGCCCTCTCCGGCGAGATCAGCCTGGTGGCCGTGGTGGCCAACCTGCTGGCCGCTCCCGCGATCGCGCCGGCGACCGTGCTCGGGCTGGCCGGTGGCCTGGTCGGCCTGGTCTGGACGCCGCTCGGTCAGGTCGTCGCCGCACCCGCCGCGTGGTCGGTCGGCTGGATCGTCGTCGTGGCGCAGCGTGGGGCGGCGCTGCCCACCGCGTCGATCAGCTGGGGCACCGGCCCCGTCGCCCTGCTCGCGGTCACCGTGGCGTGTGTGGCCCTGGTCGCGGTCGCCCCTCGCGTCCTGCGGCACCGGAGCGCCGGGATCGGCTGCTCGGTGCTGCTCGTCGTCACGGTCCTCACCCGACCGCCGTCGCCCGGCTGGCCCCCGGAGGGTTGGGTGCTGGCGATGTGCGACGTCGGGCAGGGCGACGGCCTGGTGGTCCGCGCCGGTCCCGGGGCCGGGATCGTCGTGGACGCCGGCCCGGACCCGGTGCTCATCGACGAGTGCCTGCGCCGCCTCGAGATCACCACGGTGCCGCTCGTCGTGCTGACCCACTTCCACGACGACCACGTCGGCGGCCTCGCAGGGGTGCTCGGCGACCGCGAGGTCGGGGAGGTGGTGGTCACGAGCCTCCCGGAGCCGGCCTCCGGGGTGGACCTGGTCCAGCGGGAGACGGCGCTCGCCGGGCTGCGGCCGGTGGTGGCGACGTACGGCCTCACCCGACGGGTGGGCGAGGCCACCGTGCAGACGGTCTGGCCGGCCTCGGTCGCGGGGACGACGCCGGGGGAGGAGAGCGAGGGGAGTGCGGCCAACGACGC
The DNA here is from genome assembly GCA_963776975.1 of uncultured Actinomycetota bacterium. Classification (GTDB taxonomy): domain Bacteria; phylum Actinomycetota; class Actinomycetes; order Propionibacteriales; family Nocardioidaceae; genus Nocardioides. The sequence goes on along the minus strand of CAVZOU010000017.1, from coordinate 18,336 downwards.
CAGCGTGGTGCTGCTGGTGGAGGTCGAGGGCGTGCGGGTGCTGCTGACCGGGGACGTGGAGCCGCCCGCCCAGGCGGCCCTGGAGCGGGTGCTGGCGGGCGTCGAGGTCGACGTGCTCAAGGTGCCGCACCACGGGTCCCGGCACCAGGACCTCGACTTCCTGCTGGGGGTGCGCGCCCGGCTCGCCCTGGTCTCGGTGGGCGCCGACAACGACTACGGCCACCCCGTCCGCCGACCTGCTCGCGGCGCTCACCGCGACGGGGGCACAGGTGCGTCGCACCGACCTCGACGGTGACGTGCTCGTGACCGTCGACGACGGTGCGCTGGGTGTCCGTGCCCGCGACTAGGGTGGGCCCACCATGAGTCGCACCCCCACCGCCGCGCAGGTCCTCGGTCGCGTCATCCTCGTGACGGGCAAGGAGGAGTACCTCAGCGAGCGCACGGTCGTCTCGGTCCGCGAGGCGGTGCGCTCGCACGACGCGGAGGCCGAGATCGGCGAGGCCACCGCCTCCGACCTGACGCTGGCCACCCTCGGCGAGATGGCCGCACCCTCGCTGTTCTCCACCACCCGCTGCGTGGTCGTCCGCGGCCTGGAGAACCTCCCCGACGAGTCGGTCGACGGCCTGCTCGACTACGCCGCTGCGCCCGCCGACGACATCTCCCTGGTGCTGGTCCACGGCGGCGGGCCGAAGGGCAGCGGGGTCCTCACCAAGCTGCGCAAGCTCTCCGCGGTGACGGAGGTCAAGTCGGAGGAGATCAAGCGCGGGCGACCTGACCGGCTTCGTGACCTCCGAGTTCGCCGCCCACGGGGCCAGGATCGCCCCGGACGCGTCCGCCTTCCTCGTCACCGCCGTCGGCCAGGACCTGCGCTCGCTGGCGGCCGCGGCCCACCAGCTGACCAACGACTTCCCGGGCGAGCCGATCAGCGTCGACAAGGTCAAGCGCTACTTCGGCGGGCGGGCCGAGGCGACGTCCTTCGCCGTCGCCGATGCCGCCTTCTCCGGCCGCCGCGAGGTCGCCCTCGAGGAGCTGCGCTGGGCGCTCGACGGGGGCACGGCCACCGTCCTCATCACCTCCGCGATGGCCAGCTCGGCGCGCAGCCTCGCCCGCTACCTCGGCGCCGCCCGGGGTGCCCGCGACAACGACCTGGCCCGCGACCTCGGCGTGCCACCGTGGAAGGTCAAGCAGGTCCGGGACCAGTCCCGCTCGTGGACCCCCGACGCGATCGCCACCGCGCTGCGCGCCGTCGCGACCGCCGACGCGGACATCAAGGGCCAGGCCCACGACGCGTCGTACACGCTGGAGCGGCTGGTCCTCACCGTCACGAGGCTGCGCACCCCCCGCTGAGGCCCTCCGCGGCGACGTGCCCGGTCACCGAAATGAGTTCGACCCGCCAGGTGTCACCTGACGGGTCGAGCAGAGCGGGTCACCTCAGAGCGAGGCGGCCTTCTTCATGATGGACGACTTGCGGTTCGCCGCCTGGTTCTTGTGGATGACGCCCTTGGAGGCGGCCTTGTCGAGCTTGCGGGCCGCGACGGCGCCCGCAGCGACGGCTGCATCCTTGTCGCCGGCCTCGGCGGCCTCGCGGAACTTGCGCACGGCGGACTTGAGACCGGTCTTCACGGCCTTGTTGCGCTCGTGAGCCTTCTCGTTCTGCTTGTTGCGCTTGATCTGGGACTTGATGTTGGCCACAGGTGAACCTTTGCTCGCTCGTGCTGGTCAGGGAAAGCCGGATGTCGTTAAGACTGGTGTGTCGGCTGCCGACTGCCCTCGACGGGATGGAACCCGAGGTGAGGGGCGGCGCCGGACATGCAAGGGGAGACACTACCGCTCGCGCGCGGGAGCGCCCAAATCGCGTACGGCGACCGCACGAGCCCTCGTCAGGCGAGGCCTGAGTCTACGCGCCGCGGCACCGAGGAACCGGGCCGACTCCGTCCGCCGGAAGGCCGCGAGGGTGGGCAGGTTGACGTCCACGGCGCTGTGGGCGCGCCAGGCGAGGTGCGTGCCCATGCCGACCAGCCACGCGGTGACCACCTCGTCACCGGCGGCCCGCAGCGCGGGGGAGGAGGCCAGTGACTCGTCGAACCACGGGCTGTCCACGCGCTCGAGGCGCGCGACCAGCGGATCCAGCCAGGCGGGGCCGCGCCCGAAGGCACCCCAGTCGAGGAAGACCAGCTCGCCCGTCGGCCGCTGGATCAGGTTGTCGTTGCGGATGTCGACGTGCACCACGGTGTCCATGGTCTCGTCGGAGAGCACGGACACCGCCTCGCGCAGCGGGTCGATCCGGTCCAGCACCCAGCGCGGCACCAGGTCGGGCGGGACCTCGTGCAGGCGGTCGAAGGCGGCCACCCACCCGCGGGCCACGGTCGCGAAGTCCGTGGGCCCGGGCCGGTAGATGGCCGGCTCGTCGTCATCGGGCGCCGGCGCGGGCAGTGACGTCACGCGTGCGTTCATCGTGGTCGAGAGCTCGTCGGTCTGCTCGACGAGGCGTTCCATCTCGGTATCGAGGGACAGGTCGGGGTGCGACCCCTCGACGTCCTCGAGCAGCAGGGCGACCCAGTCGCCGTCGTCGTACGACGCGATCAGGCCCGCCCACAACGGGTGCCGTCCCAGCAGGTCGAGCGCCAACGCCTCGCGGCGGAAGAGCACCGGGGTGTGCGGGTTCAGCCCGGCGCCCACCGCCTTGACGAAGGCCCGCGTCCCGTCGGCGCAGACGAGCCGGGTCGCGCACCCGGGCGACATCCCACCCACCTGCTCGCGCGCCTCCACGACGGGCGAGCCGAGGGTGGAGTCGACCCACGCGCGGACGGGCGCGGGGATCGTGGGGTACGCCGCCCGCACCCCGACGGCGCGGGGAGCGCTCACCAGCCGCGCCGCTCGGCCAGCCAGTGCCAGCAGACCTGACCCTGCCACCGCTGGTGGTCGCGGAGGTGGGGCGAGGTCGGTGGCACGGGCTGGTCGCACGCGGACAGGAAGTAGCCCACGACCAGGGCCAGGGCGATGTCGAGCGACTCGGCCGGTACGTCGCGCAGCAGGCGTCGCGAGGCGATCACGGCGTCCACGTCGAGACCGTCGCCCCGCGGGCCGATCAGCGTGAAGAACGAGTCGAGCCACGGTGCCCCGACGACCGGCCAGTTCCAGTCGACCAGCCAGGCCTTCCCCGTGGCGTCCACGAGGACGTTGTCGGCGCGGATGTCGGTGTGCACGAGGGTGTCGCCCGCGCAGACCTCGGCGTAGCGGCGCGCGAGCGCCTCCGCCTCGTCGAGGTGCGGCAGGTCGTGGGTGGCCCGGACGTGCGTCCAGCCGTCGAGGAAGGACGCGAACTCGCCCGCGAAGGTGTCGAGCTCCAGCGGCGCGGGCGTCAGCTCGTCGGCGACGACCTCCAGCGCGTCCAGCGTCGCGTCGAGGTCGGCGGCCCGCCAGGGCCGGCGCGGCATCCTGGCCTCGACGTGCTCGATGCCCAGGACCACCCAGTCGTCGTCCAGCATCCACAACAGGCGCGGGGCCGGCACCGACGCGGGCAGCGCGGCGAGCTTGCGGCCCTCCTCGCGGTAGGAGTCGGCGAACAGCCGCTGCGCCTTGACCGATGCTGCCTTCACGAAGTGCCGCGAGCCGTCCGCGCAGACGAGGACCGACGCGAAGCCGGGCGTGAAGCCGGAGGTCTGGGAGATCGCCTCCACCACGGGGGACCCGCAGCGGCGCTCGACGTACGCCCGCAGGTGGGGCGGCAGGAACGTCCACTCCAGTCGTCGCGAGGTCGCTCCGGGAGGGGCGGGGTAGGCGCCGGGCTCGAGGTGCATGGGCGACATCCTCCCCGGCCTAGACCTCGTCCAGGATCCCGGCCCGTCGCGAGGCGTGCTCGTCCTGCGTGATGAGGCCCTCGGAGAGCAGCCGGTCGAGCTCGCGGAGCCGGGTGGCGGTGTCGCGCCCGACCGGCGCCGGGCCGGTGGTGGCCGGGCCGCGCAGCGACGAGGCGAGGTAGGTCGCGGTGAGCCCGTCCTCCGACGTGAGTGCCATCCGCACGGCCTCGCCCTCGTCCAGGCCGGCGCGACGCGCCATCGAGCGGGCGGTGTGGATCCGCCACGCCACGCCGGCGACCCCCGTCACGAGCACCAGGACGAAGAAGAGGAGGAACAGGTCGGGGACGGCGGGGAGCATCACGCCCGGCTGCCCCGAGTACTCGTCCGCCAGCAGGGTCAGGTCGGTCGCCCGAGTCGTCATGGCGGGACAGTAATGGCGAGGAGAGGGTTGGATGGTGCACATGCCCGATCTCGTCACCCCGACCCCCGTCGTGCACAGGTCCTTCCTCTCGGCCGTCGAGGAGCTGGTCGCCGAGGGGCGCACCGGCGAGGGCTCCATGCTCAAGCGCTGGATGGACCTGTTCTCCGACCGCTGGCACACCGAGGACGGCTTCGCCGAGTTCGTCGCCTACCTCGACGCCGACGCGTCGGCCGACTCCGAGCGTCCGACCGGCCACGTCCCGCAGAGCACGTGGTGGCTCGTGGACGGCGGGGAGTACCTCGGGAGGATCTCGGTGCGTCACGAGCTGACCGAGTGGCTGCGCGAGTACGGCGGGCACATCGGCTACGAGGTGCGGCCCGACCGCCCGACGCCGCGGCCACGCGACGCAGATGCTGCGCGACGTGCTGCCGCACGCCCACGCCCTGGGCATCGAGTCGGCCCTGCTCACCTGCGACGAGGACAACGTCGCCTCGGCACGCGTCATCGAGGCGGCCGGCGGGGTGCTCCAGGACCGGCGCGGCATCAAGCTCCGCTACTGGGTGCCCACGGCCCCGGGAGGTTCGGCGACGGATGTCGAGGCAGCGCGGTCGGCTCCGTCCCACCAGTGAAGGGCCCGCACGGGGCCTGCCGAAGGAGGAGACACCTGCCCAGGTACGTGTTGCTCAAGCACTACCGCGGTGGCCCGGCGCAGCACCACGAGGTCATCCCGATGGACCGGTGGGCGCCCGACCACCTCACCCGGAGTGCCGCGGCACTGCGGTCGTAGGTTCGTGGAGCGCGGGCCCAGCGTGGAAGAATGCCGGGACCGTCGCACCCGCTCACGTCGTCGCGCAGAAAGTCGCCCGTGTCCCTGAAGAACGCGCCCAAGCCGGGCCAGACCGATCCGGCGATCATCCGCAACTTCTGCATCATCGCCCACATCGACCACGGCAAGTCGACGCTGGCCGACCGGATGCTGCAGCTGACGGGTGTCGTCGACGAGCGCGCCGCGCGGGCGCAGTACCTCGACCGGATGGACATCGAGCGCGAGCGCGGCATCACCATCAAGAGCCAGGCCGTCCGGATGCCCTGGACGGTGCCGGTCGACAACGACGAGGCCGCCGAGCCGGGCCACTACGTCCTCAACATGATCGACACCCCGGGCCACGTCGACTTCACCTACGAGGTGTCGCGCTCCCTCGAGGCCTGCGAGGCCGCGGTGCTGCTCGTCGACGCCGCGCAGGGCATCGAGGCGCAGACGCTCGCCAACCTCTACCTCGCCATGGGCGCCGACCTCCACATCATCCCGGTGCTCAACAAGATCGACCTGCCCGGCGCCATGGTCGACAAGTACGCCGCGGAGCTGGCCGGCCTGGTCGGCTGCGAGCCCGAGGACGTGCTGCGCGTCAGCGCCAAGACCGGTGTGGGCGTCGCCGGCCTCCTCAACGAGATCGTGCGACAGACCCCGGCCCCCGTCGGAGACGCCGACGCGCCCCCGCGCGCCCTGATCTTCGACTCCGTCTACGACACCTACCGCGGCGTGGTCACCTACGTCCGGGTCATCGACGGCAAGCTCACCCACCGCGACCGGATCAAGATGATGTCGACCGGCGCCGTGCACGAGATGCTCGAGGTCGGCGTCATCAGCCCCGAGCCCGTCAAGGCCGGCGACCTCGGGGTCGGCGAGGTGGGCTACCTCATCACCGGGGTGAAGGACGTCCGCCAGTCCCGCGTCGGCGACACCGTCACCAGCCAGCACCACGGCGCCACCGAGGCGCTGGGCGGCTACAAGCACCCCAACCCGATGGTCTACTCCGGGCCTCTACCCGATCGACGGCGACGACTACCCGACGCTGCGCGACGCGCTCGAGCGGCTGCAGCTCAACGACGCGGCCCTCACCTTCGAGCCGGAGACCTCCGGTGCGCTCGGCTTCGGGTTCCGGATCGGCTTCCTCGGGCTCCTGCACATGGAGATCACCCGCGACCGCCTCGAGCGCGAGTTCAACCTCGACCTCATCTCGACCGCGCCCAACGTGGTCTACGAGGTGCTGATGGAGGACGGCTCCGAGCAGGTCGTGACCAACCCGAGCGAATACCCCGAGGGCAAGATCGCCGAGGTCCGCGAGCCAGTCGTCAAGGCCACGATCCTCAGCCCCAGCGACTACATCGGCACGATCATGGAGCTGTGCCAGACCAAGCGCGGCAACCTCCAGGGCATGGACTACCTCTCCGAGGACCGCGTCGAGATGCGCTACACGCTGCCGATGGGCGAGATCGTCTTCGACTTCTTCGACCAGCTCAAGTCGCGCACCAAGGGCTACGCCTCCCTCGACTACGAGCGCTCCGGCGAGCAGGCCGCCGACCTGGTCAAGGTGGACGTCCTGCTCCAGGGCGAGCCCGTCGACGCGTTCTCCGCGATCGTGCACCGCGACGCGGCGTACGCCTATGGCGTGATGATGGCCGGCAAGCTCAAGGACCTCATCCCGCGCCAGCAGTTCGAGGTGCCGATCCAGGCCGCGATCGGCGCACGCGTCATCGCTCGCGAGAACATCCGCGCCATCCGCAAGGACGTCCTCGCCAAGTGCTACGGCGGTGACATCACCCGCAAGCGCAAGCTGCTGGAGAAGCAGAAGGCGGGCAAGAAGCGGATGAAGAACATCGGCACCGTCGAGGTGCCGCCGGAGGCCTTCGTGGCTGCGCTCTCCACCACGCAGCCGACGGAGAAGACGAAGAAGTAGGCGCGTGTCCACCTGGCGTGACGTCGAGCGGATCGCCCCCTCGCTGGAGGGGGCCAGGCCCGGCCGGTCGCACGAGGGGGAGCCGACGTACGACGTGGGCCGGCACCCCTTCGCGCGGCTCCGCCTCGACGGGGACCGCGAGGTCCTGCAGTACTGGTCCCTCGAGATCGACTCCGCGCTCGCCCTCGCCGACCGCGCCGACGTGTTCTTCCGCGTCGACACCTTCAAGGTCAAGGTGTCGGTCCACGCCTGGCTGGACCTGCTCGACGTCGACGAGCTGGCCGAGATCCTCACCGACTCCTGGCGCGCCCGCCGCGGGGTGCGTGCCTGACGTCCCGGGGCCCTGCCCTACGGTCGGGCTCCTATGACCGAGCAGCCGCACGCCATCGTCCGCAGCGCCGCCGTCGCCCCGCAGCCCTGGGCCAACGCCGGCGGTACGACGCGCGAGCTGCTGCGCGCCGACGACGACGCGTGGCGGCTCAGCCTCGCCGACGTCGACACGGACGGCCCGTTCTCGACCTTCCCGGGGCGGCACCGCCTGCTCACGGTGGTCGACGGACCGGTGCTCCGCCTCGTCGTCGACGGGGGAGAGAGCCTGGTCGAGCCGCGCCGGCCCTTCGCCTTCGACGGCGACGCCGAGGTGGTCGCGTCGGTCCCGGAGGGGCCGGTGCGGGTGCTCAACGTCATCGCCGACCGCACGGTCGAGGCCTTCGTGACCGTGCTCGAGCTCGGGCGCACCTCGTCGCTCCCGCTGGCCGACGACCAGGCCGCGCTGGTGCTCCAGGGCCGCGCGTCGGCGCACGGGGACGAGGCGTCGGCGTACGACCTGGTCGTGGGATCCGCCGACGTGACCGGCCGCTGCACGCTGGCCGTCGTCACCCTCCAGCGCGGCTGATCGCTACACCTGCTCGCGGGTCAGCGTGACGTCGGTGACCGTGATCCCCAGCCCGGCCTCCAGCGCCGCGACCGGCGCGTCCAGCTCGGCCCTGCGGGGCCGGCGGGTGCCGGCGAACCACACCACCTCCATGCGGCCTGCGCCGGGCGGAGCCGGTGGCCCGCCAGTAGCCCGTGATGCGGCCGTCGACGAGCAGCGGCGGCAGCACCATCCCGTTGGCCCCGCTCCAGAGCCGGTGCAGGTGGTCGGGATGGGCGAAGCGCTCCCGGGCCGTCGGCTCGTAGGCGCACATGAGGGCGTCGAACTCCGGCAGCAGCCGCACCCCCTCGACGGAGCGCGGTGGTGGGCCGCCCGGCAGGTCGACGTACGTGCGCCCGTCCGGGCCCTCGCGGCCGACGAGGCCGAGCGTGTCGATCGCCTCGTCCACCACCCGCATCCCGAGCTTGGACCACCACGCGACGTCGTGCCGCGAGGCCGGCCCGTGGCTGCGCAGGTGCAGGAGCACGGCGTCGGTCGGCGTCGCGGCCACCACCGGCGGCAGGGTCCGGTAGACCGGGGCGCCCTGGCCGGCCCAGTCCCCGTTGACCGGCCGTCGGACGAGCCCGCCGTGGCCGAAGGCGAGGTAGCGCCCCACCTGCTGGTCGGCCAGCGGGTCACGGCCCTCGTGCTCCATCAGCCAGTCGTGCAGGTGGGCCTGCAGCTCGTCGACGCTGCGCCAGCCGGCGGCGAAGTCCTCGGTGTCCGCCCACAGCTGCTCGACCGTGCTCCGCTCGAGCCCGAGGAGGCGCTGCCACAGCGTGCGCTGGCCGATGCGCGTGGCGATGCCCAGGGCGGCGTACTGCTCGGGGGTGGCGGTGTGGACCGTCCCGCGGATGGTGCTGCCGCGCACGACCGTCCCGGCCTCGTACGCCGCCGCCACAGCCTCGCGGGTCACGCCCGGGAAGCGGGCGGCGAGGCCGAGGAACGGCGAGCGCGCCGTCTGGGACTGGACCGGGCCGACTCGCTCCAGCATCCCGGCGACGTCGTCCGTCGGAGCGGGGAACTGGCGGCCCAGGGCCAGTCCGGCGAGGTCCTCCCACGTGTACGCCACGGCGACACGCTAGGGCCTGCTGCGGACAGCTGCCGTCCTCAGGAGGCGGGGACGCCAGCCCGGGTCGCGACCGAGCCGGGCGAGGAGCCGGTCGGTGGTGGACGCGTCCTCCGGGACGGGCACGGCACCCGAGCACACACCCTCGGAGTAGAGCGCGTCACCCCACCCGTCGGCGGTGGCGTGCAGCGAGGCGGCCTCGGCCTCGCTCACCGACCAGTCCTGGTCGGTGGCCCGGGCGATGTCGGAGCCGTGGACGACGAGGTCCCAGCCGTAGAAGTCGGCCATCGTGGCCGCGATCGTCGTGCGGCCGAAGTAGCCGTCGTACTCACGCTCGGCGACCCCGTCCTGCGCCAGGACGCCGGCGACGGTGGCGGCGTGGGTCCGCCACGCGGCGGCCGGGTCCGACCCGTCCGGGGACTCGCCCACCTCGTAGCCGTGCCGGGCCAGGAAGTCCCGCTCGGTCTCGATCGTGTGCGCCACCACGTCCCGGACGGTCCACCCCTCGCAGGGGGTGGGGGCGTCCCACTGCCGGTCGGCGGCCTCGAGGATCGCCGCGAAGGCATCGGCGCGGTCGGTGAAGTGCTGGGCGGTCGCGTTGGTCGCTGTCTCGGTCATGGCTCCACGCTCGCACTGCGGATGTCGGTGGCGCTTGTGATAATCCGACACATGGCAGCCACCGGGAGCGCACGACCCGTCGATCCGGTCGACCGGGCCCACCTCACCGGCGTCACCCGACCGTCGCCGCCCATCCACCGCTACGCCCCGTCCGCCGCACCTCGTCGACCTGGTGGACCGCTACTGGATCCCGGTGTGGTCGCTGCCCGAGCCCTCGACGCAGAGCACGCTGCAGCACCCGGTCTGCCTGGTCGTGGTGAGCAACACCTACGCCCGCCTGTACGGCGTGGTGCGGGGAGGTCGAGCGTCACCCTGGAGGGCGACGGCTGGGCGGTCGGCACCATGCTCACCCCGGCCGCGGGTCGGCTCCTGCTGGGCCGGTCGGTGGCCACGATCACCGACACCCACCTCGATCTCGGCGAGGTCGGCACCCTCGACGCGGAGGCGCTGACGACCGAGGTGCGGGCGGCGATGGCGGCCGACGCCCGCGACCCGGCCGCCCACACGCGCGCGATCGCCGCGGTCGAGCAGCGGCTGGAGGCGCACCTCCCCGTCGACGAGCAGGGACTGGTGGTCAACGAGCTGGTCGCCTGGCTGCGCGACCACCCCGAGGTGACCCGGGTCGCCGACCTGGCCGAGCACGTCGGACTGTCCGAGCGCAGCCTCCAGCGGCTGGTCGAGCAGCGCGTCGGGCTCAGCCCCAAGTGGCTGATCCAGCGCCGGCGGCTGCACGACGCGGTCGAGGCGCTCAAGGCCGGGGAGTCGTCGCTGGCCGACATGGCCGCGCGGCTGGGCTACGCCGACCAGGCCCACTTCACCCACGACTTCCGCACCGTCACCGGGATGACGCCGGGGGACTACCTGCGGGACCAGCCCCGGTCGTGACCGGCTCGGGAGGCGTCCTCAGACTCCCCTCAGCCGGACCGCTCACACTGGGGGTCGGCACCAGCAGGGAGAACCGATGTCCAGCGCGTCACTCACCCCCCGAGCCCACCAGCTCCTCACCGGCATCGAGTCGTGGGCGCACCGGGGGCCCGTCCGTGCCGTCGTCGTCAGGATCGGCGTCACCGTCGTCGGCCCGCTCGTGGTCCTGGCCGGGGTCGCCATGCTGGTGCTCCCCGGCCCGGGGCTCGTGGTGATGGCGCTGGGTGCGGCCCTGCTGGCCCTGGAGTACGACTGGGCCCGCCGTGCCCTGACGGCCTGCGGCCGGCTGCTCGACCGTGCCGCCGCGCGGTGCTCCCGCAGGGCGCGTCCACGGGCCGCCGTGCCCTCGGGGTGGCTGCCACGGTGGCCGCGCTGGTCGCGACGACCGGGATCACCGCGGCGTTCTCGACGTTCGTCGGGACGACGCTGGTCTGACGGACCCAGCGCCGACGGGGGTGCGGGCTACCGCCTGACCCAGGGCCCGAAGGTCCGGCGGTCGGGTGCCCAGTCGGCGGTACCGGTCGTCTCGTCCTCGAACCGCACGGCGACCCGGACCTTCCTCGGGTCCTCCAGGCAGTGTCGCGGGATCCGGAGCGACACCGGCCGGTCGGCGAAGATGTCGGCGCGAGCCCGCATCCCTCGGCACCGGACGAACCGGGAGGGACGGTCACCGAAGGACGGCACGAGGCCCAGCGAGTCGTCGAAGCCCGAGTTGGCCCGGAACGAGACGTGGTAGTTGGGCCGGGGCGCGGGCCGGTGTCGATCCAGAAGGAGTAGACCTGTCCGGCCGCCAGCGGGACGACCGACCGGACGCGCACGATCACCGAGTCCCGATGGGCGACCCGCACCCGGGAGATGTCCACGACGGTCGAGTCCCCGACGGGGTCGTCGAACACCGTGGTGTCCGCCATCCCGGGCGCCGGCGCGACCGCCAGGAACACGCCCAGCATCCCCAGGGACATCCCGCGGAGGGTCCACCTCGTTGCGTGCATGCGCATCCCCGTCCACGAAGGTGACCTGTCGACTTCCATGGTGGCGCACGAAGTGCCCGGGAGCGACCGCGTGTCCCTCCCTTTACCGCATCACGATGACGCGGGCATCACCATGTCGCGCAGCGCCGAGGCTCCCGCCATCTGCCCGGCGTACGCCGCGGCGAGCACCGAGGCCATGGGCATCGGCAGGTCGGCGACGTGGGCGAGGTCGCCGGCGGCGTAGACGCCGGGGACGCTGGTCTGGCCGAAGAGGTTGACGGCGATGCAGCCGCTCTCGCGCATCTCCAGCCCGAGCTGGGCGGCGAAGGGCGCCGCCTGCTCGTAGGCCGGGTGCGCGAAGAGGCCGTCCACGACGACCGAGCCGGAGCCCGACGAGACGCGCAGGCCGGTCGGCGGTCATCTCGACCGACGTCACCGGCGGGACCACCTCGACCGAGCCGACGATCGGGACGAGCATCGCGACGAGGTGGCCGACGGCGGGGGAGTCCTGGATGGCGACCCGCCGGCCGCTGAGCTCGTGGCCGTGGCAGAACGGGCACATGTGGACCGTGCGCCCCCACTGCTCGGCGAAGCCCGGGACGTCCGGCATCACGTCGCGCAGCCCGGTCGCCAGCACCACGGTGCGCGACTCGACGACCGTGCCGTCGGCCAGCGTCACGTCGCGAAGGTGCCGTCGTCCCGGCGGTCGACCGAGGTGGCCGCCAGGTCGCGGACCTCCACGGAGTCGTACGCCGCGAGCTCGCCGCGGACGATGGCGCGGAACTCGGCCGGGTCCCGGCCGTCGTTGGTGACGATGTTGTGCATGGCGTCGACCGGGGCGTTGCGGTAGGTCCCCGAGTCGAGCAGCAGGGCGGGCCGGTGCATCCGGCCGAGGGTCAGGGCGGCCTGGAGGCCGGCGGGGCCGCCGCCGATGACGAGTGCGTCGTACATGTCTCTCCCACGGTTCTCGGTGTCGGGCTTGTCAGGTGGGACCAGCCTGTGACTTCATGTCGGGATGAAGTCAAGTCGTGGTCGCACCTGGTCCGTCGGAGAGGTCGCGGAGCGCTTCGGCCTGCCCACCAACGTGCTGCGGCACTGGGAGTCGGTGGGGCTGCTGAGCCGGCGCGCGACACCGCCGGACCGGCGTCGCTATGTCCGCGACGACATCGTCGCGGGTGGCCACGATCCAGCGCAACAAGGACGCCGGGATGACCCTCGACCAGATCGCGGTGCTGCTCGACGCCGGTGCCCCCGAGCGGCACGCGGTGCTGCAGGCGCACCTCGACGACCTCGACCGGCGGATGGAGCAGATGCGGATCTCACGGGAGATGACCGAGCACGCCTTCAACTGCCGGGCGCACGACATCTGCGCCTGCCCCGGCTTCCAGCGCCACCTCACCGACCTGATGGCCGCCTTCGACCCGCCGGGGTGAGGCTCACATCTGCTCGGGCGTCTCGATCCCGAGCAGGTCGAGTCCCTGGGAGAGCACGGCGAGGGTGAGCGCGGCCAGCGAGAGCCGCGACCCGCGCAGCTCCGGGGTCGCGGCCTTGAGCACGGAGCAGTGCTCGTAGAAGGTCGAGAAGTCCTGGGCCAGGTCGAAGAGGTAGGTGCACAGCCGGTGCGGCTCGAGCGTGTCGCCCACCTCCGCGACGACGGTCCCGAAGCCCAGCAGGCGCAGGGCCAGCGCACGCTCGGCCGGCTCGCCGAGGGCGATCGGCCGCCTCGGGGGCCGGTGTCGACGCCCGCCGAGCGGAAGATCGAGTGGATCCGGGCGGTGGCGTACTGCAGGTAGGGGCCGGTGTTGCCGACGAAGGCGAGCATCCGGTCGAGGTCGAAGACGTACTCCGAGTCGTGGCCCACCGACAGGTCGGCGTACTTCACCGCACCGATGCCGACCATCGGCGCGATCGCGGCCGCACCTCCTCGGGCAGCTCGGGCCGGCTGGCGTCGATCTCGCGGCGGGCGTTGGCCTCGGCCTCCTCGAGCAGCGCCATCAGCCGCAGCGGGGCGCCGGAGCGGGTGCGCAGGATCTTGCGGTCCTCGCCGAGGACGTTGCCGATCTGCACGTGCACGACCTCCACGTGGTCCGGCAGCCAGCCCGCGAGGCGTGCGGTCTCCCAGACCATCTCGAGGTGCAGCGCCTGCGGTGCGCCGATGACGTAGAGGCAGCGGTCGGCACCGAGCCGCTCGACCCGGTGCCGGATGGTCGCGAGGTCGGTGGTCGCGTAGCCGTAGCCCCCGTCGGACTTGCGGATGATCAGGGGCACCGGCTTGCCCTCCCGGCCGGTGTAGCCGTCGAGGAAGACGCACAGCGCGCCGTCGTTCATCGTCGCCAGGCCGGCCGCCTCGAGCTCGTCGCAGATCCCGGCCAGGTCGGCGTTGTACGTCGACTCGCCGGCCAGGTCGTCGTCGGTCAGGGTCACGCCGAGCGTGGAGTAGATCCGGTTGAAGTAGTGGCGGGACAGCTCCACCAGCTCGGCCCACAGCCGCAGCGTCTCCTCGTCCCCGGCCTGGAGGGCGACCACCCGGGCACGGGCCCGCGTCGCGAACTCCTCGTCGCCGTCGAACTCGGCGCGCGCCGCCTGGTAGAACGCGTTCGGGTCGCTCTCCGAGCAGCCGTGCCTCGTCCGAGTCCTCGCCGACGGCCAGCAGGTGCTCGATGAGCATGCCGAACGGAGTGCCCCAGTCGCCGATGTGGTTCTGCCGCACGACCCGGTGCCCGAGGTGCTCGAGGGTGCGGGCCAGCGCGTCGCCGACGACGGTCGTGCGCAGGTGGCCGACGTGCATCTCCTTGGCGACGTTGGGCGCGCTGTAGTCGATCGGGACGACCTGCGCGGGCCGGGTCGGCACCCCGAGCCGGGAGTCGGCGGCGAGCTCGGCCAGCAGCGAGGTGATCCAGGCGTCGTCGTACGTCACGTTGAGGAATCCCGGCCCGCTGATCTCGACCCGGGCGGGCAGGTCGCCCAGCTCGGCGACGAGGCGAGCGGCCACGTCGCGCGGGGAGGAGCCCACCCGCTTGGCGAGCGCGAGGGCCGCGTTGGCCTGCACGTCGGCGTACTGGCTGGGGCGCAGGACCGGGTCGGTCGCCCTCGAACTCCGGGCCGAGGGCACGCGCGATCGCGGCGGAGACAGCGGGGGAGAGGAGGTCGCGCGGGGAAGCCATGGGACAAGCCTAGGGTTGCCGGCATGCCGCTCCCCATTCCTCCCGGCCTGGACGAGCAGCGGCGGCTCGGCCCCGCCTGGGTGGCGTGGCTGGACAGGCTCCCGCGGCTCGCCGCGGAGGTCGTCGAGGAGTGGCAGCTGGTCGCTCGACGGGGCGCCGATGCACGGCTACGCGTCCCTGGCCCAGCCCGTGCGCACGGCGGGCGGGCGACCGGCGGTGCTGAAGGTCGCCTTCGACGGGGACGAGGAGTCCCTGCACGAGGGGATCGCCCTGCAGCGCTGGCACGGCAATGGCGCGGTCTCGCTGCTGCGCGCCGACCCCCACCGGCGCGCGCTCCTCCTGGAGCGCCTCCACACCGAGGACCTCGGCGACCTCTGGGACGTCGAGGCCTGCGAGGTCGTGGCCGGGCTCTACGGCCGGCTGCACGTCCCGGCGCTGCCGCAGCTGCGCACCGTCACGTCGTACGTCGAGGGGTGGGCCGCAGCCCTCGCCGCGGATGCCGCGCAACGCACCCGTGCCGCGCCGGCTGGTCGAGCAGGCGCTTTCGCTGTCCCGGGACCTGGTGGCCGACGACGCGAGCACCGGGACCCTCGTCCACGGCGACCTGCACTACGCCAACGTGCTCGCCGCCGACCGCGAGCCGTGGCTGGCCATCGACCCCAAGCCGATGGACGGCGACCCCCACTACGAGCCGGCGCCCCTGCTGTGGAACCGCTGGGACGAGCTGACCGCCGGGGGCGGGTCGGTGCGCGACGGGGTGCGTCGCCGTTTCCACACCGTCGTCGACGCCGCCGGGCTCGACGAGGACCGGGCCCGCGACTGGGTGGTGGTCCGGATGGTCCTCAACGCTCACTGGTCGGTCGAGGACGCCGAGCGCGCCGGCCGGGACCTCGACGCCGACGAGCGCGAGTGGATCACCCGCTGCATCGCGATCGCCAAGGCGGTCCAGGAGTAGCCGAGGTGACCGGCGGGACCTTCGGCGAGCGGGCCCGGGCACATGTGCCCTGCTCCGCCACCCCCGCGGGCGGGTACCCAAGGGAGTAGGCAGATCCCACTCCGGAGGTGCGCGATGCGCAAGAAGGTCCTCGTGATGGACGCGGGCAACAACGGCGTCATCATCCTGGCCGACAAGATGCTGCCGCCGCGCAAGCACGGGATCCTCATCCCGGGCCCCCAGGCGCACCTGATGAAGCTGGGCTTCGAGAAGTACTTCCTGTGGAAGATGAAGCACGGCCACACCCAGCTCCCGTGAGCCGGAATCCTGTCCCCGTGGGGCGGGAACGACCAGTCCCGCGAGTTTGCTACCGCCGCGTAACCGAGTGATCTAGGTTACTCCCCAAGTCACGTCAGCCCCCACCCGACTCAGCGCAGGGAGTCCCATGCCGATCCAGTACGACGAGAGCTTCGTCGACAACC
This sequence comes from uncultured Actinomycetota bacterium, assembly GCA_963776975.1. Taxonomy (GTDB): domain Bacteria; phylum Actinomycetota; class Actinomycetes; order Propionibacteriales; family Nocardioidaceae; genus Nocardioides. The sequence continues at coordinate 2,302 of CAVZOU010000017.1, read as the reverse complement.
TCAAGCCGAACGTGGCGGTCCTGTTCCTCGACCGTGTCGCCAAGTCCCCGTCCAGCGAGGCCTTCCGCTACCCCAAGGGCGACGCCTGGGAGTCCATCACCTGGCAGCAGGCCGGTGACCGGGTCGACGCTCTCGCGGCGGGTCTGCTCTCCCTCGGCCTCGAGTCGGAGCAGCGCGTCGGCATCGTGTCCGGCACGCGCTACGAGTGGATCCTGGCCGACCTCGCCGTCATGTGCGCCGCGGGCGCCACGACGACGGTCTACCCGAGCACCAACGCCGAGGACACGGCGTACATCCTCAGCGACTCCGAGTCCCGCTTCGTCTTCGCCGAGGACGACGAGCAGGTCGCCAAGCTGCGCGAGCGCAAGAACGAGCTGCCGCACCTGACGAAGGTCATCACCTTCGACGGTGCCGCCGACGGCGACTGGGTCATCTCCCTCGACCAGCTGGCCGACCTCGGTGCCGCCTACCTCGCCGAGCACGCCGGCGTCATCGCCGAGAAGGCCGCGGCGATCGCGCCCGACCAGCTCGCCACCCTGATCTACACCTCCGGCACGACCGGACGCCCCAAGGGCGTGCGGCTGCGCCACAAGTCGTGGGTCTACGAGGGCGAGTCGATCCGGGTCCAGAACATCCTCGACGAGAGCGACCTGCAGTTCCTGTGGCTGCCGATGGCCCACTCGTTCGGCAAGGTCCTGCTCTCGGCCCAGCTCGCCTGCGGCTTCGCGTCCGCGGTCGACGGCCGGGTCGAGAAGATCGTCGACAACTGCGCCACCGTCAAGCCGACCTTCATGGGTGCCGCGCCCCGCATCTTCGAGAAGGCCTACGGCCGGATCCAGACCATGCAGGCCGCCGAGGGCGGTGCCAAGGAGAAGATCTTCCACAAGGCGTTCGAGGTCGGCCTCAAGGTCGAGGCGCTCAAGCGCGAGGGCAAGTCGGTCCCGCTCCTCCTCAAGCTCCAGCACGGGCTCTTCGACAAGCTGGTCTTCAGCAAGGTGCGCGAGCGCTTCGGTGGACGCGTCCGGTTCTTCATCTCCGGCGCCGCCGCCCTCAACCGGGAGATCGCCGAGTGGTTCAACGCCGCCGGCATCGTGATCCTCGAGGGCTACGGCATGACCGAGAACTCCGCCGGCGCCACCGTCAACCACCCCGACGACAACCGCATCGGCACCGTCGGCCGCGCCCTGCCGGGTGCGGAGGTCAGGATCGGTGACGGCGACGAGGTGCTGCTGCGCGGCCCGCACGTCATGGAGGGCTACCACAACCTCCCCGAGGAGACCGCCAAGGCGCTCGACGCCGACGGGTGGCTGCACACCGGCGACAAGGGCTCGCTCGACGCCGACGGCTTCCTCACCATCACCGGCCGCATCAAGGAGCTCTTCAAGACCTCCGGCGGCAAGTACATCGCCCCGCCGGCGATCGAGTCGAAGTTCAAGGCGATCTGCCCCTACGCCAGCCAGTTCATGGTCTTCGGCGACGAGCGCAACTTCGTCATCGCCCTGGTCACCCTCGACCCCGACGCGATGGCCGGCTGGGCCGCCGAGAACGGCATGGAGGGCAAGTCCTACACCGAGATCGTCAACAGCGACGAGGTCAAGGCGATGGTCGGCGGCTACGTCGACGAGCTCAACGCCCGCCTCAACCGCTGGGAGACCATCAAGAAGTGGGAGCTGCTCGACCACGACCTCACGGTCGAGTCCGGCGAGCTCACCCCGTCGATGAAGGTCAAGCGCAACGTCGTCGAGGACAACTACAAGGACAAGATCGACGCGCTCTACGCCTGATCCCCGGATCCGGGCCGGTCCTCGGACCGGGTCACGGCCTCCTCACAGGGGGCGCACAGCAACGCGACGCTGAATGGGTGTCGGTGGGAGACCACCGGCACCCGTCCGCGTTTCCGAGGAGATCTGATGAGCCACCATCCCGACCACCGCCACGACCCGCACATGACCACCGCCACGACGAGGGCGAGGTCCACGAGCACGACCTGGGCCTGCAGCACGACCTGGGCACGCTGCGCCGTCGCGGGCTGGGCCGCCGCGGGATGCTCGGCATCTTCGGTGGCCTGGGGGTCGCCGCGGTGGCCGTGGGCTGCGGCAGCGACAGCTCCTCGACGGCCGGCTCCACGACCTCCGTCGACCCGCCCCGACCCGCCGGCGGGCGGCGGTGGGCCCGCGGCCGGGGGAGCGATGGGCGGCGACTCCGGCGTCGAGGTGGCCGACGGCGAGATCCCGGAGGAGACCGCCGGCCCCTACCCGGGTGACGGTTCCAACGGGCCCAACGTGCTGAGCGAGAGCGGGGT
>CAVZOU010000016.1:0-310604 GCA_963776975.1 uncultured Actinomycetota bacterium | reverse complement strand
GCGTCAGGGTATCGGCCGCTCCGGGGTAGCGGGGGCCTGCGCATCATCAGTCGTGGACAGCGCCTCCGCTCCGGAGCATCCTGACGTCAGACCACGACGGAGACGTGATGAGTGCACTGCCTCGGCCCGACCTGCCTCCCGGACCGCACCGGGACCTCAACGATGCCCTCCACGACCTCCACCACCGTGCCGGCTGGCCCTCGCTGCGCACGCTGGCCCGGGCGGCCGGTGTCTCGCACACCACGGTCAGCCACCTGTTCTCGTCGACGCGGCTGCCCAGCTGGGGCACCGTGGAGCTGGTCACCGAGGCCATGTCCGGGGACACGTCGGACCTGCACCGGTCTGGCTGTCAGCGACGGCGCCTGCCCTCGGGACGGCTCCACCCCGGTCGGCGTCGAGCCGCCTCGTCGGGCGCCGAGCGGAGATGGACGTCCTGGTGCGACACCTCGAGGCGGGGCGGGGGCTCCTGGTGGTGAGCGGCGAGGCCGGCATCGGCAAGACCACGCTCGTCCGTGCGGCGGCGGGTCGCTGCTCCCTGCCGGTCGTGACGGCCCACTGCCTGCCGCTGTCGCGTCAGGTGCCGCTGGCCCCGATCGCCGCCCTGCTCAGGGACGCCTGGGACACCGACGGCGGGGTACGGGTCCGTCGGGCACTCGCCTCCTGCTCGCCCTACGTGGAGTCGCAGCTCTCCCCGCTGCTCCCGCAGCTCGGGTGCGAGGGTCGTCCCGCCTGGGCGGAGGTGTGGGCCGGCGCCCGGCTGGCATCGGCGCTGCGCGACGTGTTGTCGGCTCTGGCCCCGGTGGTCGCGGTCGTCGAGGACCTGCACTGGGCGGACCCTGACACGTTGGCCTGCATCGAGGAGATCCTCACGACCGGCTCACCGGTGGCGTGGGCGGGCACCTGGCGGCAGGAGGACGGCACCGACGAGATCACCAGGCAGTGGCTGACACGGGTTCGTCGACTCCCGAGCGAGGTGGTGACCCTCGCCCCGTTGACCAAGGAGGAGACGGCCGACCAGCTCCGCCACCTCCTCGGGGACGCCGAGGCGCTTCGCCGGATCGACGAGGTGTTCGGACGGACGCGTGGACAGCCGCTCTTCACCGAGCAGCTGGCCAGCCAGGTCCGGGCCGGCGAGGACCTCCCCCCACTGCTCGCCGATGTGCTCGACGCACGCCTGGCCAGCCTGACCGTCCCCGCCCGGACCGTCGTCGGAGTGCTGGGGATCGCCGAGCGACCCCTGCCGCCCGAGGTGCTCGCGCCGGCGGCGCGACTCGGCGGGACGCACCGTCCACCATCTCCACGAGCTGGGCGACCGGGCCCTCCTCGACTCCGGCACCGACACGCTGGTCGCGCTCCGACACCCTTTGCTCGCCGAGCAGGCCAGACGACGCCTCGTCCCTGGTGAGGCGGTGGTGATCCACCGCGCGCTGGCCGACGTGCTCGGCACCCGCCCGGACGTGGACGCCGGCGAGGTGGCGCTGCACTGGCAGCGCGCCGGGGACACGGCCCAGGAGCTGCCCTGGCGGGTCCGGGCGGCACGCGAGGCCGACGCGCGCGTGGCCCCTGCCCAGTCCGCCCAGCAGTGGCTACGCGTCGTGGACGCATGGTCGGAGGCGAGCGCCCCCGCGGGACTCACCCTCACCCGGGCCACCACGAACACGATCGCTGCCCTTCGCAAGGGCGGCGAGGCCCAGCACGCGGCGCGGGTCGCCGAGTCGGCACTGCGTCGGCTGCCCGAGGGGACCGACATGGCGCGCGCGGACCTGCTGCGCGAGGCATCGATGGTCATCGGGATCAACGACGAGCACCGGGGCCGACTGCTGGCGGAGCAGGCCCTCGAGATCTACGAGGGCCTGCCGCCCTCGGAGGGTCTCGTCCGCACATTGCACGCCGTGGTGTCCCGACAACGCGGCGCCCGCGAGTACGCGCTGGCCATGCAGACGTCCCGACGCTCGGTCGAGATCAGCGCGCTGCTCGACGACCTGTCCCTGCACCGTCGGATGCTGGCGGAGTGCGCGTGGCACGAGCTCGTCGCCGGCGCGTTGCGCGAGGCGCGCGAGCACCTCGAGGAGGCTCGCTCGATCCGGGTCCCGGCACCGGACCCGCTCGGAGACCTGTGGCTGGGGTACGTCGACACCGACATCCAGCTGCTCGTGGGCGCGTCCGCCGACGCCGCCCTGCGGGCCGGCGTGCCCGCCCTCGTCACCGCGGAGCGGTGGCACCTCGACACCTTCGAGGTGCACGGGGTCGGCTTCAACCTGACCATTGCCCTGCTGCGCGCAGGACTCGTGGACCGTGCCCACGAGCTCCTGGGCGACAGCGCCGGGGCGCCGACCGACCAGGACCGCTGGTCCCGCACGGCGGCGCTGCTCGCCCTCGAGACGTGCCGCGGGAACCTCCCCCGAGCGCGACGGCTGCTGGACGTCCTCACCGACCTGACCATCAGCCCACGATGTTCGCCGCCGAGATCGCCGAGGCCGGACAGCCGTGCCTCCTCTGGTGCGGTGAGCCGGAGGAGGCGCTCGAGCTCGCGGGCCCGGCCCTCGACCAGGACGGAGACGGCCGACTGATGGCAGGGGTGCACTCCGGGGCCGCCCGCGCCGCCGCAGACCTGGGGGTCGCGGCCGGTCCCGCCACCCGGAGGCGACTCGAGACGCGCCTGACCGGATGGCGACAGGCCGCAGGCGCGTCCCTCTTCACCGGCCCCGTCCCCGCCGACGCCGCTGCCCACGGACTCGTGTGGTCGGCGGAGCACTCCCGGCTGTGGGGACGAGACACCGCACAGGAGTGGCTCGGCGCCGCCGCGTCGTGGGACGCGCTGGAGCGGCCGTTCGACTCCGCGTACTGCCGCTGGCGCGCAGCGCAGGTCGCGCTGCGAGACGGCCGGGGCACCGTCGCCGGGCGGTTGCTCGGGCGGGCGGCGAGGGACGCCCGGAAGCATGCGCCGCTCCGCGACGCCATCGCGGCCACGGCGGCCGGGCGCACCTAGTGATGCCCAGGACGTTGGTCGAGATCCTGCGACGACACGATCTGACCTCGTAGATGGGTGAAGGCCTCCCGGTGTGGAGTGGAGCTGTCTAGAAACCGCTCCCCACCAAGGAGGCCTTCGTGTCCCACGCTACCCATGCCAACGCCGCTCTTACGCCTCGTGCCCGACTTCGACTCGCGTGTCTGATCGTCGAGAACGGGCTGGTCGATCCCCCGCGCGGCCGAGCGCTACGACGTCTCCTGGCGGACCGCGAAGAAGTGGGCCGATCGCTACCGCGCCGAGGGGCCAGCCGGGATGAACGACCGGTCCTCGCGACCCCATCGTCAGCCGAACCGGACGCCGGCACCGGTGGTCCGCAAGATCGTGCACCTGCGGTGGAAGCAGCGCCTCGGCCCGGTCGAGATCGGCGACCGGCTCGACATGCCGTCCTCGACCGTGCACGCGGTCCTGGTCCGCTGCCGGATCAACCGGCTCACCCACATCGACCGCGCCACCGGTGAACCGATCCGCCGCTACGAACACGAGCGCCCGGGCGACCTGATCCACGTCGACGTCAAGAAGATCGGCCAGATCCCCGACGGCGGCGGATGGCGCTACGTCGGCCGCAAGCAGGGCAACCGCAACCGGGCCGCGCACACCCGACAAGCCCCGCAACCAGTGGCGCAACCCGCTGACCGGGACCTGCTACCTGCACACCGTCATCGACGACCACTCCCGAGTCGCCTACGTCGAGGCCCGCGACGACGAGACCAAGGAAACCGCCACCGAGGTCCTGCGCAACGCCGTGGCCTGGTTCGCCGATCGCGGTGTCACCGTCCAACGCGTGCTCAGCGACAACGGCAGCTGCTACAAGTCCCACCTGTGGCGCGACACCTGCGCCGAACTCGGCATCACCGCCGAAGAAGACCCGGCCCTACCGGCCGCAGACCAACGGGAAGATCGAACGGTTCCACCGCACCCTGGCCGAGGGCTGGGCCTTCAAGAAGTTCTACAACTCCGAGTCAGCCCGACTCGCGGCTCTGCCAGCATGGATCCACGAGTACAACCACCACCGGCCCCACTCGGCCATCGGCAAGGCACTCACCCATCACCAGGTTGAACAACCTGGCTGGGCATCCGACGCCGCGAAGTGCTGGTAGTCCTTGGAGGACAGCCAGTAGCCGCCCCACTGCCAGCCGATCCGGGCGAAGGCCGCGACCACCGGGTCGGACGCGTGGACCACCCCCGCCGCGACGGGGGCGCTGCCGCCCCGGTCGACGCGCGCGAAGCCACGCCCCGACGGCGGGTCGATGGACCCCGGGCGGACGTAGGGGTTCTGGATCGGGTTGAGGTCGATCGCGGCGCCGTAGGCGTGGTCGGACCAGTTCGTCTGGCCGGCGACCCGGCGACAGTTGAAGCCCGAGGTGTTGTTGGCCGCCATCGAGCGGTCGTCGTCACCGCCGTAGTCGTCCACCAGGCGCATGCGCCTGATCGGGAACCCCACGTCGTACAGGCGACCGAAGGTGCGGGTCACGTCACGTGCGTACCTGCGGTGCACGACCATCTCCCCGGTGCGAGCGACGCCGTCGAAGTCGCGGTGCGTCATCCGCAGGTAGCGCAGGTCCCGCAACGGCACGGGGCAGCCCGGGCCGTGGCTCGTGGCCATCCGCTCGGCCAGCGTCGCGCCGATGCGGCGTACCGAGGAGGTGTACGCCGGGTCGTCGGCCTGGGCGCCCCCGCGCTCGGCTGCCAGGCCGGTGCAGCGCTGCAGGTCCGCCCACCGGTTGATGGCGGCACCCCGGGCCGGGCCGGCCAGCGGACGCGGCCGCCCGCCGGCCGCGATCCGGGCGGGGGTCCAGGAGTCGTCGACGACGCCGTCACGATCCACGCTCAGGGACAGCACCCCGGTGTCCGGCTGCCGGTCGTGGTACCAGACGAAGTTGCCCAGCCCGTAGCCGACGTAGGTGTCGCCCGACCAGCCCGCGCCGCCCAGGACGTGGGAGTGGCTCCCCACCACGACGTCGGCCCCGGCCTCGGCGAGCTGGCGGCCGAGGAGGCGCTGCTTCTGCGTGGGGCAGGACTGCCGCTCGCGACCCCAGTGCAGGTAGACGACCACGACGTCGTCGACCTCGGCGGACTGCCTGACCGCGTCGAGGAGCGCCGCCGGGCGGGCCCGGCGCGCAGCGGCCACGCCCGCGCTGTCGGGACCGGCCGCCCACACGTCGCTGCTGCCCTCGCGGAACACGGAGTCGGCGGCGAGGAAGGCGACGTCGATCCCGTCCTTGGTGACGCGGTGGGGCGTGAGCGCCTCGGCCTCGTCGCGGCCGATGCCGATGACCTCCACGTCGGCGGCCCGGGCCGCCGCCAGGGTGTCGGCCAGGCCCACCGCGCCGTAGTCGCCGACGTGGTTGTTGGCGACGCTGACCACGTCGACACCGGCGGCGGCGAGGACGTCGAGCGCCCGGGGCGACGTACGGAAGTGGTAGCGGTTGTCCGGGTCCTCGAGCTCCTTGGGGTCGCGCCGGCCCCGCACGGTGACCGCGCTCTCGAGGTTGAGCATCGCCAGGTCCGCCTCGCGCAGGGTGGCGGCGATCGGCCCCAGGGCACTCCGGGGCCGGTCGAGCAGCCGGGCGACGTGGGCCTCGAAGTGCACGTCGCCGGCGAAGGCGAGGGTGATCACGCCGGACTCCTCGTCGAGGACCGCCGCCTCCTGCGCCGTCGGCTCCGGCGCCGGTGCCGGCGACGACTCGGGCGCCGCCGACGTGCACGAGGTCAGGGCGAGGCCCAGCACCAGCAGCACCGCGGTCCCCGCCGTCCGTCCACCCACGTCCGCTCCCCGTCCGTCTCCCGTGCCGCCGATTGTTGCTCACGGGTGGGAACGGCTGGTCGTGTCGAGTTGTTCAAACGCGCAGGTGCGGTGGGCGTCGGGGCGGACAGCCAGTGGACAGCACGGGGGCCGCGGTGGACTCTGGAGGCCGGGTCTCGGGTCCCCGTCGGACGGAGGCGACGTGAGCGCACTTGCACGACCCGAGCTGGCGCCCGGGCCGCACCGCGACCTCGTCGACGCCCTCCACGACCTGCACCACAGCTCCGGCTGGCCCTCGCTGCGCACCCTCGCCCGCGAGACCGGCGTCTCCCACACCACCGTCTCGCACGCCTTCTCCTCCCCCCGGATCCCCTCCTGGGGCACCCTCGAGCTCCTCGTCGAAGCCATGGACGGCGACACCACCGGCTTCCACGACCTCTGGCTCGCCGCCACCACCCCCGTCGACGTCGGCCAGGCACCCACCCCCCGCATCGCCGGCCGCAAGCCCGAGCTCACCGCCGTACGACGCCACCTCGAGTCCGGCACCGGACTCCTCCTCGTCACCGGCGAGGCCGGCATCGGCAAGACCCGGCTCGTCAGCACCGCTGTCGGGTCGTCGGACCCCGCCGTGCTGACCGGCCACTGCCTCCCGCTGTCCTCCGAGGTGCCGCTGCTCCCCGTGGTCGACGTGCTGCGCCAGGCTGCCTCGGACGGCGACGGGCGCTGGTGGCGCGACGCCATGGCCGCCGCCCCGGCGTACGTGCCGGGTGTCCTCGGTGCCCTCCTCCCCGAGCTGGGTGCCGCCGGCCCGCCGGACGACTCCGTCGGGCGGCACCTGCTCACACCCGCCGTGGGCGTCGTCCTCACGGTGCTCGCGGCGGAGCGACCGACGGCCGTCCTCCTGGAGGACCTGCACTGGGCCGACGCGGCGACCCTCGACCTGCTCACCCAGCTCCTGTCACGAGGCCTGGACGTCCCGGTGGTCGGGACGTGGCGGACGCACGACCCGACGACGTCCCCCTCGGTCGTGGAGTGGTTCCGGCACGTACGGCGCGGCGCGGACGTCTCCGTGCTCGACCTGCGCCCGTTGAGCGTCGACGAGACGGCCGAGCAGCTGACGATGCTCGGCCTCGACCCGTCGTCCGCGCGGGTCGCCGAGATCCACGCGCGCACCGCCGGCCAGCCGCTCTTCACCGAGCAGCTGGCGGCCCACCGCGACGACGGGACCACCCTGCCTCGCTTCCTGACCGACCTCCTGGACCAGCGGTTCGCCGCCATCGCCGACGACGCGTGGCTCGTCGCCCGGGCACTCGGCACGGCGGACCGGTCGCTGTCCCCCGCCCACCTCGAGGCCGTCACCGGGCTCGGTGGGGACCGACTGGTGGCCGCCCTGCGTGAGCTGCGGCGGAGACGCCTGATGCTGTCCGACATCGACCGTGCCCAGCTCCAGCACCCCCTCCTGGCCGAGGCCATCCGCCGCAGGCTCGTCCCGGGCGAGGCAGCGGGGGTCCACCGAGCCCTGGCCGTCGCCCTCGGGGCCGAGCCCGACGGCGCACCCGCCGAGGTGGCCAACCACTGGCAGGCCGCGGGGGACCATCGCCACGAGCTGACATGGCGCATCCGGGCGGCTCGCTCGGCCCGGGAGCGCTTCGCGGTGCACGAGAGTGCCCGGCAGTGGGTCCGGGTCGTCGAGGTGTGGCCGTCCGGGATCCCGGAGGCAGGGGAACCGCCCCTGAGCCATGCCGAGGCACTGATCCGGGCGGTCGAGGCCCTGTCCATGGTCGACGTGGTGGCTGCCCACGACCTCTGCCCGCGCGCCCTCGAGGCAGTGCCCGGAGCCAGCCCGCTCGTCGCCGCGGAGATCCTCATCATCGTGGCCAACCTGGAGGCGGACGTCCGGGGTGTCAGTGACGAGGGCCTCGACATGGCGGCCCGGGCCGTCGAGATCCTGGAGCGCGCCGGTCCGAGCCTGGCGCTCGCGGACGCCCTGCTCCGCCGGGCCACGATGCTGTTCAACGCCGGACGGCTCCACGACGCCGCGCGGACCTCCGCCCGGGTCGTCGAGGTCTGCAGGCAGATCGACGAGCCCAGCTTCCTGATGCTCGCGCTCTCCCGACGCGGGTGGTACCACCTGGCGCTGGGCGACGTGGCTGCGTCGCGACGCTGCTTCGAGGAGGCCCGCACGGTCGATCCGGAGCGCTGCGACCCCTACGACCTGGTCGAGCTGGCGACCAACCACACCGACCTGCTGCTCCAGACCGGTGCCGGCGCGGACGAGGTCGTGGCCGCGGCCGCGGACGCGCTGCAGACCGCCGAGGAGTACGGGCTCGACACGTTCATCGTGGGCATGCTCATCGCGAACGTCGGCCAGGCGCTGCGCGAGGCCGGCAGGGTGGGCGAGGCGGCCCGCCTGGTGCTCCCGGCGTCGGAGGACGCCCCCGGGGCCGACCGGTGGCCGATCCACATCGAGCGGGTCAACGTGGAGTCCGCGCTCGGCAACGCGGCCGCCGCGCTCGAGCGCGCGTCCCTGCTGAAGGACCTCCGCGTCACCTCCGGCGCGCACCGCACCTACCTCTCCCGCTGCTTCGCCGAGGCGCAGCTCTGGGCGGGCCGGCCGGGCGCGGCGCTGGCCGAGCTGCTGCCCACCCTGGAGCGCGCCGTCACCCGCGAGGACTCGATGCTCTTCGCCCTGGCGCTGACGACCGCGGCGCGGGCCGGCGCCGACGAGGCGGCTGCCGGGCGTCGGCCCGTCGAGGCGCCCGAGCGGCACGAGCTCGTCGCCCGGCTGCACCGCCTGCACGGCGCCTGCTCGCGCGACCCGTTCGGTCCGCACCCGATGATCGGCCACGGCACCGCCGCGCGTGCACTCTGGTGCGCCGAGATCCGGAGGCTGGAGGGGCGGGAGTCGCTCGAGCTGTGGACCGGTGCCGCCACCGAGTGGGACCGGCTCATCCGCCCGCACGACGCGGCGTACTGCCGCTGGCGCGGCGCCCGGCTCGCCCTGCGGCAGGGGGACGTCGCCGCTGCCCGCGTGCTCCTCGAGCGCGCCGCGGCCGACGCGCGCGAGCACGTCCCCCTCCACCGTGCGATCGCGAGCACCCGGGCGGGTCACCCATGAGCGCGCTCCCCCGCCCCGACCTTGCCCCCGGCCCCCACCGCGACCTCGTCGACGCCCTCCACGACCTCCACCACCGCGCCGGCTGGCCATCACTGCGCACCCTCGCCCGCGAGACCGGCGTCTCCCACACCACCGTCTCGCACGCCTTCTCCTCCCCCCGGATCCCCTCCTGGGGCACCCTCGAGCTCCTCGTCGAAGCCATGGACGGCGACACCACCGGCTTCCACGACCTCTGGCTCGCCGCCACCACCCCCCTCGACACGGCCCGGCACCCACCCCCCGCATCGCGGGCCGCAAGCCCGAGCTCACCGCCGTACGACGCCACCTCGAGTCCGGCACCGGACTCCTCCTCGTCACCGGCGAGGCCGGCATCGGCAAGACCGCCCTCGTCGAGGCGGCTGTCGACGGAGGCGACACGGTCGTCGCCGCCGGCACGCTGCCTGCCCCTGTCGCGGCACTCGGCGCTCATGCCCGTCATCGACCTCCTGCGCACCCTCCTCGAGGTCGACGAGGGTCGACTCGTCGAGGGAGCAATCGCGCGGTGTCCGTCGTACGTCGCGCCCACCCTGGCCGTCCTGGTCCCCGAGATCGACGCCGCCGGCAGTCCGCCGCCCGCCGACGACTTCGCCCGGCAACGACTCTTCGCGGCCCTGCAGGGCGGTCCTGGACGCCGTCGCCGTCCCTCGACGCCTCGGCCTCGTCCTGGACGACCTGCACTGGGCCGACGACAGCACCCTGGCACTCCTCGAGTACCTGGTGGCGAGGGGCACGCGCGTCGCCCTCGTAGGCACGTGGAGGCTGCACGACCCCGGGACCCCGGACGACCACACGGCGTGGTTCGCCCGGGTACGCCGACCGGCCGCGGGCGGTGTCGTCGAGCTCGGCCCTCTCGATCGCACCGACACCGCCGCCCAGCTCGCCCTGCTGCTCGGCGCACAGCCGTCCGCGGCACGGGTGGATGCCGTGTTCGGGCGCAGCGTCGGCCATCCGCTCTTCACCGCACAGCTCGCGGTCGCCGGCAACGGGACCGCCCTCCCGCCCGTGCTCGACGACCTGCTGGACGCGCGGTTGGGTGGCCTCGACGACGTGCCATGGGGCGTCGTCCGGGCGCTCGGCCTCGCCGGTCGGCCATTGCCCGTCGCCGTGCTGGCCGCCGTGACCGGACTCGGGGAGGCCGAGGTCACCGACGCACTCCGGGACCTGGCGCGCCGACACCTCCTCGACACCACCAGCCGGGACGTCGCGCTCGCCCACCCGCTGATCTCCGAGGGCGTCGGCCGTCGCGTCGTGCCCGGCGAGGCCGCCGCCGTCCACGCCGCCCTGGCCCGTCGGCTCGCCGATCGCGCGGGGACCTCGGCGGCCGAGGTCGCCGCGCACTACCTGGCCGCCGACGATCCCGACCACGAGCTGTCCTGGCGGATCCGCGCGGCCCTGGAGGCCCAGGAACGCACCGCCTCCCGCGAGGAGGCCGAGCACTGGTTGCGCGCCCTCGACATCTGGCCACCGCCCTCGGCCCCGCAGCCGACTCCGCACCACGCGGCGGCACAGCTGGCCGCGGTGAACGCGCTCGGCGGGGCCGGGCGGGAGCCCGCCGGGCTCGCCCTCGCCCTCTCTGCGCTGGAGGCGGATCCGGCCGCAGCCCGCGACGACCGCTTCGAGCTGGGGCTCCGCGCCGCGGGCATCATCTGGGGGCAGCACGGACCGGATCGCGCGCTCGAGTTCCTCGACGAGGTGGAGGCCGGCCACGGACCGGGAATGTCGGCCGACAGACGCGTGGGCTGCCTGCGCCTCCGCGCCAGCCTGCTGTCGAAGACGGGTCGGGAGGAGCAGGCCCTGGCCCTGCTGGACGAGGCCGTCGGTCTCGGCCCCGAGGTCATCGACCGACACAGCCTCCTGCGGTTGCACGCGGTGCGGGGCTGGCACCTCGCGTTCGAGGGGGACCTCGCGGCCGCGCTCGCATCCTTCGAGGTGGCCAGGACGGTGCTCGGTCAGGAGACGACACCGGACGACGAGGCGTTCCTCGCCATGATGCAGACGGACGTGATGCTCTTCCACGCCCGTCCGCCGCAGGAGCTGGAGGCGGCGGCCCGCACGTCGATGGAGCAGATCGTGGAGCTCGACCTGCGGTCCACGACCACCCACATGGTCCGGAGCAACGTCGCGGAGGCATGGCTGAATGCGGGCGAGCCCAGCCCGGGCGCAAGCTCTCGTGGTCGGTGACGTGCAGTCGAGCGAGGAGTACTCGATGTGGCCCCTGCGCCTCGTCGCGGCGCGAGTGGCCCTCGCCGAGGGCCGGTGCGACGAGGTGCTCGCCCTCGACCACCCTGGCCCACCAGGACGATCTCTTCGCCGAGCTCACGTTGGCCGTGCCCACCTGTGAGGCGCTGCTCTGGCTGGGGCGACCCCGGAGACGCCGTCGACCGGTTGACGGACCTGCTGGGGCAGACCCTGGACAACGACACGGCGAGAGTGGCGGGACCAGGCTTCGCGACGCTCGCTCGTGCGGTGGCCGATCTGCAGCGGCTCCAGCCTCGCGAGGGCACGACCGGGCAGCTGCGGGTGCTCCGGCAGTCGGCCGACACCGACCCGTTGGGCCCCGGCCCCGTCCCGGCGACACGACCCGGGTGCACCGCCCAGTGGGAGTGCGAGCTCGCCCGCGCGACTGACGACGACACGCTCGAGCAGTGGAGTCGTGCCGCCACCGAGTGGGACCGGCTCACCCGCCCGCACGACGCGGCGTACTGCCGCTGGCGCGCAGCGCAGGTCGCTCTGCGCGAGGGCGGGCGACCCTCGCCCGACGGCTCCTCGAGCGCGCCGCTGCCGACGCGCGCGAGCACGTCCCGCTACACCGGGCGATCAGCGCCACCGTCGCAGGTGGACGCTGACCGCCCGGCCAGGGGGACCTGGTCCTCGTGCGCTGGTCCTCGTGCGCTGGTCCTCGTGCTGCACCTCCGGCGACGCGAGCCGCCGGGGCCGGTCGCCCGGCCCCGACGGACTCCCCCGCGTTCACCCCCCGGTGCTGACCCCAGCGCCCCCGATGCTGGTCCTGACGGCGTCGACCGTCCTGCTACCGCCGGATCGAGCGGGGGCAGGTCGGCTGCGGACCGTCGTAGGCGGTGTTCCAGTGCGACTGGATCATGAAGCAGGGTCGGTCCTTGGGACCGTCCTTGCCGGCGGCCGCGGCACTGCTCGCAGCAGGTGCGAAGGCGGTCGTGATGGTGATGATGGTCGCGGCCCCGATGACGGAGCAGCGGCGGCGGAACTGCCTGCTGTTCATGTCTGTCTCCCCTGTGTGGACCCCCGCGGTTGCGGCGGTTGTTCCTCCAGAGTTGGCCCGCCCGACCCCGGGTTGACGGGAGTTGACAGAAGTGGACAGCCGAGACGGCTCAGGCGCTGAGGTCGTCGTCCTCCGCCAGGACGCGTGCCACCGCGATCGCCGCAGCCCGACCGGCACGGTTGGCGCCGATCGTGCTGGCCGACGGCCCGTAGCCGACGAGCTGGACCCGCGGGTCGCGGACGGCCGTCACCGCGCTCTGCACGGCCCCGCCCACGTCGAGCTGGATGCCACCCGCCGGCGTGCGGAGCCGGAGCGGGGCGAGGTGGCCGACGGCCGGACGGAAGCCGGTCGCCCAGAGGATCACGTCGACCCGCTCGAAGACCGCACCGGCGTCCCAGCGCACCCCGGTCGGCTCGATCCGGTCGAACATCGGCCGCCGCCGGTAGGCGCCGAGCCGCTCCGCCTCGCGCTCCTGGGGACGCAGGGCGAGGCCGGTGACGCCGACGACGCTCGTCGGCGGCAGCCCGCGGCGTACGCGGTCGGCGACCAGCGTGACGGCGGCGAGGCCGGCCTCCGGGTCGAAGTCGTCGGTGCGCCACACCGGCGCCCGACGGGTCACCCACAGGGTGTCGGCCACGGGCGCCAGCTCGCCGAGGAACTGGACGGCGGAGGCACCGCCGCCGACCACGAGGACGCGGCGCCCGGCGAAGTGCTCCGGTCCGGGGTAGTCGACCGTGTGCAGCTGCTCGCCGGCGAAGGTCTCGATGCCCGGGTAGTGCGGCACGAAGGGCTGTGTCCAGGTGCCGGTGGCGTTGACCAGGGTCCGCGTGCGCCAGGTCCGCTCGCCCGCCGCCACGACCAGCAGCCCACCCTCGCTGGACACCGAGTCGACGAGGACGGGCCGCACCACCGGCAGGTCGAAGCGTGCGCTCGTAGTCCGAGAAGTACGCCGGCACGACGACGTTGGCCGGCCGGTCCGAGCGGCCCGGGGCCACCGCGTCGGGCAGGTCCGCGACGCCGTGCACGTCCGCCATGCTGAGCGAGTCCCAGCGGTGCTGCCAGGCGCCTCCGGGACGCTCGGCCGGCGTCGAGGACGACGTGCTCGATGCCCGCGGCGCGCGAGGTGCCGGGACGCGGAGAGGCCGGCCTGGCCGGCACCGATGACGAGCGAGTCGAGGGTCTGGTCGTGGACGTGCACATCGGCCCAACGCCCGGGCAGCCTCCGCTATGCCCGACCTCGCGGCGTACCCTGCCGTCTCGTGAGCGATGCTGAGTTCCGCTACTCCGACCTCCTGCCGACGCGGCCCCGACGAGACGCCGTACCGGCTGATCACCACCGAGGGCGTGTCCACCATCGAGGCGGACGGGCAGACCTTCCTGCGCGTCGTCCCCGGAGGCGATCCAGCGGCTGACCGCCGAGGCGATGCACGACATCAGCCACTACCTGCGGCCCGCGCACCTCGCGCAGCTGCGCCGGATCATCGACGACCCCGAGGCGTCGGGCAACGACCGCTTCGTCGCGCTCGACCTGCTCAAGAACGTCAACATCTCCGCCGGCGGCGTGCTGCCGATGTGCCAGGACACCGGCACCGCGATCGTCATGGGCAAGAAGTCCGAGGGCGTGCTCACCGGCGTCGACGACGGCGAGGCGATCAGCCGCGGCGTGTACGACGCGTACACGAAGCTCAACCTGCGCTACTCCCAGCTCGCGCCGCTGACGACGTTCGAGGAGAAGAACACCGGCACCAACCTGCCGGCGCAGATCGAGATCTACTCGACGCCGCAGAGCCCGGGAAGCCGGAGTACAAGTTCCTCTTCATGGCCAAGGGCGGCGGCTCGGCCAACAAGTCGTTCCTGTTCCAGGAGACCAAGGCGATCCTCAACCCCGAGCGCCTGCTGACCTACCTCGACGAGAAGATCCGCTCGCTCGGCACGGCCGCGTGCCCGCCGTACCACCTCGCCGTCGTCATCGGCGGCACGAGCGCGGAGTACGCGCTCAAGACCGCGAAGTACGCCTCGGCGCACTACCTCGACAACCTGCCGACCTCGGGCTCCATGAGCGCGCACGGCTTCCGCGACCTCGAGCTCGAGGAGGAGGTCTTCAAGCTGACGCAGTCCTTCGGGATCGGCGCGCAGTTCGGCGGCAAGTACTTCTGCCACGACGTCCGCGTGGTGCGGCTCCCCCGCCACGGCGCCTCGTGCCCGGTCGCCATCGCGGTGTCCTGCTCGGCCGACCGGCAGGCGCTGGGCAAGATCACCGCCGAGGGCGTCTTCCTCGAGCAGCTCGAGACCGACCCGGCGCACTACATGCCCGACGCCGGAGTCTCCGACGAGATCTCGTCGGGCGAGGTCGTGCAGATCGACCTCAACCTGCCGATGTCGGAGATCCTCGCGGAGCTCTCGCGGCACCCCGTCAAGACGCGGCTGTCGCTGACCGGGCCGCTCGTCGTCGCCCGCGACATCGCGCACGCCAAGATCAAGGAGCGCCTCGACGCCGGCGAGGAGATGCCGTCGTACCTGCGCGACCACCCGGTCTACTACGCCGGCCCCGCCAAGACCCCCGCCGGGATGGCCTCCGGGTCGTTCGGCCCCACGACGGCCGGTCGCATGGACTCGTACGTCGAGCAGTTCCAGGCCGCGGGCGGGTCCAAGGTGATGCTCGCCAAGGGCAACCGCTCCAAGGTCGGTCACCGAGTCCTGCGACGCCCACGGCGGCTTCTACCTCGGCTCGATCGGCGGTCCGGCCGCCCGCCTCGCCCAGGACTGCATCACCTCGGTGTCGGTGCTCGAGTACGAGGAGCTGGGCATGGAGGCGGTCTGGAAGATCGAGGTCGAGGACTTCCCGGCGTTCATCGTGGTGGACGACAAGGGCAACGACTTCTTCACCGACCCCTCCGGTGCCGTCACCGTGCCCGTCTCCGGGATCCGGGTCCGCTCCGCCGAGTAGTGAGCCGAAGTGGCTCAGATGGGGCATGACACCGTCCACCCGCGGCGCGATGCTGGAGTGACGACGTCGCTCGGGCGACACCACACGAGCAGCGGTCGACGAGGGAGTCGAGGTGGGCGGACTGCCGCGACCTGACCTCCCGCCGGGGCCCCAGCGGGAGCTCGTGGACACCCTGCACGACCTCCACCTCCGGGCCGGCTGGCCCAGCCTGCGGACGCTGGCCCGGGAGGCCGGGTGCAGCCACACCACGGTCTCGCACGTGTTCTCCTCCGCGCGGCTGCCGGCGTGGGGGGTGCTCGAGCTGGTCGTCGAGGCACTGGGGGGTGACACGACCCAGTTCCACGACCTCTGGCTCGCCGCCGGGCGGGACGCGGAGGGGCCGGAGACCGGCGCGCGGCCGGCGATCGCCGGCCGGCGCGAGGAGCTCCGGGTCGTACGGCGTCACCTCGAGGCGGGCAACGGCCTGATGCTGCTCGTCGGCGAGGCAGGGATCGGGAAGACCCGGCTCGCCACCGTGGCGGCCGACAGCGCAGACGGTGTCGAGGTGCTCACGGGTCACTGCCTGCACCTGTCGGTCGACGTCCCCCTCCTGCCGACGGCGACGGTGCTGCGGGCGGCCCACGAGACCGGCGACGGGACGTGGCTGGCGCAGGCGCTGGCCGCGTCACCGGGATACGTCGAGCAGTCCCTCAAGAGGCTGCTGCCCGAGATGGACCAGGGCGGGTCGCCGCCGGCGCCCGAGGACGGCTGGTCCCGGCAGCGACTGATGTCGGCGATCCGGACGGTGCTGGAGGCCCTGAGCCGGGTCCGGCGGATGGCCGTCCTCCTCGAGGACCTGCACTGGGCCGACACCGCCACGCTGGCCGTGCTGGAGCACCTCGCCAACGCGGGTCCGGGCCCCCGCTGCTCGGCACCTTCCGGCTCGACGAGCAGACGACCCGCGCTGACGCGACGGAGTGGTTCACCCGGATCCGGCGCGTCGCCGGGGTGACCACGCTGGAGCTGGAGCCGCTGAGCCTCCCCGAGACGGCGCTGCAGGTCGAGCTGCTGGGCGTCTCCATGCCCCCCGGCGAGGTCGACAGGCTGCACGCCCGGAGCCGCGGCCAGCCCCTCTTCACCGAGCAGCTGCTGGCCTTCTACGAGACCGGCGACCACCTGCCGGCGCTGCTGCGCGACCTGCTGGACCAGCGCCTCGACGGGCTCCGCCCCGGGTCCTGGCCGGTCGTCGTGGCGCTCGCGGTCGCGGGCCACCCGCTGCGACTCGACGTGCTCCGCGCCGCGAGCGGGCTGGGGCAGGACCGGCTGCTCGACTGCCTGCACGACCTGCGCGACCAGCACCTGCTCGCCGAGGCTGCCGGCGGGCAGATCGAGCTGCAGCACCCGTTGCTGGCGGAGGCCATCCAGCGACGACTCGTCCCCGGCGAGTCCGCGCCCTACCACCAGCGGCTCGCCGAGGCCCTCGAGGCCGCGCCGCCATCGGTTCCCCCCTCCGCGGTCGCCGCGCACTGGCAGGCGGCCGGGCGGCCCGACCGCGAGGTCGTCTGGCGCGTCCGCGCCGCACGCGAGGCCGAGCTCCGCTTCGCGGCTCCCCAGGCGGCCACGCACTGGCTGCGGGCCATCCGGATCTGGCCACCCGAGGCGCACCTCGTCGGCGAGCCGCCGATGGACCTCGTCGAGGCCTACTTCGCCGCGATGGACGCCTTCGAGCAGTCGTCGGAGCCCGAGCGGGCGTCGGCCCTCGCGCAGGAGGCCCTCTCCCTCGCCGGTGGGATGGGAGACGAGCAGCTCGCCGGGCTCTACCGCCGGGCCGCGGACTACCTCGGCGAGGTCGACGAGGAGTCGGCCCTGGTCCTCATCAACAAGGCCACGGCCTACCTGCACCACGTCCCCACGTCGATGAGCCACCTCGACACCCTGCGCCTGCGGGCCAGGACCCTCAGCGGGCTGGGTCGCCTGGCCGAGGGCCTGCACGACGCGCGCCGGGTGGTCGAGATCAGCCGCGAGCTGGACGACCCCGACGAGCTGCGCAGCTCGCTGATGCACGTCGCGTGGTACGAGGCGGTCACCGGCGACTCCGCGGACGCGGTCCAGCACGCCGTCGAGGCCGCGGCGCTCCCGACGCTGCGCGACGACCCGGTCCGCGAGGTCCAGTTCGGCATGCGCCACACCGACCTGCTCCTGATCACCGGGGGCACCGCCGAGGCGATCGAGGCCGCCGGCGCTTCGGGTCTCGAGGCCGCCGACCGGTGGGGCATCGACACCCGCGAGTCGAGCTCGCTGCGCGCCAACGTCGCCGACGCGCTCCGCCTGTCCGGGCACACCGGTCGGGCGGCGGCCATCATCGACCCCTTGACCGAGGGCGACCTCGATCCCCACCGGTGGGCGCTGCACACCGAGCGGGCCACCCTGGACATGATGCGTGGTCGCCGCGAGGAGGCGCTGCGCCGCTTCGAGGCCCTCGACGCCGTCGAGCTGCCGTCGCTGTGGAACCGCGCCGACGTGACGCAGTACGCCGCCCGCTCCGAGCTGTGGCTCGGCCGGCCGCAGGCCGCCTGGGACCGTGTGGTCGCGATGCTGGAGATGGCCGCCCGCTTCGACTCGATCTCATCGCTCGGCGAGCTGCTCGTGCTCGGTGCGCGCGCGGCCGCGGACCTGGGCGAGGAGACCCCGCCGGGCTCGGCGGCGCGCCGCCGCCACGCCGACCGGCTGCGCGCCATCCGGTCGACCCCCGACCGCGACCCGCTGGCCGAGCCGTCACCCGGGGCGGTCGCCGCCTCGTGGGCGGCCGAGATGGATCGTCTCGCCGGTGGGCACGACGTGCGCCCCTGGCTCGCCGCCGCGGCGGCGTGGGACGGCCTGGACCGCCCCCACGACGCGGCGTACGCCGCGATGGCGAGCCGCGCAGGCGAGCATCGCGGCCGGACACGCCGGACGCGCGCCGGCGCTGCTGCGCAGGGCCGCCCGCGACGCCCGGGAGCACGCCCCGCTCCTGGCCGCCGTCCTGGCGACCCAGCCGGAGGGGACCGTCGACCCGTTCGGCTGACTCCCCTCAGACGGGGGCGACGACGAGTGACCCCCGACGCCGGGCGTCGAGCGGGCGAGGGCCGGCGGTCGAGGCGGGCGTCGAGGACCGCCAGGGCGGGCTCGGGCTGTCCCGAGCTGACGAGGGCGAAGAGGAGGGTCTCCTCCACGACCTCGCGCTGGGCGGCCGACCCGCCGACGCGGACGAGCGTGGGCAGCAGGTCGGCGAGGATCTCCGCGGCCCGGGTCCACTGCTGCTGACCGGCGGCGAGGAGCGCGTCGCAGAGCGCCGTGCCGGTCGCCCGGATCGCCGGGTCGGACGCCGACCGGCAGTGGTCGCGGAGCCGGGCCAGGCGGGCGAGGTCGCCGGCCGCGGCCAGGGCGAGCGCCGAGTGCATCGCCACGAACGGCGTCTCCGGCCGGTCGATGAGGTCCGCGCCCGGCCGCCTCGAGCACGCACTCCACCGGCGGCGGGGCGACCTCGTGGGGGAAGGCCTGCGAGCCCGCGGCGGCGTCCCAGTCGGCGGTGGTGATCCGCCAGCGCCACAGCAGCGACGCCGAGTCGATGAGCGAGCGCACGCCGGTGACGGCCGGCGGGGCGAGCTGGCTGTAGTAGCGCTGGCGCACCGCCTCGGTGTCGCCGATGGCCAGGTCGTGCAGCGCCGCGTGCCAGGAGAAGTGCGCGCGGTGCGACGCGGAGCGACCGCTCTCGGCGACCCAGTGGTCGAGCCAGACGCGGCCGCCCTCGTGCTTGCCGGTCTCGTACATCACGTGGGTCTGCGCGTGCACGGCGTGACCCGAGGAGGGCTCGCAGAACAGCGCGCTCTCGGCGAGCAGCCCGGCCTCGTCGAAGCGGCCCTGGTCCTGCCGGGTGAAGGCGAGCAGCGAGATGTACCACCAGTGGTCGCCGTACGCCGGGGCGAGCCCGTCGACCAGGTCCCACGCCTCCTGCTGGATGTCGGTGACCCCGGAGAACGCGATCGTCGGCACCGCCGCCGAGACGGCCAGGACGTCGCGCGGGTGGTGGGCGATGTGGTTCATCAGCGCCGTGGCGCCCTCGTGGCGGGCGTCGTCGACCCGACGGCCGATGACGTCCACCAGGCTGCGCTCGCGCTCGTCGCCCCGCTTGAGGACCGCGCGGCGGGCGGCCTGCAGCGAGCCGGCCACGTCGGTCGCCGCCCCGGCCTCGTGGCCGAGCATCGCCAGCGCGGCGTGGGCCAGCGCGAAGTCGGGGTCGAGCGACGCCGCCTCGCGCAGCAGCTCCTCGCCGCCGGACTGGAGGCGCATCACCCGCTCCAGGCCGGCGTTGTAGCGCGCCGCCGCCTCGGCCGTCGCCGACAGCGGCAGGCCGAGGGGGTCGCGGGGACGGGCGACGGGGTGGTGGCCGCTGACCAGCCGGCCGTCCTCGAGGCGGCGCGGCATCGGGGCGACGGCGTCGAGCACGTCGACCGCCAGGCCGAGCGCCTGGCTGCGGATCTCGGGGACCGCGGTCGACTCCCAGAGCTCGCCGCGCCGCAGCGCGCCCAGCGTCCACACGGGTGCGTCCGCCCGGCCGGTCGAGTCGAGCAGCCGTCCGTCGCGGGTCCGGAAGCCCATCCCGGCCGTGGCCGGCTGCGCCAGGGAGACGCCGCCGCGCACGGTGAGGAGGTCGTCGAGCACGGGGTTGCCGAGGCGGCGTACGTCGAGGGCGGGACCGGTGCAGTTGACCACCCAGCCGACGTCGTGGGTCGAGCCGTCGGCGAGGGTGACCCGCAGCCCGCCGCCGGTGAGCGGCGACGCGTCGGCGACGGTGCCGGTGCAGGTGGCGCAGCCGGTCGGCGGTCGCCAGCTCGCGCAGCACCGCGGCCGAGGTGGGCGGCATCCGGTGACGGACGCGGTTCCAGTCGCTGGCGTCGGTGGCGAGGAACTCGTCGCGGTCGTCCTCGGACAGCCGTTGCCAGAGCTCGCTGACCCGGAAGCGCAGCCCGTCCATCGCCGGGCGCCAGTCACCGCCGGTGGCCCGCACCCGCTCCACGTGCTCGGCGACGCTGGCCCGCAGCTCGGCCAGCGTGGAGCCCCAGTCGTCGACGTCGGGGATCGCGGCCAGCTGCAGCTCGTCGGCGTGCCGCGCGGGCATCTCTCCGCTGCGCGACACCGCGAGCACGCGCCGGTCCTCACGGCCGCCGGGCCGGGTCAGGGAGAGGACGACGTCGACCATGGTGAGGCCGGCCCCGACGAGCAGGACGTCACCGGCGCCGACGCGGTCGCGGCGTACGACGTCCAGCGCGCCGGGCGCCCACGGGTCCGGCACGAAGAACGGCGAGCCGGTGAGGCCGGGCGGCGCCCAGGCGTGTCCGGCGGCGGGGAGGCCGGTGGCGACGACCACCGCATCGGCGGCCAGGTCGTGCCCGTCGTCGAGCAGCACGGTGGCACCGTCCGCGTGGCGTCGCACGCCCGACGGCCCCGGCGCGGACGTGGCGCAGCGACGCCGTGGCAGCGGCCAGGTCGAAGGCATCGGCGAGGGTCTCGTCGAGGTAGCGGGCGTACTGACGACGCGGCGCGAAGGTGCCCGGCTCGGCCCCGGTGGCGTGCTCCTGGCGGGCCCGCCAGGCCACGAAGTGGCCGGGGTCCTGCGGCAGCGCGGTCATGCCCGCGGCCGGCACGTTGAGGAGGTGCTCGTCGTCGGTCGTGCCGAACGCGGTGCCCCGGCCGGGGCGGTCCGCGGGGTCCACGACCACCACGTCGACCCCGGTGCCGCGCTGGTGCGCGGTGCGTGCGAGGTGGAGCGCCACCAGCGTGCCCGCCGCACCGCCGCCGATGACCACGACCTGGGGGCGACCCGACCCCGGAGAACCCAGCACCACGACATACCTCCTTAGACGATTGACTCACTCTACTTTCCAACCGGTGGGATGGGCGAATGGACACGGCGAGGTCCCGTGACCGGATCGGCGGCCGGGGGCAGGCAGGATGGTGCGCATGTCAGGAGACACCACCACCTCCGCCGAGATCGCCCGCGCCGAGTCACCTCGCGGCGAGCTGGTGCTGCGACGGCGCACCAACCCCGGCGCGGCCGACGTCGTCGAGCTGCGGGTCAACGGCGTCTTCGTGATGGACACCCTCGAGACGAGCACCGAGATCGAGATGGCGGGCGTCGCGCTCGACCTCGTCGACGACCCGCGCGACGTGGTGATCGGCGGGCTCGGCCTGGGCTTCACCCTCCAGCGCATCCTGGCCGACGTCCGCGTCGAGCGCGCCACGGTCGTGGAGATCGAGGAGTCGCTCGTCGGCTGGATGCGCGACGGCACGGTCCCGCACGGGCCGGCCCTGCTCGCCGACCAGCGGGTGAAGATCGTCAACGCCGACATCCTGATGGCGATCGCCGAGGCCCGCGACACCCACGACCTGCTGCTGCTCGACGTCGACAACGGCCCGGGCTACCTCGTCCACGACGGCAACGCCGATGTCTACGGCCGCGACTTCCTGGCCCGCTGCCGCGACGTCCTCCACCACCGGGGCGTGCTCGTCGTGTGGTCGGCGGCCCGCTCCCCCGAGCTCCTCGCCGCACTGGAGGACGTCTTCGGCGCCGCCGAGGAGCGCGCGTACGACGTCCTGCTGCAGGACCGCCCCGAGGAGTACTTCCTCTACCTGGCCCGTCGCTCAACCCCGGAGGCCTCGCCCGCGTAGGGACGGGTGACGACGGGGCGTCCCGGGGTGGCCCCCCGGGGTGGGACGGCCCACCCCGGCCCGGGAGTAGCGTCGGGCCCATGAGCCAGACACGCACCGAGCGCGACTCCATGGGCGAGGTCGAGGTCCCGGCCGACGCCCTGTGGCGGGCCCAGACCCAGCGCGCGATCGACAACTTCCCGATCAGCGGGACGACCCTCGAGCGTCGCCACGTCCAGGCCCTCGCCCTGGTCAAGGGCGCGGCCGCGCGGGTCAACGGCGACCTCGGGGTCATCACCGCCGAGCAGTCGTCCGCGATCGCGGACGCCGCCGCCGAGGTGGCGACCGGGCAGCACGACGACCACTTCCCGCTCGACGTCTTCCAGACCGGGTCGGGCACCAGCTCCAACATGAACACCAACGAGGTGCTCGCCTCGCTCGCGGGCCGGGCCGGCGTCGAGGTCCACCCCAACGACCACGTCAACGCCTCGCAGAGCAGCAACGACACCTTCCCCACGTCCATCCACGTCGCCGCGACGCTGGCCGTGGTCGAGGACCTCGTCCCGGCGCTCGACGTGCTCGCCACCTCGCTGGAGGCCAAGGCCACCGAGTTCGCCGACGTGGTGAAGTCCGGCCGCACGCACCTGATGGACGCCACCCCGGTGATGCTCGGCCAGGAGATGGGCGGGTACGCCGCGACCGTGCGCTACGCCGCCGAGCGACTGGAGGCGGTGCTCCCCCGCCTCCGCGAGCTCCCCCTCGGCGGCACCGCGGTGGGCACCGGCATCAACACCCCGCCCGGCTTCGCCGCCGCGGTCATCGAGAGGCTCTCGGCCGACACCGGGCAGGACTTCACCGAGGCCCGCAACCACTTCGAGGCGCAGGGCACGCGCGACTCGCTGGTCGAGCTCAGCGGCGCGCTGCGCACCTACGCCGTCGGCCTCACCAAGATCTGCAACGACCTGCGGTGGATGTCGTCGGGCCCCACGACCGGCCTCGCCGAGATCCACCTCCCGGACCTGCAGCCCGGGTCGAGCATCATGCCCGGCAAGGTCAACCCGGTCCTGCCCGAGGCCACGCTGATGGTCTGCGCGCAGGTGGTCGGCAACGACGCGGCCGTCGCCTGGGCCGGCGCGGCGGGCAGCTTCGAGCTCAACGTGATGATGCCGGTCATGGCCCGCAACCTCCTGGAGTCCATCCGCCTCCTGTCGACCTCCTCGACCGTCCTGGCCGCAGCGCTGCATCGACGGGATCACCGCCGACGTCGAGCGGATGCGGGCGTACGCCGAGTCGTCACCGTCGGTCGTCACGCCGCTCAACAAGCACGTGGGCTACGAGGAGGCGGCCAGGATCGCCAAGCAGGCGATGAAGGACGGCACCACCATCCGCGAGACTGTGCTCTCGATGGGGTACGTCGACCGCGGCGACCTCACCGAGCAGCAGCTCGACGACGCCCTCGACGTGGAACGGATGACCCGCCCATGAGCAGCATGAGCGACCCGGACCACGTCCGCGACCAGTACTCCACCGAGGACCGGCTCGAGACCCGCCGGTCCGTGTGGCAACCCACCGCCGACGGCCTGGACCCCGAGACCGAGGCGCTGCGGGCGATCGACCGCGCCCTGGTCGGCGACGCCCGCATCCTCGAGGTCGGCTGCGGCACCGGGCGTGATGGCCGAGCGGATCCACGACCTCCCCGGGGTCACCCTGGTCGCGACCGACTTCTCGCCGCGGTTCGTCGACCTGACCGCCGCCCGCGGCGTCGATGCCCGCCAGGCCGACATCTGCTACCTGCCGTTCGAGGACGCGTCCTTCGACGTGGTCTACGCGGGCTGGATGCTCTACCACGTGCGTGACCTCGAGCGGGCGCTCAACGAGGTCCGCCGGGTGCTCCGTCCGGGCGGCACGTTCGTCTCCGTCACCAACGGCCAGGACCACCTCGCCGACCTGCACCGGGACGCCGGCGGCCGGGTGGCGCGCAGCCAGTTCAGCAGCGAGACCGGCGAGTCCGTGCTGCGGCGCCGCTTCGCCGACGTACGCCGCCACGACCTCGAGACGCGCGCGGTCTTCCCCGACCACGCGAGCGCGCAGGCCTACCTCGACTCGACCGGCGACGGCCTGGTGCTGCCGGAGTTCGAGGGCGGTCGCGAGTACGCCGGGGCGGTCACGGTCTTCGAGGCACGCTGACGCCTGCACAGTGAAGGCAGTTCGGCGACGAAGGCGCGGGCTGCAGGCGTGATCGCCAGCCGGAATGACACGAACTGCCCGCGTCGTGCGCGATCTCGGCCGGTCAGTACCAGCCGTTGCCGGACTTGAACGACCAAGCGCTGCACGGCGTGCCGTAGGTGTCCTGGATGTAGCCGAGGCCCCAGCGGATCTGCGACTCGGCCGAGGTCATGTAGTCGGCCGGCAGGTCGTGCAGCTGGGTGAGCGCCTGCGGGATGCCGTACGCCGACGAGGTCGGGTTGTCGGCGTTGGTGCTCCAGCCGGACTCGCTCATGTAGAGCGAGTCGAGGCAGTCGAACTGCGCGGAGTCGAAGCCGAACTGCGGCAGCAGCGCCCGGGCGATGTCGCGCGGGTCGGCGCTCGAGAGGTCCTCGGTGCGGGTGACGGCCGGCCCCTCGGCCACCGACAGCGCCGCGACGCTTGGTCGCGTCGGTCGCACCGCGGCGGTCCGAGCGGGAGACGGGCACGACGGACTCGCGGCGCTCGAGGGCGGTCGGGTCGGAGTCCGCGGAGGCCACCGTGACGCCGCCGACGGCAGCCGACGCGAGGTCGCCCGCGGCGGTGCCGGCCGGGGAGCCGAGGACGCCGCCGGACACGCTGACGCCGGTCACGGCGGCCGCGACGCCGGTGAGCACCACGGAGGTGCGCACCATCCGGGCGGGCAGCGAACGGGTCGCCTTGTGCTTGCCGGGGGCGCGGTGTCGGGGGACGTACTTCTCGGGCTTCGACGCGGGTGTCAAGGGCACAGGGGAGCTCACGGGGTAGAGGTCAGGACGATGTCGCGCCCGTCAGGAATCCGGGGGGAACGGGCGGCGACAGGGTGTGGAGATCACGAAACGATCACGGGCCACCATGCAGGAGTGCGAGGGCCCATGCAAACCGAACGGCGAAACTCGTGCCACTTTCCACCACATCCCCCGCCACAGGAGTCACGGGGGTCACACGAGCCACGCCGGCCACACCGAGGCGGCGGGCAGGTGAGGGATGCCACGGAGCACGACGACCCGGCTCGCGCCCGGGACGTGGGCGCCAGCCGGGTCGCAGCACCCGACGAGGACGGGGTCAGAGGACGACGTTCTCCAGCATCTCGGTCACCAGGGCGGCGATCGGCGACCGCTCGGACCGGGTCAGGGTCACGTGCGCGAAGAGCGGGTGGCCCTTGAGCTTGTCGATCACCGCCACGATGCCGTCGTGACGTCCGACGCGCAGGTTGTCGCGCTGCGCGACGTCGTGGGTCAGCACCACCTTGGAGTTGGCCCCGATCCGCGACAGCACCGTCAGGAGCACGTTGCGCTCCAGCGACTGCGCCTCGTCGACGATGACGAACGCGTCGTGCAGGGACCGGCCGCGGATGTGCGTGAGCGGCAGCACCTCGAGCATCCCGCGGTCCATCACCTCGTCGATGACGTCGGGCGTGGTGAGGGCGCCGAGGGTGTCGAACACCGCCTGGCCCCACGGCGACATCTTCTCCGACTCCGACCCCGGCAGGTAGCCGAGCTCCTGGCCGCCGACGGCGAACAGCGGGCGGAAGACGACGACCTTCTTGTGCTGGCCCCGCTCGAGGGTGGCCTCCAGGCCGGCGCACAGCGCGAGGGCGGACTTGCCGGTGCCGGCCCGGCCACCGAGCGAGACGATCCCGACCTCCGGGTCGAGCAGCATCTCCAGGGCGATCCGCTGCTCGGCGGAGCGACCGTGGATGCCGAACGCCTCGCGGTCGCCGCGGACCAGGTGCACCTGCTTGTCGGGACCGACGCGACCCAGCGCGGTGCCCCGGTCGGAGAGGAGCACCAGCCCGTTGTGGCACGGCAGGTCGCGCGCCTCGGCCAGGTCGATGACCCCGTCGTCGTACAGCTCGTCGAGCTCGGTGGACGTCACCTCGAGCTCGGCCATGCCGGTGTAGCCGGTGTCGGAGTCGCTGATCGCCTCCGCGCGGTACTCCTCGGCGTCGAGCCCGACGGCCGAGGCCTTGATGCGCAGCGGGAGGTCCTTGGAGACCAGCGTGACCTGGTGCCCCTCGTTGGCGAGGTTGCGGGCGACCGCGAGGATCCGGGTGTCGTTGTCGCCGAGCCGGAAGCCCGACGGCAGCGACGCCGGGTCGGTGTGGTTGAGCTCGACACGCACGGTGCCGCCCTCGTCCCCGACCGGCACGGGCTCGTCGAGCCGGCCGTGCTGGATGCGCAGCTCGTCGAGGCTCCGCAGCGCGGTGCGTGCGAAGAACCCGAGCTCCGGGTGGTGGCGCTTGCCCTCGAGCTCGGTGATGACGACCACCGGGAGGACCACCTCGTGCTCCGCGAAGCGGCGCAGGGCGCCGGGATCGGCCAGCAGGACGCTGGTGTCGAGGACGTACGTGCGGTTCTGGCTGACCTGCTTGTTCGAGCTCACGGAGTGCCTACCCCTATCGGACCGGCGCGACGCACCACACCCGGTCCAGTTCAACTCATGGACCGGACGGCTCCTCGAAGTGGTGCGTGACTCCCACAGCTGCCTCCCGATTCAGCAGGCTTCCCCACCTGCCGATGAGGCAGAAAGTACGCCCGGCCACGGCCGATTTCGGGCGACACGCCCGAACGCGGGATGAACGCTGTGTTACCCCGCCCAGCCGCCCGGCTCAGCCTCCGAAGCGGCGCTCGCGCTCGGCGTACGCGCGGATGGCCCGCAGGAAGTCGACGCGGCGGAAGTCGGGCCACAGCGCCTCGCAGAAGTAGAACTCCGAGTGCGCCGACTGCCACAGCAGGAAGCCGCCGAGGCGCTGCTCCCCCGACGTGCGGATCACGAGGTCGGGGTCGGGCTGGCCCTTGGTGTAGAGGTGGTCGGAGATGTGCTCGACGTCGATGACGTCGGCCAGCTCCTCCAGCGAGGTGCCGCGCGCGGCGTGCTCGTGGAGCAGCGAGCGCACGGCGTCCGCGATCTCGCGCCGCCCGCCGTACCCGACGGCGATGTTGACCAGGATCCCGTCGACGTCGCGGGTGGCCTCCTCGGCGTCCTTGAGCTTCTGCGCGGTGCTGGCGGGGAGCAGGTCGAGGGCCCCCACCGGGTGGATGCGCCAGCGGCCGGTGGCCGCGAGGGACTCGACCGCGCCCTCGATGATCGGTGAGCAGTCCGGCCATCTGCTCGGGCGGGCGGTTGGTGAGGTTGTCGCTGGAGAGCAGCCACAGCGTGACGACCTTGACGCCCACCTCCTCGCACCAGCCGAGCAGCGGGAAGATGTTGTCGGCGCCGGCCTGGTAGCCGCCCGCCGTGTCGAGGCCGACGGCCTTGGCCCAGCGGCGGTTGCCGTCGAGCATGAGGCCGACGTGCTGCGGGATGCGGTCGGCCGGGAGGAACTTCACGACCCGGTGCTCGTAGGCCGGGTAGAGCACCCGACGCACCGCGTCCTTCAACTTCGCCACGTCACCGATGGTAACCGGGCCCTAGGGTGTCGCCGTGACTCCTGACTCCGACGTCGACGGATCCCTGGTCGGGGTCGACGAGACGACCGCCGGCCTGCGCGACACGCCTCCTCGCAAACGGGGACGCTGGTGGCGCCGAGCAGGGGTCGCGCTGCTCGTGCTCATCGTGCTCCTAGCGGCCTTCGACCTGCTCGGCCCACGCCAGGGCGACGTCACCGCGGAGAGTGCCGGCTACACCCTGACGGTGGAGTATCCGCAGGTCACGAGGGCCGGGCAGCCCGCGCCGTTCCACGTGACCGTGGATGCCACCGCCGGCTTCGGCGACATCGTGCAGATGCGCTTCTGCGACGAGTTCTTCAACGACCTCGACTTCCAGAACTGGTATCCCAACCCGGCCGCCGAGACGACCGTGCCGCCCTGGATCATCTACGAGTTCGACCCGCCGCCGTCCGGCACCACGCTCGAGATCAGCCTCGACGCCCGCGTGTCGCCCGGCCAGTTCGGCGAGACCGACGACTGCCAGGTCAGCGTGCTCGTCGAGGACGAGGAAGTCGTGTCGGCCTCCTTCACGAGCTGGAGGATGCCCTGATGGACGTCCTGATCCGGTCCCTGGCGATCTTCCTGTTCCTCTGGCTCATCGTGCGCGTCGGCGGCAAGCGCGAGGTCGCCCAGCTGTCCGCCTTCGACATGATCCTGCTCATCACCGTCGGCGACCTGGTGAGCCAGGGCATCGTCCAGGAGGACTACTCCGTGACGGCCGCGGTCATCGCGGTGGCCACCTTCACGGTCGCCGGCATGGTCCTCAACTCGCTGGCGTTCCACCACCCTCGCTTCCGCCCGTGGCTCGCCGGCCGTGCGCGCATCGTCGTACGCGACGGCGAGCCGCTGCTCGACACCCTCGCCGGCGAGCGGATGACGATCCAGGACGTCCACGAGGCCGCCCGCCAGCAGGGCATCCGCCGACTCAGCGACATCGAGCTCTGCGTGCTCGAGACCGACGGCAGGTTCTCCTTCTTCACCCACGGCGAGGAGGACGAGCGGGACGGCTCGCCGGACGACCACGGGATCGCCTGAGGAGGCCCCCCAGGGGTGACCTCGGTCCCGTGACCGTGACTCTCGAGGTGCCTACGGGTAGTTTCGTGACATGAACGACCTACTCCGCCACCGGCTCGACGGGCTCCACGAGCGCGTCGACGGCGCGACGGAGGCGATCCACGAGGCGCTCGCCGAGGCCAAGCCGCACCTGCGCGGCTGGCTCCACCTCGCCACCGCTCCCCTCGCGCTCGCTGCAGGCATCGTCCTCATCGCGCTCTCCCCCGACGCCACGACCCGGATCGGCTCGGCCGTCTTCGCGGCCTCCGCGCTGGTCCTCTTCACCGTCTCCGCGGTCTACCACCGCGGCACCTGGTCGCCGGGCACCCACTCGATGCTCAAGCGCTTCGACCACTCCAACATCTTCGTGCTCATCGCCGGCTCCTGCACGCCCTTCGCGCTGCTGCTGCTCGAGGGCCGCGACATGTGGACGATGCTCGCGGTGGTGTGGGGCGGTGCGTTGGCCGGCGTGCTCATGAAGGTCTTCTGGAAGGGCGCTCCCCGCGGCCTCTCCGCGCCGATCTACATCGCCCTCGGCTGGGCGCCGGTCTTCTTCTTCGGCGACTTCGTCGAGTGGCGCCATCGAGCGGTACGGCGCGAGCACCGGCACCGCCGTCATGGTGCTGGTCGCCGCCGGCGGCGCCCTCTACACGATCGGCGGGGTCGTCTACGGCACCAAGCGGCCCAACCCGTGGCCGCAGTGGTTCGGCTTCCACGAGGTGTTCCACACCTTCACGATCCTCGCGTTCGTCACGCACTACGTCGGCGTCTCGGTCGCCACCTACTCGCTGCGCTGAGGGTCCGCCCCGACGCCGTGGCCCCGGGTGAGTCCGCTCACGTCCGGGAACACGACGCCTCGCTGCGGCGTCGTACGGGGGAACACCCGTCCCCGACCCGGCTGATGTGATGACCGAACCCACCCAGAAGCACTCCCTCGACCTCTCCCTCCCCCAGGTGGTCGCCGGCGCCGTGGCGGCCGCCGCCGCGACCGTCCTCAGCTCCCGCCTCGGACTGGTCGGGACCGTGCTCGGCGCGGTCTTCGCGAGCATCGTCTCGGCCGTGGTCACCGCGTCGGTGAGCGGCTGGTGGCACCGGGCGCACGAGGCCTCCCGCACCGCCCGCGACTGGGTGCCGCAGCGGGTCCGCGGCCTCGTGGTGGGTGCGGGCGCGCTGGGCCTGCTGGTCGTGGCGTTCCACACCGGGGTCGAGCTGCTGACCCAGGACCTGCCGCGGGGCACCTTCGCCGCCCGCTGGCTGGCCGAGGTCGGCCTCAGCCCGAGGGCTGAACCACCCGAAGCACGCACCAGCGACCGCGACGAGCGACGACCGCCACCGCGAGCGCGCGGGCCAGCCGCGGCGCGCGGGAGGCCAGGCGCTCGAGGAGCTGGTAGGACAGCAGCACCGCGGCCAGCCCCAGCGTCACGTGCAGCAGCACCGCCAGCATCACCCCGGCGATCGCGCCGGCCATCCGGAAGCGGCCCCACAGCAGGCCGAGCGCCAGCGGCAGGACGACCGCGCCGGACACCCCGCCGAGGAGCTCGAGCCACCACGCCCCCTCGCCCATCCACGGCACCTCCCACGTGAGCGGCCAGCTCCGGTCGACCAGGTCGGCGGTGGACCAGTAGCCGAGGAGAGGATCACCGCGATCGACGTCCCGGCGCCGAGGCGGTGCGCCCACCGCACGCGGGTGACCACGCCGGCGACCGGGGCAGCCCGCCGGGGACGAAGATCGTCGCGGCGGTCACCGCGGTCCACACGATCCACCGCCGGACGACGCCGGTGCCGGTGTCGGCCATGGCGTCGCGGAAGACCCGGTCGGCCTCCACCCGGTCGATGGTGTGGCCCTCGGTCGAGTCGTAGGACGGCTCGCCGCCGCCCGCGACCAGGGCGTCGTGGACCAGCGCCGCCGGCAGGTGGGCCCCGGTCTTGGGCACCAGCCAGGTGAAGAGCACCGGCGTCGAGGTCAGGTCGGTGCGGAAGTCGGTGGTGGCCGGCACCAGGATCTCGCCGAGGTGGCGGTCGGCGTAGGCGATGCGCCGCTCGAGGCTGAAGACCTCGAGCCCGTCCTCGAGGTGGCGCTCGAGCACGATCCGCGGGTCGTGGGCGGGGTCGGGCGGCAACCCGATCCGGTCACCGACCGGCAGCACCCCGCCGTCGTAGAAGCGGCGGGGCTGCGGACGCACCTGCTCCCCGGTGGTGACGTGCTGGCTCCGAGACATGGGTCCACTCTGGCACCGAGCACCGACGTAGACACGCGGACACAACTGCCCCGGCGGTCCGGCCGCACACGGGGCCGGGCGGTCGTCCCCGGAGTTGTGTCCGCGTGTCTACGCGCTCGGCGGGCGTGGCGACGCTGCTCGGACCACGTGGACATCTCCACGCCCTCAGGCGAGGGACAGGAAGAGCTTCTCCATCTTCTTGACGTCCACGCTGTCGATGCCGTCCCCGGCCGTCAGGCACTGCTGGAGGCCGCTGGCCACGATGGCGAAGCCGGCCCGGTCGAGCGCCTTGGAGACGGCGGCGAGCTGGGTGACGACGTCCTCGCAGTCGCGCCCCTCCTCGAGCAGGCGCAGCACGCCGGCGAGCTGGCCCTGGGCCCGCTTGATCCGGTTGATGACGGGGGTCATCTCGGTGGGGTCGAGCTCCATCAGTCCTCCTGGGTGAGCGCGGCGAGGGCCGCGGTGATGCGCTGGCGGGCGTCCGCGGCCACCCGGCCGAGGGCGGGCTGGTCGGACATCCCCATCATGACGGCCGGGTCGAAGGCCTCCACGACCGTGGTGTCCCCGTCCAGCGACCGGACCACCACGTTGCAGGGCAGCACGGCGGCGATCGAGGGGTCGACCTGGATCGCCTCGTAGGCGAGGGCCGGGCGGCAGGCGCCCAGGATCACCTGGGGCGGCAGGTCGACGTCGAGCTTGGCCTTCATGGTGGCCGCCAGGTCGATCTCCGTGAGGATGCCGAACCCCTGGTCGGCCAGCGCCTCCCGCGTCGCGGCGACCGCGTCGTCGTACGGCAGGGCCAGCGTCGTGCTCAGCGTGTAGTCCATCCGCTGATCATCTCCTCGATCCGTCGATTCCCTCGGCCGGTGGAATACCCCCGGGGGTGTTTTGCATTCGATCGTACATACCCCCTAGGGTATTTCCCAACAGCCCGAGGACCCGCACCGCAGAGAGGAACCGCATGTCCGACCAGACTCCCGAGATCTCGCTCGAGGCGTACGCCGCCGAGCGCGAGACCGGCGTGACCATCGACGTCCGCGAGCGTGCGGAGTACGCCCAGGCCCACGTGCCCGGCGCGGTCCTCGTGCCCATGGGCCAGCTGGCCTCCCGCCTCGGCGAGATCGACCGGTCCGCCCGCGTCCACGTCATCTGCGCCTCGGGCAACCGCTCGAAGGCGATGACCGACCTCCTCGTCGCCTCCGGCTTCGACGCCGTGTCGGTGGCCGGCGGCACCCGCGGCTGGATCGAGTCCGGCCGCTCGGTGGGGGTGGGTCTGTGATGTCGAGCCTCACCATCGTCGCCATCGAGACCCCGACGCTCGGGGACCGCAGCTACCTCGTGCACGACGGCGAGGTCGCGTTCGTGGTCGACCCGCAGCGCGACATCGACCGCGTCCTCGCCCTGCTCGACGAGCACGGCGTGCGCCTCACCCACGTCTTCGAGACCCACATCCACAACGACTACGTCACCGGCGGCTTCGCCCTCGCGCAGCGCACCGGTGCCCAGTACCTCGTCAACGGCGAGGACGACGTGTCCTTCATCCGCACCCCCCTGGCGGACGGACAGGTCGTCGAGGTGGGTGGACGGATGCGCGTCACCGCGCTGGCAACCCCCGGCCACACGTTCACCCACCTCTCCTACGCCCTGACGGACACGCAGCCGGGACGAGGGCGGGCTCGACCGGTCGGTCGGCGTCTTCTCCGGCGGCTCGCTGCTGTACGGCGCGACCGGTCGCCCGGACCTCCTCGGTCCCGACCACACCCACGACCTGGTGCGCCACCAGCACGCGTCGGCCCACCGGCTGGCCGAGCTGCTGCCCGACGACGCGGAGGTCTTCCCGACCCACGGCTTCGGCTCGTTCTGCTCGGCCACCCAGTCGGACGCGACCTCCTCGACCATCGGCCGGGAGAAGCAGGCCAACCCCGTCCTGACCCAGGACGAGCAGACCTACGTCGACGAGCTGCTGGCCGGCCTCGGCCCGTGGCCGGCCTACTACGCCCACATGGCCCCGGCCAACGCCGCCGGCCCCTCCGAGCCCGACCTCTCCGCCCCGGCGGTCGCCGACGCGGCCGAGCTGCGGCGTCGCATCGAGGCCGGCGAGTGGGTCGTGGACCTGCGCAGCCGCACGGCGTTCGCGGCGGGCCACGCGCCCGGCACGCTCAACTTCGGGCTGGACGGCGGCTTCGCGACGTACCTCGGCTGGCTGGTCGCCTGGGGCACCCCGATCACCCTCCTCGGCGAGACCGCCGAGGACGTGGCCGAGGCCCAGCGCGAGCTGGTCCGGATCGGCATCGACCGGCCGGCCGCCCACGCGACCGGCAAGCCCGAGGACTGGAGCGACCGCGAGCTGAGCTCGTTCGCCACCGCCACCTTCGCCGACCTGGCCCAGGTGCGGCACCACCGCGAGGTGGTCGTCCTGGACGTGCGCCGCGCCGACGAGCACGACGCCGCCCGCATCGACGGCGCGGTCAACATCCCGCTCCACGAGCTCTGGGACCGCCTCGCCGAGGTGCCCGCGGGCGAGGTCTGGGTGCACTGCGCCGGGGGCTACCGCGCCTCGGTCGCGGCCTCGATGCTGGACGCGGCCGGGCGGTCGCTCGTCGCCATCGACGACTCCTTCGACAACGCCGAGCAGGTCGGGCTCCACCTGGTGGGGCCCGAGGCGTGACCCTCGCCCTCGCCGTCGTCGCCGGCGCGCTCATCGGGCTCAGCCTGGGCGCGCTCGGCGGGGGCGGCTCCATCCTGGCGGTCCCGGTGCTGGTCTACGCCCTCGACCAGAGCCCCGCCCAGGCCACCACCGGTTCGCTGGTGGTGGTCGGGGTGACCTCGCTCGTCGGGGCCGTCGCGGCCTACCGCGCGGGCAACGTCCTGCTCGCCCGCGGCGTGGCCTTCGGCGCTCGTCGCGACCGGCGGCGCGATCGCCGGGGCACGGGCCTCGGCGGCCGTCCCCGAGGCGGTGCTGCTCGGCGCCTTCGCGGTGCTGATGCTCGCCGTCGGCACCCTGCTCGCCGTCCGGCAGTGGCGCGGCCGGCACGCCGGACCCCGCCGACCGGCCGCGCCCGCCGACCGGGGCTCGACGACCCGATCATCACCTTCAGCCCGACCTTCGCCTGCCAGTGCCCGCGCGCCCTCAAGGTGCTCGTCACCGCGACGGCGGTCGGCCTGCTGACCGGCTTCCTGGGCGTCGGCGGCGGGTTCCTCGTCGTCCCGGCGCTGCTGGTCGCCCTCAGCCTGCCGATGGAGTACGCCGCCGGCACCTCGCTCGTCGTCATCACCCTGACCAGCGGCGTCGCGCTGCTCGCCCGCGCCGGCAGCGGCGTGGCCCCCGACTGGTGGCCGGTCGTCGCGCTCACCGCGGCCGCCGCCGTCGCCGCCGTCGTCGGCGCCCGGATCGCCGACCGGGCGGACACCCGTCGCCTGTCGGCCGCCTTCACCGGGCTCGTCCTGGCCGTCGCGGCGTACACCGCCGTCCAGGCCCTGCCCGCCCTCGTCTGACCCCCGTTTCCCGCACGCCCCTCTTCCGCACGACCTGACCCACGATCCCCGAGCAGAGAGAGCCTTCCCATGACGTCGACGGCCACCCGCCGCCACGCTGCCCGCCCTTCCCTCGACCCCGATCCCGACGGCCTCGGCTACCGCCCCGGCCCCCTCGGCCGCCTCGGTGTCTGGGTCACCCACCACCGCCGGATCACCGCCGGCGTGTGGCTGCTGCTCATCGTCGGCCTCGGCGCCTTCGCGCCCAAGGTCGAGGCCAACCTCTCCGGCGCCGGCTGGCAGGCCGACGGCTCGGAGTCCGTCGCCGTGCGCGAGCTGGCCCAGGAGAGCTTCGGCGGCAACGCCAGCTCGGCCATCCAGGTCGTCGTGCACAGCACCGACGGCCCGGTGACCGAGGGTCGCGGCCAGGACGTGCTCGCCGAGGCCACCGCCCTCCTCGAGGACGAGCCGCGCATCGCGGACGTGATCGCCCCGCAGCCGGGGCCACCCTCAGCCAGGACGGCCACGACCGCCGTGATCCTGGCCGGCGCGGGCGCCGACCCCAACGAGATGGTGCGCGTCGCCGACGACCTCAAGGGCGAGCTCGAGGCCCTCTCCGGTGACGGCATCGAGGTCAACCCGACCGGCGCCTCGCTGCTCTGGTCGGACTTCAACGAGGCCAACCTCGACGCGATGCTCAAGTCGGAGATGTTCTCCTGGCCGGTGACCCTGGCGATCCTCGTCCTCGCCTTCGGCGCCCTGGTCGCCGCCGGCCTGCCCCTGATCCTGACCCTCGCCGGCCTGGTCGCCTCCGCCGGCTCCCTGGTGCTCATCAACGAGCTCGTGCCGGTCTCGATCTGGGCGATGAACTTCGCGATGATGTTCGCCCTCGCCCTCGGCATCGACTACGCCCTCTTCCTGGTGGTGCGCTTCCGGGCCGCCCGGATGGGCCACCACGAGACCCCACGGCAGGCGATCGCCGAGACCATGGACACCGCCGGCAAGGCCGTCCTGCTCTCCGGCATCACCGTGCTCGTCTCGCTGTCGGCCGTCATGCTCGTGCCCTCACCCGCCTTCCGCTCGATGGCCGGCGGCATCATGCTCGCCGTCACCTTCGTGCTCGCCGCCACGCTGACCCTGCTCCCGCTCGTGCTCTTCAAGCTCGACCACCGGATCAACAAGCTGGCCCTGAAGTGGGTCCACACCGGCGAGCACCGCTCGCCGCGGTTCGCCGCCTGGGGCGAGCGCCTCTGGAAGCGCCCGGTGGCCTTCGGCCTGGCCTCGCTCGATCGTCCTGCTCGCCCTGGCCGCCCCGGTCCTCGGCCTCAGGACCGCCATGCCCTCCATCCAGGTGCTGCCCGAGGAGGCCAGCGCCCGCGTCGGCTACGACCAGGTCCAGGACGCCTTCGGTGACGGCGCCCCCGGCACCCTCCAGGTCATCGCCGACCGCGTCGACGCCCAGGCCACCACGGCCGGCGCTCGCCGCCGACCCCGGCATCGCCGGCGCCATGCCCGCCCAGCCCGCGGCCGACGACAGCGACCTGGTGCTGATCCAGGCCGTGCCGACCGTCGACCCCTCCGACCCCGAGCTCGGCGCGACCGTCGACCGACTGCGGGCCGACCTGCCCGACGTCGGCCCTGGTCGGCGGCGCCGCGGTGGAGAACCTCGACCTCAAGACCCAGCTCGACGAGTCCACGCCCGCTGGTCATCGGCGTCGTCCTGGCCCTCGGCTTCCTGCTCCTGCTGGTCGCCCTCCAGGCCCCGCTGATCTCGCTGCTCGGCACCCTGGCCAGCCTGCTGTCCACGGCCGCGGCCTTCGGTGTCGCCCGCCTGGTCTTCCAGGAGGGGTACGGCGCGGACCTGCTCGGCTTCGAGTCCCAGGGCTTCCTCGACGCCTGGGCGCCGGTGTTCTTCTTCGCGATGATCTTCGCGATCGCGATGGACTACACCGTCTTCCTGCTCGCCTCGGCCAAGGAGCACTACGAGCGCTCGGGCGACCCCCAGCGAGGCGATGGTGGGCTCGCTGGCCCACTCCGGCCGGGTGATCTTCGCCGCCGGCGCCGTCATGGTCGCGGTGTTCTTCACCTTCGCCCTGTCCGGCCCGCTGCCGCCCAAGGAGATGGGCATCGTGCTCGGCGTCGCCGTCCTGCTCGACGCCTTCCTCGTCCGGCTCGTGCTGCTCCCCGTGATGCTGCGCCTCACCGGCAAGGCCGCCTGGTGGACCCCGCGCTGGCTCACCCGCGATGCTGCCGAACATCACCTTCTCCCACGGCTGACCCCGCACCCGCACCCTCCAACCACCCGTCAACCGCACAATCCCCTCACAGGAACGGAGCACCACCATGTGCCGAGCAGCCCGATGCAAGACCTGCGGCAAGACCACCTGGGCCGGCTGCGGCCAGCACGTCAGCCAGGTCAAGGCGGGCGTCCCCGCCAAGGACTGGTGCAACGGCCAGCACACGCCGGCCGAGAAGGCGGCCGCCGGCTCCGGCGGCGGCTTCCTCTCGAAGATCTTCGGCCGCTGACCCCCTCACCGGGTGGGGGGATGCCCTCCCCCGGGCGTCCCCCCACCCACCTCCTCCCCCTGACCGGGTGGGGGGATGCCCTCCCCCGAGCGTCCCCCCACCCACCCCCGATCGGAGACCCCCCATGAACGTCGACCGCGCCGTCCTCTCCCTGGCCGGCACCGTCATCCTCGTGAGCGTGCTGCTGAGCGCGCTCGTCTCGACGTGGTGGCTGCTGCTCACCGCGTTCGTCGGCCTCAACCTGCTCCAGTCCAGCGTCACCGGCGTTGCCCGGCCGCGAGTCTTCCGCCGCTCGGTCTCTGACCGGTTGCGCGTTCCAGTTGACCGATCCCCCACCCGTCGGGGTCGGACGAATCGGGAGATGCCCCGTGGGATCCGTATCGTCGCTCGGGTGAGCATGAACCTGAGGGAGAGGATCGACGCCCGGCTGGGCGACCCGATCTGGTGGAACGACGTCCTGCAGCTCCTCAAGACCGTGCTGGCCGCCGTCACCGCGTGGGTGCTGGCCGCCAGCGTGCTCGACCTGCCGCAGCCCTTCCTGGCCCCCTGGGCCGCCCTCCTGGTCGTGCACGCCACCGTCTACCGGACGTTCTCCAAGGGCCCCAGCAGGTCGCGGCCACCGTCGTCGCGGTGCTGCTCGCGACCGTGGTCGGCGAGACGATGGGCCTCACACCTCGGCCGTGGCGGTGCTCCTCGTCGTGGCCCTCGTGCTGGGCGCCGTCCCGTGGCTCGGCGCGGAGGCCACCACCATCGCGACGACCGGGCTCGTGGTGCTCACGACCGGCTTCGAGAGCGACGTGCTCCTCATCTCCCGGCTCCTCGACACCGCCATCGGCGTCGCGGTCGGCCTGCTGGTCAACGTGATCGTGTGGCCGCCGCTGCGGCGTCGTACGGCCGCGGAGGCGATGGACCGCATCGACGACAACATCGGGTGCTCCTGTGGACATGGCCGGCGGCCTCGGTGACGGCTGCCAGGACGAGGACGTCAGCGGCTGGATCGACCGCAGCCGCGACCTTGACGGCCAGGTCGACCAGGCGTGGGCTCTGGTGCGCCAGGCCCAGGAGAGCGCCCGGATGAACCCCCGCCGCTCCGCCCGGCCGATGAAGGACCCGAAGCAGTGGCACGGCCTCCTCCGGCGGATGGAGCAGTCCGTCGCCGAGACCCGCAGCCTGGCGCGCACGCTGGGCAGCCAGTCGGCGCACAAGGAGACGTGGGGCGATGCCTTCGCCGACCCGTGGATCGAGATGCTCGGCGACACCGGGCGGGCCGCCAGCGCTGCCGACCCGAGGCCATGCGCGCGGTGCGCACACGGCTCGAGGAGTTCACCGAGGGCATGCGGACGTCGGAGCGCTCGGCCGAGTGGCCGGTCTACGGGGCCCTGATCATCAACCTGCGCAACATCATCGACGCGATGGACGTGGTCGCGAGGCCAACCCCATCAGCGGCCGCCGGCTGCCGTTGCGCCTCCCGGGCATGCCGGGCGTGTCCCGTCGGACTGACGCCCGCGGCGTACCGGCCGGGTCAGACCACGTCGACCCGGCCGTCGGCCCGGACGACCAGCCCACCCCGGTCCGGGCGCGAGCGCAACCAGGCGAGGGCTCCCGGGCCGAGCGCGTACGCCGCGGTGGCGTCGATGTCGGCCGCCGTCAGGTCGGCGGCGACCACCGTGACGGACGCGACGTCGGTCGGCGGCCGCCCGCTGCGCGCGTCCACGACGTGCTGACCCCGGTGCGCCGCGCCGGAGGTCGCCACGGCGCCACGGCGGCAGGGGACGCGGGCCACGAGCGAGGCAGGGTCGTGCGGGTGCTCGATGCCGATCAGCCAGGGCTCCCCGCCGGGGTCGGCGGTCCAGCACGCGACGTCACCCCCGCCACCGAGGCAGGAGTCGGTCCCCGGGAGCTCCGCGAGGTGCCGGGAGGCGCGGTGCGACCGCCCACCCCTTGACGACCCCGTCCGTGTCGAGCACGGTGCGCCCGTCCGGGCCGGGTCGCCAGACGTCGAAGGCCCCCTCCGAGGCCGTGCGTGCCTCCTCGGCGAGGGCCAGCACCTCGCGCACCTCGGGCGGCGCGTCGGCGAGACGGGCACGCCCGGCGTTGTGGCGACTCACCCAGGAGTCGTCGCGGTAGCGGCTGAACACCGCGTCGACCTCGCGCAGGTCGGCCCGCACCTGCGCCCAGGCGGCGCGGGCCGCCTCGTCACCGGCGTGCCGTCCGCGCAGGGCCACGCTGACGGGCAGCCCCATCACGTGGACGACGTCGCGCCACGTGGCCGCCCGGGGCGTCGTACGGGCCGCGCTCACAGCCCCGCCCGGTCCAGGGCACTCTGCAGGGACTGCTGGTAGCCGGCGCTGGTGTACGTCGCCCCGCTCACCATGTCGATGTCGGCGCCCTGGGCCGTCATGGTGGCGTCGACCAGGATCGGCAGCGCGTAGTCGTTGATCTGGACGTCCTGGGGGTTGTCGTCGGGGTACTGCAGCACCGAGACCCCGGTGATCTGCGAGCCCGCCACTCCCACCTCGACCTGGACCGGACCCCAGCGGGTCTGCACGGTGTCGCCGGTCACCGTGGTGCTGGCCGCGGCGCCGCCGGTGGACCCCGCGCTCCCGGAGCCCGTGCCGTTCCCCGCCGCCGGTGCGGTGGACGACCCGGAGGTGGCGGGATCGGCCAGGACACCGGTGCTGTAGACCGACGTCGTGCTGGTCACGGCCAGCGGGCCGGCGAAGGAGGTGTGGTAGCCGGCGAGCAGCATCAGCACGGCGACCGTGCTGGCGAACCACAGGGCGATCCGTCTCATCTCGTCACCAGTCCCATCTCGTCACACGTCCTCATCTCGTCACCAGCCGAACGCTTCGACATGGATGTGGGTCTCGGGCACCCCGGCCCGGCGCAGGTCGGCCACGACCAGGTCCGCCCACGGCGTCGGGCCGCAGACGTAGACGTCGCGTCCGGCGATGTCGGGCACCCAGTGCCGCAGGGCGACCAGGTCGCTGTAGCGGCCGGCGTGGGCGTCGCCCAGCCACGACCGGGGGCCGCGCCGACGACCGGGCAGGTGCAGGACGCGCACGCCCCGCGCGGCCAGGCGCTCGAGGTCGGCGGTGAAGGCGCCGGGCCCGCTCGAGCGGTGCAGCACCACGACGTCACCGTCCGGGGCGAGCTCCTCGGCCAGGGCCACCAGCGGCGCCGAGCCGACGCCGGCACCGATCAGCGCGACCTTGTCGCCGTGCCTGCTGCGGGGGCTGAGCCGGCCGTAGGGACCCTCGACGAGCACCCGGGTGCCGCGGGACAGCGTGGCGGTCGAGCCGCTGCCGTCACCGACCGACTGGACGGTGATCCGCAGCCGACGCCCGTCGGGGGCGGCGGAGAGCGAGTAGGGGTTGGCCCGGGTCCAGCCGTCGCGTCCCAGGAAGCGCCAGCTCATCCACTGGCCGCCCTGCACCGGGAGGCGGTCCAGCCGGCGACCGGTCACGACCACCGACACCACGCCGGGCGCCTCCTCGACGACCTCCTCGACGCGCAGCCGGTGGCGCAGGTTGCGGCTCACCGGCAGCGCCACCCGCCAGACGAGCACGGCAGCCCGCCGCCACGCCCCACGCGGTCCACCAGAAGACCGCGCGTCCGGTCGAGGAGACCAGCTCCTGCCCGGTCCAGAGCTGGTGGGGCAGCGCGAGGCCGGCGCCGAGGTAGGCGTAGAGGTGCATGAGGTGCCACGACTCGTAGCGCAGCCGCCGCCGGGCCGCCCGGACGCTGGTGACCACGACGAGCACGAGGGCCACGAAGCCGGCGTCCGCGAGGAGCATCGCCGGGTAGGTGCGGGTGAGGTCCCACAGCTCGGCGGGCCACCGCAGCAGCGACCCCGCGGCGTACCCCCAGGTGATGAGGACGACGTGCGCGAGCATCAGGTTGAACGACGTGAAGCCGACGGTCCGGTGCGACGTGCGCGAGGCGGTCCTGGCCGAACGCCCGCTCGAGCACCGGCACCCGGGCCATCAGCAGCACCTGGGCGAGCAGGAGCACCGACGCGACCAGCCCGGTCCAGCGCCCGAGCGACGTCAGGGCCGTCGTCCAGCCCGCGAGGTCGCCGAGCCCGCCCCCGTCGATCCACCACCAGGTCACCAGGGCCAGCGAGCCCCCGAGCACGGTCGCTGCCGCGCGGCGTACGGCCAGGTCGAGGGTGGCACGGCTCGGGGTCATGGGCTCAGGCTGGTGCGCGTTGCTGGCACCCCCGATGGGGTGGACCTGTGAGGAGGCTGTGGGTCCGCCGCCGGCCCGCCCGGGCGCCGATCCATAGGGTGCGTCCATGACGACCGCCCGCACCGTCCCCGTCACCACCGAGATGGACGGTGACGAGCTCGACGCGATGGACGCGTGGCACCTCGCCCGCCAGCACGGGCTGAGGAAGATCGCGGTCGAGTCCTTCGTCCGGTTCCGGTACGGCGACGGCTTCACCAACTCCCGCGCCCTCGCGCTCCAGGCCTGCCTCGCGGTCGTGCCGTTCCTGCTGGCGCTGACCGGGCTCGCCGCCGACCTCGACGAGGAGCGACCCGCCCAGGTCGTCGCCCACGTGGTCGACTCGCTGTCGCCCGGCGCGGGCAGCAGCGACGCCCTGACCTCGGCGGTGGAGAAGTCCGACGAGTCCGAGCGCGCCGGCGAGGTGGCCCTCGTCTTCGGCCTCGGCTTCGCGCTGATCTCGATGACCACCGCGATGGCGCAGGTGGAGCGGGGCGCCAACCGCATCTACGGCATCCGCCGCGACCGCGCGGCGCGGGCCAAGTACGGCCGGGCGGCGGTGCTCACCGGGGTGCTCGCCGGCCCCGTCGGCATCGGCTTCCTGATGATCGTCGGCGGTGGCGCCTTCGGGGACGCGATGGTCGACAACTACGGCTGGTCGGAGACGACGCTGCAGTGGTGGAACGTGCTGCGCTGGCCGATCGGGCTCACCCTGCTGGTCTTCACCATCGCGGTGCTGCTCGACCACGCCCCACGCCGGCGGCAGCCGGCACTGTCGTGGCTGGCGCTGGGGTCGGGCATCGCCGTCGTGCTCAGCGCCCTGGCCACCGTCGGGCTCGCGCTCTACGTGTCGCTGAGCGGCTCGTTCGGCAGCGTGTACGGCCCGCTCGCCGGCGTCTTCGCCCTGCTGCTGTGGGCCCTGCTGTCCTCGATCGCCTTCTTCTTCGGCACCGCGGTGTGCGCCCAGCTCGAGGCGCTGCGCGCCGGCCAGGTCGACCCGGCGCTCGCCGACCCCGGGCGCCCGCACGCGCACACGGTCGGCGACCACCCCGACCTGGACTGACGGATCAGCCGCCGGTCACGACCGGGCCCACGACGTCGGCCACGTCCTCGAGGCCACCCGCGTTGTGGACGTCGGTGAAGCCCAGCTCGGTCATCCGCGCGAGGGCCTCGCCGGCCCGGCGGCCGGAGGCGCAGTAGAGGACGTACGCCGCGTCGCGGTCCAGCGGCTCGACCGCGGCGTCGAAGTCGCCGGACTCCCACGGGATCGACTCCGCCCCCTCGACGTGGCCGGCGGCGTACTCGTCGGGGTTGCGCACGTCGACCAGGCTCGCGCCGGAGTCGACGAGGGCGCGGGCCTCGTCGGGGGTCATGACCTCGGCACCGGCCGTCGACGACTCCGACGTCGTCGGCGCCTCCGGCTCGGGGTCGCTGTCGCCCGCGCAGCCCGTGAGGACGGCGAGCAGGGCCAGGGCGGTCAGGAGGGTGCGGATCACCTCGCCATCATGGCAAGCCGCCCCACGGCCACGGGGCTAGCGTGGCTCCATGGACGCAGCCGAGTGGGACGCCAGGTATGCCGACACGCGAGCTCGTGTGGTCGCGCGGGCCCAACGCCGTTCGTCGAGGCCGAGTGCTCGGCCCTGCCTCCGGGTCGCGCCGTCGACCTGGCCTGCGGCGAGGGACGCAACGCGATCTGGCTGGCCTCGCGCG
This sequence comes from uncultured Actinomycetota bacterium, assembly GCA_963776975.1. GTDB lineage: Bacteria > Actinomycetota > Actinomycetes > Propionibacteriales > Nocardioidaceae > Nocardioides. The sequence continues at coordinate 267,959 of CAVZOU010000016.1, read as the reverse complement.
GCTGGGACGTGACCGCGGTCGACTTCTCGCAGGTCGCGCTGGACAAGGGCCGGCAGCTCGCGGGTGACCCCGGTGCCGGCGGATCCGTCGACTGGGTCTGCGCCGACGCGACCGCGTGGCGGGGCGAGGGCTACGACCTCGCGGTCGTCGCCTACTTCCAGGTGCCGGCCGACCGATGCGTCGTACGGCGGTGCGACACGTCGTGGAGTCGTTGCGGCCCGGCGGCACGCTGGTGTGGGTGGCCCACGACAGCACCAACCTCGCCGAGGGCACCGGCGGCCCGCAGGACCCGCGCGTGCTGATGACCGCCGAGGACCTGCTCGCCGACCTCGAGGGCATCGCGGTCGACGTCGAGCGGGCGGAGCGGGTCGCCCGGGTCGTCACCGCCGCGGACGGTCACGGCGCCGAGGCCGAGCGGACGGCGTGGGACTGCTTCCTCCGGCTGCGGCTGGTTCTGCGCGTCGCTGACCTACAGGCGCGCGGACGGGCTGCTGCCCGCCTCAGCGGGGGGCTCGTCCCGCTCTGCCGCGTCCTCGGCCCTGGCCCGCGCCTCGGTCCCGGTCGACCGGCTCGTCGCCGTACAGGCCCGCGGTCCTTGGCGGCCTGCGCCTTGCGCAGCTGCTTGACCAGGCTCAAGCCGAGCACGGCGACCGCCAGGACGAGCAGCAGGAAGATGATCAGCGCCATCCAGCCGGCCTTGACGTCCTCGGGCGTCGGGGCCCTCGTCGGCGAGCGGACGAGGAGCAGGTGCAGTACGCATGCCACACGGTGTCTCAGTCTCTCAGGCGGGGCTCGGTGATGCCGGCGAAGAGGTCGTCCTCCGGCGGCTGGGACGTCGACGTGGCTCACGACCAGCTCGTAGTCCTCGGTCGGCCAGGTCGTCTGCCTGGATCTCGCGCGGGATCGCGAACCAGAACGCCGTCCGGGTCGATCTGGGTGGCGTGCGCGAGCAGCGCCTGGTCGCGCACGCCGAAGTAGTCCGCGCACGGCACCCGCGTGGTCATCCGGGCGTCCCAGTCGGGGTCGCGCTTCCACTCCTCCAGCCGCTCGGCCCAGGGCGACTCGAGGCCGTGCGCGAGCATCGCCTCGTGCAGCGCGACGGCCTTGGGCCGGCTGAAGCCGTGGTGGTAGTAGAGCTTGAGCGGCTGCCACGGCTCCCCCGCCTCGGGGTAGCGCTCGGGGTCGCCGGCCGCGTCGAACGCCTCGACCGAGATCCTGGTGGCACATGATGTGGTCGGGGTGCGGGTAGCCGCCGTTCTCGTCGTAGGTCGTCAGCACGTGCGGCCGGAACGCGCGGATCAGCCGCACCAGCGGCTCGGCGGCCTCCTCGACGGCGACCAGCGCCGAAGCAGCCCTCGGGCAGCGGCGGCTTCGGGTCGCCCTCGGGCCAGCCGGAGTCGACGAAGCCGAGCCAGTCCTGGCGGACGCCGAGGATGTCGCGGGCCCGCTCCATCTCCTGGCGGCGGATCTCGGTGATGTTCTCCAGGATGTCGGGCCGGTCCATCTTGGGGTTGAGGATCGACCCGCGCTCGCCGCCGGTGCAGGTGGCGACGTGGACGTCGACGCCCTCGGCGACGTACTTCGCGGTCGAGGCGGCGCCCTTGCTCGACTCGTCGTCGGGGTGGGCGTGCACGTGCATCAGGCGGTAGCCCGGCCGGGGCTGGTGGAGGCATGGGGGCGATGCACTAGGGTGAGGAGGCCTACGCTGGCGCCGTGACCGAGCCAGCCTCAGTGAGCCCAGCGACCTGGCCGAGCGGTACGGCGCACCCGCGCCGTGGCGGCGGACGGCGCTCGTCGCGGCGGTCGCGCGTGCTCGCGCGTCGTCTTCCTCGGCTGGCTGGCCTGGGCGGCCTGGTTCCACGGCACGCCCGACGGTCGAGTCCGAGCTGCGTCGCCTTCGAGGTCGTCGAGCGAGCACGCCGCGACCGCCGTCGTCGAGGTCGACCTCGACGACGGACGCGGACGCGACCTGCCGGGTGCGCGCGCTCGCCGAGGACCACACCACCGTGGGCGAGATCGCCTTCACGCCCGACGGACGGGACGCAACGACGTCGAGGTCCGCACCGAGCGCCGGGCCACCACCGTCGAGCTCGTCGGCTGCACCGCGCCCGGCCAGCACCGCCCCCGCTGACCCGCCCGCTCGCCGCCACGCTGCTGACTCGATCCTCGCGACCTCGAGCAGGCCCGAGTTGCTAGCCGTGGCGATCTGCCCGACCGGCAGCGCCGGCCCAGTGCGCGGCCGCGAGCGCCCGCCGCACGGCCGACGCAGGACCACCACCACCACCGAGTGCGGATCGCGCATCCACGCGCTATCCGACCACGTAGGAGTACACCGCATGACCCAGGACGCCGGCACCATCTGGCTCACCCAGGACGCCTTCGACAAGCTCCAGGCCGAGCTCGAGGACCTCAAGGGTCCCCGCCGCGCAGGAGATCATCGAGCAGATCTCCGCCGCGCGCGACGAGGGCGACCTCAAGGAGAACAGCGGCTACCACGCCGCCAAGGACGAGCAGGGCAAGCAGGAGGCCCGCATCCGCCAGCTCGAGGACATGCTCCGCCGCGCCGAGGTCGGCGAGACGCCCGCCAACGACGGCGTCGTCGAGCCCGGCATGGTCGTGACCTACCAGCTTCGCCGGCGACGACGAGGACGGAGAAGTTCCTGCTCGGCGCCCGCGAGATCGCCGAGGGCGACAAGCTCGACGTCTACTCGCCGCAGTCGGCCGCTGGGCGCCGCGATCAACGGCAAGTCCAAGGGCGACACCGTCACCTACGAGGCCCCCAACGGCAAGGACCCTGAAGGTCGAGATCGTCGACGCGGTGCCCTACCGCCTGAGCAGCGCCACGCGGGCTGCACGCGCTCGCGGCGCGACGTCCGGGGCCGTCGGTCAGTCGGGCCGAGGCGGCTCACTCGTAGACCGGTAGCCGCGCTCGCGCAGCCGGCCAGCACCGGCTCGGCGTGCTCGGTCGCCGCGGGTCTCGAGCTGGACCTGCACCTCGACCTCGTCGAGGTTCAGCGTCGGCGAGATCCGCTCGTGCGCGACCTCGAGCACGTTGGCGCCGGCGTCGCCGACCTCGGCGAGCAGCCGCGGCCAGGCCGCCGGGCAGGTCGGGGATCACGACGCGCAGGTAGAGGTAGCGGCCGGCCGCGGCCGAGCCCGTGCCGGATCACCTTGCCGAGCAGCAGCGGGTCGATGTTGCCGCCCGAGAGCACCGCGACCGCCGGGGTCTCGAAGGCGGTCGGGTGCGTCCAGGATCGCCGCCACCGCCGCCGCCCCGGCCGGCTCGACGACCATCTTGGCCCGCTCGACCAGCGCCAGCAGCGCCCGCGAGAGCGACTCCTCGGAGACGGTGACGATCTCGTCGACGTGCGTCCTGCACCGCCGCGAACGGTGATGTCGCCCGGGCCGGCCGACCGCGATGCCGTCGGCCATCGTCGTCATCGACTGCCAGCGGCACCGGGCCGCCCGCCCGCAACGACTCGGGGAAGGCGGCGGCGCCCTCGGCCTGCACCCCGACCACGCGTACGTCGGGGCGCAGCGCCTTGATCGCGATCGCCATGCCGGCCAGCAGCCCGCCGCCGCCGGTCGGCACCAGCACGGTGCGGACGTCGGGCACCTGCTCGAGGACCTCGAGGCCGGCGGTGCCCTGCCCGGCGACGATGTCGCGCGTGGTCGAAGGGGTGGATCAGCACCGCGCCGGTCTCCTCGGCGAACCGACGGGCCGCGACCAGCGCCTCCTCGAGGTAGCGGCCCTGGAAGCGCACGTCGGCGCCGTACCCCCGGGTCGCCTTCTCCTTGGGGATCGGCGCGCCCTCGGGCATGAAGACGGTGGACCTGATGCCGAGCATGCTGCGCGGCCAGCGCGACGCCCTGGGCGTGGTTGCCGGCGCAGGCGGCGACGACGCCGTGCGGCGCGCTCCTCGGCGGAGAGCCGGGAGATCCGCACGTAGGCGCCGCGGATCTTGAAGGAGCCGGTGCGCTGGAGGTTCTCGCACTTGAGGCTGACCGGCCCGCCGGCCAGCGCGGAGAGCCAGCGCGACTCCTCCATCGGGGTGCGCGACCGCGATGTCGGCGAGCACCTCGCGCGCCGCCTCGATGTCGGCCAGGGTCACGGGTCCGGTGGGCTGGTCAGTCACTGCTGCGTCCTTGTCGTCCTGCTGCGTCGTCGTGCCGGGTCGTCGTGCCGGGTGGTCGTCCCGGGTCGTCCTGCTGGTCACGGTCGAGCGCCTCCTCGACGTCCTGCTCCTCGTCGTCGGTGGTCACCGGCGACTCGTAGTCCTCCGGTTCCTGCTCGCGGGCCAGGTGTTGACGACGGCGTTGCCGGCGGCGGCCAGGGGTACGGCGACCAGCGCGCCCGCGATGCCGGCCACCAGCACGCCGCAGCCGATCGCGACGATGACGCCGAGCGGGTGCAGCGAGACGAAGCGGCCCATCAGGAACGGCTGGAGGATGTGGCCCTCGATCTGCTGGACCAGGATCACGCCGCCGAGCATGAGCAGCGCGGTGATCGGGCCCTGGTCGACGAGCGCGACGAGGACCGCGACGGTGCCGGCGACGGTGGCGCCGACCATCGGGACGAAGGCGCCGAGGAAGACCAGCACGCCGATCGCGCAGCACGAACGGCACGCCCAGGATCGCGGCGACGATCATGATGCCGATCGCGTCGGCGAGGGCCACCAGCACGGTGGCCCGCACGAACTGGGTCAGCGAGATCCAGGCGACCCGGCCCGAGCCGTCGACGCGCTCGCGGGCGGCCCGCGGGGCGCAGGCGCACCAGCCACGCCCAGATCCGGGCGCCGTCGGCGAGGAAGAAGTACGTGGCGAACAGGACGATGAAGAAGCCCGCGACGACGTGGCCGACCGCGGTGCCGACCTCGGTGACCCGGGTGACGGCCCCGCCCTCGCCGGTCTGCTCGCGTGATCGCGCGCTGGGTCGACTCGATCCAGCCGTCGATCTGGCTAGTCGCTGGGTTGAGCGGGCCCGTCGCGCAGCCAGCTCGCGGACCTGGCCCAGGCCGTCGACGACCTGAGTCGGCGAGGTCCTGGGCGCCGCGTGGCGACCTGCTGGCCCGACGAAGGTCAGCAGCAGCCCCACGACCGCGATGCCCACGATCACCACCAGCCCCGGCGCCAGCGCCCGGGGCACGCCGGCCCGCTGCAGCCGGTCCACGGCCGGACCGACGAGCGCGGCGATCAGCAGCGCGATCACCAGGGGCAGCGTGATCACGGCGAAGTAGGCGAGCAGCCACGCGGCACCGAGCGCCGCCGCGGCGATGACGAGCAGCCGCCACGACCAGGCCGCGGCGAGGTCGAGCCCCCAGGGCACCTGGGCGCGGCTGAAGTTGGTGGTCCCGGTGGTGATCGCGACCGGCTCGGGCCGGCGCTCGGCGCGGAGCATCGCCCACTGCTGGGCGAGCTGCGAGGTCAGCCGCTCGCGGCGCGAGTCCTCGTCGCCGTCGTCGACGCCCCCGTCGGCCGTGCCGCCACCGCTCGCGCCACCGCTGGTGGCGCCGCCGCCCGGTCCTGCGCGGCCCACGTCCTCCGGGCTCACCGGTTCGTCTCCCTCACGGATGCAGGCTACCCACCGGCTCCGCTCGCCAGTCGCTGACCAGCCGGTACGCCGCCGCGGGGTGCTCGGCGACCAGCAGCCCCGCCGCGGCGAGCACGTAGTCGCGGTCCACGACGACCCGCGCGGCCCGCGGCAGCTGCCAGCCGCCCTCGACGTGCTCGCCGCGCTGGGCGCGAGCACCCGTCGCACGACGCCGTCGGCGCCGTGCCGCAGCACGCCGCCCGACCCCACCAGCAGGTCGACCTCGCGCAGGTCCTTGCCGGTGCGCTCGACGACCCGCCCCTCGGGGCTGACGCACCACCCTGCTGCGGCCGGCGTGCCGCCGGAGGGCGAGGTCGACGGCGGCCCGCGCGATGGCCTCGTCGACCTCGCGCTCCGCGTCCTCGTGCCGCGGGTCGTCGGCGGGCAGCAAGCCGGGGTCCGTCGCGCCGCGCGGCCGCCTCGGCCAGGTCGGTCCAGGCCCGGCCTCCTCGCACGGTGGTGACCGCCGACCAGCGCATGCCCAGGTCGCCCTCGACGGTGCGGGTGACCGGGGTCGTGGCGACCACCTCGCGGGCCAGGCCGGCCTCGCTTCCGGGTCGAGCTCGACGACGCTGTGCACGTCGGTGGTCGCGCCGCCGACGTCGACGACGACCACGTCGCCGGCACCCGGCTGCTCCGGGCCGAGCCCGCGGGCCAGCAGCTCGACGCCGGTGAGCACGACGTCGGGGGTCGCGCCGCGGACCATCGCGGTGAAGTCGTCGCCCCGCGAGCTCAGGTGCTTGCCGCCGATGACGTGGGACAGGAACATCTCCCGGATCGCGGCGCGGGCGCAGTCGGGGGCCAGGACGCCGATCCGGGGCACGACGTTGTCGGCCAGCACGTGCGGGCAGCCCGGCGAGCACGGCGGCCACCTCGGTCTGGGCCTCGACGTTGCCGGCGACCACGACCGGGTCCGCGCCAGCCACCGTCGACGAGCCCGCGCGCGGCGGCCAGCAGCGCCTCGGCGTTGCCGCCGTCGGTGCCGCCGGTGAGCAGCACGACGTCGGGCTCGGTCGAGGTCGCGCGAGGTCGTCGTCGGCGGCTCGATCGCGCCGGACGGCGACGACCTTGCCGCCGCTGGACAGCGCGACCCGGCGACCGGCCTCGGCGGTGACCAGCTCCTCGTTGCCGACGACCGCGATCCGCAGTCCGCCGCCGGCGCTGGAGCAGGCCAGCACCTCGGCGTCCGCGGCGCGGGCGTCCGGCGCCGACCAGCGCGGCCAGGCACGCGTCGTACCCGTCGAGCACGTCGGGCGTCCGATCGTGGTCGGGTGCTCGCGGCGGCCACGATGGCGCCCTGCTCGAGGTCGACCAGCGCCGCCTTGGTGAAGGTGGAGCCGAAGTCGACGCAGACGACGTGCGCGGTCTGCCGGGACGGACGCGCCGGGGCCGCTCATCCGAGCAGCACGCTGGCGGTGCCCGCGACGACGGCGAGCAGGACCGCCCCGGTCATCAGCACGAGCGTCAGGGTGCGGGTCGGCAGCGGCTCACCGCGTCGGATCGCCTGCGTCGGCCGCGCGGAAGTGCGGGTAGCCGGCGACGGCCGACAGCGCCGCCGCCGCGAGCAGCACCAGGGACAGCGTGGTGGTCGCCAGCGACTCCTCGAAGAGCTGGAGGACCGCCACCGCGGCGGCGACCAGCCCGATCGCGGTGCGCTCGTAGGCGAGGAAGGTCCGCTCGTTGGCCAGCGTGAAGCGGTTGTCGGGCTCCATCGGCCACCGCTCAGCCCAGCGCGCGGTCGAGGTCGGCGAGCAGGTCGTCGACGGTCTCGATGCCGACGCTGAGCCGGACCAGGTCGGCGGGCACCTCGAGGTCGGTGCCGGCGACGCTCGCGTGGGTCATCCGGCCGGGGTGCTCGATGAGCGACTCGACGCCGCCGAGCGACTCCCCGAGGGTGAAGACCTCGGCCCGCTCGCAGACGCCGAGGGCCTGCTGCTCGCCGCCGGTGACGCGGAAGGACACCATGCCGCCGAAGCGCTTCATCTGCTTCGCCGCCACCGCGTGGCCGGGGTGGGACTCGCAGGCCGGGGTAGATGACCTCGCTGACCTCCGGCGTGGCGGCGAGGAACTCGACGACCTTCTCGGCGTTGTCGCAGTGCCGGTCCATCCGCACGCCGAGGGTCTTGAGCCCGCGGTGGGTCAGGAAGCAGTCGAACGGACCGGCGACGGCGCCCATGGAGTTCTGGTGGAAGGCGATCTCCTCGGCCAGCGTCGAGGTCGCGGACGACGAGCGCGCCGCCGACGACGTCGGAGTGCCCGCCGACGTACTTGGTCGTGGAGTGGACGACCACGTCGGCGCCGAGGGTGAGCGGCTGCTGGAGGTACGGCGAGGCGAAGGTGTTGTCGACGACCAGCAGCGCGCCGGCGTCGTGGGCGACCGAGGCGAGCGCCTCGATGTCGCCGATGTTGAGCAGCGGGTTGGTGGGCGTCTCGACCCAGACCAGCTTGGTCTGCCGGGCCGGATGGCGGCGCGCACGGCGTCGACGTCGGTGACCGGCGGCCGGGCTGTGGTCGAGGCCCCAGACCTTGCTCGACCTTGTCGAAGAGCCGGAAGGTGCCGCCGTACGCGTCGTCGGGGATGACCGCGTGGTCGCCCGGGCCGGGTGAGGGCGCGGACCAGGGTGTCCTCGGCGGCCAGGCCGGAGGCGAACGCGAAGCCGCGCTCCCCCTTCTCGACGGCCGCGAGGGCGCCCTCGAGGGCGGTGCGGGTCGGGTTGGCGGAGCGGCTGTACTCGTAGCCGCCGCGCATCCCGCCGACGCCGTCCTGCTTGTAGGTGCTGGTGGCGTAGATGGGCGGGATCACCGCGCCGGTCATCGCGTCCGGCTCGTAGCCCGCGTGGATCGCCCGCGTCTCGAAACCGGCCTTGCTCGCGTGTTCGTGGGAGGTCACGGGATCGAGCGTAGACCCGGCCTTCGTCGGTCCCGGAACCTCGTCGGGCAAAAGCGCTTTCCACCCGTCCCCGGCAGCGGGACCATCGAGGATGACCACCTCCACCGACACCCCCACGGACGACCCCGCCGAGGCCGCCGCCGAGCGCGTCTTCGGCGCGATCCTCGGCGCGGTCGACCTGCTCTCGATGTACCTCGGCGACCGGCTCGGCTACTACCGCAGCCTGGCCGACGAGGGTCCCGCGACCGCCACCGAGCTCGCCGGGCGCACCGGCACCGACCCGCGCTACACGCGCGAGTGGCTGGAGCAGCAGGCCGTCACGTCGCTCCTCACCGTCGAGCAGTCCCGCCGATCCCGTCTTCGCGCTGCCGGCCGGGATGCGCGAGGTGCTCACCGACGCCGTCCAGCCTCAACTACCTGGCCCCGGTCGCGCGCCTGATCGGAGCCGTCGGGCCGGTGCTGCCGGACCTGCTCGACGCCTACCGCCGCGGCAGCGGGGTGAGCTGGGACGACCTCGGCGACGACGCGCGGATGGCGCAGGCGGACGCCAACCGCCCCTGGTACGAGCACCGCGCTCGCCGGGGCGCTGGCCGTGCGTCCCCGACCTCCACGACCGGCTCTCCGCCCCGGCGCCCGGGTCCTCGACGTCGGCTTCGGCGGCGGCTGGTCGACGATCGCGCTCGCCCGGGCCTACCCGTCGGCGCACGTTCGACCGGGGTCGACATCGACGAGCCGTCCGTCGCGATGGCGCGGGCCAACGCGGCCGCCGCAGGGCTCGCCGACCGGATCTCGTTCACGCTCGGCGACGCGGCGCTCCCTGGAGGGTGAGGGGTACGACGCGGCGTTCGCCTTCGAGTGCGTCCACGACATGCCGCGACCCGGTCGAGGTGCTCGCGGCCGTCCACCGCGCGCTGGCCCCGGGCGCACCGCTGGTCGTGATGGACGAGGCGGTCGCCGACGCGTTCGCGCCGGACGGCGACGAGCTGGAGCGGCTGATGTACGGCTTCAGCCTCTTCGTCTGCCTGCCCGACGGCCTCTCCTCGCCGCCCAGCGTCGGCACCGGGACCGTGATGCGGCCCTCGACCCTCGCGGCGTACGGGCGCGACGCGGGCTTCTCCGACGTGCGAGACGCTGCCGATCGAGGACTTCGGGTTCTGGCGGTTCTACCGCCTGCAGTGAGGCGCCGGAGGTGGTCCCGGGCCCCGCCCTTGTCCGCCCGGGGAGAATGGGGCCATGTTCGGATTCGGCAAGCCCTCCACCCTCCCCTCCCCCGACGAGGCCCTCCCGGGGCGCGACTCCTCCCCGTGGACGCTCGGCGAGCACGTCGTCCTCAAGACCCCGGTCGTCACCGACGACGTGCCCGGACGGCCACGAGGTCGCGATCTTCGGTCTCGGCTGCTTCTGGGGCGCCGAGGAGATCTACTGGCAGGTCCCCGGCGTCTGGTCGACGTCGGTCGGTTACGCGGGCGGCCACACCGCGCACCCGTCGTACGACGAGGTCTGCTCGGGCCGCACCGGCCACACCGAGGCCGTGCGGATCGTCTTCGACCCGTCGGTGGTGTCCTACGCCGACCTGGTCAAGAGGTTCTTCGAGATCCACGACCCGACGCAGGGCATGCGCCAGGGCAACGACGTGGGCACGCAGTACCGCTCGGCGCTCTACGTCACCACCGCCCGAGCAGGAGGAGACCGCGCGCGAGCTGACGAAGGTGTACGGCGACGAGCTCGCCCGCCGCCGGCTCGGCGTCGATCACCACCGAGATCCGGCCGGCGTCCGAGGCGGGCTACTACTACGCCGAGGACCAGCACCAGCAGTACCTCGCGAAGAACCCGTTCGGCTACCGCTGCCACGCCAACACCGGGGTCAGGTTCCCGGCCTGACCTGACAGAGCTCTTCCGTGCGGGCCGCGAGCGGGCCGATCCCTCCGCACGAGCACGCACGACGTGCCGATCGCGTGTGGCCTTTCACCCGCAGCGGGGGAGGCGGTTCCTCCGCTGCCTCGCGAACATCGTTGCCTCGGCTGCGTGCGCTCGGTGCACGTCAGCGTCGATCGAGCAGGGCTGGATGAAGGGAACACGGGGCATGCGCAAGGTAGCGGCAATCACGGCCATCGCGGTCGGCATCGTCATGAGCATCGCCGGGATCATCGCCTGGGTGGTCATCTCCACCACTCTGGAGGACCAGAGGATCACGGTCTCCGACGACGCGAACTGTGCAGCAGGAGACGGCGTGAACGGACCGATCTCGGCGTACTGCCAGGCGGACATCATCGACCACCACACCCAGGAGATCACCGGCGGAAAGACGTACGCCGAGCTGGCGCAGGACGATCCGACGCGTGAGACCGCGATGGACTCCGCGTTCCTGCAGGCCTCGCTGTTCACCTCCGTCGTCGCCTTCGGGGTTGCGGGCATGGCGTTCGTCCTGGGGATCGTCCTGACCCTGATCGGCCTGGCGTTGCGCGCACCCGCACCCGTTGCCTCCTCGACCACGACCTAGCTGCGAGGCCGCGGTCGCCCACGACGCCACCGGGGCGACTTCCTCAGTAGGGTCGGAAGCTCTCGACGGGGTGTCGATTCCGGCTGCGCTCGCCCGTCACACCGGTGGAGGGCGCCGCACGGGCGCCCGGGCAAGGGAGTGGACATGACCCAGTACCTCATCTACTTCAACCAGCAGTGGGTGGGCGACCACACCGCGGAGTGGTTCCAGAGCCGCGTCCGGCCGTCCATGGCCGTCATCGACGAGATGAAGGCCGCCGGCGTCCTGATCTACGCCGGCGGGCTCGAGGAGGGCGCGGAGCCCTTCAGCGCCGACGCGACCAGCGGCACGGTGGTGATCACCGACGGCCCGTACGTCGAGACCACGGAGTTCCTGGGTGGCCTCACGATCGTCGACGTCGAGGACGAGGAGGCCGCCAGGATGTGGGCGGGCAAGGTCGCGGAGGGCTGCGGCTGGCCCCAGGAGGTACGCCGCTTCGGAGCGGTGCCCGACCTCCAGTAGTCGTTCGCACCCACCACCCGTCTGGGGGTGTCAGGATCGGTCATGGCCTCGGACGACTACACAGGTGACGACTTCTACTGCGACGTGGCGCTCGAGGACCCGTCGGCGCTCGAGGTCGTCCACGACGGGGTGGGGGTGCTCGCCTTCCACCACACCCGGCCGTACTGGCCGGTCCACGTCGTGGTCGTGCCGAAGGTCCACGTGCCGTCTCTCACCGACCTGACGGGGGCGGACGAGAATCTGCTGCGCGAGCTGCTCGGCGTCGTGCAGCTGGTGGCGCGACGCCTCGAGGTCGAGCACGGGGAGGCCAGGGTCCTCACCAACCTGGGTCGCTACCAGGACTCCAAGCACCTGCACATCCACGTCGCCAGCGGCGAGCACCGCTGACGCCCTTGCCGGCCTCGCGCGTCAGCGGCGACCTGGCCCTGCGCAAGGACTGCCCTCGGGGTGGTCGTCGCCTGTCCGGCGTGACCCTGCGTCGACCGTCGGCCTATCTGCGGCGGTGGAACCTGAGGTCTCCGTTGGGGAGGCGGTCGTGGAGGTAGCGGTCGTCGTGGGCCCGATGGTGGTGGTGGGAGCAGAGCAGGAGGCCGTCGGCGAGGTCGGTCTTGCCGCCCTTGAGCCACGCGATCAGGTGGTGGGCCTCGCACCACGCGGCGGGGATGTCACACCCCTCGGCCCGGCAGTGCTGGTCGCGCAGATCCATCGCCCGCCGTTGGCCCAACTTGTAGAGCCGCTCGCCCCTGCCGAGGTCGAGGGGCTCCGACTTCCCGCCCAGGACGGCGGGGATGACGTGGGAGGTGCACATCAACCGGCGTGCCTCCGAGGCGCTGATCCGGCCACCGGTGTTGGTGGTCGCCACCCCCAGGCCGCTCATCATCGTGTCGTAGTCCATCGTGACGACCACGGACGTGGCGGTCCCGCCGTGACGGGGCAGCTTGGTGGGGTCGAGGTGCTCCAACAGGGCGCAGAACGCGTGACCGAGGCGGGTCGGGTACGACACCTTCGCCCGGGCATCCGTGCCGGCCGCCCGCGGCTCCCGCCGGCGTCGTGCTTGCGGGGGTTGGTCCACGCGTGCAGGTAGGTCAACAACCGGTCCGCGGTGGCGTCGGGGACCCGGATCCGGATCGTCGTCGACCCGTCCCCGTGCGACCGGGTCGTCAGGCTGGTGGTCCTGCGGGCCTTCCGCTCCTCGCCCTCGAGCCGCTTGCGCTCCTGCTCCTCACCCACCCCCGGGGCGACGACGTCGAGGATCCGGCCGCCCAGGACACGGAGCTCCTTCGGCGCGAACGTCGCCGCGTGCTCCACCAACACCCGCTCCGCGGTGGCGACCACGTCGGGCGGGGTCTCGTCGGGCAGGTCGTCCAACGCCCGGGCGATCACGTCGGCCTGCGCGGTCGACACCCCACCCGCCCGGTGCGCCTGGGCCACCACAGTCCACCGGTGCTCCAACGCCCCCGCCAGCGTCATCTCGCGGCGGGCGGCACCCCGGTCGACCAGGAGCTCACGCTGGCACCACGCCGCGACATCCCGGTCGCCCTGCTCCTCGGTCACCTCGTCCGCGACCGCCATCAACCGCAACCGGGTCGCATCGACACGCGCAGACAACCGGGCGAACTCACGCATCGCCGCAGCCTTCTCCGCCGGTGAGAGGTAGAGCAGCTCGACCGCGTCCGCCTTGTCCAGCGCCGCAGCGATCGCCTCGCCACACTCCTGGACCAGGTGTCCGGTCGTCATCCCAGCCCCCCGCTGATCAGCTCCTGAGCGTCCCCACGAGCGGGGACCGTCTCCGAACACCCATTCTATCCGAACATGTGTTCGAATGGCGGCAGGAAACCGGCAAGAGTTCGTCAAACCCAGACCGCCGGGTCGCGCCGTGCTTGCGCTCGCGGCGTCGTACTCAGAGCGGCTCCAAGAACGGGGAAACTCTGACCGCCCACAGCCGGCAGAACTTCCCCGATGTGCCGGAGCACTCGAAGGGCGGCGCCTCGGGCCCGCGACACGAAGTGCCCGGTCGGCGTCCCCCAGCGCACCGGAAGTGCCCGATCAGCGGTAGAGCGCGGTCTCCTCGCCATACGCCACCCGTCGGACCGCGCCGGGCAGCGCGGCCGTGAGCGCATCGGCAGCGTCCTCCGAGCACCCCACGCTGAACTCGATCTCCTCGTCGACCTCGCAGGCCAGGCACCACGCCCGGTCCTCGGGCCACACGAGGTGGGGTTCCTGGAACGCCTCCCCGGGCAGGCCGAACCACGCCAGCGACGGCGCGTCGCGCAGCTCGAGCACCCGCCCCGTGAAGAGCAGCATCGTCCGGTGGCGCAGACGGAGGCGCGGGGCCTCGGGTGGCGTCGCCACGTTGGTCCAGCCCTCCCAGACCGCCGCATGGGCGAGGTCCGGCGTGGTCGTGTGCCCGGCAAGCGTCGCGAGGGCCGAGCGGAGGACCGGGTCCTCCCCGTCCCCGACGACAGAAGACTCGTCGGTGAACGCGATCCGCACGTACGCCGCGAAGCCCGGCGGGCCGAAGCGGACGAGGTCCATCCAGGGCACGTCGGGTCGGCGCAGCCACGCCCCCGACTCCGCCGACGTGGACGGCCGGACGGGTGCCACCTACAGCCCCAGGCTGCGTGCCGCGGCGCGCACGGCCTCCGCGGAGGCGGCGAGCTGCTGCTCCTCCTCGGCGCTGAGGGGCGTCGCCAGCACGCTCTCGACCCCGGCCCGTCCGACGACCGACGGCATCGACAGGCAGACGTCCGAGAGCCCGTGGACCCCGTCGAGCCGGGAGGTCACCGGCAGGACGCGGTGCTCGTCGTTGAGGATCGCCTCCAGGATCCGCGAGACGGCGAGCCCGACGGCGAGGCTGGTCGCCCCCTTGCCCGCGATGATCTCGTACGCCGCGGTGACGACGCGCTCGTGGATCCGCGCCCGTCCCTCGGCGTCGAGGCGCGAGCCGCCGGACTCCCAGTCCTGGACCGGCACGCCGCCGATCGTGGCCGTGGACCAGAGCGGCACCTCGGAGTCGCCGTGCTCGCCGGCGATGTAGGCGTGCACGTTCTGCACCGCCACGCCGGTGTGCTCGGCGATGAGGAAGCGCAGGCGGGAGGAGTCCAGGACCGTGCCCGACCCGAAGACCCGGCCGGCGGGGAGGCCGGAGAGCTCCAGCGCGGCGTACGTCACGACGTCCACGGGGTTGGTGACCACCAGCAGCAGCGCGTCGGGCGCGAGGGCGACCAGCGCGGGCACCAGCTCGCGGCACATCTCGACGTTGGCGGCCGCGAGGTCGAGGCGCGTCTGGCCGGGCTTCTGCTTGGCGCCGGCGGTGATCACGACGACGTCGGCACCGGCACACACCGCGAGGTCGTCGCTGCCCGTGATCTTGGCCATCGGCGTGAACTGCATGCCGTGGTTGAGGTCGAGCACCTCCGCCCGCACCTTGTCGGCGTTGAGGTCGAAGAGCGCGAGCTCGCGGCACACCCCGCGGATCTGCGCCGCATAGGCGATGGCGGTGCCCACGGCGCCCGCCCCGACGATCGCAACCTTGGACATGCGCCACTGTGGCACGACACGACCGGATCGTCGACCGGCTGGCACGGGGACCGGTTCGTTGTGCAGGGCCGCCTGCGACGGTTCACTGACCGCATGGAGACACGACTGCTGGTCCTTGCGGACACCCACGTGCCTCGGCGCGCACGCGACCTCCCCGCGAAGGTGTGGGAGGAGGTGGCACGGGCCGACGTCGTCGTGCATGCCGGCGACTGGGTCGACGAGCGTCTGCTGGACGACCTCGTGTCCCGCGCCCGACGACTGGTCGGGGTCCACGGCAACAACGACCACGGCAGCCTGCGCGACCGGCTGCCCGAGGTGGCACGGGTGGAGATCCAGGGGGTGCGCCTGGGCGTGGTTCACGAGACCGGGCCGGCGAAGGGACGTGAGCAACGGTGCGGTGCGCTCTACCCGGACCTGGACGTGCTCGTCTTCGGGCACAGCCACATCCCGTGGGACTCGACGACCGACACCGGTCTCCGACTCCTCAATCCCGGCTCCCCCACCGACCGCCGGCGCCAGCCGTACTGCACGTACATGACGGCCACCGCGGCAGGCGGGCACCTGCAGGACGTCACCCTGCACCGGCTCCCGCGGCCCGCGACCACGTAGGTCAGGGGATCACGGTCCCGGCGGCCAGGTCCCGCAGAGGTCGGCGATCGCCGCCAGCTGGTCCTTTGACACCCAGGACGGGTTCGAGCCCTGCGGCTGCCGCAGGACCTCGAGGTCGTCCACGCCGGCCGACCGTATCTCCGCCTCCAGCACTCCACGGCGCAGCAGTGGCAGGTGCAGGCGCACCTCCTTCGACGCCGGCGCAGCGCCCTCGCGCTCGACCACGTCCTGCACCCCGCCGGTGACCCACCCGAGGCCCCAGATGCCCCGGGCGACCTGGCGATCGTCGCCGGACACCCACAGGACGACCCGGTCGCCCCTGGCCATCATCCGGGTCCGGTAGTTGTCGGCGACGCACCACCTGGTGACGGGTCCACCCGTGCCGTCCAGGATCGCGAGCGGCACGTCGCGGTTGACCCGCGGCTGGCACTTCAGCAGCCAGGCACCCAAGGAGTCGTCATTGATGAGCCTGCGGACCACCCTGTGGTTCTACCACCACCGAGCGGTCGAGACCGACCGCAGGAGGGTCGCAGGACCGGAGCCCGAGCATCCCCGGGGCCGGGTGACATGATCTCCCCACGATCCGGGACGCACCGGGTCCCCGCGCACAGCACGGTGAGCAGAGGAAACAGTGCCCCAGCAGCAGGTCCCGTCCGAGACCGAGGCAGGCCCACGGACCTCGGGCGCCGCGACGTTCGCGGCGTGGCTGGTCCACCTCTACACCGCCACCGGCGTGGCCGTGGCCTTCCTGACGGTGGTCGCGGTGATCGAGGGCGACACCGTCCGGGCGCTGTGGCTGGGCCTCGTGGCCATGGTGGTCGACGGCACGGACGGCATGCTGGCCCGCTACCTGCAGGTCAAGAAGCGGGTCCCGTGGTTCGACGGGGCCCTGCTGGACAACATCGTCGACTACCTCACCTACGCGTTCACGCCGATGGTCCTGCTGTGGAGCGCCGGCTACCTCGGCGAGGGCACGTCCGCGACGGTGCTGGCCGTGATCCCGCTGCTCGCGTCCGCCTACCAGTTCTGCCGGGTCGACGCGAAGACCGACGACCACCTGTTCCTCGGCTTCCCCAGCTACTGGAACATCGCCGCCTTCTACGTCGTCGTCCTCGACCTCCAGCCGGTCAGCGTCGCGATCGTGCTGCTCGTCTGCGCGGTCCTGGTGTTCGTCCCGATCGGCTACGTCTACCCCTCGCGCACCGACCTGCTGCGCCGGACCACCCTCGCGCTGACCACCGTCTGGCTCGCGAGCTACGCCGTGCTCCTCGTCCAGCTCCCGGACCCCGGGCCGGTCTGGCTGGCGATCTCGCTCGCCTACGTCGTCTACTACGTGGCCCTCAGCCTCTACCTGACGGCCCGGCGCTCGCGCGCGACCGCCTGACCCGTCCCCGAGCAACCCCGGGCAGCCCGGGCAGCTCACGGGACTCAGCGCCCGACGGACAGCCGGACGTCGACCACGTCCCCGAGCGCGACGCCCTCGGCGCGGCGTACGGCGTCCTTGAGCGGCAGGAACCACGTCCCCTCACGCGGGAACATCGACGTCGTGAAGGTCGTCTCCCCCAGCGACGCGGTGACGGGCACGACGCCCCAGTAGGCCACCTCGGCCTTGACCTCGTCGACCATCTCCGCCTCGTCCGGCGGCAGCGGCACGAAGTGGTACGGCGCGGGTCCGCGCCACTCCACGACCTCGCCCGAGAACTCCAGCTCCATCCCCGCACCCTAAATGCGCTGGCGCACGAGACGATGCGCCCCGAGGGTGGACCCATGGACGGATTCGACCCGATGAACAGCTTCGGCCCCGAGGTCGCGGCGGAGTACGACGACCACCCGCGCGGCGACGAGGACGCGGCCGCCGACTTCCTCGCCGCCCTCGCCGGGGACGGCCGGGCCCTGGAGATGGCGATCGGCACCGGGCGCATCGCCGTACCGCTCATGGACCGGGGCGTCGAGGTCGACGGCATCGAGCAGTCGCAGGCGATGACCGACCGGCTGCTGGCCAAGCGACCGGACACCCGGGTCACGATCGGCGACATGGCGAGCGCCGACGCACCGCGCCGCGACTACCGCCTGGTGCTCCTCGTCTTCAACACCATCGGCAACCTGCTCACCCAGGACGACCAGGTGCGCTGCTTCGAGAACGCCGCCCGCCACCTCACCGACGACGGCGCCTTCGTCGTGGAGAACCTCGTCCCCACCGCCCACCTCACCAGCCGCGTCCAGTTCGTCGACGCCGAGCGGGTGACCGCCGACGAGGTGGTCCTCGACGTCAACCGCTACGACCCGGTGACCCAGCTGCTCGAGGAGAACCACGTGACCATCTCCGCCCGGGGCATCCGGATGGGGCCGATAGCGCAGCGGCTGACCTTCCCCGGCGAGCTCGACCTGATGGCCCGGGTGGCCGGGCTGCGGCTGGCCGAGCGGTGGGGAGGCTTCGGCCGGGAGCCGTTCACGGCCCGCAGCGAGCGGCACGTGAGCGTCTACACCCGCGCCTCCTGAGGCACCGCGGAGATCAGCACGCACCCGGCCGCGACCAGGGCGACGGCCCCCATCACCGGCCACAGCAGCGCGGGAGCCACGGCATAGATCGCGGTCCCGATCGGCCCGGCGAGCATCATGCCGCTCGTCGACGCCCCGCTGTAGAGCCCCTGGTACTGCCCCACGAGGTGGTCGGGGGCGGCGTCGAGCACGTGGGCCGTCGCCGTCGTCTTGTACAGGATCTCGCCGGCGGTCAGCACCACCATGGCCAGCATCACCGCCACCACCGTCACCGGCAGCTGGAACAGGAACGTCCCCACCCCGACCAGCGCGTAGCCCGCCGCGATGACCGGGTACGCCGAGCGGCCGCGCAGGCGCTGGGTCACCGGCAGCTCGAGCACCAGGATCAGCCCCGACCCGACCGCGATCACCGCGGCGTACAGGCCGACGGGGGCCCCGGAGTCGCGCAGGTGCAGCGGCAGCGTCGTGTAGAGCTGGCGGTAGACGACGTCGACGAGGACCACGCCGACGAGCAGCACCACCAGCGACCGGTCGCCACGGACCGCGCGCAGCATCCCGGGCCCGGGAGGCGTGGGTGCCGCCGGCAGCTCCACCGGCAGCGCCCGGCTCAGCGCCACCCGGATGAGCAGCACGGCCAGCCCGTCCAGCACGAACAGCGCCTCCCAGCTCCACGTCGACGACCAGGGCGCCGAGGAGGGGTCCGACCACGAAGCCGGCGTTGGACGCGGCACGACCGAGCGCGACCGCCGTACGCCGGTCCCCGCGCGGCATGGCGAGCGCCGTCAGCGCGCCGGTCGAGACCTGCCCGACCGCGCTCAGGTAGGCCGCGACGGGCAGCGCGACGACCATCACCCACACCGGCAGCCACGGCACCGCCATCAGCACCACGGCGCCGACCGACGACGCGACCAGCAGCACCCGCCGGTGCCCGTGGCGGTCGCCCCAGCGGCCGCCCGTGAAGTTCCCGACCAGCAGCGCGACCCCCACGACGCCGGCCACCAGGCCGGCCTGCGGAGCACCCAGGCCACGCGGTCCGGTCAGGTAGAGAGTGAGGAAGAGGAACACGAATGCGGTGGCCGACCCGACGAAGCGGGACGCCGCCAGCACCCACACCACGCGCGGCAGCTCCCGGAGATCCACGCGCCCACCCCATCACATGCGACGTGCGTCACCACCGATCGGCGACACTGGGGCCCATGACCGAGCTCCCGCGCAAGGCCTTCTCCCGCAGCGCCCGCCTCGCCGCCCTGCCGCTGGGCTACGCAGGCCGCACGGCGGTGGGCTTCGGGCGTCGGCTGGGCGGCGCGCCGGCGGAGACGGTGCTCACCGAGGTGCAGCAGCGCACGGCCGAGCAGCTCTTCAAGACGCTCGGCGAGCTCAAGGGCGGGGCGATGAAGTTCGGCCAGGCGCTGAGCGTGCTCGAGGCCGCCCTGCCCGACGAGCTGGCGGCGCCCTACCGCGAGAACCTCACCCGCCTCCAGGACGACGCGCCGCCGATGCCGACCCAGACGGTGCGCGACCAGCTCGACCACCGCACCTCGGCCCCGACTGGGCCGACGACCTCGTCTGGCTCGACGGCGGCCCGACCGCCGCGGCCAGCATCGGCCAGGTCCACAAGGGCCGGTGGAAGCGACGGTCGCGACGTGGCCGTCAAGGTGCAGTACCCCGGCGCCGGCGAGGCGCTGATGGGCGACCTGCGCCAGATCGCCCGGCGTCGCCCGCAGCATCGCCCCGGTCTTCCCCGGCATCGACATCAAGCCCCTGGTCGCCGAGCTGCAGGCGCGCGCGGCCGAGGAGCTCGACTACCGCTCGAGGCGGAGGCCCAGCGGACCTTCGCCGAGGCCTTCCTCGACGACCCCGACTACGTCATCCCCGACGTCGTCGCCGTGGGCGGCGAGGCCCTGGTCACGGAGTGGCTCGAGTCGCCGTACTCGCTGGCGCACGTCATCCGCGAGGGCACCCAGGAGGAGCGCGACCACTACGGCGAGCTGCTGGTCCGCTTCCTCTTCGTCGGCCCGGCGCGCACCGGGATGCTCCACGCCGACCCGCACCCCGGCAACTTCCGCCCGATCCCCGGACCCGACGGCGAGCCCGGTCGGCTCGGGATCCTCGACTTCGGCGCGGTCGCCCGGCTGCCCGAGGGCAGCTCCCCGAGGCGATGGGCCGCCTGATCCGGGTCGGCCGTGGACGCCGACCCCGACTCCCTGGTCGCCGGCCTGCGCGAGGAGGGCTTCATCAAGGACAAGGTGCAGGTCGACCCGCAGCTGGTCCTCGACTACCTCTCCCCCTTCGTCGAGCCGGCGCGGGTGGAGACGTTCCGCTTCACCCGCGAGTGGATGCGCGCCCAGTTCGAGCGGATCAACAACCCCCGCGACCCGGCCTTCACGCTGGCCACCAAGCTCAACCTGCCGACGTCCTACCTCCTCATCCACCGCACCTGGCTGGGCGGCCTCGGCCTGCTCAGCCAGCTCGAGGCCGAGGCGCCGTTCCGGCAGATCCTGGTCGACCACCTGCCGGGCTTCGACACCGACTGAGCACGTGCGGTCACCGGGCCGAGGCGCGTCCCGGCGCGCCGTGCCACGATGCCCCCATGGACCCCGCTGCTGCCCTGGCCCGCTGGCACGCCGTCGTGGAGAGCCGTGACGCGGCCGGGCTCCCCGCCCTGATGGCCGAGGACGCGGTCTTCCGCAGCCCCGCGGTGCACACGCCGCAGCAGGGCCGCGACACCGTCGTCGGCTACCTGACCGCCGCGTTCACGGTGCTGGGCCCGCAGCTCGCCTACGACCGCGAGTGGTTGGGCGAGGACAGTGCCGTGCTGGAGTTCCGCACGGAGGTCGGCGGGCTCCAGGTGCACGGCATCGACATGATCACCTGGGACGCCCAGGGGCTGATCACCGACTTCACCGTCATGGTCCGTCCGGCGAAGGCCCTCCAGGTCGTCGTCGAGCACATGGGCGCCGAGCTGCTGCGGATGCTCGAGGCGTCCGCGGACTGACCCGCGTCAGTCCCCACCCAGAAGCCGCGACCGCCGCCCTCCAGTCGCCGAAGTGGTCGCGGTAGGACGAGCCGCGAGCCGAGGTAGGACCCGACCACCGCCGCCCCGAGGTCGTCGAGCTCGGGCGCTGACCATCCGCCCGTCCACCCGCCGGGCCATCGACTCGATGAAGCGCGCCAGGCCCGGGTCCTCGCCGAGGCGGAAGAACGTCGTCTGCGCGCCGAGGCGCCGCGAGTTGTCGAGCTCGCGCACCGCGTGGGCGATGGTCAGCGGGTGCGGCGGGTAGTCGAAGAACACCTCGCCGTCGGCCTCCAGGTGGGCGGTCGGCTCGCCGTCGGTGACGACGAGCAGCACCGGCTGGGCGTTGGGGTGCTTGCGGAAGTGGCGGTTGGCCAGCAGCAGCGCGTGGTGCAGGTTGGTGCCCTTGTCCCACTGGGCGTCGAGCCCGGTCAGCTCCTCGATCTCCATGACCTGGGCGTGCCGGCCGAAGCCGATCAGCTGCAGGTCGTCGCCGCGGAACCGCGAGCTGGACCAGCTTGTGCAGCGCCAGCGCGGTGCGCTTCATCGGCACCCAGCGGCCGTCCATCGCCATCGAGAACGACGTGTCGACCAGCAGCGCGACGCGGCCTGGGTGCGCGCCTCGGTCTCCTGCACCTCGACGTCGCTCGACCTGCAGCCGCACGGGCAGGTGCCGGGCCGCCCTCGCCGCGAGGTCCGCACGAGCGCGTTGGTGATGGTCCGGGTGACGTCCCACGGCTCGGTGTCGCCGAACGCCCACGCCCGGGTCGCCCCGGACGGCTCGCCGGCCGCCCCGGCGCGCCGGATCTCGCGCTGGCCCTGCCGCCCGCCATCCGGGTCGGCGACGTCGCGCAGCAGCGCCTTGCCCAGCTGGCGCATCGCCTTCGGCGACAGCCGCAGCTCGCCGTCGGAGCCGCGCTGGAGGTAGCCGGAGTCGCGCAGCGCCTTCTCCAGCTCGCTGCAGCGTCCGGGCGTCGACGGCCGCCTGGTCGCCGAGCTGGCGGGCCAGCTTCGTCGAGGTCGAGGTCGTCCAGCCGCGAGCCGTCGTACGACTGGGAGAGCTGGTCGGCGAGCTGCGTCGAGCTCGGCGAGGTCCTGGAACGACGCCGGTGCCGTCGCCGAGGCCGAGCCCCTGCTCGCCCTCGAACCGCTCGGACCCGCCCCAGTCCTCACCGGGGCGCAGCGCCTGCAGGTTGGCGTCCAGCCGGGCCAGCTGCTCGCATCGAGCTCGGGCGAGCCGAACGCCTGCTGCGAGAGCGCATCAGCTCGGCGCGCTGCTCGGGCGTCATCGAGTTGCAGCATCCGCTGCGCGGCGGCCGCGCGCTGGGCGAGCGCGTCGAGCAGCTCGTCGATGTCCTGCGGGCTGCTCGGGGAAGAAGTCGCCGTGCTTGGCCATGAAGTCGTGCGAAGTCCTGCGTCGGTGTCCTCGCCCCGCGGCGTGCTTCTCCAGCAGCTCGTTGAGGTCGCCCAGCATCTCGTTGACGCGCGGCCCGGTCCTCGTCGGTCGCGTCCTCCAGCGCCTGCTTCATGCCGGCGAAGCGCTGGTCGAGCAGCTCGCGGCCGAGGAGGTCCTTGATCTTCTCGAACTCCTCGCGCGCCTCGCTGCTGCGCCAGTCGTAGTCGCCAGCTCGCTCGACCGCGGCCGCCGGTGAGGAGGGCAGGCTGTCGAGCTGCATCTCGCGGAAGCGCGCGGTCGCCGTCGTCCATCATCGACGTCGCGGGCCAGCTGCTTGCGCTCGGCCAGCACCGCCCGGTCGAGCAGCTCGCGGACCTGCTGCAGGGTGCCGTCGAGGTTGTGCCGCTCGAGGAGTCGCGCCGCCGCTCGGCGACCCGCCGCGCCAGGTCGTCCAGGCCGCGCTGGTCCTGGCCGCCGCGGCGCAGGAACTCGCGCATCGCGCGCTCGGGCGAGTAGCCGGCCATCACGTCCTCGCCGATGGCGTCCAGCGCCTCGGCGAGGTCGACCGGCGGCGCGAGCGGGTCGCCGCCGTCGTACCGGCGGTAGCGGCTCATCGCAGCACCTTGCGCATCCACACGTCGTCGGGCCACGGCTCGCCCGCGACCCGCTCGACCACCTCGAAGCCGTGCGCCTCGTAGAACGCCGAAGGCCTGCTCGTTGCCGTCGACGACCTCCAGCCACAGCTCGTCCCCCTCCACGAGGGACTCGATCTCGCCCAGCAGGCGGCGTCCGATGCCGTGGCCCTGGTGGTCGGGGTGGACGTAGAGCTTCCACATCACCTCGCGGTCGCCGGTGACGTGGGAAGTCCCGGTAGAGGCCCGGAGCCGCCCGAGGTTGGCCATCGCCACCACCCTCCCGTCGAGCTCGGCGACGACGTGGGCGTTGCGCGCGAGCGACGCGGCGAACACCTCCGGGGTCCACCACTCGTCGAGCATGCGCTGCGCGTACGCCGCGTCGATGGGGCCGTAGGTCGGTGGCACGACCGCCTCGCCGAGGGCCCGCAGGGCGGGGATGTCGGCCGAGGTCCGCGGGACGCAGGGCGACGGTTGCGACCTCAGCCATAGACGGTCTCCCGGCCGCCGGTCTCCTTGCCGACCTTGCGGGCCAGGTACAGCCCCTCGAGGGCGAGCTCGATCGCCGCAGGCCCGCTCGCCGTCGTCGGTGGCGCCGAGCCGGTCGCTGATCTCGTCGTACAGGTCGGACTCGCCGAGCACGGGCAGCCCGGCCAGGAAGTCGCGGGCGCTGACCTGCTCGCCGGTGGTGACCATCGCGCCCGGCCTCGATCGCGTCGACGAGCAGCGCCGAGGTCGATGCCGCGCAGGTGCGCGCGGACGGTCTCGGCGGTCGCCGTGCGCAGCAGGTGGTCGAGGATCTCGCCCTCGCGACCCTCCTCCCCGGACTCGAACTCGATCTTGCCGCCGAGCACGTCGACGGCCGTCTCCAGGTCGACGATCCGGGCCACCGCGTCGCTCCTCGCCCTGCACGGTCGCGCGGTGCAGCGCGGCGGCGGCGATGGTCTCGGCGCCGGCGATGGCGAACCGGGCGCTGACGCCCGAGCGCTGGTCGACGCGCCGGACTCGCGCAGCTCGCGGGTGAAGCGGGCCAGGATCTCGACGAGGTGGTCGGGCACGTCGGCGACGCAGGACGGCCTCCTGGCGGATGACCGCGACCTCGTCGTCGAGCTCGGTCGGGTAGTGGGTGCGGATCTCGGCGCCGAACCGGTCCTTGAGCGGGGTGATGATGCGCCCGCGGTTGGTGTAGTCCTCCGGGTTCGCGCTGGCCACCACGAGCACGTCGAGCGGCAGCCGCAGGACGTAGCCGCGGATCTGGATGTCGCGCTCCTCCATCACGTTGAGCATCGCGACCTGGATGCGCTCGGCGAGGTCGGGCAGCTCGTTGATGGCGACGATGCCGCGGTGGCTGCGCGGGATGAGCCCGAAGTGGATCGTCTCCGGGTCGCCCAGCGCGCGGCCCTCGGCGACCTTCATCGGGTCGACGTCGCCGATGAGGTCGGCGACGCTCGTGTCCGGGGTCGCGAGCTTCTCGACGTACCGCTCGTCGCGGTGGCGCCACGTGATCGGCAGGTCGTCGCCGTAGCGTCGCCGCGGCGCTGCCGCGAGCTGGACGGTGATCGGCTCGTAGGGGTGCTCGCCGAGCTCGGACCCGTCGATCACCGGCGACCACTCGTCGAGCAGCCCGACCAGGGTGCGCAGCAGGCGGGTCTTGCCCTGGCCGCGCTCGCCGAGCAGCACGACGTCGTGGCCGGCGATGCAGCGCCCGCTCGAGCTGCGGGATGACGGTGTCCTCGAAGCCGTGCAGGCCGGGCCACGGGTCGCGGCCCTCGCGCAGGCGCGGCGAGCAGGTTGTCGCGGATCTCGTGCGCGGACGGTCTTGAGCACGTGCCCGGAGGCGCGGAGCTCGCCGACGGTGGCCGCAGCTGGGTGGGCAGTGAAGTCTCGGTCACCTTGTCAACGCTAGTCCGGCGCACAAGGCCGGATCCGGGAGCAACGGTCCCACGGCTCGGGACCTACGGCCCTGCTGGGGACGGACCGGACGACCGACCATGGAGGTCAGGCCCTGCGCGGACGCCGCCGGCAGTGCCACGGAGACGACGACTCGGAGATGTGCGATGGGCGAGCTGATGGAGCTGAGCCGCAGCGAGTGCGAGACCCTGCTCCGGCGGGGCGTGATCGGCCGGGTCGCGATCGCGACCCCGACCGGACCGCACGTCATGCCGCTGAACTACTCGATCAGCGGCGGCTCCGTGGTCGTCTGCACCACGCCCTACAGCATGCTCGGCACCTACGGCCGCGACAGCATGCTGGCCTTCGAGATCGACCACTTCGAGCATCCCCGCCAGCGGGGCTGGAGCGTCGTCGTCCGCGGCCGCGCCGAGGCCGTCGAGGACCAGGAAGAGCTGCGCACGCTCGTGCGCGTGCTGCCGCGGCCCTGGGCCGCGGGCCGCGCTCGCTCTACCTCCGGATCCCCCTCACCGAGGTGACCGGGCGTCGTCTGGGCGACGGCTGGGACCTCGAGGAGACCCTGCCGGTGCGCCGGGTCCTCTGACCCGGGTGCCGACCACGCCGGGTCCCGGCGCTCCGGGATGACGCCACGCGCCGACCACGCCACACTGGCCCGATGACGACGCCCGGAGAATCCAGCGGACGCCCCACCCTGACCGGACCCGCGCAGGCCCTGCTCGACGCGGTGACCGCGATCTCCAGCGACCTCGACCTCACCAGCGTGCTCACCCGGATCGTGACGGCGGCGACCCAGCTGACCGACGCGCAGTACGGCGCGCTCGGCGTGCTCGGCTCCGACGGCCGGCTGGTCGAGTTCCTCACCACCGGGCTCGGACGACGAGACCCGGGCGCTCATCGGCGACCTCCCGCAGGGCGACGGCATCCTCGGCGTCATCATCTCCGAGCCGGAGGGCCTGCGCCTGGTCGACCTCTCGGCCCACCCGCGGTCGGTCGGCTTCCCGCCCCACCACCCGCCGATGACGACGTTCCTCGGCATGCCGGTGCGCATCCGGGGCACCGTCTTCGGCAACCTCTACCTGACCGAGAAGCGGGGCGGGCGGCAGTTCACCGCGGAGGACGAGCAGCTGGTGGAGGCGCTCGCCCGCACCGCCGGCCTCGTCATCGACAACGCGCGCGCCTACGGCCTGAGCGAGCGGCGCCGGCGCTGGCTCGAGGCCACCGCCGAGATCGGGGCCGACCTCCAGCCCCCGGTCCAGCTGGAGAGCGCCCTGGGCAAGATCGTGCGCACCGCCCGCATCGTGTCGGGCGCCCGCGCGACGGTTCTCCTGGCCACCGAGTCCCCCGACGACGACACGGTCTCGGCGGACGCCGGGGACCACGCCATCGTGCACGCGCTCACCGAGCAGGTCCGCAGTGGTCCGGACCTCGACGTGACCGCTCCCCCGCTGCTGCTCAAGGTCGACTGCTTCGACGCGGTGGTGATCCCGGTCCGCGCCCACCTGGCGCCGGTGACCGCGCTGGCCGCCGTCTTCGACCGCACCTCCCCGCTGCACGAGGCCAACGAGCGGGAGATGCTGGCGACCTTCGCCGACCAGGCCGCCCTGGCCCTCGACCGGGGACAGGCCGTGACCGACCGCCAGGAGCTCGCCCTGCTCTCCGACCGGGAGCGCATCGCCCGCGACCTGCACGACGTCGTCATCCAGCGGCTCTTCGCCGCCGGGCTCCAGCTCCAGGGCGTGGCCTCCATGGCGTCCTCCCCCGAGGTCGCGCGCCGGCTGGACGAGACGGTCTCCACGCTCGACGACACCATCAAGGCGATCCGGGGCACGATCTTCGAGCTCGAGAACAAGCAGCAGTCCTCGCTGCGGGCGGAGATCCGCAACCTGGTGCGCGAGTACGTCCCGGTGCTCGGCTACACCCCGGCCGTGCGACCTCGGGTCCGATCGACACCGCGGTCCCCGCGGCCGTCGCCGACCAGCTGCTGCCCGTGCTCCGCGAGGCCATCTCCAACGTCGCCCGGCACGCCCTCGCGGAGCGGGCGGAGGTCGAGGTCCACGTGACGTCCCAGGAGCTGGTGCTGACGGTCTCCGACGACGGGTCCGGGCTCCCCGACGCACCCCACGAGAGCGGCCTGCGCAACGCGCGGCGCCGGGCCGCCGACCTGGGCGGCTCGCTGGAGCTCTCCCCGGGCGCCCCCCGCGGTACGACGCTCGTCTGGCGGGTCCCGCTCGGCTGAGCTCAGGACATCGGACAACGACCCGCCCGGTCTCCCGGGGGGGCCGTGTCGGGGGGTCCTGTCAGGTCACTTCAGGACGGGGTACTTCTGCACCAGGCTGGTCTGGCGCCACGGGCGTCCGAGGCCCCAGGTGGCACCCGCCGCGGCGAAGAAGAGCACGGCCATCGAGATGACACCGATGAGGTGGTCGTCGACGATCGGGTTGTTCTCCAGCGGCAGCACCGCGAGGTACATGAACGCGTACATCAGGGCGCCGGCCGCCGTGCCGATCCGCATGCCCACCCCGAGGAGGAGGGTCACGCCGATGCCGAGGAGGCCGAGCATGAAGAGCCAGTCGACCCAGGCCTGTCCGGCCATCGAGTTGAACATCTCCTTGAACGGGTTGTCCGCCGGGACACCGAAGGAGAGGAACCCCTCGGTCGGGCTGCCGCCGTTGATCCAGGCCGCGTCGCCGAAGTAGTCGACGGCTCCGGTCTCGTCCTTGCCGGTGGCGAAGCCGAGGGCGAAGGTCTTGTCGAGGAACGCCCAGAGGAACGTGAAGCCGAAGGCGATCCGCAGTGCGGCGATCGCACGGTCCAGGCCGGTGGCCGTCTCCGCGGTCTCCGACGTGGTGACGCCCTCGGTGGTGAGGTGGTGGTGACGATGGATGACGGCCATGACGAGCCCCTTCACAGGTTGGTGGTGCCGGTTGTCCTTGCACCTCCACTCTCGTGCCGGGACCGGGGTCAGGGCAGGGGACGAGGTCCCCACCGCGACGCCGAAGGTCCCCCCGGCCGGGGGACCCCTAGGTCCCGGGGCCCAGCAGCTTGGAGGCCAGGACCGCCGCCTGCGTGCGCCGCTCGAGGCCGAGCTTGGCGAGGATGCTCGACACGTAGTTCTTCACCGTCTTCTCCGCGAGGAACATCCGCTCGCCGATCTGGCGGTTGGTCAGTCCCTCGGCGATGAGGCCGAGCAGCTTGAGCTCCTGCTCGGTCAGCTCCGCCAGCTCGGGGGCGGTCGCCGGGCCGTTGCGCACCCGCTCCAGGACCCGGGCGGTCAGCGCCGGGTCGATGAGCGAGTTGCCCGCCGCCACCTGGCGCACCGCCGTGACGAGGTCGCTGCTCCGGATCTCCTTGAGGACGTAGCCGGAGGCGCCGGCCATGATCGCGGCGAAGAGCGCCTCGTCGTCGTCGTACGACGTGAGGATCAGGGCGCGGATCGTCGGGTCGACCGCACGCACCGCCCGGCACACCTCGATCCCCGAGCCGTCCGGGAGGCGGCCGTCGAGCACGGCGACGTCGGGACGCAGCGCCGGGATCCGGGCCGTGGCCTCGACCGCGGAGGCCGAGTCCCCGACCACCTCGATGTCCTCCTGGCGCTCGAGGAGGAACCGCAGCCCCTCACGTACGACGTCGTGGTCGTCGAGCAGGTACACGCGGATCGGCTGGGTCACGGGCCCATTCCAGCAGATCCGCGGGTCCGGCGTGCGGCGGTCGACGTACGTCGCGTGGCGCCGTGACCCCACAGGGCCCGGTGCGGTCGCACTGGCCCTGTTGGGTCATGGCGTCCCGCAGGGTCGGGGCGGACGATGGGGGGAACGAAGGAGGCGCAGCATGTCGCTCGCCCACAGCGGGGTCGCGTTGATGCTCCCGGTCACCGACGTGGACCGCGCCACCCGCTTCTACCAGGAGTCCCTCGGGCTCGAGTTCACCGGGACCAACGACGAGGGCAGCGCGATGTTCTCCGTCGGGAGCGACGCCACAGCTGGTGCTCCTGCCCCGTCCCGGGAGCACGCCGTCCGAGAGCACGGCGATGAGCTTCGAGGTCGACGACGTCACCGCAGGAGATCCGCGCCCTCGAGGGCCGCGGGGTCGTCTTCGAGGACTACGACCTCCCGATCTCAAGACCGTGGACCACGTCTGCGAGTTCGGCGACGAGAAGGCCGCGTGGTTCAAGGACCCGGACGGCAACGTCCTGTGCCTGCACCAGGACCTGACCTGACCTGACCGCGCGCGGTGCCTCAGAGGTCGACCGCGCCGTCCACGGACTCGCGGATCAGGTCCGCGTGCCCGGCGTGCCGGGCGTACTCCTCGACCATGTGCACGAGGATCCAGCGCAGCGTCGCCACGGAGCCGTCGCTGCGCGCCCGCTTGCCCGGCTGGTCGAGGCCGCCGGCGGCCAGCGCCTCGTCGAGGGCCGCGTCGGACCTGGCCACCTCCTCGTCGTACATCGCCCGCAGCGCCTCCGGGCTGTCGTGGCGCGCCGAGCTCCAGTCCCAGTCCTCGTCGGCGTCCCAGTCGACGTCGGCCCAGAAGCCCGACGGCGGCCGGTCGTGCAGCGCGATGGTGAACCACCACTGCTCCACGAAGGCGAGGTGCTTGACCATCCCGCCCAGCGTCATCACGGCCGGGTGGCCGGGGATCGTCGCGGCCAGCTGTGCGGCGTCGAGTCCCGCCGGTCTGGGTGCGGATGCGTGTCGCGGTAGTAGTCGATCCAGCCCCGGAGCATGGTGACCTCGTCGGCGGCGAACGGCGGGTTGTGCGGATAGCTCGACATGGCGGGCACGCTAGCGGGACGGGGCCGTCACGGCACGCCGGTTTCGGCCCGGCGACCGTCAGGGTCGGCCGGGTGAACCTCACCCGTCCCTGCCCGTGCGGCTCCGGCGCGGCGTACGACGCCTGCTGCGGACCGCTGCACCGCGGCACCGCCCTCGCCTCGACGCCCGAGCAGCTGATGCGGTCGCGCTACTCGGCGTACGCGCTCGGCGAGCTCGACCACGTCTTCCGCACCTGGCACCCGCGCACCCGCCCCGACGACCTGACGCCGGCGCCCGGCGCTCACCTGGACCCGGCTCGAGGTGCTCGACGCGACCGGCGACGAGGTGGAGTTCCGCGCGCACCACCTCACGCCGGACGGCCCGGGGGTGCTGCACGAGCGCAGCGTCTTCGAGCTGCGCGGCGGGCGCTGGGTGTACGTCGCCGCGGTCGACTGACCGGCGGCCGCGCACCCGCGCAGCTCCGGGGCGCGATCGGCGGGCGTTGCCTGCGCACGTGCGCAGGGACCGCTCTGGTCGGCGGCGCCGAGGTGCAGCGTCAGCCCGGGGCGGATGCGTGCTGCTCGGCGAGCGACTTCCAGGTGTGCAGCTGCTTGCGCATCATCACCAGGTCGCCCCACATCAGGGCGGTCTGTCCGACCCCGGGCGAGGCCCCCGGCACGAAGAGGTCGCAGCGCAGTGCGGCGCCCCCGGGGAGGTCCACCGCCTGGTAGGCCATGAGGACGCGACCGAACATCCGCACCGCACCGGCCCGGGTGATCTCCAGCTCCACGGATCGGCCGGGGTCGACGGCACGCACCGTGAAGATGCTGAATCGCGCGCCCTCCTCGAACTCCCCCACCCCGGGCGTCAGCGTGCGCGGGCTGCGGCGGCCGAGGTTGTCGACGAGGTCATAGCTGTACGGCGCGACCTGCAGCTGGCGGACCCAGCGCCACACGACGTCCGCCGGCGCCCCGACCCGCAGGCCGCGCGCGGCGCGCACCCCGGGCCCGCGGCCGGCGAAGTGGTCCGTGGTGCCGGTGAGGTCTCCCCACGTCCACGGCAGCCCCGGTGCCGCGGTCCCCGTCACTGCGGCGACCGGTCGGTGAGGCAGTAGGCGCAGCCCCGCCGGGTCGGCCATCACGGTCCACGCCTCGTGCTCGGCGACCAGCCGCGCACCCAGCCAGGCGTGCCGGACGACCTCGCGGTCCCGCGAGCTGCACGCGACGTCGAGGTGGGCCCGGTGCGGGCCGGCCTCGTCGTCGAGGCGCTGGAGCAGGACCCGCAGGGCCTGGCCGTCGGGCCGGGCGAGGCGCTCGAACTCAGCGGAAGGACGAGCCCGTCCGCTGCCAGCCCAGCAGGTCCTGCCAGAAGCCGGTCTCCTCGGCGTACGACGACGCGGGCACGTCGAGGCAGACCTGGTCGACCAGGCTCCTGGACAGGTCCGGCCAGCGGGAGGGCGGCGCCGGCCGGGCGGCCGGGTGGGTGACGAGGCAGAAGGTCAGCCCGCCGGGCGACTCGAGGACGACGTACCCCTGGTCCATGACCTCGGTGGCGCCCAGCGCCACGGCGCGGTCGGCCTCGGCGCGCGGGTCGGTGACGTGCACGTCGAGATGGATCCGGGCCTCCCCGGACGCCGAGCCGCTGCATGCGCAGGTGGTCGTCGGCGTCCGCGCGCCGGCTCCAGGGTGAGGAACTCGTCGTCCGCGCCGCGGCGCGGGGACGACGACCACCCGGTGACGGCCGACCAGAAGGCCACCGACTCCTCGAAGCGGTCCGCGGGCACGTCGATGAAGGCGCTCAACCAGAACACGTGCCGACCCTAGACACCCAGGGCCGGCACGGTCACTGGTCACAGGGTGGGTCCCTGGCCCCGCAGCTTGTCGACCTCGGACATCGCGTCGCGCAGCTGGCCGAGCCACTCGTCGGCGTGCTCGCCGACCAGGCGGACCGACCAGGCCAGCGCGTCGGAGCGCGACCGGGCGACGCCGGCGTCGACCAGGGTGTCGAGCACCTGCCGCTCGGGCTGGCGCAGCCGCGTCATGACCGGGGCGGCCACGTGGGTGAAGAGCGCCGTGGTGCCGCCGAGGCTGGCGCCCCACGAGACCTTGCGCTGGTAGCGGGACTCGGCCTCGAGGGCGATCTCGATCCGCTGCTCGCGGGTCTCGGACCGGAAGCGACCGATCCGCCCCTCGGCCTCGGCGCTCGAGAGGTCGCCCTCGGCGGCCAGCGTGCCGATGACCACGATCTCCTCGCGGTCGACGGTCACCTCGACGCCGTCGAACCAGCCGTCGGGCAGCCGCCCGGCGAACCAGTCCTGGCGCGTCCTCGGCGCCCGGCAGGTCCGCGACCTGCCAGCCCCCGCGGCGCCCGCGGCCCTCGCCGCGTCCACGGCCCTCGCCGCGTCCGCGGCCTCGTCCGGTGTTCTCATCGGTGGTGTTCATCATGTTCTCCTTGCTGTCATTACATGATTACATCGTAACAACGTATGAGCGCGCGAAACATTCCCACCGGCGGCCGGGACCTCAGACCCAGCGCTCCCCGACGCGCTCGACCACGCCCGCGCCGCCGGTCAGCGCGGCCACGTGGGCCTCCACCCCGGCCGGCTCGGTCGAGCCGAGCAGCAGCCGGACGGTGGCGGCGTACTCCACGTCGAGCACGTCCACCCCACGCGCCCGCAGCTCGCTCTCGATCCGCCCGGCGTAGGCGTGGCCGACGACCAGGGCGAACTCGGTGAGCAGGACCCGGCGGCGGGTGCCGGCCTCGACGAGCGCGGCGCGCACCGCGTCGCCGTACGCCCGCACCAGGCCGCCGGCGCCGAGCAGGGTGCCGCCGAACCACCGCGTGACCACCGCAGCGACGTCGCGAGACGCCGGCGCCGCGGAGCACCTCGAGCATCGGGGCCCCGGCCGTGCCGGCGGGCTCGCCGTCGTCGCAGGACCGCTGCAGCTCGGAGCGCGGGCCGAGGACGAACGCCGAGCAGTGGTGCCGGGCGTCCCAGTGCTGCGCCCGGAGCTCGGCGACCAGGGCACGCGCTGCGTCCTCGTCGTCCACCCGGCGCAGGGTGCACAGGAAGCGGGAGCGCTTGACCTCGACCTCGGCCGTCGCGTCGCGCGCCAGGGTGAGGTACGACGTCACGGTGCGGGGTCCGCGAGGCGCTCCTGCTCGGGCGCGGGATCGGCCCCGGCCGCGGGATCTGCCTCGGACGCGGACGCGGGCTCCTCCCACGACACCGACACCTTCTCGAAGCCCTTGTGGCGCTGCATCCGGGCGTACGACGCGTAGGCCCGGCGGTCGGCCGGCGTCAGGTCGACCGCGTCCGTGAACGGGGTGAGCAGCGCCCGGGGGTAGAGCTCGCGGGCGATCACGACGTTGATCTCCATCGCCAGCACCGCCATCACCGCGCCGATGAAGAGGAAGCCGACGAGACCGAGCACGAGCCCGAAGGTCTTGGTCATCGCGGTCGTGCCGACCAGGACCTCGGAGACGTACAGCGCGCCACCGAGCTGGAGCAGCTGGAACATCACCGCGAGGGAGAAGCCGCCCGGTGCGGCGCGGCGGAAGCTGTGCTGCCCGGTCGCGGCGAAGCGGAAGAGCACCGTCAGCCCGACGCCGACGACGAGCACCGTCACCAGCTGCAGCAACCAGCGCTCCCCCTGCTCGAAGAAGGTCGTCGTGGTGCTGGCGACCGTCGACAGGACCGAGACGCCGAGCAGCGCGAAGCCCGCGGTGAGGAGCAGGAGGAGGCTCTTGAGCCGGGAGTAGAAGGGGTTGGGCCGGGAGTTGCGCGGCACGGACCAGGCCACGTGCATGGCGTTCTGCAGCGACTGGGCCAGGCCCAGCGCGCCGTACAGCGCGGCGAGCGTTCCGAACGCGACACCGGCCGCCGATCCGCGCAGCCCCTCGGGCCGTCCGAGCTGGTCGCCGATGATCGGGAACTGCGCCAGGGCGGAGTCGAGGATCTCCTCCTGCCACTCCGGCTTGGCCCCGAGCACGAAGCCGAGGATCGAGGTGCCGAGCAGCATCAGGGGGAAGATCGCGACGAACGCGTAGTAGGTCAGCATCGCGGCCAGGTAGTTGCCCTGGTCGTCGAAGAACTTGTAGACCACCGCGAGCGGGAACCCGACCACGGGATGCCTCCGCTGGAAGCCGTCGATCCTGTCCACCACGCTCACGGCAGCACGCTACCGGGGTGGACGCAGCATCCGGGTCACCAGACGCCGAGCAGGTCCCCGCCGAGGCGGACGACGAAGCGCCACGACCACGACGAGGAAGAAGATCCGCACGAACCTCGCACCCCGGGCGACGGCCGACCCGTGCGCCGACGTACCCGCCGACGATGTTGGCCGCGGCCATGGCCAGGCCGAGCTTCCACATCACCGCGCCCATCGGGACGAAGACGACGAGCGCGGCCAGGTTGGTGGCCCAGTTGGCGAGCTTGGCCTTGGCCGAGGCCTCGAGGAAGTTGTAGCCGAGCAGCCCGACGAGCGCGAAGACGAAGAACGACCCGGTGCCGGGTCCGATCGCGCCGTCGTAGAAGCCGATCGCGAGACCGGTGACGGCGACCGCGGAGACGTGCGGTCCCGCCGCTGAACCGCAGCTCGGTCAGCGTGCCGACCGACGGCTTGAACCAGACGTAGGCGCCGACGACGACGAGCACCACCAGGATGATCGGGTCGAAGGCGCTGCGGGGCAGCATCGAGGCCACGAACGCCCCGCCGCAGCGAGCCGGCGAAGGCCGCCAGCATCAGCGGCAGGAAGGTCCGCGGGTCCGGCCGGACCCGCCGGTAGTACGTCGCCGCGCTGATCGAGGTGCCGCAGAAGGACGCCAGCTTGTTGGTCGCCGCGATCTGCACCACCGAGGCGCCGGGCAGGCCGAGGAGCAGCGCCGGCAGCTGGATGAGCCCGCCGCCACCGACCACCGCGTCCACGAAGCCGGCGGCCAGCGCCGCGAGCATCAGGAGGAGCACGGTCTCGGTCGTCGCTCCACGGCGCCACCCTAGGCTGGGGCGCGTGCGCATCGTCTCCCTGCTCCCCTCGACCACCGAGATCCTCTTCGCGATCGGGGCGGGCGACGACGTCGTCGGCGTGACCTTCGAGTGCGACCACCCCGAGGAGGCCCGCGGCCGCACGATCGTGTCCACGAGCGCGATGCCGGAGGGACTGACGCCCGCGCGAGATCGACGACTTCGTGGCCGCCGCGATGCAGCGCGGCGAGGACCTCTACCACCTCGACGAGGGCGCCCTGGCCGGCCTGGACGCCGACCTGGTGGTCACCCAGGACCTGTGCGCGGTGTGCGCGGTCGACGTCTCCGTGGTCGACGACGCGCTGGCCCACCTCGGCTGCACCGCCGAGGTGCTGACCATCGACCCGCACACGCTCGCCGAGGTGCTGGAGTCGATCCGGGTCCTCGGCCAGGCCACCGGCCGCGAGGGCGAGGCCGATGCCCTCGTGCAGGACACGCACCGGCGTCTCGCGGACGTCGTACGACGCGTGGGCACCCGTCCGCGGCCCCGCGTGGTGCTGCTGGAGTGGACCGACCCGCCGTTCGCGCCCGGCCACTGGATCCCCGAGATGGTCGACCTCGCCGGCGGGGACCCGGTGCTCGGCACCGCCGGCGAGAAGTGCGTGCGCATCACCTGGGAGGACGTCCACGCCGCGCGCCCCGACGTCGTCGTGGTGGCGCCCTGCGGCTTCGACCGCGCGGGCTCGCAGGCGCTCGCCGACGAGCTGGTCGCCTCGGGCGTGCTGCCCGACGGCGTCCCCGTGCAGGCCGTCGACGCCAACGCCTCGTGGGCGCGGCCGGGCACCCGGCTGGTCGACGGGATCGAGGAGCTCGCCGGGTGCTCTCGACGGTCGTCAGGACCGCGTGACCGGCTGCACCACGACGGTGTCGTAGCCCTCCGGCACCGGCTCGCCGTAGCCCGGGCAGAAGAGGTCGCGCTCCTGCTCGGGTGCGCAGCTCCTCGGTGGAGTTGCACCGGACGGTGGCCAGCGCCTCGCCGTCGGCCACGAAGACGAACTCGAAGAGCGCCGAGCGCGCCTCGTCGCCGTCGTTGACGACGCGGGCCCGCACGAGCGGGTGCGTCTGCTCCTCGAGCGCGACCTGCTCGGTGATCGTGTCGTACTCCCAGCCCGCGGCGACCGTGAAGCCGTTCCAGGAGAACTCCTCGCCCACCTCCACGTCGACGGGGGCCTCGGGGTCGACCGGCTCGTCCTCGCTGCAGGCCACGGCCGACAGCGCCAGCGCCGGGGCGAGCAGCAGGGCGGCGACGCGCGTGCGGGCGCGACGGGTCACGTGGGAGCGCATCCGCCTCAGCCCTTCGCCAGGTAGGCCAGCAGGTCCTGCCGGGTGACGACGCCGACCGGCTTGCCGTCCTCGTGCACCAGCACGGCGTCGGCGTTCTCCAGCAGGGCACGGCCTCGCGGGCCGGCGACGTGGAGCCGATCGTCGGCAGCGGCGCCGACATGTGGTCCTCGACCGGGTCGGTCAGCTTGGCGCGTCCCGGCGAAGAGCGCGTCGAGCAGCGCCCGCTCGGAGACCGAGCCGGCCACCTCGGCCGCCACGATCGGCGGCTCGGCGCGGACCACGGGCATCTGCGAGACGCCGTACTCCTGGAGGATGTGCACCGCCTCGGCGATCGTCTCGGTGGGGTGCGTGTGCACCAGGTCGGGCAGCCGGCCGGACTTGCCGCGCAGCACCTCGCCGACGGTGCGCGCGTCGGAGTCGCCCTCGGTGGCGAAGCCGTACTGGCCCAGCCACTCGTCGTTGAAGACCTTGGTGAGGTAGCCGCGGCCGGAGTCCGGCAGCAGCACGACGATCACCGCGTCGTCGCGCCCCTCGGCGGCGAGCTCGTGGGCGAGCTGCCGCGCGGCGTAGGCCGCCATGCCGGACGAGCCGCCGACGAGCATCGCCTCCTCGCGGGCGAGGCGGCGGGTGAAGGCGAAGGAGTCGGCGTCGGAGACCTCGATGATCCGGTCGGCGATCGTCGCGGTCGTAGGTGCTCGGGCCAGAAGTCCTCGCCGACGCCCTCGACGAGGTAGGGGCGGCCGGTGCCGCCGGAGTAGACCGAGCCGGCCGGGTCGGCGCCGATGACCTGGACGTCGGGGTTCTGCTCCTTGAGGTAGCGACCGATGCCGCTGATCGTGCCGCCGGTGCCGACGCCGGCCACGAAGTGGGTGATCTTGCCCGTCGGTCTGCTCCCAGATCTCCGGACCGGTGGTCTCGTAGTGGGAGCGCGGGTTGTGGGGGTTGGAGTACTGGTCGGGCTTCCAGGCGCCGGGCTGCGAGGCGAGCCGGTCGGAGACGTTGTAGTAGGAGTCCGGGTGCTCGGGGGCGACGGCGGTCGGGCAGACGACGACCTCGGCGCCGTACGCCTTGAGCACGTTGCGCTTGTCCTCGCTGACCTTGTCGGGGCACACGAAGATGCACTTGTAGCCCTTCGCCTGGGCGACCATCGCCAGCCCGACGCCGGTGTTGCCGGAGGTCGGCTCCACGATCGTGCCGCCGGGCTGCAGCTCGCCGGAGGCCTCGGCGGCCTCGATCATCCGGGTCGCGATGCGGTCCTTCACCGACCCGCCGGGGTTGAGGTACTCGACCTTGGCGAGCACCAGCGGGTCCCGATCGGGGGCCGTCTCGGGGTGGGCAGGTCGAGGGAGCGGTCGAGCCGCACCAGCGGGGTGTCGCCGATGAGGTCGAGGAGGGAGTTCACGTACTTCACCCGGCCAATCTAGCCACCTACCGGCCCGTAACATGAAGTCGTGGGGACCGCAGCCGCAGCACGCAAGCTCGCCTCCGCCGCCGCCTTCGGTGGCGGAGGCCTCTCCGTGCTGGGCGCCGGGCTGTACGGCGTGCTGCGCGCCGAGGCGCGAGCTCGCCCGCAGGGCCATCGGCACATCACCGAGGAGCCGCCGCCCGACGCGACCGGCTGGTACGGCCGCGGCCGGCCCGGCCCGGCGATCAAGATCGCCCTGCTCGGCGACTCGAGCGCCGCCGGCTACGGCGTCGAGCGCGTCGAGGACACGCCCGGCGCCCAGCTCGCCAGCGGCGTCGCGACGCAGGCCCACCGCCGGGTCCACCTGCGCGAGCGTCGCCGTCGTCGGCGCCCAGTCCAGCGACCTGGCCAGCCAGGTCGACGCGGCGCTGCGCGACCGACCCCGACGTCGCGGTCATCCTCATCGGCGCCAACGACGTCACCCACACGGTCACGCCCGTCGCAGTCGGTGCGGCACCTCTCCGAGGGCGTACGCCGCCTGCGCGAGGCCGGCGTCGAGGTCCTGGTCGGCACCTGCCCCGACCTCGGCACCATCAAGCCGATCGCGCCGCCGCTCAAGCAGGTCGCCCGCTCGTGGTCGCGCCGGCTCGCCGCCGCGCAGACGATCGCCGTCGTCGAGGCCGGCGGCCGCACCGTCTCGCTCGGCTCGATCCTCGGCCCCGAGTTCGCCGCCGCACCGGCGCTGCTCTTCGGCCCCGACCAGTTCCACCCCTCGCGCCGACGGCTACCGCCAGCTGGCCGCCGTGCTGCTCCCCTCGACGCTGGCCGCGCTCGGGCTCGGCCCCGACGACGAGGCGCTGCCCGAGGCCTACCGCGGCGAGGGCGTGCTGCCCGTGCCGCCGCGGCCGCCCGGGCCGTCGAGAACCCCGGCACCGAGCTCGACGGCACCGAGGTCGTCCGGCTCGCAGCGCGGCGCTGCGCGGCCGCTGGGTCGAGCTGCGCCGCCGCCGCCGCCGTCCCGGCGGGGAGACCGAGTCCCCGGAGACCTCGGAGGGCGACGCCCACCAGGAGGCCGACGCCCGCGCGGACGGCGTACCCGACCCCGGACAGCATGACGCCGGCCCCTCGTCCGAGGACGAGAGGCCGGCGGAGATGCGGTGACCCGGTCCGGGTCGGTCGATCAGTCCTGCGAGAAGATCGCGAGGATCCGGAGCAGGTTGGTGTAGATCCAGACGAGGCTGACGGTCAGCGCGAACGCCGCACGCCACGACTCGCTCTCGGGGAGGCCGGCGGCCACGCCCTTCTCGACGAAGTCGAAGTCGAGGATCAGCATGAACACACCGAGCACCAGGCCGCCGACGGCGAAGAGCAGGCCCATGCCGCCGAAGCCGAAGAAGCCGATCTGGTTGCCGAAGAAGCCGAGCACCATCTCGAGCAGGCCGAGGGCCACCATGCCGAACATGGCCGCGACCACGAAGGTGCGGAACTTGGTGCCGACCTGGATGTTGAAGAACTTGTAGGCCGCCAGGGTGCCCGCGAAGGCGGCGAAGGTGCCGATCACGGCCTGCACCACGATGTCGTGCTGACACCGGCCACCAGCGGGAGGAACTTGGTGAACGCGCCGAGGAAGACGCCCTCGAGCGCGGCGAAGGCGATCACCAGCGCGGGGCTGATGACCCGCTTGAACGAGTTGACCAGCGACAGCGCGAACGCGCCGAACGAGCCGACCATCAGCGCGAGGTAGAGCTTGCCGAGGTGTCGGGGTCGGCCGTGCCGGACTCGGTGATCGAGTCACCGGTCAAGAACCAGGTCGCGGCCGCGGCGAGGACCACCACGAACAGCGTGACCGCGGTCTTCTGCACGACGCTGTCGACGGTCATCCGGCCGCCGTCGACCTCGGGGGTCGTCGGCGTGCCGGTGCCCCACTGGGACGGGTCGGTCTGGCCGTAGCCGGACTGGGGCGCCTGGCCGTAGCCCTGCTGGGGCTGGCCGCCGCCGGCGTAGGTCTGGTTGCCGTAGGCGTTGGAGCCCGCGCCGTTGAACTGCTCGGACCGGGCGAAGACTGGGTTGTTGCTCTTCATGTGTGTCTCTCCTTGGAGGCCGGTGTGGATGCACCCACCTTACTCAGGTGCACGTCATTCCAAACGCGCGAGCAGCACCGCGGTGTTCCCGCAGGTCACTCGCATCCGCGGGTGGTCTCGCCCCGGCACCGGTCCGTCCCGCCGTGACCGCGGACCCGGTCGCGACCCGGCCCGCCCAGCAGCACGTCGTCGGCGTACGAGCCCTCGAGCCGGTCGTCGCCGCCGCGTCCCCTGGCCGTGTACGCCGCCCCGCCGGCCACCCGGTCGTCCCCCGGCGTGCCGAGGTAGGTCCAGCGCCCGGGCGCGCCGGGCATGGTGACGCGTTCCAGCGCGTCGACGCCCAGGCGGATGCGGCCGCCGTCGGGAGTCCCGGCCCGGAAGAGGCCGCGGCGGTGGTCGAAGAGCCCCCACGCGGGCCGGCGGGGCGTCCCCCGCCGCAGCACGGACACCGAGATCGCGTCGACCCCGTCGCCTCCGGTGACCGTGTGGGCCCCGCGCGAGAGGTAGAGCTCGAGGACGTCGGCGTCGGGCCCGCCGTCCATGGCCGTCGCACCCCGCTCCTTGCGGAGGTGGTCGCGACCCGGTCCGCCGGTCATCGTGTCGCTGCCGCCGGTGGAGTCGAGCGAGTCGTCCCCGGCGCCGCCGTCGAAGACGTCGTCGGCGTTCTCGCCCGGGGGTGGTGAGTACTCGTCCCAGGCGTTCATCACGAGGTCGTCGCCGCCGCGCGCGTCGATCCGGTCCCCACCACCGTTGCCGATGAGCTGGTCGGGGCCCTCGGTGCCGAGCAGGTGGTCGGAGTACGACGACCCGAGCAGCTCCACGACGTACCCGAGAGCGGGCTGCGGCTGGGCCACCACCAGCGTGTCGGACTCCCTCGCCCACCGCGGTGCCGGCGACCAGGTCGACGGTGACGCCCGCGGCCGAGCCGCTCAGGTCGAGGGTGTCGGCGGCGTTCCACCCGTCCCGGCGCAGGTCGGTGTTGACGCCGAGGTCGACGAGGTCGTCGCCCGGTCCGGGCACGACCACGTCCCCGGCGGGCTCCGCCTGGCTCTCGAACACGTTGAGCCGGCCGTTGGTGCCGCCGTACAGGCGGTCGTCGCCCTCGCCACCGGTGATCTCGTCGGGTCCGGCGTCGCCGCAGATGACGTCGTCGCCGGCGCCACCGGCGATCAGGTCGCGCCCCCCGAGACCGGCGATGACGTCGTCACCGGGCGTGCCCGTCAGCCTGTCGCTGCCCTCCGTCCCCACGATGGTGGGCGTCCGCCCGTCGCACGTCGGCCCGGCCGCGGCGACGGACCGGCCGACCGCCGGCACCCCGCCGGCCAGGACGAGTGGTGCGAGGACGAGTGCCGCCAGCGTCGCCCGGTGTCCCATGGTTCCCCCTCCATGCGTCGAGGTCCCACCCTAGGACTCCTCACAGCCCGGAAGATCCGACGGCCCACAGCCGTCGGATCTTCCAGGCTGTGCCGCGGGCGCGTCGTACGACGTGGTGGTGCCCCGACTGGGACTCGAACCCAGACTGCGCGGTTTTTAAGACCGCTTCCTCTGCCGATTGGGATACCGGGGCGCTACAGGTAGGTCTGGCGAGCGTAGATCGCGTGGGCTCCGGCCACGCGGTCGAGGAACAACAGGCCGTCGCAGTGGTCGATCTCGTGCTGGAGGGCGCGGGCCTCGAAGGCGTTGGCCTCGAGCACGACCTCCTCCCCCGTCCCGGGGAGCTGGCCGCGGACGACCACCCGGCTGGGGCGCTTCACGTCGCCGGTGAGGTCGGGGACGCTCATGCAGCCCTCGCGGGCCTTCTCGTTGCGGCTCGACTCCACGACCTCCGCGTTGCACAGCACGAAGGTGCCGTGGTGGTCGCGGGTCTTCGGGTGCGCGGACACGTCGACGCAGAAGACCTTGACGCCCTCCCCCACCTGCGGAGCGGCGAGACCGACACAGCCCGGCGAGACACGCATCGTCGCGACGAGGTCGGCGGCGAGCTGCACGACCTCGGGAGCGGTCGGGTCGACCCGGCCGCCGTCGGTCGACAGCACCCGGGCCGGAGCGCGTACGACGTCGCGGACGCGCCCGACGACGTCGAGGTCGGCCTCGGACCAGGCCGCCACGTCTGCGTGGGTGGTCACAGCTCGTCGGACTCCACGGGCCGCAGGGTCACGCCCACGCCGAGCTGGTCGGCCACCGACCGGAGCGCCACCGCGAGCGCGTCGGTGTCGGCCGACGCCGGGAGGTCCAGCTCGGCGATGAGGAGGTAGAGCTCGCCGGCCAGGCGGGTGGTCAGGTCGGTGACGTTGCCGCCCACCTCGGCGACCTCGCCGATGACCGCCGACACGATGCCGGGCCGGTCGCCACCGTGCACGGTGAGCACCCACCGGGTGCCGACCGGGGCCTGGGGCTGCTGGTCGGGCAGCGCGCGGACCGTGACCGTCAGGGTGCCGTCGGCGGCCAGCGGCGCCAGCGCCTCCTCGACCTGGGTGACGCCCGCGTCGCCCGCACACACCAGCGTCATGGCGAAGTGACCGCGCAGCAGCGTCATCGTCGAGTCCTCGAGGTTGAGGCCCAGACCGGCGATCCGGTCGGTCGTCCCGGCGATGATCCCCGGGCGGTCGTGGCCGAGGACGGTGATGGCGAGGAGGGTCACCGAGGCATTGTGTCAGCGCCCGCCGGCCCCGCTGCCAGCGCCCGCGCCCGGCGGAACACGTCGTCGAGCATGTCCGGCGTCAGCCGGCCGGTGAAGGTGTTGTGCTGCGACGGGTGGTAGCTCCCGAGCAGGGTCACCCCGCCGATCCCGACCTCGGCGGCGTGCCCGAAGCGCGGCCGCGGCCGCGGCACGTCGAGGCCCAGCCCGGCCAGCCCGGTGAGGGCCCCCGCCCATCCGTAGGCGCCGAGGGCCACGACGACGCGGACGTGCGGCGCGAGCAGCCGCAGCTCGGTGTGCAGCCACGGGGCGCAGGTGTCGCGCTCCTCCGGCGTCGGCTTGTTGTCCGGGGGCGCGCACCGCACCGTGGCGACCATCCGGGTGTCGAGGAGGCGCTGCCCGTCACCCGCGTGGGTGCTGGTCGGCAGGGTCGCGAGCCCGACCCGGTGCAGGCTGGCGAAGAGCCAGTCGCCGCTGGAGTCACCGGTGAAGACCCGGCCGGTGCGGTTGCCGCCGTTGGCCGCGGGCGCGAGCCCGACGACCAGGATCCGGGCCCGGGGGTCGCCCCACCCGGGGATGGGCCGGCCCCAGTAGGGCTGGTCGGCGAACGACGCCCGCTTGTCGCGCGCCACGTCCTCGCGCCAGCGCACCAGCCGCGGGCAGGCCGAGCAGACGCTGACGCGCGCCTCGAGCGCGGCGAGGTCGTCGGTCGCCGCGAGCCGTCGTACGCCGCCGGCGGAGCGCGCCACCCGCGTGCCGGGGGCCGCGGGGTCCTCCGGCCAGCCGGTGCCCGGCGGCACCGGGGAGGCGAACGCCTGCCCGGTGAGGGGGTGCGGGAGGTCGACGGCACCCACGACCGACCTCGCTCAGGACCCGGTCGACGAGCCGATGGAGGACGCGATGCCGTGCAGGATGTCCGCCTCGGAGACGCGGTAGGTCGGCACCGACGCCCGCGCCAGGATGCCGGTCCAGATGAGCGCCCCGGCGGCGACCACGTCGGCGCGCCCGGGGTGCATGTAGGGCAGCGCGCGGCGCTCGGCGACGCGTCATCGCCACCAGCCGGTCGCAGTAGTCGAGGGTGTCCGCGATCGAGAGCTCGGCGCCGTCGATGGCGTCGCGGTCGTAGGCCGGCAGGTCCAGGACCCCGCAGGCGATCGTCTTGATCGTCCCCGAGGTGCCGATGACCGTCCGGGCGAGCTCGACCTCGAGGCCGGACCCGTCGAGGTGGCGCACGATGTCCGCGACGCACTCGGTGACCTGCTCGACGCTCGGCGGGTCGGAGTGCAGGTGCCGCTCGTGCAGGCGTACCGACCCGATGTCCATCGAGGTCGACTCCTGCGGGCCGTCCTCGCCGAGCACCAGCTCGGTGGAGCCGCCGCCGATGTCGACCACCAGCACGGGCTCGGGCGGCATCGCGGACAGCCCGCCCACCGCGCCGGCGTACGCCAGGGCGGCCTCCTCGGGGCCGGACAGCACCTGCGGGGTGACGCCGAGACGCGCGCGCACCCCGTCGACGAAGACGGCGGCGTTGCGGGCGTCGCGGGTGGCCGAGGTGGCGCAGAACCGGATGCGCTCCGGCGGCACGCCGTGCTCGCGCAGCATCCCGGCGAACTCGTCGATGGCGGAGAAGGTCCGGGCCAGCGCCTCGGCGGCCAGCTCGCCGGTGGTGTCGACGCCCTGGCCGAGACGCACCACCCGGGAGTCGCGCAGCACGACGTCGGGCGGGGTGCCGATGAGCAGCTTGATGGAGTTGGTGCCGCAGTCGATCGCGGCGACGAGGTCAGTCATCCGAGCCGGGCCGCTCGACGCAGGGCCCGCCGGCCCACCACTCGCCCAGCAGGTCGAGCACCTCGTCGCCGAGCGGGTTGACGCCCGCGGCCCTGCGCCAGCGACTGGCCGGCCAGGACGTGCAGGCACTTGACCCGGTCGGGCATGCCGCCGGCGCTGATGCCCTCGATCTCGGGGACGTCCTGCCCGGCACCGGCGCCCAGCTCGTCACGCACCGCGAGGTAGGCCTCGTGGGCGGCACGGTAGGCGGCCGCGAGCTCGGGGTCCTGGCCGAGCCGGTCCTGCA
Organism: uncultured Actinomycetota bacterium; assembly: GCA_963776975.1. Lineage (GTDB taxonomy): Bacteria > Actinomycetota > Actinomycetes > Propionibacteriales > Nocardioidaceae > Nocardioides. Next base: position 223,621 of record CAVZOU010000016.1, on the reverse strand, counting down.
TCTCCTTCATCAGGCCGGAGCCCTCGAGGGTGCCGATCCGCGAGGCCGCGCGCGGGCAGGTGAGGTAGTAGGTCGTGGGGAACGGCGTGCCGTCGGGGAGCCGCGGCTCGGTGGTCACGACGTCGGGGTTGCCGCACGGGCACCGGTGCCCGATCTCGTGGATGGCGCGGGGCTCCCGGCCGAGCTGGGCCGCGACCGCGGCGTCGTCGGCGGGGTCTCTGGAGGGGTCACTGCTGTCCGGACTTGTCGAGCTTGACGCCGTCGATGACCGACGGGGTCTCGGGCTGGGGTGCGGGCGGGTTGCCGGCGAGCTCGACCGAGTCCCAGGCCGTGGACCACCAGGCGGTCGGCTCGGTCCTGAGCACGTCGTCGGGGTCGCTGAGGGTGGCCTGCTGCTCGAGCGGCTCGCCGTTCTCGTCGAGCACCAGGAAGCCGGTCTCCCCGGGCATCAGGTAGCCGAAGCGGGCGCGGGCCTGGGCCTTGACGTAGGCCGGGTCCTCCCAGCGCTGCTTCTCGCGCTCGAGCTCGTTGATGCTCGCCTCGCGCTCGGCGATCGCCGTCTTGAGGTCGCCGATGTGCGAGCGCTGCTGGAGGTAGGCCCGCAGCGACGAGGCGTAGGACACCGTCAGCACCGCCAGCACCAGCACCAGCACCGCGGCCCGGCCGGTCAGCCGGGGGCGACGCGGCCCGCCGACGGCACCGGGGCGCGCCTCCGCCGGGGTGGACGGGCGGGACAGCGGCGGACCGGCCGCGCTGCGTGCGCGAGCCGGGCCCCGTGGTCCCGCCGGGTCCACCCCGGGGAGTGCCTCGCCTGGAGGGCTGTGGAGCCATGGGGAGCAGTCTGCCCCGATCAGCCCTTGAATCGCGGGAACGCGCCCGCGCCGGCGTAGCGAGCCGCGTCACCCAGCTCGTCCTCGATGCGCAGCAGCTGGTTGTACTTCGCCACCCGCTCGGAGCGGGCCGGCGCACCGGTCTTGATCTGGCCGCAGTTGGTGGCGACCGCGAGGTCGGCGATGGTGGTGTCCTCGGTCTCGCCCGAGCGGTGGCTCATCATGCAGCGGAAGCCGTTGCGGTGGGCGAGGTCGACGGAGTCGAGGGTCTCGGTGAGCGAGCCGATCTGGTTGACCTTGACCAGCAGGGCGTTGGCCGACTGCTCCGTCGATGCCGCGGCCGAGGCGCTCCACGTTGGTGACGAACAGGTCGTCGCCGACGATCTGGGTCTTGTCGCCGAGCTGGTCGGTCAGGGTCTGCCAGCCGGCCCAGTCGTCCTCGTCGAGCGGGTCCTCGATGGAGACGATCGGGTACGCCGCGACGAGCTCGGCGTAGTAGGCGATCATCTCGTCGGAGGACTTCTTCGCGCCCTCGAAGGCGTACTTCTTCTTGTCGTGGAACTCGCTGGCCGCGACGTCGAGCGCGAGCCCGAAGTCCTTGCCCAGCTTGAAGCCGGCGGACTTGATGGCCTCGGCGATCAGGTCGAGCGCGGCGCGGTTGGAGGACAGGTCGGGGGCGAAGCCGCCCTCGTCGCCGAGGCCGGTGGCCAGGCCCTTCTTCTTCAGCACGGACTTGAGCGCGTGGTAGACCTCGGCGCCCTGCTGCAGCGCCTCGGCGAAGGTCGCGGCACCGATCGGGCGCGATCATGAACTCCTGGATGTCGACGTTGGAGTCGGCGTGCGAGCCGCCGTTGAGGATGTTCATCATCGGCACCGGCAGCAGGTGGGCGTTGGGGCCGCCGACGTAGCGGAACAGCGGCAGGCCGGCCGACTCGGCGGCGGCGCGGGCGATCGCGAGCGAGGCGCCGAGGATGGCGTTGGCGCCGAGCTTGGCCTTGTTGGGCGTGCCGTCGAGGTCGAGCATCGCCTGGTCGACGAGGCGCTGGTCGTCGGCCTCGAGGCCCACGATCGCGCCGGCGATGTCCTCGGCGACGCCCTTGACGGCCTTCTGCACGCCCTTGCCGAGGTAGCGCTTGCCGCCGTCGCGCAGCTCGACGGCCTCGAAGGCGCCGGTGGAGGCGCCGCTGGGCACCGCGGCGCGGCCGAACGCGCCGTCGTCGAGGAGGACCTCGACCTCGACGGTGGGGTTGCCGCGCGAGTCGAGGATCTCGCGGGCGCCGACTGCTGCGATGGATGCCACGAGGTTGCTCCTGGGAGTCGTGGGTGGCGTCAGTGCGACCTCAGCCTAGACCCGCCGGCACCGGCGCTGCCGAGGCCGTTCGGGCGCCGTCACTCCTCGGCGGCGGCGACCGTGCGGCGTACGGCGTCGCGCAGCGCCTGCTCGGGGTCGACGCCGGCGGCGCGGGCCTCGGCGACCAGGGCCAGCAGCCGCTCGCCGACCTCCTCGGACGTCATGGGCGCCGGTCGCGGCGGACGACCGGTCCTCGTGACGTCCCGCGCGCTCGAGGCGGTCGAGCACCTTGTCGGCGTACAGCAGGGCGGGCAGCCCGGGGGGAGGCCGTCGGTGACCGAGGTCCGCTGCTTCTCCTGCGCCTTGAGCGCGCTCCCACTCGGTCGTTGACCTGCTCGGCGGTGAGGGTCTCGCCGGTGGGCTCGTCCGAAGACGTGGGGGTTGCGGCGGCCATCTTGGCCATGATGTCGGCGGCGACGTCGTCGATGGTGAACTCCCCGCGCTCCTCGGCGATCGCGGCGTGGAAGTAGACCTGCAGCAGCAGGTCGCCGAGCTCCTCGCGCAGGTGCGTCGCGGAGTCGCCGGTGTCGATCGCCTCGAGGGTCTCGTGGGTCTCCTCGAGGAGGTAGCGCGCCAGCGAGCGCGTGGGTCTGCGCGGCCTTCCACGGGCACTCGGCCCGCAGCCGGCGCATCACCGTCGACGAACTCGACCAGGGGCTCGCCCGACGCGGGCTCCGGTCGCACGCGGTCAGCCGCAGCGGTGGGTGCTCGGGCAGCGAGTTGGCGTAGGCGGCGTCCGGCTCGGTCGCCAGGCCCGGCCATGGCCGTCGTCGCTGACCGCGACGGACAGGTTGGTGTCGGTCGGGGACGAGCTGCCGTCGACGCATCTCGACGCCGTAGCGCGGGTCGATGGTCGATCCCGTTGGCGTCCGGCCACGAGGTGAAGACGTCGGTGCCGGCCTGGGTGACCTGGTCGACGGTCGGCTCCTCGAAGCCCTCGCGCCGACGAGCTGGGCGCGGCCGACCTGCTCGAGGATGTCGGTGGCCAGCGCGTTGGCGGTCATCACCTCGACGTAGTCCTCGCGGACCTCCTCGGGGAAGGCCTCGGCGGCGCGTGCGACGGCGCGGCGAGCGTCGCGCTCGTACGTCGCGCCCGGCTCCACGCCGTACTCCTCGGCGATCTGGTCGGCCTGTCGACGACAGCGTCATCAGCTGCACGACGCCCTGCCGGACGAAGCCCATCGGCACGACGTGGCCGTCGGCGCTCGAACTCGGTCGCCGAGCGCGGTGCACACGTGGCCGGCGGCGCGGTCGACGTCGCGCGTCGAGATCGTCTCGTCGCCGACCTCGACCGCCACGCCCGGGACTGGCGCTGCCGCAGCCGGTGAGCACCAGGCCGGAGAGGGCGACGGCCCACGCCGTCCGCAGGACGGCATCAGACGGGTCTTGCTCACGCGTCACTCCTCGACGACTGGTGCGGCTGCCCGGACTGGCTCGCCTCGGGCGGGTCGATGACGGTGTCGATCACGCCCCGGGCCCATTCAAGCAGGGCGATCCCGTCGATCGGCCTGCCCCCGACCACGGCGGTCTGCGGGCGCGGCACCAGGATCGTGCTCGACCGGCGCCTTGACGATCGCTCGCGGGTAGATCCGGTCGAGGCGGACGACGCGCGAGTCGGGCAGGTCGACCGGCGCGAACCGGACGTTCTTGCCCGCGATGGTGATCTCGGCGACCCCGGCCTGGCCGGGCCCGGGCGCGGAACCGCGCGACGACCATGCAGCGACTCCACCGCGGCCGGCGGCTCGCCGTAGCGGTCGACCAGCTCCTCGCGCAGCAGGTCGACGTCGTCGTCGGAGCGCACCTCGGCGAGCCGCTTGTACATCTCCAGCCGCAGCCGCTCGGAGGGGATGTAGTCGTGCGGGCAGGTGGGCGTCGACCGGGCAGCTCGATGCGGACCTCGTTGAGCTCGGGCTCGGCGTCGCCCTTGAACTCCGTGCACCGCCTCGCCGACCAGCCGGACGTAGAGGTCGAAGCCGACGTCGGCGATGTGGCCGGACTGCTCGCCGCCGAGCAGGTTGCCGGCGCCGCGGATCTCGAGGTCCTTCATCGCGATCGCCATGCCGCCGCCGAGGTCGGAGTGCTGGGCCAGGGTCGCCAGCCGCTCGTGGGCGGTCTCGGTGAGCGGCTTCTCCGCCGGGTAGAGGAAGTAGGCGTAGGCCCGCTCGCGCGAGCGGCCGACCCGGCCGCGCAGCTGGTGCAGCTGGGAGAGGCCGAGGGTGTCGGAGCGCTCGATGATCATCGTGTTGGCGTTGGAGACGTCGAGGCCGGACTCCACGATCGTCGTGCAGACCAGCACGTCGAAGCGCTTCTCCCAGAAGTCGAGCATCACCTGCTCGAGCTGGTGCTCCCCCATCTGGCCGTGCGCCGTCGCGACCCGCGCCTCGGGCACGAGCTCGCGGATCTGCGCCGCGGCCTTCTCGATCGAGTTGACCCGGTTGTGGATGTAGAAGACCTGGCCCTCGCGCAGCAGCTCGCGGCGTACGGCGGCGACGACCTGGCGGTCCTCGTAGGCACCGACGTAGGTCAGCACCGGGTGCCGCTCCTCCGGCGGGGTGGTGATCGTGGACATCTCGCGGATGCCGGTGATCGCCATCTCGAGGGTGCGCGGGATCGGCGTCGCGCTCATCGAGAGCACGTCGACGCGAGGTGCGCAGCCGCTTCATCTGCTCCTTGTGCTCGACGCCGAAGCGCTGCTCCTCGTCGACGATGATCAGGCCGAGGTCCTTCATCCGGATGTCGGGGTTGAGCAGCCGGTGGGTGCCGACGACGATGTCGACCGAGCCGTCGGCGAGCCCGGCGATGACCTCGCGGGCCTCCTTGTCGGTCTGGAAGCGGGACAGCCCCTTGAGCACGACCGGGAAGCCGCTCATCCGCTCGGCGAACGTCGAGCAGGTGCTGGGTCACGAGCAGCGTCGTCGGCACCAGCACGGCGACCTGCTTGCCGTCCTGCACCGCCTTGAACGCCGCGCGCACCGCGATCTCGGTCTTGCCGTAGCCCACGTCGCCGCAGACCAGCCGGTCCATCGGCACGGTGCGCTGCATGTCGGCCTTGACCTCGTCGACGGTGCTCAGCTGGTCGGGCGTCTCGTGGAAGGGGAAGGCGTCCTCGAGCTCGCGCTGCCACGGGGTGTCCGGGCCGAAGGCGTGGCCCTTGGTGGCCTGCCGGGCGGCGTACAGCTTGATCAGCTCGGCCGCGATCTCGCGGACCGCCTTGCGGGCGCGGTCCTTGCGCTTGGTCCAGTCGCCGCCGCCGAGCCGGTCGAGGCTGGGCTGCTCGCCGCCGACGTAGCGGGTGACCTGGTCGAGGGCGTCGGCCGGCACGAAGAGCCGGTCCGCCGGCGCGCCGCGCTTGGAGGCGCCGTACTCGAGGACGAGGTACTCGCGGGTCGCGCCCTGCCACCTCGCGCTGCTTCATCTCGACGAAGCGGCCGACGCCGTGCTGCTCGTGGACGACGTAGTCGCCGGCCTTGAGCTCGAGCGGGTCGATCTGCTTCTTGCGGCGGGCCGGCATCTTGCGCATGTCGCGGGTCGAGGCCTTCTGCCCGGACAGGTCCTCGCCGGTGACCAGGGCGACCCGCGCCGCGGGTCGACGAAGCCCTGGATCAGGCAGCCGGTGGTGACGGTGACGACGCCGTCCGCCGACGGAGCCGGGTCCTCGGTGGCGTCGGCGACGAGGCGCGCCGGGATGTCGTGCTCCCCGAGCACCTCGACCATCCGCTCGGCCGGGCCGTGGCCCGGGTGGACGACCGTGACGCGGTAGCCGTCGGCGAGCCAGCCGCGGATGTCGGCGACGGCCCGCTCGATGTCGCCGCGGTAGGCCTCGGCCGGCTGGGCCGCCAGCGCCCGGGACCGGACGGCGCCGACCACGACGTCGAGGTCGACACCGACGTCCTCGGGCGTCTCGATGCCGAACGGGCTGACCGTCCACCAGGCCGAGGCCGCGCTCGATGGCGTGCTCGCGGACGTCGGCGACCTCGCGGTACGACGCGGCGCCGAGGTCGATCGGCGACTGGCCGCCGCCCGCCGCGGCCGCCCAGCTGGCGCCGAGGAACTCCTCGCTGGTCGCGACCAGGTCGTGGGCCCGGGTGCGGGCGCGCTCGGGGTCGAGCACCAGCACGTGGTGTCGTCGGGCATCAGGTCGACGAGCAGCTCCATCTCGTCGACCAGCGCGGGCGCCAGCGACTCCATGCCCTCGACGGCGATGCCGGCGGCGATCTTGTCGGTCAGCTCCAGCAGCTGCGGGTGCGCCCGGCCCGAGCTCGGCCGCGCGGCGGCGTACCTCGTCGGTGAGCAGCAGCTCGCGGCACGGCGGCGCCCACAGGCGCTCGACGGCGCCCAGGGTGCGCTGGTCGGCGACCGCGAAGGAGCGGATCTCCTCGACGTCGTCGCCCCAGAACTCCACCCGCAGCGGGTGCTCCTCGGTCGGCGGGAAGACGTCGACGATGCCGCCGCGGACGGCGAACTCGCCGCGCTTCTCGACCATGTCGACCCGCGAGTACGCCGCGTCCGCGAGCCCGCGGACGACGTCGTCGAGCGGCGGTGGTCTGGCCGGGGACGAGCTCGACGGGCTCGAGGTCGGCCAGCCCCTTGACCTGCGGCTGGAGGATCGACCGGACCGGCGCGACGACGACCGCGCAGCGGCCCGTTGGTCGCGTCGGTGCCGGGGTGGCGCGAGCCGGCGCAGCACGGCCAGCCGTCGACCGACGGTGTCGCTGCGGGGGCTCAGCCGCTCGTGGGGCAGCGTCTCCCAGCTCGGGTAGTAGGCGACCGCGCGCCGGGTCGACCAGGTCGGCCAGCTCCTCGACCAGGTCCTCGGCCTCGCGCGCGGTGGCGGTGACCGCCAGCACGGTGCGGCCCGCCTCGACCAGCCCGCTGACGACGAAGGGACGCACGGCGGCGGGGCCGGTCAGGTCGAGGGTGGCGACGTCGCGGGCGTCGGCCATCGCCTCGGCCAGCACCGGTCCGGCCAGCACGTCGTCGGCCACACGGGTGAGCGTGGTCATCGGGTCCTCTCATCGGGTCGGCACGACCCGTGGGGGCACGCCGTAGGGCCCCCGTCCAGCGCTGGACGGGGGTGCTGTCGTCCAGTCTACGAAAGCACCGGGTGGCGGGCCGGTCCGGTGGGTTTGGGCGCCCTCCGGGACGGGTACCGTCGCGCCCAGCGGGCCACGGGGCCCGCGACTGTCATCGCGGGCGTCCACGGGCGCCTCTCGAGAAGGGGATACGGGGAAACATGCGCTTCACTCGACTCATCGCCGGCCTGACCACGGCCGGCCTGCTCGGACTGGCACCGGTGGCGATCAGCTCGCCGGCCCAGGCCACCGAGAACCTGACCACCACGACCACGCTGGAGCTCGCCTACGGCGACAACCCGATCACGTACGGCGACACGGCCACCCTCCGCGGCACCGTGACCGGCTCGGACGGCTACTCGACGTACGACGGCACCGTCACGCTCTACGAGTACACCGTGAGCAACCCGACCTGGGTGCCCGTCTCGACGCTCGACGCCAGCGGCTACGTCGGCTTCCCCGACGTCAAGCCGAAGGTGAACGCCGCCTACAAGGCCGTCTACACCGGCTACGCCGCGACCAGCACCTACGAGGACAACTACGCGGCCAGCGAGTCGGCGCCGCTCAACATCGGCGTGAAGCGCAAGGCGGTCTTCAAGACCCCCGGCCTCTTCCTCGTCGGCAAGATCAAGCCCGACTTCAAGCGCAAGAAGGTCATCCTCAAGCGCAAGAAGGGCAAGAAGTACGTCGCGTGGAAGAAGGTCCGCACCAACAAGAAGGGCGTCTTCCGCGTCAAGGCCCCCAACAAGCGCGGCTTCAAGTTCTCGGTGACGATCCCGGCCGACAAGAAGTACTCGGGCTTCACCGACTACTACCAGGTCTACTGAGCCCCGGCTCGACCAGCGCACGACCCAGCACCAGCACTCGGCCCCGGAGCAGCTGCTCCGGGGCCGAGTCGCGTCCGGGCCGGTCACTGCTCGACCGGAGCCCCCGCGTCGACCTCGGCCTGCGAGCGGAGGATGCAGAACTCGTTGCCCTCCGGGTCGGCCATCACGACCCAGCCGGTGCCCGGGCCGTACTGACCGCGGTGGTCGGCCACCTCGGTCGCCCCGAGCGCGCGCACCCGCTCGACCTCGTCGTCGCGCGAGCCCGAGCGGGGCCGGAGGTCGAGGTGGAGGCGGTTCTTGACCGACTTGGGCTCCGGCACCTCGATGAAGAGGATCCGGTGGCCCGACTCGGGGTCGAGGACCATGCACTCCTCGTGGCCGGGGAGGTTGGGGTCCCCGTCGACGTCCACGTAGCCGAGCAGCTGCTTCCACCACTCGGAGAGCTCGTAGGCGTTGGTGCAGTCGACGGTGGTGTGCGAGACGAAGGAGGTCATGCCCCCACGGTGGCAGGGAGCACCGACGTCGCCAACCGGTTTGTGCGGGTCAGTCCGTGCCGTGGGCGCGGACGAACGCGATGATCTCCTCGGCCAGCTCGGGTCGGCAGACGATCAGGTCGGGCAGCGAGGTGTCGTCCTCGTTGTAGACCAGCGGCGACCCGTCGACCCGCGAGCAGTGGAGGCCGGCGGCACGGGCGACCGCGACCGGGGCGGCGTTGTCCCACTGGTACTGCCCACCGGCGTGGACGTAGGCGTCGGCGAGGTCGCGCACCACGCTCATGACCTTGACCCCGGCCGAGCCCATCGGCACCAGCTCGGCGTCGATCTCGGCCGCCAGGGCCTCGACGAACGCCGGCGGGCGGGTGCGGCTGACCGCGATCCGCGGCCGGTCGGCCGTGCGGGCCGGCACCTGGCGCGGCGTACCGGTGTTGAAGGTCTCGCCCAGCGCGGGCTGGGCCACGGCGCCGGCGACGAGGTCGCCGTCCTGCCAGAGCGCGACGTGCACGGCCCAGTCGTCGCGGGGCGGCTCGGAGAACTCGCGGGTGCCGTCGAGCGGGTCGATGATCCAGACGCGGGAGGCCTCGAGGCGGACCTTGTCGTCGGCCGCCTCCTCGCTCAGCACGGCGTCGTCGGGGCGGTGCTCGCCCAGCACCCGCGCCAGGACCTCCTGCGCGGCGGCGTCGCCGGCGTCCTTGAGGGCCTTGCCCTCGAGGCCGCGCTCGTCGGCCGCGGCACGCACCTCGAGGAGGACGGCACCGGCCTGTTCGGCTGCCCAGACGGCGAAGGCGTGGTCATCGAGCTGGCTCGGGTCGGTGCCCTGGAAGGTCTCAGTCACCCGGGAAGCCTATCGGTGCCGACCCGGTGCCGACCTGCGATCACGCCTTGCCGCCGGTCGTGACCGGAGCAACACCCTCGATGTCGGGACGGCGCCGCAGGATGGCCGCCGCCGCGAGCTGGGAGCTGACCCCCAGCTTGTTGCGCCCGGCCTTGATGTGGCTGCGGACCGTCGTGAGCGCGACGCCCAGGCTGTCGGCGATCTCCGCCGCCGACTCCCCGTGGGACACGCGCTCGAGGACGTCGAGCTCGCGTGGGGACAACCGGGACAACCGTCCGGCCATCTCCTCGAACTGGCTGGTGATGTCCTCCCACTCCTGGACCATGGACGCCCGCCGCTGCGGGTCGACGACCTCGTCGCCGGCCAGGACGTGCTCGATCGTCTCGACGAGGTCGTCGAGCGAGATCTGGGCGGACAGCACCGCCTCCGCACCGCTGGACATCAGCGCGACCCAGACCATGCCGGTGGGCGCCGAGGTGAGCACGATGCAGCGAGCCGGGCAGCTCGCCACCCGCTCCCGGGCACGACGCAGGTCGCCCGGCCCGTCGACGTCGTCGAGGAGGAGCACGAGGTCGTCGGGTCGGACCAGCGAGCGGGCCCACGGGACCCCCTCGTCGGGCAGCCGCAGGCACAGCGCCGGCAGGTCCCGCCCGTGCAGCGCCGCCTGCACGGTCTGCCCCAGCAGTGCGAGCCGGGCAGCCACGTGGATGGTGGGGCGACCGCGGTGAGTGGTGCCCCGGGACGGGGGGTGGGTGTGCGACACGTGTCGTCCTCCCAGCATCGGTTGCACCGGTGTGTCATGGCTGCGCACCGGCGTGGTGTGCTTCACACTGTGGTGGTCCTGGAGCGGTCCACCACCTCGACATCATGGATCTGGCTCGAATTGGGGACGCCCTATCTGTCTAGCCCATACCACAATTGGGGTAGGGGTTAGAAAATTTTCCTGTACGTCAGCGCGTCGCAGCCCTAAGTTGTGTCACGCAACACATGTGCAGTTCGAACGTGATCCGGGGGCCGGGGGGCTGATCGATCGAGTCGGACAGCACATCCACGAACGCCCGCACAGTGGTGGCCTTGGGGGGTCCATCTGAGCGTCTCCCCGGTAGCACTGATCTCGGGGGAAGGTTCGAATCAGGTGAACATGCCTTGGTTGAGCCGTCAGACGCTGGGCGGCCCGCTGTACATCGCGGCAGCAACAGCAGCAGCGACGGCGGCAGTAGTGGTGAGCATGACCCGGGACGACTGGGTCGTCCCGCCGACGCTTCTCGTGGGGACGGCGGCCACGGTCCTGGCGCTCGCGGCCTCGATCCTCTTCTACGTCACGTGGCGGGTCGCCCCGACGGTGACCCACGGGTGGTGGGCCTGCGCCGCACTCTTCGGGTGCACCCAGGCACTCGCCGTGCCCCGGGCCGGGGTCGTCGACCCCGCCGAGCTCGCCTCGCGACCCGGCTGGCTGATCCTGGCCAACCTGGTCTCGGCGCTGGTGGTCCTGGGGCTCGTGATCGCCGGGACCCGGGCCACCCGGACCCCGGACCCGCTGGTCCTCGGCCTCTCGCTGGGCGTCGCCATGGCGGTCGTGCGCATCGCGGTCACCGACCTGCCGCCGCTCGACGTCGCCCCGTGGGTGCTGGACGTGATGACCGCAGCGGTCACCTCGATCCACGTGCTGGTGGTCGTCGTGCTGCTGCGGCACCCCGTGGCCCGCGGCTGGACGACACCACGGGTCCTCACCCTCTTCCTCCTGCTGGGGTCGGCCAACCTGGCGCAGGCGCCGGTCGTCCACGGCCCCTGGGTCGAGGGTGGCGTGGCCGTCGCCCAGCTGGTCGGCGCCTGCCTGTTCCTCAGCGTCTCCTTCGCCCTGCTCCGAGACTTCCTCACGCTGCAGGAGCAGACCAACTCCGACCTCCACCACCGCCTCGAGGAGGCGGAGGCAGTGGGGCGTGACGGCAAGGAGCGCCTGCACGAGATCCGCAGCACCGTGGCCGGCATCAGCAACGCCTCCCGCCTGCTCCACGAGGGCAAGGTGGCGCCGGCGACCCGTCGGCGGCTCGACGACAACATGCGCACGGAGATGTCACGCCTCGAGCGCCTGCTCGACAACCGGCAGCCCACGTTGCCCGAGCCGGTCGACCTCGACGCCACCATCGACCCGCTGCTCGAGCTGCACCGCGCCCGGGGCCGCCGCATCATCTGGCAGCCCACGGGGCTCACCGTCCGCGGCCGTCGTGACGACATCGCCGAGGTCATCAACATCCTCCTCGAGAACGCCGCCACGCACGCGGCCGACACCGAGAGCCGCATCGACGTCACCCGCGACGAGGACAACGTGGCGATCCGGGTCGCCGACAGCGGCCCCGGCATCCCGCCCGAGGTCCGCGAGGGCATCTTCGAGTGGGGCGTCCGCGGCGACAGCTCGGCGGGGCAGGGCATCGGTCTCAACGTGGGCCGTCGACTGCTGTCCGAGCAGGGCGGGTCCCTCACCCTCGCCGATCCCCTCGAGCCCGGCGCCACCGTCCGTTCGCCCACCGGGGCGACGTTCGTCATCCGGCTGCCCGCCGCACGGAAGGGCGACTGACATGGCTGACCCGACGGCCTCGGCCAAGTCCCGCAGCCGGGTCCTCATCATCGAGGACCACACCCTCTTCGCCGAGTCGCTCGAGGTGGCCCTGTCCTTGGAGGGGTACGACGTGCGGCGGCTGCCGCTGCCCGAGGAGGGGGGCTCGCTGGCCACCCTGAGGTCGACGGCCCTGCGCATCAACCCGCGCATCGTGCTCCTCGACCTCGACCTGGGCCGCTTCGGGGACGGGTCCGCGCTCGTCGCTCCCCTCTCCCGCGCCGGCGCCAACGTGGTCGTGGTGACCTCGTCGACCGACCAGGCCCGGTGGGGCGGGTGCGTGCGCAGCGGCGCCCGCAAGGTGCTCTCCAAGAGCGGTCCGCTGCAGGAGACGCTGGCCACGGTCCGACGGCTCCACCAGGGCCTCCCGGTGATGACCTCCGACGAGCTCGAGCGGCTCCTCGACGCGTGGCGCAACGAGCGCATGGCCACCGATGTCATGCGCCGTCGCCTCGAGCTGCTCACGCCGCGCGAGAGGCAGGTCCTGGGGGCCTTGATCGAGGGGCACAACGTCCGTGACATCGCCCGCAAGAGCGTGGTGTCGGAGGCGACCGTGCGGACCCAGGTCAAGTCGATCCTGGGCAAGCTCGAGGTCTCGTCGCAGCTCGCGGCGGTCGGCCTCGCGCACCATGTCGGCTGGCACCACCCGCTCTGATCCCCGCATTCCAGCAGGGCTTTGCCGCATTTGCGGCATGCCACCCCGGCCGGGCTTCCATAGGCTCGAACCACTGCAACGTGCACGGTCGGGGAAGGTTGAGCGGATGGCGGAAGTCTCTGTGCCCCCAGTGGGCGAGCTGGTCGGCGGACTGCCGTTGCCACCTGCGCCACGGGTCGCCCACCACGACTCGATCGTCGACCTGGACGTCCCTCGTGCCACCTCCGGCGCGCGGTGGCTGCGACCGGCCGTCGACGTCGCCTCGGGCCTGCTCGCCCTCGCCGTGGTGAGCCGGGTCGGACCCACCGTCCAGCCCGCGGTCCTGGCCGCGGTGGCGCTCGCGTGGCCGCTGCTGCTCGCGGCCAACGGCTTCTACGTCCGGCGTCCGCTCGGGGAGCCCTGGGGCAACCGCCTCGGCCGCGTGCTGCGCGCCGGCGCCACCCTCGGCATCGCGTGCTGGCTGGCCGGGCTCGTCGTCGGTCAGGCGGTCGCCCCCGACGTCATGGTCCCGGTCGTGGCGACCCTCACGTTCGCCGCGCTGGTGAGTGGACTCGTGCCGCTGCCCGGCGAGACGACGACCCGGATCGTGCTCGCCGGACACCCCGAGGACGTCCGCTCGGCCATGGAAGAGCTCGCGTCCTCGCGTCGCTACGTCGTCGCGGCCGCCTGCGTCTCGGCCAGTCCGGCGCAACCCCTGGGGGCGTTGCCGGTCCAGGTGGGGGTGGCCGCGGCCGCCGACGTCGCGGCCAGGTCGGGCAGCGATGCCCTCCTGCTCCTCCCCGGACCCGAGCTGACCCCCGCGACGCTGCGCCGGCTCGAGTGGGGAGCCCACAGCGCCGGGGTCCCGCTCTACGTCGGCACCGGACTGCTCGATGTCTCCCCCACCCGGGTCTCTGTCGTGCAGGGCGCCGGGCTCGACGTCATGCAGGTGCGCGCCGCTCCCGCCCGGGGACCCCGCCGGCTCCTCAAGGGCGTGGTCGAGCGGGTGGTGGCCGGGGTCGCACTGATCCTCCTCTCCCCCGTCCTGCTGCTCGTCTGGGCGCTCGTCCGCTCCGAGACGACTGGTCCCGGACTCTTCCGCCAGCAGCGCGTGGGACGTGGCGGTGCCGAGTTCACGATGGTCAAGTTCCGCACGATGACGACGACGGCGACCGACGACCTCGCCGAGCTGACCGAGCTCAACCAGGTCGAGGGCGGTGTCCTCTTCAAGATCCGCAGCGACCCGCGGATCACCCCGCTCGGAGCGATCCTGCGTCGCTACTCGATCGACGAGCTGCCACAGCTGTGGAACGTCGTGCGGGGCCAGATGTCCCTCGTGGGGCCACGTCCGGCACTTCCCCAGGAGGTCGAGCGCTATGACCTCGACCCGCGGCGTCGACTCGCCGTCAAGCCGGGAATCACCGGCCTGTGGCAGGTGTCCGGCCGCTCCGACCTGAGCTGGGCGGAGTCGGTCCGACTCGACCTTCGCTACGTCGACAACTGGTCGCTCGCCCTTGACGTGGCGATCCTGTGCCGGACCGTCCGCGCCGTGATGGGCCACCGCGGCGCCTACTGACCTTTCCGATCCCCCGGACCTGGACCCCCGCTCGAGCCCTGCCGTCGCTCGCGTGGGGGTCCTCGTCCGCGCACCCCCTGGCCATACGCCCCCTGGCGTGACGTGGCCGCACGCTCCGGCGTGACGTCCGCGCACGCCCCGGGCGGCGCCCACGCACGCCCACGGACGACCGTCGGCTCCAGGGACCTCACGGACCGCCGGCGCAGCAACAGGCCCGCCGATCGCTGGTGACGCGATCGGCGGGCCTGCCGTGGTCGAGCGGGTCCTGCTACCAGCCCCAGCTACCAGCCCCAGGCCTCGCCGAGTCGCAGCCCGAGGGTGCGCTCGAGCGACGCGATCTCCGGCGCCAGGGCGTTGCGCACCGTGGTCACGTCGGCCGGGTCGGGCCGCACCGCGGCACGGTCGATGGGACGGTAGAGCGTCCGGTGGACGAGCGGGGACCGCTTGACCGCTCCCACGAGCTTGGCGCCGTCGTGCTCGCGCACCCAGTCGGCGCTGCGCCGGGCCAGCGAGGCGAGGTGGACCGACCGGGCCTTCGCCGCGGGCAGGCGAGCCTCGAGGTCCTTGCTCGACAACGGCATCCGCTCGATCTCCAGGAACCCCGTGACGGAGTCGAGGAAGGCCTGCGGGTCGGCCGCCAGGTCGTCGAAGAGGGCGACGTGCACCATCTCGCGGGGCAGGTGCCGCAGGAAGCGGTCGAGACCGGTGGCGTAGCGCCCGTGCTCGAGGAGCTCGGGGCGACTGCGCAGGGCTTCGCCGAACGTGTCCGGACCGATCCCGTGCTTGCGCATGTAGAGGTACGACGACCAGGCGCGCTCGACGGGGTCGCGCAGCGAGACCATGATCCGCACCGGGCCGAGGGTCTCGTTGATGCGGTCCGCCGCATCCGGGTGGAACAGGTAGTCCTGGCAGACCTCGCCCACGACCGCCTCGTCGCGCGCGTCGCGGAACTGCGAGGCGTACCACGCCAGCCCGCGGTCGTAGTAGCGGTCGAAGTAGTAGAGGTCCTTGGCGGGAGTCAGGTAGACGTCCGGGTGGCCGAGCAGGATCTCGTGCAGCCAGGACGAGCCGGCCTTGTCGGGTCCGACGTACAGGAAGTTGGGCAGCCGGCTCATGACAGTCCCCGACCGAGGCGACGCGACATGGACAGCATGCGACGGGGCTCGATGCCCGGACCGGCCACGGCCAGGGCGAGCCAGGCGTGGGGCGCGGCGGGATAGCGGCACAGGGCACGACCGGCGATGCGGGCCCCGCGGCGCCGTTCACCGGCTGCGGCCCGCGCATAGGCGATCTGGCCGAGCATCCGGGCGTGGCCACGCCTGCGGTCGGCGAAGTCCGGGTGCTTGTCGAGGAGGTACTCCAACGCGGTGGCGGTGTTGAGCCACCGGTCGCGGAACCAGGAGGGGACGTCCTTGCGGATGTCGGCCAGGATCTCCTGGACCGCACCCACCCGGCCCGCGCGGCTCGCGCGCAGCAGCCAGTCGTAGTCCTCGCCGTGCCCGAACGGCAGCTCCTCGTCGTACAGGCCCGCGACGTCGAAGGCGGAGCGGCGCATCATCAGCGTCGAGCTGTGCAGCTCCTTCACGCGGTTCTCGAGCAGCCGCTCGTGCGTGACCAAGGGTTCGCGGGCCGGCCACTCGACGTCGCCGCGCTCGCCCATCAGGAGCCGGATCCCCGAGCCCACGGCCAACAGGCTGGGATCGGCGAGGAGCCGATCGACCTGGAGCCGCACCTTGGCGGGGTACCAGAGGTCGTCGTCGTCGCAGCTGGCGACGAAGTCGGCCTCCGACAGCAGGACGCCGGTGTTGCGGGCACCGCACAGGCCGCCGGTGCGGGTGTTGACCATGGGGACGATCCGCCGTCCGGGACGCGACAGGTCCGCCAGGCCCTGGTCGGCCTCCTCGCGGTCGTGGACGACGAAGACCTCGAGCGGGCCGGCGTAGTCCTGGGCCACGATGGCGGCCAGGGTCTCCAGCAGCAGGGCCGGACGGCCGCGGGTCGGGATCACGACGGTGACCAGCGGGGCGTGCTCCGTTCCCTGGTCGCCGCTCGTCGATGTCGGCTCGTTCACCGTGTGCTCCTTGCTTCGTGTGGATCGCTGGTGGTGGACGCGGCGGTGGCGCGCGTGGTCGCGGAGTATCCGTAGGCCGCCAGGAGAGGCAGCGTGAGTGCGGTGACGACGGCCCTGTCCCTCGTCGGCATCTGGGTGGTCCACCGGTCGTCGCGGCGGAGCTCGACCGTGCCCGAGCTGAACCTTCCGGGGTTGCCCGACAGCCCGTGGCTCGGACCGAGGACCGTCCGTCCCGCCTCGACGACCGGGAGGTCGGCGGCGGTGAGCGGGACGCCCAGGGCCCCGGTCGCGGCGACCAGGGCGGCGGTCGGGTCGGCGACGAAGTCCTCGTAGCGCAACCGGACGGACGGGACGCGACCCAGCGTCGCGATGGCCGTCATCTCCAGCTGCAGAGCGCTCCACTGCGCGGCCGAGCGGTGGGCCGTGATGCGCCACATCTCCTCGGTGCCACCGGTGGCGTGCGGTCGCTCGACGTGGCGCTGCCACGACCAGGCGACGGCCCGGGGGTCACGCACCACGTTGAGCACCCGCAGGTCCACGCCGGGCGCCCCGGCGAGGGCCAGGCCCAGGGCCGGTCCCTTCGAGGCGTCGACGACGACGGAGGCACCCGAGACCTCGGCGGCGGCCCGGTAGATGCGCGCATAGTCGGCGCGCAGCTCGGCGAGGGGTCCCGACGGGGTCCGCCCGGCCAGGAGACCGGGCAGGTGCCGCTGGCGAGCGGCGGCGCGCTGTCCGCCGCTCAACCGGGCGAGCACCCGGGGGGTCCACCCCCCGAAGGCGGTCTCCCCGACGGCCGTCCAGAAGGGGCAGGACGAGAACGCCTGCCCACACCCGCACCGCTCGTCCGCGGGGGCCACCGAGCGGGCCAGGTCGACCAGCTCGCCGATGTTGACCCATCCCGTCGCAGCCCCCAGCATCCGCTCGACGAGCGTCGATCCGGAGCGGCCGAAGCCCCCCAGGTACACGGTGGTGACGCGCACGATCTCTTCCTCTCGGCCCTGCACTGCCCCCCGACGGCCGCGCTGATGCGCTCAGACTGGGGGTTGCTGGACGCCGGTGCGGTACCGCCCCGGTGGAAGTCACCCATTCGGGGTACGACCGCGCCGGCCGGTCCAGCGCGGTCCCTCAGCCGGCAGCCCGGAACAGGCGCCCGTGGCGCCACCGGCGCGTGTCGACCAGGCTGTCGAGCTCGGCCGCGGCGCGGGCCCGGGCGATGTCACGGTCGTCGGTGGCCGACCGCATGGCACGCAGCAGGGGCTCCGGCACGAGGCCGCTCTCCAGCTCGGCGTGGAACGCCTCGGGCGAGGACACGAGGCGCACGACGCCCGACCCGCCGGCGAGCGTGGCGAAGCGCTGCTGGTGCCCGTCGACGTGCTCGCCCAGGAGGGGGTCACGCGGGATGCAGAGGGGCACGTGCCCCGCCTCGCGGGCGTCCATGATGGTGCCCGGCCCGCCGTGGCAGATGACCAGCGCGGCCTCCTCGAGGAGCGCGACGAGGCGGTCGTGGGGAAGGAAGTCGTAGCCCTCTGCGACCCGCGGCGGGCGGGTGGACCCGTGCTGGACGACGAACCGTACGTCGCCGCGGCGCTCGGCCGCGGCGTCGACCCACTGCACCATCCGCTCGAACGGGTGGTGGTCGGTGCCGGTGAGGGCGATCACGAGCGACGTCACAGCAACGGCCCCACGAGGTGCGCGTCCGGGTAGAACTCCAGCTGGCTCTGCCACTGGACGATGCGACGCGTGGTGAACGGGCCGCAGAGGCGCCCCGTCATCGTCGGGCGTGTCGAACCGGTCGTAGACCTCGATGAACACGGTGGGGATGTCGAGCGCCCAGGCCGCGGCGAAGAACGGGACGGCCACCCCGGCGCCGGCGCTCACGACGAGCGAGGGGCGCTCCCGGCGCAGCAGCCGCATGGCGAGGACCGCGTTGCGGAGCAGGTTGGGCACGTTGCGGGTCGTGGGCGAGTGCGAGTGCAGCACGCGCTCGCCGTCCAGACGGTCCATGACGTCGGGGGTGTCGGGACACACCCAGAGGCGGTCACGGCCCTCCCACCACGAGCGCAGCGCGAGCAGGTGCGCGAGGTGTCCCCCCTGGGTGCTCACCAGGAGCACGGGGCCGGTCATCGCGACGCTCGCCGAAGTGGGGCGCAGCCGCGCCCTTCGACCTGACACTCGTTCACTGTCTTCATGGTCGTGTCATCTTGATGAGCGGCGACCGCCGCGACGACGTACGAATCCGGATTCCTCTATTTTGGGGTTACTGGTCGCCACCGGTCTGCGCAGCCTGCAAGGCCGCCATCCCCAGTTTGGGGGACCTGCCTCGGATGTGCCGGTCAGGGCGGGGCATCGCGCCTACGTTCGGCCCATGGTGATCGCCCGTCGCGACCTTCTGCGCGTCGGCGCGGCCGTTGCGGCCTCCGTCGCCCTCTCGTCCTGCTCAGCGCGCACGACCGGACAGCGCTCCGGTCGCCACGCGGGCGCCTCGTCCCACGCCGACGACTCCCGCCGCGCCCACGCCGGTGGTCGACCGGGCCGGCCCACCTCCCGCCGGGCAACCTCTACTACGGGGCCTCGCTCCCCTACCACCGCTCGCTCGACGCGTGGGAGCAGGAGCTCGGCACGACCCTGGCGCTCAACCGCTCCTACTTCACCCCGAGCGCAACGACGCCAGCAAGCTGGTGCGCCGCTGCCGCGACGACCTGGCCCGCGGCCGGCTGCCCCACGTCTCCATCAAGGCCCCCGGCGACCTGGCGAGCCGTCGCCGACGGGCGAGGTCGACGACTGGCTGTCCAGCATGCTCCGCCCCTGGGCGAGTCCGGAGGCGCCGGTCATCTTCACGCTGCACCACGAGCCCGAGAACGACGCCGGCGCGCCGGGGATGCTGCCCGTCGACTTCGTCGCCATGCAGCGCCGGGCCATCGAGCTGGCGGCCGACCTGGCGCCGCAGGTCACCGTCGTACCCGTCCTCCAGCACTGGACGTTCGATCCGGTCGCGCGACGACATCGACCCCGCGGCGTGGATCGTGCCCGAGGCGTCGGTGATCGGCCTCGACATCTACAACCCCTGGTCGCCGACGCAACGGCAAGCCGTGGCGCAGCTTCGGCAGCAAGGCCGACGAGGCGACTGGAGTGGCTCGGCGACACCCCGATCGCCATCGGCGAGTACGGCTGCCGTGAGGACCCGGACAACCCCGGCCTCGCCGCCGAGTGGCTGCGCGACGCGGCGCCTACGCGCGGGAGCACAACATCGTCTCGATGTCCTACTTCAACTCCGGCGTACGACGCGACCGAGGGCTCGTGGGAGCTGCGGGGCAGCACCGAGCAGACCTTCGCCGAGCTGCTCGCCTCCGACTGGGTGGTCGCGTCCCGCCTGACCGACTCAGGTCGACGGAGCGATCCGCAGGAAGACGTCGTCGATCCGCCCGTGGAACTGGTCGTCCTGGTCGCCGACCCCCGGGCTGCCGATGCGCATCGGCCACTCGCTGTCCACCGAGCCGGTCCGCCGTCCTCCCGGTCGACCACGCCGTCGACCTCGATGCTCGACGCCCGTCGCGTCGCGTCGGCACACCACCCGGTGCCACGCCGAGTCGGCGACCGAGACCGTCGACCGCACGAGTGACCTGGTCGTCGCCCGACCGCACGACGCAGCTCGGCTCGCCCTCGAGGCTGTCGACCTGCAGCTTCCACAGCCCACCGTCGGTGCCGAACCGGCCCCGCTGCACGATGTTCGACCCGGTGGTCGTCTGGTCGGGCGCCAGCCACACGGCGGCGCCGAACTCGAAGTCGCCGCTCCCGGGGTCGAGCGTCGGCGTCGGGCTCGACCTCCACCATGGCGCGCGGACAGCCGGAGGTCGCGTCGCACTTCGCGGGAAAGGCCACGGCGTCACCGCGACCGTCCGCGCCCGGCGACCACCTCCACGGTCCCGCCGTTGGCGGTCACCACCAGGCCGGCGTACGGGCCGCCGAGCGCGTCGGGGAACTCCGTTCGCCCCGTCGTAGGTCGACCGCTGCTCCTCGAAGGACAGCCACAGCGCGGCGTCGGACAGGTCGGCGGTCGCCGCGGTCGTCGGTGCCGGGTCCGTCGCCCTCGTCCGCCGGCGTCGTCGACGACGCCGCAGCCGCTCATGGTGCACACCAGGCAGCGCCACCGCGGCCGCCACCGCCGCCCTGCCCGGACGCGCTGCCGGGTCCCCGTCGTGCAGATGACACGTGCCCTCCTCTCGTTCGTACCCCAAATTGGGGATGGTCCTGCGGTTGCCGCCACGGTGTCCCCGCGCGATTAGCGTCTGGTCCGCAGCCCGTTCGACGGCGAACGGAATCGCGGGTGACTCATAGGTCCGGGGAGACGCTGTGAAGGTGCTCTACATCGTAGGGGTGGGCCGGTCCGGCAGCACGCTGCTCGAACGCATGCTCGGCGCCGTGCCCGGATCTGTCAACGCCGGCGAGCTGAACGCGATCTTCTCGCCGCGTCGCGACCCAGGACCAGCGCTGCGGATGCGGCGAGCCCTTCTCCGCCTGCCCCTTCTGGACCGAGGTCGGCGACCAGGCCTTCGGGGGCTGGTCCGCGGTCACCGCAGCGGATGGCCGCACCTGCAGCCGCGGGTGGTCCGGCAGCGTCACGTGCCCCGGCTGGTCACCGGCGCTCGCGGCGTCCGTATCCGGCGCGAGCTCGACGAGTACCTCGACGCCCACCAGCCGGCTCTACCGCGCCGATCGCGGCCGTGTCCGGCGCCGAGGTCGTCGTCGACGCGAGCAAGTCGACCGCCCAGCTCTTCGCCCTGCGCCGCATCGAGGGTCTCGACCTGCGGGTCGTCAACCTGGTCCGCGACTCGCGCGGCGTCGCCAACTCCTGGAGCAAGACCGGGATCCGCAAGCCCCAGTCGCACCGACGGCGACATGATGGGCACCTACTCCCCGCAGCGGCTCGCCGTGCTCTGGGCCGCCCTGCAGCTGGAGTCCGCCGTCCTCGGAGCGGCCGCGCCGTACGCCGCCCGGGTGCGCTACGAGGACCTGGTCGACCGGCCCCGGCCCACCCTCGAGCAGGCCCTGCGCAGCGTCGGGCTGCCGCCGGCGCCGGGCGCCCTCGACCACGTCGGGGAGCGCAGCGTCACCCTCGGCCCGAGCCACGGCGTCGCCGGCAGCCGGACCCGCTTCACCGCCGGTCGGATCGACCTGCGAGCTCGACGACGCCTGGCGCAGCGCGCTGCCGACCGGCGCGCGCGCGCGTCGTCACGGCCGTGACCCTGCCCCAGCTGCTCGGCTACGGCTACGTCGGCCCGGGGTCGCGGGCGGCGCCCGCCAGGACCGCGTGATGTCCCCGAACGCCCTGGGGCTGGCCGTGCGCCCCGTCGCACCCGCCGCGGCCCCGCGTTCCTCAAGCCGGGCTGGCCGCTGGCCGTGCTCTACCTCGGGTTCCCGCTGTGGTGGGCGCTCGGGCTCGCCCAGCTCGATCTTCTTCGCCATGGCGGCGGCCATGGCCGTCATCCTGCACCGGCAGCGGCGGCGGTGCGCGTGCCGCACGGCTTCGCCCTGTGGCTGCTCTTCCTCGTGTGGATGCTGGCCGGCGCGCTTCCTGGTCCGGGCCAACGCGCCCGACACCGTGCCGGGCGGCGGGCTCGGCCGGCTCGCCGGCTTCACGGTGTGGGCCGGCTGGTACGTCGCGGTCACCATCGCGATGCTCTACGTCGCCAACACGGCACGCCAGGTGTCGACGCAGCGGATCGTGCGGCTGCTGGGCTGGATGTTCGTGGTCACCACGGCGTTCGGGCGTGCTCGCCGTGCTGGTCCCCGACGCTGGAGTTCCAGTCGCCGATGGAGCTCGTGCTGCCGCGACGACTCGTGTCGACCAACTTCGTCCGCACCCTCGTCCACCCCTCGCTGTCCTCCTCGAGCGACTTCCTCGGCTACGTGCAGCCGCGCCCCACGGCACCCTTCCCCTACTCCAACGCCTGGGGCAACAACCTCGCGCTCTACCTCCCGTTCTTCGTGCTGGGCTGGTTCGGCCGGGACGCCGGCTGGCGTCGCAAGGTCGGCCCGCTGGTCCTGCTGGCGGCCGATCTTCCCGATCACCTTCTCCCTCAACCGCGGGCTGTGGCTCTCGCTGGCGCTCGCGGCCGTCTACGCCGCCGTCCGGCTCGCCGTCAACGGCCGCGGCCGGGCCCTCCAGGTCCTCGTCGCCGCCGTGCTCGTCGGCGGGCATCGTCTTCGTGTCCTCGCCGCTCTACGACACGCTGCTCCTGCGGGTCGAGACGCCGCACAGCAACGACCGCCGCGCCGGCACGGCCGAGACGGTCGTCTCGGTCACCGCCGAGGGATCGCCCGTTCGTCGGCTACGGCACCACCCGCACGATGCAGGGCAGCTTCAACTCGCTGGCCGGCGGGGAGACCGAGCAGTGCCGCCAGTGCGCAGCCCCACCGCTCGGGCACCCAGGGCTTCATGTGGCGGCTCGTGCTCACCACCGGTTTCGTGCGGCACCGTACTGTGCCTGTCGTTCTTCGCGCTGCAGTTCCTGCGCCGGGCCCGAGGGCCCGCATCCGCTGGACGTCACGACGTGCACGGTGCTGCTGGTCGTCGGTGCTCTGCTTCTTCGTCTACGACTCCCTCGGCTCGGCGATGTTCACGTCGATGATCGCGATCGGCCTGATGGCCCGCAGCGACCAGGCCGAGGCCGAGGTGGTGTCGCCATGAGGTCCTCGTCCGACCGACTCGTCCGCGTCGTACGCCGCCGAGGTCGCGCGCCTGCTGTGGCCCGAGCCCTGGGACGCGCCCCACGTCACGCGCAGCCCGGCACCGCGCCGGGCTGCCGCACCGCGACGCCTACCTCTTCCCCAGCGAGCGCCGACCCGCGGATGCTGGTCCCCGCCGACGTGCCCGGCTCGTCGAGCATGCTGCAGCGGCTCGGCAGCGGCGCGGTCCGCGCTCGCCGGCCCGGTGCGAGCGCTGCTGGAGCGCTCGGTCCGCTCCCGCGCGTTCGCCCTGGCCCGGTGGCCGATGCTGCGCGTGCCGGGAGCGGACCTCGGCCGCCGACTCGATCGAGACGCCACCTCGCCGAGTGCTTCGGGCACCGACGTGCGCGTCGGCGTCCTGCTCGGGACCCGCCGGGTCAACCAGAAGCCCGTGCTCCAGGTCTTCGACCTCGACGGGCGGCTCCTCGGCTACGCCAAGGTCGGGCACAACGACCTGACGGCCGCGCTCGTCCGCCGCGAGGCCGACGCGCTGACGCTGGTCGGCGACCTCGACCCCGCCGTCCTTCCGGGTGCCGCGGCTGCTCCACCACGGGCGGTGGACCGGCCTCGAGGTGCTGGTGATCTCGGCCGCTGCCGACCGACCCGCGGGACGCCGGTGCCCCCGGCCGCGCGCCTCGCCGCGATGCGCGAGGTGGTCGGCCTGGCTGGGCACGACGCAGCGCGACCCTGGCCGACGAGCGGCTTCTGGGCCCGGCTGCGCGACCGGGCCGCGCGGCTGGCCCGACGAGCCCTGCGGGGCCGCGGCTGCGGGCCGCCGCCGACGCCATCGAGCGGCGCGACGGCGCCGACGTCGTCGAGCTGGGCGGCTGGCACGGCGACTGGGGCCACTGGAACATGGGCATGGGCGACGGGGTCCTGCAGGTCTGGGACTGGGAGCGCTACGACCCCGAGGTCCCGGTCGGCTTCGACGCCCTCCACTTCGCCGCCCAGGGCGTCCGCCCGGGCGAGCGGGAGGCGCGCCGCCAGGAGGAGACGTTCCTGCGGTCGGTTCCCGAGCACGCTGGCACGCAGATCGGGCGTCGACCCGGCCCTGCACGAGCTCACCCTCCGCCTCTACCTGCTCGAGATCGCCGCGCGCTACGTCGAGGCGCTGACGCACGGCGCGACCCCCGCGCTGCAACGACGTACCGCCTGGGCGCTCGCGCTGCTGGAGCGCACCGCCGAGCACCAGCACCCCGCACCTGTCGAGAGGACGATCATGAGCATCCGCGCCGCCGCACCCCACCCCGTCAAGACCGCTGGGCCGGGTCGTCTCGGTCCGGGTGGGCTCCGCCACCGCCGGGCCGCGGCAGCTCCCGTCGTTCGTGCTCGTCGGGGCCCAGCGCGCCGGCACCACGTCGCTTCTTCCGGGCGCTGCATGTCGCACCCGCTCATCCACTCCGCCAACTACCACAAGGGCGTCAACTACTTCGACGTCAACTACGACCGGGACTTCTCCTGGTACCAGGGCCACTTCCCCACCGCGTCGTACGCTGCGCAGCGCGCACCCGCGACGTCGCCGGGCGACCCGATCACCTTCGAGGCCAGCGGCTACTACATGTTCCACCCGTGCGCCGCGGAGCGGATGGCCCGGGACCTGCCGGACGTCCGGATCCTGATGATGCTGCGCGACCCGGTCGAGCGGGCCTACTCGGCGCTACAAGCACGAGCTGGCCCGAGGATTCGAGACCGAGCCGTTCGAGAGCGCGCTCGAGCTCGAGGACGGCCGACTGGCCGGCGAGGTCGAGCGGATGTGCGCCGACGCCGCCTACCAGAGCTTCAGCCACCGCCACCACGCCTACCTGCCGCGCGGGCAGTACGCCGAGCAGCTGCTCCGGCATGCGCCAGGTGCATTCCCGGCCGACCGGATCCACGTGATCGAGAGCGAGTCGTTCTTCGAGCAGCCCGAGACGACCTACGGCGGGGTCCTCGACTTCCTGGGGCTCCCGCCGGTGATGCCCGACCGGTTCGACCGGTGGAACGGCCGGCCCAGCTCCCCGATGCCGGACGCCACCCGCGCCCGGCTGCGCGAGCACTTCAGCCGCCACGACCACGCCCTGGCCGAGCTGCTCGGACGGGAGCCCGCATGGCTGTCCTGACCGACGCGGGCCGGGGCTCCCGCTCTGGTCCGACCACACCGCGTTCGTCCGCCGGCACCGCACGCGGATCGTCGCGCTCATGGTGCTCGGGCTGCTCGTCGGCCTCGCGCTGGTCGCTGACCGCAGCCGGCCACCTACTCTGCGACCGCGTCGGTCGTCGCTCGCCGCCGGTGCCCGAAGTACGTCCTGCCCACCGGCACCGGTCTGGTGCCGCCCGAGGTCAGCATCGACACCGACGCCCAGCTGCTCGGCAGCCCGCGAGGTGCTGGGGGCCGTCGCCGACGTCCTCGGCGTCGACACGGGCGCGGCCCGCGACAGCCTCTCCGTCACGGCCTCGCCCAACAGCCACGTCCTCCACGTGACCGTCACGGCGCCCTCGGCGCCGGCGGCCGCCGAGGCGGCCAACGCCGCCGCCGCCGCGCTCGTCGCGCGTCCGCCGCAACGCCCTCGGCTCCCTCCGCGCCGACCAGCTCCGCCTGCTGCGGCTCTGGTCACCGGCCAGGAGGACCTGCTCGCGCAGGAGCAGCGCGACCGCCTGGTCATCCCGGCGACCGACGAGCTGTTCGCGCTAGGTCGCGGAGCTCCGCACCGGTCTCCAGGAGCTCGAGGAGGCGCGTCTCGACACCCGCCGAGGTGGTCGACCCCGCGGTCCCGGCGCCCCGGCCCGACTACGCCAACCGCGAGGTCCCGCTGGTGTCGGGAGCGATGCTCGGGCTCCTCGCCGGGTGCCTGCTCGGCGCCCTGCCGCGACCGGCGCCGCCTGCACCGGCCGGCGCCGCTCAGCACCGCCCACACCCGATAGCTCCGGCCGACCTGCCGGATGCCCGCACCCGCCCGGAGGATGCCCACCATGTCGTCTGACACCGCACCGACCGCACTCCCGTCCATCTGCTCCGCAGGGCCGTCCGGCACCACATGATCGTGGTCGTCTGGTGCCTCGCCATCGGCCTCCTCATCGGGTGGCTGCTCGCGGCCGCCCAGCCCGCGTCGTACTCCAGCACCGCCCACGTCCTGGTCAACCCGACCGTCGGCAACCCGTTCGCGCCCGCCCCGGCGTCGGTGCGCCAGGACGAGCTGACCAGCCTCGAGACCGAGGCCCAGGTGGCCCGGTCGGCGGAGGTGCTGAGCGAGGTCGCGGCCGACAACCCGCCGCTGACGCTGCGCGAGCTCCAGCGGGGTGCAGGACATCACGCTGCCGCCCAACACCCAGGTCCTCGAGATCACCTACACCGCGGACGACGCGGGCGTGGCCCAGCGCGTCGCGGACGCGTGGTCCGTCGCCTACCTCGACAACCGGGACCGGCGCGCCGACGAGGTCAACGCGGAGCGGATCGACTCGGGTGGAGTCGCAGACCCAGGGCGTCGTGGACGACCTGCGCGCCGCCACCGCCGCCGCCCAGCGCGGCACGCGAGGCCGAGCGCCTCTTCCAGACGGAGCTGGCCGGCGCCCTGCGCAACGAGCTGGTCAGCCTGCGGGCCCAGCGCTCCTCCCTGGAGAACAGCGAGGCCCCGGCCGGCTCCGTCATCTCCCCGGCCTCGCCCGCCGCGAGCGCCGCCGGCCTCACGCCGCTGCTGATGCTCCGTCGGAGGCGCGTCTCGCCGGACTCGTGCTCGGCTGCCTGATCGCCGCGGCTGCTCGAGCGGTTCGCCGGCGTGGTCCGCTCCGCCCCCGAGGTGGAGGAGGCCGGCCTGCCGGTCGTCGCCGCCGTCCCGGCCCGCCGGTGGGCGGGCCCGGCTGCGGCGCACGCCGCCGACCGACGGCCGTCGACACCACCATCCGGCGGCTGCGGGCCAAGATCCTCGACCTCGACCCGAGGCCCGCAGATCATCGCTGTCGCCCCCGCCGGGACCGGCGCGCCCGACGCCGGTCGCCGCGGAGGCCGTGGCGCGAGTCCTTCGCCAAGGCCGGCCACCGCGTCGTCCTCGTGCGCGCCGACGGCCCCCGTCCAGCAGACGGGCTGGAGGTGGAGCAGCGCGGCCTCGCCGAGGCCCTGCTCCACGAGCGGCTGAACGTGCACGAGACTGCTGCAGCCCAGCGTCGAGCCGCTCCTGTGCCTGCTGCCGCCGGGGCGCTCACCCCCAGAGCCGCGAGCTCCTCGTCGCCGACCGGCTCCGCGCGGTGCTCGCCCCGCTGGTCGAGGCGGGCCACCTCGTCGTGCATCCAGGCGCCGGGCGTCGACAGCGCCGAGGGCGAGGCCGTCGTCGGGGCCGCCGACCTGGGCCTCGTCGTCGTCACCACCGGACGGACGCGGGCCCGCGACGTCGAGCAGCTCGCGACGCACCGGACGCTCCACGTCGACCGCCCTCGCCGCCTTCGTGGTCGAGCCGCGCAGCATGAAGCGGCACGGGCGCCACGTCAGTGCCGAGGTCGTCGCCGAGCCCGACCGGGAGGACTCGATCGCCCGGGACCCGAGCAAGGCCGAGCGATGAGTGCCCGACCATGAGAGCGCCCCGATGACCGCTGCGCCACCCAGCGCCGACGGCGGACCACCGCGGGCAGCTGGAGAAGCTCGCCCGGCGGGGCACGCGCCAGCGTCCTGGGCGCGGGCTTCAGTGCGGTGTTCGGCGTCCTGCTGGTCGTCATCGTCACCAACGGCTTCTCCCCGACCGTCGCCGGGCACGCTGTTCGCCGCGACCTCGGCGTTCCTCATCCTGGAGTCGGTCGCGCTGCTGGGCACGGACACCGGCCTGGTCCGGTGGCTGCCCGCCCACCTCGCGTCGGGGCGCGCGGCCGACCTCCCCCGCACCCTGGTCGTCTCGGCGGTCCCGGTCGCTCGCTGCTGTCCGCTCGCGGCCGCTGTGGGCCTGTACGCCGCCGCGCCCGCACTGGCGCCCGCACCATGGTCGGGGCCGAGGCGGCCGACACGATGACCGTGATGCTGCAGACGCTCGCCCTGGTGCTGCCCGTGGCCGCGCTGCACGACCTGGTGCTGGCCGCCACCCGGGGCACCGGCTCGATGCGGCCGACGGTCCTGGTCGAGAACATCGGCCGGCTCGGGCTGCAGGCCCTGGCCGTGCTCGGTGGTCTTCCTCGCCGGAGGGGGCGCGCTCGCGCTCGCCCTGGCATGGTCGCTGCCCTACGTGCTGGGGCTGGCGCGCCGGCGGCTGGCTGCGCCGTCGGCAGGTCGCGTCGGGCGACGAGCAGCCGGGCGGCCGTCCACCGGCCGTGGGTCGTCCTCGCCCGCGAGTTCTGGGCCTACACCGCGCCGCGCGCGATCGCGCGGGTCACCCAGACGGCCCTGAAGCGCTCCGACATCGTGCTGGTGGCGGCCCTCGCGTCGCCGGCCGACGCCGCGCTCTACACCGCGGCCACCCGGTTCGTCGTGCTGGGCCAGCTGTTCGTCCAGTCCGTGCAGCAGGCCCTCTCGCCCCACCTCAGCACGCTGTTCGCGCAAGGGCGAGACGCAGGCCGCCAACTCGGTCTTCCAGGCCGCCACCCTCTGGAGCATGATCGCGTCCTGGCCGCTCTACCTGGTGACGGCGGGCTTCGCGCCCGACGCTGATGGCCGTCTTCGGCGAGGGGTACGACGTGGCCTCCGACGTGGTGGTGATCCTGTCGCTGACCATGCTGCTCGCCACCGCCTGCGGCCCCGTCGACTCGGTGCTGCTGATGGCCGGCCGCAGCTGGCTGAGCCTGCGCAACAGCGTGGTGGCGCTCGTCGTCAACGTCGGCCTCAACGTCGTGCTGATCCCGCTCGACGGGATCCGCGGCGCCGCGATCGCCTGGGCCGTCGCCATCGTCGTGCGCAACCTGCTGCCGCTCGTCCAGGTCCGCCGGCACCTCGGGATGTGGCCGCTGCGGCGGGCCGCGGCGTACGTCGCCCTCGGCGCGGCCGGCAGCTTCGGCGGCGTGGGCGTCATCGTGGCGCTGACCGCGTGGCCGCTCCCGGTCGACGTCGGACTGGTCGTGGTGGCCACGGCGGTGTACACCGCCGGCATCTGGACGTGGCGCGACGACCTGGGCCTCGGGGCCTTCCGCTCCGCGCTGCGTCGGCGCGCGGCGCCCGGCGCACGCGGAGTACTCCCGGCGCCGACGCCGTGCTGACCCGGTGACGTCGGCCTGGGGTTGCCCCTCAATCGAGTGATGAGGCCACCGCCGATCGCGCCTACGGTGCTGACTGTGGCGGCGCGAGCCAGCCCTTGACACCACGGGCGGATCGACATGCGCATCTCCAGGTCACACCTCGCACGAGCACTGGCGACCACCGTCGCGGTGACCGCCGCACTGGCGGCCCTCACCGGCATCGCCGGCCGCCGCGGCAGCCGACCGACGTGGTCATCAACGAGATGATGTTCCACGCCGTCTCCGACCTCGACGGTGACGACTACCTCGAGCTCTACAACCGCGGCACCACCCCGGTCGACCTGTCCGGATGGACCTTCAGCGGCATCACGCTGACCCTGCCCGCAGGCACCACCATCGCCCCCGGCGGCTTCCTCGTCGTCGCCAAGGACGCCGCCCAGTTCCAGGCGACGCTACGGCTTCGCCCCCGCCGCCGTCTACGGCGGCAACCTGTCCAACTCGGGCGAGACCGTCGCCCTCAGGGACGCCACCGCCACCACCATCGACACCGTCACCTACCTCGACGTCGACCCCTGGCCGGTCACGTGCCGACGGCACGGGCCCGTCCCTCGAGCTCGTCGACGCCACGCTCGAGAACAACGACCCCCTCAACTGGGCCGCCGCCACCAACGCCACCGGCCGCACCCCCGGCGCCGCCAACTCCGTGCGCCGCGTCGGCCTGGGCCCGCGGGTCAGCGGCGTCACCGCCACCCCGGCCGCCCCACGGCCGGCGAGTCGGTCACCGTCACCGCGACGATCACCGACCAGACCAGCGCGGTGCTGCGCTACCGCATCGACTTCACCGCCGAGCAGACCGTGACCATGACCGACCCGGCGGCCGACACCTACACCGCCACCATCCCCGGCGCCGCCGCCGGCCACCTGATCCGCTACCGGGTCGAGGCCACCAACGCCATCGCCACCACCAGCGTCCCCGCGCATCGACGACACCATCATCTACCGCGGCGTCGTCGTCGGCCACGGGATCACCAGCCCCATCCCGCAGTGGGAGTGGTTCATCGCCCCGCCGACTACACGCTGATGGTCAACAACCCGACCCAGGAGATCGTCCGCTACGGCGCGATCGCCTACGACGGCCGGGTCTACGACAACGTCGAGATGGAGATCAAGGGCCACGCCTCCCAGAACGACCCCAAGGTCAGCTGGAAGTTCAAGACGCCTCCGGGTTACGACTTCGACATGCCCGGCCTCCTGGTCGAGCCCGTCGACGAGATCGACATGCAGGCCGACTGGAGCGACCGGTCGCACGGGCGGGCCATCCTGTCGTGGGACGCCTACGAGCGAGCCGGGTTCGAGGACCACACGATGTTCACCGTGCGCACCCAGCGCAACGGGGCCTTCCAGGGCATCTACAACCTCCAGGAGACGTACGACGGCACCTGGCGCGAGCGCGAGGGCTACGACGACAACCAGTTCTTCGAGGCCGAGACCAGCGCCTTCTCGACACGACCCGTCTCGGTGCAGTTCTCCAAGAAGGCGCCCGCCGAGACCGACTTCTCCGCGATCGCGGCCTTCGTCAACGGCGTCCGGCTCACCGGGACGGCCCAGCGCAACTACCTGCTCGCCAACGCCGACCTCCCGCAGATGATCAACTACGCCGCGGTGACCGCCATCGTGGAGCACCACGACTCCTCGTCGAAGAACTTCTACCTCGCCCAGGACCCGGCCACCGACCGGTGGCGCCTGCTCCCGTGGGACCTCGACCACACGCTCGGCAACGGCTGCTGCAACGTGGACAGCACCTTCGTGACCCCCGCCGAGCCCGGCGACAACACCAGCGCCCTGATGCGAGCCATCCTCGCCGAGCCCGAGTGGCGCGACATGTACTTCCGCCGGCTCCGCACGATGGTCAACGACGTGCTCGGCCCCGGACGGCTGGAGGCGCTGTACGACGCCCGTCTCGGTCCGGCCCAGTCGGTGGCGACCCTCGACTACTCGGTCTGGCCCTACCCCGGCAGCCCGGTCAACTACACGACGTTCCGCAAGCGGCTGTTCAACGACATCACGGCGCGCCGCACCGCGTTCGCCAGCGATGCGCGGGTGCCGGGCAACCAGCCGGCCGCTCCCGACATCGTGATCGACGAGATCCAGCACTCCCCCACCGCCGGGGACACGGCCGAGTTCGTGGAGCTCTACAACCCCGGGCACCCAGGCCATCGACCTGTCCGGGCTGGAAGATCGGCGGCGGCGTCGGACCTCACCATCCAGCCCGGCACGGTGATCCTGCCCGCGCTCGACGATGACCTTCGTCAGCCAACGACCCGGCGTTCCGGGCCGCCTACGGCGCCACCGTCTTCGTCGGCGACCGCTACACCGGCAACCTCGCCCCCACCGGCACCCTCACCCTGACCCGGCCCGACGGCTCGATCGCCGACGAGGTCACCTACGGCGGCGACGGCTGGCCGGTCCCCACCAGCGGCCAGTCCCTCGAGCTCCTCGACCCCGCCAGCCGACAACAACGACGGCGCCAACTGGGCCCTCTCCACCGGCTCCGGCACCCCCGGCACCGCCACGCGACCGGCCCCGTCGTCACCGCCCCCGGCGGCACCCACCATCGGCACCGCCACCGCCGGCAACGCCACCGGCCACCGTCCCCTGGACCGCACCGACCGACAACGGCGGCTCCGCCATCACCGGCTACCAGGTCCAGGTCCTCGACACCGCCGGGACCCAGGTCGGCGCCCTGCGCCCCGCCGGCGCCAGCGGCCACCAGCCTCACCGTCACCGGCCTCACCAACGGCACCGCCTACCGCTTCCAGGTCGCCGCCACCAACACCGCCGGCACCGGCGCCTACTCCGGCCCTGTCCAACACCGTCACCCCCACGGCCGGCACCGTCATCACCGCGCCCGCGGCGCCCACCATCGGCACCGCCACCGCCGGCAACACCACGGCCATCGTCGGCTGGACCGCACCCACCTCCAACGGCGGCTCGGCCATCACCGGCTACCTGGTCCGCGTCGTCGACACCACCGGCACCCAGGTCGGCGCCCTGCGACCCGCCGGCACCAGCAGCCACCAGCCTCACCGTCACCGGCCTCACCAACGGCACCACCTACCGACTCCAGGTCGCCGCCACCAACACCGCCGGCACCGGCACCTACTCCGCCCTCTCCAACACCGTCACCCCCACCGCCGGCACCACCGGCCTCCCCTCCGCCCCCACCATCGGCACCCCCACCCAAGGCGCCACCGGCGGAGAGCTCACCGCCATCGCCCGCTGGAGCCTGGCCACCAGCAACGGCGGATCAGCCATCACCGGCCAACAAGTCATCATCTTGCGGATGAGCTCCTCCGCAGCCGACGCCACCGTCCTGGAGACCACCACCACCCGCATCCTCGGACCCCTCGTCAAGCAACGCGAGATCACCCTGCCCGCCGGCAACTACCGCTTCCAGGTCGTCGCCATCAACGCCAACGGCACCGGACCCGCCTCCGCCCGCTCCACCAACATCGTGCCCCGCTGACCCGCGGCCGCACCGACATCTTCCCGGCGGTGACCCGGGATCCGCACAGAGGCGCGCGACAGGCGCCACCTGCTCATCGACGCACGGGGGACGACATGGACGCACGATCACGGCTTGCCGGGGTGCTCGCGATCGCGGGCACACTCACCGCCACGACGCTGGTGGGACCGGCGGCCCCGCCGGCCCAGGCTGCGCCGAGCGACGTCGTCATCAGCGAGCTGATGTACCACGCCGCTGTCCGACCTCGACGGTGACGACTACCTCGAGCTGACCAACACCGGCACCACCGCCGTCGACCTGTCCGGATGGACCTTCTCCGGCATCACGCTCACCCTGCCCACAGGCACCTCCATCGCTCCCGGCGGCTACGTCGTCGTCGCCAAGGACGCCGTCCAGTTCCAGGCGCGCTACGGCTTCGCCCCCGCCGCCGTCTACGGCGGCAACCTGTCCAACTCCGGCGAGACCGTCGCCCTCAAGGACAACACGGGCGCCACCATCGACACCGTCTCCTTCCTCGACGTCGACCCCTGGCCCGTCAAGGCCGACGGCACCGGACCCTCCCTCGAGCTCGTCGACGCCACGCTCGACAACGACGACTCCCTCAACTGGGCCGCCGCCACCAACGCCACCGGCCGCACCCCCGGTGCCGCCAACTCCGTACGTCGCTCCGGCCTCGGCCCGCGCGTCACCGACGTCGTCACCGCCACCCCGCACCGACCCCGCGGCCGGGCCAGCCGGTCACCTTCACCGCCACCATCACCGGCCAGACCAGCGCCGTGCTGCGCTACCGCACCGACTTCGCCGCCGAGCAGACCGTGACCGATGACCGACTCCGGCGGTCGACACCTACACCGCCACCATCCCCGGCGCCGCCGCCGGCCACCTCATCCGCTACCGCGTCGAGGCCACCAACGCCAACGCCACCACCGGTCCCTGCCCCGCATCGACGACACCATCGTCTACCGCGGCCTCGTCGTGCCCGCCAGCGGGATCATCGGCCCGTCCCGCATCTTCCGCTGGTTCATCGCCGACACCGACTACAACGCTGATCACGGGCAACCCGACCGCCGACATCAGCCGGACGGCGTGCTCGCGTACGACGGCCGACGGTCTACGACAACGTCGGATGGAACATCAGGGGGCAGGGGTCCGAGACCGACCGCCAAGCCGAACTGGAAGTTCGAGATGCCGCCAAGAACCACGACCTCGACATGCCCGGTCTCCTGGTCGAGCCCGTCGACGAGTTCGCGATGCAGGCCGACTACAGCGACCGTGAGCCACGGCCGCTCGATGCTGGCGCTTCGATGCCTTTCAGCGTGCCGGCGTGATCAATGACCACAGGATGTTCCCCGTCCGCACCCAGCGCAACGGCGGCCTTCCAGGGCATCTACAACCTACCTCGAGACCTGTACGACGGCACCTGGCGCGAGCGTGAGGGCTACGACGACAACCAGTTCTTCAAGGCCAACATCAACGCCTTCTCGACTCCTCGGTGCCGCGGTCAACCGGCGCAGTTCGACAAGAAGAACCCCGACGACACCGACTACGCCGCCGCTCCAGGCCTTCCTCAACGGCGTCGCCGCTCACCGGGACGGCCCGAGCGCACCTACATCCTCGGCGAACGCCGACATCCCGCAGCTGATCAACTACGCGGCCGTCACCGCCATCATCCAGCACGTCGACTCGACGACGAAGAACTTCTACCTCGCCCAGGACCCGGCCACGAACCGCTGGTCGCATGCTCCCGTGGGACCTCGACCACACGCTCGGCAACAAGCTGCTGCTTCATCAACAGCACGCTTCGTGACGCCGGCCGAGCCCGGCGATCGGATCAACGCCGATCATGCGAGCGCACTGCTCGCCGACCCCGAGTGGCGGGAGCATGTACTTCCGCCGGTTGCGGAGCCTGGTCAACGACCTCCTGGCGTCCGGCCGGATGGAGGCGCTGTACGACGCCCGTCTCGGTCCGGCCCAGTCGGTGGCGACCCTCGACTACTCGGTGTGGCCCTACCCCGGCAGCCCGGTCAGCTACACGACGTTCCGCAAGCGGTTGTTCGACGACATCACGGCGCGCCGCACCGCGTTCGCCAGCGATGCCCGGGTGCCCGGCAACCAACCGGCCGCTCCCGACATCCTGATCGACGAGATCCAGCACTCCCCCACCGCCGGGGACACGGCCGAGTTCGTCGAGCTCTACAACCCGGGCACCCAGGCCATCGACCTCTCCGGATGGACGATCGGCGGCGCCGCCGGACTCACGATCCAACCCGGCACCGTGATCCTGCCGCGCTCCGCGATGACCTTCGTCGCCGACGACCCGGGATTCCGGGCCGCCCACGGCGCCACCGTCTTCGTCGGCGACCGCTACACCGGCACCCTCGCCCCCACCGGCACCCTCACCCTGACCCGACCCGACGGCACCACCGCCGACGCGATCACCTACGGCGGCGACGGCTGGCCCGTCCCCACCAACGGACAGTCCCTCGAGCTCCTCGACCCCGCCAGCGACAACGACGACGGCGCCAGCTGGGCACTCTCCACCGGCGCCGGCACCCCCGGCACCCCACGCAGCACCGGCCCCGTCGTCACCGCCCCCGCGGCACCCACCATCGGCACCGCCACCGCGGGCGACACCACCGCCACCGTCGCCTGGACCGCACCCACCGACAACGGCGGCGCCGCCATCACCGGCTACCAGGTCCGCGTCGTCGACACCACCGGCACCCAGGTCGGCGCCCTGCGACCCGCCGGCGCAGCGGCCACCACCCTCACCGTCACCGGACTCACCAACGACACCGCCTACCGCCTCCAGGTCGCCGCCACCAACGCCGCCGGCACCGGCACCTACTCCGCCCTGTCCGACACCGTCACCCCCACCGCCGGCACCGTCATCACCGCCCCCGCGGCGCCCACGATCGGCACCGCCACCCCCGGCAACACCACCGCCACCGTCGGCTGGACCGCACCCACCGACAACGGCGGCTCCGCCATCACCGGCTACCAGGTCCGCGTCGTCGACACCACCGGCACCCAGGTCGGCGCCCTGCGACCCGCCGGCCCCGCGGCCACCAGCCTCACCGTCACCGGCCTCACCAACGGCACCACCTACCGACTCCAGGTCGCCGCCACCAACACCGCCGGCACCGGCACCTACTCCGCCCTCTCCAACACCGTCACCCCCACCGCCGGCACCACCGGCCTCCCCTCCGCCCCCACCATCGGCACCCCCACCCAAGGCGCCACCGGCGGAGAGCTCACCGCCATCGCCCGCTGGAGCCTGGCCACCAGCAACGGCGGATCAGCCATCACCGGCCAACAAGTCATCATCTTGCGGATGAGCTCCTCCGCAGCCGACGCCACCGTCCTGGAGACCACCACCAGCCGCATCCTCGGACCCCTCGTCAAGCAACGCGAGATCACCCTGCCCGCCGGCAACTACCGCTTCCAGGTCGTCGCCATCAACGCCAACGGCACCGGACCCGCCTCCGCCCGCTCCACCAACATCGTGCCCCGCTGAGGCGCCCGGCCCGGCACCTCGGCCCCGACCTCGGTCGCACCGCGACCGACGTCGCGGTCAGGGGAGGAGGGGGTCCGCAGCGCGCGGGTCGGCGAGCGTCTCGCGGAAGGCGACCAGGCGGTCGCCCGAGAGGGCCAGGCCCTGGCCCTCCGTGGCGTTCCACATGCAGCCGAACCACATGTTCGGGGTGGCGAGGATGGCCTCGCCGGCCTCGGCGACCACGTCCGCGGTGAAGCCGTTGTACTCGCCGATCGCCAGGGGCAGCTCGAAGCCGCGGGACTCCAGGTAGCCGGGGAGGGCCTCGATCCTCTCGGCCGGGGTGCGCTCGCCCGGCGACGTCGGGGAACCGCTGTGGTAGGTGTCGATGCCGAACCAGTCCCAGAGCTCGAAGAGGTCGTCGGGGCAGTACGACCCGAAGGTGTCGAGCTGGTTGTCGAGCAGCCACCCGTTGAGGATCGGACCGACCCGGAGCTCGTCGCGCCTGAAGACGGGCAGCAGCCGGCGGGTGAGGGCGGCGTACTGCGCACCGGTCATGTCGCCGTGCGGCTCGTGCCAGACGGTGACGGCAGTCGGCAGGTCGAAGTCGGCGAGGGACGCGGCGGCCTGCTCGGCGACCCGGTCCAGGGATCCGGCCGTCGCTCGGGCGACGTCGCCGCCGACCTTGTAGGAGATGACGGGCAGCATCCCGGCCTCGTGGGCGGCCTCCACGAGGCCCATCTGGCTCCCGGCACCGGCGCCCAGGTCGGCGAAGATGCGACGAGCCGCCAGGCCGGGGCCGACCTCGGCCACCCGACGGTCCCAGACGTCGGCGGGCGCACTCATCCCGATCAGGGGACTGGTCAGGACGCCTGTCCCGGCACGGGTGCTCGTCACCTCGTAGGTCAGCTCGTCGCGGAGGACCTTGCCGTCCTCCCGGGTGGTCACGACGAGCACGGACCCCTCACCCGGGGTGGTCGTGCGGGCGACCCACACGCCCGAGCTCGCGCCGATCGAGGCCCGCACCCAGCGCAGACCGGTCGTGTCCTGGACCACCGTGGTGGAGTCCCACAGCAGGGACTCCTCCACGGTCAGCACCAGGGACTCCCCCGCGACGACGACGCTGCGGTCCAGCCAAGCGACGACGGGGACCCAGTCGGCGTACGACGGGGCCACCGGGGTGGCTGCCACGACGGCGGCCGTGCCGGAGGCACCACCGATGCGGAGCAGGGAGCGACGGGAGAAGGACCTCATGGGACGCGACCTTTCGGGCGGACGGTCTCGTCTCCCCCTGCTCCTCGACGGGGGGACGGGGAGAGCCGCAGGCAGGTGCCCGCCGCGCGCGTGCACGACCGGGGGGACGTCTAGACCAGTCGACCGTAGGCGACGAACGGGGCCCGCAGAAGTCCTGCGGGCCCTGTTCGGCCGATTTCCCTCAAAGCGAGGACTGCACCCGGAGGGTCAGCCTGCCTGCGCTGCCTGCGCGTCCGAGAGGGTCCGGCGGAACGCCTCGAGGCGCTCGCCCTCGAGCGTGTGGCCCTTGCCCTCGGTGGCGTTCCACATGCAGCCGAACCACACGTTGGGCGTGCTCAGGATGGCCGCGCCGGCCGCCGCGATGGTCTCGGCGGAGTAGCCGTTGTACTCACCGATGCCGATCGGCAGGTCCTGGCCACGAGACTGCAGGTAGGACGCCAGGGCGGGGATCCGGTCCGCCGGCTTCTTGGCCCCGGGGCTCTCGATGGTGCCGGACTCGTAGGTGTCGATGCCGAACCAGTCCCACACGTCGAACAGGTCGTCGGGGCAGAACGACGCGAAGTCGGCGACCTTGTTGTCGAGGAGCCACCCGTTGAGGATCGGGCCCACGCGCAGCTCGCCGCGCTTGAAGATCGGCAGCAGCTGGCGGCTGGCGGCGGCGTACTGCTCGCCCGACAGGTTGCCGTAGGGCTCGTGCCAGAACGTCACGGCCGTCGGCTTGCCGTACGACGCGCAGCTTGGCGGCAGCCTGCTCGGCCACCGCGTTGAACTTGCCAGCGGCAGCGCCGGCAGCGTCGCCACCGACCTTGTACGAGATCACCGGCAGCATGCCAGCGGCGTGCGCCTCCTCGACGAGCTTGATCTGCGAGGTGGCGCCGCCGGCCAGGTCGGCGAAGATGCGACGGGCCTTCAGGCCCGCCCCCACCTCGGCCACCCGGGCGTCCCACACGCTCGCCGGCGAGCTCATGCCGATCAGGGCGGCGCCACCGACGACCGACGCGCCGCTGGCAGCGCTGGCCACGCGGTAGTCCAGCGGGTTGCGGAAGACCCTGCCGTCGGCCCGGGTCGTCACCACCGTCACGGTCGCCGTGGCGGCCGACGTGGCCTCCGCCACCCACACCTGCGAGGCCGCCGCGGTCGTCGTACGCCGCCACGCGAGGCCCGACGTGTCCTCCACCCGGACCGTGTACTCACGGGACATGGACTCCTCGACGTGGAGCACGAGGGTGTCACCGGGGGCGACGAGGCTCTGGTCGAGCCAGGCGCGCACCGGGGACCACGCGGCGTGGGACGGCAGCTGGGACGCGCCGGCGACCAGCAGGGCTGCACCGGAGACGCCTCCGGCGCGCAGGAGGGAACGTCGTGACAGGGGGTTCATGGCGACCTTTCGGGGGTTCGTCCTCCGCAGCGGGACGCGCGGGGACGTGGGACGACTCGGGGGACGTCACAAGAGGAAGAGGGTGGGCCCGGGGCGTGCCCGGGCACTGACAGGGCGCACGAGGGCCCCACAAGGGCACACACGGCGCCGGGGCCGGGTCGGCGCCCCGGAGGCGGGGCGCCGACCCTCAGGGCCCGCAGGACGGCGCGGGAGCCGTCCCGGCCGTGCGTGGTGTGACGCGGGTGGGCGTCAGGCAGTCCGCGCTGACACGAGCGTCTGGCGGAATGCGTCGAGGCGCTCGCCCTCGAGCGTGTGGCCCTTGCCGTGGGTGGCGTTCCACATGCAGCCGAACCACACGTTGGGCGTGCCCAGGATGGTCGCACCGGCCGCCGCGATGGTCTCGGCGGAGTAGCCGTTGTACTCACCGATGCCGATCGGCAGGTCCTGGCCCCGCGACTGCAGGTAGGACGCGAGTGCCGGGATCCGGTCGGCCGGCTTCTCGTCGCCGGGGTTCTCCATGGTGCCGGACTCGTAGGTGTCGATGCCGAACCAGTCCCACACGTCGAACAGGTCGTCGGGGCAGAACGACCCGAACGTGTCGAGCTTGTTGTCCAGCAGCCACCCGTTGAGGATCGGGCCCACGCGCAGCTCGCCGCGCTTGAAGATCGGCAGCAGCTGGCGGCTGGCGGCGGCGTACTGCTCGCCCGACAGGTTGCCGTAGGGCTCGTGCCAGAACGTCACGGCCGTCGGCTTGCCGTACGACGCGAGCTTGGCGGCA
Source organism: uncultured Actinomycetota bacterium (assembly GCA_963776975.1). Taxonomy (GTDB): domain Bacteria; phylum Actinomycetota; class Actinomycetes; order Propionibacteriales; family Nocardioidaceae; genus Nocardioides. The sequence goes on along the minus strand of CAVZOU010000016.1, from coordinate 184,036 downwards.
GCCTGCTCGGCCACCGCGTTGAACTTGCCAGCGGCAGCGCCGGCAGCGTCGCCACCGACCTTGTACGAGATCACCGGCAGCATGCCAGCGGCGTGCGCCTCCTCGACGAGCTTGATCTGCGAGGTGGGGCCGGCGGCGAGGTCGGCGAAGATGCGACGAGCCGCGAGGCCACCGCCCACCTCGGCGACCCGGGCGTCCCACACGTCGGCCGGCGAGCTCATGCCGATGAGCGCGGCACCGGCGGCCACGGCGGTGGTCGAGCTGGAGCCGGGCACGGTGACCTGGTAGTCGAGCTTGTTGCGGAAGACCTTGCCGTCGGCACGCCGGGTCACCACGGTCACGGTGCCGTGCCCGGGGTTCTTGGTCTTGGCGGTCCACACCTGGTAGCGGGGCTTACGGATCCGCCGCTTCCAGACGAGGCCCTCGCTGTCCTTGACCCGGATCTTGCGGGTCTGCGAGAGGTTCTCGGAGATGTGGAGGGTGAGGCGGTCGCCGGACTGGACGACGGAGGTGTTGAGCCGAGCCTTGACCTTGCGCTGCGCGGCGTGGGCCGGAGCGAGGGTGCCGGCGCCGAGGACACCGCCGGTGGCGGCGACGCCGCCGGCGAGACGGAGGATGTTGCGACGTGAAACTGAGTGCACGAGTTGACCCTTCGGGGGATGGTCAGCAAAGACGGACTGGACACCCAGATCTGCGTCGGCGCTCATCCGCCATCGACCACGAAACAGGGGCGGGTCGACCGCGCTGGGGGTCCCTGAACCCAAGGAACGGTAAGGGACCGGGCAGCGACAGTGTCAAATTTCCGGCAATTTCACGCCTGAGCCACCGTCCGCCACCACGCCGGAGGGGCTGCGGACATGTCGTCCGCAGCCCCTCCGCGCCGTCCGTGGGTCAGGTGACGGTCACCGACCTGGTGACCGTGGTCGTCCTGCCCCAGTTGTCGGTCGCGACCAGCGTGATCGTGTAGGTGCCGGCCGCCGCGTAGACGTGGCTCTGGGTGTTGGTGGACGTCGTCACCGTGTCCGGCGTCCCGTCGCCCCACTTCCAGGTGTAGTTGCGGATCCCGCCGTCGGTGTCCGTGGTCCCGAGGCTGCTCACCGCACAGGTCCGGCCGGTGCAGGTGGGCTGGTTGAAGACCACCGTCGGACCGCTGTTGCCGGCCGGCTCGGCCGCCGTGCTCACCGACGTGGTCACCGGGGCGCTGGCCCGGCCCCACTTGTCCAGCACGCGCAGGGTGACGGTGTAGGTCCCCGGCGTCGGGAACACGTGCGACTGGCCCGCCGACGTGCCGGTGGTGTCCGGGGTGCCGTCACCCCAGCTCCAGACGTAGTTGCGGATCGCGTCGCCGCTGGCGGTGTCGGGGTCGCTGCTCCCCGTCGCGGTGAGCGTGCACGTGGTGTTGGTGGTGGTGCACGAGCCCGCGAGGGTCCCCGCAGTCGGCGCGTTGTTGCCGGCCGGCTCGGTGATCGTCACCGTCCGGGTGGCCGTGCCCACCTTGCCCCACACGTCCGTGACGGTCAGCACGATGGTGTAGGTGCCCGTCGTGGTGTAGGTCTTGGTCGGGTTGGCCGTCGTGCTCGGCGTGCTGGCGTCACCCCAGTTCCAGGAGTACCGCAGCGCGTCGCCCTGGGCGTCCGTGGTGCCGGAGCTGTTGGTCGTGCACAGCGTGAACGACGTGCAGGACGACGGTGAAGGAGACGCTCGGCGCCGTGTTGCCGGCCGGCTCCGACAGGCTCACGTTGCGGGTGGTCGAGGCGGTCTTGCCCCAGCCGTCCGTGGTCGTGAGCGTGATCGTGTAGTTGCCGGCCGCCGCGTAGACGTGGGCTGCGGGCGAGGCGCCGGTGCTGACCGGCGTGCCGTCACCCCAGTTCCACGAGTAGGCGATGACGTCGCCGGTGTTGGGGTCGGCCGTGCCCGCGCTGCTCACCGCGCAGGTCAGGCCGCTGGCAGCTCTGCGTGAAGGTCGGGACGGGGGCGGCGTTGCCCGACGGCTCGACGATCGTGACGTTCTGCGGCAGCGTGGTGTGGGTCAGCGTCCACTCGTCGCGGACCGTCAGGGTCACCGGGAACGTGCCCGGCGCGGTGAAGGTCCTGGTCGGGCAGCGGGCCGGTGGCGGTCCCCTGCGGTGCCGAAGTTCCACGAGTACGTCAGCGAGGTGGGGTTCTCGTCCGTCGAGCCGCGGCCGTCGAAGGTGCAGACGTTCTGGGTGCAGGTGTAGGTGAAGCTGGCCACCGGCGGGTTGTTGGCCGGCTGGCTCACCGTCACCCCGGTCGAGGCCCGCGGCTGGTCACCGACGGTGACCGGGTCGCTGTCGCTCAGCTGGTCGTGGACGTCGACGGACTGCACGAGGACGGTGTACGTCCCGGCCGGGATGACCGGCGTCGTGTACGAGTAGTTCGACCCCGCGCTGCCCGGGCTGTTGAGGAACGCCGTGCGGAAGCTGGCGCGTCGTGCTGGTGAAGGTGCCGGTGGAGCTCATGTACTGGCCCGGCGGCGTTGACGACCCCGATGCGCACCGACGCGATGCTGGCGGAGGCGTCGGGGGCGTCCTCGGCGCGGCCGGTGACCACGATCTTGCCGTCGCTGAACGACGCGCCGCTCACGCGGCTGTCCCAGCGTCTCGCTCAGGGTCGGGAGCACCGTCGCCCGGGTAGACCTGGTAGTTCGCCGTGGCCGGGCTCGGGGTCCTGCTGGCCGCGGGTGTCGAAGGCGACCGCGGTGAAGCGCCAGTCGCCTCCGGACGGCAGGGTGATGGCCGGCAGCGACCAGCGTCGTGCTGGTCGCCGGTGGCCGGGGTGAGCGTCGGCGTTGCGGAACGCGATCGCCGCCGCCATCGTGCCGTTGGCCTGCAGGTAGCGGCCGGTGTCCCGGTCCTGCAGGGAGACCCGCACGCTCTCCAGCGCCGACGTCGTCGGTGGCCGTGCCCGGCCAGGTTGACGGTCAGCGACTTGTCGGTCGGCGCCGTGAACGCCATCGTGCCGTCGGGCGGCAGGTCGCCGGCGTACTGGGCGTTGATGGTCAGCGGCCCCGGTTGGTCGACGACGTCGTCAGGTCCTCGTCGTCGGTGGCGCGCACCGTGAAGGTGTAGGTGCCGGGCGACAGGTTGAACGGGCGTCGTCCAGGTCCAGTTGTACGTCGACCCGGTGATGTCGACCGGCGAGACCCGGCAGTTGCCGGCGCTGATGCCGACGCCCCAGGTGCAGTCGTTGCCGAGGTTCTCACCGGTCGAGGTGTTGCGCAGGGAGATCTCGACGTTCTTGAGGCCCTCGTCGTCGGACGCCGTGCCGGCGAAGGTCATCCGCCCGCCGGGCTCGACCGTCACGGCCGGCGACCGTGAACGGCGGCGTCATCGCCACCGGGTCCGTCGATGGTGACCGTCGGGGCGACGGCCGTGGAGTCGACCGTCCAGTCGCGGGTGGCGCTGCGCAGGTCGGCCTGGCCGATGGTGTCGGTCGCCGTCGCGCTGCCGCGCCAGACGCCCTCGTGCGGCAGGGTCACCTCGTAGGACCACGTGGCCGCGGTCGCGCCGATGACGTCGGGCGTGCCGCGGAAGGTGTTGAAGATGTCGTCCACCGTCCCGTCGGGCTGCAGGTAGCGGTTCTGCTCGTCGCGGAACCAGAAGCTCAGCGAGTTGACGCCCTTGTCGTCGTTGGCGGTGCCGGTGACGGTGAAGGTGGTCGACGTCTGGATGCCGCTCGGCCCGGTGATGCCGGTCGTCGGCGTCTGGTCCTCGATGCTGAACGACTCGATCTTCTTGGTCGCCTGGGTGGAGTCGCCGGTGCCGCCGGTGGCCGCGGTGAACGCCTGCGCCGAGACCAGCAGGTTGCGGTTGGTGGTGACGATCCGGTGGCCGGGAGCGTCCACGTGCGGTTCGTGGTGCCGGCCCCGAGCGTGGCGTTGAGCGTGTTGGCGGTGCTGGTCCGAACGTGGTGAAGGCGGTGCCGTCGTCCTGAGGTACTGGCCGCTGTCGCGGTCCTGGATCCGCACCTGCACCCGGCCGACGCTGCCGGTGGCGACGCGCGCCGTGCCGGTGATCTCGAACGGCGTGTTGTTGGCGACGACCCGGCCCTCGATGGGCGTCGTGATCGTGGTGTCGGGCAGGGCCGGCGGGAACGGTCACGGTGTTGAAGTCGAAGAACGCCGACCCGGCCGGTGCGGACACCGCCCTTGAACATGCCGTCGCCGCCGATGAACAGGCCGCGGGGCGTGGCCTCCATGGCCTTGTCGCCCTCGAACGAGTTGGAGCCGCCGATCGGGTTCCACTCGAGCGCCTTGCCGTCGACCGGGTTGAGCGCGGCGATGTGGTCGCGGCGGACCACCTGGTCACCGAGGCCGTAGCCGGCCAGGCCCTGGCCGGTGCCGTAGCCGACGTTGTCGAGGCCGGGCCACGGGTCGTCGGAGGTCGGCGACTCGATGAAGCCGAAGTGCCCGCCGACGTAGACGGCCGACCTCGGTGATGGCCACCGAGTAGATGCTGTCGAAGTGCCGCGAGATCCAGAGCGGCTGGACGTCGGAGTCCTGGAGCGACGCCGCGGTCAGCGGGTAGGCGATCGCGGTGTCGCTGATCGGCGGGGCGTCGCCGCCCGAGCCGCTGGTCGACCACGAAGTAGGAGTCGTCGGGGGCGATGTCGGCGGCGTAGATGCGGGTGACGCCGCCGACGCCGGCCAGGTTCTCGTCCCACAGCTGGCTGCGCCAGGGCAGCAGCTCCTTGGTGGCGGTGTCGATGATGCCCATGCCGTAGCGGTCCTGGCCGTCGATCTGGCGGCCGGTGTGCACGACGAGCAGCTTGCTCTCGTCGTGGGTGAGCTTGAGCTGCGGGCACGCCGAGCTGGCCGTTGACGCCGATGCCGCCCGAGAGCTGGTTGTCGAAGGCCATGTCGACGACGCCCGAGGCGGCGTTGACCGCGGCGAGGCCGGTGCGGAGCTGGCCGTTGATCCGGGTGTAGCGGCCGCCGACGTAGAGCGTGGAGTTGGTCGCGGCCAGCGCCTGCACCTGGTTGTTGGTGCTGTTGGTGAAGCCGAAGGTGCTCAGCGGCGCGCCGGTGGTGAGGTTGAGGCTGGCGACCTTCTGCTTGGCGACCCCGTTGACGGTGTTGAAGGAGCCGCCGACGAAGAGCTTGGTGCCGTCGGGGCTGGCCTCGACGGCGTGACACGCCGCCGTTGAACGTCGGGCGGAAGCTCGTGTCGATCAGCCCGGTCTGGTAGGTTGTAGCTCGCCAGGTCGGCCTGGTTGATCGTCGTCGTGGGGCTGATGGTGTTGGCCAGCGAGGTGAAGTTGCCGGCGATGAACACCCGGTTGAGCGCCGGGACGACCTCGATGTCCCAGATCTCACCGTTGCTGATCCGCGGGCGTGTTGGTCCGCGGCCGGTCGGGGACGAGCCGGTTGTGGTCCGGGCCGTCCGGCGGACGCGCCGTCGTCACGGTCGGGTTGGCCGTGCGGGTCGCCGGCGCGGAGGCCAGGCCCTGGTTGTCGGTGACGGCGAGCGTGATCGTCTTCGCGCCGCCGGTGGCGTAGGTGTGCGTCGTGGTCACGCCGGTGCCGGTGGTGCCGTCGCCGAAGTCCCAGGCGTAGGACGCGACGGTGCCGGGGGCGGTGTCGGTCGAGCCGGAGGCGTCGACCGTGCAGGTCGCCTGCGGGCAGCTCACGGTGAACGACGCCACCGGGCGCGACGTTGGGGCTCGCGGTCTGGTCGGCCTGGAGCACGACGGTCCACATGGTCGCCTTGGCCGTCGAGACGGCGCTGGTGGCGGTGCGCGGGGTGGTGGCGCCCGACGCGCGACGGGGGCGTTGGCGTCGGAGGCGACGGAGGTGATGCGGCCCGGCGCCGGTGCCGAGCGGCGATGCTGCGCTGGGTCTGGCCGGCCGGGAGGGTCCAGCCGGTGGTCGTCCGACGCGGACTTGTCGGCCCAGTAGGAGACGACGTAGCGAGCCGGCGGTCGCCACGGTGGACGCCGGGGTCGTGTGCGTCGCCCGGTTGACCGTCTCGGCGGCCGAGGCGAACGCCGCGACCGGGTCGGCGGCGGTGCCGTCGTAGGCGAGCAGGGTGATGCGTGGACTTGGTGGTCGCCGAGAAGGTGACGGCCGCGTTGCGGCCCGCGTCGTTGGCCACCGCGACCCGGCTGTAGAGGGTCGTCTCGGTGTCGGTGCTGGAGATGCGCGGTGCCCTCGAGCGTCCAGCCGGCCGGCGGCGCCGTCACGGTCGCCGACGGCGTTGTTGCTTGGTGACGAAGAGCAGCATGCCGTCGGTCTCGCGGACGGCGGCCGGGATGGTCACCCGCGCGGTCGGCTGGTTGCACGTCGCCTGGGCCGCCGGCGCGGAAGGTGATGACGTCGGCCGCGGCCGCGGGACGTGGCCGCCAGGCCGACCACCGCGAGCAGGGTCGCCACCATGGCACCACCACTGACGCCACCGCGACGTTGCGCCGCATGCCTGCGTGAAGAAGGTTCATCCTGCACTCCTATGAGGGCGCAGTCCCCTGCCGCACTGCTGCCTGCCCGGGAACGTAAGGCGGGCCGTGGCGCGGACCTGGCCCATCCGGGCTCCTATCACCCAAATCGGGGACAGGCCCCGCGGGGACCGCGGCGGCGACGGCGCACCCGTCCGGGAGCGGCGTGCGCGACTGGATGTCCGGGCGTCCGCGTCCCCAACTTGTGGGGGATTCGCGACGCGCTCCGCGGAGCCGGACGTGCAGCGGATGTGATGCGCCTTCATCGACTTCATCGACGCGACGGCGTGCCCGCACGCATCGCGTCCACCAGCCGCAAAGGGTGATCATGGGCGACCTCGTGACGACCGCTTTCCTCGTCCATCCTCGTGGCCGGCTTCCTCGTCGGCGTCGTGGTCGGCCTGACCGGCATGGGTGGCGGCGCGCTGATGACACCGGCCCTCATCTTCCTCGGCGTCGGGCGACGCCGCCACCGTCGTCACCGCCGACCTGACCGCCGCCGCCGTCTACAAGACCGGCGGCGCGATCGTGCACAAGCGCGAGGGCTCCCCCCACATGCGGCTGGCCATGTGGCTGGTGCTCGGCTCGGTCCCGACGGCCCTGCTCGGGCCCCACCTCATCAACTGGCTGGCCCCGCCCGGCGGCCTCGACCGCACCCTCAAGCTCTGCATCGGCTTCGCGCTGCTCTTCGCAGCGGCGACCTACGCCCTGCGGCTCTACATCAACCTGCGTCGGATGCGCACCGGGCAGCCACTCCGACGACACGGACCCGGTCGTCCGGCCGCTCCCGACGCTGCTGGTCGGCGCCCTCGGTGGCCTGCTCGTCGGGATCACCAGCGTCGGCTCCGGGTCGGTGATCATGATCGCGCTGCTGATGCTCTACCCCGGCCTCGGCGGTGCGAGCTGGTCGGCACCGACCTGGTGCAGGCGGTCCCGCTGGTGCTGGCCGCCGCCGATCTCCAACATCGCGCTGCACGGGCTCGACTGGACCATCCTCGTCCCGCTGATCCTCGGCTCGGTGCCCGGCACGATCCTCGGCAGCATGGTCGCGCCGCGGGTGCCCCAGTCGATCATCCGGCGCGGGATCGTCGTCGTGCTCACGATGTCGCGGCGTGGCGCTGCTCGACAAGGCCGGCTGGGCGCCGCTGGGTGCCGGCGAGCACGAGACCCACCCGGGGCTCATCGGCCTCGTCGGTCTGGTCATGCTGCTGCTGCTGCCCGTGGTCTGGGGCGTCCTGCGCCGCACGACCGGGCTGCCGATGTTCGGTGCGCCCACCCTCGCGCAGGTCGAGGACCCGACGTACCGCCCGGGCGGGTACCGCGCGCCGAAGCCGGAGCCTACCGCGACCGTCCCCCATTGTGGGCAAGTCCGCGGCGACCGCCTCCTCGACGTCGTCCTCGGCCGCAGATTGATGCGCGGGCCCTCCTGCTGCGCGCAGGCGGGTCCTCTCTCACTCGAACGTCTGGAGACACGTCGTGCGGTCACGTCAGCTGCTCGCCCTGGTGGCGGGCCTCGCCCTGACCCTGTCCGTCTGCGCCCAGGTCCCCGCGGCGCAGGCGGCCGCTCCCCTGGTGACCGCGGCTGCGGACGCCGCACCCGCCGCCGACCGGATGCCCGGCGACGTCCCCACCAAGAAGACGCCCTGGGTGCTCGACGGCGAGGTCAACAAGATCGTCCAGGTCGGCAACACGATGGTCGCCGGCGGGTTGTTCACCCAGGTGGCCGACCCGATGAACGGCACGCCCTACGCCCGGCAGAACCTCGTTCGCCTTCGACGCGACCACGGGCCTGGTGAGCCAGACCTTCAACCCGACCGTCGACGGCGAGGTCCAGCAGCTGCTGCCCGGCCCCACGCCCGACACCGTCTACGTCGCCGGCGACTTCACCAAGATCAACGGCAAGGGCCCGAACCACCTCCAGCTGCTCAACGTCGACCACCGGGCTGGCCGTGCCCTCGTTCAAGGCGCCGTCAGCACCTCGGGCAGCATCCAGACGATGGAGCTGCTCCCCGACAACCGGCTGTTCATCGGCGGCTTCTTCAAGAAGCTCGGCGGCGTCGACTCACGGCCAGTTCGCCACGCTCAACGCCACCACCGGCGCGCTCGACCCGTTCATGGACCTCGTCGCCGCCGGCAACCACAACACCGGCACCGGCGCCAAGGCGCCGATCGGACCGCGCGAGGCGGCCCTGTCCCCGGCCGGGGACCGCATGGTGGTCGTCGGCAACTTCCGCACCGTCGGCGGGCGTCGCGCGCGACCAGATCGTGATGATCGACCTGACCGGCCCGACCGCCGCCGTGTCGACCACCTGGTACACCACGCAGTACACCCCGATCTGCTCCCCCGGCGCGTTCGACAGCTACATGCGCGACGTCGAGATGTCCCCCGACGGGTCCTTCTTCGTCGTCGCGACCACCGGCGGCCCGCACAGCGGCACGCTGTGCGACACCGCGGCGCGCTTCGAGACGTACGCCGTCGGCACCTCGCTGACCCCGACCTGGGTGGCCAACTCCGGCGGCGACACCCTCTGGGGCGTCGAGGTCACCCGCGCGGCGGTCTACGTCGGCGGCCACAACCGCTGGATGAACAACCCCAGCGGGTCCGACCGCGCCGGCCAGGGCGCCGTCCCGCGGCCCGGCCTGTCGGCGCTCGACCCGCAGAGCGGGGTCCCGCTGAAGTGGAACCCCGGCCGCAACCCGCGCGGCGAGGCGGCGTACGAGATCTACGAGACCGACGCCGGCGTCTGGGTCGTGAGCGACACCGACTGGGTCGGCAACCGCCGCTACCAGCGCCCCCGCATCGCCTTCTTCCCCTACGCCGAGGGCTCCAACACCGCGTCGAAGTGCACCGGCTCGCTGCCCGGCAACGTCTACGTGGGCGCGCCGCTCGCGGCCACCGACGTGCTCTACCGCGTCAACGCCGGCGGCGCGGCGATCGCCTCGGTGGACAACGGCCCCGACTGGGTCGCCGACAACGGCACGTCGAGCACGCTCCACAACACGGGCAGCACCGTCGCCACCCGGTCCGCGCTCACCGTCGACCAACCTGGCCAACGTCCCGGCGTCCACGCCCCTGGGCATCTGGACGCACGAGCGCTACGACCCCAGCGGCGGCACCGACATGCAGTGGACCTTCCCGGTCGCCGGCCGGCACGACCGCCCAGGTGCGCCTCTACTTCGCCAGCCGGTCCACCACCACCCGGCGCTTCAACGTCCTCGTCGACGGCGTCACCAAGCTGTCCGAGCTACGACCCCAACGTCGACCCCGGGGTCAACCGCGGCACCATGAAGTCCTTCGACATCACCAGTGACGGCACCGTCAACATCGACTTCACCCGGGTCACCGGCGACCCGCTCGTCAACGCCGTCGAGATCGTCGACACCTCGGTCGGCACCAACGCCACGGTCCGCGAGCGTCGTCGCGTTCGACGGCTCGAGCGTCGGCTCGCAGGGCACCGTCAGCACCGGGCACCTTCGACTGGACCACCGTCCGCGGCGCCGTGATGATCGGCCGCACGCTGTTCTACGGCCAGACCGACGGCTTCCTCTACCGCCGCTCGTTCGACGGGGTGAGCTTCGGCGAGCCGGTGCAGGTCAACCCCTACCTCGACCCGCTGTGGAGCACCGTCGAGACCGGCAGCGGCACCGCCGGCCAGACCTACGCCGGCGTCGCTGCCCACCTGGTACGGCCAGCTGAGCTCGATCACCGGCATGTTCTACGCCGACGGGCGCATCTACTACACCCGCAGCGGCCAGACCTCGCTCTACTGGCGCTGGTTCTCCCCCGACAGCGGCGTCATCGGCGGCGTCGAGAACACCGCGACCGGCGGCAACATCACGTGGAGCCAGCACCAAGGGCATGTTCCTCGACGGCACCACGCTGTACGTCGTCAGCTCGACCAACGGGCAGCTGCTCAGGATCGGCTTCGCCGGCGGCGCCCCGACCGGCACGTCGACCGTCGCCGACGCGACGACGGGACTGGCGCGGACGGGCGGTCTTCCTCGCCTCGGTGCTGCCCAACGTCGCACCGTCCGCCGCCTTCACCTCGGACTGCACCGGCATCTCGTGCACCTTCGACGGCGGCGGCGTCGACCGACAGCGACGGGACCGTCCAGTCCTACGAGTGGATCGTTCAGCGACGGCGACGAGGCCGGCGGTCCGACCCCGCAGAAGGACTTCGCGGAGACCGGCGACTACGACGTGACGCTCACCGTCACCGACGACGGCGGGCTGACCTCCTCGACCACCCACCAGGTCTCGGTCGTCAAGCCGAACGTCGCCCCCGACCGCGGGCTTCGACGTCGACTGCGACCTTCCTCGCCTGCGAGTTCGACGCCACGGCGTCGACCGACGGCGACGGCACCGTGACCGACTACGCCTGGGACTTCGGCGACGGCGCGACCGGCACGGGGAGCACCGCCGAGCCACGAGTACGCCCAGCCGGGCACCTACACGATCACCCTGGTGGTCACCGACGACGACGGCGCCACCGACGAGACCTCGTCGACGCGGGCCGTGGTCGCCGCGCCCGCGGCGAGCACGGTCTCGTACGTCGGCGGCGCGGTCAACCAGGGCAACGTCAGCACCCCCAACGTGACGACCCCGTCCACGGTCTCGGCGGGCGACCGCCTCGTCATGGTGCTGTCGCTCAACGCCGCCAACCGGGTGCTGTCCTCCCCGACCGGGATCACCGGCTGGACGGTGCTCGACACCACCACCTCGGGCACCATGCAGACCCGGGTCTACACGAAGATCGCCACCGCCACCGACGCCAACAGGCGGGTCACCGTCACCCTGGACGCGGCCGCCAAGTACACGATGACCGTGGCCGCCTACTCCGGGGTGCGGAGCGGGTCGCTCGTCCACGCCGACCTCGCGGAGACGGTCAACCGCGCCGGCCACGCCGACGCCGACGGTCGACGCTCCGGCCGGGTCGTGGGTGGTGTCCTACTGGGCCGACAAGTCCTGCGCGACGACCGGCTTCGCGCTCCCGTCGCAGGCCACCGGGCGGCACGCGCTGTGCAGCACCGGCACCGGCCGCATCTGCAGCTCGCTCGCCGACTCCGGCGGCGCGGTCCCCACCGGGCAGTACGGCGGGCTGGTCGCCACGGCCGACAGCGCCAGCGCGCACCGCGACGACCTGGTCGATCGTGCTGCGCACCGTCGAGCCCAACCAGGCCCCGACGGCGTCCTTCACCGTACAGTGCGACAGCACGGACTGCGACTTCGACGGCAGCGGCTCGAGCGACGCGGACGGCTCGGTCGTCGTCGTACGCCTGGGACTTCGGTGACGGCGGCACCGGCGACCGGCGCGACCACCGGCCACGACTTCGCGACCTCCGGGCACCCGCGACGTCACGCTGACCGTGACCGACGACGAGGGCACCCAGGGGTCGCTCGTCGTCCCGGTCACGGTGTCGCGCACCAACGCCGCACCCGACCGCGTCGTTCACCGTGAGCTGCTCGTTCCTCGAGTGCACCTTCGACGCGCACCGGGTCGGGTGACAGCGACGGCACCCTCGCGTCGTACGCCTGGGACTTCGGCGACGGTGCGACCGACACGACCACCGGCTCCTCCCCCAGCCACACCTACGCCGACGGGCGGCGCGCACGACGTGACCCTGACCGTGACCGACAACGACGGCGGCACCGGCACCACCGACCCGCACCGCCGATCCGGTCGCGGTGCGACCGATCGCGCTGGTCGGCAGCAGCGCCAACCAGGGCAACGTGTCCACGCCCAACACCGTCGTCCCCACGGGCACGGCGTCGGGCGACCGGCTGCTGATGGTGCTGAGCCTCAACGACACCACGCGGATCGTCGGCACCCCCACCGGCGTGACCGGGCTGGACGCTGGTCGACACCGCGACCTCCGGGACGATGCAGACCCTCGTCTACACCAAGGTCGCGGTGTCCGGCGACGCCGGCCGGATGGTGCGGTTCGCGATGGACGCCGCCCGCCAAGTACACCCTCACGGTGGCGGCCTACTCGGGCGACATGCTCGCCCCGGTGGTCGCCAAGGCGTCGGAGTCGGTGCTCCGCTCCGGGCACACCACGCCGACCGTGGCGGCCGGGGCGGGTGACTGGGCGGTCTCCTACTGGGCCGACAAGTCCTCGGCGACCACGGCGTTCACGCTGCCGGCGGGAGTCACCGGGCGGCAGGCGATCTGCAGCGCCAACGCCGGACGCGTCTGCAGCGTCCTCGCGGACTCCGGTGCCCCGGTGTCCGCCGGACCGTACGGCGGCCTCACCGCCACCGCCGACGCCTCCTCCTCCAACGCGACCATGTGGACGATCCTGCTGCGCCGGGCCGGCTGAGCCACCCCGCCGAGACACCGTGAGGACCCCCGATTTCGATGGTGCGCACCGCCCGCCCGGTCCCTAGCGTCGAGGGCACACCCGAAGGAGGCTGCGCCGTGACGCACCAAGGACTGACACGCCGGGGGGTCGGGTACGCCGCGACCCTCGTGATGCTCGGGCTCGTCGCCCCCGGACCGGCCGGCGCCCGGGCGGCCGCCGCCGCGATCGATCCCGGCGGGGTCCCGTGGACCTGGGGCGGCAACTCCTTCGGCCAGCTCGGCAACGGCACCACCACGGCCCGGCGCACGCCCGGCCCGGTGACGGGGCTGACCGACGTCGTCGACCTGCACGGCGGCCGTGAGCACGTCGCGGCGCTGCGCGGCGACGGCACGGTCTGGGTCTGGGGCAGCAACCAGCAGGGCCAGCTCGGCCTCGGTGGCAACACCAACCGCCCGACGCCCACCCAGGTCCCCGGCCTCACGGGAGTCACCGCCGTCGAGACCGGGCACAACCACTCGCTGGCGCTGCTGCCCAACGGCACGGTCCGCACCTGGGGGCTCAACGCGGACGGCCAGCTCGGCGACGGCTCCACGACCCTGAGGCGGACGCCCGTCACGGTGGTGGGGCTGACCGACGCCGTCGCCATCGCCGCCGGTCGCAACATGAGCTACGCCCTGCGCGCCGACGGCACGGTCGTCGCCTGGGGCCGCAACGACGAGGGCCAGCTCGGCGACGCCACGAGCGTGCGGCGTACGACGCCCGTCCGGGTGGGCGCACTCACCGGCGTCGTGGGCATCGCCGGCGGTCGCGACCACGGCCTTGCGCTGCGCAGCGACGGGACGGTCTGGGCCTGGGGGTCCAACGACTACGGCCAGATCGGCGACGGCACCAAGACCGACCGGAGGTCGCCGGTCCAGGTCACCACCGGCGTCCAGCAGGTCATCGCCGGGGCCCACCACTCCTACGCCCTGCGCACCGACCGGCACCGTCGCCGCCTGGGGTCGCAACTACCGCGCCAACCTCGGCGACGGCACCACGACGACCCGGACGCGCCCGGTCGCCGTCCGCAACCTCGCGTCGGTCGTCTCGATCGGGTCCGGCCGTGACACCGGCATGGCCGTGCTCGCGGACGGCCGGGTGATGGGCTGGGGCTCCAACGGTTCCGGCCAGGTCGGCGACGGCACGACCGTCAACCGCTCCACCCCGGTGCTCGTCCCCGGTGTCACGGGTGCGGCCCTCGCGGGTGGCGGCGGCCAGGAGTACGCCGTGGTGGTGGTCCGACCCGCCGGGTGAGCGCGCGGAAGGTCAGGAGTTGAAGCGCTGCTGGGTCTTCTCGAGCCCGTCGGTGACCAGCGACTCGACGGCGTCCGCGGCGTCGATCACCTGGAAGGGCAGGTCCTTGCGCTCGGCTGCGGAGTAGTTGGAGAGCACGAAGTCGGCGACGTCCTGGCGTCCCGGCGGGCGGCCGATCCCGCAGCGCACGCGGTAGAAGTCGCCGGTGCCCAGGCTCGAGCGCATCGAGCGCAGCCCGTTGTGCCCGTTGTCGCCGCCGCCCGAGCTTGGTGCGCAGGGTGCCGAAGGCGATGTCGAGCTCGTCGTGGATCGCGACGACCCGGTCGGCCGGCACCTTGTAGAACGTGGCGAGCGCCTTGACCGGCCCGCCGGTCTCGTTCATGTAGCACCGGGGCCGGGCCAGGACCACGCGGGGACCGGGGGTGCCGGGCGGCGTGAGCCGGCCCTCGACCACGTCGGCGCGACCGCTCTTGTGGGCGCGGAAGGGCGAGCCCATCCGGTCGGCGAGCTCGTCGGTGACGAGGTAGCCGACGTTGTGGCGGTGGCCCGGCGTAGGTCGGCCCCGGGTTGCCCAGGCCGACCACCAGCCACACGTCGTCACTCATGTGCTCATCCTCCCAGCCGTCCTCCGGCCGCCGTGCGCGGGACCACCTCCCGCGCCACCGGCGGACGGCGTCGCCCGAAATGGCGAACGCCGCACCGGGAATCCCGGTGCGGCGCGGCCAGTGGATCGGTGAGGTCACTCGGCGGAGTCGCCCTCGGCGGCCTCGACCGCAGCGTCCTCGGCGGCGGCCTCGGTCTGGGCCTCGGCGATCTCGGCGTCCGAGACGTCGTGCTCGATGCCCAGGTCCTCCTCGGCCTCCTCCAGCTCGGCCTCGAGCGCCTCGGCGGAGATCTGCTGGGTGACGTTGACGATGAGGAGCTCACCGTCGGCGAGCAGCGTGGTGCCCTCCGGGAGGTTGATCTCGCTGGCGTGGATCTGGGTGCCGACCGGGGCGCCCTCGACCGAGACCTCGAAGAACTCGGGGATGTGGGTGGCCTCGGCCTCGACGGAGATCACGGCGTTCTCGGTGACGACCAGGGTGTCGGGGGCGGCGTCGCCGACGACGTGGATCGGGACGTCGACGGTGACCTTCTCGCCGCGGCGGACGGCCACGAAGTCGATGTGCTCGATGACCCGGCGGATCGGGTCGACCTGGACCTCCTTGGCCAGCGCGAGCTGGTTGGAGCCCTCGACGTCGAGCTCGAGCAGCGCGTTGGAGCCGCCGTGCTTGAGCGCCATCATCGTCTGGTGGCCCGGCAGGGTCACGTGGACGGGGTCGTTGCCGTGGCCGTAGATGACGGCGGGGATCTTGTCGTCGCGACGGATGCGGCGAGCGGCACCCTTGCCGAACTCGGTGCGGGTCTCGGCGGTGATCTTCTCGGCAGCCATGTTCTTCTCCTCAGTGCAACGGAACTCGTGGGGGACCCCGGGAGACGAAGAACGCCGCGCTCCCGACAGGAGACGCGGCGCGAGACCAGCATCTGCCCTGTCGATCACGGAGTCGAGCTCCCTCGCCGAGGCAACTTCCCAAGCCTACGGCCGGTGTGCGCCGCAGGTCGAATCGTGGCTCAGATCCGGTCGAGGGTGGCGCCGCTCCGGCTCAGTCGCTCGAGGGCCCGGATCGAGGAGAGCCCCACGACGACGTACGCGAGGCCGATGAGCAGCTCGGTGCCCACCAGCCCGCTGACCGCCCCCCAGGTCGCCCCGTCGGCCAGCATCCGGGTGGCCTCGATGGCGTGGGTCAGCGGCAGGCAGCGACCGACGGCGGCCATCCAGCCCGGCAGGTCGTCGAGGGCGACGTTGGTGCCGGTGAAGATCAGCAGCACCAGGAAGAGGACGTTGCCCAGCGTCGCGCCCTCGCGGTAGACGAGGTTGATCGCCGCCCATCACCAGGCCCAGGCCGGTGCGAGGAGAGCGAGCCGACCGCGACCACCAGCGCGATCAGCGGCCACGCACTCCGCGGGGATGTCGGCGTCGAGCAGGAGCGACCCGACCACCACGCCGAACATCGCCACGCCCCAGCCGTTGGCGATCACCGGCAGGGCGCGCCCGAGGAACAGCGGCATCCGGCGCGCCGGCGTGGCGAGCACCAGTCCCAGGGTCTGGGAGTACCGCTCCCCCGCGATCGTCGAGGCCATCGCGAACAGGCACGGGATCGCGGCGTAGTTGAGCGCGTTGCCGATGACGTAGAACTCGTCGTCGCCCGACGCCGGCGCTGCGCCCGATGTAGGCGAACAGCAGGATCTGGCAGATCGGCGAGACGAGCAGCGCGGGGACGAAGATCCACGGGTTCATCCAGCCGAACATCGCCCGGTAGCTCATCAGGCCGCCGATGAAGAAGATGCGCAGGCTCGTCATGCGTGGCCCCTCACGTCAGCGCCAGCGTCGCGTCGCGGCGGGCGGAGTCGATGAGGCGTACGCCGAGCCAGCGCGGCCAGGGCGGCGTACGCCAGGCCGACGAGCCCGCAGACCGCGAGGTCGAGCCACGGGCTCTCCCCCGCGGCCGAGGCGCGCATCGCCCTCCACCGCCCAGGTCGGGGCGAGCGCCCACGAGAGCGGCAGCACCGCGTCGGGCAGCAGGTCGAGGGGGACGACGAAGCCGCACAGCAGCCAGCCGGGGTACTCCAGCGCGGCGCCCAGCGCCCACGACGTGCGGTAGCGCACGGCGGTGACCGACAGCAGGAAGCCGAAGAGCGCGATGGTGACGGTGGCCATCAGGATGCTGAGGACGAACAGCGGCCAGTTCTCGACCTGCGAGCGGGACGTCGAAGAGCCACCAGTCCCACAGGATCGTGGCGACCACGCTGTAGAGCCCGATGGTGGCCATCGCGAACGTGATCGGCAGCAGCACCAGCGAGAAGCGGGTCGGCGCGGCGACCACGAGCTCGAGGGTGCCGGCCCAGCGCTCGCGCTGGACCAGCGTGCTGGCGCTCACGGTCTGGCGACGTCCAGATGCCCATCGCGGCCGCGCCGATGCCGGCGTACAGCATCGCCTCCGGGTCGCCGCCGACGCTGGTAGACGAGCAGCGCGGCGGTGGCGAACATCAGCGGGAAGACCACCGCGAGGAAGCCCTCGAAGGGCGAGAACAGCAGGATCTTGAGCTGCAGCCAGTAGCAGACGCCACAGCTGGCGGAGCCGGATCACGCGCCCGCTCCGGGTGACCAGCTCGACGTAGGCGTCCTCGAGCGTCGGGTCGCGGTGGCTGACCCGGCCGACCCGGGTGTCGCCCAGCCCGCGCCAGCACCGGCTGGGTCACCTCGGCCCCGGGCTCGCGAGGCGACGACGAGCACCTGGAGCTGGCCACGCTCCTCGACGGCGACCGAGCGGACCCCGGCGACGACCCGCAGCCGGTCGAGGACGTCGTCGGGGACGCCGTACGTCTCGACCTCGAGGACCCGGCCGGCGCTGACCAGCCGCTTGAGCTCGGCGGGCGTGCCCTCGGCGACGATCTCCCCGGAGCGGATCACCGCGATCCGGTCGCAGAGCTCGTCGGCCTCGAACATGTAGTGGGTGGTGAGCAGCACCGTCTTGCCCTGCTCGCGCAGCCCGGCGATGGTCGCGCGCAGCTCGCGGGCGCCGACGGGGTCGATGCCGATCGACGGCTCGTCGAGGAAGAACACGTCCGGGTCGTGCAGCAGCCCGCGGGCGATGTGCAGCCGCTGGCGCATGCCGCGGGAGTAGCCCTCGACCTGCTCGCCCTCGCGCCCGGTCAGCCCGACGAGCTCGAGCAGCGAGCCGATGCGGGCCTTCTGCTCGCGCGGCGGGACGCCGTACAGCTCGGAGAAGTAGCGCAGGTTGTCCAGCCCGGTGAGCCGCTCGTAGAGGCCGCGGTCGCCGCCGAAGACGTAGCCGATGCGGCTGCGGACCTCGCGCACGTCGGTCACCACGTCGTGACCGAGCACCGTCGCGCTGCCCGAGGTCGGGATCAGCAGCGTGATCAGCATCTTGATCGTGGTGGTCTTGCCGGCCCCGTTGGGACCGAGCAGGCCGAACAGCTCGCCCGGGCGCGATCTCGAAGCTGACGCCCTTGACCGCCTCGACCTCGCTGCGGGTCTGGCGCCAGGTGCCGGTGCGGCTGCGGAAGGTGCGGCGCAGGTCGCGCGCCTCGACGGCAGGGGTGTCGGTCAGGGGCACCCGCGCGACGCTACGCCCGGGGTCCGGCGACGGCACGCCATTTGTACGGCGCGTTCGCCCTCGGCGTACGGGTGAGGCGTGGTCCACGCCTGGTCCAGCGTCGTCCGGGGCGTGGCATGGCAAGGCGGAGGAGGGAAGGCGGCCTTCGAGCGGAGCGGGCCGTCGACCGACGACGACGCAGCCAGGGTGCGTCCCGGGCGGCGTTGGTCAGGCGTGGCCGTCGAACATGGAGGTGACGGAGCCGTCCTCGAAGACCTCGCGGATCGCGCGGGCGATGAGCGGGGCGATCGAGAGGGTGGTGAGCTTGTCGAACTGCTTGTCGGCGGGCGACCGGCAGGGTGTTGGTGACCACGATCTCGGTGGCGCGGGCAGTTCTTGAGGCGGTCGACGGCGGGGTCGGACTGAGGATCGGGTGGGTGGCGGCGATGATGACGCCGGCGGCGCCCTCCTCGATGCACGCCTCGGCGGCCTTCACGATGGTGCCGCCGGTGTCGATCATGTCGTCGGTCAGGACGCAGATGCGGCCCTTGACGTCACCGACGACGCGGTTGGCGACGACCTCGTTGGCGACGTCGGTGCGACGGGTCTTGTGGATGAAGGCCAGCGGGGCGCCGCCGAGGCGGGCCGACCAGCGCTCGGCGACCTTGATCCGGCCGGCGTCGGGCGAGACGACGGCGAGCTGCTGGTCGCCGTACTTCTCGCGGACGTAGTCGGCCAGGATCGGCAGCGCCATCAGGTGGTCGACGGGGCCGTCGAAGAAGCCCTGGATCTGGTCGGCGTGCAGGTCGACGGTGATGAGCCGGTCGGCGCCGGCGGTCTTGAAGAGGTCGGCGACCAGGCGGGCCGAGATCGGCTCGCGGCCGCGGTGCTTCTTGTCCTGGCGGGCGTAGCCGTAGAACGGCATGACCACGGTGATCCGCTTGGCCGACGGCCCGCTTGAGCGCGTCGACCATGAGCAGGTGCTCCATGATCCACTCGTTGATCGGCGAGGTGTGGCTCTGGATCACGAACGCGTCGCACCCGCGCACCGACTCCTCGTAGCGGACGTAGATCTCGCCGTTGGCGAACTCGTAGGCCGACTGCGGCACCAGCGCCGCGTCGAGCATCGTGGCCACCTCGTCGGCCAGCGTGGGGTGGGCCCGGCCGCTGAAGACCATCAGGTTCTTCTCGGTGGTCTTCTTCATTCCGGTCACGGGCTGCGACTCCTCGATCGGGGGTGGAGTGTCGACGTCAGGATTGTGACTCACTCCGGCCGTCTGGCCCAACCCCGGGGTCCACCTGCGTGATCACCTGCTGACTCACGCCTCGCTCGCGCCGCGGCGTCTGCCTGCGCCTGGGCCGTCCCGGGCGGCGTCGACTGCGCCCAGCCCTCGAGGTTGCGCTGCGGGCCGCTGCTGACCGCCAGCGCGCCCGGCGGGACGTCGCGGCGTACGACGGTGCCGCCCGCGGTGCCCGCGCCGTCGCCGATCGTGACGGGCGCGACGAAGGTGTTGTTGGAGCCGGTCCTGGCGTGCCGCCCGACGACCGTGCGGTGCTTGTCGACGCCGTCGTAGTTGGCGAAGATCGTGCCGGCGCCGATGTTGGTGCCCTCGCCGATCTCGGCGTCGCCGACGTAGGACAGGTGCGGCACCTTGGCGCCGTCGCCGATCTGGGCGTTCTTGGTCTCGACGAAGGTGCCGATCTTGCCCCCGACGCCGAGCTGGGTGCCGGGGCGCAGGTAGGCGAAGGGACCGACCGTCGCCCGGTCGCCGATCGACGGCGAGCTCGCCGTGCGTGCGTACGACGCGGGCGCCCGCGCCGATCTCGCAGTCCTTGAGCGTGGTGTCCGGGCCGATCACGGCGTCCTCGGCGACGACGGTGGCGCCGAGGAGCTGGGTGCCGGGCAGGATCGTGACGTCCTGGGCGAGCTGGACGTCGGCCTCGATCCACGTGGTGGCCGGGTCCATGACGGTGACGCCGTCCTTCATCCACTGGGTGACGATGCGCCGGTTCAGCTCGCGGCCGAGCTCGGCGAGCTGGGCGCGGTCGTTGGCACCCTCGGTCTGCATCACGTCGTCGATGGTGTGCGCGCCGACGGTCAGGCCGGCCTCGCGGGCGATCTGGACGGTGTCGGTGAGGTAGTACTCGCCCTTGTTGTTGTCGTTGGTGATGCGCGCCAGCGCATCGAGGAGGAACTCGGCGTCGAAGGCGAGGATCCCGGAGTTGATCTCGGCGATCTCGCGCTGCTCGGGGGTGGCGTCCTTCTCCTCGACGATCGCCTCGACGTCGCCCTCGTCGTTGCGGATGATCCGGCCGTAGCCGAACGGGTCGCCGACGATCCCCGTCAGGATGCTGACCGCCCGCTGGGCCGCCTCGTGCTCGTGCGGCGAACGCCCGCAGGCTCTCGCCGCGCAGCAGCGGGGTGTCGCCGGCCGCGACGATCACGGTGCCCTCGTGGGGCCGTCCCGGCCCAGCGCCTCCATGGCCATCCGCACCGCGTGGCCGGTGCCGTCCTGCGTCTCCTGCACCGCGAGCACGGCGTCGGGCACCAGCTCGTGGATGTGCGGGCCGACCTGCTCGCGCTGGTGGCCGACGACGGCGACGATGCGCTGCGGCTCGACGGCCTGCACCGCCCGCAGGACGTGCCCGATCATGCTGCGTCCGCCGATGGGGTGCAGGACCTTCATCGTCTTGGACTTCATGCGGGTGCCGCCGCCGGCGGCGAGGACGATCACGGTGAGGTTGTCCATGGGTCGCAGTCTGCCAGCGTCGCCCGCGGGGGTTCCGCGCGGGCATGACGGAGCGCCCGGGTGCCCGCCCGGGCGGTGACCAGGCCACATCTCCCTCGCCGCCGAGGTGGCTGAGCTGACCGCCCGTCGGCGTGGCGTACGACGACACGCCTGCGGGAGGTGGTCGGGCCACCTTCGCGGCGTCGCGAATGTGGCTGGCTCACCGCTCGCCGGGACAAGCGGTGGCGGGGGACGACCGAGCTCCCGGGTGGAGTCGAACCTACGTCGCTAGTCCTGATTCAAAGTCAGGCGGGCCCTGCCGGCAGACCAACCGGGGATAGGCGACAAAGCCTAGAGCCCGCCCTCGGGCGACCTTCACAGAACCCGCACACGGCTCAGGGGCATCCCTGATGCGCGGTGTCGGCGGACCCCGCTAGCGTCAGGGACATGACGGGGGACAGCGGGCAGGTCATCGAGACCACCGGGCTCACCAAGCACTACGGGCGGGTCGCATGCCCTGACCGACCTCGACATCGAGGTCGGCGAGGGCGTGACCGGCCTCGTCGGTGCCAACGGGGCCGGCAAGTCGACGCTGATCAAGATCCTGCTGGGCCTCCTCGAGCCGACCTCGGGCGGCGCGCGGGTGCTGGGCCACGACATCGCCACCGGGGGCGAGGAGATCCGCCGGCTGGTGGGCTACATGCCCGAGCACGACTGCCTGCCGCCCGACGTGAGCGCGAGCGAGTTCGTCGTGCACATGGCCCGGATGTCCGGCCTCGGGGCGTCCGCGGCGCGGGAGCGGTCGGCCGACGTGCTCCGCCACGTCGGCCTCGACGAGGAGCGCTACCGGCCGATGGGCGGCTACTCCACCGGCATGAAGCAGCGCGCCAAGCTCGCCCAGGCCCTCGTCCACGACCCGCGGCTGGTGTTCCTCGACGAGCCGACCAACGGCCTCGACCCCGCAGCACGCACCGACATGCTGCGGCTCGTCCGGCGCATCGGCAGCGACTTCGGCATCGCGGTCCTGGTCACCTCCCACCTGCTCGGCGAGCTCGAGCAGGTCAGCGACCACGTCATCGTGCTCGACGCCGGCCACCTCCTCCGCTCGAGCGCGACCGGCGACTTCCTGGAGCAGACGGGCAGCCTGCTGGTCGAGGTGGTGGGCGGCGACCACCGAGCGCGACCGCTTCGGCGAGGCGCTGGCCGCCGCCGGGCTCACCTGTCGTCCCCGCGGCACGGCCATCGCCGTCGAGCCCGCACCCGCCGGCGGTCGCGGTCCACGACCTGGTCCGCGACACCGCCGCCGACCTGGGGCTGGGGCTGATGCGCCTGCAGCCCGACCGGCGCCACCTCGAGGACGTGTTCCACGACGACGTCCCGCTCGGCGACCCGATCGTAGGAGGTGGTCCGCGTGGCTGACCGCACCGGAGTCATCCACGACCTGGGCTACCGCCACTACGACGGCCCCCGCGACGGTGTCGCGGCCATCGCCCGCACCCTCTACGTCACCGGCCTGCGCCACGCCTTCGGCCTCGGCCGGTCGGGCAAGTCCAAGATCCTGCCCTTCCTGCTGCTGGGGCTCTCCACGCTGCCGGCCGCCATCGTCGTCGGCGTCGTGACGCTCGTCGGCCTCTCGGAACTGCCGCTCACCTACGCCGCCTACACCAACCAGACCCAGCTGCTGGTCAGCCTCTTCGCCGCCGCCCAGGCGCCGGTCCTGTTCTCCCGCGACCTGCGCTACCGCTCGATCGTGCTCTACCTCGCGCGTCCCCTCCCGGCGTACGTCGTCGCGCTCACCCGCTGGGCGTCGCTCACGACCGCGCTGCTGGTCTTCACCGTGCTGCCCGTGCTCGTCCTGTACGCCGGGGGCCTGCTCGCCGGGCTCGACGTCAGCGACCAGACCACCGACCTCCTCAAGGCCGTCGCCCTGCTGCTGCTGGTCTCGTCGATGCTGGCCGGGATCACCGGCTTCATCTCGTCGGTGTCGCTGCGGCGCGGCTTCGCCGTGGTCGGCTCGATCGTGGCGCTCGTCGTCGTCCCCGGTGTGGTCACCGCGGTGCAGGCCATCGCGTCCGAGGAGGGCGCCGAGCAGGTCGGCGTCGCCGCGGGGCTGGCGTCCCCCTGGTCCCTCACCAACGGCCTGGCCGTCCGCCTGGGACGCCGGTGTCGAGGTCTTCACCCCGCCCGAGGGCGGGTGGGTCGCGGCCTACCTCGCCGTCGCGGTGCTGATCGCCGCGGTCGGGCTCGCCGCCATCGTCGCCCGCTTCCTGAAGGTGGGGTCGCAGTGACAGGCACGGGGAGCACGCTGGTCCTCGAGTCGGTCTCGCGCTGGTTCGGCAACGTCGTCGCCGTCAACGACGTCTCGCTCACCATCGGTCCCGGCGTGACCGGGCTGCTGGGACCCAACGGCGCCGGCAAGACGACCCTGATGGCGATGATGACCGGCTTCCTGGCCCCGTCGGCCGGCACCGTCACCCTCGACGGCGAGCCCGTGTGGCGACACACCGAGGCCTACCGGCGGATCGGCCTGGTCCCCGAGCGCGAGCTGAGCTTCGGCTACCTCACCGGTCGCCAGTTCGTGCGGGCCAACGCCGACCTGCACCGGCTGCCCGACGCATCCGCCGCCACCGAGCGGATCCTCGGGGTCGTCGACATGGTCGAGCCCGCCGGCCGGCGCATGGACACCTACTCCAAGGGCATGCGGCAGCGGATCAAGATCGCCGCCGCGCTGGTCCACGACCCGGCGGTGCTGATGCTCGACGAGCCCTTCAACGGCGTCGACCCACGGCAGCGGATGCACCTCATGGACCTGCTCCGCCGCCTCGGCGACGAGGGCCGCACGGTGCTCTTCAGCTCGCACATCCTCGAGGAGGTCGAGCGCCTCGCCCGCCACATCGAGGTGGTCGTCTCCGGGCGGCACGCCGCCTCCGGCGACTTCGGGGCGATCCGGCGGCTGATGACCGACCGGCCGGTCAAGTACGCCGTCACCTCCAGCGACGACCGGGCGCTCGCCGCCCTGCTGATCGCCCAGCCGTCCGTGCGCGCCGTGCGCCTGCGCACCGACGGCGGCCTCGACGTGCAGGTCGACGACCTCGGCAGCTTTGCCGTCGGACTCCCCCGCTGGGCGCGGGCGGCCGACCTCACGCTCTACGACCTCTCCCCCAGCGACGAGTCGCTGGAGAGCGTCTTCGCCTACCTGGTGGCGAGGTGAGGACCCGATGAACACCACGATCATCAAGCTGGCCGCCCAGGCGCTGCTCGGTCGGCGCCGGTTCTGGCTGCTGCTGGCCTTCCCCGTGCTGCTGATCGCGCTGACGGTCACCGTGGCCGCGCTCACCGACGCCGAGGCGGCGTGGCCGCTGCTGCCCGGCCTGGGCTACCCCGTCGTGCTGCCGCTCGTGGCCGTGCTCGCCGCCTCGTCGGTGCTCGGGCCCGAGGTCGACGACGGGTCGATCGTCTACCTGCTCTCCAAGCCGGTCAGCCGGCACTCGGTGGCACTCAGCAAGTGGGTCGTCGCCTGGGCCGCCACCATGGTCGCCGGGGCGCTCCCCCTCTACGTCTCGGCCCTCGTGGCCGGCGGCGGTGACCGGGCACTGGCCGCGGGGGTCGCGGCGGTCGTCGCCGGCACCACGTACTCCGCGCTCTTCCTCGCCGTCTCGGCCGTCACCCGGCACGCGGTGATCGTCTCGCTGCTCTTCGTGCTCATCTGGGAGGGACTGCTCGGCAACCTGCTCAGTGGGGTCGCGTGGCTGAGCGTCGCCCAGTGGGGGCTGCGGATCGGACACGAGATCTCCACCGAGCTGCCCGACCCGACCAACCTCCCGTGGGCCGTCGGCGCCAGCCTGGTCGTGACCGTCGGCGGGGTGTGGTTCGCCGGCGACCGGCTCGGTCGTTCACGCTCCGCGGCGAGGACTAGGGTCGCGACGTGGACCTGCCCGTGATGCCACCCGTCCAGCCGATGCTCGCCAAGGCGGTCAAGGGGATCCCCGACCCGGCCAAGCACGGGGCCTTGAGCTTCGAGCCCAAGTGGGACGGCTTCCGCTGCATCGTGTTCCGCGACGGCGACGAGGTCGAGCTCACCAGCCGCAACACCAAGCCCCTCACCCGCTACTTCCCCGAGCTGGTCGCCGCCATCAAGGAGCAGCTCCCGGAGCGGATCGTGCTCGACGGAGAGCTGTTCGTGGCCGTCGGGGATCGGCTGGAGTTCGAGGTCCTCCAGGAGCGCATCCACCCGGCCAAGTCGCGCGTCGACATGCTCAGCGAGAAGACCCCCGCCGGGTTCGTCGCCTTCGACCTGCTCGCGCTGGGCGACACGTCGTACGTCGAGCGGCCGCTCGCCGAGCGCCGCGCGGCCCTGGAGGAGGCGCTCGCCCACCTGGACGGGCCGTGCTTCCTGACCCGCACCACCACCGACCCCGTCGAGGCCGGCCAGTGGTTCGAGGAGTTCGAGGGCGCCGGGCTCGACGGGGTGATCGCCAAGCCGCTCGACGCGCCGTACGTCCAGAACGGCCGCACGATGATGAAGGTCAAGCACGAGCGGACGGCCGACGTCGTGGTCGCGGGATACCGCGAGCACAAGACCTCGACCCCGGAGGCGCCGCTGCTCGGCAGCCTGCTGCTGGGCCTGTACGCCGATGGCGAGCTGCAGCACATCGGCGTCAGCGCGTCCTTCACGGCCTCCCGCCGCGCCGAGCTGATCGAGGAGCTCCAGCCGCTCGTCTGCCCCATCGACGAGCACCCGTGGGGCAGGTGGAACGAGTTCCTCACCGCCAACCCCGACCGGGTCCCCGGCACGCAGAGCCGCTGGAGCGCCGGCAAGGACCTGGGTTTCACCCCGCTGCGGCCCGAGCGGGTGCTCGAGGTGAAGTACGACCACATGGAAGGCCGCCGTTTCCGGCACACTGCACAGTTCAAGCGGTGGCGGCCGGACCGTGACCCGGAGTCCTGCGGCTACGACCAGCTGGAGGAGCCGGTGAGCTATGACCTGGCTAGAATTTTGAGTGGAGGCGATCACCATGAGTGAGACCAGCAGCAACGAGCCCCTCGACGGCACCAGCGCGGACGCCGGGGCCGGCGACGAGGACATCAACGACGGGCGCGGCACCTACGACGTCGTGCTCCTCGTGGAGCAGGCGCTGAGCCGGCAGGATGCCGAGCAGGTCCGCTCGCTCCACAACGAGATCGCCGACCAGGTCGTCTACCACGTGATCGTCCCCCTCGAGGACGCCGCGGCCCGCGTCGAGGCGTCGGTCGGCATGCTCGGCGCCGGCGACGTCATGTCGTCGCCCGCACTGGCGATGACCGAGGAGGAGCTCGCCGCGGTGCGGGAGGATTGCCGCACCCGCTCCGACCACGACCTCGCCACGACGCTGTCGCGCCCTCGCGGCGGCCGGCGCCACGGCCCGGGGCGCCGTCACCGGGCAGCCGCCCGTCGACGCCCTCACCGACAAGGTCACCGAGGTCGGTGCCCGCGAGGCGATCATCCTGACCCGTCCGCACGTCGTGGCCGAGTTCTTCCACGTCGACTGGACCTCGCGGGCCCGCCGCAAGCTCGGCGTACCCGTCCTGCACCTGCTCGAGCACGAGAACTTCGACGAGCAGGCCGGCGGCACCGGTGAGGGCATCACCGGGCTCTGAGGCCCGCACGCCCTAGGGTGGCGGCGTGAAGATCGCGCCCCGCCTGAGCCGCTCCGGCCCGCGTCGGTCCGACCGACTCCGGGTCGCGTTCCTCGTCTTCAACCTCGACGGGATGGGCGGCACCTCCCGCTCCGCGATCACCCAGGCCAACGCGCTCGCGCGGCGCGGCGCCGTCGACGTCCGGATGCTGTCGGTGACCCGGTCCGCGGACACCCCGCACTACGCGATCGACCCCGCGGTCACCGTCGAGCACCTCGTCGACGTCCGGGGCGACGACCCGCGCCACCGTGCGCCCTCGCGGCTCGTCCCGAAGCGCTGGGACGCCCAGTTCTCCGCGCTCACCGACGTCGGGCTCGAGGCCGCGCTGCCCGACCTCGACGTCGACGTCCTGGTCACGGTCACGCCGGCCCTGATGGCCGCCGCGATCATGCTCGTCGGCCGCGACGTGGCCGTCGTGCACCAGGAGCACCGCTCGTCCGCCGACCGGGTCGGCGGGATGGAGCCGCTGCTCGCCTTCGCTCCCCGGGCCGCCGCCGTGGCGCTGCTGACCGAGTCGACGGCGTCCTGGCTCGGTGCCGAGCTCGGGGCCACCGCGCCGGAGCTGCTGGTGATGCCCAACCCGCTGCCGATCGCCCCGCAGCCTCGGTCGCCGCTCGACTCCCGCACCATCGTGAGCGCCGGGCGGATCGTCCCGGAGAAGCAGTTCATCCACCTCCTGCGTGCCTTCGAGCAGGTCGCCGACGAGGCAGTCGGATGGCGGCTGCGCATCCTCGGCGACGGCCCGCTGCGCGAGGAGCTCCTCGCCCACGCCGCCAAGGCCGGCCTCGCCGACCGGGTGGAGCTCCCCGGAGCCGTGCCCGACATGGCGCCCGAGTGGGCCCGCGCCTCGGTGTGCGCGATGTCGTCGAGGACCGAGGGGTTCCCGCTCGTCGCGCAGGAGGCCATGTCGGCCGGGGTGCCGGTCGTGACCTACGACTGCCCGTCCGGGCCGCGCGAGCTCGTCGAGGACGAGGTCTCCGGGCTGCTGGTCGGTGCCGGGGCCAAGGCCGGTCTCGCCGCCGCGCTGCGCCGGGTCACCTCCGACGACGCCCTGCTCGCCCGCCTGGGCGAGGGGGCCCACGCAGCCTCGCGGCAGTACGACGCCGACGCGATCGCGGCCCGCTGGGAGGCGGTCTTCGCCCGGGTCGGTGCTCCTGCCGGGGTAGTCCGTGACGATCGGACCCCCGAGACGCCGGTCTCCGGGGTCCCTTCGTCACGGACTACCCCAGCTGCCCCGTTCACCCGGGATGGCATGCCCGTCGACATCCCGCTCGTCACGCCCGTCGAGGCCCGGGCCGAGGCGTTGCGGCTGGTCACGGCTGCCGCCGAGCGGGCCGGTGGCGGCTGGTTCGTCATCCCCGCACACGACGGCCCGGCCCCCGTGGTCGTCGTACCGACCGCGCAGCGGCGTGCCCTGCTCGACCACCTGCGTACGGCGCCCGCGCACCTCGCGCTCCGCGACCCCGGCGACCGGGGCTGGCCCGAGCGCCGCCTCCAGGTCGGCGAGCTGGCCGACGCGCTGAGCAACGCCGCCCCCAACCGGCTGGTCCTCGAGCCGTGGCCGCGCGCGCACGGACGGCGTACCCACCTCGCCGACGACGCCGGCGTCGAGATCGAGTTCTGGGACCGCCTCCCCGACGGCACCCTCGTCGCGCCCCGCCCCAACCGGTGGACGCCCGAGGCGCCCGCCGGTGCCGCGACCGCGACCGTCGAGGTCGCCGGCATCCCGGTGCCGCACGCTGCCCCTGATGGCGCTGCCGACGGTGTACGACGCGACGTTCCCGATCGACGTCGTCTACACGTGGGTGGACGGCGACGACCCGGAGTGGAACGCCGCGCGACAGGCCCGCGGCGGGGACGAGCTGCGACCGGAGGCGGGCGGCCAGGCTCGGTTCCGCAGCCGTGACGAGCTGTTGCACTCGATGCGGTCGGTGCACCTCTTCGCCCCGTGGGTGCGCACCATCCACCTCGTCACCGCCGGCCAGCGCCCGGAGTGGCTCGCGGAGCACCCGCAGGTGCGGGTCGTCGACCACCGCGAGATCCTGCCGCCCGAGGCGCTGCCGACCTTCAACTCGCAGGCCATCGAGACCGCGCTGCACCGGGTGCCCGGGCTGGCCGAGCACTTCGTCTACCTCAACGACGACGTCTTCCTCGGCCGCGCGACCCGGCCCGAGCTGTTCTTCAGCCCCGGCGGCGACGTCGCGGCCTTCGTGGGCGACGGGGTGGTCGGGCTGCCGGGCACCGCCGACAAGCCGTTCCTGCACGCCGCGGGGACCAACCGGGGGCTCATCGAGGAGGCCTTCGGCGTCGCGATCACCCAGGTGATGGCCCACTCACCCCACCCCCACCGGGTGTCGGTGCTGGCGGAGGTCGAGGCTCGCTTCGCCGAGGCCGTCGGGCGCACCGCGCGCTCGCCGTTCCGCGCCGACACCGACGTCTCGATGCTCTCCTCGCTGGCCCAGCACTACGGGCTGGTGACCGGCACGTCGTACGTCGCCGCGGCCGAGCACGCGTTCGTCGACCTCAGCAACGCCCGGATCGAGCGGCAGCTGCGCCAGCTCCGTGCCCGCGACCGGGACTTCTTCTGCATCGGCGACCACCACGAGTACGCCGTCGACGCCGACGCCGTGGACGCGATGCTGTCGGCCTTCCTCGGCGAGTACTTCCCCGTCAAGGCTCCCTGGGAGCGCTGAGGCCGCTGCTGCGGAGTCCCCGCTCGGGCGGGGAGTCCGTCACCGTGTGACGGTTGCAACGGTCACACAGTGACAAGGTCCCCGCTCAGGCGGGGACTCCGCCGCGACATCAGCGCCGGAACAGGCCGGCGAGCCCGGAGGGCCGGGAGCGCAGCTCCGCGACCTCGGCGCGCGCGCGCGTCGAGCTCGGCGCGGAGCTCGTCGAGCTGCGCGTCCTTCTTGCGGCGTACGTCGCGCCGGCCGGCGGCGACCCGGGCGGTCGTGGCGTCCATGGCGATCGCCTCGGAGAAGTCGAACAGCTCGCCGTACTCCTCCTGCAGCCCGGCCAGCTCGTCGATCGCCGCCGCGTCGGAGGGCGCGGAGACCAGGACGTTCATGGCCTGCCAGGTGCGCTCGGCGAGGTCACGGAGGCCGGGCGGGACGGCGATGTCGTCCCAGGTGATGGCGGAGCGGTTGAGCGTGGCGTCGATGAAGTCGTCGACCGGGTGCGGCGTCACCGAGACGTCGGGCGAGAAGGTCAGCCCGAGCTGCTCGCCCGCCCGCGACATCGCGGTGCGCCAGTCGGCGAGCAGGTCGTCGTACCGGACGAACGCCCGCGCCAGGGTGCGGGTCGCGGCCTCGGTGGCGAAGGCGGCGTTGACCCAGGCGGCGACGTTGGCGGTCTCGCGCTGGCGGCGGAAGGTGGGGGTCTGCTCGGTGAGGTACGCCGAGTCGCGCGAGCGCACCACCTCGGTGGGGTGGCGCAGCATCGTCAGCGTGCAGACGTCGGCACCGAGCTCGCCGGCGACCCGGGTCCAGGCCGGCAGGATCCAGAAGGCGCGCGGGTCCTTGATGAGCACCTGCGGCTCGCCCAGCTCACCGCTGAGCCAGTCCCGGAGCTCCGCCTCCACCGACGGCGTGATCGCCCCGTCGGCCACGGCAGCGGCGTCCGGGCGGGTGTCGATGGTGCGCACCGGCACCGGGTTGAGCACCCGCTTGTGGAACTCGGTCACCCACACCGGCTCGTAGTAGCCGCGCGGGTTCTTGTCGTCGGCGGGCACCTCCGGCTGGGGCACGTGGAGGCCGAGGCGCTTGAGGGTGCCGGCCACGCTCGAGGTGCCGGAGCGGCCGGAACCGGTGACGAGGACGAGGCGGGGATTCACCCGGTCGAGGCTAGTCCCTGGCCTGCTCGGCCACGATGTCGAGGTGCCCCGCGTGCCGGGCGTACTCGGCGAGCACGTGGAAGCAGATCCACTCCAGCGTCGGCGGGTCGGCGTCGAAGCGGCCACCGGTCGAGGCCGTGGCGTCGAGCGGGAAGTCCCGCAGCACCCCGCGGGTCCGGACCCCGACGGCCTCCAGCCGCGCGGCGAGCGCCTCCGCGGTCACGTCGGCCGGGACGGCCCACCGGGCGCCGGGACCGTCGGACGCGTACGCGGAGGCGGAGTCGGGCCCCACGTCAGGCGTCGTCCAGTCGCCCCACGGCTCGGCGACCGGCTCGGCGAGGAAGCCCCACACGAACCACCGCTGCTCCATGTGCAGCACGTGGTGGAGGAGCTCGAGCGGCGTCCACCCCGACGGCACCCGCGACGCGCGCTGGTCGTCGTACGACAGGGCGAGGACGCCGCGCACCATCTCGGCGCGCACCCAGTCGAGGTAGTCGGCCCAGCGCCGAGCGCCGCCCGGGGCGGACCGGGAGGGCTCGTCGCTCACGTGCCCTCGACCCGGTTGCCGTCCTCGTCCCAGTGCGAGGCGACCTTCTTGGACGGCTGCACGCGCGGCGGCTCGCCCGGCATCTTCGGGTGGTCCGGCGGGTAGTTGAGCTCCACCGGGTGCTCCTCCCACAGGTCGAGCAGCGGCTGCAGCGAGTGGTGGACGTCGTCGATCGTCGCCCACGGGTCACCGGCGGAGGCGACCCGCTCCGGCACGGTGAAGAGGTTGAGGCCCACCGGCGAGGACAGGGTGGCCAGCTCGTCCCAGGTCACCGGCGTCGAGACGGGGGCGCCGGGGAGAGGCCGCAGCGAGTACGCCGAGGCGATGGTGCGATCACGCGTGTTCTGGTTGAAGTCGACGAAGATCCGCTCCCCCCGCTCCTCCTTCCACCAGGCCGTGGTGACGCCGTCGTCGCGCTTCTCGAGCTCACGGCCGAAGGCGATCGCCGCGTGCCGCACGTCGGCGAACTCCCACTCCGGCGCGATCCGGACGTAGATGTGCACCCCCCGGTTGCCCGACGTCTTGGCGAAGCCGGTCATCCCGAGGTCGGTGAGCAGCTCGCGGGCCACCCCGGCGACGCGCACCGCGTCCGCGAACGACGTACCGGGCTGGGGGTCGAGGTCGATGCGCAGCTCGTCGGGGTGGTCGACGTCCGCACGGCGGACCGGCCAGGGGTGGAACGTCAGCGTCCCCATGTGGGCGCACCAGACGGGCACGGCGATCTCGGTCGGGCAGATCTCCTCGGCCGTGCGGCCCGAGGGGAAGGTGATCTGCACCGACTCGAGGTAGTCGGGAGCACCCTTCGGCACGCGCTTCTGGTAGAACGCGTCGGCGTCCTTGTCCATCGGGCCGGTGGCCAGCTTCATGCCGGGACGGACGCCGCTCGTCCACCGCTCCAGCGCGGTCGGCCGGTCGCGCAGCGCGCGCATCAGGCCGTCCTCGACCGAGGCGAAGTACTCCGCCACCATCACCTTGGTGACCTCGGGCGTCGTGTCCGTCGCCTCGTAGATCACCCGGTCCGGGGAGGAGACCCTGACCTCGCGCCCCCCGGCGACGACCATCGCTGCCTTCGCTGCTGCCATGCCGACACGGTAGTGGTTGGGGTGCCTGCGTAGCCTGCTCCGCGTGGCCGACCTGGTGGCGCGGATCGGACCGATCCTCCTGTTCCTCGTGTTCGCGACCGTGCTCGCCGAGCTGTGCGCCGGCCTCGGCCTCTTCGACCTCGTCGCCGACGCCGTCGTGCACGCCGCGCACGGGTCGGTACGCCGCGTCTGGGCGGGGCTCGTCGCGGTCGCCGTCGTGAGCACCGCCCTGCTCTCCCTCGACACCACTGCCGTGCTGCTGACCCCGGTGGTGCTGGCCGTGGCGGTGCGGCTGCGGATCAACCCGGTCCTCTTCGCGATGACCACGGTTCTGCTCGCCAACACCGCCTCGCTCTTCCTGCCGGTCTCCAACCTCACCAACCTGCTGGCGCTGAGCCACCTCGACCTCAGCGTCGCGGAGTACGCCGCGCTGATGGCGCTGCCGGGCCTGGTCGCCGTGCTCGTCACGGTCGCGGTCCTCGCGGTCCTGCACCGCAGGACGCTCGCGCTCCCGCGCCGGGAGTACGACGAACCGGCACCGCTCGAGGGACCCCGGGCGCCCGTGGTCGTCGCCGCCCTCGCCTGCGTGGCCCTCGGCCCGGTCCTGACGATCACGGGCCGGGTGACCGTGGTGTCCGGGCTCGCCTGCGCGGCGGTCGTGCTGGCGTGCCTGGTGTGGCGACGCGACCTGCTCCACCTCCGGCTCGTGCCGTGGCTGCTGGTGCTGGTCGTGGGGCTGCTGTTCTTCCTGGTCCAGCTGGCCCACGAGCACGGCCTCGGCGAGCTCGCCGGGCGGCTGACCGGCACCGGGGAGGGTCCTGTGGCCCTGCTCCGGCTGGCCTGGGTGGCCGCCGGAGCAGCCAACGTGCTCGACAACCTGCCGGCCTACCTCGCGCTCGAGCCCGTGACCGTGGGCAGTCCCGAGCGCCTGGGGGCCCTGCTGGTCGGGGTCGGTGTCGGGCCGTTGGTCACCCCGTGGGCCAGCCTGGCCACCCTGCTCTGGGCCCAGCGCTGCCACGCGGCGGGACTGGCGATCCACTGGGGCCGCTTCGCCCTCACCGGGGTGCTGGTCGCCGTCCCGGCGGTCACGCTGGCGACGCTCACGCTCAGCGCGGTGACCGCGGGGGGCTGAGGCCCGCTCGCAGGACCGGAGCCGAGGGATCAGAGCCGGGAGTTCGGCTCGAACCGCGGGGACCGGTCCGGGTCGTCGCGGTCGGGCCGGACGAACTCGAAGCCCGCGGTCGTCACGACCACCTCGTCGCCCGCCCGCACCGACTCCGCGCACGCGACGTGCATCGGCGGCTGGTGGAACTGGTTGCGGGCGTCCTCGCGCGGCGTACCGACGAAGGCGACCGGTCGCGACAGCCCGCCCTCGCACAGTCCGCAGATCCGCGACAGCGCGCACTGGGTCACCCACGCCCGGGTCGGCTCCCGCAGCCGGGTCGAGCCGTCGCGCAGGTCCTCGCGCATCACGCCGTGCCCCGCACGGACGAGCCCCGGGAGGACCACCCGCCGGTCTGCCGGCTGCGGCCCGGGCGCTCGGCGTCCGAGGGACGGCCCCGCCCGACCTCCCGGTGCTCCGGCGACCGAGTGCTGGTCGGAGGAGGTGAAGCGGTTGGGCAGCGACAGCTTGAGGATGGTGCGCAGCGCCTGGCCGTACTGCCGGTGCAGCGGCCCGGTCGTGTAGGGGAGGTCGTACTTCGCGGCGAGCTCGCGCACCCGCACCGACATCTCGGCGTACCGGTTGGACGGCAGGTCCGGGAAGAGGTGGTGCTCGATCTGGTAGCCGAGCTGGCCGCTCATCACGTGCAGGAGCCGGCCGCCCTCGAAGTTGGCCGAGCCGAGCATCTGGCGCAGGTACCACTCCGCGCGCGTCTCGTCCTCGAGCTCCTCCTCGGTGAAGTGCAGCGCCCCGTCGGGGAAGTGGCCGCAGAAGATGATCATGTAGGACCACAGGTTGCGCGCGAGGTTGGCGCTCGCGTTGGCGGTGATCGTCGGGACGAC
The DNA here is from genome assembly GCA_963776975.1 of uncultured Actinomycetota bacterium. Lineage (GTDB taxonomy): Bacteria > Actinomycetota > Actinomycetes > Propionibacteriales > Nocardioidaceae > Nocardioides. Next base: position 149,960 of record CAVZOU010000016.1, on the reverse strand, counting down.
GTTGGCCGGCCCGGTCGCGGCGGTCAGCAGCGGGAAGAACACGTAGTCCTTGCCGATCTGGCGGCTGATCTTGCGCTTGATCTGGCGCAGCTGCTTGGCCAGCACCTTCGGGTCCTTCTCGCGCTTGCGGATGGCCTCGAGGTCGAGGTCGTGCAGCGCGACGCCCCACTGGAACAGCGTGGCCAGGAGCGCGTTGTAGACGGGCTGGCCGAGGTTGGCCGGGATGCCACTTCTGCTCGCGCGCCATCCGCAGGATGCCGTAGCCGATGTCGTTGTCGTGCCCGAGCACGTTGGTGAACTGGTGGTGGATGTAGTTGTGGCTGTGCTTCCACTGCTCGGCGGGCTGCGCGGTGTCCCACTCCCACGTCGACGAGTGGATCTCCGGGTCGTTCATCCAGTCCCACTGGCCGTGCATGACGTTGTGGCCGATCTCCATGTTCTCCAGGATCTTGGCCACGCCGAGCATGGCCGCGCCGGCGACCCACGCCGGCTTCCAGCGCGACGCGAAGAGCGTGACCCGGCCCGCCACGGCGAGGCTGCGCTGGATGGTGATGATCCGGTTGATGTACGCCGCGTCGGCGGCGCCGCGGGACTCCTCGACCTCGGCGCGCAGGGCGTCGAGCTCGCGGCCGAGCTGGTCGACCTCCTCGTCGGTGAGGTGGGTGTACTCCTGGACGTCGCTGATGGCCATGGTCGGTTCCTTTCGCTGGTGGGGTTCGAGCGTCGGCGGGCCTCAGATGTCGAGGGTGCAGTCGCCGACCGGGACGGTCACGCAGGTCTGCACCCGGTCGTTGGTGTCGTCGTGCTCGTCGCCGGTGCGCAGGTCGCGCACGGTGCCGCTGACGAGCGTCAGCGTGCAGGTGTGGCAGATGCCCATCCGGCAGCCGTAGGGCATGCCGACGCCGGCCTGCTCCCCCGCCTCGAGGACGGTGGTCGCGCCGTCGACCTCGATCTCCTTGCCGGAGTTCTGGAAGGTGCAGCGTGCCGCCCTCGCCGCCGTCCCCGTCGAGCTGGACGGTGAAGCGCTCGAGGTGCAGCGACTCCTCCAGCCCGGCGTGCTCCCAGTGCCCCTCGACGGCGTCGAGCATCGGCGCCGGCCCGCAGGCCCAGGTCTCGCGCTCGCGCCAGTCGGGGAGATCGTGTCGAGGTCGGCCAGGTCGAGCATGCCGTCGTGGTCGGTGTGCAGCTGGTGCAGGGTGAGGCCCTCGTGCCGGTCGGCGAGGTCACGGATCTCGTCGCGGAAGATCATCCGCTCCGCGGTGGTCGAGGAGTAGTGCACGACGACGTCGGGCATCGTGCCGCGGCGGTCGAGGGTGCGCAGCATCGACATCACCGGGGTGATGCCCGGAGCCGCCGACGAGGAACAGCATCCGTGCCGGGGGCGGGTCGGGCAGCACGAACTCCCCCGCCGGCAGCGCCGAGCCGCACGATGGTGCCCGGCTCGAGGCCGTCGACCAGGTGCTGGGAGAGGAACCCCTCGGGCATCGCCCGCACGGTGATCGCGATGGTGCGACCGTCGCGCCTCGGGCGGCGAGCTCACCGAGTAGGAGCGCCAGTGGAACGTGCCGCCGACCTGCACGCCGATCCCGACGTACTGGCCGGGCTTGTGGTCGTAGCGCCAGCCCCAGCCGGGCCGGATGACGACGGTGGCGGCGTCCTCGGTCTCGGGGACGACCCTCTCGATGCGGCCGCGCAGCTCGCGTGCGGTCCACAGCGGGTTGACCAGCGAGCAGGTAGTCGTCGGGCTGCAGCGGGGTGGTCAGCCGGGCGCCCGCGGTGCGGGCCCAGGACAGTCGGTCGATCACGGGCATGGTCGTTGAGTGAACACTCGTTCACTCGATTCGTCAAGGTGATCCCCACCCGACCAGGCGAGCAGTAGCGTGGGCGCCATGGCCTACGACGTGGAGAAGACCGACGAGGAGTGGCGCGCCCAGCTGTCCCCCGAGGAGTACGCCGTGCTCCGCCAGGCAGGGACCGAGCGCGCCTTCGTCGGCGAGTACACCGACACCGAGACGGAGGGCACCTACTCCTGCAAGGCGTGCGGCTCCGAGCTGTTCACCAGCACCACCAAGTTCCACTCCGGCTGCGGCTGGCCCAGCTTCTACCAGCCGATCACGGACACCATCGAGTACATCGAGGACGTCTCGCACGGGATGAAGCGCGTCGAGGTGCGCTGCGCGACCTGCGGCTCGCACCTCGGGCACGTCTTCCCCGACGGCTACGGCACGCCGACGGGCGATCGCTACTGCATCAACTCGATCAGCATCGACCTCAAGCCCGTCTCGACGACTGACCTCGCGGCGCCGTCCGGCACGGTTCCCGCTGCTAGGCCGCCGGGTCCGCGTCGGCCTGCCCGGTCGACAGCGCCTGCCCGACGCGCAGGCCCTGCTCGCGTGCCAGCGGGTAGACGTCGTGGGCCCGCTCGTCGTCGAAGAGGGCGAGGGGGCGGCGACCCGCGATCCGCGCCATCTCGCGGTCCGGCCGGACCAGGGTGATGGTGCTCTCGGGGTGCAGCTCACGCCACCGCCGCAGCTCGCGCGCCAGCAGGAGGCCGGCGGTCTGCCCGACCGGGCCCAGCACCGGCCCGGCCAGGGGCGCCACGACGATGACGCGGTCGGCCTCCGCGGCCGCGTCGACCGAGGTCGCCGACCACATCCCTCCGTCGACGTACAGCCGACCGTCGATGCGATGGGGCGGGAGCAGCCCGGGCACGGCGGACGAGGCCGCGACCAGGTCGGCCAGCGGGTAGCGGCCACCGTCGAGGATGTGGCGGCGTCGGGTCCGGACACAGACGGCCGACACGGCGACGAGGGGGTGACGCTGCTCGTCGAACAGCTGCCGGGCCAGGTCCGACAGCACACCGGTACGCCGGGTGGGGACCCGCGGCGAGCTCACGGCCGCGAAGTCGTCGTAGGTCAGGCCCAGTGCCAGCGCGGCAGCGGTCCAGGAGCCGGCGGACGTGCCCAGGGAGGGCGCGGTCGCGACGGGCACGCCCGCCTCGACCAGCCCGGCCGCGACCCCGGCCGTGTAGGCGATGCCGAAGACACCGCCCCCGCCGTACACCATCGCCAGGGGGTGACGGGCAGCCACCAGCGCCGGGAGGCCGTCGAGCTCGACGGCCCCGCTCCGACTGTGTTGGCGTGCCATGCGTCCGCTCCGGGCTGGGGTTCCACCGCCATCATGTGGTGGGCGGAGGGCGGGCCAGTAGTGCTCTTGGACCCGCGGCGCCGGGACCTGTACCCCGCGGAGCGGGGCGAGGGAGCCGACAGGCCACCGGGCTCAGGGACCTTCGGCCCTGAGCGCGCGCGGACCGGGGCGGCACGCTGGAGGCATGACCACCGACGAGAGCGCCGCCGCGGTGGCGGACTCGCTCGACGACGCCCGCACGGCGCCGCACGGCAGCGGGTCGCGGAGCTCGTCCTGATCACCGAGGTCCGGCTCGACGACGGCACGACCGCGCAGATCTGGCCGCTGCTGCCGGGTGATCGCGAGCTGCTCCGGGAGACCTACGAGCACCTCTCCCCCCAGAGCCGGCGTCGCCGCTTCCTCGCCGCCGTCCCGCACCTGACCGACGCCATGCTGGAGCACCTGGTCGACGAGGTGGACGGGATCGACCACGTCGCCCTGGTCCTGGTGGTGATCGGCGACGACCACGTGGGGATGCCGGTGGGCGTGGCACGGATGATCCGCTACGAGCACGAGCCGACCGAGGCCGACGTCGCGGTGACCGTGGTCGACGAGTGGCAGGGCCGCGGCGTCGCCACGGCGCTGCTCGCCGAGCTGGTGCGCGAGCGGCCGCGGGGCGTCACCCGCGTCGTCACGACGGTGGCGGCCGACAACCGGCCGTCGCTGGCCATGCTGGCCCGGCTGGGGCCGACGACGTCGACCTCGAGCGAGGACAACCGGGTCGACGTCCGGGTCGACCTCCCACCCCCGACCGCCGGCACCGACCCGGACCCGGACCCGGCGGCGACCTCACGGCCGAGGTGAGGCTCAGCCCTCGACCGGCTGGAGCGCGGAGGTGATCTCGACGCGGCCCTCGCCGTACTCCTCGTCGGCCCACGCCTGCAGGGACCCGTCGTCGAAGAGCACCTCGGCCTGCACCACGTCGGCGGCGCCCGAGGTGGTGAGCACGCCGGGCAGTGCCTGGAGCTCCATCGAGATCTCGTTGAGCTCGGCCTCGGTGTAGCGGGCCGGGCTCACGCACAGCGCTCCGCCCCAGGTCTCGCGCAGGGTCGCCTCGGCACCCTCGACGTCCTCGGTGACGGCGACGTTGATGATCACCTTCGTGGGGTCGTTGGTGGCACTGGGGTCCTGCGACTGGTCCATCCAGGTCCCGGCGAAGCCGGGCAACCGGGCGGCCTCCGTGAAGGTCGCGTCCATCGCCTCGGGGGTGGCCGTGGCCGGGTCCACGACGCCCCACCCACCGGCGGGGGCTCGCACGGCGTGCCCGGCAGCGGCTCGGGCTCCTCGTTGAGAGCGTCGTACAACGCGGCCGGGATGGCGTCGGTGACCGCGAAGGTCGTGCCGTCGAAGGTGCCGGTGAGGGCGAAGGTCCCCCACTTCACGCCGGACTCGTCCTCGTGCTCGGGGTGGTCGGCCCACGCCCAGTCGGCCATCGGCACGCCCGAGCACTGCGGGGGGAACGACTCGGCCACCGCGTGGCACAGCTCGGGTCCCTCGCCGTCGTCGAGCACCGTGACCAGCCCGCCGGTCGAGACCTCGCCCTCGGCGGCGGGCAGCGCGGTCGGCATCGCGCCGTCCGAGGACCCGGACGTGCCCGTGTCCGTGTCGCTGTCGGACTGCCCGGCCGGGTCGACCGCCTTCATCTGCTCCTCGGTGGAGCAGGCGCCGAGGGCCAGCAGGACGGCGGCGGTGGTCACGGCAGCACGGAGGGGGTTCATGGCGGGGGTCTTCATGGCGGTACGACGAGGCGCGGGCACGGTGGGTTCCCGGTCAGGGCAGGCGGGTGAGCATCTCGGCCGGCGAGAGCCGCGACCCGGTGTAGAACGGCACCTCCTCGCGCACGTGGCGGCGTGCGTCGGAGGCGCGCAGGTGGCGCATCAGGTCGACGATCCGGTGCAGCTCGTCGGCCTCGAAGGCCAGCAGCCACTCGTAGTCGCCGAGCGCGAACGACGCGACGGTGTTGGCCCGCACGTCGGCGTAGTCGCGCGCCATCTGGCCGTGCTCGGCGAGCATCCGGCGCCGCTCGGCGTCGTCGAGGAGGTACCACTCGTAGGAGCGGACGAAGGGGTAGACGCAGATGTGCTTGCGGGCCTCCTCGTCGGCGAGGAAGGCCGGGATGTGGCGACTTGTTGAACTCCGCGGGGCGGTGCAGCGCCATCTGCGACCAGACGGGCTCGAGACGGCGACCGAACGCCGTACGACGGAAGCATGTTGTAGGCGACCTGGAGCTGCTCGGAGTCCTCGGCGTGCCACCAGACCATGACGTCGGCGTCGGCACGCAGCCCGGAGACGTCGTAGAGCCCGCGGACCACCACGTCCTCCTCGGCCAGCACCTCGAAGAGCGCCTCGACGTCGGCCGCCTCGGCCCCGCGGTCGGCGTCCCCGAGCACGTCGCGGAGCTTGAACACCGACCACATCGTGTAGCGGATGGTGTCGTTGAGCTCGCGGGTCCGGGCTGCGCTTGCTGTCGGCCATGGCGCTCATTCTGCCCGGGCGACCTCGACGGCCGCCCGGTGGGCGGACCCGATGACGGCCGGGATGCCGACCCCGTCGTACGCCGCCCCGCAGACCGCGAGCCCGGCCGGCAGCGCCGCCCGCACCCGGGCGACCCGGTCGAGGTGGCCGACGGCGTACTGCGGCAGTCCGCCGCCCCACCGCTGCACGTGGGTGTCGACCGGCCGGCGGTGATCCCGGCGAGCGCCGCGAGCTCGGCCAGCGACGTCGCGCACCAGCGCCTCGTCGGTCGCCTGCAGGGTGGCCTCCTCCCCGATGCCGGCCCAGCGAGGTGCGCAGCGATCGCCGCCCGCCGCCGGCCTCGCGCACCCAGTCCCACTTGGCGAAGGAGAACGTGCTGGCCTTGATCCCGCGGCCGCTCGACCGGCGGCACCAGGAAGCCGGAGCGGTCGGCCAGCGCCGCGACCGCGGCGCGCCGGAACGCCAGGGTCACCACCGCCACGCTGGCCGACTCGACCGTCGCGAGGTCCCGGGCGGCGCCCGGGCGCGACGCCGTCGAGGAGCCGGGCGGTCGGGGCGGCCGGGCGTGGCCAGCACGACCGACGCGGGCCAGGATCGTCTCCGGCGCGCGCGGCCGAGCCGACGGTGAGCGCGCCAGCCGCCCGGCGCGCCGGACCACCGCGCGCACCGGTGCGTCGACGTGCGGACCTCGAGGCCCGCCGGCGAGCACCTCGGCGAGCTGGCCCATCCCGCCGGCGATGCCCGGCGAAGACCGGGGCGTCGCGAGGGGACGATGGTCGAGGCCTGGTCGAGCAGCGACCCGCGACGCGCCATGGCGAGCAGCTGCGGGCACCGCGGCGGCCGCGGAGATGCGCCGCGCGCTGCCGGCGTACACGCCACCGAGCAGGGGCTCGACCAGCCGCTCGACCACCTCGTCGCCCAGCCGCTCGGCGACCAGGTCGCCGACCGAGACGTCGTGGGTCGGCGGCGGCACCGACGCGCTCGACGCTGGCCCGGGCCAGGCCCTCCGCGGAGAGGACGCCGCTCGAGGCGAGCTCGTCGAGGTCGAACGGCACTCCCATCAGCGAGCGCGGCAGCGGCGCAGGGCGCCGCGGGACCACACCTGCGACGCGGCGGACGTCGGGTGCACGACGTCGAGCCCGAGCTCCGCGGCCAGCGCGACCCCCTCGGGGCGGCGGTCGAGCATCGCCTCGGCGCCGACGTCGACGACCACCCCGGCCACCGACGCCCGAGCCGGAGCTTGCCGCCGACCTCGGGCGACCCCTCCAGCACGAGCACGTCCCGGCCGGCCCGGACCAGGTCACGGGCGGCGGTCAGGCCGCCGATCCCGGCCCCGACCACCACGACGTCTCGCACCGGATCACCCTCCCACGCGGGCGAGGTCGGGCAACGATCCGGTCACGGCGGCGACGCAGGCGGAACCGTGGCCGCCGGCGGCGGCGTCCGACCGCCATGACCACTCACGCGCAGCCCACCCGCCACCCCGGACGGCGCACCCGCCGGCGCTGGGCCTGGCGGCCGCGATCTCCATGACGGCCGTGCTGGCCGCCTGCTCCTCGTCCTCCGACGGCGGCTCGGACGCGTCGGAGGGCTCGGCCGACGAGTCGGCGTCGTCCGCGTCGCGAGCCCCGGGCGAGGACGGCGGGTCCGCAGACACGACCGGCAGCGGGTCGGACGGCGCGGCCGCGCAGGACCGGAGCTCCGGCGCCACCACGTCGTCCACGGGCGCCGCCCGGGCGCCCGTCGCCGTCGAGCGGCACGTCATCTCCAACGGCACCGTGTCGCTCACCAGCGACGACGTGCGCGAGGCCCGGCGCGACGTGCAGCGGGTCGTCGACGCCAGCGGTGGCGACGTCACCGAGGAGCAGACCGACACCGACGAGGACGGGCGAGACCGTCTACGCGCGACTGGTGGTGCGGGTGCCGGCCGGCAGCTTCGGCGACGCGATGACCGCCCTCGAGGGCGTGGCCGACCTGCGCGGCTCGGACCGGACCTCGGAGGACGTCAGCACCCAGGTCATCGACACCGACGTCCGGGTGCGCGCCCAGGAGGCCAGCCTCCAGCGCGTCGAGCAGCTCCTGGCCCGGGCGCAGGGGCTGAAGGACATCATCTGGATCGAGTCCCAGCTCACCACCCGGCAGGCCGAGCTCGACTCGCTCAAGGGCCAGCAGGCGTGGCTCGCCGACCAGACCCGCGACTCCACGATCGTCGTCGACATCAGCCGCACCCCCGACGAGGAGCCGCAGGAGGAGGAAGGCGAGACGGGCTTCGCTGGCCGGCTTCGGCGGGGGCATGAAGGCCCTCGGTGCGTTCGCCGTCGGGCTGGCCACCATCGCCGGCGCCCTGCTGCCCTTCGTCGTGGTCCTGGCCCTGCTGGGGGTCCCGGTGTGGCTGGTCGTACGCCGCTCGGCGCGGCGCCGTCGTCCGCCGGCGACACCTCCCGCGGCCGCCTGACCACGACGTCATGGGGACCGGTCCCCCCGGTGACCAGTCCCCATGACGTCCCCCGTGCCGTCCCCGTGCGGCCGGTCAGGCGGCGTCGACGTCCTCGTCGCCGCCGGGCTCGTCGGCCCCGTCGACCCCCTCGGCCTCGTCGACCCCGTCCCCGGACCGGCCCACGGCAGCGCCGTTGATCCGGCCGTCGAGCTTGGTCGGGTCGAGGTCGTCGCGGTGCAGCTTGGCGAAGCCGGACCGGTGGAACACCAGCGGGTGCTCGCCGTCGCCGGCGCCGACGGCGTGCAGGGCCAGCAGCACGATGACGTGGTCACCGGCCTCGATCTCGTCGTGGATGGTGCAGTCGTACGTCGCGACGGCCTCGTCGAGGAGCACGGCGCCGCCCTCGGTGACTGCGAACGGCAGGCCGTCGAAGCGCTGCTCCCGGGGGCCGGCCAGCTGGCGGCAGATGTCGTCGTGGTGGTCGGCGAGCACACTGATGCCGAGGTGGCCCGCCTCCCGCAGCGCGGGCCACGTCGAGCTGGTCGTCGCGACGGAGAACGACACCAGGGGCGGGTCGATGCTCACCGACGTGAACGACGACGCCGCGATCCCGGTCAGCCGGCCCTTCACGGACGCGGCCACCGCGACGACACCGGACGGGAAGGCCCCGAAGGCGTCACGCAGGGTGCGCTGGTCGAGCGGGGTGGGCGTGTGGGCGGTCATGCGGACACCACCCGGAGGTCGGTGGCGGTCTGGCGGCCGAGCAGCGGGCCCGCGGTCGCGAGCCACGCGTCGTACGCCGCGGGGTCGTCGTGCTGCGCGTCCAGGACGAACAGCCCGCGGGTCGGGACCGACGCCCCCAGCTCGACCAGCAGCGGGCGCAGCCCGTGCTCGGGGGCCAGGGCGTGGACCGGGGCGGCGCCGAGCATGAGCGGCACGGCGGTCACCCCCGCCAGTCCCTCGTGCGGGAAGCGGTCGAGGAAGCTCTTGAGGAGACCCGTGTAGGTCGCCTTGTACGTCGGGCTGGCGACGACGAGCAGGTCGCTCGCCGCCACCTCTTCGACGAGTCCGGCCACCCGGGACGAGGACGGGTCGAAGAGCTCGCCGGCCACGTCGGCCAGGTCGACGACGAGGTCGGCACCGCCCAGCCGGTCGGCGAGGAGGAGGGCGGCATCGTGGGTGCGCGAGAGGGGCTTGGGGTTGCCGACGACGACGGCGATCCGGGCACGCCCGCTCACGAGGCGGCCCGCTGACCACCGAAGGGCACCGACGCGGTGCCCGCGACGGGCGCCGGGTTGCTCCACACCCCGCGCTGCTCGAGCAGGGGCAGCACGCCCTCACCGAAGTGGTAGGCCCCCTCGAGGTGCGGGTAGGCCGACAGCACGAACTCCTCGATGCCGAGCGCGGCGTACTCCTCGATCCGGTCGGCGACCTCCTCGTGGCTGCCGACGAGCGCGGTGCCCGCGCCGCCACGCACGAGCCCGACCCCGGCCCACACGTTGGGGTAGATCTCGAGACCCTCCTTGGAGCCGTTGTTGAGGGCCAGCATGTTCTGCTGGCCGACCGACTCGGAGCGCTTCAGGCCCTCCTGGACCTTGCGGATGGCCTCCTCGTCGATGCCCTCGAGCAGGCGGTCGGCCTCGGCCCACGCCTCCTCGGAGGTGTCGCGGGTGATCGTGTGCATCCGGATGCCGAAGCGGATCTCGCGGCCCTGCTGCTCGGCGAGCCCGCGGATCCAGGCGATCTTGTCCGCCACGGCCTCCGGCGGCTCGCCCCAGGTGAGGTAGACGTCGGCGTGCCGGGCGGCGACGTCACCGGCCGCCGGCGAGGAGCCGCCGAAGTAGATGTCCGGGACCGGGTCCGGCAGCTGCTGGAGCTGGGCCCCCTCGACGCGGAGGTGCTCGGCCCGCGAAGGTCACCTGCTCCCCCGTCCAGAGCCGGCGCACGATCTCGAGGAACTCGTCGCAGCGCTGGTAGCGCTCGTCCTTGTCCAGGAAGTCGCCGTAGGCGCGCTGCTCGTGGGACTCGCCGCCGGTGACGACGTTGAGGAGGAGGCGTCCCCCGGAGAGGTTCTGGAACGTCGCCGCCATCTGCGCCGCCAGGGTCGGCGAGGTCATGCCGGGACGGAAGGCGACGAGGAACTTCAGCCGCTCCGAGAGCGGGGCCAGCATCGCGGTCGAGAGCCAGGCGTCCTCGCACCAGGCTCCGGTCGGGGTGAGCGCGGCCTCGAAGCCGAGCTGCTCGGCGCTGCGGGCGACCTGGCCCAGGTAGGGCACGCTCGCGGGCCGTCCGGCCGCGCCGTGGGCGACGCCGTGACCGCCGCTGACGACGTGGCGGCCGTCGCCGCCGTTGGTGGGCAGGAACCAGTGGAACTTCATGTCAGACCTTTCGTACCGGTGGTTGAGGTGCGTCCTTCGAGGCTCGCTGGCGCTCGCACCTCAGGAACCGGGCAGCGCCGCAAGCCTCAGAGCTGTCCGTGGTTGGGCGGCAGGGTGCCGTCCACGGCGTACCGGCCGAGGTGCTGGACCTTCCAGGCGGCCGGGTCGTGCAGCGTGTGGGTGCGCGCGTTGCGCCAGTGGCGGTCGAGGTTGAGCCGGTCGAGGGCCGAGCGGGTGCCGCACACCTCGAAGAGCCGGCTGGAGACGTCGACGGACACCTGCGACGAGGACGCCCGGGAGGCGGCGACAGCGAGGCTCGCGGCCCCCGCGCTCTCCTCGTCGAGGACGGCGTCGGCGGCCTCGACGGCACGGGCCGCCTCGCGCAGCAGGGCCTCGGTGCCGCGCACCGCGAGCTCCATCTGGCCCAGGGCGTGCACCACGAGCGGGTCCTCCGCCGCCCGGTCCACCCCGGCGTCCGGGTAGGGACGGCTCTGGGTGAGCACGAAGACGGCGGCGTCGTCGAGCGCGGCCCGGGCGATGCCGGCGTCGAGCGCGGAGTGCAGCAGCTGGGCGAGGGCGCCATGGGTCTGCGGGCCCTCGAAGGTGAGGTGGAAGGGGGTGATGCGCGACGCGTCGACCTCGACGGCGACCACCTCGACGGTGCCGCTCGCCGTGGTGCGCTGACCCATGCCTGCCCAGTCGTCGGTGACCGTGACCCCGGGGTCGTCCCGCTCCACCCACGCCACGTGCAGCGGGCCGCGACCGGGGTCGGAGAGGGTGTCGAGGTGGGCCAGGACGGGGATCCAGTGCGCGAAGAGCGCGCCCGTGGCGTAGCCCTTGGTGCCGTCGAGGCGCCAGGTGCGGGGCTGGCCCGTCCGCGTCGAGACCGGGGTGAGCGTCGTGCGGATGTCGCGCACGTGCCGGGTCCGGAGCTCGGACTGGGCGTTGCCGAAGCGCTTGCCGGCCATCACCTCGCCGAAGAAGAACTCCTGCTGCTCGGGGGTGCCCTGGTGCCGCATCGCGTTGACGTAGACGAAGTGGCTGTGCGGGATCTGCGCGATGTTGGGGTCGCCGGTCGCCAGGATGCGGAAGACCTCCGCGAGCGTGCTCGTCGGCAGGTCCGCGCCGCCGTGCTCGGCCGGCACCGTGATGGCGAGCAGGCCGGACGCCGACAGCTGCTCGACCTCGTCCTCGGGCAGGACCCGGTGCAGGTCGCGCTCGGCCGACGTCCTCGCGAACTGGGCCGCGAGGTCGCGCGCCACGGCGACGGCCGCCTCGGCAGTGAGGACCGAGGGCCGATCCGGCACGGTGCCGATCTCGGGCACGGTGTCGATCTCCGGGACGGCGTGGATCGCGGCAGTCATGGCAACTCCTCGATTGAACTCAATGTCTATCAAGACTATGGACAATTGAACCACCGGATGCAAGGCAACGCCGCTCTCCGCGCGGCAGCGGTTGTCGAGGGGGTGAGAGGCCAGGCCTGTCACCGGCCTCCCACCCCCCTCGCGGTGCCGGTGCGTGACCGGTCGGTAGGGGTGGCCCCAGGGAGGGACGGGGTCAGCCGTCGCTCCGGGGCCAGTCCTGCGTGCGCCGGGTGCCCCCGATGGACCAGGCGTACGGCGGTGGGGTGCCGTTGACGAGGTGGGCGCCGACGACGCGGGACTTGAGGATCCGGGGGTTGTGCGAGGCGACGGTGCGCGCGTTGCGCCAGTGCCGGTCGAGCCCCTCGGTGCGCGCGGTCGCCGAGGCCCCGAGCGCGTCGAAGAGGTCGCTCGTCGCGCGGAGCACGAGGTCGGAGACGATCACCTGCGCGGCCGACGACTCGACCTCGCTCACCTCGACCGCCGCCGCCACCCGGTCGGGGTGCGCGGTCGCGAGGTCGGCGACGACCTGGAGGCTGGCGGCCACGCGGATCGTCGCGGCCTCCGCGGCGTACACGGCGGCTCCGATGTCGCCGACGCGAGCGAGGACCTGGGCGTCGTCGCGCACGCGCGGGGCGTTGGCGTGCGAGTAGTTGCGGGTGCGGCTGCGGACCCGGTCGACGACGTCGTCGAGGGCGGCCCGGGCGATGCCGGTGAGGGTGGCCAGGAGGTTCAGCTGGTAGAGCCCGGTCTGGTAGGGGAACCGGTCGCCGAACGGCAGCACGTGGTCGGCGGGCACGCGCACGTTGTCGAAGGTCGTCGTGCCGCTGCCGGTGCCCTTCTGGCCGAAGCCGTCCCAGTCGTCCACCACGGTGACGCCGGGGCCGCGCGTGTCCACGAGGGCGATGGCGAAGTCGTCGTCCGCCTCGTCCGGCCGGTCGGGGTTGACGACGCGGACGTAGACGTCGGCCCACTCGGCGAAGATGCTGCCGGTCGTGTAGTACTTCGTGCCGTCGAGGCGGTGGTCGCCGCCCTCGAGCCGGCGCAGCGTGGTGCGCTGGGTGTCGATCGTCGTCGAGCCGACCTCCGCCCAGGCGTTGCCGACCATCTCGCCGAGGACGAAGCGGTCGAACCAGACGCTCTGGTCGTGACCGCGCGCGTGCTGCCAGAGCCGGTCCTCGACGAGCGCGAAGTGGCCGCGGAAGGCCTGTGGCAGGTTGGCGTCGACGGCGGCGAGCTCGATCCAGAGCTGGGTGAGCTCGGTGAGGGTCGCGCCGCGACCGCCGAGCTCGACGGGCACCCGGACCGCCCCGAAGCCCGCCTGCTTGAGGCGGCGTACGGCGTCGACCGGCAGCTCGCCGTCCAGCTCGCGCTGCAGCGCGCCGGCGCGGACGTGGTCGAGCACCGGCGCCCACTCGGCGCGCAGGCGCCGGAGCAGGGGGGTGTCGTGGGCCGGGCGGCCGATGACGGCGCGGGCCTCGGGACGGGACTCGAGGGTGGTCATGGATGGGCTCCTCGCCTCGCGGGCTGGGCAGTCGCGGTGCTGCCTGGTCGTCCGGATCTCGGGCGTGATGTCCCTTGATCCTTTTTCTGTAGTGGTTTACTAGACATTACACCCACAGCGAGGGAGCAGGACGGATGCGCATCGAGCAGCTCGAGTACGTCGCGGCGGTCACCGCCCACGGATCACTGCGGCGCGCCAGTGAGGCGCTGCACATCTCGCAGCCCGCCCTCAGCGAGGCGGTGACCAAGCTGGAGCGCGAGCTCGGACTGACCCTGCTCGACCGGCGCCGCTCCGGCTCCCGGATCAGCCGGGAGGGACTCGACCTGCTGCAGCACATGACCGAGGTACTGGAGTCGGTGGACCGGCTGCGCCAGGCGGCCGGCGACCAGGCCGTGCGGACCCGGGTGCTGCGCATCGGGACCGTCAACACGGCCAGCTCGACGCTGCTCGCACCGGCCCTGCGCGACCTGCACGCCCACCACGGGTCCGGCGGGGTGGAGGTCATCAACGCCCAGCACGCGGAGATCCACCAGGGCCTGGCCGAGGGCACCCTGGACCTCGGACTGGTCAACGTCCTCCCTGGCGACGACGTCCCCGCGGGACTGGTCGCGGGTGAGCTCGTCCACGGCCAGCCGGTGGCCTGCCTGCGCACCGACCACCCCCTGGCCGCCCTCGACGAGCTCACCGTCGACCACCTGCGCGCCGAGCCGTTCGTGGGGATGCGCCCGGGCTACGTGATGCACCGCTACGCCCACCGGCTCTTCGACGGCACGCCTCCCGCCACGACCTACGCCACCGATGGAGCCGAGATGGGCAAGGCGCTGGTGGCCGAGGGCCTGGGCATCGCGATGCTGCCCGACTTCTCGATCTCGGCCGACCCGCTCGTGACCGCCGGCGTGATCACCACCCGACCCATCAGCGGTGACGGCACGACCGTCTCGCTGCTCATGCTGCGCCGCCGCGTCGAGCACGTCCCGGGGCCGCTGCGCGACCTGCAGGCGGCGCTGGCGCGTCACGCCGGCGCCTACCGCGGCGCGACAGGCGTCGCCGACCCCTCCCTCGGTAGAACAGTGCACGTCCCGGCCCCCACGGCCTCGCCCCAGCACCCTGTCTCTAGTAACTTGATCGACATGGTCTAGTCGCTCCGGACGAGACCACCCGAGCCGGGTCGTCGACGCGTGAACCGTCGGCGGTCCTCCGCGGGGCACGTCGGCTCGCGACCCGTCGACGTTCCCCGTGGGCACCACAGGCGCGGGTCGGGAGGCGACCACCCGGCCCGCGCCTCACGGCGTACGCGAGGGCTGGCGCCCGCCGTCCCCGCAGGACGTCAGTAAGGTGCGTGGGTGGACAACGACCTCAGCACCAACGTCCGGATCGCCGTGCTCATCGACGCCGACAACACCTCGCCCAAGTACGCCGAGGCGTTGTTGGAGGAGCTCGCCAAGTACGGCACCCCGACCATCAAGCGCGCCTACGGCGACTTCTCGTCCCAGCGCCTCAGCGGCTGGACGCGCGAGCTCAACGCCCGCGCCATCCGCGCGATCCACCAGACCGCCTTCACCACCGGCAAGAACTCCACGGACTCCGCGCTCATCATCGACGCGATGGACCTGCTGTACGCCGGCAACGTCGAGGCCTTCGCGCTCGTGAGCAGCGACTCCGACTTCACCGGCCTGGCGCTGCGCCTGCGCGAGTCCGGCAAGGTCGTCTACGGCCTCGGCCGCCAGCGCACCCCCCAGTCCCTGCAGAACGCCTGCGACCGCTTCATCGCCCTCGAGGTGCTGGGCGAGCAGGCCTCCGAGCCCTCCGGCCGCTCCGCGCCGGCCGACGAGGCGGACGAGTCGGACGCTCCCGACGACGCCGACGCCGCCCCCCGGCTCGACCTCGAGGGCGCCCTGACGCGGGCGGTCAACGCGACCGCGGACGACGAGGGCTGGAGCAGCGTCTCGGCCATCGGCAACCACCTGAGCCGCACCCAGGCGAGCTTCGACCCCCGCAACTTCGGGCACGCCAAGCTGTCGTCGCTCGTGGCCGCCCAGCCCTACCTCGAGTCGCTCACCGAGGGCCGACAGATCCTGGTGCGGCTCAAGGGCACCCCGGCCAAGGCCGCCACCTCCAAGGCCCCGGCGGACAAGACCGACAAGACGGCTCCGCAGAAGGCGGCCCCCGCCAAGGCGGCGGCGACGACGGCGTCGGGCGAGAAGGCCGAGAAGGACGAGACCGCGACGGCGCCGAAGAAGACCACCACCCGGAAGACGGCCGCGCGCAAGACGGCGGCCAAGAAGGCGCAGCCCGCTGCAGCCCCGGAGCCGGAGGAGCCCGTGTCGGTCACCGGGTCGGCGACCACCAAGCCGACCGTGACCCGGACGGTGCGCCGGACCACCGCGAAGAAGGCGTGAGCCCTCCCCCGGTCAGCGGGGGTAGGACTGCACGAACTCCGTCAGCCGCGCGAGCTGGTCGGGGTCGGTGCTGGGGATGACCCCGTGGCCGAGGTTGAAGATGTGCCCCTTGGCGGCCCGGCCGGCCTCGATGATCTCGGCGGCGCGAGCGGTCATCACCTCGGTGGGCGCGAAGACCAGGGTCGGGTCGAGGTTGCCCTGGACGACCTTGTCGCCCACGAGCGGGATGGCGTTCTCCAGCGGGGTGCGCCAGTCGACGCCCACCACGTCGGCGCCCGCCTGACCCATCGGGCCGAGCAGGTTGGTGGTGCCGACGCCGAAGTGGATGCGGGGCACGCCGAGCTCGCCGGCCGCGGCCAGCACGCGCGCCGAGTGCGGCATGACGTGCTCGCGGTAGTCGGCCGGCGTGAGCGCACCCGCCCACGAGTCGAAGAGCTGCACGGCACTCGCACCGGCCTCGACCTGGATGCGGAGGTACGTCGCGGCGATGCCGGCGATCTTGGTCATCAGCGCGTCCCACACCTCGGGGGCGCCGAACATCATCGCCTTGGTCTTCGCGTGCTCCTTGGAGGGACCGCCCTCGACGAGGTAGGACGCGACCGTGAAGGGGGCACCCGCGAAGCCGATCAGCGGGGTGCCGCCGAGCTCGCCCACGAGACCGCGGACCGCCTGGGTGATGAAGGGGACGTGGTCGGCGGTGAGGTCGTCGATCGCCTCCACGTCGGCCAGGGTGCGCACCGGCTGGGCCACGACCGGCCCGACGCCGGGCTTGATGTCGAGGTCGACGCCGACGGCCTTGAGCGGCAGCACGATGTCGGAGAAGAAGATGGCCGCGTCCACGCCGTACCGCCGGACCGGCTGGAGGGTGATCTCGACGACCATGTCGGGGTCCATGCAGGCGTCGAGCATCGCGGTGCCCTCGCGCAGGGCGAGGTACTCCGGCAGCGAGCGGCCGGCCTGGCGCATGTACCAGACGGGGGTGTGGCTGGGCTCCTGCCCGCGCGCGGCACGGAGGAACGGGCTGTCGGCGAGGCTGGTCACGGTGCGAATCCTCGCAGGTCAGGCGGCGTGGCGACACATCGCCGCGGGCGGGTCCTGACCTACTGTGGTGGGCATGGTGGCCCGTCAGGAGTCGCACCCGTCCACGGGTGCCGTCGGCCCCGCGGAGTTCCGCGCGGCGGCAGAGAAGATGCGTGCTGCTGCGGTCCGGCCCGAGGTGTTCTGCGAGGAGATGCCGGCCCCGCAGCGCATCGCCCCGTGGTCGACCGCGCTGTCGGCCGACGTCACGGTCGACGAGGTCGACCTCGGCACCGGCCGGATCATCCTGCTCCACGACCCCGCCGGCAACGACGCGTGGGAGGGCACCTTCCGCTGCGTCGCCTACGCCCGCGCGGAGATCGATCCCGAGCTGATCAGCGACCCGATGCTGGCCGCCGTCGGCTGGACCTGGCTGACCGAGGCCCTCGAGGCCCACAGCGCGACGTACCTCGCCGCCTCCGGCACCGTGACGAGCGTCGCCACCGAGAGCTTCGGCGGCATGGCCGACGAGGACGGCACCGCCCAGCTCGAGGTCCGCGCGTCCTGGACGCCGGTCACCGACGAGCAGGGCGTCCCGGACATGAAGGCGCACGTCGAGGCGTGGGCCGAGCTGCTCTGCACCGCGGTCGGCCTTCCCCCCGTGCCCGAGGGCGTGACCGCCATCCCGAGCCGACGTGGGCAGCGCGGCTCCTGACGATGTCCCGACGCCAGACCACCTCCGAGCCCGACCCGACCCAGGTCGACGGGCAGGCCGAGGAGATCAGTGGTGAGGCGGAGGCCCCCGAGGTCCCGCTCCTGCTGCTCCGCGACGGGCTCCCCGGCATCACCGACACCGAGGCGGGCCTGGCGGAGGCCTGCGAGGCCCTCGCAGCGGCCACCGGGCCGGTCGCCATCGACGCCGAGCGCGCGTCCGGCTACCGCTACTCCGCCCGCGCCTACCTCATCCAGCTGCGCCGCGAGGGCGCCGGCACCTGGCTGGTCGACCCGATCGCCTTCGAGTCGCTGGCTCCCCTCCAGGAGGCGCTGTCCGGCACCGAGTGGATCCTGCACGCCGCCACCCAGGACCTCCCCTGCCTCCGCGAGGTCGGCCTGCAGCCGGCGTCGCTCTTCGACACCGAGCTGGCCGGGCGCCTGCTCGGCTATCCGCGCGTCGGCCTCGCCACCCTGGTCGAGACCCTGCTGGGCCAGCGGATGCGCAAGGAGCACTCCGCGGCCGACTGGTCGACGCGCCCCCTCCCGGAGGCGTGGCTCGAGTACGCCGCCCTCGACGTCGAGGTCCTCCTCGAGCTGCGCGAGCTGATGGCCGCCGAGCTCGAGGAGACCGGCAAGGCCGTCTGGGCCCGCCAGGAGTTCGACCACCTGCTCGGCTTCGAGCCTGCCGTGCGCCAGGAGGCGTGGCGCCGGGTCTCGGGGGTGCACAAGCTGCGCGGGCGCCGCTCGGTCGGCGCCGCCCGCGCACTGTGGGAGGCGCGCGACGAGATCGCGTCGCGCCGCGACGTCACGCCCGGCCGGGTCATCCCCGACGGGGCGATCGTGGCCGCCGCCGCCGCGCTGCCGACCGACCGCTCCTCCCTGCTCGGCACCCAGGGCTTCCACGGCCGCGGCGCCGAGCGCTACGCCAACACGTGGGTGCGGACCCTCCAGGCCGTGCTCGAGATGCCCGAGGACGAGCTCCCGACCCGTGCCCCGCGCCAGGACGGTCCCCCGCACCCGCGGCTGTGGGCCGACCGCGACCCGGTCGCCGACCGCCGCTTCAAGGCGGCTCGCGCCGCGATGCTGACCCTCTCCGAGGAGCTCGGCCTGCCGGTCGAGAACCTCCTGACCCCCGACTTCGTGCGCCGCACCATGTGGTCGCCGCCCGACACCCGCGAGCCCGCCGACCTCGCCGACGCCCTGCGCCGGCAGCTGCGCGACCTCGGCGCCCGTCCGTGGCAGGTCGAGCTGGTGACCGGTGCGCTCACCGGCGCCGTGCTCATCGGTGACGTCGAGCCGCCCGCGGCCACCGAGGACGAGCTGCTCGACGACGGGGCCGACCCCGGACCTGACTGGTGCTCGAGGCCGAGTCCTAGCCGAGGCCGAGGCCTGGCTGAGGGCCGCGCTCGACACCTGCGCACCTGCGCAGGCTCAGGGGGCACGCCCTGCACGCTTGCCTGCGCACCCGCGCACCCGCGACCCGCGCACATCGCGCACCTGCGCACCCGCGGCACGCGCACACTTCCCTGCGCACCCGCGCAGGGAACGAGCCCGGCACCCCTCCAGCTGCGCACCTGCGCAAGCAAGAGGTCCGACCACCCTCTCAGAGCTGCGCACCTGCACCACTGCTACTGAGTCGGCGCTCGACCGAACCTACCGAGCCGACCAGGCCGGGCCGGCCTCACTCGGAGGGCGACTCGCTCGGCTCCTCCTCGGGGCTGAGGACGCCGCGAGACGCCTCGTCGATCTCCTCGGTGGCCAGCTCGAGGTCGAGCACGCCGGGGTCGGTGACCAGGTCGTCGATCATCGGCCCGACGGCGTCGACGAGCTCCTCGCCGTTGTCCAGCAGCGGCGGGACGACCATGCCGCGGATCGCGGTGTTGAAGACCTTGGAGGTCGCCGGCTGCCGGCCCGGGCCGATGAAGACCTCGGAGCCCGCGACCTCGGTGTTGGCCGGGACGATGTAGCCGGTGCGGGTGACCGTCTCGATCGCCGAGTCGGAGACGGCGTACGCGAGGAAGTCGGCGGCCTCGTTGACGTGCTCGGTGTCCGCGGAGATGCACAGCCCGTCGATGTCCCCGACGGTCGCGGCCTCCTCGAGGGTGGGCATCGCGATGGTGTCGAAGGACAGCTCGGAGCGCTGGCGCAGGTCGGGCACCAGGTCGCGGAAGCCGGCGATCATGCCCAGCCTGCCCTGGCGGAACCGCTGCAGGGCCGAGCTCTCCTCGAGGTCGCTGGGGCTGGGGGTCAGGGCGGAGTCGCGCAGCACGGCGAGGGTCCGGTCGAGCGCGTCGACGGTCGCGTCGTCGGACAGGGCCAGCGACGTCGGGTCGTCCGTGTCGTCGAAGATCTTGCCGCCGCCCGAGTAGATGAAGGGGGCGAGGCCCTGGAGGGTGGGATCGATCCACACGCCGTCGGCCCGGCCGCCGCGGGTGGCGAACTGGGCGGCGGCGGCGAACTCGTCGAGGTTCCAGCGGGTGCGGACGTCCGTGGTGCCCGTCTCGACGCTCGGCACGTCGAGGCCGCGGCGCTCCATGCGCTCGAAGTCGACGAGCTCGTCGTTGTAGTAGATGACCATCGGGGAGACGGAGTACGCCATGCACTGCAGGTCGCCCTCGACCCCGAACGCGTCGACGGCGTCGCGGGAGTAGCGGTCGCCGAAGTCGACGCCGCGCTCGTCGAGGAGCAGGCTCACCGGCTGGGTGGCCTCGGCCTCGGTGAGCTGGCCCAGGTCGCGTCGCGACGTCATGAAGACGTCCGGGGCGTCACCGGCCAGCACGTCCTCCAGGGCGGCCTCGTGGTCGGGCCAGGTGACCAGCTCGACCTTGCGCGTCGTGGAGCCGACGTTGAACGCGTCGACCACGCGCTGGAAGGCCTCGAGCTCCTCGACGCTCCCGTAGGCGCCGAAGGTGAGCCGGGTGACCTCGGTCGGCGAGGCCGTGGGCGTCTCGGTGGTCGCGCTGCCCTGCGGGGTCTCGGGGGTGTCCCCGTCCCCGCTGCACGCGGCCAGGCCGGCGCACAGGGTCATCGCGGTCGCTGCCGCCGCCCACCGCCGAAGCATCCCTGCTGTCCTCCTCGTCATCTCGAGCCCGGTCGTCGCACCGCCGTGTCCAGGGCTCAGCGCCACGGCGGTCGCAACCCTAGTGGGCGGCTGGGAACAGGGCCCATCGACGACTAGCGGTGCTCGGCCGCCGCGGCGACCACGGCGGCGAAGAGCTGCGGGTCGAGGGCGGCGCCCTCGCGGCGTACGGCGTCGCGCTCCAGCCGGATGCGCCGGTCCAGCCGGACCTCGCTCGGGCGGCGCTGGGAGTCCCAGCCACCGGTGCCGACGTCCATCCAGTACCGACCCCACCGCGCCTCGTCGGCGGCGTCCCGGTCGTGGTCCTGGCTGCTCAGCATCAGTCCCGTCCAGCCACCGTCGCGCTCCTCGAGCACCAGCACGGGCCGGTCCTTGCCCTGGCTCGGGTCGTCCTCGTAGGGCACCCAGGCCCAGACGACCTCGCCGGGGTCGGGCTCGCCGTCGACCTCGGGCGCGTACGCCGTCCCGGTCGACGCGGCGGGCGGCACCGGGCCGGGCACCGTCCCGACCGGGCGGGCGGAACGAGATCCCGGGGTGAGGAGACGGACGAGCCGGTCACGCAACGAAGCCATGTCCCGAGGATAGGTGCGGGCCTCGCGGAGGAGGTTCATGGAGTGCGCCGGACCGGGAGCGCCTCACGGCGCATGGCCGCTCGTAGCGGCTTAATTTGGGACCCGGGGCTGCCACAGCCCGACGCACTCCGTGACCGAGTGTAGGTCGTCAATCCAGCGCGTGACGCATTTCGAGATGTCCCGCGGACTCCAGCTGCTCGGAGAGCGTGAGCATCCTCACGGTCTCGTCGTGGCTGGTCCCCTGCGTCCCGGCCCGGCCGGTCGCCACGACCCGGGCGAAGGCCGCCGCCCGGAGCAGGGTGACCGCGAAGTCGCCACCGGCGATGCCGCGCAGCGTCTCGTCGACCATCGCCTTCAGCTCCTCGGGCCCGGGCGGGTCGGCGACGCCCGCCACGACCCTCGCCACCTGCGCGCGGGACCGGCCGGCGTCGTACTCGCGGGCCACCGCCGCGGGCGACGCGTGCACCCAGGCGCGCAGGACGTAGAGCCGCCACAGGCTGCCCGCCAGGGTGTCGGGCGGGGCGCCGGCCCAGACCTGGGCGAGGGTCTCGAGGCCCTCGGTCTCGGCCAGGTGGAGCACCCGGTCGACGACCGCCGGGTCGTCGGTGTCGCGGGCGCCCCGGACGAGCAGGCTGGCCGCGCGGTCGCCGGCCTCGCGCAGCAGGGCCGGGTCGGCCCCTCCCCCGAGGTCCTCGAAGTAGGCCGCGCCGGGGGTGGCCGGCTTGTGGTGGCGGGGCTGGTCGGGCACGCCCACCACCCTAGGCCTCGGGCCGGTCGCCGGCCGTCAGGCGAGGGCCTTGCGGATCCGCTGGTCGCTCACCGCGTGCCGGGTGCCGAGGTGCTGGGCCCACAGCGAGACGCGGTACTCCTCCAGCATCCAGCGCACGGCCCGCTGGGACGCGCTCGGCGGCCGGCCCTCGGGGAGCGCGGCGACCTGGTGCAGCCACGCGTCCTGCAGGTCCGCGATCTGGTCCATCAGCTGGCGGTCCCGCGCGACCTGGCTCGTCGAGCCGCTCGCGGCGGTACTGGACGGCGGCGAGGTAGCGCGGGATCTCCCGCAGCTGCGCGGCTCCCGCCTCGCCGACGAAGCCCGGCGCGACGATCAGCCGCCCGACCTGGGCGCGCATGTCGGTGAGGGCCGGGCAGGGTGGCCAGCTCGGCCCGTCCCGACAGCGCCTTGTCGGCGGCACGCCACGCGTCCAGCACCCGGATGAGGTCGTGGATGCCGGCCAGCAGCGCGGCGTCGTGGTCGCGACGCGCCTCGGCCAGCAGCGCGTCGTACGACGCCTCGTCACGCACCGACCGGCCGCGCGTCGACGAGGTCCCCGACGATCGCCGCGCGGAGGTCCTCGACGAGGTCGCCGATGGAGGGGTACGGCGAGCCGACGAGCGCGAGCTTGGCCCGCTGGTCGAGCCCGAGCCGGTCCACCGACGGCGTCGGCCCGAGGGCGAGCAGGAGCAGGCGGCGTACGCCGAGCCGGTGCCGCGCCGCGGCCTCCTCGGCCGAGCCGACGACCTGCAGACCCGACGGTCGGCCCCTCGTCGACGAGCGTGGGGTGGCCCCGCACCTCGTGGCCCGCCCGGCGCTGCACGAAGGACTCCTCGATGGTGCCGAACGTCCACGAGCGTCTGGCCGCGTGGCGCTGACGCCCGAGTCCGCCGCCACGTCGGCGATGGCCTGCGCGAGCGAGGGACGCAGCGGCTCCTTGAGCGACTCGAGGTCCTTGCCGCGCGCGGCCTCGGCGCCGTCGTCGCCGACGACCCGGAACGTCGGCTGGAGGTGCGCCGGCACCCGGGACCAGTCCCACGCCTCGCGGGGGACGACCACGCCGGTGGTGGAGCGGAAGTAGCGCTCGAGGGCGTCGAGGATCGGCTCCTCGCCCGGCGGCGTCGCGGCGAGGAACTCGCGCGCCCGGTTGGGCGCGGGCACGAAGTTGACCCGGAGGTGCTTGGGCAGGCTGCGGATCAGCTCGGTGACCAGCTCCTCGCGCAGCCCGGGCACCAGCCAGGAGAAGTCGACCGGCGTCGACCCGGTTGAGGGTCGCTGACGGGCACCTCGATGGTGAGGCCGTCCTCGGCCGAGCCCGGCTCGAAGTGGTAGCTGATCGGGAAGGTCAGCCCCTCCTCGTCGCTGTCGTGCCAGCTGGTCGGGAAGTCCGCCTGCCGGATCTCCTCGGCGGTGGCGTGCGTGAGCATCTCGGGGTCGAAGGTCAGCAGGTCCGGGCGCTTCTGCCGCTCCCGCTTCCACCACTGGTCGAAGTGGGTGCCGCTGACGACGTCGGCCCCGACCCGGGCGTCGTAGAAGTCGAAGAGCGTGTGCTCGTCGACCACGATGTCGCGGCGGCGGGCCCGGTGCTCGAGCTCCTCGGCCTCCTCGAGCAGCCGCGCGTTGTCGGCGGCGAAGCGGTGCCGGGTGCGCCACTCGCCGTAGACGAGGGCGTGCCGGATGAAGAGCTCGCGGGCCAGGGCGGGGTCGACCCTGCCGTACATGACGAGGCGGTCGGCGACCAGCGGGACGCCGTACAGCGTGACCTTCTCGTGGGCCATGACGGCGGCCCGCTTGGCGGACCAGTGCGGCTCGGAGTAGCTGCGCTTGACCAGGTGGGCGCCGAGCTGCTCGGCCCACTCGGGCTTGATGGCGGCGTTCTGGCGCGCCCACAGCCGGGAGGTCTCGACGAGCTCACCGGCCATCAGGAACTGCGGGTTGCGGCCCTTGAGGACGCTGCCGGGGAAGACGGCGAAGCGGGCGCCGCGGGCGCCGACGTACTCGCGCATCGGGCCGGCGCTCGCCCGCCCGCGGCTTGCTCGCGCTCCTCGAGCGCACCGACGTGGCTGAGCAGCCCGGACAGCAGGGCCTGGTGGATGCCGTCGGCGTCCGGCAGGTCGGCCGGCTGGCCGAGCTCGACCTTCATCTCCTTGCAGACCTGGCGCAGCTGGGACTCGAAGTCCTGCCACTCCCGGACGCGGAGGTAGTTGAGGTGCTCGCGCTTGCACATCCGGCGGAAGGCGCTGGAGCTCAGCTCGCGCTGCTGCTGCTTGACGTGCCGCCACAGGTTGAGCCAGGTGAGGAAGTCGGAGGTCTCGTCCTTGAAGCGGGCGTGCTGCTGGTCGGCCTGCGCCTGCTGCTCGGCCGGGCGCTCGCGCGGGTCCTGGAGGCTCAGTGCGGCGGCGATGACGACCACCTCGCGCACGCAGCCGAGGCGCTCGGCCTCGAGGATCATCCGGCCCAGCCGCGGGTCGATCGGGAGCCGGGCCAGCCGGCGGCCGAGCTGGGTGAGGCGGGGGCCGTCGTGCGGCCGGCCGCGACGGCCCCGGTCGCCCTGCGGGGGCTGCGGACGGGCCTCCGTGGCACCCGGCTCCAGCGCCCCGAGCTCCTCGAGCAGGTCGACGCCGGCCCGCACGTTGCGCTTGTCGGGCGGCTCGACGAACGGGAAGCGGGCGATGTCGCCGAGGCCCAGCGAGGTCATCTGCAGGATGACGCTGGCGAGGTTGGTGCGCAGGATCTCGGGGTCGGTGAACTCCGGGCGGCCCTCGAAGTCCTCCTCGCTGTAGAGCCGGATCGCGATGCCCTCGGCGACGCGGCCGCAGCGACCGGAGCGCTGGTTGGCGCTGGCCTGGCTGATCGGCTCGATGGGCAGCCGCTGCACCTTGGTGCGCAGCGAGTAGCGGGAGATGCGCGCGACGCCGGTGTCCACGACGTACCGGATGCCGGGGACGGTCAGCGAGGTCTCGGCGACGTTGGTGGCCAGCACGACGCGGCGGATCGTCGAGGGGTGCGAGCTGAAGACGCGGTGCTGCTCGGCCGCGGAGAGCCGCGAGTAGAGCGGGACGACCTCGAGCCGGTCGGACTGGAGGGCGGCCAGCGCGTCGGCGGTGTCGCGGATCTCGCGCTCGCCGGGGAGGAAGACGAGCACGTCGCCCGGACCCTCCTGCGAGAGCTCCCGGACCGCGTCGAGGATCGCCTCGGTCTGGTCGCGCTGGACCGGCTCGCCCTCGTCGTCGGCCTCGGGGAGCTCGAGGAGCGGGCGGTAGCGGACCTCGACGGGGTAGGTCCGGCCGGACACCTCGACGACCGGCGCCCTGAAGTGCGCGGCGAAGCGGTCGACGTCGATGGTCGCGCTGGTGATGATCACCTTGAGGTCCGGGCGCCTCGGGAGCAGGCGCCGGAGGTAGCCGAGCAGGAAGTCGATGTTGAGCGACCGCTCGTGCGCCTCGTCGATGATGATCGTGTCGTACTTCTTGAGCTGGCGGTCGCGCTGCAGCTCGGCGAGCAGGATGCCGTCGGTCATCAGCTTGACCCGGCTCGCGCGCGACGTGCGGTCGGTGAAGCGCACCTGGTAGCCGACCAGGTCGCCCAGCTCGGTGCCCAGCTCGTCGGCGATCCGCTCCGCCACCGAGCGCGCCGCGATCCGGCGCGGCTGGGTGTGGCCGATCAGCCTGCCGTCCGCACCGCGCCCCAGCTCCAGGCAGATCTTGGGCAGCTGGGTGGTCTTCCCCGACCCGGTCTCGCCCGCGACGATGACGACCTGGTGGTCCCGGATGGCGGCAGCGATGTCCTCGCGGCGTGCGGAGACCGGGAGCTCGGCGGGGTAGGAGATCTGCACAACCCCTCCATTCTTCCGTACGACGGCAACCGGTTTCGCAGCGACCGGTTCTCTGGGCGCGGTCACCGCTGCCGCACAGGTCGCGCACAGGTCCGGGTCGCACGCTCGCACCATGAGCGACAAGAACCCTCCCTCCGACGAGACCGCCCCGATCGCCGGCCAGCGCCCGCCCTCCGGGTCCGCCCCGGACGCGGCTGCCGCACCTGCTCCGGCCCCCGCGCCCGGTCCCACGCCGGGCCCCGCCGCCGACCCCGCTGCCGACCCCGCCCCCGCCGACCCGGTGGCCGGCCCTGCACCCGCCGACCCGGTGGCCGGCCCTGCACCCGCCGAGCCTCCGCCCGCCGCGGCGTACGACGTCCCGCCCACCGCGGCGTACGACGACCCGGCCGCGAAGCGCTCGTGGCGCGAACGCCTCCGCCGCGGCACGGCGGACGGCGGCAGTCGCACCTTCGGCATCGGCGCCCTCATCGCCGGGACCCTCGCGGGACTGATCATCGGCGGGCTCGGCGGGGCCGCCATCGGTGCGGCCGTGTCGGGCGACGACGACCACGGCGACCGGTTCGGCCACATGGAGCGCGGCTTCCCCGGCGGCGACCGGGACGGCGACGCCGACCGCGGCGACGGTCCCGGCTTCGGCCCGGCTCCCGGCGTCCCGGCGCTCCCCCCGGGGACCGACGACGACGGCGACGACAGCGGTGACGACAGCGGTGACGACCTGGACGACGACTCCAGCTCGTCCTGACCCGGACAGGCGGCGGGCCGGGCGACCACTCCCCCGTTGGTCCCCGGTCCGCCGCCGCGCACCTCCTCGCGACACAGACGACGCACAGCAGGCTCACAGCAAACGAGGGCACGATGGCCGACATGGAGTTCACCAGGCCCGACGGCACCCCGGTCCGCGTGCTCGTCGTCGACGACGAGGTCAACATCGCCGAGCTGCTGGCGATGGCGCTGCGCTACGAGGGCTGGGAGGTCCGGATGGCGCACACCGGCCGCAGCGCCGTCAGCGAGGCGGCCGACCTGCGACCCGATGCGGTCGTGCTCGACATGATGCTCCCGGACTTCGACGGCCTCGAGGTGCTGCGTCGGCTGCGGGCGACCCAGCCCGACGTGCCCGTGCTCTTCCTCACCGCCCGCGACGCCGTCGAGGACCGGGTGGCCGGCCTCACCGCGGGCGGCGACGACTACGTCACCAAGCCCTTCTCGCTGGAGGAGGTCGTCGCCCGCCTGCGCGCGCTGATGCGCCGCTCGGGTGCCCAGCAGGCGGTGGGCAACGTGCTGACGGTCGGCGACCTGACCCTCGACGAGGACAGCCACGAGGTGAGCCGCGGCGGCGCCGAGATCGGCCTGACGGCCACCGAGTTCGAGCTGCTGCGCTTCTTCATGCGCAACCCGCGGCGGGTGCTGAGCAAGGCGCAGATCCTCGACCGGGTGTGGCAGTACGACTTCGGCGGGCAGGCCAACGTGGTCGAGCTCTACGTGTCCTACCTGCGCAAGAAGATCGACGTCGGCCGGGAGCCGATGATCCACACCATGCGCGGCGCGGGGTACGTCCTCAAGCCGGCCTCCCAGGTATCGGCACCGTGAGGACGCTGACCCAGCGGCTGGTGCTGACCGCGGTCGCCCTCGTCGCGATCGTCTCGGTGCTCATCGCGCTCGCCACCACGCTGGCGATGAGCTCCTACCTCGACAAGCGTCTCGACGACGACGTGCGGGCCTCGCTGACCCTCGCGTACGGTCCGCAGCCGCCGCGCTTCGACGACGACCGCGACGAGCGGGACGACGACTCGCGGGGTCCGGGGGACGACCGGCCGGGCAGCATCGGCCAGGGGGTCGGCACGGTGAGCGCCGTCATCGACGGGACCACCGGCGCCGGGTGGCTCACCGACAGCGGGAGCGGCGGGTTCGGGGCGCAGGAGCCCCTCGACCCGGACGTCATCGAGGTGCTGGCGACGGTCCCCGCCGACGGCGACACCCACGACGTCGAGCTCCCCGGGCTCGGGGAGTACCGCGTCATCGCCGAGGACCGCGGCCGCACCGCGGTGGCCGGCCTGCCGTCCCGCGACGCCGGCGAGATCCTCGAGTCGCTCGTGCGCGCGGAGGCGCTGCTCACCCTGCTCGGCATCGCGACGGCCGCGGTGGTCGGCACCATCGTCGTACGCCGCCAGCTCGCCCCGCTGCGCGAGGTCGCCGCCACCGCCCACCGGGTCTCCGAGAAGCCGCTCTCCGAGGGCGAGATCGACCTCTCCGACCGGGTGCCGGAACGACTGACCGACGAGCGCAACGAGGTGGGCCAGGTGGGCGCCGCGCTCAACACCCTGCTCGAGCACGTCGAGGCGAGCCTCGCGGTCCGGCACCGCAGCGAGCAACAGGTCCGCCAGTTCGTCGCCGACGCCAGCCACGAGCTGCGGACCCCGTTGGCGACCATCGCCGGCTACACCGAGCTCGCCCGGCGCCGCCCCGACGCGCAGGCCACCGCCCTCGACAAGGTGGAGGGCGAGGCGGCGCGGATGACCGGGCTCGTCGAGGACCTGCTGCTGCTCGCCCGGCTCGACGCCGGCCGCCCCCTGGTCCGCGAGCCCGTCGACCTGTCGCTCCTGCTGATGGAGGCGGTCAACGACGCCCGGGTCGTCGCGCCCGACCACACCTGGCGGCTCGCGCTGCCCGACGAGCCCGTCGAGCTCGTCGGCGACGAGCAGCGGCTGCACCAGGTCGTCACCAACCTGCTCACCAACGCCCGCAAGTACACCCCGCCCGGCACCACCGTCACCATCACCGCCCGTCCCGACGGCTTCGCCGTCCATGACGACGGGCCCGGCTTCGCCCCGGAGGTGGCCGAGCACGCCTTCGAGCGCTTCGTGCGCGGCGACGCGGCCCGGCACCGCGAGGGCGGCGCCGGCCTCGGACTCGCCCTCGTCCGGGCGATCGTCGGGGCCCACGGGGGCACGGTGGCGCTGGACAGCCGGCCGGGCGACACGACGGTCTCGGTCACGCTGCCCGTCCCCCGCTGACCTCCGCCGGTCGGGGCGGTCGGCGGTCTGCCCGGGTGTCGGCGTCGGGAACTGGCGGCGTACGACAACCCGGGCGCCGGCGCCACTCCAACTGGCGGCGTCCGACGGGATCACCCGGTGTCGTCTCCGCCAGTTGCCAGGGCCGCATGCACATCCCGCAGGCGGCGTCGGCGACCACGGTGGCGTACGACCCGGGGCCGTCACTGGGTCGTCCACGTACCCGGCCACGTTGCCAGGGCCGCATGTCACATCCCGCCAGCTACGGCGTCGGCGCAGCTCCAACTGGCGGCGTACGACGACCCGGGCGCCGGCGCCGCGACAACTGGCGGCGTACGACACATGGATCACCCGGCCGCATGTCGTCCCCCGCCAGTTGCGAGAGCCCGCATGTCGTCCCCCGCCAGCTGCCCGCGCGCCGAGCCGCCCGGGGGTTGGCGCGCAGTCCAGTGGGTTCGCGCACGCTGCAGTACGCGCGAACCCGCGGGATCACCGGGCGCCCGGTGATCCCACCTGACGAGCCTGCCCGCCGGTGACCCCGACGAGCACGGGCAACGCACCGACCAGCGTGTCGACGAGAGCCTCGCGCGACATGGCGGAGGGGTCCGCCGCCCAGGTGAGCACCATCTCCTCGACCAGGGCCGACCAGCCGCGGACCACGAGCCGGGTGGCGGGATCGTCGGTGAGGTGGTCGCCCAGCGAGTCCTCCCGGAAGATGCGGTCGGTCAGCGCCGACCGGCCCTCCTCGTAGATCGCCCGCAGGTCCTCGCTGCCGCCGGCCGCGGCCCGCACCAGCGAGCGGTAGCCGGTGAGGTTGGCGATCACGTAGTCCACGTACACCCCCACCGACGTGGTCAGCCGCTCGAGCGGGTCACCCGTGGCGGGCGGCGCGGTCTGCTCGACGAGGTCCTCCACCGCGTGCCGGATGACGGCCTCGCGGAAGTCCTGCTTGCCGCCGAAGTAGTGGTAGAGCAGCCCGCGCGAGACGCCGGCCTCCTCGGCCAGCACGTCGATCGAGATCTCCTCGACCGGGCGGGTGGCGAAGAGGCGGGCCCCGAGGTCGAGGAGCTGGAGACGACGCTCCTCCGGGGAGAGGCGCACGCGGGAGGTGCTCATCACCCCACCTTATTGACGGATATTCAATAGCGCCAGTACCTTGGCCGACATGCAGACCCTCCCGACCGCGGTCACCCACCTCGTCGTCGGCGCCGGCTTCGCCGGGCTCGGCATGGCGATCAAGCTCGACGAGGCCGGCGAGACCGACTTCCTCGTCATCGAGAAGGACTCCGACGTCGGCGGCACGTGGCGCGCCAACACCTACCCGGGCGCCGCCTGCGACGTCCCCAGCCAGCTCTACTCCTTCTCCTTCGCGCCCAACCCCGACTGGTCGCGGTCCTTCTCCCCCCAGCCCGAGATCCACGCCTACCTCCGCCGCGTCGCCCGCGAGTCCGGCGTCCTCGACCGCTTCGCGTTCGACACCGCGCTCGAGGAGGCGCGGTACGACGAGCAGGCGCAGCGCTGGGTGGTGCGCACCAACCGCGGCGAGGTCACCGCCACCACGCTCATCAGCGGGTCCGGCGGGCTCTCCGAGCCCAGGCTGCCCGAGATCGACGGCATCGAGGACTTCCAGGGCGAGCTCTTCCACTCCGCCCGCTGGGACCACGACGTCGACCTCACCGGCAAGCGGGTCGCCGTCATCGGCACCGGCGCGTCGAGCATCCAGATCGTCCCCGAGATCGCGAAGGTCGCCGGCCACCTCGACGTCTACCAGCGCACCGCGCCGTACGTCATCCCGCGCAACGACCGCCGCTACACCCGCCTCGAGCGGCTGCTCTTCCGCCACGTCCCGGCGGCGCAGAAGCTCTACCGGACGGGCACCTACTGGGCCCGCGAGTCCTACGTCCCCGCCTTCACCTGGCAGCCCCGGCTCGCGACGCCCGGCCCGGCGGGCCGCGCTGCTCAACATCGCCCGGGGCATCCCCGACCCCGCGCTGCGCGCGAGGGTCACCCCGGACTACGCGATCGGCTGCAAGCGCATCCTGATCAGCAACACCTACTACCCGGCGCTCGCGCGCGGACCACGTCGACCTCGTCACCGACCCGATCGCCAAGGTCACCGGCGACGCGGTGGTGACCGTCGACGGCGTCGAGCGCCCGGTCGACGTGCTGATCGTCGCCACCGGCTTCCACACCACCGAGCAGCCGATCGCCGAGCGCATCCACGGCCGCGGCGGGCGCTCGCTGTCGGAGGTGTGGGCCGACACCGGGATGGCGTCGTACAAGGGCACGACCACCCACGGCTTCCCCAACCTCTTCCAGCTCGTCGGCGCCAACACCGGGCTGGGCCACTCCTCGATGGTCTTCATGATCGAGAGCCAGATCGCCTACGTCCTCGACGCGATCGCGTCGATGGGGGTCAACCGGTACGCCGCGGTCGAGCCGCGCCGCGACGCCCAGGACGCGTGGAACCGCGACCTCCAGCACCGCATGCGCCGCACCGTGTGGTCGACCGGCGGCTGCGAGAGCTGGTACCTCGACGACCACGGCCGCAACACCACCCTCTGGCCGCGCACCACCTACACCTTCCGCTCCCTGCTCTCCCGCTTCGACGTCGACGCGTACGACGTCGAGGCCGCCCGCTCCGACGAGAGGATCCCCTCATGAGGAACCCCCTGGCCCGCACCCCGGGCACGCTCCACGACAAGGTCGTCGTCATCACCGGCGCCGGCGGTGGCATGGGCCGCGAGATGGCCCTGCAGGCCGCCGAGCAGGGTGCCCTGCTCGCCCTCTCCGACTGGGACGCCGACGGCCTCGCCGCCACCGTCGACCTCGTCAAGGCGGTCGGCGCCGAGGTGCGCAGCGACGTCGTCGACGTGT
Source organism: uncultured Actinomycetota bacterium (assembly GCA_963776975.1). Classification (GTDB taxonomy): domain Bacteria; phylum Actinomycetota; class Actinomycetes; order Propionibacteriales; family Nocardioidaceae; genus Nocardioides. The sequence continues at coordinate 118,349 of CAVZOU010000016.1, read as the reverse complement.
CCGACCGCGCCGCCGTGGCGCAGTGGGCCACCGACGTGGTCGGCCAGTTCGGCCGGGTCAACGTGCTGGTCAACAACGCCGGCGTCTCGATGTCGGGCGACTTCGAGGACATGTCCTACGAGGAGTTCGACTGGATCCTCGGGGTCAACCTGCACGGCGTCGTCAACGGGACCAAGGAGTTCCTCCCGCACCTCATCGCGTCGGGCGACGGCACCCTGGTCAACATCTCGTCGCTCTTCGGGCTGATCTCGATGCCCGGCCAGACGGCCTACAACGCCACCAAGTACGCCGTGCGCGGCTTCACCGAGGCGCTGCGCGAGGAGATGCTCATCAACGGCCACCCGGTGAGCGTCACCTGCGTGCACCCCGGCGGGATCAGGACCGGGATCGTGCGCAACGGCCGCACCACCGCCGGCGAGGACCACGCCCGCCTCACGGCCGTCTTCGACACCAAGCTGGCCAAGATGCCGGCCGACAGGGCGGCGCGGATCATCCTCGAGGGCGCCCTCGCCGGCAAGGCACGCGTGCTCGTCGGCGCCGACGCCCACCTCATGCACCACTTCGCCAAGCTCACCGGCTCGCGCTACCAGGACGTCGTCGCCCGGGTCGCGCCGCGCGTCACGGGTCCGCGCCGCTCCGTGTAGAAACGGGTCCATGACCCACGCGCCCGGCACCCGTGTCCGCTGCGAGATGAGCAAGTGGGGCGGGCTGCCCCACTGGGAGTACGACGCGGTCGTGCTCGGCGAGGACGAGCACGGCCTGTGGCTGGGCTTCGCCGCGGGCACCGTCTACTCCCGCCCCGACAAGGTCTTCGTCGGCCGGCACGACCACGTCGGTCTCGTACCGCCGGACGGGGCGTGGCACCTCGCGGCCTTCCACAGCGCGGCCGGCAACGCGTGGCCCACGCTCGGCATGTCGGGCGTCGAGGTCTACGTCGACATGACCACGCCGCCCGAGTGGGACGGGCTCACGCTGCGCGCGGTCGACCTCGACCTCGACGTCGTCCGGGGCTTCAACGGCACCGTGATCGTCGACGACGAGGACGAGTTCGCCGAGCACCAGGTGGCCTACGGCTACCCCGACGACGTGATCGCCGGGGCGCGGGCGAGCTGCGAGGCGGTGCTGGCGGCCGTCCGCGGCGGCCACGCGCCGTACGACGGGAGCAGCGCGCGCTGGCTCGACGCGCTGCGGGCCTGCGACCTCAGGTGATGCGGTCGGCCCGGGTCTCGCCGCGCGACCGGGCCCGGAAGGGACCGACCAGGCGCGGGCCCGCCAGCCGGTCCTCGAGCCGGCGCGACTCCCGCTTGAGCGGCTGGGCGAGGTACTCACCGAGGATGACGCCCGCCGCGAGCGCCACGGCGACCGAGGCGGCGGTCATCATCGCGACGATGCCGTACGACGTCCCCGAGCCGCCGGCGGCGAGCAGCGAGAGCCCGCGGTAGATCGACAGGCCGGGCAGCAGCGGCACGATCGCCGACACCGCGACCACCAGCGGCGGCACCCGGAAGCGGTCGGCGACGGCGTACGCCACCAGGCCGATGGTGAAGGCGCCGACGGCCGCGGCCCAGGTGCGGCCGAAGCCGGACCCGTCCACGACCGTGTAGAGCAGGGTCGCGAGGCCGGAGGTGACGGCGATGGGCAGCAGCACCCGCGGCGGGGCGTACGACGCGAACGCGAACGCCGCCGCGCAGACCGCCGCCCCGACGACGCCCACCAGCACGTGGTTGCCCAGCGCCCGGCCGGGCACGAGCTGGCCGATGTCGACCCCGATGACGTCGGCGAAGGACAGCCCGCCGCTCACCCCCGCGATGATGCCCGCGGTGGCCAGCAGCGCCTCGATGACCCGGGCCCCGCTGGTGACGTAGAAGCCGGTCAGGGCGTCCTGGATGGCGCCCATGAAGCCGATGCCGGCGAGCAGCATGACGATGTTGGCGGTGACGACCAGGGACAGGTCGGTGTCGACCGGGGTGGCCGCGAGCCCCACCGCCCACAAGGTGGCGACCGCACCCCCGGCGACCTGGAGGTAGAAGGTCGGCAGCCGGCGGCGCGAGAGCACCAGCTGGAGCCGGTCGATGGTGACCGCGGAGGCGGCCGCGATCAGCGCGACCAGCCAGTCGCCGCCGAGGAAGACCGCGACGCTCGCGCACATGACGCCCCAGCCGAGGGTGACCGCCCAGCGCGGCCACGGGTGGCCGGTGGACATGATCGTCGCCATCCGGGTGCGGGCCAGGTAGAGGTCGAGGCGGCCGGCGAGGATCTCGTGGACGAGGTGGTCGACCTGGGTCAGGTCCTCGTAGTCGATGTCGCGGTGCTTGACGTTGCGGATCATGATCACCGGCGGCTCGGCCGGGTCGCGGTGGTAGCTCATCGACAGCGACGTGAAGGTGACGTCGATCTCGGGGTGCCGCAGGCCGAGGTGGTGGGCGACCGACTGCATCGTCGCGGTCACGTCGGCCGCGCCGGCGCCGGAGGAGAGCAGCACCTCGCCGATGCGCAGGCACAGGTCGAGGCTGAGGTTGAGCTCGCGGGCCGCCTCCGCGGCCTCCTCGGCCGCCTCCGCCTCCACGACGGCCGCCGCCTCGACGACCGCCTCGACGGCCGCCTCCGCGGCGGGTCCGGCGGCTGCCTCGGCGGCCTCGACGGCCGCCGCCTCGACCGCGGCCTCGACGGCCGGCTCGAGCTGGCTGCCGTCCGGGACGGTGCTCCTGGTGTCCTCCTCCACGGCGTCATGGTGGCATCCGGCTCGTCTGGGTGAGGCCGGGGCCTCCCCCCGTCCCTAGCATGGGGTCGTGCACCTCGACTTCCACGCCTCGCCCTCCCCCACGCTGGGCGTGGAGTGGGAGTTCGCGCTCGTCGACCAGACCAGCCGCGACCTCTCCAACACCGCCGCCGACCTCTTCGCCGCGGCCAGCCCACGGCTGTCGGATCCGACCCGGTTGCACAAGGAGCTGCTGCGCAACACGGTCGAGATCGTGACCGGCATCTGCGGCTCCGTCGGCGAGGCGATGACCGACCTGCGCGAGACGCTCGCCGTCGTGATGCCCGCGGCCGACGAGCTCGGCGTCGACCTCTTCGGCGCGGGGGCGCACCCCTTCGCCGACTGGTCCCACCAGCAGCTGACCGAGGGCCATCGCTACGCGGAGCTCATCAACCGCACGCAGTGGTGGGGACGCCAGATGCTCATCTGGGGCGTGCACGTGCACGTCGGGATGCCCGAGCGCGACCGGGTGATGCCGGTGATGTCGGCCCTGCTCGACACCTACCCGCACCTGCTCGCGCTCAGCGCCAGCTCGCCGGTCTGGGCCGGGCAGGACACCGGCTACGCCTCCAGCCGGGCCCTGATGTTCCAGCAGCTGCCGACCGCGGGGCTGCCCTTCCAGTTCCGGGAGTGGTCGGAGTTCGAGGCGTGCATCGGCGACCAGATGACCACGGGAGTCATCGACTCGATGTCCGACGTGCGCTGGGACGTGCGACCCGCCCCGCACCTGGGCACCATCGAGAACCGCGTCTGCGACGGCATGTCCGACATCGACGAGCTGGCCGCGGTGACCGCGCTGATGCACTGCCTGGTCGTCGACCTCGACACCCGGGCCGCCGCCGGCGAGGAGCTCCCGTCCATGCCGCCGTGGCACGTGCAGGAGAACAAGTGGCGCGCCGCCCGCTACGGCCTCGACGCCATCGTCATCCTCGACGCCGGCTCCCGCGAGCGCCTCGTCACCGACGACCTCGACGACCTGCTCGAGCGGCTCACCCCCGTCGCCCGTCGCCTGGAGTGCGAGGCCGAGCTGCGATCGGTCGCCGACATCGCGCGCCGCGGGGCGTCGTACCAGCGCCAGCGCGCGGTCGCGAAGGAGGCCGGCGGCGACCTGACCGCGGTCGTCGACTCCGTGGTCGCCGAGCTGCGCGACTCGCTCGCCCGCTGATCCTCCCGCTCCCGATCACGCGGCCTCCGGACCGCCGCCCGGGGTAGTACCGGACGTTCGGGTGGGCGACACGCCGCGATCCACTCCCGAACGTCCGGTACTACCCCGGGAGGGCGGTGCTCGCTCGGGGCGGGAGCGCGTCGGTCGACTCGAGCTGCCCCATCCCGGTGAGCATCAGCAGGTCGGCGACGACCGCCCGGAGCTGCGCGAGCACGACCTCGACCGAGAGCGCGTCGCTGCGCTCGACCTGCGCGGTGGCCATGCCCACGGCGAGCAGCGCGGGCTGGGCCGCGACGGCCATCCGGTCGGCCTGCAGCTCGTCGGCCACGAGGTCGACGGCCGCGGCCAGCTCGCGCGTCACCAGGGGGTACGACGGCGGGAACGGCCGCTGCTTGTACGCCGAGACCGCGACGTGGCGCACGAGCACGCGGGTGCTGCGCAACGACCGGTCGAGCGGGTCCACCAGCTCCACCATGCGTCTCAGCCCGCCCTTGTGCCGCACCCGGAACGGGCTCGAGGCCACCACGTCCAGGCCCTCGTCGGCCGCCGAGCGGAGCTCCTGGATCAGGTAGTCGGTCTGGCGGGCGTCGGCGAGCACCTCGAGCGCGTGGTCGACCTCCCCGTCGACCATCACGTCGGCGGCCGCGCGCAGCAGCGCGGCGACCTTGCGCAGCACCTCGGAGGCCTGCTCCCGCGGCCGGCGCAGCGGGGCTGCGGGCACCACGGTCGCCGCGACCAGGGCGACGCAGCCGCCGATGAGGGCGTCGGTCCAGCGCGTGAACGCCGCGCCCGGGTCGGCGATCAGGGTGGTGATGACGATCGACTGCACGGCGGCCTGGGTCACCAGCAGCTGGCCGCCGTCGAGCAGGAAGGCCAGCGACATGGCCAGGGCCACCACCAGCGACACCTGCCACCAGCCCGACCCGAGCCAGAAGACCAGCAGGTCGCCGAGCAGCACCCCGACCGCGACCCCGATGGTCACCTCGGCGACCCGCCGCAGGCGCTGCCCGTACGACGTGCCGAGGCTGACCACCGCGGCGATCGGCGCGAAGAACGGGGTCTGGTGGCCGAGCAGGTCGGCGGCGATGAACCACGCGATGCCGGCGGCGAGGGCGCACTGGACGATGGCGAACGACTTCGAGCGCAGCCGGGCCACCCGGACGCGCAGCGACGTACGACCGCGGCTCCACATCCGGTCGAGCGGCCCGTCGGCGGGTGCGGCCATCATCCGGCCATCCTCGCACCGTCGCGCAGCCGGTGCCGGGCTCGGAACCCGCCCGCGGACAGGCGGATGGGCCGGTGCTTGTGAAGGTCGGCACAACGCGCGAGGATCGCCCCCACCCCAGGAGGTGACGCGTGGTCAACCCCATCGACCCGACGTCGGCGGCGTTCCTCTACGCCGAGAGCCGCACCCAGCCGATGCACGTGGGCGGGCTGCAGCTCTTCGAGAAGCCCGAGGGGGCGGGGCGCGACTACGCCCGCCAGATGTACGCCCAGGTGAGCGCCACCGAGGAGATCGCGCCGCTGTTCCTCAAGCGGCCGCACCGCTCGCTCGGCACGGCCGGCCAGCTGGTGTGGGTGCGAGGACGAGCACTTCGACATCGAGCACCACGTCCGGCACAGCGCGCTGCCCAGGCCGGGCCGGGTCCGCGAGCTGCTCGACCTCTGCTCGCGGCTGCACAGCCAGCGGCTCGCGTGGGAGCGGCCGCTGTGGGAGGCGCACGTCGTCGAGGGGCTGCGCGACGGCCGGGTCGCGATGTACACCAAGACCCACCACGCGCTCGTCGACGGCGTCTCGGCGATGCGGCTGCTGGCCAGCGTGCTCACCACCGACCCCGACCGGCGCAACATGCCGGCCCCCTGGGCGGCCCGACCGGCCAGCGCCAAGGCGCAGCGCACCCGGCGACGACCGCCGAGTCGTCGCTGGCCGCAGCTGCCGATGACCGCGCTGCGTACGGCGCTCGGCATCACCGCCGAGGCGGCCGGGATGCCCTCGCGCGCTGCTCAAGACGATCACCCGCGGCGTCCGCAACGAGACGTCGGCCGTCTCGCTCTACGCGCCGCGGACGATGTTCAACCAGAGCATCACCGGGTCCCGCCGCTTCGCCGCGCAGGACTGGCCGATCGAGCGGATGCGGGCCATCGGCGCCGCCACCGGCACCACGATCAACGACGTGGTGCTGGCCATGTGCAGCGGCGCGCTGCGGGCCTACCTCCTCGACCACGACGCGCTGCCCGACACCGGCCTGGTGGCGATGGTGCCGGTGGGCCTCAACGCCAAGCAGTCGCAGGTCGCCTCGGCCGACGGCGGCAACGCGGTCGGCTCGGTGATGGTCCAGCTGGCCACCGACCTCGCCGACCCGGCCGCCCGGCTGGTCGCGATCCACCGGTCGATGCGCGACGGCAAGCAGGCGCTGTCGTCGATGACCCCGACGCAGATCCTGGCCATGAGCGCGATCGGCATGGCGCCGTCGATCCTCACGCCGATGCTGCGGATGCAGGGCATCGTCCGGCCGCCGTTCAACGTCATCATCAGCAACGTGCCGGGGCCGCGCACCACCCACTACTTCAACGGCGCCCGGCTGGTCGGCACCTACCCGCTGTCGATCCCGATCAACGGGATGGCGCTCAACATCACCTGCACGTCGTACGACGGCAAGATGGGCTTCGGCCTCACCGGCTGCCGGCGGACGGTCCCGCACCTGCAGCGGCTGCTGGGCCACCTCGACGACGAGCTCACGGCGCTGGAGAATGCGGCGGGAGCTCGCTGAAGCCGCCGCCCGAGACGGGCGTCGACGGCGGTCAGCCGGGCCCGGGTGATGCCGGCGACCGTCGGCAGGCCGGCCAGGTCGGCGTTGGACCCGGGTCGCGTGGGCTCGGGCCAGTTGATGCTCAGGCAGTGCCGGGTGCCGCCGTCCTCGGCGTTGGCCAGCGCGACCGCGTGACCCGTGGTGCCGCTCCCGGCGAAGGGGTCGACCACGGTGACGTCCGCCGGCATCGTGCCGAGGATCCGGCGCACCAGGCCGGTCGGCTTGGGTGACTCGAAGACGTGGCCCACGAGGTCCTTGAGCTCGGCGACCGCGGTGTCGGTCGAGCCGATCTCCTCGCTGAGCCAGATGGTGCGCAGCTTCTTGCGCGCGCCCGCCGTCGCGGTGCAGCCAGTCGCGCTGGAAGACGTCGACCCGCTCGCCGAGCTTGCCCTGGATGGTCCGGCACACCAGGTCGTCGGGGCGCTCGTCCACCAGCGGGGCCGACCAGCGCCACACGGCCGGGCGGCCGTCGCCGAAGACCGGCAGCACCTCGACGGCCCCGTCGAAGGCCGCGCTCGCCACCCGCCCGCTCGCCGGGTCGCCGTACAGCGGGAAGTGCAGGGTGCGGGCGGTCGACGGGGTTGAACTTCTTGTTGGTGTTGCGCAGCGGCAGGTGGCGGAAGCGCCGCCCGTCCGGCGCGGTCAGCGGGAAGTCGCCCTCGTCGACGTGCTCGGCGCTGCTCGCGTCGACGGCGCACCGGCGCGGGTCGCGGGCATAGACCAGGACGTACTCGTGGCTGGTGGCGAAGCCGTTCGCCCAGCTGGCGCCCCTTGGGGTTGAGGTTGACCACCACCTGGGCGAGGAAGCACCGCTCCCCGAAGACCTCGTCGAGCAGCAGCCTCAGCCGCGCCGCCTCGTTGTCGTCGATGCTGATGAAGAGCGCCCCGCGGTCGGCCAGGACGTCGCGGACCGCCTCCAGCCGCGGTCGCATCATCGCCACCCACGCCTCGTGCCGGCCCGCCCGGCCGCCGTCGGCGGCGCGGAAGCGGTCGGCGTACGCGAAGTCGTTGCCGGTGTTGTAGGGCGGGTCGGTGTAGACGAGGTCGACGCTGCCCGGGGCCAGCGACCGCAGCACGTCGAGGTTGTCCCCCTCGACGAAGGTGTTGCACGGGCGGCCGGTCACGTCGGCACCCTACGAGTCCGCGGCGCCCCGCGGCGTGACCTGCCGCGACCCGGGCAGTTGTCAGGTCATGAGGAAGCTCGCCGCACTCGCGCTCGCCGTCCCCCTGCTCGCCGTCCGCGCCCGCCGCGACCACCCCGTCGTACGCCGTCGCCGGCAGCCGCCGCGTCCGCCGCCACCTCCGCCGCCCCGTCGCCGGCCGTCCGCCGCGGCCGGCGTCAAGGTCGTCGAGGACTGCGTCACGCTCGGTCCCCGACCCGGGCTCGAGCACGCCGGTGCAGATCTGCTACTCGCTCTTCAAGCCGGCCGGGGCCTCGCGCCAGCGCCCGGTGCCGATGATCTGGCACAGCCACGGCTGGGGCGGCTCGCGGACGAAGGACCCGGCGGCGTTCGCGACGTTCCTCGACAGCCGGTACGGCGTGCTGTCCTTCGACCAGCGCGGCTTCGGCGAGTCCGGGGGTCACGCGTACGTCGAGAACCCGGCCGTCGAGGGCAAGGACGTGGCCCGGCTCATCCGCGCTGATGAGCCGGCTGCCGTGGGTCCGGCAGGACGGGCCGGGCGACCCGCGGCTCGGTGCCATCGGCGGGTCGTACGGCGGCGGCTACCAGTTCCTCGCGGCGTTCACGAGCCTGAGCGTCGCGGCGTGCCGGTGCTCGACGCGATGGCCCCGGAGATCACGTGGCACGACCTCAACGAGAGCCTGGCGCCCGAGGGCGTCGTGCGCACCGAGTGGGCGCTGGCCCTGCTCGGCCGCCTCGCTGCCCACCGACGCGCTGCCGCCGCGGGTCTACAAGGCGCTGGTCGAGGGCGCCGCGACCGGCACCTGGCCGGACGGGTCGATCCCGGGCACCGAGGACATGCCGGAGTTCTTCGGCCGCAACGGCCCGGCCTTCCACGTCGCCCAGGGTCGCCGGCTCGACATCCCGGTGCTGCTCGGCCAGGGCACGACCGACAGCCTCTTCCCGCTCCAGCAGGGCCTGGCCAACTGGCGAGCGGGCGCATCACCCGCACGGCCCGCCGGCGACAGCATCTTCGTGGCCTACAACGGCGGCCACGTGCTGCCCGGCGTGCTGCCCCGCGGGATCTCGGTGACCTCCGACCCGTGCTCGGAGCGGCTCGCGGGCGGCGACTTCGAGGCGCTGAGCAAGCGCTTCTTCGACGAGCAGCTCAAGGGGCGTCGTACCGGGCTGGGCGGCTACGGCCGGCTCCACCTCGCCACCCCGGCCTCGACGTGCACGACCGTCCGCTCCCCCGCCCCGACCGCCACGCTGCCCGTCGGGACGGTGACCAGCCCGACGGCCGCGGGCGCGCCGCTGGCCTACGAGATCGCCGCCCGGCCGCTGCGGCTCGCCGGCACCCCGCACCTGACCGGGACCGTGACCGCGCTCGGCGTCCGCAACCGCGCGTTCTACGGCCTGGCCGTGGGCACCAGCCCGGCCGACGCGACGCTGGTGCAGAACAACGTGCTGCCGCTCGACGAGCCCTCCCCCGTGGTGGGCGAGCCGCGCCGGGTCGCGCTGCCCTCCGTGGCGGTCGACGTGCCGGCCGGGCAGCGGCTCTACCTGCTCGTCTCGGCGCTCAGCGACACCTTCGTGGGGATGAGCAGCCGCACCCCGGGAGTGGTCACGATCGAGGACACTCGAGCACACCTGCCCCTCCTGTCACCCTGATCCCTTTACTGTGGAGCGCGTGCCTGCCTCGAACCGACTGACCGCGGCCGCCACGGCCGGTGCCCTCACGTGCGCGCTCGTCGTGGCCGCCACCCCGACCAGCGCCGACCCCGGGTCCGGCCCGGCGGCCGGCTCGCAGCCCCGGTCCGACGCCCGCGCCGGTGACGGGACGGGCCTCACGCCCGCGCAGCGCCGCGCCCTGGCCGACCCCGGCCGCGTGCAGCGGACGCCCGGCCAGACCTCCGACGGCGTGCGCGGCGACATCGCCGAGCCGTGGCCGGCCGGACGACGCGGCAAGGCCACGGTGACCACCGACGTCACCTACGACATCGCCCCCGGCATCCAGATCCGCGAGTGGGACCAGGTCGACGCGCGGGGACCGATCCGCGCCAACCTGCTCACCGTGGACCTCAACGCCACCAACATCTCCGTCGACCACCTCGGCCCCAAGTACGCCGTGCGCCGCAAGACGGTGAGCCGAGCTCGGCGCCCGGGACGGGGCCATCGGCGCCGTCAACGGCGACTTCTTCGACATCTCCGACACCGGCGTCGCCCTCGGCCCGGCCGTCGACCGCGAGCGCGGCATCATCAACGGCCCGGCGACCGGCTGGATCCCGGAGAACGCCTCCTTCTACCTCGACGCCAGCGGCTACCACGTCGGCGCGATGGTGACGAAGACCAAGCTGCGCCAGCGCCCCCGCTGGCCCGTCTCCGGCCTCAACGCCGCGACCGTCGCCGACAACACCCTCGGCCTCTACACCTCCGACTGGGGCTGGACCAAGGGCTACTCGGTCACCGACGGCGACAAGGACACCCGCGAGGTGGTCATCGTCAACGGTCGGATCAAGTCCAACAAGAAGGTGCTCTCCAAGGGCCGCAAGGTCAAGGGCCAGGTGCTCGTCGGCCGCGGCTCGGCGGCCAAGCTGCTCAAGCAGCTCAAGGTCGGGCGCAAGGCGACCTTCAAGTACAAGACCAAGCCCGGCGCCACCATGGCCGTCTCCGGGGACCGGTCGATCCTCCTCGACGGCGTCCGGACCGTCATCAACGACCGGCTGCTCCACCCCCGCACGGCCGTGGGCATCGACACCGACGGCCACAAGCTGCTCTTCCTCGTCATCGACGGTCGGTCCGCCTACAGCCGGGGCTACACGATGGTCGAGCTGGCCAACATGATGATCGCGCTCGGCGCGGACGACGCCCTCAACCTCGACGGCGGTGGCTCCTCCACCCTGTACTCCCGCAAGGTGACCGGCGAGATGGGCGTCATCAACGAGCCTTCAGACGGCAGCGAGCGCAAGGTGGCCAACGGGCTCGGCATCTTCTACGACGGGGTGTTCCCGCCGATCGCGCCGCCCGTCACCCCGACCCCGCCGCCGACCCCGACGCCGACCACGCCGCCGGTCCCGTGACCGTCGGCCGGTCCTCCGTGGCGGGCGGCTGAGCCGCGCCGCCGCGGGTCCCGGCCCGGCGGGGGTCGGGTCAGGGGGTCTCGACCAGGAAGAGCGCGACCGAGGTCACGGCGACGATGCACTGCACCCCGGACTTGGGGACGATGCCCGTCACCTCGTAGCCCTCGAACGTCTGGACGAGCTCGATGCCGGTCGGCTTGTCGCAGCCCACGGCCACCACGGCGCCCATCAGGGTCTGCCCCTCCGGCACGTCGGTCTGCTGCACGGCGTCCTCCACCTGCGGGCCCAGGTCGGCGCCGAAGCCGGCGACGAAGTCGTCCACCGCCGCCGGGTCCTCCAGCGGCACGGGTCGTGGGTCCACCTCGCCGTCGGCGTTGGAGGCGCTGATGATGCGCGCCGTCGTCGTGGTGGCGGTGTCCCCGGCCACGAGCACGGCGCCACCGCCGGTCGACGTGGCTCCCTCACCGCCGGTCGCGCTGGCGGAGTCGCCGGGCTCGGGCGCCGACTCCTCGCTCGTCGTGGCGCTCGAGGTGGGCTCGGTCGCGCTGTCGGCGCCCTCCCCGTCGGACTGGCCGCAGGCCGCGAGGGTGACGGTGGCGAGGGTGGCCGCCAGGACGATCCGGACCGGTGCGCTGCGCATCATGTGCCTCATGGTGACTGGGACGATAGCGACGCCCGGGCCGTTCCCGACGTGAGCGCGCCCGAACCCCGCCAGTGCCCCGGCCGAGCCCCGGCCGTCGCCCCCGCCCGGCCCGCCGGCGGACCCACGGCCGGCCCCTAGGCTCGCCGCATGCCCCGCTTCAGCCGCGCCGAGCTCGAGTCCTTCCGCGGCGCGGAGGTGCCCGACCTGCTCGGCCCCGGGCTCCGGCTGCTGTTCGTCGGGATCAACCCGGGGCTGTGGACCGCGGCGACGAGCACGCACTTCGCGCACCCGGTCAACCGCTTCTACCCCGCGCTCCTCGAGGCGGGCGTCATCGACCGCCGCATCGACCCGGCCGCCGGGATGACCGAGGAGGACCGGGACTACCTGCGGGCGCGGGGCATCGGCATCACCAACCTCGTGCGCCGCGCGACCGCCCGGGCCGACGAGCTCACCCGCGAGGAGCTGCGCGAGGGGGCCGCGGCCCTGACCGGGCTGGTCGGGGCCCAGCACCCCCGGGTCGTCGCGGTCGCCGGGATCACGGCCTACCGGCAGGCCTTCGCGCTGCCGCGGGCCGTGGTCGGGGAGCAGCCCGAGCCCCTGGCGGGAGCACGGCTGTGGGTGGTGCCCAACCCCAGCGGCCTCAACGCGCACCACACCGTGGCCACGCTGGCCGAGGCGTACGCCGAGCCGGCGCGCGCCGCGGGGGTGCTCGGCTGATCCGCGGCGCGGCCCGCTCATCCCGACCACGGCTCCTCGTCGTGGCGTCCACCGCCGCCGGGGTCGTCCAGCTCGCCCTCGAACACGTCGGCGCGGTCCACGATGAGCACCGCCCGGCGCCGTCCCGGTCCGGGCACCTCGACGGTGCCGGAGAGCTCGTGGGTCGCGTCGAGGAACTCCGCGAGCAGGAACCTCAGCCACGCGCCCGCCGCCGCGACGCCGGTCCTCCCGGCCAGGTGCAGGCAGCACCCCTCCGCGCACGGGACCCAGGGACAGGGACCCACGGGCTGCCCGGGCCAGATCCGCGCCATCCGCCGGGGCGTCGCCCGCGCCCCGCCACGGTGGTCGTGCACCGGGTGCCGGCCGAAGCCCGCGAGGAAGACCACGTCGTCCGGTGGCAGGGCCGGCGCCACGACGAGGCGCTCGCGGCGGGGTGTCGTGGGGTGGCCGCCACGGACGTCACCGGGGTGCTCGCTGGGGTGGTCACGGGGGTGGTCAGCCATGGGGACTCCTCGGGGTGGGTGGTCGACGGCAGCGTGCCCCCGCGCCACGGTGGCCCAACCGCGGAGATCGGCGTCTGTGGAAGGTCACGCCCCAGACGCTCGCGAGGACCACCGACAACGCCGGCCGGGCGGCGTACGGCTGTGGAGGGCGGCACGCCCTCGTCGACCTGTGGACGCCTCCGGGCCCGGCGAAGGCCGTCGAGCGCCACCCTGTGGGTCGCGCGTGCACGCCCGGGCAGGACAGGGCAGGCTGGGCGCGTGCCCCCGCCCGGAGACCAGACCGACCAGCCGCTCGACGACCAACCGGTCCGCGAGGCGGTGCGGGAGTACGCCGCCCTCCAGCCCGGCCTGGTGCCCATCACCGCGCGCTTCGTGGAGCTGACCCGGACCCTGCTCGACGACGCGGGCATCAACTACCTCAGCGTCGACGGCCGCACCAAGAGCGTCGCGTCCTTCGCCGCCAAGGCCGCCCGCACGGTCGAGGGCCGGCTGCTCTACCCCGACCCGCTGCGCCAGATCACCGACCAGGTCGGCGTCCGCGTCATCACCTACGTCCACGCCGACGTGGCCGCGGTCGCCGGCCTGCTCGACGACGAGCTCAGCATGCTCGACGACCGCGACCTCGGCCTGGAGACCGCGCGCGAGGGCCGCTTCGGCTACGCCAGCCGGCACCTGCTCGTGACGCCGGACGCCCCCGCCCCCGCGTCGTACGACGACCTCGCCGGACACCGCGCCAGCATCCAGGTGCGCACGGTCCTGCAGCACGCGTGGGCCGAGTTCGAGCACGACATCCGCTACAAGGGCACGGTGCCGGCCGAGCACGCCCTCGACCTCGACCGCCGCTTCACCCTCGCCGCCGGGCTGCTCGAGCTCGCCGACCAGGAGTTCTCCGCGATCCGCGAGCGACTCCAGGCCGCCGCGCCGCACCAGCCGCACGAGGAGGACCCGAGCGACCCGCGGATCAGCGGGCAGGAGCTCGCGACGTTCCTGGCCGGGCAGTACGCCGACGCCGGCTGGTCGCACACCGACCACTACGGCTGGATCGCCGGGCTGCTCCTCGAGCTCGGCGTCACCTCGCTCGACGAGCTCGCCGCGCTGCTGACCTCGGTCGACCCCGACGCGATCATCCGGCGGATGGGCTACCGCTACCCCGCCGGCGCCGTGCGTCGCCTCGACGACGCGCTGCTCGCGATCTTCGGCCGCAGTACGTCGACCTCACCGGCAATGCGCACCGGGTGCCCCTGCTCACCGCGCGGCTGGAGAAGCTGAGCACGCCCGGGACCTGACCGCCCCTCAAATCGGGTGAGGCCATGCGCCTGCCGAGCTGGACCACGTACACCCCGATCCTGGCGGCGGTGATGCTGGCGCTCACCTGGGGGCGCTACCCCGGGCCGGTCGTCCTGGTCCTGGTCGCCGTCGCTGCTCATGGGCGCCGTGCTCAGCGCCGTCCACCACGCCGAGGTGGTCGCGCACAAGGTCGGCGAACCCTTCGGCTCGCTGCTGCTCGCGGTGGCGGTCACGATCATCGAGGTCGGGCTGATCGTCACCTTGATGGTGACGGCACGGGCGACACCTCGGGGCTCGCGCGCGACACCGTCTTCGCCGCGGTGATGATCACCATCAACGGCATCGTGGGCCTGTCGCTGCTGGTGAGCGCGCTCAAGCACCGGCTGGCCGTCTTCAACCCCGAGGGCACCGGCGTCCGCGCTGGCCACCGTGATCACCCTGGCCACCATCTGCCTGGTGCTGCCGACCTTCACCGACCTCCGAGAGCGGCCCGGAGTACTCCGGCGCCCAGCTGGCCTTCGCCGCCGTCGCGTCGCTGGTGCTCTACGGCATGTTCGTCTTCACCCAGACCGTGCGAGCACCGCGACTTCTTCCTGCCCGGTCGACCGCGACGGCGCCACGCTCGACCAGGACGGCGACGGCGCACGCCGACCCGCCGACCGCGCGCACCACCCTCACCAGCCTGGCGCTGCTCGTCGTCGTCCCTCGTCGCCGTGGTCGGCCTGGCCAAGGTCGAGTCCCCCGTCGATCGAGGACGCGGTCGACGCCGTCGGCTTCCCAACGCCGTCGTCGGCGTGGTGATCGCCCTGCTGGTGCTGCTGCCCGAGTCGATCGCCGCCGTGCGGGCCGCGGCGCGCGAGCGGGTGCAGGTCAGCCTCAACCTCGCGCTCGGCTCGGCGATGGCGTCGATCGGCCTCACCATCCCGGCCATCGCGATCGCCGTCGATCTGGCTCGACGGACCGCTGGCGCTCGGCCTCGACAGCGTCCAGATCGTGCTGCTCTTCCTGACCGTGATCGTCAGCATCCTGACGGTGCTGCCCGGGTCGCGCCAAGCCGCTGCAGGGCGGGGTGCACCTCGTGCTGCTCGCGGCGTTCGTCTTCCTGACGATCGCTCCCTGACGCGGCGTACGACGTCCGTGCCCGTGCCGCCGCGCGCCGGCGCGGCGTACGGGCGAGGTGCCGCGCGTTCAAGGACGGGCCCGGCAACTGGCGGCGCCCGACACCCCGACCGTCGTTCGACATGTCGGCGCCCGCCAGTTGGGCGCGAGCCCATGTCGGCGCCCGCCAGTTGGCCGGGCCCCATGTCGGCGCCCGCCAGTCCGAGCCGGCCACGCCAGGCGGGGCGCCCGAACTGGCGGCGCCCGACATGCCGACGCCGTGCGGTCGGCGGACGTGTCGGCGCCCGCCCAGTTCGGCGAGCCCATGTCGTACGCCGCCAGCTGCGCCACCCCGCGGGGCGGCGAGCGGCCACCCCACCCGAGCCGCAACGTGGCACCGGCACCGCCCACCCCGCGCGCCAGGCGACGACTCGCCCGCGGGAGGTCAGCCAGCCCACATGACGCGCGTCAGGAATGTGGCTCACTCACCGCTCGCCCGAGAATCCGGCGCGAAAGCGCAGGAGACCTACTGCGAGAACGCCGCGTCGAACGACGCGGTGGGCGGCTCGAAGTCGAACCCCGGAGGAACTCCAGCGCCTCGGGGGCGCCGTGGAGGCGGTCCATGCCGGCGTCCTCCCACTCGACCGAGATGGGGCCGTTGTAGCCGATCGCGGCGAGGGCGCGGAAGGAGTCCTCCCAGGGACGTCGCCGCGGCCGGCGGAGACGAAGTCCCAGCCGCGGCGCGGGTCGCCCCAGGGCAGGTGGGAGCCCAGGACGCTGTTGCGCCCGCCGGCAGGCGGATCCGGGTGTCCTTGCAGTCCACGTGGTAGATCCGGTCCTTGAAGTCCCAGATGAAGGAGACGGGGTCGATGCCCTGCCACATCATGTGGGTGGGGTCCCAGTTCAGCCCGAACGCCGGCCGGTGGCCGATCGCTTCGAGGGTGCGGACGGTGGTCCAGTAGTCGTAGGCGATCTCGGAGGGGTGGACTTCGTGGGCGAAGCGGACGCCGCACTCGTCGAAGACGTCCAGGATGGGGTTCCAGCGGTCGGCGAAGTCCTGGTAGCCGGCCTCGATCAGCTCGTCCGGGACGGGCGGGAACATGGCGACGTACTGCCAGATGGAGGAGCCGGTGAAGCCGACGACGGTGTCCACGCCGAGCCTCTGGCGAGCCGGGCGGTGTGCTTCATTTCCTCGGCGGCGCGCGTGCGGACGCCCTCGGGGTCGCCGTCGCCCCAGACCTTGGCCCCGACGATCGCCTCGTGGCGGAAGTCGATGGGGTCATCGCAGACGGCCTGGCCCTTGAGGTGGTTGGAGATGGCCCAGACCTCAGGTTGTGCTTTTCCAGGATGGCGAGCTTGGACTCGACGTAGCCGGGTTCGTCCCAGCGCCAGGCGTCCAGGTGGTCGCCGGAGACGGCGATCTCGAGGCCGTCGTAGCCCCAGCCGGACGCGAGGCCGGCGACCTCCTCGAAGGGCAGGTCGGCCCACTGGCCGGTGAACAGGGTGTAGGGGCGGGGCATGAGGCTGCTCCTTCGGTCGGCGGGCGTGGGCCGGGCTGGACGACGGGAGCGTGCGTCGGCGGCGGCGCGCGTGACGCGTGCGACGTGCGCTGCCTCGATGGCGGCCAGCACCCGCTGGACGGCCAGGCCGTCCTCGAACGACGGCGACGGCGCGCGTCCCGCCGGCGATCGCGGCGAGGCAGTCCCGGCCTGGTTGGTGAAGGTGTGGTCCCAGCCGATCACGTGGCCCTGCGGCCACCAGGCAGCCACGTAGGGGTGGTCGGGCTCGGTGACCAGGATGCGGGTGCCGCCCGACGCCGGTCGTCGACGACGCGAGCTCGTTGAGCGTCTCGAGGTCGAAGCGCAGGGAGCCCTTGTCGCCGTAGACCTCGAGCGCGAGGCGAGTTCTTCCGCCCGGTGGCCATGCGGCTCACCTCGACGCTGGCGACCGCTCCCGCCGACATCCCGAGCGTGGCCCAGGCGGCGTCGTCGACCGTGACGTCCTCCGGACCGGACTCGCCGGGCCGGCGGGTGACGAAGGTGTGCAGGTGCCCGCTCGCCCACGCGACGGTGTCGCCGAGCAGGAACTGCACCTGGTCGACGCGTGCGAGCCGATGTCGCCCAGGGCGCCCGGAGCCGGCCTCTCCTTGCGCAGCCGCCAGGTCATCGGGGCGGCCGCGTCGACCAGCCAGTCCTGCAGGTAGGCGGCGCGCACCTGGCGGACCTCGCCGAGCCGGCCGTCGGCGATGAGCTCGCGGGCCAGGGCCAGCGCCGGCACGCGGCGGTAGTTGAAGCCCGACCATCGACTGCACGCCGTGCCCGGGGCGGCCTCGGCGGCCGCGACGAGCATCCTCGGCCTCGGCCAGGGTGTTGGCCAGCGGCTTCTCGAGCAGCACGTGCTTGCCGGCGTCCAGCGCGGCGATGGCGATCTCCGCGTGCAGTGCCCGGGGGCGCAGATGTCCACGATGTGGATGTCGTCGCGCTCGAGCACGGCGCGCCAGTCCGTGGCGGACTCGCTGCCAGCCGTAGCGCTGCGCGGCCTCGGCGACCCGGCGCGGGTCGCGCCCGACGAGCACTTTCTGCTCGGCACGGCGGAGCGTCGAGGTAGAAGGCGCCGACGTTGCGCCACGCGTTGGAGTGGGCCTTGCCCATGAAGGCGTAGCCGACGCAGGCCACCCCGACGGTCGTGTCGTGCGCTGTGCGGGTCACGGGGCTCCCCCATCGTGGGCGGCCGACGCGAGGAGCCCCGGAGGAACGCGAGCCCGTCGCGGGCCAGGTCGTCCTGCGTGGCGGCCAGCGGACGCCAGATCGACGCCGCGGTCGCGATCGAGGCGTTGTCGGCGGTGAAGCTCTCGATGTTGAGCGGGCCGGCGTAGCCGACGTCGTCCAGCGCCTTCACCAGCGCCGGCCAGTCGGTCTGGTCGCCGCCCGGGGCGCCGCGGTCGCTGCCGCAGACCTGGACGTGGGCGAGGTGCTCGCCGGCCGCGCGGATCGCGTCGGCGCTGGAGCGCTCCTCGATGTTGAGGTGGTAGCTGTCCAGGGCCAGGCCGAGGGCCGGCCCGAGGAGTCCGTCGAGGCCGGTGAGGGCCTGGTCGACGGTGTTGACCAGCGACGTCTCGTAGCGGTTGAGCGGCTCGATGCCGATCACCACGCCGCGCTCGCCGGCGTGGTCGACGACCGGGGCGAGGCCGGCGCGCCACTCGGCGTACGCCTGCTCCCGCTCCTCGGCGCCGAGCCGCCAGACGCGGCCGGTGCTGGCGTAGAAGGGGCCGCAGACCGCGGGCGCGCCGATGCCGGCGGCGAGGTCGATGCAGGCCCGGAGGTAGTCCTGGGTGGCCGCGACGGTGGTCTCGTCGGTGTCGACGAGGTCGCGGCCCGGGGCCATGGCCCCCACGACGTACGGCGCGAGGCCGGTGCGTTCGAGGGCGGCGCCGAGGACGTCGATGGAGAGGTCCCCCACGCTCTCCAGGGGCAGCTCGACGGCGTCGAAGCCGAGGTCGGCGACGTGGTCGAGCACGGGGTCGAGGGTGGCATCGGTCAGGGGCGATGCCCAGACCCATGTGTTGATGCCGATGGGGCGCACGGAGACGTCCTCCCTGATGAGGGTGCAGTGACGGTGCACTGCCGGTGTGGTGGGGCCGGCCGGCCACGACGTGGGGTTCGTGGCCGGCCGGCCATGGGACGGGATCAGCTCGGGTCAGGCCGGGTCAGCGGTCCTGCCAGGCCTCGGGGAAGCCGGGGAGGTCCTCGCCACCGAACTTGGCGTAGTGACCGTCGGGCATGCCGTCGTTGGCCTCGAGGTACTCGGCGCGCTCGTCCTCGGTGATCGGCGTCTGCGGCAGGACCCACTCCTTCGGGACCTCCTCGCCGGCGAAGATCTTCTCCAGCGCCAGGAGCGGGGTGCGCCACTGGAAGTTGGAGTAGACCGGGGCCAGGCCGTTCAGGCCGGTCTCCTCCCACTTGCGCAGGAAGCTCATCTCGTCCTCACCCGTCATGACGGGGTAGTCGACGCCGGCGTCCTCGAACGCCTCGATGGCCGCGACGGCGCCGTCACCGGCGTCCATCCACACACCGGCGACCTCGCCCTGGTTGAGCGCGTCGGTGATGATCTTCTTGATCTCGGTCGGGTCGGCGCCGGTGAAGAAGTCCTCGGCCTCGATGCCGTTCTCCTCGAAGATCTTCTCGGCGGCGGCCCAGCGGGTCTCCAGCACGTCGACGCCGGGCAGGATGCGCAGCGCGACGACCTTGTCGCCCTCCTCGAGGTTCTCGGACGAGGAACTCGGCGGTGTCGATGCCCCACGCGTAGCCACCGATCGGGTGGATGAACGTGGTGGCGCAGTCGGTCTCGACGCCGCGGTCGAAGACGATGACCGGCTTGCCGGTCTCGCAGGCGCGCTCGACGCCCGGCGTCATCGCCGCCGTGGAGTTGGGCGAGATGACGAAGGCGTCGCAGTTGCCCTCGGAGATGAAGTAGTCGATGTCGGCGAGCTGGGTGTTGTCGTCGTCCTGCGCGTCACGCACCTCCATGTCGGAGATGACGCCCTTGTCCTGCAGCGCCTCGAGCTGCTGGGTCATGGTGATGAAGCCGGTCTGGCGCCACGGGTTGCTGACCGAGGCGTTGGCGAAGCAGACCTTCTTGGCGCCGCCGGACTTGTACTCCGAGGTGTCGGTCATCTCGCCGTCGATGTACTGCAGCCACGGCTCGGCCTCGTCGCCCTCGAAGGTCGCCGAGCGCTGCTGCGTCCTGCTCGTCGAAGTCGGCCTGGACGAACCACTCGCCCTCGTCGCCCGACGCCTCCTCGGACTCGCTCGTGGACTCGGTGGCCGTCGAGTCGGCGGGATCCTCGACGTCGGTGCTGCAGCCAGCCAGCACCGCCAGCACTGCGGCGGACGCGAGCGTCCCCCTGATGGTCCTGCGCATCAGTTTTCTCCTGTGGTTGCGCCCGTTGAGGGCTGGTTGGGTGAAGGTGTTGCTGTGTGTGTTGCCTGCTTGGTGGAACGGGATGGATCCGTGGGGGTGGTACGCCGCGGGCGGCGGCCGACCTGCCAGGCACGCGCCGAGACGGCGACGGCGGCGATGATGATCAGCCCCTGGACCGTGTCCCTCCACGTGGAGGGGACCCCGAGAGAGGTCAGCAGGGTGAAGAGGAGCTCGAGGGCGAAGGCACCCGCCGCGGCGGACAGGACCCAGCCCCGGCCGCCGCCGAGCACGACACCGCCGAGGACGACCGCGGTGATCGCGGTGAACTCGTAGCCGGCACCCACCGAGGGGTGCACCCCGGCGTACCCGACGAGCAGGATGCCGGCGACGGTGGCCGAGAGCGAGGAGAGCACGAAGGCCCGGGTCTTGTAGGACCACAGCGGGGCGCCGGAGTAGTGCGTGGCCTCCGGGTTGTCGCCCGCGGCGATGAGCGTGCGACCGAACGGTCGGCGCATCAGCCAGACCGACAGCGCCGCGATGACGACCAGGATGATGAGCGGGTAGGGGATGACGTCGACGACCGGCACGTCCTCGATGCCGCCGCGACCGATGTCGCGGAACGCGTCGACCGGGTTGCCGCTGGCGGCGCCGCCGGTGATGTAGCGGACCAGTCCCGACAGGGCCAGCATCATGCCCAGGGTCACGATGAAGCTGGGCACCTTGAGCAGCGTGGTGACGAGCCCGTTGATGATCCCGATCAGGGCGCCCGACGGCCAGCATCAGCAGCGAGGCCGGGGAGGATGCGGCCCTCGTCCTGGCCGATGAAGTTGCCGGCGAGCACCACCTGCGCGGCGATCACCGCGCCCATCGAGAGGTCGAACTCGCCGCTGACGATCACGTAGTACTGCCCCATCGCCGCGATGGCGATCGGCGCGGTGCGACCGGCGAAGCGGATCAGCGCACCGGGGTCGGTGAAGTTGGGGTTGGAGACCATGATCGACACGAGCAGCACGCCGACCAGCACGAAGACGGCGCCGCCCGGGGTGGCGAGGCCGGCGGCGATCCGGCTGCCGAGGCTGCCCTGGTGGAGCGGCAGCTCGGGACGGGCCTGGGTCTCGGTCGTGGTGATCGAGGGCGTGGCGGTGCTCATCGTGCCTCCTGCAGGGCGGCGTCGAGTCCGGTGGGGCGTTCGAAGCGTGGTGGGCGGGTGTCGAGCTCGCGGCGGGCGTAGACCGCCACCGCGACCACGATCACGACCCCGCGGACGACGTCGCGCAGGAACGGGTTGACCTGCATGACGCCCATGACGTTGTCGATCACGGCGAAGATCGCGACCCCGGCGAGGGTGCCGGTGATGTTGCCCTTGCCGCCGGCCAGCAGCGTGCCGCCGAGCACCACCGCGGCGATCGACATCAGGTCGTAGCCGCCCTGGGAGCCGATGGTCGGGTTGCCGACGCTGAGCCGGGCGAGCAGGAGCAGCCCGGCCACCGCGGACAGCGCCGAGCAGATGACGTGCGCGGCGATGACCGGCACGGACGTGCGCAGGCCGGAGAGCCGGGCGACCTCGGCGTTGCCGCCGACGGCGTAGAGGTGGTGGCCGAGGCGGGTGCGGCGCAGCATCAGGATCGCGAGGCCCGCGCACCCCAGCATGATCAGGGTGGAGACCGGCACGGGGCCGATCCGGGTGGCGTCCAGCAACCGGAAGTCGAGCGGCGCGCTGCCGTGGCTGCCCTTGTAGTTGCTGGCGAGGTAGCCGGAGATGATCAGTCCGGTGCCGAGGGTGGCGATGAAGCCGTGCACCTTGAGGAACGTGACGATCAGGCCGTTGACCAGGCCGACCGCCATCGCGAGGGCGAGGGTGACCACGACGGCCGGCACGATGTTGCCCGGGTCGCCGGCCATGATCCCGGCGCCGACGACGCTGGACAGGCTGACCACGAAGGGCACGGACAGGTCGAGGGAGCCGCCGAGGACGACCAGCGTCTGGCCGATCGCGATGAAGCCCAGGATGCTGGTGGTGGTCAGGATGTTGTCGATGTTGCCGGTGCTGAAGAAGTTGCGGCCGTTGACGGCGGTGAGGACCGCGCCGGCGACGATGGCGACCAGCAGGACGCCGTACACGATCGTCGTCGAGGTGACGGTGCTGAGACGGTTCTTCACAGCGAGACCTCTCGCTCGGGCTGCCCTGGATCGGACGCAGGGCCGGACACGGGATCGGACGCCGGGTCGGACGAGGCCTCGACGCCGGTGGCCGTGGACAGGACCTGCTCCTCGGTGGCCCCGCGCGGGAGCTCACCGGCGATCCGGCCGTCCTTCATGACGAGGATCCGGTCGGACATGCCGATCACCTCGGGCAGCTCGCTGGAGACCATGAGCACCGCGACGCCCTCGGCGGCCAGGCTGCGCATCACCTCGTAGATCGCGTGCTTGGCGCCGACGTCGATGCCGCGGGTCGGCTCGTCCATCAGCACGACGCCGGGGTGGGCGGAGAGCCAGCGGGCCAGGACGACCTTCTGCTGGTTGCCGCCCGACAGGAACTGCGCCTCCTGCGACAGCGACCGGGCCGAGACGGCCAGGGTCGAGAGCGTGGAGGGTACGGCGGAGCGCGCGGCGCCGGTGCGCGACGGGAAGACCGCACGGACCACGCCCAGGGCGTTGTCGAGGATCGACTGGTGCAGCGCGAGGCCGGTGGCCTTGCGGTCCTCGGTGATGAGCGCGAGACCGCGGCGGACGGCCTGCCGGGGCGTGCGCACGGTCACCGTCGAGCCGTCCACGAGGACCTCGCCGCGGGTGAAGGGGGTGACGCCGAAGATCCCCTCGAGGACCTCGGTGCGACCGGAGCCCTGGAGCCCGGCGACCCCGACGATCTCGCCGCCCCGCAGGGTCAGGTCGATGCCGTCGACGTAGCCGTTGCCGGCGTCGCGCAGCTCGAGCCGCGGCTCCCCCACCGTGGTGCCCTCGAGGGCGTCGGGGAAGAACGACGACATGGAGCGGCCGACCATGAGGCGCACCAGAGCGGCCTCGTCGAGGTCGGCGGCCGGCCGGGTGTCGACCTGCACGCCGTCCTTGAGCACCGTGATGGTGTCGCAGAGGTCGAAGATCTCCTTGAGCCGGTGGGAGACGTAGATGATGGCGACGCCGCGGTCGGTGAGGCGGCGGATGATCGTGTAGAGCAGCTCGACCTCGTGGTCGGCGAGCGCCGCGGTGGGCTCGTCCATCTGGATGATCCGGGCGTCGAAGCTCACCGCCTTGGCGATCTCGACGACCTGCTGCTCGGCGACGGAGAGGGAGCGGACCCGGCGGGTGGCCTTGAGGCCGGTGATGCCGAGGCCGGTGAGGAGCTCCTCGGTGTCGTGGTTCATCGCCCGGGTGTCGACGAGGCCGCGGCGGCGGGGCTCGCGACCGAGCCAGATGTTCTCGGCGACCGAGCGCTCGGGCAGGAGGTTGAACTCCTGGAACACCGTGGAGAGGCCGGCGTGCTGGGCCTGGACCGGGTGGCTGAAGGACACGGGCTCACCGGCGATCTCGACCGATCCCTCGTCGGCCTGGTGCACGCCGGCGAGGATCTTCATCAAGGTCGACTTGCCGGCGCCGTTCTCGCCCACCAGCCCGAGCACCTGGCCCGGGAGCAGCTGGAGGTCGGCACCGTGGAGCACGCGGTTGCCCACGAAGCTCTTGGTGAGCCCGCGCACGGTGAGCACGGGACCGGGGTCCGGGGTGCTGGCGGGGGTGTCGAAGCTGTCCACGGCAGCACTGTGGCATGCCTCACACACTTTTGTCGAGGACCTAACAAAAGTTGCTGTCTAGACGTGACAAGTGGGAAGTGGTCTACTGACCGCCATGCGCACCGGTGACGTCTTCGAGCTGTTGCGGGACGGCCGTCCGTGGACCCGTTCCGAGCTCGCCGAGACCACCGGACTGGCCCGTTCGACGGTGGCCGCGCGCATCGACACGCTGATGCGTCTGGGACTCATCGCCCCCTTCGGCGGGGGCCAGTCCACCGGCGGCCGGCCGCCCGCGCTCTTCGCCCTCAACCCCGCCGCGCGGGTCGTCGTGGGCGTCGACATCGGCGCCACGCACGCCCGGGCCGTGCTCAGCGACCTCTCCGGTGCCCTGCTCGCCGAGATCTCCGCGCAGATCGACATCGTCGAGGGCCCCGAGGTCGTCCTCGGCTGGGTGGTCACGACGGTCAAGGCGCTGCTGCGCCGGGGCACGCGACGCCCCGACGACCTGGCCGCGATCGGCATCGGCCTGCCCGGTCCCGTCGAGCACTCCACGGGGCGTCCGATCAACCCGCCGATCATGCCCGGCTGGGACCGGTACGACGTCCCCGGCTTCCTCCAGCAGCACTTCGCCGTCCCCGTGCTCATCGACAACGACGTCAACATCATGGCCCTCGGCGAGCGGCAGACCCACCTGTCCGACGTGGACGACCTGGTGCTCGTCAAGGTCGCGACCGGGATCGGCGGCGGCATCGTCGTCCGGCGGGCGGCTCCAGCGCGGCGCCCAGGGCACCGCCGGCGACCTCGGCCACGTCCACGTCTCCGGGCACGACGACGTGCGCTGCCGCTGCGGCAACCTCGGCTGCCTCGAGGCCGTCGCCGCCGGGCCCGCCCTGGCGGGGATCCTCACCTCGCGCGGGGTGCCCGCGACCACCGGCCAGGACGTCGTCGACCTGGTGCGGGCGGGTGACCCGGACGCCATCGACGTGGTCCGCCAGGCCGGTCGCGACATCGGCGGCGTCGTCGCCACCATGGTCAACGTCATCAACCCCTCGGTGGTGGTCATCGGCGGCCAGCTCTCGGCGGCCGGCGAGCACCTGCTGGCCGGCATCCGCGAGGTCGTCTACCAGCGCTCGCTGCCGCTGGCGACCGAGCACCTGGCGATCCAGACGAGCCGCGCGGGCGCCGAGGCGGGCGTCCTCGGGGCGGCCGCGATGGCCATCGAGCACGTCCTCTCCCCCGAGGCGGTCGAGGCCGCGGCCACCGCGCTGACGGGCGTCTAGGTCGCACAGGCGATACTCGGGGGGTGACCGAGCAGCAGCCGCGCCGCGCGCGGCACCTCATCGACCCCAACGCTCCCCGCCAGACCCGGGCCGAGCGCGAGTCGGAGGACAAGTCGCTCAGCCGCGTCCAGCGCTGGGTGATGTCGGCGCTCGCGGTCACCACGATCTTCCACCTCCAGATCGGCCTGATCGTCGCCGCGCTCTACCTCGACGACCCGAGCCCCGGAGCCGAGGTCGGCCTGTGCGTCATCGCCGGCGCCTTCGGGGTCATCTCGGTCGCGCTGGCCTTCCTCATCCACGGCCGGCGACCGCTCACCCCCTGGCTGCTCGTCGGGCTCGTCCCGGCGGTGGTCGGCATCTGGCTGGTCACCCGCTGAGCGCCTCCCCCCGTCCCGCGCACGGCCCGGTGCTGCCGGGCCTGCTGATCACCGCGCTGCTGCTCGGCGGCGTGGTGCTCCTGCATCCCGCCGACGAGGTGGCGCGGGTGCGCGAGCTCTTCGGGCTCGGGGACGACCGGCTGCGCGAGATCCCGGAGTACGCCGTGGGCGAGGGGTCGTTCGCGTTCGCCGAGACGCAGCCCGGCAGCGACGACCCGGTGGGCTACAGCCCGTGCCGTCCGATCCCCTACGTCGTCAACCCCGAGGGTGCGCCCGAGGAGTGGGAGCCGCTCATCCACGACGCCGTCGAGGCCACCAGCCGCGCCAGCGGACTGGAGTTCTCCTACGAGGGCGAGAGCGACGCCCGCCCCGCGTCGTACGACGAGGGCTTCCTCGCCAGCGACCCGCCGCCCGTCCTCGTCGCGTGGGCGACCCCGGAGGAGGTGCCCGCGCTGGAGGGCGACGTCATCGGGCTCGGCGGCAGCGCGGCGTACGACGTGCGAGCCGGGCTGCGGCAGTACGCGACCGGCGTGCTGACCCTCGACCGCGACCAGTTCGACGTCCGGGACTGGATCCCCGGCGCCCGTGAGCCCCTCGAGGCGGTCGTGCTCCACGAGCTCGGGCACCTCGTCGGGCTCGGCCACGTGGACGACCCGGGCGAGCTCGATGCACCCCACCAACACCCGCACCTCCTACGGCCCCGGCGACCTCGAGGGGCTGGCCCGGCTCGGCGACACCCCCTGCCGCTGAGGGGTCCCCGCTCGGCACCGCCCCACACCTGCGCACCTGCGCACCCGGGGAGCTCCGGAGCGTTGCCGGGTGCGCCCCTTGCCTGCGCGGGTGCGCGACCACCGGGGGCCTAGCCTTCGAGACATGTCGTACGACGCCCTCGGCACCCGCGCCCACCCGACCCTCGGCCTCGACACCTTCGGTGACGTGCCGCTCGACGAGGAGGGCCGGCCCGGCGACGGCGCCGAGGTCATCCGCCAGGTGGTGGCCGAGGGGGTGCTGGCCGACCGGGTCGGCGTCGACTACCTCGGCCTCGGGGAGCACCACCGCCCCGACTACGCCATCTCGGCCCCCGACGTGGTGCTGGCCGCGATCGCCGGTCAGACCGACCGGATCCGGCTCGGCACCGGGGTGACGGTGCTCAGCTCCGACGACCCGATCCGCGTCTACCAGCGCTTCGCCACCCTGGACGCGATCGCGCCTGGGCGGGCCGAGGTGCAGCTGGGCCGCGGCTCCTTCATCGAGTCCTTCGGCCTCTTCGGGCTCTCGCTCGACGACTACGACCGGCTCTTCGCCGAGAAGCTCGACCTCTTCTCCGCGCTCCAGTCCGAGCAGCCGGTCACCTGGGAGGGCACGATCCGACCGCCGCTCCAGGGCAAGCAGGTCTACCCGACGACCGCGGCCGGCCGACTGCCCGCGTGGATCGCCGTCGGCGGCACCCCCGAGTCGGTCGTCCGGGCGGCGCACTACGGCATGCCGTTGGTGCTGGCCGTGATCGGCGGGTCGCCGCGCGGGTTCGTGCAGTTCGCCGACCTCTACCGCCGGGCCCTGGCCGAGTACGGCCACGAGGAGCTGCCGATCGGGATGCACTCCCCCGGCCACGTGGCCGCCACCGACGAGCTGGCGCGCGAGCAGCTCTACCCGCACCAGGCCGACCTCTACACGCGGCTCGGTCGCGAGCGCGGCTGGGGCCCCTACTCGCGGATCGCGTTCGAGCAGGCGGCGAGCCCGGAGGGGGCGATGTTCGTCGGCTCCCCCGAGACGGTGGCCCGCAAGATCGCGTGGTCCATCACCACGCTCGGGCTCTCCCGCTTCCAGCTCAAGTACTCGGTCGGGGCGTTGCCGCACGACCAGCGCCTGGAGTCGGTGCGCCTGTACGGCGAGGAGGTCATCCCGCGCGTGCGGGAGCTGCTCGCCGTACAGGCGGACTGAGCCGGTCAGGCCGGGTCAGGACTTCTTCTTGGTCCCGAACCAGGTGTTGTAGAGCTTGTCGTAGCCGCCGTCGGCCTCGAGGTCGGCGAGGACCTGGTTGACGACGCGCAGCAGGTCGACGTTGCCGTCCTTCTTGACCGCCATGCCGTACTGCTCACCGGTGTCGAACTCCGCGGCGATCTGGAAGGAGGGGTACTCCTTGATCGCGGAGCCGGCGACGGTGTTGTCGTAGACGCCGGCGTCCACGGTGCCGCCGTTGAGGGCGCTGGACATCTCGCCGATGTCGTCGAAGGGGACGACCTGGGTGTTGCGCGGCGCGTTGTCGGTGACGTAGAGCTCACCGGTGGTGCCGGCCTGGACGGCGATCCGGCCACCGCGCAGGTCGTCGAGGTTGCTGATGCCGCTGTTGCCGGTGACGACGAGCGCCTGCGCCGCGTTGAAGAACGGGCTCGAGAAGTCGAGCGCGCGGGCCCGGTCACCGGTGATGGTGAGGCCGGCCGCCGCGAGGTCGCAGGCGTTCTCGTTGAGCAGCTGCCCGGACTGGACGTCGTCGAAGTCCTCGTTCTTGAAGTCCGGCTCGACACCGAGCTCCTCGGCCACGGCCTTGGCCAGGTCGATCTCGAAGCCCACCGTCTCGCCGTTGCGCTCGAACTCGAACGGCTCGTAGGGCAGCGAGGTGCACACCGTCAGGAAGCCCGCACGGATGACCTGCGGATCCGGGTCGGTGCTGGCCGCCGTGCTGGTGCCGCCACACCCCGCGGCGGTCAGGACCACCGCGAGGAGGGCGATGCCGGACGCCGTACGGCGGCGCGCGAGTCGTGGTCGACATGTCAGTGGACTCCCACGGACAGCTGGGCGGTCAGCTTCTGGAGCGCGTACTCGGTGACGCGCAGCAACGCGGTCTTGGCCGACTCGCGGTCCCGCGCGTCGATCGCGATGATCGGCACCTCGGGGGGCAGTGCCAAGGCGTTCGCGATCTCGTCGAGCGAGTACTGCTGGACGCCCTCGAACTGGTTGACCGCCACGATGAACGGCAGACCCTTGTGCTCGAAGTAGTCCAGCGGCGAGAACGACTCGTCCAGGCGGGCGGTGTCGACCAGGACGATCGCCCCGATCGCGCCCAGGCACAGGTCGTCCCACATGAACCAGAAGCGGCGCTGGCCCGGCGTTCCGAAGAGGTAGAGGACGATGTCCTCGGCAAGGGTGAGACGTCCGAAGTCCATGGCCACGGTGGTGGTCGACTTGGCGGGCACCGCGGCGAGATCGTCGACACCCTCCGACTCGTTGGTGACGAGGGCCTCGGTACGCAGCGGCTGGATCTCGGAGACCGAGCCGACCAGCGTCGTCTTGCCCACGCCGAAACCACCGGCGATCACGATCTTCGTCGACGCCGCCTTGCGCTGGGCGCTAGTAGGTGCGAAGTCCACGGAGGGTCCTTTCGATGAGCTCAATACGCTCGTCACGAGACGAGTCGTTGGTGATGGTGGCCTGCACACGGATGTGTCCGTGCTCGACCAGGTCGCTGAGAAGTACCCGGACCACGCCGATCGGCATGTGGACCAGGGCGGCTACCTCGGCGACTGAACGGGTGTCGCAGACCTCAAGAACCTTCAGCGCGGCTGCGCTCAGGCCACCGGTGCCGTCCCCCTGCGTACGGAGGGTGGCTTCCATCGGCAGGTCGACCGAGGACTCGGTGCGACCTGCCGTGATGGTGTACGGCCGGACGAAACGAGGCTTGGGAGTCGCCTCGTCGTCCATGCCGCTGGGGTCAAGGGGTGCCACGGCCACTCACGTCATCCGGTGGTGACGCGGGCCTCGGCCTGCACCATCCGGCCGACGCGCTCGACCAGCAGGGCCATCTCGTAGCCGACCTGGCCGATGTCGGCGGCCTCTTCGGTGAGGACCGTGAGGTTGGAGCCGTCGCCGACGCTCATGAGCATCAGGTAGCCGTGCTCCATCTCGACGACGGTCTGCAGCACCGCACCACCGTCGAAGAGGCGGGCGGCACCGACGGCCAGGCTGGCGAGACCGGAGGAGACGGCCGCGACCTGCTCGGCGCGCTCGTCCGGGATGCTCTCGCTCATGGCCATGAGGAGACCGTCGGCGGACACGAGGATGGCGTGTGCGGCGTCGGTGACTTCCTCGACAAAGCGCGACACGAGCCAGTCGAGGTTGCGCTCGTCGGGCTGCGCGTAGGCAGCAGAGTCGTATTCGGTCATGGGGACTACTTCCGTTCCTGCTAGTGGGTGCGGTCGTCGGTGGAGCTGGTTGACGTCTTGCGGCCCCGGGAGACGCCGGCCGCGTAGGCGGCGTAGCGGTTCCGGATGGCCTCGGGGTCACGCGGCGCGACGGTGGTCGGCTTGGTGATGCCACCGGGCACGAGGAGCGTGCCCGGACGACGGATCGGGAGGCCACCGCCGGCGGCGGGGGCGTCCTTGGCGGACTCGGCGACGTCCTCGGCACGCTGCCAGCCGGCCTCGACCTCGGTCGACTGCCAGCCGGAGCCACCCTCGGAGGTGAGCCAGCTCGAGCGGAGCGACCCGAAGATCGAGCCGCTGTCCTCGGCGTCGTGCTCGACCTGGACGTCACCGTCCAGGGCGGTGCGCGAGCCGTTGCCGGCGGACGTCGGGACGACACGCTCGGCACGCAGCGGCTCCTGCGGGCCGCCGCCGGACGCCTCGTAGCTGGCGCGGCGGGTGGCCGACGCCGGGCGGAAGCGGGTGAGGGACGACGCGCGTCCCACCTGCGGCCGGGCCGGCTCGGGTGCCGTGCGGGCGACCGGCGCCTCGGCGGGTGCCGGGGTGCTGGCGAGCTCGCGACGCTCGGCGAGCGACGTGACCTCCGCCGGACGGGTGCCGAGGCCACCGTCGCGGAAGGGGCGGTTGGCGTCGTCCTGGTCGGAGAGGGTGCCGCCGCGCTGGCGGGTGGGCAGCGTGTCCAGCCCACCGCCCTGCGCAGCCAGGCCTCCGGAGACACCGGCGAGCGCCGCCGGGGCGACGGGCGCCTCGATCGTGGACTCGCGGAAGGGGCTGGTGGCCTCCTCCTGGTCGGAGAGCGTGCCACCGCGTCGGCGGGTCGGGAGGCCGGTGAGGCCACCGCCCAGACCGGCGCCCAGACCGGAGCCCAGGCCACTGCCCTCGCCGTCCACCAGGGCGGCCGGGGTCTCGGGCGTCTCGACCTCGGGCGCCTCGGCTGCGGGAGCCTCGACCTCGGGGGTCTCGACCGCCGCGGGGACGCTCTGCTCGGGGACGGCCTGCTCGGAGACGGCGTGCTCCGGGGCGGAGTCGCGGAACGGCTGGGTCGCGGCCTCCTGGTCGGACAGGGTGCCGCCACGCTGGCGCGTGGGGAGCCCACCGCCGAGTCCACCGGCCAGGCCACCCGCGAGGGCGGCCGGAGCGGCCGGAGCCTCCGGCGAGTCCGTGGCATCGGGGAGTCGTGGCATCCGGGGAGTCCGTGGCCTCGGGAGCCGCGGGGGCCTCGGGAGCGGCCGGGGCCGCGTCACGGAACGGGCTGGTCGCCGCTTCCTGGTCGGACAGGGTGCCGCCACGCTGACGCGTGGGGAGCCCACCGGCCAGGCCACCGAGCAGGCCACCCGCGAGGGCGGCCGGAGCGGCCGGGACCTCCGGGGAGTCCGCCCTCGGGGCCTCGGGGGCGGCCGGGGCCGCGTCACGGAACGGGCTGGTCGCCGCCTCCTGGTCCGACAGCGTGCCTCCACGCTGACGGGTCGGGAGTCCACCGAGTCCACCGAGTCCAGCCAGCCCGCTGCGGGCGGCAGGCGCGGCCGGAGCCTCGGGTGCCTCGTCGGCCTGCTCGTCGGTCGGCTCCTCGGGGAGCGGGTCGGTCAGCGGGTCGGAGAGCGGGTCGACCATCCGGGTCCGGACGGGCGCCACGGCCGCGACGGCGGGGAGCTCGGGAGCCTCGGCCACCGGCTCCTCGGCGAGGTCGGCCTCGGCCGTCTCGACCTCGAGCGTCTCTGCCTCGGGCTCGGACGCCTCGACGGCGACCGGCTCGGACGTCTCGACCGCGGCCGGCTCGTCGGAGTCGGCGACCGGCGCGTCGTCGTACGACGTCTCGTCAGCGGCGGTGTCCTCGGTCGTGTCAGTGGTCGTGTCCTCGACAGCGACGTCGTCCGTGGCCTCGGTGATGGCCTCCGCAGAGGCCTCCGTGGTGGCCTCGTCGGTCGACGGCCCCTCGTGGAGCGCGGTGACGGACGCGAGCTCGTCGGGGGTCTCGGCGCCCTCGTCGGCGGTGACGTCGCTGAAGGCGGACCCGGCGGCCGGCACGGCCGGAGCCAGGGCGGCGGGGGCGTCGCCGTCGGTCAGCGCGGTGCGGCGCGAGCGGAGCGGCATGGCGCCACGCTCGGGCTTGGGCGCCGCGGTGTTGCGGGCCGAGGGCGTGTCGGACGGGACGTCCGCACCGGTGGCCAGGCCTCGCTGGGCCAGCGTGCTGCCGGGCTGCCGCGACGGCAGGCCGGTGCTCGCGTCGCCGGACGGGTAGCCGGTGACGGCCTCGCGGTCGCCCATCGACGAGCCGGGCTGGCGGGTCGGGAGGCCGATGACGGTGGCCGACGCGGCGGGCGCGCCTCGTCCTCGGCGGGCTCGTCCTGCTCGGGGGTCTCGTCGGCCACGACCTCGGGCACGAAGGGTGCCTGCTCGGTCTCGACCGTCTCCTCGAGGACCGGCTCGACCTCGGGTGCGTCCGGCAGGGCCGGGGCGCCGTCGGGCAGGACCGTCTCGGGCACGAACACGGTGGCGGTGATGCCGGACGCCGGGTTGGTGGCGAGGGCGACCTGGATGCCGTGGCGCTGCGCGAGGCGGCTGACCACGAACAGGCCCATCCGGCGGGCGGTGTCGGGGGTGACGTCGGCACCGGACTCGAGGGTCTCGTTGATCTGGCGCAGCGACTCCTCGGGGATGCCGAGGCCGGCGTCGCTGACGTCGATCGTCAGGCCGCCGGGCGCGGGCGCCGTGGACAGCGTGACGTGGGTCGACGGCGAGGAGTAGGACAGCGCGTTGTCGACGAGCTCGGTGAGCAGGTGGATGAGGTCACCGGCGGCGGCCTCCTCGATCCGGCTGTCGAGGGTCGAGCTGATGCGCACGCGCTGGTAGTCCTGCACACCCGCGGTCGCGGCCTGGGTGGCCTCGGTGACGGTGAGGCTCTCCCAGCCGGCGGACCGGGTGGGGGCGTCGGCGAGGATCAGCAGCGAGTCGGCGGTACGACGCATGCGGGACGCGAGGTGGTCGAGGCGGAAGAGGCTCTCCAGTCGCTTGGGGTCCTCCTCGTCCTTCTCCAGCGCCTCGATGAGGTTGAGCTGCTGGTTGATGAGCGTGGTGTTGCGGCGCGAGAGCGTCACGAACATCTCGCCGACCTGCGTACGCAGCTGGGCCTCACCGGAGGCCAGGGTGACGGCCTGGCGGTGGAGGTCGTCCACCGCGCGGGCCAGCTGGCCGATCTCCTCGTGCGTGTCGACGTCGATCGGCACGAACTCGGCCGGCTCCTTGCCGGAGCGGATCCGCTCGACCGCGTCGGGCAGGTCCTCGTTGGCGACCTGGAGCGCGCCCTCACGGACCCGGCGGATCGGGCCGAGGAGCGAGCGGGAGATCACCAGGGCCAGCGCGATGGCGGCGAGCAGGGCGAAGAGGGTGATCGCGGCGTCGAAGAGCGCGCGCTCACGGGCGTTGGTCGCCGTGGCGGCGAGGCCCTGGTCGACCTGGAGGAGCAGGGACTCGGCCAGCTTGTCGTACTCGTCGTACGCGTCGGATCCGCCGAGCACGGTGCTGGTGCCGGTGCGGACCGAGCGGGTCCGGGCGCCGTTGTTGGTGCGCAGCGTGCGGACCGCGGCCTCGGCGTCGTCGATGGCGCCGGCGAGACGGTCGATGGCGGCGCTCTCGGCGCCGAGCTCGGAGAACAGCGCCTGCGAGACGCTGCGGCTGCGGTCGACGTCGGAGCCGAGGGCCTGCTGCATCGCGAGGGAGAAGCGACCACCGAGCGTCTGGGCGAGGAGCTCGAGACGGGGCTCGGGGGTGTCCTGCGCGCTGGTGATGGTGGTGATCAGCTTGGTGACACCCGACTGCAGCTGGCGCAGCTGGGCGATCCAGGTGTCGGGGCTCAGCGATCCGGTGTTGTCGTCACGGATCGAGCGGCTCAGGTCGAGGAGGCTGGCGACCTGGAGACGCTGCTCGTAGGTCAGGTCGGCGGTCTCGGCGGTCTCGGTCAGCTCGTCGGCGGCCGTCTTGATGTCCTCGACCGCGTCGTCGAGCTCGGTCTGGCTGGCGCCGGTCGACGACTGGGCGGCGACCATGGCGCGCTCGGCAGACGTCAGGTAGTCCACGGCCGGACGCAGGATGGTGACCTGCGTGGCGCTGGACGAGGCGTTCGACGACTCCTCGAGGTCGGACTGCACGCGCAGCCCCCCGAGCGTCGCGGCGAGCAGCAACGGGATGGCCAGCGCGAGCGCGACCTTGCGACTCAGTGGCCAGCCGGAAATGGCGAGCGCCGAGGCTCGTCCTTCGTCGGACGGGCGCTGGTTGCTCATCGTGCCCCCTACTCGAGGTGTCAGCCGCCCTCGTGGCGACCGGCCCCACAACAGGGGGCGAGGACGAAGATAGGCAGTGACGGGGGCGCTTGTTCGGGTTTCACCAATACTGGGGCAGACAAGTTGAGAAATGCCCGAGTGTCCGCTTCCGCTGGGGCGCGAAGTGAGGTAGCGACCTCCGCGTCAGCGGGTCCGGCCGGCGGCCGTGAGCTCCCAGATCCCGGGCCGGGACTTGGCCATCAGGCCCTGCTGGATCAGCTGCTGGCGGGCCCGCCGCGCGGCGTACCGCCAGCGCAGCTCGCCCTCGGGCGTGAGCTGCCGGTCGCCCTCGAGGAGCTGCTCGCCGATGCGCGCCTCGACGGCCTCGAGCACGTCGTCGGCGGGGAGCTCGCCACCGGCCTCGTCGAGCACGGCCACGATCACCGGCGCGATGGCCTCGGGCTGGGTCCACCGGCGCGGGGCACGGCGGACGGGGGCTGCGGGAGTCGAGGCCGCGGACGCGCGCGGGGTGCTCGCCTTGCGGACCGTCGCCCGGGTGGCCGCGGGCCGCGCCTCCGGTGGGGGCGCGGGGGGCATCCCGTGGATGCAGTGGGCCTTGGGCAGGTCACACAGGTCGCAGTACTCGTCAGCCATCAGGGACGAGGGTAACGGGCCGTCGCCGCGGGCCGTCGCCACGGGCGACGCTCAGGCGCGCTCGACCTCGCTGGCCAGCTTGAGGACGACGGTCCCGTCCTCCTGCTCGATGACGTACGCCGGGTCGTCGGCGCTGCCGTTGCGGGTGACCTGCTCGCCCTTGGTCGTGCGGGTGACCTTGTCGTGGTGCACCTCGGTGACCGTGCCCTCCGCCTCCGAGGCGCCCCAGTTCCACGTCACGACGGTGCCGGTGCGGATGCTCATGCCACCAGCATGCCACCGGGGTTCACGCCCCGAGGCCGTCGAGGTACGCCGCGAAGCCGTGCGGGGCGCGGCCCTCGCGACGCCCGGAGGTGACCGCCGCGAGACCGCCGGCGGCGATCCAGGGCACTCCCGACCGGCGCAGCGCCAGCACCAGCCCGACGTCCTCGTGGACGGACAGGTGCGGGAACCCGCCGACCCCGCGGTAGGCGGCCAGCGTGAAGCCGAGGTTGGCCCCGTGGACGTGCTCGTGCCCGTCTCCCAGCGTGTGCCGCTCGCGCCACAGCGCGTGCTCGTGGTCGGTGAGGTCCCGCGGGTCGGGCAGCACCGTGCCGACGACGAGGGCGTGGCCGTCGCCCGCGAGGGCGACCTGCGCCGTCAGCCAGTGCGGTGGCACGACGGTGTCGGCGTCGGTGCTGGCGATCCACGTGCGGGACGGGTCGACGCCCCGTGCCCACTCGGCGGCGGCCGCGACCCCCGCGGCGCGGGCGGCCCCGACCTTGCCCGCGGCGACCGGGACGGCAGTGACGCCGCGCCGGCCGGCGACGACGTCGGCGGTGCCGTCGACACAGGAGTCGAGGACCACGAAGACGCGGCAGGCGATCGCCGGACGGGCACGGGCGAGCGACTCCACCGCGAGCGCCAGGGAGTCGAGGCAGGCCGGCAGCAGCCGCTCCTCGTCACGGGCCGGGACGACGACCGCCACCGCCTCGGGCGTGGTCACGACGTCCTGCCGAGCACGTGGAGGACGAAGTCGGGGTCGTGGTGCTCGGCCAGCACCCGGGCGCCGGTCGCGAGGAAGGCGTCGTGGACCGCGGGGCCGTCCAGCGGCCAGCCGACCAGGTCGTGGCGCCAGTGGCACAGCAGCAGGTGGCCCTCGGGGGCCAGCGACTCCCACGCCCGCGACACCAGCTCGCCCAGCGCCCGCGGGGAGAGGAAGTAGCCGACCTCCGACACCGACACCAGGTCGAAGCGGCCCTCCGGCCACTGCGCCGGGACCTCGGCGCGGCGTACGACGACGTGGTCGGTGCCGGCCACCCGGCTGCGGGCGGCCTCCACCGCGGCCTCGCTGGAGTCGAGGGCCAGCAGGTCGTCGCAGCGCGCCGCGAGGTCGACGGCCAGGGCCCCGACCGAGCAGCCGACCTCCAGCGCGCGCCCGTAGCGCTCGCGCGGCAGGCTGGCGAGGGTGATCGCGCGCTTGCGCCGCTCGTACCACCCGTCCACGTCCCACGGGTCGTCCCGGTCGCGGTGCACCCGGTCCAGCGCGTCGTCCCCGGCGGGTGCGGCCGGCTCGAGGACGACCTCCACGTCGCGGTCGAAGTGCGCCAGCAGCGCCGGCCCCAGCAGCACCTCGTCACCGGGTCGGTCGGAGAGCGGGGCGACCTGGCTGGCGTGCGCGGCGACGGCCGCCCGCTTGGCGTCCCGGGCGGTCGCGTCGAGCCGGATGCCGCGGGCGTCGGGCCACGGCAGGTCCTGCTCGGTGCCCCAGTGCCACATCCAGACGGGGTACTCCACCAGCCGTGCGTCCGTACGCCGCGCGGCGACGGCGGCGGCCCGGCCCACGGCCTCGTGGTCGGGGTGCCCGTCGTGGCGCCAGGGAGCGGCCAGCAGGGTGCGCTCCCCCGCGTCCCCGACGGCGTCGACGATCGCAGCGACGAGCGCCTCCTCGAGGTCGGCCAGCGCGCCGTCGGGGTGCCCGAGGCACACCACCTCGGCGCCGGGGGCGAGCAGCGCCGCCGCCCGCTCGAGCTCGCCGCGGCGGCGGGTCGCGAGCGCGCCCGGGTCGTGGGTCGGGGAGGCGGGGTGGGAGCCCTCGCCGGCCGTCGCCGAGACCACGAGCACGTCCCAGCCGGAGCGCCCCGCGAGGTGCACCAGTCCCCCGGCGCCGAGCGTCTCGTCGTCGGGGTGGGCACCGACCACCACCAGCCGGTCGACCGCGCCGGACAGGTCGAGGTCGGGCAGCGGGTGGTCGGCCAGGGCGCGCGACCACGCCGCGGCCGGGGTCCCCGCCTCGTCGTGCCGGAAGTCCGGTCCGGTCGCGGGGCCGGTCGCGGGGGCCGTCACCATGCCGGGTCCGGGTCGTCGAGCAGCAGGCCGCCGAGGGCGGCCTGGTCGCGCTCGGCGTGCCACTGCCGCACGTAGAGCTCGAGGTCGACCACCCGACGTACGTGCTCCTCCTCGGTGGCCAGCGGCCCCGGACCGAGCCCGTGGGCGGCCCGGGTGAGGACCTCCTCGGTCGCGGTGGCCACCACCTGCCGGACGCGCAACGCGGCCCGCGCCCCCTCGACCCCGAGCAGTCGCCCGGCGTCGATGGCCGCGGCCGCGTCGGCGAGGGCGGACCGCGCGGCGTGCAGCGCGGCGTCGACGGCACCGAGGTGCATGAGGGCGACCTGGTCGGGTGCCCGGCCCCCGGTCGCACCGGCCACCATCCGGCGCGCGACGCCGACCGCCCCGCCGTACCAGACGGCGGCCACGCCGATCCCGCCCCACGCGAAGCCGGGCCGCTCGAGGTACCAGCCGGCCCCGCCCACCGCGCCGGCCGGCACGCCGTCGAGGTCGACCGGGCCGGAGTCCACGTCCGGCAGCCCCCGGGCGACCCAGGTGCCCGCCACGGGGCTCACCCCGGGCGCGCGCAGGTCCACCTCGAAGAGGCGTCGCTCCTCGCCGGCCCACGCGCTGATGAGCGCGCGGTCGACGTGCGCGGCCAGCGAGCACCAGTGCTTGCGGCCGGTCAGCGTCCACGACGACCCGTCGGAGTGAGCCTGCAGCGGCGTGCCGGGCCCCTCGGCGGCGTACACGCCCCAGGCACCCGCGGCGACCGGGAGCCCGGCCTGGCCGAGGATCGCGAGGGCGTCGAGGTGCGGCTCCAGCACGCGTGCCACGGTGAGGTCGGCGGCGCCGAGGGTGGCGAGGGCCGACCAGAGGTGTGGTGTCGACCCGGAGCCGGGCTGCGGCAGCGCCGCCCCGGCCTCGGCGGCGAGGGCGATGGCGGCGGGCACGTCGGCGGCCGCGTCCCGCGCGCGTCCGGCGAGCGTCGTCAGCTCGGCGCGCTGCGCGGGGGTCGACTCGGTGAGCAGGACCGGGCGGGCCGGCTGCCCGGGACGGCGTGGCTCGGCGGCCATGGAGCTCCTCGGGATGGGCGGACGCGCGTGGATACGTCCTGCTCTCGACGCTAGTGACCGTGTCGAGCGCCGGGACCATCCCCACGGGTGCCTCCGGTGTGACCTGTCGTGCACGAGGGCGCTGCGGCTTCGCCGGCGTGACAGCATGGCGACGCCGGTCCGTGGGAGGAGTCGGCGCGACGTGAGAGGGAGGCGCGATGCGCATCGAGGCCAGCGGTCCGCGCCCCGCGGACGACGCCTGGGAGCAGTACACCCGCACCTCCGCGTGGCCGGAGTGGGCGCCCCAGATCCGCGGCGTCCGTGGTGTCACCGGCCGCATCGCCCCCGGCGACCGCGGCGTGGTGCACGGCCCGTTCCCCCTGCGCGTGCCCTTCACCATCGTCTCCGTCGACCCCGCCGCCCGCCGGTGGACGTGGCGGGTCGGCGTCGGCCCGCTGTCGGTCGTCCTCGACCACGGCATCGACCGGCCCGTCGCCTTCGAGGGCTGCACCGCCTGGGCCGACGTCCACGCGCCCGGGCTGCTCGTCCGCGCCTACGCCCCGCTGGCCCGGCTGGCCCTGCGCCGACTGGTGTCGGCATGACGGAGTCCGCACCCGAGGCCGCGCCCGGGACCGTGCCGGAGCGCAACGTGCTCGGCGGGGACCTCGAGCCCTGCGGCACCGACCCGATGACCGGCTTCCACCGCGACGGCTCGTGCGTCGTCGGCCCCCACGACGCGGGGCTGCACGCGGTGTGCGCGGTGATGACCGAGGAGTTCCTCGCCCACCAGAAGGCCGTGGGCAACGACCTCGGCACCCCGCGCCCCGAGTGGGGCTTCCCCGGTCTCGTGCCCGGAGACCGCTGGTGCGTCGTCGCGGCGCGCTGGCTCCAGGCGTACGCCGCGGGCGTGCCCGCCCCGGTCGTCCTCGCGTCCACCTCCGAGCGCGCCCTCGAGGTGGTCGAGATCGAGATCCTGCGCGAGCACTCGGTCGACGTGCCTCCCGACCTGAGCGCCTGGGGCTGACCACTTCCCGGGTTGCCGCCTGCGCACCTGCGCAGGTAACCGACAAGCCTCGGCCTCCAGAGCTGCGCACCCGCGCAAGCTGCAACAGGGTCGGGTCAGACCGCCGGCAACCCCCGCACGTACGCCACCTGCCCGAGGTGCTGCAGACAGTCGCCCTGGATGCTCACCAACCGCACGCCGGCGGTGACCGGCGGGTCCCAGTGCCGGTCGACGACCCGGTCCAGCTCGTCCTCGTCGACGCGGGCGAGGTACGCGCTCGTCGCCTCGGTGACGTCGCGGTGGTAGTCGACGAGCAGCGCCGGGTCGGCGATGCGCACCGCGTCGACCTGCGCGCTCGTGTGCCCGTAGCCGATGTCGTCGAGTCCCTCGCTCATGCCGAGGCGCGACTGCCACCGCTCCCAGACCTGCGGCTCACCGGACAGCCCGGCCACCTGGTGGTCCTGGCCGCGCGCCACGTGCCACAGCAGCCAGCCGACAGGGTTGCCCGTGCCGCCCGGGCGGTGGTGCAGGGTCTGCTCGTCGAGCCCGTCGGCGAGGTCGGCGTACAGCTCGGAGATGCGGTCGAAGCCGTCGGTCAGGAGTGCGCGGGCGTCCATGCTCCCGACCGTACGCCGCGACAGGACCCTCACCGGGGACCAACGGCGAGACCTCCCGTGACCGAGGTCCCTGCCGCAGGGCTGGGCGCAGCACGACGATGGGGACGGGGCACGGCGCGTGCCCCGAGGAAGGGGCACGTCATGGCCTCGTCGCAGGTCGCGGTGACCCGGCCGGGGAACCCGGTCCGATCCGTCACCCGCGCACAGGTGATGCTCGGCGCGAGCTACATGGTCGCGATCTGCATCCTGGCCGCCTCGGCGTACGGCCTGCTCGCCGACGAGCCCTACCGCGACCTGCCCGAGGCCACCGTCTTCGCCGCCCAGGGGCAGGACGTCATCAGCCTCCTGGTGGCCGTGGGCCTGGTCGCGCTCGCGCTCCCGGCCCGGCTGACGCCGACGCGCTTCCTGGCCTGGCTGGGACTGCTCGCCTACGTCGTCTACAGCTACGCGATCTACCTCATCGGCGTCCCGATGAACCAGGTCTTCCTCGTCTACGTCGTCCTCGAGTCCGTCGCCGGGGCGGCCCTCCTCGCCGGGCTGTGGCGCCTGGCCTCGATGTGCTGGCCCACCACCGCCTCGAGCCGGCTGCGCCGCGGGACCGGCTGGATGCTGGTGGTCGTCGCCGTCCTCTTCGCCGGGTTGTGGCTGTCGACCCTGCTGCCCTTCGCGTTCGGGGGGAGCCCGCCGGACCCCGAGGGCGTCGGCGGCGCGCCGTACCCCGTCTTCGTCCTCGACCTCGTCGTCGTGCTGCCCGCCATCGCCGCCGTCGGGGTGATGCTGCTGCGCGGTCACCGGCTCGGACCGCCGCTGGCCGTGGTGGCGCTCATCAAGATCGTCACCCTGTTCGTCGCGCTGTGGGCCGGGCCGGCGTACGCCCTGGCCACCGACGGACCTGTCCACCTCGGACCGGACGCCGGTCCCACCCTGCTGCTGCTCGCCGCGAGCAGCTGGCTCGTCACCCGCTGGTGGCGCACTCTCAAGGAGGAGTCCTCATGAACACCCTGGTCGTCTACGAGTCGATGTGGGGCAACACCCGGGCGGTCGCGGAGGCGGTCGCCGAGCGCCTCGGTGACGAGGTGGCGCTGGTCGACGTGGCCGACGCACCCGAGCGGCTGCCCGCCGACCTCGACCTCCTCGTCGTGGGCGGGCCGACGCACGCCTTCTCGATGAGCCGCGCCTCCACCCGGCGCGACGCCGTCGGCAAGGGCGCCGACACCCACGACGTCGAGCGCGGCATCCGCGAGTGGCTCGGCTCGGTCGTCGCCCCCGAACCCGTCGACGTGGCCACCTTCGACACCCGGGTCGGCTCGGTCAAGCACCTGCCGGGCTCGGCGGCCAAGGCGGCTGGTCGCGACGTACGCCGCCACCACCTCGGACGCCTGGTCGCGACGGCGAGCTTCTTCGTCGACGACATGGCCGGACCGCTGTCCGACGGCGAGCTCGACCGGGCCCGTGCGTGGGGCGCGTCCCTGGCCGGGTCGACGGCCGCGCAGGACTGACCCCGCGGACTCCCATCGGGTGTGGTGGGCGCGCCTGGGCCGTGTGATGCTCGCAGGCGTGACCCACGACGAACCCGCCCCCGAGCACCGCCGCCCCGAGGGTGTCACCGACGCCACCGTCGAGGCCCTCGGCAAGCTCTCCGCCGCCCTCGACCACGTCGAGGACGCCCGCGGTCACCTCTACGCCTTCCACCGCCTGATGGGCAGTGCCGAGAGCACCCTGGAGGAGGCGACGGCGATGGTCCGCGACGCCGGCCACGACGACATCGCCGACGCCCTGGACCGCGGCGTGCTCGGCCGCAACCCGCTGCCGGGCATGTGGTCCTTCCAGATGGTCGAGGCCTTCGACGACGGCTTCTACGCCGAGGCCAAGGGCGTCCAGCAGCGCGCCATCGACGAGCTCATGGACGGGCGCGCGCCACGTCTTCGAGGCCGAGATGAAGGAGCTGCGGCGCACCCGCGGGCGCGAGGGCCACGAGGCGACGCCGGACGACGCCGACGGCACCGTCTGACCCTCGCGCGTCGGGCCCTCAGCGCCCGGCCGGGAGGACGTGCGCGTCGGCGCCCGGGAAGACGAGGCCCTCGTGCCCGTCACCCCACCGCACGACGTACGGAGGCGCGCCGTCCTCCCCCCGCACCTCGATGATCTCGCCCTGCCGACGCGGCGCGTCGACCTTGTTGCTCTCGGCGACCAGGCTGTCGCCCACCTGAGCGTGCATCACACCCACCTGCCTCTTGTCTGCCTCGCGGGCAGCCCGGAGCGGGCGTCCGCCTCCTTCCACGATGCTCCGCCGGGGGCGCCTCCACAAGGGTCGTCCAGGGTCGATCGGCACGGACACGCTGACCGCCCTCCCCCGGGCCTACTCTCAGTCATGGCGTTCAGGCAGCGGCGCGACGGACGGTACGTCGACGACCTGCCCGCGCTCCGGCGGATCGTGCCCTACCTGATGCGGACGCGCACCGGGTCGCAGGTCTTCTTCCCGCAGCGGATCGAGGTCGACGGGCTGCTCGCGTGGCTCGAGGACACCAACGCCGGGCGCCCCCACGAGGAGCGGATCACCCTCTTCCACGTCTTCCTCGCCGCCATCGCCCGGACCCTGCGGCTGCGGCCGGAGATGAACCGGTTCGTAGCCGGCCGGCGCACCTACGAGCACACCGACATCAGCATCTCGTTCATCGTCAAGCAGGGGATGCGCGACGACGCCCCGGAGTCCGAGGCCCGGCTGGTCTTCACCGGCCGCGAGGGCATCGACGACGTACGCCGCCTCGTCGACGCGGGCGTGCACGGCAAGCGCGAGCACGAGCGCGGCGGGGACGACCGCCTGGTCGACTTCTTCGCGTCGTGGCCGCGGCCGGTGCTCAACGGCATCGCCGGGTCGATCCGCTGGCTCGACTACCACAACCTGATGCCCGCGGCGCTGACCGGGGCGATCCCGCTCTACACCAGCGTGTACGTCGTCAACACCGGCTCGATCGGGGTGGCGCCGCCGTTCCACCACCTCTATGAGCCCGGCTCGGCGAGCATCTTCGTCGCCATCGGCCGGGTCACCCCGCAGCCGGTCGTCGACGACGCCGGGCAGGTCGTCGCGCGCACCTGCGTCGACCTCGTCTACACCCTCGACGAGCGCGCCTCGGACGGCTTCTACTTCGCCCGGACGGCCGAGGTGTTCCGCCGGCTCGTCGCCGAGCCGGCACTCTTGGCGGACCCCGACCTCACCGTCGACGACATCGTCCCGGTATGGCCGCCTCCTCACTGAGCGGACGGACCTCGCTGCTGCTGACCCGCGGCCCCGGACCGGTCGGGCTGCTCGTCGAGGTGGGCATCGTCGCGGTCGCGCTGGTCGCCAACCTGGCCGTCCGCTGGCTGACCCTCGACGACCTGGCGCTCGCGGTCTCGCACGCCCACGACCTCCTGGCCCTCGAGCAGTCGTGGGGCCTGGACTGGGAGCACGCCGCGCAGGACGCGGTCCGCGCCGTGCCGTGGCTGGGCACGTTCGGTGCATGGTTCTACGTGTGGGGCTACCTGCCCGTCGTGGCGCTGGCCCTGGTCGTGCTCTACCTCCGGCACCCCCCGGCGTACGCGCGACTGCGCAACGCCCTGCTCGCGGGCGGGCTCGTCGGGCTGGCCGTCTACCTCCTCTACCCGCTGGCGCCGCCGCGGCTGACGGACCTGGGGTACGCCGACCCGATCGCGTCCAGCGTCGTCGAGCCGTCCGCGCGACCGGTGGGCATCGCCAACGAGATCGCGGCGATGCCGAGCTTCCACGTGGGCTACCTCGTGGTGGTGTCGGTCGTGGTCCTCGGCGTCACCGACTCGGTGCTGGTGCGCGCCTGGTGCGTCCTGCACCCGCTGGTGATGGCCTGGGTCGTGGTCGCCACCGGCAACCACTGGGTGCTCGACCTCCCGGCGGGCGTGGCCGTCGCCGTCCTCGGCCTGGGGGTGGCCGACCGGATCACCCGGCTCAGGGCGCCCGGTTGCCCCGCGCGTCCTCCTGCTCGACGAGCCCGTCGAGGTCCGTGAGCCGGTCGAGCCCGTTGACCGCCCGCGCCATCCGGTGGTTGCCGGCGAAGGTCTCCCGGTGCCGGTCGAGGAACCACCAGTAGCCCGCGGTGAACGGGCAGGCGTCGTCACCCACCCGCACCTTGGGGTTGAAGCGGCACGACCCGCAGTGGTCGCTCATGGTGTTGATGTAGGCGCCGCCGGACGTGTAGGGCTTGGTCGCCATCACCCCGCCGTCGGCGTGCTGGGACATCCCGACCACGTTGGGCACCATCACCCAGTCGTAGCCGTCGACGAACGCCCGGTGGAACCAGTCGGTCACCTGCGTCGGCGCCCACCCGCGCTGGAGGGCGTAGGAGCCGAGGACCATCAGCCGCGGGATGTGGTGGACCCAGCCGTGCTCGGCGACCTGGTCGAGGGTGTGCGACAGGCAGCGGGCGTCGGTCGCCGTGCCGTCGAGCTCGGCGAACCACTGCGGGATCCGCTCGGTCGCCCGCAGCGCGTTCTGCCGGCGGTAGTCGTCGCCCTGGTGCCAGTAGAGGTGCCACACGTAGTCGCGCCACCCGATGACCTGCCGCACGAAGCCCTCGACGCTCGCGATCGGGGCAGCCCCGCTGCGGTACGCCGCCTCCGCGCGCTCGACGACCTCGAGCGGGTCGAGGAGGCCGAGGTTCATCGGGGCGCTGACGAGGCTGTGCGCCATCCACGGGTCGCCCTCGAGGATCGCGTCCTCGTGCGCCCCGAAGTCGGGCAGCCGGTGCTCGACGAAGTGGTCCAGCGCGGCCAGCGCCTCCCGCCGCGTCGCGGCGAAGCGTCGTACGCCGTCGCGGCCGATCGTCTGGATCTCGCCGTCGCGCTCCCACCGGTCGAGGTCCTCGCGCACCTCCGCGTCGATGTCGTCCTCGGTCGGCCACCACGGCTCGGTGACGCCGAGGGTGGTCGCTCCCCTGGGTGGCGGCCGGCGGTTGTCGTGGTCGAAGTTCCACTGGCCGCCGGCCGGCTCCGCCGCCGTCCATGAGGACCCCGTGCGCCTGCCGGGCCCGGCGGTAGAAGTCCTCCATGAGCAGCCGCTTGGCACCCCGGCCCGAG
The DNA here is from genome assembly GCA_963776975.1 of uncultured Actinomycetota bacterium. Classification (GTDB taxonomy): domain Bacteria; phylum Actinomycetota; class Actinomycetes; order Propionibacteriales; family Nocardioidaceae; genus Nocardioides. The sequence goes on along the minus strand of CAVZOU010000016.1, from coordinate 73,686 downwards.
GCCCAGCGCTGGAAGTCCGCACGCGGGGTCGCGAAGCCGCGCGGCTCCAGGACGCTGCACGCCCAGCCGCTCGACCAGGCCCAGCGCGGCGTACGACGTGGGGTGCACGACCTCGACGTCGTCGTGCTGCCCGACCACCTCGGCGTACGTGTCGGCCCGGACGTAGGTGAGCCGGTCGCCGAAGTCGGCGGCGCGGTGCCGCATCGCGCTCAGCACGAGGTGCGCCTTGGCCCGGTGGAAGCGGCGGCGCTGGAAGACCGCCTTGGACTCGACCATCAGCAGGGGGCCGCGGTGATCGTCGGTGAAGTGCGGCCCGAGCTGGTCACCGAAGACCCACCGCGTCGTCATGGCGCCACCCTAGGCACGCCCTCCTCGGTGGTTGAGGTGCGAGCCCAGCGAGCGTCGAAACCCCCGCCCGCCCTCGGTGGTTGAGGTGCGAGCGCAGCGAGCCTCGAAACCCCCGCCGCAGGAAGGTGTGGGATCGGTGCCACCTGACGACACCGATCCCACACACAACTCCCTTGCTCGACGCCGCGAACCTCGAATTCGTCGCCCGGATGTGATCGTTCGCCAGCGAGCCTGAGTGCCATTCACGCAAGGTTGGACACTCATCAACCAAGGAGAGAATCTCGTGGAGAGCGCACCCATCCTGGCCTGGACCTTCGTGTCGGAGATCCCCATCCCGGACGACATCGGTCCCATCCTCGTCTCGGGCGAGAAGCCGGTCATGGCCTACAAGACCTTCCGCGACAGTGCGGTCTTCACCACCAAGCGGCTCATCGTCCGCGATGCCCAGGGGATCACCGGCAAGAAGGTCGAGATGTACTCGCTCCCCTACTCCGCCATCAACATGTGGTCCTCGGAGAACGCGGGACGCATGCTCGACTTCAACGCCGAGCTCGAGCTGTGGACCCGCGCTGGTCACATCAAGGTCAAGCTCAGCAAGGGCGTCGACATCCGCCGGCTCGACCACCTGATCTCCTCGGCAGTCCTCGGCGCCTTCTGAAGCCACGTAGGTGTGGGGTCGGATCACCTGATGACACCGATCCCACACCCACGCCCGGCGGTGCTAACCGCTGGTCGAGGTGCCAACACGGCTGGCCACGAGTCACCCAGCTCCGATCACGACGCCACGGTCAACGGCTCGTCGAGAAGCCGGACGAGCCCGGGAAGCAGGTCCGCGGACGGAAGCGTGAATGCCCTGACCTCCGAGGCTGACAGCCGCGCGCGGTGGGTCAACGCGGCGCCCGCCCGTGGGGGACGCCCCCTCAGTGGATCGTCGAGCTCCATGAATGGTCCGCCCAACGTGCCGTGCGTGGACACACGTGAGCTCGAGGAGATCTACGCCGCCGCTCGCGGTGACGGTCAGGCTCGGACGTCGCCGGGCAGCACGGCAAGCGGCGTGGCGCGTGCCAGCCTCGCGTCGAGGGTGAGCACGCGGGCACCGAGAGCGCTGGCCAGCTCGACGTAGTAGGCGTCGGCCACCCTGAGCCCGCTCGAGCGGCTCCATGCCCCAGGACCGAGGGGCGGCAGCTCGTGCCTGGTCAGCGGCGCCTGCCCGAACACGGCGAACGCCTTGCGCGCGGCAGCCTTGGTGAGGTGACCAGCCCGGTGCAGCCGGGCCAACGCCGACATGACCTCGACGTCGACGTGGGCAGGAGCGTGAAGCTGCCGACCGGACAGAGCCTCGCGGCTGGTCCGCCACGCATCGCCCCGGATCACCAGGTCGACGAACACCGAGGCGTCGACCACCCAGCCGTCAGTCGGTGGCACCGAAGTCGTCCCGCACGTCGTCGAGGGCGGCCAGGACGTCGCGGGTCGGGACGGAGGTCGGCCTCCCGCGGCTGAGAGATTCCAACCAGGCGTCGGTCAGGCCGGCGGCCAGCGCGGCCGCGATCGCCTCCTGGGTCAGGGCCGACACGTTGAGGCCCGCCTCGCGACTGCGGGCTGCGAGCTCGTCTGGGACGTACACGTTGAGCCGGGCCATACACACATGCTACACACTCATCTCGAGGCGGTTTCTGAATCTTCACAAGAGTCAACGCCCCATCGCGTTCACCCACCAGGCGGTGTCGGCGATCTGTGGACAACCCACGACGAAACGGACCGCCTGTGGAAGAGCGTTCGCACCGATGCGGACGTCGCGCCACCCTCGACGACATGACCAAAACACCCTTCACACCGACCATCCGCACCCAGTCCGACCTCCGCGACGCCTGGGAGCACCTGATGGGGCCGTGGTCGTTCAGCGGCCACTCCGTCTGGATGATGCTCATCCTCGACGACCACCCGTTCCCGCACCTCACCGAGATCACGGACGCCGAAGAGTCGTCCGAGCTCGCGGCCATGGGCGCTCTGGTCGAGATCCTGCACATGCTCGACCGTGAGGTCGCTCCGGGTGCCCGGGTGGCATTCCTGCGCTCCCGCCCGGGGCTCGACGTCATCAACGACACCGACCGGTCCTGGGCGTCCATCCTCTGCTCGACGGCACGCGACGCCGGGGTGGCGTGCGAGGTCGTCCACCTGGCCACGCGGGGTGCGATCCGACCCATCCCCCAGGACGACGTCGGGCTCGCCACCTCCGCGTGAGGACCAGCCTCAGCCGAGGTCCCCCATGTCGAGCGTGAAGCGGTACCGCACGTCTCCCGCGGCCAGCCGCTCGAGAGCCGTGCCGACCTCGGCCGACGGGAGCACCTCGACGTCGGCCACGATCCCGTGCTCGCCGCAGAAGTCGAGCAGCTCCTGCGTGCGCGCCAGGCTCCCGCTGCCGGTCGAGGCGAGGCGCCGTCGGGCGCGGAGCAGGTCCATGGCCGTCGACGCTCGACGGCGCCGAGGTAGCCGAGGGTGACCAGTGTGCCGTCCAGGTCGAGGGTGCGCAGGTAGGGCCCGAGGTCGTGCTGGGCCGGCGCGCAGTCGAGCACGAGGTCGAGGCTGTCCCCCGCGGCGGCCATGCCCGCCGTCGTCGGTCGACACCACCACGCGGTGCGCGCCGAGCGCGCGGGCGTCGTCCGCCTTGTCGGCGGTCCGGGTGAAGACGGTGACCTCGGCACCGAGCGCGCACAGCGAGCTTGACCGCCAGGTGGCCCAGGCCGCCGAGGCCGACCACCCCCACCCGCGTGCCGGGCCCGACGTCCCAGCTCCGCAGCGGCTCCCAGACCGTGATGCCGGCGCACATCAGCGGAGCGACGGCGGCGGGGTCGAGCCCGGCCGGGCGGTGGTAGACGAAGCTCTCGCGGACGACGTACTCGACGCGACCACCCGCCCAGCGTGGGCGTGCCGTCGATCCGGTCGCGACCGCCGTACGTGAGCGTCGGGAAGTCGACGCACATGTTCTCGTGGCCGGCCCGGCACATGCGGCACTCGCCGCAGGAGTCGACGATGTTGCCGACGGCGACCGGGTCGCCGACCGCGAAGCGCGTCACGTCCGCCGCCGATGGCCGCGACCTCGCCGACGAACTCGTGGCCCGGCACGAGGGGCACGTCGCCGCGTCCTCCGCAGACGCCGCAGCGCGTGCAGGTCGGTGTGGCAGACCCCGCAGTGGGTGATCCGGACCTCGACGTCGTCGGGTCGCAGGGCGCGGCGCTCGAAGTCGAAGCGCTCGACCTGCCCGGGGGTGGCAGTCGCGCGGTAGCCGGTGGCGGAAGTCATGGCCCCAGCCCTACCACCAGGTGCCTGACGGTCCTCCGGGACGTGCGCCGAAAATGCGGGAACCATTTCCGGCCTCCCGGTGCGACAGTCGTGTCATGGAGGCCAGCACGGGCGCACCGGACGGAGCGGGACGACACCGTCCTGCTCGCGCTGGTGGCCGAGGGCGACACGGCGGCGCTCGAGGAGCTCTACCGCGCCACTCCGCGTGGCTCTTCGCGCGACTGATGCGTCGCTGCAACGACTCCGACGTGGTCGTCGACGTCGTGCAGGACACCTTCGTCACCGTGTGGAAGGACGCTCGCCGGTACCGCGGCGCCGGGGAGGTCGCGGCCTGGCTGTGGGGGATCGCGTTCCGCCGGATGGTGTCGACGGCTGCGGTCGCGCAAGGACGTCGTGCTCCTCCCCGAGTGGGACACCTCCGAGCCTCGGCGGTCGCTCACCCGCCGCCGAGGACGAGGTCCTGCTCGGGGTGGAGTACGGCGACCTGGCCGGGGCCCTGCGCCGGCTCTCGCCCGAGTTCCGCTCGGTCGTCCAGGCAGTCGTCCTGGACGGGCTGACCGCCAAGGAGGCCGGCCGGCTGCTCGGCGTCCGCGAGGGCACCGTCAAGACCCGGCTCCACCGCGCCCGCGCACAGCTGCGCGGCGCCCTCACCGACCCGCAGGAGGGATGGCGATGACGACCCACGACGCTGGCACGCCGACGGCGACCTGCTCACGGCGTACGTCGACGGCGGCCTGGACGCGATCGAGGGCGCCTCGGTCGAGCAGCACCTCGCGCGGTGCGCCGACTGCCGGACGGCCATCACCCCGCTCGTCGACCACCGCTGCTCGAGCGCGCCTGGGCGGGGGTCCGCGACGCCGTCGAGAGCCCGCCCGCTCCCCCTCCCGATCCGGCTCGCCCGCCGGTGCGGGCTGCCCGAGCCGACCGTCCGTCGTCCTCGCGGCGACCGCGTCGCTGCGTACCGCCTGGCTGGTCGGCGCGTTCGTCGCGCTGGCCTTCGCGACCCTCGCGGTCGGCATGGCCGGCGACAACCTGCTGGCGCCGTTCCTCCTGGTCGCACCGCTCGTCCCGGTCCTCGGGGTCGCGGCCGCCTACGGCCCGCAGGAGGACCCGCTCGAGACGCTGGTCGTCACCGCGCCCTACGGCCGGACCCGGCTGATCCTCGTCCGCACGCTCGCCGTGCTGGTCTCGGTGCTGCCGGTCGCGGCGCTGCTCGGGCCTGCTGCTCCCCGGACCCCCCGTGGATCGCGGTCGCCTGGCTCGGTCCCGCGCTCGCGCTCGTGCCGGTCCTGCTCGCCCTCTCGAGCTACACCGGCCCGCGCACCGGGGCCGCGCTGGTCACGCTGGCGTGGAGCGGCGTCGTCGTGTCGTCGCTGCGCGGGCTCCCGTCGACCTGGCCGGTGGAGGCCACCCAGCAGGTCGTCTACCTCGTCCTGGCGGTCGTCGTCGGTCGCCGTCCTCGTCGTCCGGTCGCACCGCGACCGGCGGATCGGAGCGGTGCTGTGAACGCCGTCGTGCTCACCGGAGTCACCAAGACCTACGGCCGCACCCGCGCGCTGGACGGGGTCGACCTCGCGTTCGGCCGAGGAGTCACGGGGCTCCTCGGCCCGAACGGGGCCGGCAAGACCACCCTCCTGCGGATCGTGGCCACCTCGATCGCCGCCGACGGCGGAGGGGTGCGGCTGGCCGGGCGCGACCCGCACGGGTCCCACCACGAGCTCACCGCGATCCGGCGCGAGCTGGGCTACCTGCCCCAGGAGCTGGGCTACCCCAGCGACATGACCGCCTTCGGCTTCGTGGAGTACGTCGCGGTCCTCAAGGAGTGGAACGACCGCTCGCGCCGGCACACGGAGGTACGCCGCGTGCTCGACCTCGTCGGCCTCGGCGACCTGTCCACCAAGCGGGTCGCGCGACTCTCCGGCGGGCAGCGTCGACGGGTGGCGCTCGCCCAGGCGCTCCTCGGGGAGCCGCGGATCCTCGTGCTCGACGAGCCGACCACCGGGCTGGACCCGACCCAGCGCGCCGACCTGCGTCGTACCCTCTCGGTCATCGCCGGCCAGTGCGCCGTGCTGCTCTCCACCCACCAGACCGAGGACGTCGCCGCCCTGTGCGAGCGGGTCGTGGTCCTGGCCGGCGGCACCGTCCGCTTCGACGGGACCGTCACCGACCTCGTCGCCACCGCGGCCGGGCGCGTCTGGCTCTGCGACGAGCCGGGCCCCGACGCGCTGGTCAGCTGGCGCACGGGCACCGGACGCCACCACGTCGTCGGAGGGACGCCGCCGCCCGGCGCGATGCCCACCGAGCCGACCCTCGAGGACGCCTACCTGCTGATGCTCGGCCCGGAAGCGCACTCCGTGCGCGCCCCGGCCTAGGCAGACCCACCGCACCCGGGAGCCACCATGATCGACACCGACACCACGCCCGACAGCTCCACCAGCCTCGCCGCCATGGCCGGCATCGAGACCCGCCGGCTGGCGCGCAGCCCGATCTTCATCGGTGGCGTCGTCCTCGCCTTCGGCGTGCTGGCCCTGATGGTGGTCCTCAACGAGCACCCGGTCTACACCGACCTGCTGCCCACTCCGCTCATCGCGGCGTTCTTCATCGGGCTGAGCAGCCTCATCGCGACGGCACGGATCGTCCGGTCGACGGAGGCCGCGGTCGAGGCCGTCGGCACGACACCGGGCACCGAGGCCCAGCGCACGGCCGCCGTGGCCCTGGCCTGCCTGCTCCCGTTCACCGCCGGACTGGTGTTCGTGCTCACCGTGGTCGCCGTCGGCCGCGTCGCCGGGGTCGCCCCGCAGGAGTGGTGGTTCGGCACGCTGCCCGACTGGCAGGTGTGGAGCATCCTGCTGGCGACCGGGCCGGTCGCGTGCCTCGGCGGAGGTTTGCTGGGGGTGTTGACCGGTCGGTGGCTGCACTTCCCGGGCGCCGCTTCCGTGGTCGTGGTCGCCGTGGTCCTGGTGAGCTTCGCCGGCTCGGTCCCGATCGCCCAGGGCGAGCACTCCGAGCTGCGCCTGTGGGTGCCGTGGCCGATGTGGCACTCGGGGACGCTGCTCGACGGGACGCAGTCGCTGTACGCCGGCAACCCGCTCGCCCACCTCGGCTACACCCTCTGCCTGTGCGCCGCCGCAGCCCTGGTCGCGATCTGGCACGACCGGACCGCGCGCACGACCGGTCTGCGGATCGCCATCGGTGCCGTCGTGGTCGTCGGGCTCGCCTGCCTGGTGCTGGCCATGACGACCGGCAACGCCGACAACCTCGTCTCCGACCCGATCCCGTTCCGCATCGGCTGATGGCCGCCCGCTGGTGGTACCTGCGCCGCGGCGTCGCCTGGCCCGCCCTCCTGGGCTGCTGCGCCGTCGCCCTGGTGCTCGCCGGGCTGCTGGGCCGGTGGCCGTCGTCGGTGCTGGTGCTGCTCCCGGCCGTGCTGGCCTGCTGCGCCGCGGCGGCGGGGTTCGTCTTCGACGAGCCGGCCGGCGCGGTCGTCGCGGTCACCCCGCGCGGTGCCGGCTGGCGGCGTACGACGCGACTCGCCGTCGTGCTCGTCCCGCTGGTGGCGTGGGGCGTCGTCGTGGTGGTCCGGCCCGGCGACCTGCCGCTCGACCGCGCCGGGTGGTGGCTGGTCGGGGGTGCTGCCGTCGTGCTGACCTCCGGGCTGGCGGCGCGGGGGTCGCGGCGGGGCGTCGACTTCCCGGGTGCGGCGCTGGCCTCGGTGGTCGCGCTGGTCGTCCTGAGCCCCGTCGTGGTGACCGGGTTCGTCGGCTGGGACTCGGTCTACCCGCTCTCCGGGTTCACGACCGGGACGTGGGCCGTCTGGCTGGTCGTCGCCGGGCTCGGGGCGGCTGCCTGGCGCACCGGGCTGGCCGGCGGCCCACCCCGGATGTAGCCAGGCCCCACCACGGACCCTGGTCGTCCGTCCTCAGTCGATCACCCCGCACGCCACCCGGGTGCCGGCGTCACCCGTCGCGAGGGTGGTCGCATCCGGACCGGGCACACCGACCGCTGTGTAGCGCGTCGGGATGTTGGCGAAGTTGTCCCGGCCGGCGTGCACCATGACTGCCGACCCGTCGGTGTCACGCAGCTCGTCGATGGTGAACCGGTCGGTGAGGAAGCTCGCCCACGCGTGACCGTCCGCCGTCACCAGCAGGGACGGGGAGGTCGCCGGCGTGGTCGCCGTGGTTGGGCAGCGCGCCCGCGTAGTGCCCGCCTGCGGTCGTGAAGGGGCCGCCCGGAGCCGCGGGGTCGCACACCCCGATGGCGTGGACGTGGAAGCCGTGGAAGCCCGGGGTGAGGCCGCGGGCGACCCCACTCACGACCACCTTGCCGTGGACCTCCCGCATCCTCACCCAACCGACCCGCTGACCGTCGACGCCGGTGAGGGCGACCCCCACCACGGACCCGTGGTGACCGTCGTCGCTGTCACCCTTCCGCGCCGATCCGTCCGCCGCAGCCGTGCCGCCCACGAGGGCGAGCGCCGCCCCGCCTGCCATGGCGAGCCTGATCCTGTTCCTGTTCCTGTTCCTGTTCGTGGTCCGTTCCTGTTGTCCGACATGTACCTCTCCCCGTTTCGTGACAGTGCACCCTGATGGTCCGTGTCGGGCGGGGATGCCCACGTCGTGCCGGAGGTGTCCGGTCGGCGCCGGCAACCCCGCCCGAGTGCTCGTTCCTGCAGCCGGTTCGCCTGCCACGGTAAGCCGGTGTGCGGGCGGTTCGCACCGGCCCGTTCGGGGCATTTCGGGATCGTCCGCCACCCTCCGCGCGACTCCCGCGCCGGCGGCGTACGCCTCGCAGGTCTGGTCAGCAGGCGACCGGCGGGTGTAGGCAGGGACGGTGAGGGCCGCAGCCCCCACGTCCGCCCGTGGAGGAGATGGATCATGGCTGCACTCGAAACCGACCAGCTGCTCAAGGAGCTCGAGCCTGTGGTCGCCGACAACCTCGACCGGCACATGGCCATCGCGGACGAGTGGATGCCACACGAGTACGTGCCCTGGAGCCTCGGGCGGGACTTCGCCGACCTCGGCGGCGACCCGTGGGAGGTCGCGCAGTCGCAGCTCTCCCCCGTCGCCCGGACGGCGCTCGAGGTCAACCTGCTGACCGAGGACAACCTGCCGAGCTACCACCGCGAGATCGACCGGGCCTTCGGCAGCGACAGCGCCTGGGGCACGTGGGTCAACCGGTGGACCGCCGAGGAGGGCCGGCACGCGTTCTGCATCCGCGACTACCTGCTGGTCACCCGCGGGGTCGATCCCGTCGAGCTCGAGCGGGCCCGGATGGAGACGATGGAGACGGGCTACGAGGCGACGGAGAAGTCCGTGCTCAACGTCTGCGCCTACGTGTCCTTCCAGGAGCTCGCCACCCGGGTGTCGCACCGCAACACCGGGCGCTACACCGAGGAGCCGATCGCGGAGAAGCTGCTGGCCCGCGTCGCCAAGGACGAGAACCTGCACATGATCTTCTACCGCAACATCGTCACCGCGGCGCTGGAGATGGCGCCCAGCCAGACGATGCGCGCGATCACCGAGGAGGTCGTCGGCTTCGAGATGCCCGGCAGCATCATCCCGGGCTTCTCCCGCAAGGCGGTGGCGATGGCCAAGGCCGGCATCTACGACCTGCGCATCCACCACGACGACATCGTCTCCCCGCTGCTGCGGCAGTGGGGCGTCTGGGACATCGAGGGACTCGACGAGGACGGCGAGAAGGCGCGCGACGAGCTGGCCGCCGCCGTCTCCGCGCTCGACGGGGAGGCCACGCGGTTCGTGGAGCGGCGGGCCGAGGCCGCGGCCAAGAAGGCCGCCCGCCAGGCCTGACCCACCTCGCCTGTCGAGCACGTCGGCGGTCGAGCGAAGTCGAGACCCCTCGCCGTCGAGGTGCGAGCGACTGCCTTCGGTGGTTGAGGTACGAGCGACTGCCTTCGGTGGTTGAGGTGCGAGCGAAGCGAGCCTCGAAACCCCGCCCCACCTCCGCCCCTCGGCCCACCGCCGGGCACGATGGCGGTGACGCGCGCCTGAGTGGCGCGCACCCGACTCGGAGGAGCCTTCATGGACGACACGTACGACGCGCAGGCAGGGACCCGCTTCCCGACGACGAAGTGGCGCGAGGGGTACGACGTGGCCACCGTCGACGAGTTCGTGGCTCGCGCCGACCGGGCGGTGAGCTTCCGCGACGGGTCGGTGCGATCCGAGGACGTGGAGCAGGTCCGGTTCTCACCGGTGCGGTGGCGTACCGGCTACGACATGGGTGCCGTCGACACCCACCTCGAGCAGCTCGCGAGCCAGCTGAAGGACCTCGAGGCTCCTGGGGCATGAGTCCGGGGCCTGGGCCCCCCAGCGAGTTCTCCACAGATCCGGATTGCCGGGTTCCGCAGCCCGCTCCCGACGGGAAGAGTCGACCCCAGTCGTACTCGTCCGGCTCACGCCGGCTCCATCTCGGGAGGCACGATGAACATCCGGCTCGACCCTGCCCAGCTGTCGATCGGCGCCGACGCCGTCGAGGCGCGGGCCGCCGACATGGCGACCCGTCGTACCCGGATCGAGGCCTCGGTCGACGCCCTCCTCGCGACCTGGCACGGCGACGCCGCCGACCGGTTCGCGGTGCTGTGGGAGGAGTGGCGCTCCGGCGCGGACGGCGTGATCGCGGGCCTGGCCGCGAGTGCCGTTGCTCTGCGCGCCGCCCGTGACGACGTCTCGTCGACGGACGCCTCGTCGTCGGAGACCCACGACCGCCTCGCCGGGAGGCTGGGATGACGGCGTACGACGTGGACGTCGACGAGCTGGCGGCCGTCATCGCCGCGATGGCGTCCTGCGGCCGCGAGCTGGCTGACCTGGCCGCCGACGTCGAGGCGGCCCACCGTCCCTGCACGCGGACTGGACGGGACTGGCCAGCGACGCGCACGTCGGGTCGCACTCGTCGTGGCGCTCGTCGTTCGCCGAGATGGCGTCCGCGCTCGCGGGGCTGCGCTCGGTGGGAGACGCCGCGCGCTCGAACTACTCGGCCGCCGTGGAGGCCAACCTCGCGATGTGGGAGCAGGTCCGATGAGGATCGCCGTCGAGACCGGAGGCTTCACCTCGGCCGCCGACGCCTGCCGCACGGGCAACCAGATCTCGGCGCTGCTGTGCGAGTCGCTGGCCGGCAAGCTCGCCGGGTACGCCGGCATGGCCGGCGACGACGCGACCAGCGCCGACTTCGCGGCGTCGTACGACGCGGGCGCGCGGCAGGCGCTCGACACCCTCGCCGAGCTGACCCACGCCTTCATCGGCCTCGGACGGCTGCTGACCGCGACCGGGGCCAACCACCGCGACGCCGAGGCCGCCTCCGCCGCGGTGTCCGCCTACAGCGGCGGCTCGCTCGACGAGGACGACTACGTCCGCGTCTCCCCCGCCTCTCCGCCGTCGTGCCTCGGCGCCAACCCCGTGTCCCTCGGCACCGTCGAGACCTTCATCCTCGACCACATCGAGGGCTTCGTCTGGCCGGGCGCCGACACCGAGCTGCTCCTCGACGCGGCCACGACCTGGCGCCGGGCCGGTGAGGCCGTGGCCGACCTCGACGCGCACTGCGACATCGCCGCCGGGTTCCTCGAGCACCAGGTCTCCCCCGAGATCCCCCTCGCCCTCTCCGCGCTCGCCGAGCTGCGGTCCCTGATCGGCGACACCGCCGACGCGCTCGTCTCGGTGGGCACGGCCTGCGAGGAGTACGCCGACGCCGTGCGCGCCACCCACGACCGCACCCGCGCCCTGCTCGCCGAGATCGGCCAGATGGTCGTCGAGGGAGCCGTCATCTCCGCCATCGTCGGCGGGATCACCGGAGGCCTCGGCGCCGGCGCCGCCGGCTCGGCTGCGCTGGCGCGGATCAGCGCCCAGGCGCCCCGGTTCCACGCGCTGCTCGTCGGCCTGCGGGCCACCGGCACCGCCACGGCCGGGCGGCTGCGGACCGCTGGCGACGGGCTGCGCACCGTCCGGACTCGGGTCGAGAAGTTCGCACGCGTGCCCGCGCGTAGCGAGCGAGGGTCGATGAGGGTGCCGGGTGGCTGGGGTGGTGCCCGGAAGCCGGGCTGGCTGCGGAGGCACGAGCGCCGCCGGGCCACGCCCTCCAGAGAGCACGTCGGCAAGACCACGGACGAGCTCGCCGAGCGTGTCGTCGAAGGGAATCGACAATGCGTCTCCTTCCCCTCCGAGCGGCAGCGAGCAGCTCATCGAGGGTGCTCGACGAGAATCGCGACCGGATCGCAGACTGGTTGCGAGATGGCAGCGCAGGCAAGCTCCCGCTCGACTCGGCCTTCGGCCACGCCACGGGAGTTACCGTGAACAGGTCCGGTGGGAGTCCGTCCCGACGGGAGTCAGGGTCGTGCTCATCCCAAGCCAGAAGATGAAGGACGGATGGCAGATTCTGACTGCCTTCCCGAACTAGGAGAGCCATGGAGAACCTGCGGCACCTGATCGCCGCCTACTTCCACCAAGACTGGTCAGACGAATACGGCGGGTCGTGGGAAGCAGCCGTAGACGACTTCGCCAGACGCGAGCCTGCGTGTCGACGGGGCCGCGACCGAGATCGTGACGCTGATGCGGGCCACGCCACGCGACGTGGAGCTGAAGGAGACCCTCGCAGGACTTGGAAACTACTACTGGCCGGGAGACGCCCGACGCCTACGGCGCCTGGCTCCACGACATCCGGGCGCGCCTCGGGGTCGACGTCGAGGGCTGACCGAAACCACCGGAGCCACGGGACTGCGGTTCGCCGATGTCTGCGCCGCGGCGCCGCTGCCCGCCCCAGAAGGACTCTAGGACGCCGGCCGAGTCGGGTCCCAGGAGCTCCACTTGGGCGAGGAGCACTGTCACGACGCTGTTCACCGGATCGACGTACGCCGCCGTGCCGGTGCCACCGACCCAGCCGTAGCGACCGACGACGTTCCACGGGTGCAGGACCGCGGTGTCGACCCCACCGCCGAAGCCCCACCCCTGGCCGTCGAGGAAGTATCCGCCCATCTCGCGGTGCTGGGCCGTTGTGTGGTCGGTCATCATCAGTTCCACCGACCGTGGGGACATCAGTCCGTCCCCACCGGCAAGAAGCATTCGGCCGAATGCGAGCCAGTCGTCGGCGGTGGTCACGAGACCGCCGGCCCCCGAGGCGAACGCGGGCGGAGCCGCGAGCTGTCCGTGTGGCTCGTCGCTGACCTCCAACACCCCGTGGTCGTCGCGCCCGTAGAGCGTGGTGAAGCGCTCGACGCTGTCGGGCGGTACGTGGAACCCCGTGTCGGCCATGCCGAGGGGTGCGAGCAGGCGCTCGGCCATGAGGTCGGCGAGAGGCTGTCCGGCGGCCCGAGCGAGCAGCACGCCGAGCACGTCGTACGACGCGTTGTAGGTCCAGCCCTCCCCCGGCTGGTGCATCAGGGGGATCTCGCCCGAGCCGACGCATCCACTCGTCCGGCGCCGGGACCTTTCCCACCTCCGTCGACGCCTGTCCGAGCCGCTCCATCAGCAGGCGGCACGACGACCGAGTCGAAGGTCGCGAAGCCGTGCCCGGCGGTCGACGTCAGCAGGTGACGTGTGGTGATCGGGCGCTCACTCGGCACGGTGTCGTCGAGCTTGCTGTCCAACGTCCGCAGCACGGCCGGCTCCGCGAGCTCGGGCAGCAGGTCGTCGACCGGCTCGTCGAGGGCGAGGCGGCCGTCCTCCACCAGCATCATCGTCAGCGCCGCCGTGAGCGGCTTGGTGATCGAGGCAGCACGGAAGACGGAGTCGCGGGCCATCGGACGGCCGCTCGTGCCCTGGCTGCCGAACGCCTCGACGCGCACGTCGTCCTCGCGGGCGACGAGCGCCACCAGCCCGGGGATCTCCCCGGACTCGACGTGGGGTAGCAGTGCCGCCGCGAGATCAGCCATGGCCCGACCGTACGCGCGATGCCTCCCCTCTGGGGTGTGGCCCCGGTCGAGGATGGGGAGGCAGGGTGGGGGCATGGCTGTGACGAGCTTCCAGGACCTCCCCCTCGCCGATCGCGACCACGAGTGGGACGGTGACGCCGCCGAGAAACGCGTGCGTGCGTGGGCGGGGGCAGAGGACGAACCGAACGAGAAGTACCGCGATGCCCACGTCTGGTACGACTCGGACAAGAAGGACAACTTCACCGCCTACAAGCTGCTGATCGCCGACGTCATCGACGGCACGCTCCGCGCAGTACCGCGTGGGGTCATGGCCGCCGGCAACGTGATGGTCGGCGGCCGCGGCGGGGTCGACCTGCCGGCGAAGGACGTCGACCGGGTGAAGAGCCACCTCGCCAAGTACTACAAGAAGATGGACGACGAGGCGCCCTGGGAACGCGACTAGGCCGACCCGGGCCGGACTAGGGTCGCCGGAATGACTTCCCCCGTCGCCCTCGCCACCGGTGGATCGTGGGGCATCGGCGGGGGCACCGCGTGCGCTCTCTTGCCGGCGCGGGTGCTCGACGAGGTCGTCAGCCGGAACCTCGGGACCCTGTAGGTGTCCGAGCCCTCCCTTCCTGAGCTGGCCGACCGGGCGGTGCGTCTGCTGGACCGGCCGGGCCGGGTGTTGCTCGGCATCACCGGCCCTCCCGGCGCCGGCAAGTCGACGTTGACCGAGCTGTTGCTCACCTCGTTGCGGACGGACGTCGGCGCGGACGCTGTCGGCCACGTGCCGATGGACGGCTTCCACCTCGCCGACGTCCAGCTCGAGCGGCTCGGGCGTCGCGATCGCAAGGGCGCTCCGGACACCTTCGACGTCGACGGCTATGTCGCGGCGCTGGAGCGCTTGCACGACCGACCCGACCGCGCCTTGTTCGTCCCCGGCTTCGAGCGCGACATCGAGCAGCCGATCGCCGCGGCGATCGCGATCCCGCCGTCCGCCCGACTGGTGGTCACCGAGGGCAACTACCTGCTGCTGCGCGACGGCGGTTGGGAGCGCGTACGCCCCCTGCTGGCGGAGGTGTGGTTCGTGACCGTCGACGACGACGTACGCCGCCAGCGACTGGTGCGGCGGCACGAGGAGTTCGGCAAGCCGCCGGCAGAAGCCCGCGCCTGGGTCGAGCGCAGCGACGAGGCCAACGCGGAGCTCGTGAACGCCACCCGCGAGAGGGCCGATGTCGTCGTACTGGGCGACCCATGACCGCGGATCTCGCCGGCCACCGGCCTGCCCGACACGTCGTCGTCGAGCACCCTCGATGGTGCTCGTTCCGTGCTGTCCTGCTTCTAGACGCCGAGCCGACGGGCGACCTCGTCGCCGGCCACCCGCCGCACGGTGCCGGGATCACCGACCACCACGAGCTCGTCCGTGGCCCGCGACATCCCGACGTACAAGCGCTCCCGTGCGCGGTCGCGCGCGCCGTCCTCGTTGAGGCACAGCACGACGGCGCGCCGCTCGAGGCCCTTGCAGCCGAGGACGTGCCCGTAGAAGACGTCGTCGTCCCAGTACGTGCCCCAGTAGCCCTCCTGGTCGTGGAAGGCCGTGCGCTCCACCTGGATCGGGTGGCGGTGGCCCGTGGTGAGCAGGGCGATGTTGCCGTGGCTCCCAGCCCTCGTCCAGCAGCCGGTCCACCTCGTCGTCGGCTGCGCCGATCGCGTCGTCCAGGGTGGACTCCACGAAGCGGACGGCAGGTCCGTCGCCACCCCGGGAGTACATGCGGCTCGGAGCCAGCGGGCCGAACGACTCGTGGATCTGCTTGGTGTTGCGCAGGTTGTGGTCCAGGACCAGCGGGACCAGCGCCACGGGAGGGCGGCCGAACCGCGCGAAGATCCGCTGGTTCTCGTCGGAGTAGACGAAGAGCCCGCCCTCCTCCTCGTCGCGAAGGGACCGGAGCACGGGGGTCCACCACGAGTCCGCGAAGTCCTGCGCCTCGTCGACGATGACGGCGTCGTACCTCTTGCCGTCCGGGAGCGCGGCGGCCAGCTCCGCCATCTCCGCGGGGAGCCGCTCCTCCCAGAACTCGCTGTCGGAGCGGTCCCCGTCGGCGGCACCCCACTGCTTGCCGAACGCATGGAACGTCCCGACGAACGCCGGTCGGTGGCGACGGTCCCACGTGGCGACCTGTCGCTTGAGGTGCTCCGCCAGCCCGATCGAGTAGCAGAGCAGCGCGACCCGCTGCGCCGACCGCCCCTGCCCACCGCGGGTGAGCTCCTTGGCCTGCTGCGAGCGCGAGCACGGTCTTGCCGCTCCCGGCGCCGCCGCGCACCTCGACCCGGGGCAGCAGCCGCGTGACCCGCAGGATCGTGGCCTGCTCCATCGTCAACCGGTCGAACGTGGCCGCACGGTCGTCGGACTCGGCGTTCACGTCGTACGGCGCCGCGAACCGCCCGGTGAGGATGTCGGCGATGACCTCGACGTCGTCGTGGGTCGGGGGCCGCTGACCGTGGAGCATGCCCCGCGAGTTGTCTCGGACCCGCTCCCCGAACGTCGCGAGGTCGTCCTTGTCGTGCAGGGCCCAGCGCGGCAGCTCGGGGACCGTGAAGTCCGCGGCGAAGCCGGCGTACGGCGTGACCAGCCCGTGGCCCCAGCCGACGCGACGTGCCGCGCCACCGTCCGGGTGCTGCTCGACGTACCTCTTGAGCGCGTGCTTGGCGTCGCGCACCTGGTCGACCGGTCGGATCTGTTTGTGCACGCCCTGGCGCTGGATCCACCACGTGTGCCCCTCGGCATCGTCGGGCTTCACGTGGGTGCTGCCGCCCTTGACCTCGAGGACGAGGATCCCGACGTCGGGCATCAGGACCACCAGGTCGGCCTCGAAGTCCTTGTCCGCATCCGTGAGCCGGAGGTTGGCGAGCAGCACGTCGTCGGGGCCGAGGGTGTCGCGCAGCCTCTCCCAGGCCAGCTCCTCGGACGTCGTCTGGAACGTCGGCGACTCAGGGATCAGGCGAGGCATGGGCACACCCTCACATCCGGCCGGCGTCCGCGGGAGCGAATCGGCCGGGTCACCGTCCTGAGCCGCACTCGTCCTCCTCGAAGAGCGCCAGCTGGTCGAGCTGCACCTTGCGGACGGGCGCGTCCACGAGGAGACGCAGCGCGGCGCGCATGCGCGAGGTGAGCTCGCGGAGGTACTCCTGCCGCGCCCGTGCCACCTGCTCGGCGCGACCGCGCCCCTCGTCGCGGGCGGCGCGCGCCTTGGCGCGCATCTCCCGCCGACGCTGCTCGTTGATGCGCACCGCCTTGAGCAGCAGACCGGTGTCGTTGTCGAAGATGCGGGCCATCGTGGCCGGTCCGACGGAGCCTCGCTGCCCGCGCTCCAGCTCGACCATCACGCCGTACGCCGTCGCGAAACGGCCGGTGGGCGGGCGGCGGCCCGTCGTGTCGGCGGGCTGGCGGGTCGACTGCTCGTCCATGCAGCGTCCGCCGACGCGGGTCACCAGGTCGCTGGCCCACCTGTCCACCTGCGTGGTGAGCCGCTCGATCTCGAGACGCAGCTGCGCCGGCACGACCACGGACGCATCCAGCTCGCGGTAGACGCTGATCTGGCCGTCCCGCAGCGAGAAGGACAACCCGAGCTCGCGCTGGTTGAGGAGGTTGACCTCGACGAGGGCGCGGGTCTCGTCGACGACGTCGCCGACCAGAGGTGCGTGCACGAGGATCCGCGGCAGGTGTGCACCGACGGTCACCCAGACAACGCCGCGCGCGGTGTCGAGCGGGAGATCGCCGTCGTCGTCCCACTGCGGTCGGTCGTCCTGCAAGCCACGCACCGCCAGGTCGACGATGGCCCGAACCTCGTCTGGGCCGTCGGGGTGGACGGCGTCGTCGCGGTGGTCTGGTTCGCCGGCCCGCGGCTTCGGCGGGATGACGCGCGGCTGGACCTCGGCGACCTCGGGCTCGTCGAGCAGTCCGTCGGCGGACAGGTACGTCGGGTGCAGCACGGCGTACACCTCGCGCAGGGCCCGGACCATCATCACGGCCGCGCGATCGGCGTCGCGCTGCTCGAGGTCGATCCAGTAGTTGCTCGACTCGTCCGCACTCTCCTGCGGATCCTCGTACGACGGAGCGTCGAACCCGATGGCCACCAAGGCCAGGTGCTGGCGCTCGTCCAGCAGGTACGCGTCAGCCAGGTACACGTTGCTCGCAGCCTCGACCCGCATCCAGCCGGCGCCAGCCAGTGCCTGGCAGTAGGGAGCCGTCCCGAGCTCGACCTCGTCCGGCACCTCGATGAGGAACGGCTCGTCGTCCCCCAGCCCGGCCAGCCGATCGGCCAGCCGCTGACGGAACTCCCGCCACGCCGTCTCCACCGCGTCGTCCCAGCGACGCTCCAGCTCTCCACTCATCTCGACCCCGATTCCGGGCCGCCCCCGCGACCCTTGCTCCTGCCGAACCTAGGGACGACCACCGACACTGCACGGTGGACGGTCTAGTCCGGCGGTCGGGCGCTCTCACCGCAGGACGCCACCCGCCATGCGCACAGCGAAGGCAGTTCGGGGGTGCCGGGCGGGGAGCCAGGCGTGAGCGGGTCGCCCGGTCCGCGAACTGCCTTCGCCGTGCGCCGCCGGTCGGGACCGGGGGGTGTGGGCCGCCTCAGTCAGCAGGGACCCTGGCTCTCTCCTTCTCCATGCATCGGGTCGTCCACCTCGACCGAGATCAACGCGGCACCGATGTCCCGCAACCCCGAGAGCACGCCGTACAGCTGCGCCTGGTCGGCCAGCCAGCCGGTCAAGACGGTCGTCCCGTCGGCACGACGAGTGATGGCGAGACCGCCGAGCCGCCCCGACCAGTGGTCGTCGAGGTGGCCCACGACCCGGATCTCGTACGTGCTCATGCCGACGCGCCCTCGACGACCAGTGGATCGCGACGTACGACGACGGGCCGGCCGCCGGATCGCCCACTCCGCGACGGCGAGGTTGATGACCCACCCGGCCGCCTTGAGCAGGTCACCGCGGACCTCACCCGACCCGAAGACAGCCTCGCCGAAGCCCTGGGTGAAGACCTGCGTGCCGGCCGCCACCGCGATCGCGTAGGCACGGATCATCCAGGCCCGGTGGGCAGCGAAGTCACGGCGGCGAGCGGCGGCGACCCCGACGACGAGGCAGCCGATCATGGCCGTCCCGACGACGAGGCGCAGGACGAAGAGCAGGGGGCCGGTGCCGGGCTGCGGGTCGTAGAAGAGCGTGAGCCACAGGGCGGAGCCGGCGACGAGCAGGCCGGCCACCGCCAGCACCCGGCCCGCCCGCCGGTGCCAGCCGGGATGCGTACGACGGATCCGCGGCACGAACTGGAACGCGCCGACGAGCGCGAAGACCGCCGCCCCGACGATGTGCACCACCAGCGCCACCGGGAAGCCGGCCCACCGGTCGTCGGCCGGCATCACCTCGGGCCCTCCGGCCAGCTGCACCAGCCGCAGCGTTCCCGCGGCGACCGGCACGAAGCAGAGCACGAGGAGGGCGACGGGGATCCGCCAGCCGGCCGCAAGAGAGCTCATGACCGAGCAGGCTCGAGGACCGCGCCGGCCGGCTCGGTCGCAGCGGAGTCACCGGAGTTGCGCCACAGGGAGACGCCGAGGCCGATCAGGGCGATGCCCTCGGGGACGGCGAAGGGGCGGTTGAACGCGTCCGGCAGCACGGCGAGCGCCGCCGTGGCGGTCGTGCTGACGGCGAGCAGGACCGACGCCCAGCGGGCCAGGATGCCGGTGCGGAACAGCGCGATGCCGAAGATCAACCCGCCGAGGATGTAGCCGGCGCCGCTGACGTTGAGGACCACCTGCAGGCCGCCGATGTCGCCGCTGGGCGTGCCGCCGGTGGCCGCCACCAGCACGTCCTGGACGTAGCCGGGGTCGGTGTCGAGCAGCGCCGGCAGGACCGTCGCGGCGATGACCTCGACGGCGAGGATCGTCAGGTAGCCGACGGCGAAGACGCCGTACCCGACGAGTCCGAGGACCCCGGCCTGCCGGTGCTGGCGCAGGTAGATGCCGGTGATGCCCGCGAGCGCGAGGACCGCCATCACGATCTTGGCGCACGAGCGCATGACCCACTCGGTGGTCTCGGTGTCGAAGGCCGTGATCGAGGGGTGGTTGACCTGGACGGCGATGAAGATGGCTCCGGCGGTCGCCGCGGCGGCGCCGGCGGCCTTGACGAGGCCGCTGCTGGTGACGTTCATGATCGGCTCCTGGACTGGGGCCGGGCGGGGTGTCCGGCGATGTCCAGGACGCTAGGCAGCGACGTGGTGACCCCACATCACATGGCGATGTGACCCGCGTGGTGATCCGTCAGAGGAGGTGGCGCTCGGCCGCGCGGCGTACGGCGGCACGGCGGGTGTTGACGTCGAGCTTGGTGAAGATGTGCTTGGTGTGGGTGCGCAGCGTGTTGAGCGAGACGTAGAGCCGCTGCGCGATCTCCGGCCCGGTCAGCTCGGTCGCGAGCAGGCGGAGCACCTCGAGCTCGCGCTCGCTCAGTCCTTCGCTCGAGGCAGCCGCCACGGGTGGTTCGTCCTGCGCGTCCGACGCCAGCACCGTCGCCGCGAGGTCGTCGTCGGTGGCGGCGGCCCGCAGCAGCTCGACCATCGGCGCCCCCTCGTCGAGGAACAGCCGCCGCCACCCCGCCGGTACGGCGAGCGCAAGGGCCTCGCGCAACGCGTCGAGCGCCGCGTCGCGGTCACCCTGCGCATGCTGCGCGAGAGCCCGTACGACGAGCGCGTCCGCGACGCTGCCGACTCGCCCGTGCTCCTCGCCCGCCGCCACGATGCGCGTCGTCAGGGCGATGACGCCGTCGAGGTCGGCCCGCTCGGCGATCCGCAGGCGCGCGAGCGTCAGCTGGTCGAACTCGTCGAGGTAGTCCCCCTCCCCCAGCTCGACACCGCGCTCGGACGCCCAGTGAGCGGCGTCGGCCAGCCGCCCCTGGGCGATGCGGACCCGGGCCCGCAGCGCGGGGATCGGCCGGACGTCGGGGAAGTACCCCGGCAGGAAGAGCGGCTCCGCCTCGTCGAGCATCGCGGCCGCGCCGTCGAGGTCACCCCGTGCTCGCAGCAGTGCCGCCCGGGCGACGTGGGCGCGGTGCCGGTTCTCGATCAGCGAGGCGCGCTCGCCGAGCTCCGCCGCCGCCCGGAGGTGTGCCTCGGCCGCCGCGAGCTCGCCCTGCTCCACCAGCACCTCGGCGAGCCCGACGTGCAGGTCGCCGGTCGTCGACAGGGGCGGTCCCGGCACCGCCTCCGCCGCCTCGAGGGCGCGCTCGTAGAGCCGCCGCGCCTCGTCCGGTCCGCTGCGCGCGAGCGCGATGCTCGCCAGCACGACGGTCATCCCGAGCCCGTCGGCGACGTTGCCCGCCGCCCGGATGTGGCGCCTCGCCTCGCCGAACGTGTCGGCGGCAGTCGCCAGGTCACCGGCGGCCCAGGCGGCCAGCCCCAGGAAGCCCGACGCCGCTCCGAGCGGGAAGTGGTCCTCGGGCCCGGCGAGGTCCCGCGCCCGGCTGGCGTGGGCCACCGTGCCGGCGACGTCGCCGCGGGCCTGGGCGACGGTGGCCCGGTAGACCTCGATCATCGACGGGAGCGCGGCCAGCTCCCGGCTTCGCGTCTGCCTGCGCCTCGGGCGTGCCCCGTGGCGCGGGCTCCGGCACGGGCTCCGGCGCCGACCCGAGGGCCGCCTCGGCGGCGTCCAGCCAGTGCCCGATCCCGTCGAGGTCCCCCTCGCTCAACCGCGTCCACGCGAGGTGCATCGCCAGCAGCGGCCGGCGGCGTACGACGTCCTCCGGCAGCGCCTGCAGCCACGCGCGCATCGTCCGGTCCTCGCGTCGCTGACGCAGACCGGTCACCGCCAGCTCCACCAGCTCGGCCGCCTGCTCGACGTCGTCGCCGGCCAGGGCGTGGGGCACGGCGTCCTCCAGACGGCCGTGCTCGGCGTACCACTCCGCCGCGGAGCGACGCAGCCGCGAGCGACCCGCTCGGGGTCCTGCGCCATCAGCCGCGCACGCAACGCCTCGGCGAAGAGGTGGTGGTAGCGCCACCACTGCCGCTGCTCGTCGAGCGCGACCACGAAGAGGTTCGCCCGCTCGAGCGCCTCCAGCTGCTGCTGCCCGTCGGTGCGACCGGTGACCGCGTCGCACAGCGGGCCGGAGAGGTCGTCGAGGACGGACGTGTCGAGCAGGAAGGACCGGACGTCCTCGGGCTGGCCCTCGAGCACCTCGTCGACGAGGTAGTCCAGGACGAAGCGATGGCTCCCGGCGAACGCCTCGACGAACCCGTCCGGATCACTCGCCCGCTCCCGCGGAGAGCGCCGCGAGCTGCAGCCCGGTCGCCCAGCCCTCGGTCCGCGCTTCGAGCGCAGCGACGTGGCGCGGCTCGAGACCCAGGCCCATCACCTCGTTGAGGAACGCCGTCGCCTCGGCCTGGGTGAAGCGCAGGTCCGCCGCCCGGATCTCGAGCAGCTCCCCCCGCGCCCGCAGCCGCGACAGCGGCAGCGGCGGGTCGGCCCGCGTCGTCATCGCGAGCGTGACCTGGGGCGGCAGGTTGTCGAGCAGGAAGGTGACGGCCTCGTGCACCGCGACCGCGTCGACCACGTGGTAGTCGTCGAGGGCGATCACCGTCGCCCCGGACAGCGCGTCGAGGTCGTCGACCAGCACGGCCAGCACGTCCTCGGCACGGAAGGCGCGATCACCCTCGAGCAGCGACGCCGCCTCGGCGCCCACCTCCGGGCTGCTCACCTGCAGGGCAGCGACGAGGTGGGTGAGGAACCGACGCAGGTCCGCGTCCCCCGCGTCCAGCGACAACCACGCGACCCGCGCACCGCAGTGAGACAACCACTGGGTCAGCAGCGTCGTCTTCCCGAAGCCGGCCGGCGCGGCGACCAGCACCAGCCGTGGCATCGACCCCGGCTCGGTCGGGAACCGGTCGGTCAGACGAGTCCGTACGACGAGCTCGCGGCGTGACTGCGGGACGCGCAGCTTGGTGCCCGGCACCGGCATGGCGCCAGCGTAGTGGGGTCAGGCCCGACCCACCGCTGGTCGAGGAGGTCGCCCGGCGACCGTCACTGACCACATCCCCCATGGGTGCATCCACCCACGGCGCATCGCGGGAGATGGGCATCGCGCCCGACGCGAGCGGCGTACGCATCGCGCGACGGTGAGCGCATGGACACCACCGACTTCGACACAGACATCGACACCGTGATCATCGGCGCGGGCCAGGCCGGCCTGGCGACCGGCTACTTCCTCCAGCAGCGAGGGACCCCGTTCGTGATCCTCGACGGCGCGCACTCGGGTGGGCGACAACTGGCGCCGGCAGTGGGACACCCTCAAGCTCTACTCCCCCGCGCACGTCGACGGGCTGCCCGGCCTGCCGTTCCCGGCTCCGCGCTGGACCTTCCCCGGCAAGGACGCGGTGGGCGACTACCTCGAGTCCTACGCCCGCACCTTCGCCCTCCCGGTCCGCCTGGAGACCCGCGTGCAGGCCCTCGACGCCGATGGCGACGGGTACGTCGTCACCACCGACCGCGGCCGCTACACCTGCCGCAACGTCGTGGTGTGCACCGGCACGTTCGGCCGCACGGGTGCGGTGCCCGACATCGCCGCCGCGCTCGACCCGGCGATCCTCCAGCTGCACTCCAGCGAGTACCGCCGGCCCAGCCAGGTCAACGACGGACCGGTGCTGGTCGTCGGCGCCAGCCACTCCGGCACCGACATCGCCTACGAGCTGGCCGAGACGCACCCGACGATCCTCGCCGGCCGCGACTGCGGCGAGATCCCGCCCAGGCTCGGGTCCCCGGTGTTCCGGGTCGTCTTCCCCGTCCTGCTCTTCGCGTGGAAGCACGTGCTGACCCGGCGCAGCCCGATGCGCGCCAAGCTGATGGACGAGCTCCGCCACCACGGCGGGCCCATGCTGCGGGTGAAGCGGCGGGACCTGCTCGAGCGCGGCGTCGAGCGGACGACCAGCCGGGTCGAGGAGGTCCGCGACGGCCTTCCCGTCGTCGACGGCACGCCGCGCGAGGTCTCGACCGTCGTGTGGGCGACCGGCTTCCGGCAGGTCTTCGACTGGATCCACCTGCCGGTGATGGGCGACGACGGCTGGCCTCGGGAGATGCGCGGCGTCTCTCCCGACGCACCCGGGCTGTTCTTCTGCGGGCTGTGCTTCCAGTACGCCTTCAGCTCGATGGTCCTCCCCGGTGTCGGTCGGGACGCGGCGTACGTCGCGGACCGGGTCGCGGCCCGTTCCCGCAAGCTCGGAAAGGCGACGCCGAGCCTGCCCAGGGCCGCCTGACCGGTCGTACCCTCGAACCGTGGACACGGCCGCTGACCACTACGCACGCGGCGACTGGCAAGCCGCGTACGACGCGTGGTCACGCACCGGGCCCGACGGCCTCAGCGCCGCCGAGCTCGACTGCTTCGGCGCGGTCGTCGAGCTCGTCGGGCCGTACGACGAGGCGGTCCCCGTCCTGCAGCGCGCCTTCCGCGCGCACCAGGAGGCGGGCGACCTGCACTCCGCCGCCGGGTGCGCGCTCCGGCTCGCGCTGGGCCTGGCCGAGCACGGCGACCACGCGCTCGCCGGCGGCTGGGCCGCCCGGGCGGCGGAGCTGGTCGACGAGATCGGGGCGGACTGCGTGGAGCGCGGCTGGATGGCGCTGCTCATGATGTTCCGCGCCCTCGGCGAGGGCGACCTCGCGGAGGCGAAGCGCCTGGCCGACGAGGCGCACGACGCCGGCCGCCGCTTCCGCGACGCGGACCTCACGGCGATGAGCACGTGCGCGCAAGGGCGGCTGTCGATCATGACCGGGCACTTCGCCGAGGGGCTGACGCAGCTCGACGACGCCATGGTCCGGGTCGTGGCGGGCGAGCTGTCCCCGGTGATCGCGGGGCACGTCTACTGCACCGCCATCGAGGGCGCCCAGGAGGTCAGCGACTTCGGCCGGGTCGCCGAGTGGACGGCCGCCCTCGAGCGGTGGTGCGACGCACAGCCGGGTCTGCTGGCCTTCACCGGCCAGTGCGCCGTGCACCGCGGGCAGCTGATGCGGCTGCGCGGCGCCTGGGACGACGCGTTGCGGGAGTGGTCGCTGGCCGCCGAGCGGTACGTCGCCCTGGGCACGCCCGGCCCCATCGGCCTCACCGCCCTCGAGACAGGCGACGTGCTGCGGCTGCGCGGTGACCTCGCCGCTGCCGACGAGGCCTACCAGCGCGCCGCCGACCTCGGCGTCGACCCGCAGCCCGGGCTGGCGCTGCTGTGGCTGGCCCAGGGGCGGTCAGCGCCCGCGGTCGCGGCCGTCGACCGGCTGCTCGCCTCGTCGGCCGGACCGCTGGAGCGGTGCCGGATCCTGCCGGGGTCCATCGAGGTCCTGCTGGCGTCGGGTGCGGTCGAGCGCGCGCGGCCCCTGGCCGTCGAGCTGGGGTCCCTCGCATCGGCGGCCGGGTCGGCGGTCCTCTCCGCGGCCGCCGCCCAGGCCCACGGAGCCGTCGAGCTCGCCGCCGGGGATGCCGCGGGCGGGCTGCCCTACCTCCGCAAGGCGCACCAGCTGTGGACGCGGTCGTCCTCGCCGTACGACGCCGCCGTCACGAGACTGCTCATCGGCCGCTGCCTCCTGGCCCTCGGCGACACGTCCTCCGCCGAGCGCGAGCTGACCGCCGCACGCGCCGCCTTCCGGCAGGTCGGTGCGGCGCCGATGGCCGACCTCACCTCGTCGCTGCTGGCCCCCGCCTCCCTCCCCGGCGGCCTGACCGCCCGCGAGGTCGAGGTGCTCCGCCTCGTCGCCTCGGGCCGCAGCAATCCGCAGGTCGCGGCCGAGCTCGTGCTGAGCGAGAAGACCGTCGCCCGGCACCTGTCCAACATCTTCGTCAAGCTCGACGTCGCTTCGCGCACCGCCGCCGCGGCGTACGCCTACGAGCACGGGCTGGTCTGAGCATGACCCTGCGGGCGCGGCTCACGGACCTGGCCGACCGGATCCCGCTGCCGGCCGAGACCCTCGGCGGCGTGGCGGTGGGCGCGGTGCTGCAGCGGGTGCGGCCGCTGTCGCTACCGCCCGCGGCCGGGCCGGCCGGCACCGTCTGCGCGGTCGCGGGGATCGGCCTGGTGGCGGTGGCCTGGCGCGAACGGGGGCCGGGCGACCTGGAGCGCCCGGTCGCACTCGTCACCACCGGCGTGCACGCACGGACCCGCAACCCGATGTACGTCGGCTTCACCCTCGCCCACCTCGGCCTGGCCGCCGCGACCCACAACGGCTGGATGCTGGCCACCTGCCCCGTCAGCGCAGTGCTCGTCCATCGGTGGGTGCCGCGCGAGGAGCACCTCCTGCACGAGCTGTTCGGCACCGAGTACGACGCCTACCGGGCCACGGTGCCGCGCTACCTGTGAGTGCGACGTCGCCGCGGACGTCGAGGCGGTCTAGACACCCCCGCCGCGCCTGTCACCGACCGCGCCGTCGGCGTAGATTCGAGGACTGCCCTCCCACCCCCCGATCCCGAGAGGTGGGTGACCACACCGAGGAGGAGCAGCATGTTCATCCAGATCATCCAAGGCAAGTGCACGCGCCAGCAGGAGCTCCACGAGCACCTGGACACGTGGCGCAACGAGCTCAGCTCCGGAGCACAGGGCTGGCTCGGAGGGACCTACGGGTTCACCGACGACGACATGTTCGTGGGAGTCGTCCGATTCGAGTCGCGGGAGGCCGCGATGTCCAACTCCGGCAGGCCCGAGCAGGACGCGTGGGCCGCCCGCATGATGGAGCTCTTCGACGGGCCCGTCGAGTTCCACGACTGTGACGACGTCACGCTCCTGATGGACGGCGGGGCCGACAGCGCCGGTTTCGTCCAGGTCATCCGGGGCAAGGTCGACGACGTCGACCGGCTCAGGTCGATGATGACCACCGACACGGACTCGCTGCACCAGATGCGGCCCGAGATCATCGGCGGCACCCTGGCCATCGAGCCGGACGGCACCTTCACCGAGACCGTCGCCTTCACCAGTGAGGACGCCGCGCGGCAGGGTGAGAGCCTCGAACCACCGGCCGAGGTGCGTAGGGACCTCGAGTACGCCATGCAGGGAGCACAGTTCTTCGACCTGCACCGCCCCTGGTTCGCATCCCGCTGACGCCACGACTCGTGGCCCCCACCACCTCGAGGGGGCCACGAGTCGCAGGCGATCAGGCGAGCACGCCGCCGATCGTCATCACGCCGTCCGGGTCGTAGGTCCGGATCGCCCGGCGCAACCGCGCGAGGGTCACCTCGTCGTACGCGTCGACGTACTCCTCCGGCGTGAACGTGAAGTTCGGCAGCCGGTGTCCACCCACCCACGGCGCCAGCGCGTCGAGGATCGCGGCGGCGTGGTCCTCCACACCGGGGATCTCCGAGATGCCGACGATGAGCAGCGAGTACGCCGCGGCGCGCGAGGCGAAGGCGCTCGGGTGCTCCCCCGGACGGGCGAAGGCGCCGCCCAGCTGGCGCACCTCGACCAGGATCTGCGGTGAGGCCACCCCCGGCCCGGTCAGCGCGAGCAGCGCGTCCACCGCCTCCGCGGGGAAGTCGGTGAGCACGTCGCCCGCCTCGTAGGCCGGGGTCGGGTCGAGCGGGTCGGTGTGGACCGAGTCGATCGCGGTGTAGGGCTTGTCGGCCACGTCGTCCAGGATGACGGGAGCCGCGGCACGCATCGCGGCGAACCGGCGCTCGCCCTCCTCGGCCGACCCCGTCCACACGAAGCGCACCGAGAGCGTCAGCCGCCCGGCGAGCATCGGCGGCACTCCTTCCATGTCGGGGAGCTGGAACAGGGCGAACGACGTGGTGCCCAGCCTCGGGCAGGTCGTCGGACCAGTGCAGCCAGCGCTCGATGACGGTCGACGCGCGGTGCGTCCGAGCCGTCGAACCACAGCGAGCCGCCGTAGAACCTCGGCTGGCTGGACCAGGTCGAACTCGATGGCCGTGACGATGCCGAGCATCCCCTTGCCGCCGCGCAGGGCGAAGAAGAGCTCCGGGTGCTCGGTCGGCGTCACCCGCCGGAGCACGCCGTCGCCGGTGACGACCTCGATGGCGCGCACCTTGTCGATGGCGAGCCCGTAGGTGCGGGCCATCGGCCCGAGCCCACCGCCGGTGGTGTAGCCGACGATGCCGACGTCGGTGATCGAGCCGGACAGCGGCGCCAGGCCGTACGGCGCGGCGGCCTCCACGACCTCGAGCCACTTCACGCCGGCTCCGACGCGCGCCCAGCCCTCCGGGTGGACGACCACCTCGTCGAGCTCCTTCGTGGTGACGAGCAGCTCGGTGGTCAGGTCGGCCATGGGGCCGTGGCCGGTGGCCTGCGGCGTGACGCGGATGCCGTGCCGGGCCGCGAACTGCACGGCCTCGACGACGTCCTGGGCGTCGTGCGCCGCGAGGACGGCCGCGGGCCGGACCGGGATGGCGAGGTTCCACGGCGAGACGAGGGCGTCGTACCTCGTCTCGCCGGGCACCGCGACGGTGCCGATGGTGAGTGCGTCCAGCTCCGCGAACGGTGCGGCGTACGCGGTGCTGGTCTGTGCGATGGTCATTGTTCCTCCGTGTGGTGTCGTCGTTGACCCGACGAAGGTGCACCCACAGTGGTTGAGGAGGACTTGCGTCCGACTTGAGCCGATGTGCGGAATCAGTCGTCTGACAGCCGCGCGAGGTGCGACAAACAGCCCGTCCGGGTCCGCAGACCGACGGATCCGGCAGAGCCGTTCGTACGACGCCGGCGACCACCCACGCCGGGCGGCGGCCTCGTAGGCCATCGAGAGGTACGACGCGCCGGAGGTCCAGGGGGCGAGCGAGTCCAGGATCCGGGTGGCGTCCTCGCGCACGGCGCTCCACCCGGTGCCCACGTCGAGCCCGACGCCGAGCACCAGGAAGGAGCCGTCGAGGTGGTCGAGCGCACCACCTCGAGGGGCCGGCCGCGCCAGCGCGCCACCGAGCTGTCGCAGCTCGACGAAGAGCAGCTGGCTGCCGGAGCCGGGACCGGCCGTCGCGACGAGGGCCTCCACCGCGTCCGGCGGCAGGCCGTGGACCAGGACGCTGTTGGCGTAGACCGCGGTGGGTTCCTGGGGGTCGAGCTGGAGATGCGCGATCTCGGCCGCGGGCACCTCCGCGAACGTGTCGGTCTCGGGCCCCAGGGCACGCAGCGGAGCAAGGGCGCGGGCACCCGCCTCGGCGTCGCCCACCGCCACCGCGTCGAGCATGACGAGCCGCCGGCCGCGGATGTCGGGGGGCATCCACTCCTCGTCGGGCACCTGGAAGATCCGGGCGACGCTGGTCACCGACTCGGGCGCGTCCGCGGTCCACTCGCCCCACGCGGTGAGGACGCGCTGCGCGTGCCGCCAGTCCCAGGCCAGCATCCCGGCGTACACCGTGCGGATCGGCAGCAGGTCGAACTCCAGCGCCGTGACGACCCCGAAGCCGCCGTGCCGCCGCGGGCCGCCCACAGCAGGTCCGGGTCCTGGGTCTCGGTGGCGCGCACGAACGTCCCGTCCGCCAGCACCAGCTCGACGGCCGTGATCGCGCTGCACTGCAGGCCGTGCTGGCGGGCGTACCAGCTCACGCCGCCGCCCAGCGACGACCCGACCACGCCCACTCCCGGGCTGGACATGTGCATCGCGGCCAGCCCGACCCTGCCGGCCCGGGCGATGACGTCGCCCCAGAGCACGCCGGCCTCGGCGCGCGCCGTACGGCTGGCGGCGTCGACGCGCAGCCCGGTCATCGCCGAGGTGCGCAGCAGTACGGCGTCGCCGAGCCGGCCGGCGAGCGGCGGTGCGCCGTGGCCGGTGCCCTGGGGGGCGACCCGGAGACCGGACGCCGCGGCGGCCCGCACGATCCGGGCGACCTCCTGCGCGTCGGCCGGGTAGGCGACCGCTGCCGGGTGCTCGTCCACCTGGAGGTTCCACGGCATCCGCGCCTCGTCGTAGAGGGGGTCCCCGGGCAGGTGGACGGCACCGCCGGCCAGCCCGCGGAGCGCCTCGGCGTCCGCGGTGCGGGAGGCGCGTGGACTCGGGCACCGTCACCACCTCATGAGCTGGGCACCCCAGCATGGCCGGGGTGACTTGAGGATGACTTGAGCCGCCGAGCCATCCGCTCGTGGAGCAGCGCGCGCTCGCCGGCCGGGATGTCGGCGTGGATCGCGTCGCGCACCAGCGGGTTGACGAACTCGAGCGGCTGCCCGTCGAGCGAGGATCTCGCTGCGGGCCAGCACGTCGAGGGCCGCCGCGACGTCCTCCTCCGAGTGCTGCGCCAGGTCGGCCACCGTCACCAGGTCGGCCACCGGCCCGAGCACCGCCACCGCACGCGCGACCGTGGTGACGGTCGCCGGCATGCGGCGCAGGCGGAGCGTCACGAGCGACGTGATCGCGCGCGACCCCACCGCCCGGACCGTGTCGACGTGGGCCGCGTCGGGCGGAACACCCTGGTCGGCCAGTGCGCGCAGCAGCTGGCGCAGGAGCAGCGGGTTGCCCGAGGTCATCCGGTGGCACGTGGCGACGAACGTGTCGGCGCCGCGACCGAGCCGATCGGTCACCAGGGCGGCCGTGCCCTGCTGGGTGAGCGGCGCGGGGTGCAGCACCGAGACCGACTCGTTGCCGGCGAGCTCGGCCAGCAGGTCGTCGGCCTCGTGCGCCTCACCGGTGCGCATCGCCAGCACGACCAGCACGGGCAGTCCCTCGAGGCGCTTCACCAGGTAGGCGAGGAACTGCAGCGACGCCTCGTCGCTCCACTGGATGTCGTCCACGCACATCGACGAACGGGGCGGTCTCGGCGAGGTTCGTCGTGACCTCGCAGAGCCCGCGGAGCACGGCGAAGCGCTCGTCCCGGCGTACGACGTCGTCGACCGCCGTGTCGAAGAGCTGCCGGACCACGCCGAAGTCGAAGCCCTGCTCCAGGGCGCTGCTCCGCGCCGACCTCACCGGTACGCCGGCTGCGGCGGCCAGTCGGCGGACCTCCTCGAGCAGGCGGGTCTTGCCGATGCCGGCGGGGCCCTCGATCAGCAGGCAGCCGGGCGCACCCTCGCCCAGCTCGGCGACCATCGTGCGCAGGACGGCCATCTCGCGTTCGCGGTCCACGAGCCCGTCGGGTGTCCGTGGTCGCGGGACGAGTCGCGGTTGCGTCCTGGGCTGCCGCGGGAGTGGGAGCGTCGAGGCCCGGCGACTGGGCGAGCACCTCCGCCTCGAGCGAGCGCAGGGCGGGACCGGGGTCGACCCCGAGCTCGTCGGCGAGCACCTCGCGCGCCCGGCGCAGTGCCGCCAGCGCCGCGGCCTGGCGGTGTGCGCGGTAGAGCGCGACGGCGAGGAGGCGCCAGCGCTCCTCGCGGAGCGGGTCCTCCTTCACGAGCGCCTCGAGGTCGCCGATGACGAGCTGGGCCTCACCGAGCTCGAGGCGCGTGCGCGAGGAGGCGTTCGCGGGCCACCGCCCGCAGCTCGGTGAGCCGGGCGATCTCCGCCTCCGCCCACGCCTCCCCCGCGTAGTCGGCGTAGGCAGGTCCTCGCCACGGCCGGAGCGCGGTCTCCAGGGTGCACACCGCATCCCCCGGCGCCTGGCCCGCCGCCGACTCGACCGCCGCCTCGAACGTCCACGCGTCCACGGCGTCCGGCGGTAGGCGCAGCACGTAGCCGGGACCGGCGCGGGCGATGACGCCGTCGCGCTGCCGGGCCGTCGCGTCGGGCTCGAGCCGCCGACGCAGGTGGCTCACGTAGGCCTGCAGCGCACCGGTGGCGTTGGCGGGGGGCTGGTCACCCCACACGCAGTCGACCAGCCGCTCGGCCGGGACCACCTGGTCCCGCAGGATGATCAGCCCGGCCAGCACGGCGCGCTGGCGCCGCCCGCCGAGGTCCACGACCGCGCCGTCTCGCGTGGCCGTGAACTCGCCGAGCACGTGCAGGTGAATTTGCGGCTGTCCGTCCACCCCACTTCCTCGCGTCGGCTTCGTCGAGGATACGGCGGGGTCAGGGCCGGCCGCGGCCCCGATTTTGGGCACGCGGGGCTCGGCGCTCAAGTCGGACTCAGGTCAGAGTCAAGCCGTGAGTGACAGGTTCTGGGCCAACATCCCAACAACCGAACCAGGAGCACCACCGATGAAACCGATCACCCGCGCCGCCGCGCTCACCGTTGCAGCGCTTGCCGTGACGGCCGGTGCATCCCCCGCCGTCGCCGCACCGAAGCCCCTCGTGAACCTCCAGGGCGCCGACGTCGGCACGTACGTCCTCGACTCAGCCGGCACCGCGCACCTCAACGGCTCGGTCACTGGCGAGCCGTTCGACGGTGCGTACGTCGCCACGCTGATCGCCGACGACGGGGCACTCCCCGCGCCCGGATCGTGCGAGCCCGCCACCGGGACGCTCGAAGTGACCTCCCCGAAGCGCAACATGCGTCTCGACGCCGTCGGCGAGGTGTGCGGCGAGTTCCCGGACACCACCTACGTCGTGACCCACCGGTTCGTCGGCCGCTACGTCGTCACCGACGCCACCGGCCGCAAGCTGCGCGGAACCGACGGCTGGATCTCGCTGATCCTGGCCACGGAGGGGCGGGCGAACGTGGAGGCGTTCGACTCCTGAGTGCCCGGGGGCCGAAGGACCCTGCGACCAGGTCGGGAGCCCGAGTGCGATGCGCTGCGCGGGCTCGACGACGTCCCCGGTCCACGGCCCGTGCCCGAGCAAGCTCAGCGAACCGGAAGGCGAGCCGCTCGCCGCGCTCGTAGCGGCGCCGGAAGAGCCGCAGGAGCAGGCCGTAACCGGGCGGGGTGGTCTCGAGCAGGCGCTCGCGGGCGTCGGCGGGGACGTCGTCCATCGCCCACGGGAGGACGAACGGGACGACCGCAGCGGGTAGCGCTTCTCCACCGCCTTCTCGAAGGCCGCGTTCTCCTCCGTCGCTCAGGGTCCGCTGCAGCATGGGCAGGGCGTGCGTCTCCTCGTGGGCCAGGTGCTCGAGGAGGAGCTCGTGAGCGGCGCCGAGCCGGATCTCGAGGGCGTTGCGGTGGTCGGTGCACGGGTGCCGGCTCATCGCGGCGAAGGCGTCGCGGACGTTCGCGAGCGCGGGGTCGATGTCGGCGTGCTCGGCCTCCATGTCGGCCAGCAGCCGGAGGTCGGCCTCGTCGCCGGCCGCCTCCGCGTGCCGCTGCAGCAGCGGCCACAGCTCGGCGTCCTCGGCGGAGTGGTGGTGGTGCAGGACCTCGGCCATCGCGACCCAGCGCCGCTCCAGCGCGACCCACACGTCGTGCTCCGCGACGGGCGTGCCCTCCACGGCGGCGGCGAACCTGGCGAAGTCGCGGCGCAGGGCGTGGTGCATGACGTACATCCCCGTCTGGTCGTGCGGACCCTCGGCGGTGTGCGCCTGGCGGGGCAGGGTCAGCTGCGGGCGGTACGGCGTCGGGCTGGTCTCGGTGTGCTTCATGGCCTCTCCTCGGTCTGGTGGTGCGAGCACGATCTCCCCCGACTCTTGAGCCGGACTCCAGAGCGACTTGGGTCGCTTCGCCGCTACGTTGCTGCGCGTGTGGGTCCGCGTGCTCGGAACGAGCCAGGTGGCGCTGGGCGACGACCCGGCCGCCACCGTGGACGTCGGTGCCCGCAAGCCGCGCTCGGTCCTGGCCGCGCTGGCCCTCCGCCTCGGCAGCGACGTCCCGCCCGACGCGCTGGTGCGGCTGGTCTGGGGCGAGGGCGCGCCGCGCGGCGCCCACGGCACGCTGCACTCCTACCTCTCCGGCCTACGCCGCGTGCTCGAGCCCGGCCTCGGCCCGCGCGAGAAGCCCCGGGTCCTGCTGACCAGCGACCACGGCTACCGCCTGGCCCTGCGGCCGCGAGCACGTCGACGCGCACCGCTTCGCCGACGAGGTCCGCACCCACCACCGGCGCTGGCGCCGCTGGCCGGCCAGCTCACCACCGGGCCGGGCGCCGACTGGCCGACCCGCGCGGAGATCTCGCGGCACGTCGACCGGGTCGAGGAGCTGCTCGGGCTGTGGACCGGCGAGGCGTACGCCGACCTCCCCGACGAGCCCGAGGTCGTCCTCGAGCGCACGTCGCTCGACCAGCTCCGGCTCGACGCCGAGGAGGCCCGGGTCCTCGGCCTGCTCGCCCTCGGCGACCACGCGGTCGTCGTGGCGGCGACCGAGGAGGCGACGGCGCGGTACCCGCTCCGGGAGCGGGTCTGGGCGCTGCACGCGCTCGCCCTGACCCGCTCCGGCCGCCAGGCCGAGGCGCTGGCGGCGCTGCGCCACATCCGGTCCGTGCTGGCCGACGAGCTCGGCCTCGACCCGGGCCAGGAGCTGCGCGACCTCGAGCAGGCCGTGCTCGTCCAGGACCCCGCCCTGCACCAGTGGCTGCGTGCCGCCGGTCGCCGCCGGCCCGCGACCGCGCCACCGCCGACCCCGTGCCACCGCCCGGTACGACGGCCGAGTGGGCGACGGTCGGCCGGGAGGCCGAGGAGGCGGCGCTGCTGGACGTGCTCGCCCGCGCCGAGGCCGGCACCCCGGCGACCGCCCTCCTCGTCGGCGAGCCCGGCATCGGCAAGTCGCGGCTGGTCGCCAAGGACCATCGCCGCGGCGCGCGAGCGCGGCTTCCGCGTCGCGACCGGACGCTGCTCCCAGGACGACGGCGCCCCCAGCCTCTGGCCCTGGAGCCAGGCCCTGCGCGAGCTCGCCGACGGCGAGCTCGACGCCACGTCGAGGAGCTGCTGGCCGGCGCGCCGTCGGGCAGCGACGAGGGCGCCGAGCGCGAGGCGTTCCGCGCCCGGGAGGCCCTCGCGCACGAGGTCACCTCCCGCTCGTCGTCCGAGCCGGTCCTGCTGGTCCTCGACGACCTGCACTGGGCCGACACCGCGTCGCTCAAGGTGCTGCGCCACCTCGTCTCGAGCGCCGCACCCGGGCACCGACTGGCGGTGCTCGTCACCCGGCGCCGGCTGCCCGAGCCGACCGGCGACCTGGCCGAGGTCGGCGAGGAGCTGGCGCGCCACCACGTGACCCGGCTCGACCTCGCCGGACTGACGCTGGAGGAGGCGCGGAGCCTGGTCGACGCCGTGGCGGGCACCGTCGTACCCGCCGAGGTGGTCGCGGACTGGCACCGGCGCTCGGGCGGCAACCCCTACTTCCTGGTCGAGCTCGCCCGGCTCGACGCCCGGGACAGCACCACGCTGCCCGCGACCGTCCGCGACGTCATCGTGCGCCGCCTGGAGGTGCTGCCCGAGCCGACCCGCGAGCTGCTCCTGCTCGCCGCCGTCCTCGGTCGCCGCTTCTCGCTGGACCTGCTGGCGGCGGTGGCCGGCGAGCCCGTGGAGGACGTCGACGACGCCCTGACCCCGGCGCGCGAGGCCGGGCTCGTGGTCGACCCCGAGGCCGGGACCGTCGCCTTCACCCACGCCCTGACCCGCGACGCCGTCGTGACGACGGCCAGCCCGTCACGGCTCGCCCGGCTCCACGCCCAGGTGGCCCACACCCTCGCCGACGACGCCGCCGTCGCCGGGTTGGTCGGCCGCGAGGAGCGGGTCGCCGAGCTCGCCCGGCACTGGCTCGCCGCCGGGCCCACCCACGTCGGCCGCGCCTGGCGCGCTGCGGCCGACGCGGCCGCGCAGGCCCGGCGTACCTTCTCGTGGGTCGAGGCCGAGCAGCTCGTCGCGGCCGCGATCGACGCCCACCGGCGCGACCCCCTCGGCACGACCGCCGAGCGGATCGACCTGCTGCTGACCCGGGCCCGCGACTGCCGGCCCAACGCCGAGTGGGACCAGGTGCTCCCGTGCGCGATGGAGGCGATCGCGCTGGCCCGGCGCGAGGAGGACCTGGACCGGCTCGCGGCGGCGGCAGCGGCCGCCACCGACGGCTCGGTCTGGATGCCGCAGCAGTGGAACGAGGTGCCCGAGGACACCATCGAGGACCTGCGCTGGGCGCTGGCCGAGCTGCCCCACGGGGACTCGGCGGAGCGCTGTCGGGTCATGCTCGCGCTGGCCGCGCTGCTCTACTACGACCCGTCGGCCGAGGCCGAGCTCAGGGCGCTCGCCGACGAGGGCGTCGCGATGGCCCGCCGGATCGGCGACCCGCCCTGCTGGCCTGGTCGGCGCTGACCGCCTGGAAGGCGCTCTGGACCCCGGCCCACGCAGACCTCCGGCTCGAGCTCGCCCACGAGGGCCTCCAGGCCACCCGGGAGGCAGCGGACCCGGACGCCGAGGTCGTGGCGTCGATCCTGCTGACCGGCAGCCTGCTCGAGCTCGGCGACCGCGACGGCGTACGTCGACGCTGCCGCGGCCACCGCCCGGCTCGCGTCCCGCCGCCGCAACTCCTACGCCCAGGTGGCGCTGGCGTGGATCGACCTCAGCCTCGCCTCGCTGCGGCGCGACGACGCCGCGGTCGAGCGGGTCGCGGCCGAGCTTCACGCCCTGCGGCCGCGGCTCAACCCCGGCAACGAGGCACTCCACCTGATGGGCATCCACCTGATGTCGCACATGTGGGACGAGCGGATCGGCGAGCTGATCGAGCCGATCACGGAGGCCATGGCGATCGCCGACAACGACATGGCCGCGGACGTGCTGGTGCTCGCGACGGCCCGCGCGGGCGACCCCGACCGGCTGCGTGCCCAGCTGCTGACCCCGGTGACGCACCAGGTGGACAACTGGGGCAGCGTCGACCACCTGGTGCAGCCTGGCGGAGGCCGCCGCGGTCGCGGGCGACGTACCCCTCGCCGAGCAGATGGTCGCCCGCCTGGCTCCGCTCCATGGGCGGATGGCGATCAGCGGCATCTCGACCGTGATGGGTCCGGTCGACGGCTACCTCGCCCTGGCCCTGGCCACCGCCGGCAGGCGGCGTGAGGCGGCCGACGCGGCCGGTCGCGCGCGCGGCCCAGTGCGACGAGTGGGGCTTCACGGCGTACGCCGACTGGCTGGGCGCGCACCGCGAGCGCCTCGGCTTCTGAGGGCCGGCTCTTGGGTCGCGCACCCAAGCGGCGTCCAAGTGCGCCCGAAGGTGCCGGCCGCAGGGTCATCGGGTCAGCCCGACCCGCACCCGCAGGAGATCACCATGTCGTCGTACCTCTACCGTCTCGGCCGCTCGTCCGCCGCCCATCCGTGGCGGGTGATCAGCGCCTGGGTCCTGCTCATCGCCACCGCCGCGGCGCTCGCCTCGTCGTTCGGCGCCCCGATGCGCGACGACTGGGACGTGCCGGGCGCCCGCGCCCAGCAGGGCATCGACCTGCTGCGCGAGCACGGGGTCGGCGGCTTCGCCAGCGCCCGCGTCGTGGTCCACGACCGCGACGGCGACGCCCTCCCCATCCGCCGAGCTCGACGCGCTGACCGAGCGGCTGCGCGGCCTCGAGCACGTCGCCGACGTCGGCCCGGCCCGGCTCAGCGACGACGGCGACACCGCGATCCTCACCGTGCAGTACGCCGAGCCCATCACGCACCCCGACCTGATGGCCAACATCGAGCCGCTGGAGGGCGCGATCGCCGAGACGATCGACGCCGGCCTGCAGGTGGAGCTGGGCGGCGAGCTCCCCGACACCGCCGGCGAACCTATCGGCGGCACGGGCGAGCTGGTCGGCGTGGGCATCGCCCTGCTGATCCTCGTCGT
This sequence comes from uncultured Actinomycetota bacterium, assembly GCA_963776975.1. Classification (GTDB taxonomy): domain Bacteria; phylum Actinomycetota; class Actinomycetes; order Propionibacteriales; family Nocardioidaceae; genus Nocardioides. The sequence goes on along the minus strand of CAVZOU010000016.1, from coordinate 36,630 downwards.
CGCCCTCGGCTCCGCCGTCGGCGCCGGCCTGCCGATCGGCGTCGCCGTCGCCGGCCTCGCCGTGGGCAGCTCGGGCATCGCCCTGCTCGCCGCCACCATGTCGGTCAGCACCTCCGCGCCGATGGTCGCGTCCATGGTGGGGCTGGGCGTGGGCATCGACTACGCGTTGCTCCTGGTCACCCGGCACGTGGAGAACCTCCGCCTCGGCCACGACGCGATCGAGGCCGCCGGCCGTGCGGTCGCGACGTCCGGCCGGTCGGTGGTGTTCGCCGCGGTGACCGTGCTGGTCTCGCTGATGGGCCTGCGCCTCGCCGGCCTGTCGACGTACGACTCCTTCGGCCTGGCCACCGCCATCGCCGTCGTGTGCGTCGCCGCGGCCGCGCTCACCCTGGTGCCGGCGCTGTGCCGGCTGGGTGGTCGCAAGCTGCTCCCCCGGGCCGTACGCCGCAACCGTCCGCTGCGCACCCGCGAGCCCCTCACCGCCCGCTGGGCCGCCCGCGTCGGTCGTAAGCCGCTCGCCTGGGCGCTGGTCAGCCTCGGCGTCCTGCTGGTGCTCGCCGCGCCCGTGCTCGACCTGCGCACCTGGCCCGGCGACGCGAGCAACCAGCCCGCGGGCAACACCACGCGCCAGGCGTACGACCTCGTCGCCGCCGAGTTCGGGCCCGGCGCGAACGGTCCGCTCACCGTGGTGGTGCCCACCTCCGCCGCGGGTGCCGCGGATCGAGGCGTGGCGACGCTGCGCGCGGACGACCGCATCGCCGGCCTCGAACCGGTGGTCACCACGCCGGACGGCGCGCTCTCGATCATCACGGCCGAGCCCACCTTCGGGCCCACCGACGAGCGCACGCCGGACCTGATCGAGGACCTGCGCGCCGCGCTCCCGGCGAGCGCGGAGGTCACCGGCTGGACGCCGTTCTTCTCCGACATCTCCGACATGCTGCAGGAGCGGCTGTGGCTGGTGATCGCGTTCGTGGTCGGCGTCTCCGTGCTGCTGCTCGCGCTGATGTTCAGGTCGGTGCTGGTGCCGCTCAAGGCCGCGGCGATGAACCTGCTCTCGATCAGCGCCGCGTACGGCGTGCTGGTCGCGGTCTTCCAGTGGGGCTGGGGCGCTGACCTGATGGGGGTCGACCGCGCGATGCCGATCTCGAGCTGGATGCCGATCCTGCAGTTCGCGATCCTGTTCGGCCTGTCGATGGACTACGAGGTGTTCCTGCTCTCCCGGATCCGGGAGGACTACCTGCGCACCGGCGACCCGCGCGGCAGCGTCGTCCGCGGCCTCTCGTCCACCGGCCGGGTGATCACCTCCGCGGCCGCGATCATGGTCGTCGTGTTCCTCGGCTTCGCCACCGAGGGCGACGTGGTCGTCAAGCAGCTCGGGCTCGGGATGGCCGTCGCCATCGTCCTGGACGCCACCCTCGTCCGGATGGTGCTCGTGCCGGCGACGATGTCGCTGCTCGGTCACTGGAACTGGTGGCTCCCGGGTGGCTGGACCGGCTGCTGCCCACGGTGCGGGTGGAGGTGGAGGACGAGCCGGTCCCCGAGCGTGAGCTGGTCGGGGTGTAGGTCGCTTCAGCTGTGCCGGGCCGGCGTTCCTTTCGGGGGCGCCGGTCCGTTCACGTGCATTGGCACCGGGCTAGACGAGTCCCTCGTGGCTGTCGCCCCACGCCGTACACAACCTCCATGGTCAGAACACCTAGCAGGAGGACCGGGCCCAGTCCGCGGGTGCGGTACAGCCACCACGAGCCGGCCAGGAACAGGGCGGCGAAGAACCACGCCATCCAGGGGAGCTCCAGGCGGAAGCCGTCGGCGACCTCGAGCCCACCACGACAGAGGTGGCGAATAGGACCGTGCGGGGGGTGGACATGAGCTCCTCCGGCGGGTTCGGATGGCGCTGAGTCTAGGGGTGCGAGCCGGTTTCACCGGGGTGCCCGACCGCTTGAAGTCTGAGCCGCGGCAACAGCCCTCGGAAGGCCGTGCTCAGCGGCAGATCCGGACGTTGGTGGTAAGCATCACTCTGACTCGACGCTCTGTGACCGCATCTGCGTCAAGGCTTCCTCAGCTAAGGCCGCCTCCGCCTCCGCTTTCCGAAGCTGAGCGCGCAAGATCGCCTCGTCAATCTGGGTTCGCCGAGTTTCGTCCGGATTTGGTTCTCTTTCCTTCGCCGGTTCGTCATCGCCTTTGTATGCAACGTCGAATGTGCCGTAGCGGATTACGTCCTTGCACACATCGACGGCGACTCCGGACCCCACCGCGACCGGGAGAGCCGATAGTCCGGCGGCAAATAGCACAAGAACCTTCTTGCTCTTGAGCAGCAGCCGTGGCCAGACGGCCTGAGGTATGACCTCCAAGCCTTTCAGCGCTTGGCGGAGCCTGAGGATCGCCGCGCGACATGCCCACACCAATTTGTCGGCACTGATGTCATTGTGTTGCTCGGCTAGGACCTCGATCGCCTCGTGCGCGTCTGCGACGAGCTCAATCGCGGGAGGTGGGGGCTTGTAAGCTCCCTCTTCGAGCAATTCGTAGACCGCGTCGGAGAAGAAGGCCTTGAGCTGCTCAGCGTCTGCCTCCGCCCACGCGTCAAGCGACCCAGGTGTATCCCAGAGGAGTGGCTCTTCAAGGATGGCGTCAAGGGCTGCGACGGCGCGATCTCGTGCTCGCATGACTAGCCGTCGCCGAGCACGATCACCGGGCCGTTCATCGGTGCGCCGTTGTCGGCCTGGTCCTTCACACCGAGGAGGACCAGACCGTCGGCCGCGGCACCCTCGTCCGGGACCTCGGCCGCGTCCGTGGTCGTGACCTCGTTCAGTGGCGGGGTGAGGTCGGGCCGGGTGACGAACTCCCACGCGACCGCGGCCGGCGGCTCGGTGGCCTTCGGCTCGGGGTCCTCGTCGTCGGCGGTGCACGCGGCAGTGGCAAGGACCAGGACCACGACGAGTTCTGTCCGGACCACCGAGCGGCGGAGCCTCATGTCCGGCATCGTCCGCCGCAGCCGGCCAGCTGCCTCGGACGACAGGATGCTGCTCCTGCGCATTGCGAGATCCCGCTTGTCGCCGCGACTGTGGACCCGGTGGCTCACCGAGGCGTACCGTCCTCACAGGATGCCCCTGGGAGGTCTGACATGGCCGGTTCACCCATGCTGCCACCTGCTCGCTCCGACATGCGGCGCCGGGCGTTCGTCGCCGGTGTCGGGGGGCTCGCTGTCGGCGCTCCACTGATCGGCCCACCGGCCGCGCACGCTCGCGGGGACGATCCCGAGGGCGCGGCGGGAGGACCCGCCCGGCGCGCGACCACGGTCACCTCCACGATCGCATCGGCGCCGGTGAGCGGGTGGACCTACCGGTTCGCGTCCTTCTTCGACTTCTCCACCGAGGGCACCGGGGTTCGCAGCTGGGGCGGCTACGGCACGTACTCGACGACGAGCGACTATTTGTGGACTTCCGTCGACGTGCCTGCCGGCGCCCTGGTCCGCGACATCGAGTGGTACGTCTACAACGCCTCCGGCAGCACCTACACCTGCTTGAACCGGCTCTGGGAGGCCGGAAACGGAAGCCTGTTCACCAGCCTCGGCGACACGCAGGTGCCGAGCGGGACCGGGATCCGAGCGGTGCGGACGGTCGTGCCCTCCTCGACCTACGGTCCCTATCCGAACGGCATCAAGGTGACGCTCGGACTCGCGACGCCCTCCAGCGGCAGTGTGCAGGTCAACGGGGTGCGGGTCGGCATGAGCAATGCCGGCTCACTGGGGACGCTGGCCAAGCCGATCCGTGTGTACAGCACGCGGGCCGGGGGTGGGAAGCTCCGCAAGGGGAAGACCCGCACCATCACGCTCCCCCCGAGCACGATCTCGCCGGGGGTCGGGGCCGTCCTCCTGCACATTAGGGTCGATGGGGTCAAGAAGCCCGGGACGCTGACCGTGTGGCCAGGCGACGGAGCACGCCCGGGTCAGACCATCGGCTATGCCAAGAACGACGCGATCATCGAGGCGCTGACGGTGGGCATCTCGTCCGCGCGCCAGCTCAAGCTGTCGAGCTCGCAGAACGCGCACGTCGCGGTGGACCTGGTGGGCATCGTCGGGTAAGCGCTCACGGTGACTGCGGCGACTCACCATCTGCTCAGGCCGGCGGCCGCGCCGCGCGCTCGCGGGCTAGTCGCCAGCCCTGACTCCCTTCGGGCCTTGCCTCTCCTCCAGGCGAAGCACAGCGCGCAATGCAAGTGGGCGTCTGACTCCCTGGTGCCGCGACTGCTTCGGCGTCGCGAAGGGCAGACGCAGATCCGGCTGCCCGCTGGTGCCGCTTGGCGGCGGAATGCAGCCGTCCCACGCCTGGCTACCGAGACGTCCAGCGTCGGAGATCCGCGACGATGGGAGGAGCGCTTCGCAAGAGCACAAGGCCGGTACCGGAGAGACAAGGCCGGTACCGAAGAGAAGAGTCCGGATGCGCTCCGGTGGCAAAACCGCGACCCGCCGGGTCGAGCGCTGGAGAGAACGCTACCCGTGGTCCCCGATGGTCACGCTGTCTGTGCGCTCGTCGCGGTCTCCGATGAGGGTGGACAGTTCCTGTAGGTCCTTCGAAGCTGACGCGCCGCCGAAGATGATCTTGACGATCGAGGCGTCCCAGATGGTGCTGGCGGCGTGGTCTCCCCATTTGTTGCGCGCCTGGGCAAGCGACTGGAGGACCGGCATGGTGGTGATTCCGATGCCGCCGCCCTCGGCCATCAGGACGGGCAGCAAGGGGAGGGGCGCGAGGTTGCCGATCTCGTCGAGCGCCATCAGCAGGGGCGGGTCGAGACGGGACCCAGATGATGCTGCGGCGAGGTGGCATGCGACTTCGGTGAGGTCTTCCGTGAACGCGGCGACGAGTGGCCACGAGGCTCCGGCGCCGGCGCCCGTGGCGAGGAGGTAGAGCGTGCCGTTCCGGGTGAGGAAGTCGCGTGGGTCGAACTCCTCGCCGGGCTCGGGCTGACGGCGTCCAGTACCGCCGGGTCGGCGAGGCAGGAGAGGGCCTGGGCGACGGCCATCCAGATGGAGTCTCGGGTGCGCGGATCGGAGCTGATCATGCCTTCGAGCGAGTCCGACCATCCGGCGGCGGCGTGGGGGTGGCTGGCGAGGATGCCGACGGCGTCGGTTGCTGCTGAGGCGGACAGACCACTCGAAGAGGGCTCGAGTCGGGAGTTGCTCGAGTGCGGCGGCGTGGAGCAATGCCTGGAGCGCGCAGCGGGCCTTGCTTCCCAGAAGCCGCCGGACTCCGTGCCGCCGGAGGAGAGTCCGGTCGAAGACGCGAGACCTGATGCCCGGATCATCGCGGTCAGCGGCTGCTCACAGCCGCGGATCGGTGACCACCGGACGCCGTTGCCTTTTGTCGACGGCAGGGCTGCGGTGAGGCGCTGAGGGTCGAACACGGCGAGGCATGAACTCTTAGCGGCATTCACCGGTGTCGCTCCACGTGAACCATTGGTTCCGAAATGCTTGCGCCAGGCCTAAGAGTCGAGGAATCTGCTGTTCGGCGCGTCTCTTGGTCGCTCGTGAGGAGGCTTCACGATGTTGGCGAGCCTTTTGCCCGGGTTGCGAGACGTTCGCACGCCGCTAACCGTCGGATATCTCTGGCTACTCGTCGCGTGGAGCATCTGGGGCGATCGATTCCCCGAGCGTTCTGCCGACGGTCCCATCGCCCGCCTCTACCGCCTCAGCGACCTACTAGGCAATACGGCCGCATTGGCCTCGATCTCGTTCGCGGCGTACTTGGTGGGGGCGATCATGACAGTGCCGCTGGAAGGTGTCTTCGGCGAAACCCTCCAGCGGGCCAGACAGCGAATACGATTTGCTGTCGCTCGCTGGACGGACAAAAGCAGGGATCGGGTTGCCGTCTGGCTGAAGCATCCACGTAAGTCGGAGATTCCCACCCCTGAGACGGCGCACAACCGTGAGTACAAGCGCTTCTTGCGGGCAATCATCGCCAACCACGACCCCAAGAGTTTGACGGAACCCGAGGCGCTTCCGACTTATGGGTCCCCTGAGTTCTTCTCCGCGCTCGACGCCACCCCGGAAGCCCTCAGGCCAAGGCTCTTGGCTTCCGAGCAGGGGCACGAGATCTACGGCGAGTATGACCGGGCCGCGGCTGAGGCCTCGTTTCGTATCAACGTCGTGCTCCCACTCATTGCCCTCGGTTTCTTGGGTGGCTACTACTTCTCGTGGTGGGTTGTGCCAGTCGTGTTCGTCGTGGGTTGCGTGCTGACGATCCAAGGCCTGAACAGGCTGCACGCCTCAACCGAAACTATCCAGCGTGCGGCAATGATCGGGCTCTTCGATCATCCGCTCGACGCGTACTACAAGACGGGACAGTGGTGATTTTCGATTCGAGGTCGCCAAGATTGGCGCCAAGCGGGGTCACAGCCAGGCGAAAGCCCGAATCTACCTCCCATCGAAAGTGAGATCGCGTCCGTACGGGGCACGATGCGGCCAAGCTGGCCGATCTCTCCCTCATTGTGGGGGGCGCTGCCCGGAGCCGTCGCCACCGGAGGTCGCCGGCCGCCCGATGGGCACGTCCTTCGGTGAGACAGGCGCAGCGCGAAAGCGTCCGTTGGCGCACCGCGTACGTAAGAGTGCGCATTCCGTTCTCGTTCGTCCGGCCGGATGATGGGTCATGACGCCGAGTCAGCCGTGAGCGGGCTGGCTTTGGGGCAGCACTCACTATCGATCTCGGGGGTTAACCGTCATGAATGCGAAGTTGGTCTCCCGCGCACGCCGCGGGATTGTGGGAATAGTGATTGCGCTGATCTCGGCAGTCGGCGTGAACGTGATTTTCGCCCCGCCTGCGAACGCCGGCACCCTCGGACTGACGGCCATCATCCGGGGCGCGGGCACGGTCCAGTCCGTGGAGGGCGGGCCGTACACCTGTACGAGAACCAACGGATTCAACGACAACGTCGAGTCGCCGTGCCAGCGGCAAACGTTCTCGGCGTTCCTCGAGGCCTGGGTCTGGCTGCGACCCATCCCGGCCGACTCCCAGTGGCGCTTCGCGCGGTGGGAGGGCTGCGACGTGACCCGTGTCGTGAGCGGTGTCCAGGAGTGCGGCGTGCACTCCGGGGCCTTCACCCTCGACGAGAGAATGCCGAGGGCGGTCTTCGAGGACGTCCTCGCCCCGACCGTGGCCATCACGTCAGGGCCCAGCGGGCGGGTTAACAGCACGTCCGCGACCTTCACCCTCGCCACGAACGACCCGATGGCCGGGTTCCGGTGCCGACTCGACGGTGGGGCGGTCCTGGGGTGTGGGTCCACTGTGACCTTCTCCGTGGGGGAGGGCGCGCACACCTTCTCGGTCTTCGCGATCGACCCGTCGGGCAACCGGACGCCGACCGACGCAGTCAGGAACTGGACGGTGGACCTGACACCGCCGGACACCACGATCAACACCGGACCGTCCGGCCTGACGAGCGACACGACGCCGACATTCACCTTTGTCGGCGCACCGCTTGCTGACGTGGCGCGCTACGAGTGCCGTATCGACGCCGGTGCGTGGGTCGCCTGCCCCGCGGCCGGTTACACCTCTGCGGCGCTCGCCGCCGGGGCGCACACCTTCAACGTGCGCGCCGTCGACCTGGCCGGTAACGCCGATCAGACTCCTGCCGGCCGACAGTTCACGGTTGTGACGTCGCCGCCGCAGACCACCATGACCGCTGGCCCGTCGGGGCGGATACACGACCGGACGCCGACGTTCCGCTTCACCTCCAGCATCCCCGGGTCGACCTTCCAGTGCAGGGTTGACGGCGGGTCGTGGCGAGCCTGCGCATCGCCGTTCACCACCGGCCGGCTCTCCTTTGGCAGCCACACCGCCCGGGTGCGAGCCAAGGCCGCCGGTCTCATCGACCCGACTCCGGCAGCGCGCAGTTTCCGGGTCGTCCGCTGACCTCCTCGTGCTGTCCCCCCAGCCGCCCTGGCGTCGAGCGACACGGCGCCAGGGCTGGCGCGCGGCGCCATCCCACCTCGCCGGCCCGGTAGAAGCGGCCTGCTGAATCACCCGCTCTGCCGCTGAAGGAACCACCGAGCGCGGCGCGTCCTGCTCGGCGGCACTGATGTGATCGCTCATCGGCAGAGTGCGCTTCAACCACCCGCATCGCCATGCGCACATTCCCCGTCGGCGCACGACCTGAGGTCGAGGTCCTTGTCGAGGGCACATGGCACGGCGGCAAGCTGTGCGAGTGGCGCCAACTGGATGACGGGACCTGGTGGGCCAGTGTCCGCCACAACGCCCGCCCGGGAAGGGGCAGACAGATCGACACGTTCCCGGCCACCCGAGTGCGGCAGCCGGCGTAGGTCAACCACGTAGCGGTCCTCCCTTTCGCGGGGTGCGCGTCGGTTCGCGGCGTGCCTACGGTGCCTACGGGAGGGACCAGTGGCGACGTGGGGCCAGCCGTGTCCCCGCGCGGGGGCGTCACGACCAGTGGACCCAACTAGCCCCCGTCGCTGGCTCCTGGCCGGCGGCGGGGGTTCCACAATCCACCCCTAACAGGGATGCCAAAGCGCAGGGGCCCGCTCTTCCGGGAGGCCGCGCCAGTGGAGTTGCGGACCTGGAGATCGCGGACGGACATCCGCGAGCGCTACCCGTTCACCTTCGCCGACCGGCAGGTGACGACTCGCGCGCGAGCCGCTCAAGGACGGTGACTACGGACTCCTTGTTGACGGGATGTTGCAGGCGACGGTGGAGCGCAAGTCGCTGGCTGACCTCGTAACCTCGCTGACTACCGGCAAGCTGAAATTCCAGCTCACCGAACTGGCCGCGATCCCACGCGCTGCAGTGGTCGTCGAGGAGCGCTACTCGCAGGTCTTCAAGCCCGACCGCGTCAGGCCCCGTGTCGTGGCTGACGGGATTGCCGAGTGCCAGATCCGGTTCCCGACCGTGCCGATCGTCTTCTGCGAAACCCGCAAGCTCGCCCAGGAGTAGACCAATCGGTTTCCTGGCCAGCTGCTCGTGTCGGGCTCTCCGAGGAGATGGTCGGTGACCTTGCCGTACGCGGCCTTGAATCGGCGCCTGCACTCGCGCCAGCGCCGCCCGCGCCCTCTGACGTACGTCGCTGGGCGTCCGCGCACGACATTGTCGTCTCCGACCGCGGCCGGATCCCCGTGGCGGTGATGGATCAGTACCTCGAAGCCCGCACCCGCGGCGCGATCTGAAGATGCGGTCGATTGCGACCGTCGTTGCCCGTTGACACGAGGGCTCGGAATGGGCTCGCTTTGATTCGCAAACGCCCACAGCGGTGTGCTGGCGACCTCAGAGATCTTGGGCGGCATCGCTGCAGGTCAGAGGGCGGTTTCGCCCGTGGGTTCAGACAGTCGCAAAGGATCGCACTCACGCTCAGGCCCATCGTCCTTTTACCGATGACCCACCACGTTGAATGCGTCGCGCTGCTCGAGAAAACCGGCTCTGACCTGCGGCCGAGTGATTCTCGATGAAGCCGTCGATCTCCGCGGACCCACCTTGAGGCTCACGTTGAGTCTCGCCTGCTCGCAAAGAGGTACCGACGCAACGACCGTCTTGTCCGAGAGATACCCAGGCCAACGTCTAGGTTCTTCTCGTGCACGCAGTTGTCGGCAAAGGATCGCACCCACGCTCAGTTGCATCGGCGTCTTCCCGCTGACGCGACACAGTTGTGGCCGATCGTCCAGACGTCCCTGCACAGCCTGCACTCGCACGTAGTGTGTGTGCACGCGCGTACAGTGAATGAGAACACGTTAAAGGGGGTGACCACGTGACAGTGAATCAGCCATCGGCAGCCGAGTGGATCGCGATCGGGGATCGCATCCGTTCTGCGCGAGAGGCGGCCGGCATCAGCGTGCGGGAGCTCGCGCGCCGAGTACGAGGTGTCTGCCAGCCACGTCTCCCAGGTGGAAAGGGGTCTGGCGTCCTTCAGCGTCCGGGCCCTGTACAACGTGGTCAGCGAGCTCGAGATCTCGATGGACAGCCTGTTCGACGACGTGTCACCACTCGCTGAGGTGCAGGTGGCGCCGGACCGCTCCGGCCGCCAGGGGCAGGGCAAGGACGGCGCTCTCGATCCCTTGGTGGCAGGTGGAGTGGTCCTGCGAGCACATGATCGTCCGACGCTTCCTCTTGCCGGGCGGCACGCGGTGGGAGCGTCTCACTCCGCTAGCGGAGAACGGTGCTGAGTTCATCGAGGTCGTCTATCCGCCCGCTCCAGAGGACAGCGACCGGACGATTGACTTCATCCAGCACTCCAGTCGCGAGTACGGAGTCGTCGTGTCCGGCAGCCTCACCGTCCAGGTGGGTTTCGAGACCACGGTGCTGCACGCGGGCGACTCGATCGCCTTCGACTCCGTCGTCCCGCACCGTTTCTGGAACAGCACACCCCAGGAGGTGCGCGCCGTGTGGTTCATCCTGGACTCACCCCGGTCCGGTGCCGACTCCGCGGACGACACACCACGTCGCGCATCCGCACACTTCTCGCTTGACGGGGGTCGAAGGGGGCACTGACCAGCCAACCCCCAGTGTTCTGTCAGAGAGAACAATGTTGAGAGAATTGTTCTCTCCTAGGGTTTAAAAGTGTGCACTCCTGATGTACGTTCTCCGTTTGTGACGTCGACCACATGACTGTGGTCAACCAACGTCTTCGAGCGGAAGGAGCACGGCGTGAGGGACGATCAGTCCTCAGCGGCGGGGCCGGTGGTGATCGAGGCCGACTCGATCGTCAAGCGATTCGGCGGTGCCGTCGCAGTCGACGACGTGAGCGTGTCGGTGCGCGCAGGAGAGATCTACTCGCTCGTCGGGGAGAACGGCGCCGGCAAGTCGACCCTGATGCGCATCCTGGCCGGGATCCTGGAGCCCACCGAGGGCACCGTCCTGGTCGACGGACAGCCCATCGAGGGCGGCACGCGCGCTGCCCTCGACGCAGGTATCGCCCTGGTCCACCAGGAGCTCAGCCTGGTGCCGGAGATGACCGTCGCGGAGAACATCATGCTCGGCGCCTTCCCGACCCGTCGCGGCGCGATCAGCCGCAAGGAGATGCAGCGCCCACGCGGGAGCGGCACTCCAAGAGATCGGTGTCTCGATCGACCTCGACGAGCCGGTCTCCCGCCTCTCGGTGTCGCTGCGCCAGTTCATCGAGATCGCCCGCGCCGTGGCCCGCAAGCCGCGGGTGCTCATCCTGGACGAGCCCACCGCCACGCTCACGCCCGCCGAGACCGACTACCTGCTCCAGATGCTGCAGCGGCTGGCTCGGGGTGGTCTGGCGATCGTCTACATCTCGCACCGGCTGCCCGAGATCTTCGCCATCGGCGAGCGCGTCACCGTCCTGCGCGACGGTCGGCACATCGACACGACGGACATCGCGGAGACCACCCCCGACGCCCTGGTGGACAAGATGGTGGGGCGCGAGCTCAAGCGAGACCTGCAGCTGGTGCGGGAAAGCCACCCCGGCGACGTAGTGCTGTCGGCCCGGGGGATCACGGCGCCCAAGGTCCAGGGCATCGACATCGACGTGCGCGCCGGGGAGATCGTGGGCCTCGGCGGCCTCGTCGGCGCCGGCCGCAGCGAGCTGGTCCGCGCGATGCTCGGCGTCGACCTGCGCACGGGCGGTGACGTCACGATCGTCGTCGACGGCCGCCCGCGTCGCGTCGGCAGCTTCCAGTCGGCGGTTCGTCATGGCATCGCCTTCGTCCCCGAGGAAAGGCGCCAAGACGGCCTGGCGCTGAGCATGTCGGTCAGTGACAACATCGCCCTTCCCAATCGTCGCGCCATCGCCCGGGCCGGCGTGACCAGCCCAGCGAGGCAGCAGGCCTTCGCCAGCACGCTCGCGGACACCGTGGGGCTGCGCCCGCCGAACGTCAAGCGCGACGCGGGCGACTACAGCGGTGGCAACCAGCAAAAGGTCGTCATCGCCAAGTGGCTCGGGCGCCGACCGCGCGTGATCGTGCTCGACGAGCCCACCCGCGGCGTCGACGTGGGCGCAAAGGCGGAGATCCACCGCCTGGTGCGCGAACTCGCGGACGAGGGCACCGCCGTCCTCGTGATCAGCTCCGACCTCCCCGAGCTCCTGGAACTCTCCGACGTCATCCACGTCATCCGCGACGGCCAGATCGTGGGCACGCTCGCCCGAGACGAGGCCGACGAGCGGAGCGTCATGTCCCTCGCTGCCGGAGAAAGCATGGTCACCTCGTCATGAACCAGCTCACCGAGTCCCCAGCGGTGGCGCCGCCGACGGCCGCCGCGCAAGCCGAGCCCGACGGCCCGTCCGCCGCGGCCAGGGCGCTGCTGTGGGCGGCCGAGCGAGGGATCGTGGTCTTCACCGCCGTCCTCATCCTCGCCTCCGTACTGTTCGTCGAGGGCTTCGCGTCAGCGGTGAACATCGCTGACGTCTTCCACCGGGCCGCCCCGATCGGGATCGTCGCCGTGGGCATGACGTTCGTCGTCATCAGCGGCAACTACCTGGACCTGTCCGTGGTCGCCCAGGTCGCCACGGGTGCCGTCATCCTCATCGGCGTCAGCAACTCGAACAGCATCCCGCTCGCGATCCTCCTCGCCCTTGCCGTCGCGGCTCGTCTACGGGCTGGTCAACGGGGTCGCCGTCGGCTACTTCAAGGCCAACGCCGTCATCGTCACCCTCTCGACCACCTACATCGGCCTCGGCCTGCTGCGCTGGCTCTCGGGCGGGAGTATCTACTTCGGTCCCAAGGACGGCACGATCGAGACCTTCGGCGACATCAAGGCCGGCGCCGTCCCCATCTCCGCGATCGTGCTGGTGGTCATGGCGCTCGTCCTGGGCTTCTTGCTGAGCCGCACCAACGTCGGCTTCGTGGTGCGGGCGTTCGGCAGCAACAAGGAGGCAACCCGGCTGAGCGGGGTCAACACCTCCGGTCGTCGTGGTCGGTGCGTTCCTCATCACCGCCTTCGCCGCCACCATCGCCGGGTTCGTGCTCGCGGCCTACTCCAACACCGCAGTGAGCTCCATGTCCGACGGGTACGACTTCCGCGCCCTCGCAGCCATCATCATCGGCGGCACGAGCGTCTTCGGCGGCAAGGGAAGCGTCCTGAGGACGGTCCTTGGCGTCGTCTTCGTCAGCGTCCTGACCAACGTCCTCGTCCTGTCCGGCGTCGGCTTCGGATGGCAGCAGGTCGCCATCGGCTCCCTCATCGTCCTCGCCGTCTCCGTCGACGCCCTCGCCCGGAAGGTGAGCAAGAATGAGCACCTCGCACGGCGTCAACTTCGGTGACGCTCCGGTCCGCACCCGCACCGACCGGGTCCGCCGAGCGCTCGGTCGCCGCACCGAAGGGCGCGGGGTGGCACTGCTGGCGGTGGTCCTCGTCGTGGCGCTCGTCATGGAGCCACTGGTCTTCTCCGCCTATCCGGTCACCTTGAGCCGCGTCGCGCTCGTCGGCCTCGTCGCTCTCGGCCTGACGATGGTCATCCTCATGGGCGAGCTCGACCTGAGCGTGGCGAGCACCGTCGTCCTCTCCGGCGTGGTGATGGCGCAGACAGACAACGTCGCCCTCGGGGTGCTCCTCGCCCTGGGCACCGGAGTGGTCGTCGGCCTGGTCAACGCCTTCTTCGTGGTCAAGGTCGGGATCAACTCCTTCATCGCCACCTTGGGCATGCTGTTCGTGCTGAAGGGGCTGGCGATCGTCCTCTCAGGCTCCAAGCCGATCCCGCTCGAGAACATCACGTTCGCCATCCAGTTCGGGCTCCCGTTCCTGGGTCCCTGACTCCGCGCATCGTGATCTTCATCCTCACCTTCGTGCTCCTGCACGTGTTCCTGACCAGGGTGCGCGCAGGTCGCGAGTTCTACGCCGTCGGTGGCAACCGACAGGCAGCGCGGGACGCGGGAATCCCCGTCGATCGCCGCCTGGTCACCGGCTTCGTCATGTGCGGCGTCATCGCTTCCGGCGCCGGCGCGATCGACACCCTCGAGCGCACCGCGGCGGACCCCACCGCCGGATCGACCGTGCTCCTCTCCAGCATCGCCGCAGCCATCATCGGCGGCGTCGTCCTCACCGGAGGGCGTGGATCCATCCTCGGCACCCTGATCGGGGCCCTTTCTCTCGGAACCCTGGAGGTCGGCCTCACCCTCACCGGTGTGCAGGTCGACATCCAGCAGATCTACATCGGCGGCGTCCTGCTCCTCGCGGTCATGACCGACCCAGCGAGCCTCAGGGCCGCCCGCTCCTCCCTCCGCACGCTCCCTTCACGGCAGTCCGTGCCCCGGTCGACCGACCGTGGGTCCACGCCACCGCAGAACACGGTGGCACCAGTGATCAATGAAGGAGACATCCCCATGCGCAGCACCCCCACCGCAGCCGCTCTGATGACCCTCCTGTTCGCCGCGTCGTCGGCACGTCTCCGCCTGCGGCTCCGACAGCGCCGGCACCGCATCGGACGGCGCCAAGAAGGTCTTACGCGCTCCTGCCCCAGGGCACCGACCAGCCGTACGGCACCGAGTACCTCAAGGCGATGAAGGCCGAGGCCGAGAAGGAGGGCCTCGACCTGACCATCACCAACTCGCAGTACGACGCCGACAAGCAGGCCAGCGACTGCCAGGTCGCCGTCGCGGCCCAGCCGGACCTCATCATCCTGTGGCCCGCCGTCGCCGACACCGTGCGTCCCTGCTCTCGAGCGCGCGAAGGCGGCCGGCATCCCGGTGACCGTCACGAACTCCGACGTCAAGGAGGAGGACAAGAGCCTGACCGCCGGCTACTCCGGCCCGGACACCTACGGCCAGGGCGCCGCGTCGGCCGAGATCATGTGCGAGCTCGCCGACGGCAAGGACATCAACATCCTCCAGATCGAGGGCCTGACCGGCAACACGACCGCGATCAACCGCAAGGCCGGTTTCGAGGAGACCGATCGCCGAGAACTGCCCCAACGTGAAGATCATCGCCTCGCAGCCCGGCGACTGGAACAAGGACGACTCGCAGACGGTGACCTCCGAGATGCTCACCGCCGCCGGCGCGAAGAACGTCGAGGGCATCTACGCCGCCGACGACACCATGGTCGCGGGCGCCATCGACGCGCTGAAGTCGCAGGGCCTGGACGTCGAGAAGATGCTCATCACGTCGATCGGCAACACCAAGCTGGGCAACCCCCTGGTCGTCAACGGCGAGCTCGACGGCACGGTCTTCCAGTCGTCGGCGTGGGACGGTCAGCACGCCGTCACCCTCGCGCGAAGGTGCTCGACGGCGAGGAGGTCGACGGCGACCTGTTCATGCCCTCGGTGAAGGTGACCGAGGCCAACGCCGTCGGACCCCGAGGTCACCCCCAACTGGTGATCGCCCTCCGCGACACCAAGAGCTGACGCCCCGAGGGGCCAGCCTCCACCTCGCACGCGGCAGGGGACGGATCCCCGCGCCCCGTGCCCCAGCTCGGAGAGAGACCACAGTGAGCATCATCAGTCCACAGCAGGCACCCGGGATCGAGGTCCCGCGCCTCGACTTCGGCGGCCGTCCCGTCCCGGCGCCGGGCCACATGGGTGTCGACTACGAGGCCCGGGTCGACTTCGACCGGCTCCGTGCCTACCGGCTCGACCGGGCCAAGGCGGCGCTCGAGGCCAGCGAGTGCGGCGCCTTCCTGCTCTTCGACTTCTACAACATCCGCTACACGACCCAGACCTGGATCGGCGGCGCCCTCGGCGACAAGATGATCAGGTACACGCTCCTGGCCCGCGGGAAGGAGCCGGTGCTCTGGGACTTCGGGTCCGCGGTCAAGCATCACAAGCTCTACTCGCAGTGGACGCCGGAGGACAACTACCGTGCGGGCTTCCTCGGCTTCCGTGGCGCGGTCGCTCCCTCGGTCGGCCTGATGGAGTCGGCGATCAAGGAGATCAAGTCCCTCCTCGTCGAGGCCGGCGTGGCGGACATGCCGGTCGGCGTCGACATCGTCGAGCCGCCGTTCCTCTTCGAGATGGAACGCCAGGGCCTGCGGGTGGTGGATGCCCAGCAGTCGATGCTGGACGCGCGCTGCATCAAGTCCTTCGACGAGATCCTGCTGCTCAACCAGGCAGCCGCCATGGTCGACGGGGTCTACCAGGACATCACCGAGGCGTTGAAGCCCGGCGTCCGGGAGAACGAGATCGTCGCGCATGGCCAACCAGCGGCTCTACGAGCTCGGCTCGGACCAGGTCGAGGCC
Organism: uncultured Actinomycetota bacterium; assembly: GCA_963776975.1. Lineage (GTDB taxonomy): Bacteria > Actinomycetota > Actinomycetes > Propionibacteriales > Nocardioidaceae > Nocardioides. Next base: position 20,507 of record CAVZOU010000016.1, on the reverse strand, counting down.
GTCAACGCGATCTCCGGGGAGCGGTGCAACCCGCACCCGCACAACTTCACCGACCGGATCATCCGGCCCGGCGACCAGGCGTTCTTCGACATCATCCACTCCTTCAACGGCTACCGCACCTGCTACTACCGCACCTTCGCGGTCGGCAGCTCGACGCCGGCGCAGCGCGACGCGTACACCCGCGCCCGCGAGTGGATGGACCGTGGCATCGACGGCATCAAGGCCGGCGTCGGCACCGACGAGGTCGCCGCGTTGCTCCCCAAGGCCGAGAGTTCGGCTTCGGCAGCGAGATGGAGGCCTTCGGTCTGCAGTTCGCCCACGGCCTCGGCCTGGGCCTCCACGAGCGTCCGATCATCTCCCGGCTCAACTCCATGAAGGAGCCGGTCGAGCTCCAGGTCGGCATGGTCTTCGCGCTCGAGACCTACTGCCCTGCCGCCGACGGCTTCTCCGCCGCGCGGATCGAGGAGGAGATCGTGATCACCGAGGACGGGCCCCGCGTGCTCACCCTGTTCCCGGCGCAGGAGCTCTTCGTCACCAACCCCTACTGACCACCCCGAACCGATCCCCTACCGATAGGAGCACCTCGTGGACACCACACGACTCGCCGGCAAGAACATCCTCATCACCGGCGCCGCCCAGGGCATGGGCGCCGCCGTCGCCATCGACTACGCCGCCCAGGGCGCCAACGTCTGCCTCGGAGACGTCAACGTCGACGGCGTGGAGCAGGTGGCGGCGGAGATCAACGCCGCCGACGGCGGTCGGGCGACCCACGTGAGGCTCGACGTCACCAGCCAGGAGGACGCCGAGGCCGCGGTCGCACGCACGGTCGAGGCGTTCGGCAGCATCAACGTGCTGGTCAACAACGCCGGCATCAACAAGCCGCTGTTCTTCCTCGACATCACCCGGGAGAACTGGCAGCGCATCATGGACGTCAACGCCTGGGGCACCCTCAACTGCATGCAGGCAGCCGCGCGCCAGATGGTCGACCAGGGCAAGCAGGACCACCCGTACAAGATCATCAACGTCGGCTCCATCCTGTCCCGGGAGACCTTCGACGACGTCGTCGTCTACGGCGCCTCCAAGCACGCCGTGCTCGCGCTCATCAAGGGCGGCGCGAAGTCCCTGATGGAGCACAACATCACCGTCAACGGTTACGGCCCGGGCGTGGTGCGCACCGAGCTCTGGGAGCAGCTGGACAAGGACCTGGTCGCCATCGGCAAGTTCGACAAGGCGGGCGAGTCCATGGACTCGCTCGCCCAGAACATGATCCTCATGAAGCGCTACTCCTACCCCGAGGACGTCGTCGGCACGGCTGCCTTCCTCGCCAGCAACGACAGCGACTACATGACCGGTCAGCTCCTGATGATCGACGGCGGGATCGTGATCCAGTGACCCAGCTGCAGGACTCCTCCCTGGCCGGGGTCCCCACCGGCCTCCTCATCGCCGGTGAGTGGGTCACCACCGACCGCACGCTGGAGGTGGACGACCCGGCCACGGGGGCCCTGCTCGCCCAGGTCTCCGACGCCACCGTCCCGGACGCCCTCGAGGCGGTCGCCTCCGCCCACGGCGCATTCGGCCCGTGGGCCGCCACCGCCCCCCGGATCCGGGCCGAGGTGCTGCGTCGCGCCTACGAGATCATGGCTGCCGAGCTCGAGCAGTGTGCGCGCCTGATCGTGCTCGAGAACGGCAAGGCGTGGAGCGACGCGATGGGAGAGGCGACGTACGCCGCCGAGTTCTTCCGCTGGTTCAGCGAGGAGGCATCGCGGGTGCCGCGGCGACTTCCGGCTGGCGCCCGACGGCGACAAGACGATCATCGTCGACCACCAGCCGATGGGCGTGGCGTACATGATCACGCCGTGGAACTTCCCGGCGGCCATGGCGACGCGCAAGCTCGCGCCCGCCCTGGCGGCCGGCTGCACCGCGGTCCTCAAGCCGGCCTCGGAGACCCCGCTGACGGCGCTGTGGGTGGCCGAGGTCCTGCGTCGAGCCGGGCGTCCCGGCCGGGGTCGTCAACGTCATCACCACCTCCGACCGGGCCTCGTGTCCGAGGCGATCCTCGCAGACCGGCGTACGGCGACCCTGTCCTTCACGGGGTCGACCCCGGTCGGCAAGCTGCTGCTCGCACAGACCGCGACCCGTGCCCTGCCCTCGTCGATGGAGCTGGGCGGCAACGCGCCGCTGCTCGTGCTCGAGGGCGCGGACGTCGACCGGGCCGTCGAGGGCGCGATGGTCGCCAAGATGCGCAACGGCGGAGTCCGCCTGCACCGCCGCCAACCGCTTCTACGTCCACGAGTCGCTGGCCGACGGAGTTCACCGTCGCCTTCGAGCGCGCGCTCGGTGGCTGCGCATCGGCAGCGGCCTGGACCCGGCCAACGACCTCGGTGCGCTGGTCAGCACCGGGGAGCGTGACAAGGTCCTCGACCTCGTCGAGAAGGCAGCGGAGGAGGGCGGTCGCCCGGTCGCCGTGTCCGAGGCTCCCGACCACCGGAGCCTTCATCTCCCCCACGTGGTGCGCGACGTCGCCCACGGCCACACCCTGACCAGGGAGGAGATCTTCGGTCCCGTCGCGCCGATCGTGACCTTCGAGAGCACCGACCAGGCCGTGGAGATGGCCAACGACACCGACTTCGGGCTGATCTCCTACGTCGTTCGCCGCCGACGCGGGCGGGGCATCCGGGTCGCCGAGGCGGCTGGAGAGCGGCATGGTCGCCATCAACCGCGGCGTCGCCTCCGACCCTGCCGCGCCCTTCGGCGGGATGAAGGAGTCCGGCCTCGGCCGCGAGGGCGGGTTCGCCGGCATCCACGAGTTCCTCGAGACGAAGTACATGGCGGTCGACCTGTGACTAGGGGCTCGCCGTCCAGGCTGTGAAGACCTCGGGGTGCTGCATCAGCTCGGTGCGGGTGCGCTGGATGTGGAGCGCCAGGACGCGGCACGCGGTGTCTTCGTCGCGGGCGGCGATCGCGTCGACGAGCAGGCGGTGCTCCGCGTTCACCGCCCAGGCGCCCCGGGCCCCGATCAGCCTCGCGAACTCGCGCCGGTAGTGCTGCGTGGTGTCCCACAGCCGCTCGATCATGGCTGGCGAGCTGCGGCGTGCGGTGTCCCGCGTACGACAGCCAGTGGAGCTCGCGGTCCAGGACCAGGAACCTCTCCAGGTCGTCGTTGGCCTCGATCGCGTCCTGGAGGTCGCGCAGCTCGGCGATGTCGTCCTCGCCGAGCCGGGGCATGCTGTCGGCGAGCAGCAGCGGCTCGATCCGCTCGCGGATCTGGTAGCTCAGCGTCAGGTCGTGCAGGTCCATCTTCCGCGACCCAGGCGCCGGAGTTCGAGCGCACCTCGACCAGGCCGCGGGTCTCCAGGATGCGCAGCGCCTCGCGGACCGGGATCCGGCTGGTGTCGAGCTCCGTCGGCGAGCTCGTCCTGCTTGATGCGGGTCCCGGGGCGCAGCCGCCCCGAGAGGATGCGTTCGCGCGAGCACCTCGGCGACCCGCTGGCTGGCGACCCGGGGGCCGGCGGTCTCGGACATCAGCGGCTCCTCGTCGGGATCGGGTCGGCGTGATGGTCAGTCGATAGGCAGCCGACGGGTCGCGGTCGAAGGCCTTGCCGTCGGGGTAGGAGACTAGCTCGAACTGCATGCCCCACGGGCTGAGGAAGTAGACCCAGCGCTGGCCCTCGCTCGGCCCGCGGCTCGTCGTCGGCTCGCCGAGGACGCGGAGCCCGGCGTCGCGCAGCGCCGCGACGGCCGCGTCCAGATCGTCGACGTAGAGCGCGACGTGGTGCCCGCCGACGTCGCTGTTGCGCGGCGGGGTGGTGGTCTGCTCGGCGGCGGCGTACTGGAAGACCTCGAAGATCGCCTGGCCGCCCAGCCGGTAGAAGTGCAGCCGCTCCATGACCGCCCGTTCGTCGACGTCGAGGTGCTCGCGCATCCAGGTCCGTCGTCGTCGCGGTAGGGGCCGAGCCGGTACATGTACTCGCAGCCCAGGACGCCGACGAAGAAGTCGTGCGCCTCCGCCAGGTCCGGGACCGTGATCCCGATGTGGTCGACCCGCGAGGCCGGAGAGGACGGGGTGGCGCGGCATCGCTCGACTCCTTGCAATGTATCCATTACGTACTCGTACGGTCCAGTGCTGCACCGAGCGTGCTGAGTTGCGCAGACCGATCCTCAATGGATCAATTGTCGGCATGGAAGATGACGATGCGGCATCAGCGTCGCGCCGCGGCGTCCCCTGGGTGGAGCTCGACCGTCGACCAGAACGACTGGGACTCGGCGGACCCCGAGGTCCTGCTGCAGCTGCTCGGGCGCGCGCAGTGGATCCGATCCTTCGAGGAGTACGTCCTCGAGCTGGCCGGCCAGGGCCTGATCCACGGCCCCGCCCACTCCAGCGTCGGCCAGGAGGGCGGCGCGGTCGGCTCGGTCCTGCCGCTGCGCTCCGACGACTTCGTCAACGGCTCGCACCGCGGCCACCACCAGTTCCTCGCCAAGGCCTTCGGCCACGTCGCTCGAGCCGAAGTCCGGCCGCGCTGCCCGAGATCACGACCGAGGTCCGCGAGGTCCTCCGCAGGACGCTGGCCGAGATCTGCGGACTCGCCGACGGCTACTGCCGCGGCCGCGGCGGGTCGATGCACCTGCAGTGGCGCGAGGCCGGGGCGATGGGCACCAACGCCATCGTCGGCGGCGGCGTGCCCCAGGCCGCCGGCTTCGCGTGGAACATGCTGCACTCGGGCAGCGACGCGGTCTCGGTGACCTACTTCGGCGACGGTGCGGTCAACATCGGCTCCGTGCTGGAGACCTTCAACCTCGCCGCCGCCTGGAAGCTGCCGGTGTGCTTCTTCATCGAGAACAACCAGTACGCCGTCTCCACCCACGTCACCAAGGCCACCGGCGAGCCCCGCCTCTCGGCGTCGCGGCGCCGGCTTCGGCATCCCCAGCTGGCGCGTCGACGGCATGGACGCCCTCGCCGTCCACACGGCGATGACGGAGGCCGTCGACCACATGCGCGCCGGCAAGGGCCCCACGATCATCGAGGCCGACCTCTACCGCTTCTTCCACCAGAACGGCGCCTTCCCGGGCTCCGCCTTCGGCTACCGCGACAAGGAGGAGGAGGCGTCCTGGCGAGACCGCGACCCGATCGCCCAGCTGCGGCGCCAGGTCGTCGCGCGCGATCTCGCCGACCGAGGCAGACATCGAGGCGATCGACCGACGCGATCGACACGACCATGCAGGAGATCGGTGACCAGCTCCTCGAGCCCGTGCCCGGCGGCAAGCCCAGGAGCGCCGCATCATCGGCTCGCTCTGGCCCGACACCGACTTCGTCGACGTCGGCGTCCGCGGCGACCTCTCCGAGCTCGAGGGCAGCCGCTTCGAGGACGAGGACACCTTCAGCGGCGAGCTCGCCGAGCGCCGCTTCATCGACGTCGTGAGCGACGTGATGGCGCGGCGGATGGAGACCGACGAGCGCATCGTCGTCATGGGCGAGGACGTCGACGGCCTCAAGGGCGGCACCAACGGCGCCACCAAGAAGCCGCTCGAGCTCTTCCCCGACCGCGTCCTCGGCACCCCCATCAGCGAGAACGCCTTCGCCGGCCTCGGCGGCGGTATGGCCCTCGACGGCCGCTTCCGGCCCGTCGTGGAGTTCATGTACGCCGACTTCATGTGGGTCGCCGCCGACCAGCTCTTCAACCAGGTCGCCAAGGCCCGCCACATGTTCGGCGGCCACTCCGCCGTGCCGTTCGTGCTGCGCAGCAAGCTCGCGGCCGGCACCGGGTACGGCTCCCAGCACTCGATGGACCCGGCCGGCATCCTCACCACCGCACCTGGTCTCCGCGTGGTCGCACCCTCCACGCCCTTCGACTACGTCGGCCTGATGAACACCGCACTCACCTGCGACGACCCGGTGGTCGTACTGGAACACGTCGACCTCTACACCTCGACCGGACCCGGTCCCGTCGACGACCTCGACTACCTGCTCCCCGTCGGCAAGGCGGCCGTACGCCGCGACGGGCGACGACCTGACCGTCATCTCCTACCTCACCATGGTCAACCACTGCCTCGAGGCGCTTGACCAGGTCGACGTCTCCGCCGACCTCATCGACCTGCGCTGGCTCGACCGCGCCTCGCTGGACTGGGAGACGATCGAGGCCAGCGTCCGCAAGACCAACCAGGTCCTGATCGTCGAGCAGGGCGCCATCGGCACGTCGTACGGCGGCTGGCTCGCCGATGAGATCCAGCGGCGCCTCTTCGACTGGCTCGACGCCCCCGTCGAGCGCGTCACCGGCGCCGAGGCGTCCCCGAGCATCAGCAAGGTGCTCGAGCGCGCCGCCATCGCCAAGACCGACGAGGTCGTCGACGCCCTCAGGCGCATCGCGCAGGCCTGACCACCCCCTCACCGAAGGACACAGACCCATGCCGGAGCTCCTCCTGGTCCCCGAGGTCGCCGCTGGAGCGACCGAGGTCGTCATCGCCGACTGGCTGGTCCAGCCCGGCACCGATTTCACCGCCGGGGATGCCATCGCCGTCATCGAGACCGAGAAGGCTGTGGTCGAGATGGAGGCCCCGCAGGGCGGCACCCTCCTCAAGGCCCTGGTCGCACCCGGCACCACGATCGAGGTGGGACTGCCGATGGCACTGGTCGGCTCGTCCTCGGACGTCGGCACCGATCTCGACGCGGCGCTGGCCCGGCTGGGCTACGGGGACGACACCGCGGCTGACGCATCGCCCGAGCGCGACGTCTCCGCGGCCGAGCAGGTCGAGGTCGCCCAGGCCACCGAGGAAGGCGCCGACTCCGTAGCCGTCGACACGGCCGCAGTGGACCGGTCCGCCGGTGACACCGGTGGTCGGGTCTTCATCAGCCCGATCGCGCGCAAGCTGCTCCGCGACGCGGGCCTCACCGCCGACGGACTCGTCGGCACGGGGCCGGGAGGGCGTATCCGCCGACGTGACGCTGAAGGTCTGATCGCCGACCGTCGTGCCGCCACGTCCGGAGCCCGCAGCGAGGCGCCTGTTCCGGAGCCTGCGCCGGCTGCGGCCGAGGGCGCCTGGGCCGACGTCCCGCACAGCCGGCTCCGCCGTGCGATCGCCCGACGCCTCACCGAGAGCAAGCAGGACGTCCCGCACTTCTACGTGAAACGGAGCGTCACCCTCGACCCGCTGCTGGAGCTGCGCAGGCAGCTGATCGAGTCCACGGGGACCAAGGTCTCGGTCAACGACTTCCTCGTCCGGGCCATCGCCGCGGCCCACCAGCAGGTGCCCGATGCCAACGTGATCTGGACCGACGAGGCAGTTCGTCGCTTCGACCATGTGGACATCTCGGTCGCCATTGCCTCCGAGCGGGGCCTGGTGACGCCGGTGCTCCGCAACGTGGAGACGAGCTCGCTGTCTGCGATCTCGCGGCAGGTCAAGGCGTACGTCGAGCAGGCCAACGCCGGGACGCTGCAGCAGCGCGACCTCGAAGGAGGATCGATCACCATCTCCAACCTCGGCATGTACGGCGTCGACGAGTTCTCCGCGATCATCAACCCGCCCCAGTCCGCCATCCTCGCCATCGGAGCCGGCCGTCACACAGCCGTCGTGGAGGACGGCCAGGTCGTGGTCCGGACGGTGGCGGAGGTCGTGCTCTCGGCCGACCACCGCGCCATCGACGGAGCCCTCGCCGCCCAGTGGATGGGCGCTCTGGTCGAGGCTCTCCACCAGCCCCTGTCCCTGCTCGTCTGAGCTCGACCTCGGAGACCCAGTGAGCAACGAGACCGACCTCGTCATCCTCGGCGGGGGCAGCGGTGGGTATGCCGCCGCCCTGCGTGCCAGGCAGCTCGGTCTGACCGTCACGCTGGTCGAGCGGGACCGCCTGGGCGGCACCTGCCTTCACCAGGGATGCATACCGACCAAGGCACTGCTCCACGCCGCCGAGCTCGCCGACGCCGCCCGGGCCGGAGCCGCCCACGGCATTCTCACCACGTTCGAGGGGGTCGACCTCGACACCGTCAACGCCTACAAGGACGGCGTCGTCCGGCGCCTCCACAAGGGCTTGCAGGCTCTCGTGCAGTCGAGCGGCACCACCCTCGTGCAGGGCGAAGGTCGCCTGGTCGGCCCCACCACCGTCGAGGTGGCCGGCCAGCGCCACACGGGCACGAACCTCGTGCTCGCCACCGGATCCCGACCTCGGACCCTTCCCGGCATCGAGCTCGACGACCGGGTGATGACGAGCGAGCAGGCGCTGCAGCTCACCGAGGTGCCCGAAAGAGTCGTGATCATCGGCGGCAGCGTCATCGGCGTGGAGTTCGCGTCCGTGTGGCGCTCCTTCGGCTCCGAGGTCACCCTCGTCGAGGGCCTGCCGAGCCTCGTGCCGCTCGAGGACCCGGCCATCGGCAAGCAGCTCGAGCGAGCCTTCCGCAAGCGCGGCATCGGGTTCCGGACCGGAGTCATGGTCCAGGACGTCGAGAGCTCCGACTCCGATGCCACGGTCACGCTCGAGGGCATGGAGCTCCTGGCAGCCGACGTCGTCCTGGTCGCGATCGGGCGCGGACCATCGACGGCGGGACTGGGCTTCGAGGATCACGGAATAGAGCTGGACCACGGCTGGGTCGTCGTCGACGACCGGCTCCGCGCCTCCGCGCCGGGCGTGTACGCCGTGGGGGACCTGGTGCCCGGGCTCCAGCTGGCCCACCGCGGCTTCGCCCACGGCATCTTCGTCGCCGAGGAGATCGCCGGCTTGTCCCCACACCCGATCGAGGACGCGGCGATCCCGCGCGTCACCTACTGCGACCCCGAAATTGCCTCCGTCGGGCTGACCGAGCCGCAGGCACGCGAGGCGTACGGCAACGTCGACACCTACGAATACAACCTCGCCGGGAACGGCAAGAGCCAGATCCTCGGCACGACCGGCTTCATCAAGGTCGTCCGCGAGAAGCACGGGCCCATCGTCGGGGTGCACATGCTCGGCGCGCGGGTGGGCGAGCAGGTAGGCGAAGCGTCCCTCCTCGTGAACTGGGAAGCCCTCCCTGAGGACGTTGCACGCTTCATCCACGCCCACCCGACCCAGAACGAAGCCCTGGGTGAGGCGGCCATGGCGCTGGCGGGCAAGCCGTTGCATGCCCATGGCTAGCGAACGACCGCCCACCCGGCCCACGATGACCATGGCGGTGTTCATCGAGCGGGCTGCCCTTGCATGCGGCGGTGCGGAGGAGTTGAGTCGCCGACTCGGATTCTCGACCTCCCGTGTGGAGGCCATGAGGAACAGCAACACTCCGATACCGGGTGACGCCGCGGAGGCCCTACTCGAGGTCCTCGGGCTGACCACGCCGGTCGACGCGGACCTCCCGCACTAGGAGACCCCTATGGAAGGCGAAGCGGCTGGCGGCGCGCAATTGCGGACCTACCGGGGCGGCCTCGCCGCAACGGAAGCCGAAGTGTTGGCGACGACACACGCCCTCCTGCGCCTGGCCGCGCAAGGGCGGCATGGCGGAGCGCTACGCGTCTACAGCCCAATGGCACCGGTAGTCGTCTTCGGCCGAAGGGACACACGCCTGGCCGGCTTCCGGGCCGCCGTGCGAGCAGCGGAGCGAGCCGGGTTCGACACCGCGGTCCGCGCCGTAGGTGGGCGGGTCGTCGCCTACACCCAGAACGCGGTCGTTGCCGACGTCATCCGACACGATTCTCAGGCCGCGGACAACCTCGACCGGCGCTTCATGGCGTACGGGGAGCGCTTGGCCACAGCGCTGCGAGCGCTCGGGGTCGAGGCTCAACTGGGCGCCGTGCCGGGGGAGTACTGTCCCGGCGCCCATAGTGTGAACGCGCGCGCCATCGTGAAGTTGGTCGGGACTGCCCAGCGGGTAGTGAAGAACGCATGGCTGTTCAGCTCGCTGGTCATCGTCGACGACGCGGACCGCCTGCGGGAAGTGCTGACCGACGTCCACGGACACCTCGACCTCCCGTTCAAGGCGTCCTCAGTCGGTTCGGTTCGCGGCGAGAACCCAGCCCTGTCGCTCACCGAAGTCGAGCTCGCTGTCGCCCGAGTGTGGGACGAGGGGTGGCAATTCCGCAGTGACGTCCCGGCCGCGCTCGACCCGTCGCTTCGCGAGCTGGCGCTGACCCTCGAGCCTGGCCACAGCACCGCCGGCTGACAGCGCCTGCAGGTGGCTTGGAGGAAAGCCATGGCATCCAGGCTGGGATCAATCGGCAATCCGGCTCGCAGCATCACCTCGCGCAGCGGCAGCGCCTCGACGCCGTCGATCCCCACCTCAGAGCTCGAGATGCAACAAGGCCTCGCAGTTCTGGGTGGCCCGTGCGCTCTTCTGTGCTCGGGAACGTCAGTCGGCTTCTTCCATGGCGCACTTTGGGCGCGCTGTGGATCGCGGAGGAGCGCAGCGGGGCCCGACGCAACGAGCGTCGGAGGCGGCAAGATTCGCAGGTCAGCGACTCGTTTCCTCTGATGAACGCAGTCGTCGGCAACGGGTCGCGCTCACCCTCAACATCACGTGCGTCTTCCCGATGACGCACCACGTGGAGTGTGTGGCGCTGCTGGCCCGGGAGGCCTAGCGTCGACGGCATGGAGCTGGTCGACCTCAACCACGTCATCGAGCACGGCATGACGACCTATCCCGGGCTGCCGGGGCCGGAGGTCGGGGTCCATCTCGAGTACGACGACTCGCACGCGGTCTACGACGAGGGGACCGAGTTCACGATCGGCCGGCTCTCGATGGTCGCCAACACCGGCACCTACCTCGACACCCCGGCCCACCGGCACCGCGGCGGCTGGGACTCGACCGGGCTCCGCCTCGAGCAGTGCGTCGACCTCCGGGCCGTGGTGGTCGACGGCGACGGCGGGATCGGCCCGGCCGCCTTCGACGGGCTCGACCTCGCCGGGGCGGCGGTGCTGCTGCGCACCGGCTGGGACCGGCACTGGCGCACCGATCGCTACGGCGACCCGGAGCACCCGTTCCTCGACGAGGCCGGTGCCGAGCACCTGGTGTCGGCGGGAGCCGCCCTGGTCGGGATCGACAGCGTGAACATCGACGACACCCGCGGTGGGGTTCGACCGGCCCACACCCGGCTGCTGGCGGCCGGCATCCCGGTCGTCGAGCACCTGACGGGCCTGGACAAGGTGCCGGCCACCGGGGCGACGTTCACCGCCGTCCCGGTCCGGGTGGCCGGGATGGCGACGCTGCCGGTCCGCGCCTTCGCGCGGTTGCCCTGACGCGGCCTCGCGCACGATCGGGCGTGCCACGATGGGTGGCATGGCCAGCTACGACGTCAACCCGGCGGCGGTGGCGCACGCCCGTGCCCTGATCGAGGCGCGGCAGTACGTCCTGGACAGCGACTGGGGCGAGGTGCAGCCGGACGCCGAGGCGCAGAACGCCTACCTCGAGCGCCACTCCTGGGCCGACTACGGCGCCTGGCACCTCGGGCTGACCGAGGGCGCCAACGACGAGACCAAGGCGCGGCACGCGTTCGTCTACGGCGACTTCCGCCGGGTCCACCGGACCGGCCTGATCGCGTGCGTCTACCGCGCCTCCGAGTGGCGCCACAAGGACGTCGAGCTCGCCGCCCACGACCTGCTGCAGGTGCTCGACCGGGTGAGCGGCTGACCGCGGTGCGGCTCGGTGCGTTGCTGCTCCAGACCCGGCCGTGGACCGACCTGGCCGCCGACTTCCGGGCGGTCGAGGCCTGCGGCTACGACGTCGCGTACGTCGCGGACCACCTCACCCACCCGTCCGTCGCAGGGGAGTGGCTCGCCGACCCGTGGCCACTCCTCGCTGCGGCCGGCTCGGTCACCGACCGGGTGGAGCTCGGCACGCTGGTCGCGTCCTCGGCCTTCCGCACCCCGGTGACGCTCGCCCGGGCGGCGGCCACCGCGCAGGACGTGTGCGGCCGGCGGCTCGTGCTCGGGCTGGGTGCGGGGACGCCCCTGTGCGCCGCAGCCGACCGGGCCGAACACCCGACGCGGTCGGACATGACTCTTCGATTCGCTGACATGGTGGCCGGGCTGGAGCGGGTGTGGGCCGGGGACGCGGCCTGGACCGGGTCCCGGCTCGGCTTCGACGGCGTCGAGACCCTGTCGCGACCGCGGGGTGAGCCACCACCGTTCCTCCTGCTGGCGGCCCACGGACCGCGCGCCTTCGCCCTGGTGGCACGCCACGGCGATGGCTGGTCGACCTTCGGGGGAGCCGGTCTGCTCGCGGCCGAGGAGGAACAGTTCTGGGTCGGGCTGACCGACCAGGCCGCCGAGGTGGACGCAGCCTGCGAACGCCTGGGACGTGATCCGCGGAGCCTGCGGCGCTCCGTCCTGCTGGGCTACGGGACGGTGCGGCCCTTGCTCTCGGCCGATGCCTTCGCAGATGCGGTGGGGCGGGCCGAGGCTGCGGGGTTCGACGAGGTGGTCGTCTACTGGCCGCACGGCCGGCCGGGCGACCGGTTCTGGTCGGACGTCCAGGTCCACCACGACGCGGTGGCCCGCCTCCGCGGCTGACGCCGAGTTGCCCCCGGGGTCGGGAGTTGCGACCCTGAGGGCAGGGCCCCCACCGGGGCTCCCGGACGAGGGGTGCCGTACCCGGAACGCGACAAGACGGCACCTGGGAGTGATCTCGATGTCGTGGCTCGTGCTCGTCCTGTCCGGGGTGCTCGAGGCGGTGTGGGCGGTCGCCCTCGGCCGCTCGGAGGGCTTCACCCGGCTGGTGCCGTCGCTCACCTTCGGCGGTGCCCTGGTGCTCAGCATGGCCGGGCTCGCCTTCGCCATGCGGACCCTCCCGACCGGCACGGCGTACGCCGTCTGGGTCGGCATCGGTGCCGCGCTCACGGTGGCGTTCGGGATGGCGACCGGCGCCGAGCCGGTGTCGCTGGTGAAGGTGCTGCTGCTCACCGGCATCGTCGGCTGCGTGGTGGGCCTCAAGCTCGTCGGCTGACCGACTCCGGCCGTGGACAGCGTGGCGCATCGCAGTCACCTGCTGGCTGGGATCCACCGCGCTTGGATGCCCACCGTCGGAGATCGGGGCCGGACGTCGATGCCGGACGAGCCAGCCGTGGCCCCTCACGTCCGCCGGTGGAAGGCGACGCGGCGGCCGTCGAGCCGGCGCATCTCGTAGCCCCGGTCGTGGGCGAGCCGGTGGTGGCGCGGGCAGAGCAGCCGGCCGAGTGCGAGGTCGGTGGCGCCACCCCGCCTCCAGGGGTCGTCGTGGTGGGCGTGGCAGACGCTGGGCGGGAGCCCGCACCCCTCGGCGGTGCAGCCACCGTCGCGCACCTCCAGGGCTCGGCGCTGGGGTGCGGTGAAGAACCGGCGGGAGCGTCCGAGGTCGAGCACCTCGGAGCGGCCGCCCAGCACCGCGGGCAGCAGGCCTGCCCCGCAGGCCAGACGTCGCGCCTCGCCGGCGGAGATGCGGTGACCGGTGGTCAGGGTGGCGGCTCCGGCCCCGGACACGAGGGCATCCAGGTCGAGGGTCACGGTCAGCGTGGTGGCGTTGCCGCCGTGGCGGGGGAGCCGGCCGGTCGGGTAGCGCTCGACGTAGTCCATGAGCGCCTCGCCCAGTCGCTGGGGTGTGATGACCGGTCGGCCCGGCGGGGGAAGGCCCTCGGTCGGGCGACGGCCGGGAGAGGCCAGGGCGTGGAGGTGTTCGCGGAGGAGATGGCCGTGCAGGCTGGGCAGGGTGAACCGGCCGTGGCACTGCCCGTGACCGTCGTCGACCATCGTGAAGCGCGCCCGTGCAGCGGCCCGCCGCTCCTCGGCCTCGAGCAACCGCTGCTCGTGTGACTCGGCGACCGCGGGGGCGACGACGTCGAGGATCCGTCGCCCGAGCAGCCGGAGCCGCCGGGCGTCGTGGTGGTCGGCGGCCGCCAGGAGGTGGTCGCGGGCACGGATGCGTACGTCGCGGCCGAGGTCGGCCGGGAGCTGCTCGACCGCGTGCACGATGACCCCGGCCTGGTCGGTGAGCAGCCGGCCGTCGCGCAGCGCGTCGGCCACCGGCTGGTGGAGGTCGTCCTCGAGGTCGCGCGCCAGCGCCAGCACCCGGCCCGCCTCGCCGCGGGTCAACCGGCTGCGGTGGGCCCACCAGGTCACGGTGTTGCGTGCGCCTGCGGGGTCGCCGAGCCGGCGCCGGTCGGCCTCGACCGCCACCGTGCCGAGCGTCGACGTCACCCGGCCGGGAGCTGCCGTGAGGCCGTCGAGCAGCCGCACGACGTCACCGTCGGGCAGCGTGGTGAGCGGGAGCGCCGCCAGGGCGGCCAGGGCCTGGTCGAGCGCCGCCAGCGCGGTCGTGACTGCGGGGGAAGGGCCGGCCTGGCAGCCGGGTGGCCGCCAACCGCCGCGTTCGTCGTCGGTCCGCATCGTCACTCCTCTCGCGCGGCCCAGTGGATGGGAGCAGGACACCTGTCCGCCGGAGCGGTCCCACGGTGTCCGACGCAGCGCGCCTGTGAGGAGGCGGATCTGGTGATCCCGGCCGAACCCGTCAGCGTCGAGTATTGGTTCGAACCTGTGTTCGATTGTACGGCACGCCGCCGACACCGGCAACCGTGGCGGTCGCGCTGGGACGGCCAGTGTGAGACCGCCGAGCCGGGCAGGCACCGGTCGTGGGCTTCGCGGTGGCAGCAGTCGTCCGGGTCCGGGTGACGCGGGCTGCCGCCGCTGCCAGCATGGGCCCATGAGCACCCCCTCACCGGAGGAGATGAAGGCGGGCGTTGCTGGAGTCTTCGACCGCGCGGCGGCGACCTACGACCAGGTCGGCGTGGACTTCTTCCAGCCAATGGGTCGGTTCCTCGTCAGCCGGACCGACCCCCGACCGGGCGAGCGGGTGCTGGACGTCGGATGCGGCCGCGGGGCCAGTGCGATCCCGGCCGCTGATGCCGTCGGGCCGACCGGTTTCGTGCTGGCGACCGACCTCGCTCCCTCCATGGTCGAGGAAGTAGGACGGGCGGCTGGCGCCCTGCCCTGGCTCACCGCCGAGGTCGGCGACGCCGAGCAGCCGCCCGATGGAACGTTCGACATCGTCCAGGCCGGGCTGGTGCTGTTCTTCCTGCCGTCGCTGGACACCGCACTCGCCCGCTATCGGGACCTGCTCGCGAGGGACGGACGGCTCGGCTTCACGTGGTTCGGCGAGCCGGACGCCCGCTGGGGGCCGGTGTTCGGCGCCCTCGCCGCCGACCTGCCGGAGGATGAGCGGCCGTCGAGCCGGACGCCCGGCCAGGGTCCATTCGTGTCCGTAGCGAGGATGCACGAACACCTCGCCGCCCAGGGCTGGGCGGACGCGACCACGCAGACGCTCGTGCACGAGGTCCGGGTGCGGGACGTCGACCACTGGTTCGAGTGGACCTGGTCCCAGGGTTACCGGTACGTCCTCGAGAAGCTGGTGGCACGTGACCTGCTGCCTGCCGCCCGCGACCGGGTCGATCGGCTGCTCGAGGAGATGACGGTCCGCGACGGCGGGCTGGCGTGGCGGGCCGAGGTGCACGCCACGCTCGCCCGCGCCTGAGGAACATTCGGGAGCTCCGCAGGTGGCCGGCGTCACGCACCTGCACGCCCGAACGCGGCACAGGCCGGCTCTCGGCTCCGAGGGTGACCGAACGGGGCGCGCCCTCACTCCCGGACGGGCCGGAGCAGGATGACCTCGCCCTCCGGGTCGAGGTCCCCCCGCGGGACGAACCCGAGCCGGGCGTAGA
Organism: uncultured Actinomycetota bacterium; assembly: GCA_963776975.1. GTDB lineage: Bacteria > Actinomycetota > Actinomycetes > Propionibacteriales > Nocardioidaceae > Nocardioides. The sequence continues at coordinate 4,874 of CAVZOU010000016.1, read as the reverse complement.
AGCCGGCCGGGCCGCCCTCGCCCGGCACGTGGCTGGTGAGCAGCTCGGTGCCGCCCTCGATGCGCACCAGCTCGACGACCTGGCGGACGACCTCCCGGCCGTGGCCCCGGCCCTGGTGCCGGTGGTCGATCAGCAGCTTCCACAGGAACCACGGGCCGTTGATGTCGGGCGGCTGCGGCTCGACGTCCCAGCTCAGCATGACGAAGCCGACGGGCTGCTCGTCGGCGTAGACGGCGCGGAACCACGGGTTCCCCTCAGGGTGCTCCTCGGCCTCGGCCAGCGAGTACGCCACGGTGCTCACGAAGCGCTCCTGGTCGGGGGTGGTGCGCAGCGCGAGGACGGCGTCCCTGTTGTCCCCGGTGATCTCCCGCAGCGTGACCGTCACGCCGGGACCTCAGTCCTGCACCAGTCGTACCGCGCGTACGCCGGCCGCGGGCGTGCCGCCCCAGCAGGCGTCGAACCGCTTGCGGTAGGCGCCGCCGAGGAACCGCACCATCACGAAGCGCGGGATCGCCGGGACCTGGTGCTTGACGACCTCGACGCCGGCCGGGTCGAGGTTGTCGAGCATCCAGTGGCCCTGGAAGGCGAGGTCCGGCGTCTTCACGCCCTCGGTGTTGCCCTTCTCGAACACCGCCCACTCCTCCTCGGTGACGCTCCCGGCGACCAGCGGGCTCAGCGAGCGCTCCTCGTGCTCGAGGTGCGGGTCGAGGACCCGTCGCAGCCCGGCCACGGCGCGCCCGAGCTCGTCGGCGGCGCCCGGCTCCCCGGCCTCCGCGCGACGTCCGGCGTCCTCGAGCGCGGTCACCGCCGACGCGATCGCCGCGTGCTCGGCGAGCATCGAGTCGATCAGCGGCCCGATGTCGGGCTGGTTGGCCCGCATCACCGGGAACAGCCGCTCGTCCTCGGTGGTGTGGTGGCGGTGCAGCAGCTCCATCAGCCACACCGCGTGGCCCCCGATGGCCTGCAGCCGCGCGGGGGACAGGTCGTCCGGCCGTGCGACCAGCAGCGCGATCCGCTCCAGGTCACGCTTCAGCGCGGCGTGGATCACGCCGTTCATCCGGGTGTCGATCGTCATGGGAGGACCCTCCACCCGTCGTACGCCGCGGGGCAAGGGTCCTCAGCCCGGCTCGTGCCCACGTCGGATGCCGAGGGTCGCGAGCAGGTCCTCGTGGAGCTGGAACCAGACCGTGTGGCAGGAGTCCCGGCCGAGCCCGTCGACCCACTCGCGCTCCCCGGCGCGCGCCCGGGCGAGCGCGGCCTCGTAGCGCTCGGAGTAGCCGGCGAGCCGGTCGAGGCATCCGGCCAGCGCTCCGGCCAGCGGCACCAGCGCGCCGCCCACCTCCGTGAGCCGGTGCAGCACGCGGTTGTCCCAGCGCAGGTCCTGGTGGTCGTTGGCGGCGAACGGCGCGCCCGGGACCGGCCGGGTCTGCCAGTCGGTGACGGCCTGCAACGCCCGGCCGTTGAGGTCGAGGAACTCCAGGTAGGTCCGGTGGACGACGTGGCGGCGGCCGCCCTCTGGATGGCCGTCGAGCTCGGCGGCCAGCCGGCGCTCGCCCTCGACCCGGCCGCGCTCGGTCAGCGACCACCCCTCGGAGTCGGCGAACGACGACCACGTGACGAGCCCGGCCGCGCGGTGGTCCTCGAGCAGCTCCTCGACCGTGTCCTCGGCCAGTCCGTAGCGCGCGGCCACCGCGGTCGTGGGGGAGAAGCCGAGCAGCCGGACGGCGTGCAGCACCAGCAGGCCGGTGTCCGACGCGGTCACCCGCGCCACTCCTCCGCGAGGATCCCGTAGGTGAACCCGTCGACCCAGCCCAGCTCGGCGTGGAAGGAGTCGGCGACGCCGTGCTGCTCGCGACGCATCCCCAGCTTCTCCATCACCCGCCACGATGCCACGTTGTCGGCGAAGCAGCCGGCCGTGACCCGGCGCAGGCCGAGCTCGCCGAACGCGGTGTCGAGCAGCGCGCGGGCGACGGCGGTCGCGATCCCGCGCCCCGCGTACGCCGGGTCGACCAGGTAGCCCAGCAGCCCCTCGGACCGCTCGTACGCCGCCTCGCACCCGTCCTGCCCGCTGCCGTCGCGCACCTCGAGGGTGCCGGTGGCCACCGCGCGGCCGTCGAGGACCGCCACGAACCCCGCGTCGAGCGGGTCGTCGACGGAGTCGAGCCACGCCTGCGTCCAGCGCTCGGGGTCGACCGTCGTGCGCATCAGCCAGCGGGTGACGTCGGGGTGGTGGCGCCACTCGAGCGCCTGGGCCAGCAGCTCGCGCGTGGGCGTGACGAGGGCGAGGTCGGGGAGGGCCACCCGCGGAGGCTAGGCGCAGCCCGGGGCGGGCGGCCACCGCGTTTCGGGTTTGTCCCACGTCGACTCGTGAGATATCTTGACGTCAAGACAAATCCGCCGTCCGGTAAGGCTGGCCTCACTTCCACGGTCGTGGCCCCCGGCGGCAAGATGGGCGGGGACGCGAGATCCCCCACGCGAGGGCACAACGAGGAGACGACGATGGCCAGCCAGGACAGCTTCGGAGCCAAGACCACGCTCGGCGTGGGTGACCGGGAGTACCAGATCTTCCGGCTCGATGCCGTGACCGGGGACGGACTCCCCGACGGGGCGGTCGAGAGCCTGCCGTTCAGCCTCAAGGTGCTGCTGGAGAACCTGCTCCGCACCGAGGACGGCTCCGACATCACGTCCGACGACATCCTGGCGCTCGCCGGCTGGGACGCCGACGCCGAGCCCGACAAGGAGATCCAGTTCACGCCGGCCCGCGTGATCATGCAGGACTTCACCGGCGTGCCGTGCGTCGTCGACCTCGCCACGATGCGCGAGGCGATGCAGGAGCTCGGCGGCGACGCCTCGCGGATCAACCCGCTGGCGCCGGCCGAGATGGTCATCGACCACTCCGTGATCGCCGACGTCTTCGGCAGCGCCGACGCCTTCGAGCGCAACGTCGAGATCGAGTACGAGCGCAACAAGGAGCGCTACCAGTTCCTCCGCTGGGGCCAGGGCGCCTTCGATGACTTCAAGGTCGTCCCGCCCGGCACCGGCATCGTCCACCAGGTCAACATCGAGCACCTCGCCCGCACCGTCTTCACCCGCGAGGTCGACGGCGAGCTGCTGGCCTACCCCGACACCTGCGTCGGCACCGACTCCCACACCACGATGGTCAACGGCATCGGCGTGGTGGGCTGGGGCGTCGGCGGCATCGAGGCCGAGGCCGCGATGCTCGGCCAGCCGGTGTCGATGCTGATCCCGCGCGTCGTCGGCTTCAAGCTCTCCGGCGACCTGCCCGAGGGCTCGACCGCCACCGACCTGGTCCTCACCATCACCGAGATGCTGCGCCAGCACGGCGTGGTCGGGAAGTTCGTCGAGTTCTACGGACCCGGCGTCTCCGCCCTGCCGCTGGCCAACCGCGCCACGATCGGCAACATGAGCCCCGAGTTCGGCTCCACCATCGCGGTCTTCCCGATCGACGAGGAGACGATCAAGTACCTCGAGCTCACCGGCCGCCCCCAGGAGCAGCTCGACCTGGTCGAGACCTACGCCAAGGAGCAGGGCCTCTGGCACGACCCCTCCGCCGAGCCGCGCTACTCCGAGAGGCTCGAGCTCGACCTCGCCACCGTCGTCCCCAGCCTCGCCGGCCCGAAGCGGCCGCAGGACCGGGTGTCGGTCACCGACGCCAAGGACGCGTTCCGCGGGGCGCTCGCCGACTACGTGTCCGAGGACCGCGACGAGCAGGACGAGCAGGGCTACGACGAGGCGGTCGCCGAGTCGTTCCCGGCCTCCGACTCGCCCTCGCACGCCGACGGCAACGGGGCGCCCCACAAGCCGTCGGCCGCGCCGAAGGACGGCGGCCGACCCAGCAACCCGGTGACCATCTCGATCGACGGCCAGGAGATGGAGATCGACCACGGCGCCGTCACCATCGCCGCGATCACCTCCTGCACCAACACCTCCAACCCGAGCGTGATGATCGGCGCGGCGCTGCTGGCCAAGAACGCCGTCGACAAGGGCCTCACCCGCAAGCCGTGGGTGAAGACCTCGCTGGCGCCGGGCTCGAAGGTCGTCAGCGACTACTACGAGCGCTCCGGCCTCACGCCGTACCTCGACAAGCTGGGCTTCAACCTCGTCGGCTACGGCTGCACCACCTGCATCGGCAACTCCGGCCCGCTGATCCCCGAGGTCAGCCAGGCCGTCAACGACGCCGACCTCGCCGTTGTCAGCGTGCTGTCCGGCAACCGCAACTTCGAGGGCCGGATCAACCCCGACGTGAAGATGAACTACCTGGCCTCGCCGCCGCTGGTGGTCGCCTACGCGCTGGCCGGCTCGATGGACGTCAACCTGTTCGACGACCCGCTGGGCCAGGACACCGACGGCAACGACGTCTACCTCAAGGACCTCTGGCCCTCGCTGCAGGAGATCGAGGACACGATCGCGCAGGCGATCACCTCCGACATGTTCGGGTCGTCCTACGAGGACGTCTTCGCCGGCGACGACCGCTGGCGCTCGCTCGAGACGCCCGAGGGCGACACCTTCGCCTGGGACGAGGACTCGACGTACGTCCGGAAGCCTCCCTACTTCGACGGCATGCCCGACGAGCCCGAGGAGGTCGCCGACATCGAGGGCGCCCGGGTGCTGCTCAAGCTGGGTGACTCGGTGACCACCGACCACATCAGCCCGGCCGGCGCCATCAAGAAGGACAGCCCGGCCGGCAAGTACCTCGAGGAGCACGGCGTCGGCCAGCGCGACTTCAACTCCTACGGCTTGCGCCGCGGCAACCACGAGGTGATGATCCGCGGACAGTTCGCCAACATCCGGCTGCCAACCAGTCGCCCCGGCACCGAGGGCGGCGTGACGCGCGACTTCACCGCGACGGTCGG